>NZ_RBIL01000002.1:1288610-2577220 GCF_003633755.1 Solirubrobacter pauli
GGTGTGCCAGACCTGCTGGTCGAGCGGCGCGCTCTCGGCGGTCAGCTCGCCCACCTTGGCCAGCTTCAGGCGGTAGTCGTGGTTGTAGGCGGCCTTGTCCTCAGGCGTCTCGAAGGCGATGCCCCAGCCCTTGCGGGCGGGGTCGGCGTAGGCGGCCGGGAACCAGTCGCCGAGGAGGGTGACCGCGCCGCGCTCGAGCGCCTCGCGGGTCAGGCGGCCGTTGCCGGCGAAGCGCTCGGCGCCGAAGGCCTTGTGGAAGGCGGGGAGGTCGGTGACGCGCAGGCGGCGGGACGGGTCCTTCCGGTACCAGTAGGTCGTCAGGACGCTGAACGCGAAGCGCAGGTCGTCGACGTTGCGCTCCTGCGGGTCGCGCCGGAAGTAGGCGGCGTTCAGGAAGTCGGTGACCCAAGGAGCGGCGTCACGGCCCGCGATCGAGGAGCCGGCCATGCGCGCGAAGCCGAGCGGGCCGGGCTGAGTGGCGGTGCTGGTCTCGGAAGTCGTCGTCATGTCCTAGATGGTCGTCGGCGATTGGGCCTTCCCCGTCAGGGTCTGCCGCAATGTTGCTCCGTGGAAACTACGGTGTCGGCGCGCCGACCGTCCGGGGCACGACGATCACCGGGCAGTGGGCCGTGCGGATCAGCCGTCCGCTGACGCCGCCGACGATCACCGAGCGCAGCGGACCGTAGCCGCGGGAGCCGGTGACGAGCAGGTCCAGCGAGGCGCTGCGTGCTGCGAGCGCCTCGGCGGGCTCGCCGTGCAGGCGCACGATCGAGCCGTCGACGTCGAACGGCAGCGCACGGAGGGCGCGCTCGAGGTGGACCTGGACGCCGTGGGTGCTCTCGTCCGCCTCGTACGGGTCGGGCGACACGACGCCGATCAGCTCGAGCGGGGCGTGCAGGCGACGGGCGAGCGTGACGGCATGCTCGAGCGCGGCCTGCGCCTCGGGCGAGGCGTCGTAGGCGACGCCGATGCCGGCGATGGCGCCGCCGGAGTGCGCGCGCGGGACGACCGCGACGGCGCAGGGGGCGCCGTGCAGGAGGCGCTCGCCGGTGGCGCCGGGCACGACGCGGCCGAAGCGGCCGGTGTGGCTGGACCCCAGGACGACGAGGTGCGCGTCCGATTCCTCGGCGCGCTCGTGGAGCAGCTGGGCCGCCGACTCGCCGCGGCGGGCGGACACCTGCTGGAGGTCCGCGCCCTCGGCGTCGGCGAGGGCGCGGGCGAAGGCGATCGCCTCCCGGGCCGGCGCCGCAGGGTCGACGCCGACGAGGATCGTGGTCATCCCTGCTCGTGATCCTCCGGGCCGATGGTCCGCATGACCGCGAAGATCACGCCGCCGGTGACGGCGAGGGCCAGGAGGATCGTGGCCACCATGGCCACCATGCCACCGAAGGCGACGAACGCGGCTTCAGCGACGACGACGCCGAACACGGCGAGGGCGATGAGGCCGAGCAGGCTCTCGCCGGCGACCTCGGGAGCGGGGGTGTGATGGGTCTCGGAGATCATGGCGCCAACGTATGGGCGCCATGAGCCCCGGACTTCCGGCGGTTCTGCGGATTCGCGCTACGTAGTTGCCCGCATGCCGATCGCGTCGCCGTGCGGCGCCTCGCTGCGCTCGTACGGCCGGCCGAGCAGCATGTACGCCAGGCCGACGCCCGCGACGATCGCGCAGCCGAGGACCACGATCCACTTGTCGTACCAGGCGGCGTCCCCGCGTGGCCAGGCGAGGTTGAGCGCGCCGCCCACGCCGTACACGAGCGCGCAGATGTTCACCACGAAGCCGTAGCGGCCGAGCGTGAACTTGCCGCTCGGCTGCCAGCCGCGGCTGCGGGCGATCAGCGCGGCCAGCACCACGAGCTGGAAGGCGATGTAGATGCCCGCCGAGGCGAACGAGATCACGCGCAGCAGTGCGCTGTCGCTGATGATCTCGGCGATCGCGACCACCCCGGCCGGCACGAGGCAAGCGACCGTCAGCGCGATCGGCGGGACGTGCCGCTCGCGGCTGAACCGGGACAGCGCGCCCGAGGCGAAGATCATCCGGTCACGCGCGTACGAGTAGATGAGCCGGCTCGCCGCGGCCTGCAGGCTGAGGATGCAGGAGACGAACGAGATCAGCACGATGACCGTGATCACCTTCGAGCCGACCGTGCCGAAGACGTCCTTGAAGACGTTGCCGACGGGGTCGGCGTTCTCGCCGCTGAGGATCGCGTTGAAGTCGGGCTGGGCGAGGATCAGCGCGGCCGTGATCAGCAGGGCGGCGGCGCCGCCGACGTAGATCGTGCGGCGCATCGCCTTCGGGATCGTCTTGCCCGGGTCCGGGACCTCTTCGGCCACGTCGCCGCACGCCTCGAAGCCGTAGAACAGGTAGAGGCCGAGCAGGCTCGCCGCCAGGAACGCGCCGAGGTAGCTGCCGTCGCCCTGGGTGCCGAGGCCGTCGAAGAGCACGCTGAAGTCCTGGTTGCGCTCGAAGATCAGCAGCCACAGGCCGACGAACAGCGCGCCGACCAGCTCCGCCGCGAAGCCCGCCATGGCGACGCGCCCGAGCGTCCGCGTGCCGCTGAGGTTGATCAGCAGGCACAGCACCATCAGGCCGCCGGCGATCAGCACGGTCGTGAAGCGGGTGGGGGTGAAGCCGAACAGGCTGCCGACGAACAGCACCGCGCCGGTCGAGACCGACGCGATGGTGGCGATCAGCGCCCAGCCGTAGATCCAGCCGGTGATCCACGCCCAGCGCCGGCCGATCAGCCTGCGGGCCCACGGGTAGATGCCGCCCGCGACCGGGAACTGGGCGACGACCTCCGCGAACACGAGCGCGACGAGCAGCTGCCCGATGCCCGCGATCACGATGCTCCAGATCATCGGTGGGCCGCCCGCCACGAACCCGAGCGCGAACACGGAGTAGATCCCGACCACCGGCGACAGGTACGTGAAGCCGAGCGCGAAGTTCTCCCACAAGCCCATCCGGCGCTCGAAGTGGCTCTCGTAGCCGAGCTCGGCCAGCCGGGCCGCGTCGTCCGTGGTCGCTGGCGTGGACCGATCCGTCTTCGTCACCGCGTCTCCTCTCAGACCCTTGTGCGGAACGAAACGATCTCACTTCGCGAGGACGGAAGGCAAGCGGCTCCCAGGAAGCTCTGAGCGAACGCCCAGCGCGCTCCCGGGGGCGGCGTCGATGGTGATCCCCATGTCGACCCTCGCCATCCCTGCGCCGCGCCGTCGCGCCGGTTCTCTCTCCGCGCTGCGTGCGCTCGCGTCCAGGCCCGAGCTGGTGCTGCTGCTGGCGTTGGCCGGCGGCCTCAACCTGTGGGCGCTGGACCTCAACGGCTTCGCCAACGACTACTACGCGGCGACCGTGCGGTCGATGACGCAATCCTGGCACGCGTTCCTGTACGGCTCGTTCGACGCGGCCGGGCTGCAGACGGTGGACAAGCCGCCGCTGGCGCTGTGGGTGCAGGCGCTGTCGGCGCGCGCGTTCGGGTTCAACTCGTGGGCGCTGCTCGTCCCGCAGGCGCTGATGGGCGTCGCGACCGTGGGGTTGACGTACGACCTCGCGCGGTCGCGCTTCGGCCGCTCGGCCGGGCTCGTGGCCGGGCTGACGCTGGCCCTCACGCCGATCACGGTCGCGATGTCGCGCCACAACAACCCGGACGCGCTGCTCGTGCTGTGCCTGGTGGCCGCCGTCTGGGCGCTCGACCGCGGGCTCCAGCGCGGCGGATCGGCGAAGTGGCTCGTGTGGGCCGGCGTGTTCGTCGGGCTCGGGTTCGAGACGAAGATGGCGGCCGCGCTGCTGGTCGTCCCCGGCATGGCGCTCGCATGGTTCTGGGTGGCGCCGCGCGGCCGGATGGTGGCCGCCCGGCAGCTGCTGGCGGGCGGCGCCGCGATGGCGGCGGTGGGCCTGGCGTGGCCGGTCCTGATGTGGCTCACGCCCGCGGGTGACCGTCCGTACATCAGCGGCACCGACGACAACTCGATCTGGTCGCTGATCCTCGGCTACAACGGCCTCGGCCGGCTGCTCGGGCAGGACGGAGGACCGGGCGGCGGCATGGGCGGTGGCGGCGCGACGTTCGGCGGGGAAGCCGGCGCCGCCCGCGTGCTCAACGCCGCGCTCGGCGGCCAGGCCGGCTGGGTGATCGGCTTCGCGCTCGTCGCGGGCCTCGCGCTCGTGCTGACGAGCCGGCTGCGCCGCACCGACCCCCGCACGGGCTACGTGATCGCCGTCGGCGGAGCGTTCGCGGTCACCGCGGTCGCGTTCAGCCGCGCGCAGGGCATCTTCCACCCGTACTACGTCTCGGCGCTGGCGCCGTTCACCGCGCTGCTCGTCGGCGCGGGCTGGACCCTGCTGCGCCACCGCGCCTGGGGCCCGCTGCTGCTCGCGGGCGGGATCGCGACCGAGCTGGTCGTGATCGCCGACGCCGCGACCGACCTCGACTGGTTCACCGCCGTCCTCCTCGTCGGCGGCGCCGTCGCGGCGGCGGGCATCGCGTTCGCGCCGAAGCTGCGCACGGCGGCCGCGACCGCCGGCGTGGCGCTGCTGCTGTTCGCGCCGGCCTCGTGGGCGGTGCAGACGCTCGGGCACGCGACGAGCTCGACGTTCCCGGCGGGTGGCCCGACCACGTCGATGGGCATGGGCGGTCCGGGCGGTGGCCGCGGCGGGTTCGGTGGCGGGCAGCCGCCGGCAGGCATGACGCCGCCGGGCGGGAGCACGCCGGGCGCGACCGGCGGCGGGTTCGCGCCCGGCGCGGGCGGCGCGGCGGGCGGCGCCCGCGGCGGCTTCGGCGGCATGTTCGGCGGCGACACCAGCGCGCTGACCGAGGCCGTCGCGTACGCCAAGGCCAACGGCGGCGGCACCGTCGTCGTCTCCAGCCAGTCGGGCGCCGCGCAGTCGATCATCCGGTCGGGCGCCGACGTGGCCGCGATCGGTGGGTTCTCCGGGCGCGAGACCGTGGTGACCGCCGAGTGGCTGGCGGACGCGGTCGAGGACGGGCGGATCCGCTGGGTCGTCGCGTCCTCCGACAACGGCGGCATGCGTGACGGCCGCACGGGGGCGAGCGACGCCATGACGATCGCGGCGCAGGTCGGCAAGGCGACGAGCGTCGACGGGCTCTACGACCTGCGGGGCACCGCCGACGCGATCCGGGCGGCGGCCTGACCGCGCGCCGATGAGTTTCGCGGCGGCGCGTAGTCTCTGCGTCTAGAGGGGTGGCACCGGGGCGTGCTTCCTTCTCTCACTGGATACCGGTAGTGCGCCCGCTCTCCACCCCTCTCCTTGCCTTGATGGTCCGTCGCCGGCGGCTCGTGTTCCTCGAGCCCGGCGACGGGCCGGATGCGCGCACGGACGAGGTGATCGAGCGCACCGAGGCGCGCGCCGCCGAGCTCGGCTGCGTCTTCAGCGCCGGGTTGCGGGGCGCGCTCCGCGTCATCCCGTCGGTCGAGCTGGCGGGCCACGCCGACACGCTCCTCGCCCTGCTGGCCGCCGAGCGCGGCGCGCACGTGGCGCACGTCCCGCTGTTCCGCCGGTTCCCGGACACGGTGCCCGACGACACGCAGGCGCTGTACGTCGAGCGCACGCTCGCGCATGTGTTCGCCAGCCCGGAGCAGCCGTGCCTGAACTGCACGCGGATCGACGACGTGTACGTGCTCGACCCGTGCGGGCACCTGGTGTGCGCCGGCTGCTGGGACGCCACCGACTACAGCGCCTGCCCGATCTGCCACCGGCGGATCGCGCACGACAGCCCGTTCCTGCAGCCCGCCCCGCCGCGCGAGCCGCTCTGGGACCCGCGGCCGCTGACGCTGCTGGACATCGGCCGCGACCTCGACGCGACCGCCGGCGCCGAGCTCGACGTGCTCGTCCAGCGGACGAGCACGCTCGGCCCGCAGGACCGCGAGGACCTGGTGACGCTCGTGCGCCACTGCGGCGTCGAGCGCGTCCCGGACCACATCCCCGTGCGCGAGACGATGGCGCTCGTCTTCGGGAGCTGGCTCGAGTTCGACCTCGCGCGTCCCCATCTGCGGACCGCGACCGACGTGTTGCGCGTGCTGCTCGTCGCGCTCGGCGGGGACGCGGACCTGGTGCGGGTGCCCAAGCCGCTGCCGTCGATCCCGCGGCCGCTCCGGCGCTTCGTCCTGCAGACGCTCGAGGGCATCCCGCAGGACCAGCTCTCCGAGGACGTCCGGCGCCACGCGCGCCTGTGGAAGCGCGTGGGGGAGAAGCTGCACCCGTACGAGTTCCAGGTCCGCTACCCGAACACCGCGCTGGCCTTCGCCGCGATCCGCCGCACGCGCGTGGACGACGACTTCACCGCCGGCAGCACCGCCACCGTCAGCCGCGAGCGCGTCCGGCTGCGCACCTGGGCGACGCAGCTCGAGGAGGCGCTCGTCGCGCAGGACCTCGAGCTCGCGCTGGAGCTCGCCGCCCGGCGGCCCGGCGAGCTCGTGCGCCGCTTCGATCACCTGCTGCGCGCCGGAGCTGACCCGGCCGCCGCGCTCGACGCGCTGCGGACCGCCGCGCCGCACGTCCCCGCACCGCTGCTGCTGACCGCGATGGCCTCGCTCCGGGCGCGCACCCGGCGCCTGCCGAAGCGCGTCTTCTTCCCGCGCGGGGAGGTGACGAAGGCGTTCGCCACCGACGACGAGCGCCCGCTGCTGGACGCCGCCGTGGTCGGGCCGGCCGTCGAGGCGATCCAGGCCGAGCTGCTCGCCCGCGCGGGACGGCTGCCGCGCCACGCGGTCGCGCTGCTCGACGACGGCCTGCGCGACGTGACCGTCCCGTTCCGCGAGCGCCACAGCGCCCGCGCGCTGGTGCGCGTCCCGCGCGGCAGCCGCCTCCCGCTCCCGGACGGCGACGCGCTGCGCCTGTTCCTGCACTGGACCGAGCCGGCCGAGCAGCGCGTCGACCTCGACCTCAGCGTCGCGCTCTACGACGCCGGTTGGCGGATGCAGGGCCAGTGCGATTACACGCAGCTCAAGTTCGAGAACGGCGCCGCGCAGCACTCGGGCGACCTCACGTCCGCGCCCGCCCCGCTCGGCGCCTCGGAGTTCATCGACCTCGACCTGCCTGCCCTCCGGCGCGCCGGCGTCCGGCACGTCGTGCTGCTCGTGTTCGCCTACAACGACGTCCCGTTCGAGGCGATGACCGACGCCTTCGCCGGCTTCATGTCCCGCCGCGACGGTCGCGGCGACGTGTTCGACCCGCGCACGGTCGAGCAGCGCTTCGACCTCCAGGGCTCCGCGAAGATCGCCGTCCCCGCCGTGCTCGACCTCGACGCCCGCACGCTGCTGTGGGCGGACGTGAACGTCCCGGCCGCGCTGCGCTTCCACAGCGTCGGCGGCTACCGCGCCGCGCTGGCCCACATCGGCCACGACCTGCACGCGTACTTCGGCGCGGGCGCGCGCCCGACGCTGTTCGAGCTGGCCGCCATCCACGCCGCCGCGCGGGCCGACCGGGTGCTCGTCCGCGGCGCCGACGGGTCGCTGCGTGGGTTCGAGGCGGAGCCCTCACCCGCGTTCCTGGCCGCGCTCGCCGGCCCCGGCGAGCCGGCGACGCTGCCCGACGCCGTGGGCTTCGCCGCGCTGGTCCGCGCCGACGTCCCCTTCGACGACGGCTACGCGCTCACCGTCCCGGGGCATAGCGGCGCGGACCTCGCGGCCCGGTTGATCTAGGCGTCCGCGGACGAGTGCTGGTCGGTGTCGCCCAGCGGCGAGTCGTCGTCCTCGGCGGGGGCGGCCGGCGGGCGGTCCTTGGCGTCGGAGTCGCCCTTGGTGCCCGGCGTGTTCGGGTCCTGCTTCTCGTCGTCGTCGTTCATACGGGTGGCCTTACCCGGAACGCGCCTCGGATAGGGTCGTAGCTTCCACGGGTCGACGAGGAGCCAATGAGCGGAGAAGTTTCAGTGATCGAGGGCGTGCTCCGCGAGCAGCGGGAGACGTTGCTCGCGGCGTGGGTCCAGGCGCAGCTGGCGGCGCCCGGCGTGCGCACGGACCTGATCAGCGAGAGCGAGCTGCGGGTCGAGAGCGAGCGGTTCCTGACCGCGCTCGTCGAGGGCGTGACGAACGACCCGGGCTCGGCCGACCTCATGAGCCCGCACTGGGACACCATCCGCGACCAGCTCACCGCGCTCTCGCGGTCCCGGGCGACGCGCGGGTTCTCGCCGACCGAGACGGCCACGTTCGTGTTCTCGCTCAAGAAGCCGCTGTTCGAGGCGCTCACGGAGGCGGACGGCGACACCGCCGCCACGATCTGGTCCGCGACGCAGCTGATCGACAGCCTCGGCCTGTACACGGCGGACGCGTACCTGCGCACGCGCGAGGAGGTCATCCGCCGTCAGCAGGACGAGCTGATCGAGCTCTCGACGCCGGTCGTCAAGCTCTGGCAGGGCGTCGTGGCGCTGCCGCTGATCGGCACGCTGGACTCGGCGCGCACGCAGGTCGTGATGGAGAGCCTGCTGCAGCGGATCGTCGAGACCGACTCCGCGATCGCGATCATCGACATCACCGGCGTCCCGACCGTGGACACGATGGTCGCCCAGCACCTGCTCAAGGCCGTCACCGCGGCGCGGCTGATGGGCGCCGACTGCATCATCAGCGGCATCCGGCCCCTGATCGCGCAGACGATCGTGCACCTCGGGCTGGACCTGAGCGAGGTCACGACGAAGTCCAGCCTCGCCGACGCGGTGACCGTCGCCCTCGAGCGGACGGGCCACCAGATCGTGCGGCGCAAGACGCCGGCGGCGGAGTAGCCGTGGACCGCGTGAACCGGATCCCGATCCTCAAGCTGGGCCACCTGCTGCTGGTGAGCATCCAGGTCGACATGCACGACCGGATGGCGCTCGCGCTGCAGGAGGACCTCGCGGAGCGGATCTCGCAGACCGGCGCCCGCGGCGTGCTGATCGACATCTCCGGCCTCGAGTTCATCGACTCGTTCATCGGCCGCATGCTGTCCGACATCGCCGGGATCGCCCGCGTGCTGGACGCCGAGACCGTCGTCGTCGGGATGCGGCCGGTCGTGGCGATCACGCTGGTGGACCTCGGCCTGACGCTTCCCGGCGTGCGCACCGCGTTGACCGTGGAGCGCGGCATGGCCATGCTCCCGCCGCCGACCGCCGACGAGGACCTCGGCGACGATGAGGAGGCGGAGGACGCTGGCGGCCGATGAGGGCCTGCCGCTGCGCAACGACGAGGACGTCGTCCGCGCGCGTCACCGGGTCCGGGAGCTGGCGCAGCACGCCGGGCTGAGGCTCGTCGATCAGACGAAGTTCGTCACCGCGGTCTCCGAGCTGGCCCGCAACACGATCATCCATGGCGGCGGTGGCCGCCTCCACGCGGGCCTGCTCCAGGACGGGGCCCGCCAGGGCGTCTACGCGCGGTTCGAGGACGACGGACCGGGCATCCCCGACATCCAGATGGCGCTCACCGACGGGTTCAGCACGGGCACGGGCCTCGGCCTCGGCTTCGGCGGGGCACGACGACTCGTGAACGAGTTCGAGGCTAAGCCGAACCCGACCGGCGGCACGATCGTGCGCGTGGCCACATGGCGCTGACCACCCCGGTCCGCCTTCGTGTCGACGACCCCTCAGGTGTGGCTCCCGTCCGCCGCGCGGTCGAGGAGATCGCCGACGCGCTCGGCCTCGACGAGGTGCGTAGGGGCGAGGCGTCGATCGTCGTCACCGAGCTCGCGACCAACCTCATCCGCCACGCTCGCGGCGGCGAGATCGTGCTGCGCATCAACCGCGTCGGAGACGCGTCGATCGACGTGATCGCGACCGACCGCGGCCCCGGCATCCCGAACTTCGCCCGCGCCCGCGGCGACGGCTTCTCCACCGGCGGCGGCCCGGGCAACGGGCTCGGAGCGATCGGCCGGATGTCGGCCGCCATGGACGTCCACTCCGGTGCCGGGCAGGGCGCGGTCGTGCTCGCGCGGCTGGGGACCCCGGAGCCCGAGCCGCCCGTCGACGGCATCGCGCTGGCGATGGAGGGGGAGACCTCGTGTGGCGACGCGTGGGGCCACGTGGTGGACGGTGAGCAGGTCACGATCCTGCTGATGGACGGGCTCGGCCACGGCGACGACGCCGCCACCGCGGCCAACGCCGCCGTCCGCGAGCTGCGCCCCGGGCTCGATCCCAACGGGCTGCTGATGCGCATCCACGGCGCGCTGCGCGCCACGCGCGGCGCGGCCGGCGCGGTCGCCTACTGGAACCGCCGCACGGGTGCGCTCCAGTACGCGGGCATCGGCAACATCGCGGCGTCGATCGTCGTCGCGGGCGAGTCCCGCTCGCTCGTCTCGATGCCGGGCATCCTCGGCCACGGGATCCAGCGCCCGCGCGTGTTCGACTACGAGCTGCCGCCCGGCGGCCTGCTCGTCATGCACTCGGACGGCCTGCGCAGCGGCTGGGACCTCGCGGCCTATCCGGGCATCGTCCGCCGCGATCCGCTCGCCACCGCCGCGGTCCTCATCCGTGACTTCGAGCGCGGGCGCGATGATGTGAGCGTGGTGGTGGCGCGGGCATGAACGCCCCGATCGGCGACGAGGTCGCGCGAGTGGAGCTCGAGCACGACGAAGGGGTCGTGACCGCGCGTCAGCGCGCCCGTGACGTCGCCGAGCTGCTCGGGTTCGACCGGCTCGAGCAGACGCGGATCGCCACCGCGGTGTCCGAGCTGGCCCGCAACGCCCATCGCTACGCGGGCGGCGGCGAGGTGCGGATCCTGGCCGGGCGCGACCGGATCCGGGTGGAGGTCAGCGACGCCGGCCCGGGCATCCCGAACCTCGACGAGGTCCTGCGCGGCGAGTACACGTCGTCGACCGGCCTCGGCCGCGGGCTCGTCGGCGTGCGCCAGCTGATGGACGAGTTCGAGATCGTCGCGCCTGAGGGCCGGGGCACGCGGGTGACGGTGGTCAAGCGCCTGCCCGCGTCCGTGATCGGCCCGGACGTGCGGACGGTCCGCGCCGGCCTCGCCCGCCTCGGCGCGACGAGCCCGTTCGACGAGGTCACGCGCCAGAACGAGGAGCTGCTGCAGGCGCTGGGGGAGGTGCGGGCGCGGCAGAAGGCGATGCTCGCGCTCAACCGCGAGCTGGAGGAGACCAATACGGGCGTGGTCGCGCTGTACGCGGAGCTCGACGAGCGCGCGGACCGCCTGCGCGACGCCGACCAGCGCAAGTCGCGCTTCCTCGCGGACATGAGCCACGAGCTGCGCACGCCGCTGAACTCGATCATCGCGCTGGCCGAGCTCCTGCTCAGCGGCGAGCCGCCGCTGGCGCCCGAGCAGGCGACGCAGGTCGGGTTCATCCGGCGCGTCGCCCAGGACCAGCTGCAGCTCGTCGGCGATCTCCTCGACATCGCCAAGATCGAGGCCGGCCGGCTGGAGCTGGAGCTGACCGACGTCGCGCTCTCCGAGCTGCTCGTGATCCTGCGTGGCCAGCTGCGTCCGCTGCTGCAGAGCGCGGAGGCGCAGCTGCGCTTCGACTTCCCGCGCACCGAGGTCACGCTCCGCACGGACGAGGGCAAGCTGATCCAGGTCCTGCGCAACCTGATCTCCAATGCGGTCAAGTTCACGCCGCAGGGGGAGGTGCTCGTCGGCGCGGAGCTGGAGGGCGAGCGCGTGCGCTTCACGGTCGCCGACACCGGCATCGGCATCGCCGAGAACGACCTGCCGCGGATCTTCGACGAGTTCGTGCAGGTCTCGAGCGAGCGCCAGAAGTCGCACCCGGGAACGGGCCTCGGCCTGCCGCTCGCACGCAACCTCGTCGCGCTGCTCGGGGGCGAGATGACGGTCAAGAGCACCGTCGGCGTCGGTACCGTCTTCAACGTCGTGCTGCCGCTCGAGCGGACGGTGGCGACCCCCGACGTGGGCGACCTCGGCGGTGCGGTGCTCGTCGTCGACGACGACGCCACGTCGCGCTACGTCGTGGAGGCGCACCTGCGCGACACCGCGTGGCGGACCGTGCCGGTCGCCGGCGGCGAGGCGGCGCTGGCCGCGGTGGCGCAGAGCCTGCCGACGGCGGTCATCCTGGACCTCTCGATGCCGGACCTCGACGGGCTGGAAGTGCTGCGGCGGATGCGGGCGGATGCCAGGATGGCGGGGGTGCCGGTGGTCATCCACACCTCACGCCTGCTGGAGCGCTGGGAACATGAGCGCCTGCAGGCGCTGGGCGCGCACGTGCTCGACAAGTCCAGCACGTCGCGGTCGCAGCTGCTCGAGGTGCTGTCGGTGGCCACGCGGGCGCGGGCATGACGCTCGAGCCCTCGATCCTGCTCGCCGACGACGACGAGGTCGGCCGTTACGTCGTGGCCACGATGCTGCGCCGGGCAGGCTTCGCGGTCACCGAGGTCGCCGACGGGCTGTCGGCGGTGTCCGCGGCGCTCGAGTCGCCGCCGGACCTGGCCGTGCTCGACGTCAAGATGCCCGGCCTGGACGGGTTCGAGGCCTGCCGGCGGATCAAGTCGCACGACGACACGCGGCACATCCCGGTGCTGATGCTGTCGGCGACGTTCATGGAGACCGAGGCCCAGGTCGAGGGCCTGGAGACCGGCGCGGACGTATACCTCACGCAGCCCGTTGAAGCGCCCGTGCTGGCGGCGACGATCCGCTCGCTGCTCCGGGCGCGCAGCCTGGAGACCGAGGTGCGGCTCGCGGCCGCCGAGTGGCGGACGACGTTCGACGCGATCTCCGACGCGGTCGCGGTGCTCGACGGCGACGGCGTGGTCGTGCGAGCGAACCGCGCGTTCCACGCCACGTTCGGCGAGGACGTCGTCGGCGCCCGCGTGCCGGCGCTGGACATCGCCCGCGACAGCGGCGAGCTCGAGCTCGAGCTCGGGGACCGGACGCACAGCCTGCGGATCGACCTCGTCCCGGACGAGATCGGCGCGGCCCCGCGCATGGTCGTGACGCTGAGCGACATCACGGCGGCCAAGCGGAGCGAGCGTGAGCGCGCCGCGGCGTTCGCGCGCGAGCAGACGATCTCCCGCACGCTGCAGCAGTCGCTGCTGCCGGAGCGGCTGCCGTCGGACGAGCGCCTCGCGCTGCACGCGTGGCACCTCGCCGCAGAGCAGGAGCTGATCGTCGGCGGCGACTGGTACGACGTGATCGAGACGCATGACGGCCTCTGGCTCGTGATCGGCGACGTGGCCGGGCACGGCGTCGCGGCCGCCGCGCAGGCCGGCCAGCTGCGTCACTCCCTGCGCGTCTACGCGCACGAGGGCTTCGGCCTGGCCGAGTCGGTCACGCGCCTGAACGAGCTCGTCACCGGCACCGAGCTGACCGACATGGCGACGATGTGCATCCTCGCGCTGTCAACCGACGCTGACGACGTGCGGATCGTCTCGGCGGGCCACCCGCCGCCCGTCCTGCTCCCGGCCGACGGGCCGCCACGGCTGGCGGTGACCGGGCACGGCGTCGTGCTCGGCGTGCTCGGCGCCACGTACGAGGAGCTGACGTTCACGTTCGCGCCGGGAGACCGGCTCGTGCTCTACACCGACGGGCTCGTCGAGCGGCCGGGGGAGATGATCGACGACGCGCTCCAGCGGCTCGTGGACGCCTGCGCGGACACCGCCGGCCTGGAGCCGCTGCGTGCGCATCTGTTCGCCACGCTGGTCGGGAACGAGCATCCCCGCGACGACGTCGCACTGCTGCTGGCGCAGCGGCAGGTCCTCTAAGGTGGTCCGCGATGAAGCCGCCGGTGTTCGAGATCGAGTCCCGCGAAGCTGACGGCACCGTGCTTCTTGCGCTGTCCGGCGAGCTCGACCTGGCGGGCGCTCCAGAGCTCGACGCGGCGCTGTCCAGCGTCCGTGAAGCGGGCAAAGGGCTGACGATCGACTTGTCCGAGCTCGACTTCATCGACTCCTCGGGCCTTGGCGTGCTGGTGCGCTTCCACAACGCCGCGGGCACCGCGGGCTACGAGTACTCCGTGATCGCCGGTCCGCCACCGGTCCACCGCGCGTTCGTGTTGTCGGGCCTGGATCAGGCCCTGCCGTTCGCGGCGCGCTCGTAACGGTCAGCACAAGAACCTTCGCAGAGGCGCATCCCCAGCGCCCCTGGACGATCGAGGGGGCCGTGGCCTTGCGTCGCGCCCCGATCGGCGGGAGGCTCGCGACGGATGAGCACGCTGGCACGTTGGACCGCCGTAGTCGGCGGAGTCGTCGCAGTCGCCGCCACCGCCGCCCCGGCCCACGCCTCGTTCCTCCAGGAGCTCGGCTCGCCGTTCCCCGTCGGCACGGCGCCGTACGGGGTGGTCGCGGGGGACTTCAACCGCGACGGCCTGCCGGACCTGGTGGCGCTGAACGGCACGACCAGCTCGATCACCACGATCCTGCGCCGGTCCACCGGCAGCTTCCAGGTCGAGGGGCCGACCGGCGCGGTCGCCGGGCCGAGCGGCGGCGCGGTCGCCGACTTCAACCGCGACGGCAACCCTGACGTCGCCGTCTCCGGCTACACCGGTAGTGGGGTGTCGGTGCATCTGCGCGTCCCGGGCGGGTTCATGGCCGCCAACGGGTCGCCATACCCGGTCGCCAAGGCCGGCGCGGTGGCCGTTGCCAACTTCAACGGCGACGAGTACCTCGACATCATCGCCTCACGCTACGACGCCGGCGGGTTGACGGTCCTGCTCGGGCAGGCCAACGGCAGCTTCGTCGCCGAGGGCAACGCGCCGTCCACCGGCGCCGAGCCGCGCGCGATCGCCGTCGGGGACTTCAACGGCGACAAGCGGCCCGACGTCGCCGTGACCAACCGCGGGAGCGACACCGTCACCGTGCTGCTGCGCCGTGCGGCCACGCCCGGCTTCGACGCCGCGCCGGGCTCGCCGTTCGCGGTCGGGGACCAGCCGATCGGCATCGTGGCCACCGACCTCACCGGCGACAGCCAGCTCGACCTGGCGGTCGGCAACTACGGGACCGACAACGTCACCGTGCTCGCCGGGCAGTCCAACGGCGCCTTCGCGCCGCTCAGCGGGTCGCCGTTCGCGGCCGGTGATGGCGCCGCGGGCATCGTCTCGGCGGACTTCAACGGCGACGGCGCGGCCGACCTCGCGGTGTCCAACAACGTGGCCAACACCGTGTCGGTACTTCTGCGCACGGCCACCGGGTTCGCCCCCGAGCCGGGCTCTCCCTACCCGACCGGGCAACAGCCCGGCCAGCTCGCGACCGCGGACTTCAACGGCGACAAGAAGGCCGACCTGGCGATCCCGAACGGGTCCGACAACAACGTGACCGTGCTGCTGAACACGACGCCCGACCCGACGCCGCCGCCGGGGCCGGGTCCCGGCCCGGGCCCGGGACCTGGGCCGACGCCGCCACCTCCGACGCCGTCGATCAACGCGCGGCTCGTGCTCACCTGGACGATCACCAAGCGCGACGTGCGCCTGAACTCGGCCACGCTCCACGACCTGCCCGCAGGCGGCGCGACGGTGAAGATCGCGTGCAAGCCGTGCAAGGTCAGCCAGACGCTCAAGGCGAAGAAGGCGACCCTGTCGCTGCGCAAGCTCGTGAACAAGCGGCTCAAGCGCGGCACGACGTTCACGGTCGCGATCACCAAGCCCGGCTGGAACGGCCTGACGTTCACCCGCAAGGTCAAGCAGTACGGGCGCACGCGCAAGGCCCTCCGCAAGGCGGTGAAGGCGCCGTTCAGCGAGCGGCGCCGGTGCGTGCCGCTCGCGGCGGGGAGGAAGTGCTGACGGCGTGACCGACGGGCGCGACGGGTACCGTCTCTCGCGCCCATGAAGAAGTCGTATCGCTGGATCGGCGCGGCGCTCGCCGTCTTCGCCGTCGCCGCTCCGCCCGCCCGGGCGTCGTTCCTGCAGGAGCTCGGATCGCCCTTCGCCGTCGGGACGGTGCCGTACGGGCTCCTTCCGGCGGACTTCAACGGGGACGGCGCGCCGGACCTGCTGAGCATCAACGGTGGCTCGAGCAGCGCGACGCTGCTGCTCCGCCGGGCGGCCGGCGGATTCGCGGCCGAGGGCACGACGCCGGTGGCGGGCGCGCCGAACTTCGGCGTGGTGGCCGACTTCAATCGGGATCAGCGGCCGGACTTCGCCGCGGCCGGGTTCGCCGACCCGGGCGCGGCCGGCGTCTATCTACGCCAGAGCGCGGGTGGGTTCCTGGAGGCGCCCGCGAGCCCGTTCACGACCGGGCCGCTCGGCTCGATCGCCGCCGGCGACTTCGACCGCGACGGGCTCCTGGACCTCGTCGTCGGCCAGTTCAACGCGGGCACGGTCACCGTCCTCCGCCAGCGGGCGAACGGCACTTTCTCGCAGGAGGGTGCCCCGATCCCCACCGGCGTCCAGCCCCGGTACATCGTCACCAGCGACTTCAACGCCGACGGCCGGACGGACGTCGCGGTCTCCAACGCCGGCCCTGGCACCGTCTCGATCCTGCTCGGCCAGGCCGACGGCAGCCTCCAGAACGAGCCCGGCTCGCCGTTCCGCGTCGGCGTGCAGCCGTGGATGATCGCCGTCGCCGACTTCACCCGCGACGGCCGGCCTGACCTCGCGGTCGCCAACTACACGTCGAACCAGGTCTCGCTGCTCGCGCGCGGCGCCGACGGCGGCTTCACGCCCATGGCAGGCTCGCCGATCGCGGTGCCGGGCGGGCCGGTGGGCATCGCGACGGCCGACTTCAACCGGGACGGGCAGGCCGACCTCGCCGTCTCGAGCGTCGACGCCAACGCCGTCACCGTCCTCCTCCGCCAGGGGGACGGCTCGTTCGCCCCGGAGCCCGGCTCACCGCTGCCGACCGGTGCGGCCCCGTACGGGCTCGCCACCGCCGACTTCAACCTCGACGGCAAGCCGGACATCGCCACCGCCAACCGCGACGCCGGAAGCGTGACGGTCCTGCTGAACACCACGCCGGACCCGGCCGCACCGCCCGCGCCGCCGCCGCCGCCCGCACCGGCGCCGACCCCGTCGATCAACGCGCGGCTCGTGCTCGCCTGGACGGTCTCCAAGACCTCGGTCAAGCTCAACTCGGCGCGTCTGCGGGACCTCCCGATCGGCGCTCGGGTGCGCGTCTACTGCAAGCCGTGCAAGGTCAGCCAGACGCTGACCGCCAAGAAGTCCACGTTGTCGTTGACGAAGCTCGTCAACAAGCGCCTCAAGCGCCGTGCGACGTTCACGGTCGCGATCTCGAGGCCGGGCTGGAACGGCCTGACGTTCACGCGCAAGGTCAGGAACTACGGTCGCACGAAGAAGGCGTTGCGCAAAGCGGTGAAGGCGCCGTTCACCGAGACACGCCGATGCGTGCCCGCGACGCCGGGGGGCAAGTGCTGACGGCGTGAGCGTCGAGCGGTGCAGGTACCGTTCCCGGCACTCATGCTGAAGCCGCTTCGCTGGACCTGCGCGGTCCTTGCCGTCTCTGCAGTCGCCGCGCCGCCCGCCGACGCTGCCTTCCTGCAGGAGATCGGATCACCCTTCGCGGTCGGATCGGTCCCGTGGGGCGCGGTCGTCGCCGACTTCAACCGCGACGGGCGACCGGACATCGTCGCCATCAACGGCGGGACCGGCACGGCTTCGCTGCTGCTGCGCCAGACCTCCGGGGGCTTCAAGACCGAGAGCACCACCGCGGTGGCGCCGGCCACCAACTGGGGAGCGGTCGCCGACTTCAACCGTGACGGTTGGCCGGACTTCGCGGCCAGCGGCTGGGACCCCGGCTCGGCGAGCGTATCGCTGCGGAACCCGGACAACGGCTTCCTGCCGGCCCCGTCGACGCCGGTGGCCACGGGCCAGCTCGGCTCGATCGCCGCCGCGGACTTCAACGGCGACGGCCTCGTCGACCTCGCGGTCGGCCAGTACAGCGCCAACACGGTCACGATCCTCCAGCAGCGCGTGGACGGCACGTTCACGCCGGAGGGCCCCGCGCTCGCGACCGGCGCCGGGCCGCGCTACATCGCCACGGGCGACTTCAACGGCGACGCGCGTCCCGACCTCGCCGTGACCAACGCCGGCAGCGGCACGGTCACGATCCTGCTCAAGCAGGCGGGGGCAGGCTTCCTGCCGGAGGCCGGCTCGCCCGTCGCGGTCGGCGCGATCCCGTGGTTCGTCACCGCCGGAGACCTCAACGGCGACGGGCGCACCGACCTCGCCGTCGCCAACCTCGGCGCGGACACCGTGACGGTGCTCGAACGCGGCGCCGCCGGTGGGTTCACCCCGTCGACGATCCCGGTCGCAGGCGGGCCGATGGGCGTCACGACCGCGGACTTCAACGGCGACGGGCGGCTCGACCTGGCCGTCACCAGCCACAACGCCAACACGGTCAGCGTCCTGCTGCGCCAGCCGGCGGGGACGTACGTGCTGGACAGCGGCTCGGCGTTCGCGACCGGCGCGAACCCGGCCACGGTCGTGGCGGCGGACTTCAACCTCGACGGCAAGGCGGACCTGGCGGTCACGAACATCGGGGCGAACTCGGTCACGGTCCTGTTGAACACGACCCCCGATCCCGTGCCGCCCGCGCCGCCCGCTCCACCCGCGCCGCCGACGCCGACGCCATCGGTGAACGCACGGCTCGTGCTCGCGTGGACGGTGACCAAGACGTCCGTCAAGCTCAACTCGGCGACGCTGCGCGACCTGCCGGCCGGCGGGGCGACCGTGAAGGTCTACTGCAAGACGTGCAAGGTCAGCCAGACGCTGCGGACCACGAAGCGCACGCTGGCGCTGAAGAAGCTGCGCAACCAGCGGCTCAAGCGCAAGGCGACGTTCACCGTGACGGTCACCGCCGCCGGGCACAACGGCCTGAGCTTCACGCGTCGCGTCAAGAACTACGGGCGGACCCGCAAGGCCCTGCGCAAGACCGTGAAGTCCCCGTTCACGGAGACGCGCAAGTGCGTCTCCGTGGTTCCCGGCCGCCGGTGCTGAGGGTGTTGACCGGGCGGGCGAGACGGCTACCTTCTTCCGGGCCCATGAAGAAGTCGCTTCTCCGGACTGGCGCGGTGCTCGCCGTCCTTGCCGCCGCCCCGTCCGCCCACGCGTCGTTTCTTCAGGAGATCGGGTCGCCGTTCGCGGTCGGGGCGTCCCCGATCGGGCTGTACGCGGTGGACCTCAACCGGGACGGGCTCCCGGACCTGGTCAGCGTCAACAGCGCCGGGAACTCGGTGACCCCGCTGCTGCGCCGGGCAGGCGGCGGGTTCGCCGCGGAGGCCGCCGTCCCCGTCGGGGGCAATCCGAGCTTCGGCGCGGTCGCCGACTTCAACCGCGACGGCTGGCCGGACTTCGCCACCGATGGCAGCAACCCCGGCACGACGTCGATCCTGTTGCGGGATCCGCCGTCCAGCTGGTTGGCCGCGCCCGCGTCGCCCGTCGCCACCGGGCCGGCGGCGTCGCTTGCGGCCGCTGACTTCAACGCCGATGGGTTCGTCGACCTCGCGGTCGGCCAGTACAACGCCGGCACCGTGCAGATCCTGCGGCAACGCCGTGACGGCGCCTTCGTCGCCGAAGGGGCGCCGATCGCGACCGGCGGCAGCCCGCGTTACATCACGGCCGCCGACTTCAACGCCGACGGGCGGCCCGATCTCGCCGTGACCAACATCACCACGAGGACGGTGGCGATCCTCATCACCCAACCCGATGGCAGCCTGCTGCCGGAGGGCACGCCGATCCCGGTCGGCAGCGACCCATGGGTGACCGCGGCCGCCGACTTCACCGGCGACGGGCTCCTCGACCTGGCGGTCGCCAACTGGCTGTCGGACACGGTGACGCTGCTCAAGCGCGAGGCGGGTGGGTTCACCCCGATGGCGGGCTCGCCGATGGTGGTGCCGGGCGGTCCGGTCGGCATCGCGGCCGCCGACTTCAACCGCGACGGCCGCGCCGATCTCGCGGTCGGCAACCACCGGTCCAACGCGGTGAACGTGCTGCTGGGGCAGCCCGACGGATCGTTCCTGCAGGACGCCGGCTCTCCGCTGTCGATCGGCGTCAACCCGTTCAGCGTGGTGGCGGCGGACTTCAATGGCGACGGCAAGCCCGACCTGGCGACGGCGAACGCCGGCTCCGCGAACGTCACCGTGCTGCTCAACACCACGCCCGACCCGCCCGTGCCGCCGGGACCGCCGCCGCCACCTCCGCCGCCACCGCCCGTGCCGCCGACGCCCTCGATCAGCGCGCGGCTGGTGTTGGGCTGGTCGGTGTCGAGGACGAGCGTCAAGCTCACGTCCGTGCGGCTGCGCGACGCGCCGGTCGGCTCGCGCGTGCGGATCTACTGCAAGCCGTGCAAGGTCAGCCAGTCGCTGACCACCAAGGGCAAGACCGTGACGCTCAGCAAGCTGCGCAACAAGAAGCTCAAGCGCCGGGCGACGTTCACGGTGACGATCACCGCCCCCGGCTACAACGGGATCACGCTCACGCGCAAGGTCAAGAACTACGGGCGTTCGCGCGCGGCGCTGCGCAAGGCGGTGAAGGCGCC
The DNA here is from genome assembly GCF_003633755.1 of Solirubrobacter pauli. Classification (GTDB taxonomy): domain Bacteria; phylum Actinomycetota; class Thermoleophilia; order Solirubrobacterales; family Solirubrobacteraceae; genus Solirubrobacter; species Solirubrobacter pauli. The sequence continues at coordinate 1,308,971 of NZ_RBIL01000002.1, forward strand.
GTTCATCGAAGGTCGGCGCTGCGTGCCGCTGTCCGGCCCGAAGTGCTGAGCGAGCGGCGGCGCCGTCAGGCGTCGCCGTCCTCCTCGAACTCGTGCAGGTGGCCCTGTCCGGTGCGCGGCTTGGCACCGAACCCGCGCTGAGAGCCGCCGAGCGAGACGCCTGGCGGCGGGCCGCCCGGCTGGGGGTCCCCGGCCCGGCCGCGGTGGGCCGGGCGGTCACGGTCGCGGCTGGGCTGCACGCGCTTGGGTTCCCGCGCGGCCTTCGGGAAGTGCGGCGGCCACGGGGCGTCGCCGAGCCCGCCCTCCTCGTCGCGGCGCGCGAGGTCCAGCAGCGCCTCGAGCGAGCCGGGCACGTCGTCGATGCTCGCCGCCGGGTCGCCGACCGCGGCCAGCCGGGCCGGAACGGTGTCGATCCGCAGGTCACCGGGCTCGACGTCCGCGACCTCCGACCACTCGAGCGCGCACGAGACCCGCGCGTCGGGCGTGGGGCGGACCGAGTAGCCCGAGGCCACCGTGCGGTCGCGCGCGTTCTGGTTGTAGTCGACGAACACGCCGTGCCGCTCCTCCTTCCACCACTTCGACGTGGCCAGGTCGGGAGCGCGCCGTTCCACCTCGCGCGCGAGCGCCAGCGCGGCGCGGCGGACCTCGAGGAACTCCCAGTCGGGCGTGATCCGCACGAGGATGTGGATGCCCTTGGAGCCCGAGGTCTTCGGGTATCCGCGCAGGCCGTGGTCACGCAGCACCTCGTCCGCCACGAGCGCGACGCGCCGCACGTCGTCCCACGCGACGCCGTCCCCGGGGTCGAGGTCCACGCGCAGCTCGTCCGGCCGGTCGAGGTCCGCGCGCCGGCACGGCCACGGGTTGAAGTCGATCACGCCGAGGTTCACGGCCCACACCAGGTGCGCCGCGTCGTTGGCCACGAGCTCCTCGGCCGTGCGGCCCGACGGGAAGCTGACGGTCGCCGTCTGCAGCCAGTCGGGCACCTTCTGGGGCACCCGCTTCTGCCAGATCGGCTCCTCCATGATCCCCGAGACGAACCGCTTCATCATCGTCGGGCGCTCGCGCACGTGGCGCAAGGCCGCCTCGCCGACCGTCAAGTAGTACGTCGCGAGGTCGAGCTTCGTCCACCCGGGCTTCGGGAAGTAGACCTTCGCGGGGTTCGAGAGCCGAACCTCGCGCCCCGCCACCTCGAGCATCGTGTATTCGCTCTTGGCCATGTCCGGAGCCTATTCGCGGCGTCCTCGAGAACACCTGGACTGGTCGAGCGGTCTCCACCCTGAGAAGATCGTGGCGAATGGAGGCCGGTCCGGACTTCACGGTGACGCGCACGCGCGTCGGCGACGCCACGATCGTGGCGCCTCATGGCGAGATCGACCTCGCCACGGTCGACCGCGTCGGCGAGGCGGTACTGGCCGTGCACGCGGACTCGGACGGCCAGATCGTCCTGGACCTGCGGGAAGTCGCCTTCATTGACTCGACCGGGATCCGCCTCGTCGTCCAGCTCGCGCGCGATCTCGACGGCCGCTTCGCGGTCGTCCGCGGCAGCGGCGAGGTCGCACGCGTGTTCGACCTGGTCGGCCTGGACGGGCGCGTGCGCATGCTCGACACGCCACCGGAGAGCTGATGCGCAACGCCCTGGTCGTCGCCCCGCTGATCGCGGGGTGCGTCCTGTTGCTGACACTCCTGCTGAGCACGACGCTCGTGTTCGCGCCCGTGATCATCGTCGTCACGGCGGTGGTGTTCGTGCTCGGTGTGGCCCACGGCCGCGCCGGCGTCGCCGCCGACCGCGAGCGGTTCGAGCTGATCCGCGGCGCGGCGTTGATCGCCGACACGCAGCTCAGCGTCGACGAGGTGCGCGAGCGCCTGCGCGAGCTGCTGACGCCCGAGTTCGCGACCACCTGCGAGATCGACCTCGAGCACACCGAGCCGGCCGCGCACACCTCCAGCACGATCGTCGTCCCGCTGCGCGCCCGCGGGCGCGACGTCGGGACGCTGCGGCTCTCCAGCGACCACCGCACGTACTCCGCCGACGAGCGCGAGTTCGCGCAGCTGCTCGCCGGCCGCGTCGCGCTCGCGGTCGAGAACGCCGGGCTGTTCGTCGAGCTGCAGCGGCTCGCGACCGCGCTCGACAGCCTGGCCGACGCGGTCACGGTGCAGGACCACACGGGCCGGCTCGTCTACGCCAACGAGGCCGCCGCCCACAACCTCGGCTTCACCACCGCCGCCGAGCTGCTCGCGACGCCGCCGCAGGCGATCATCGACAACTTCGAGACCTTCCTCGAGACGGGCGCCCCGGTCACGCTCGAGCACCTCCCGGGCCGAGCCGTGCTGCGCGGCGAGTCGCCCGAGCCGCTGGTGGTGCGCGGCATCCGGCGCGACACGGGGGAGGAGCGCTGGCGCGTGATCAAGGCCACGCCCGCTCCCGGCGGGCTGGCCGTGAACGTGATCGAGGACATCACCGAGGTCAAGCGTGCCGAGCACGCGCAGCGCTTCCTCGCCCAGGTCAGCGCGCTGCTCGCCTCCAGCCTGGACTACGAGCGCACGCTCGACCGGATCGCGCGGCTGGCGGTCCCGCGGCTCGCCGACTGGTGCAATGTGACGATGCCGAGCGGCGACCGCCTGCGCAGCGTCGCGCTCGTGCATCGTGATCCGGCCATGCTCGAGCTGGCGCACGAGTACCAGGACCGCTACCCGGCGAAGCTGGATGCCCCCGGCGCGGTGCGCGTGCTCGGCGGCGAGTCGCTGCGCGTCAACGACATCGACGACGCGAAGCTGGCCGCGATCGTGTCCGACCCCGAGCAGCGCGCGGGCGCGGCCCGGCTCGGCCTGCGGGCGTTCATGGCGGTGCCGATGCTCGGCTCGGCCGGGCCGATCGGCTCGATCACGTTCGCCAGCGGCGAGTCCGGGCGTTCCTTCAGCGCCGCGGACCAGCGGCTGGCGGAGGACATCGGCCGGCGCGCGGGGATCGCGGTCGAGAACGCCCGGCTCTACCGCGAGCGCTCCGAGATCGCGCGGACGCTGCAACGCGGCCTGCTGCCCGACGCGCTGCCGAGCATCCCCGGCATGCGGCTCTCGAGCCTCTACCGACCGGCGGGCGTCGAGAACCTCGTCGGCGGTGACTTCTACGACGCGTTCCCGACCGCCGACGGCTGGATGCTGCTCGTCGGCGACGTCACCGGGCGCGGAGCGGCGGCCGCCGCGCAGACCGGCCAGGCCCGGCACACCCTCCGCACCGCCGGCCAGCTGCTGTCCGACCCGGCCGCCGCACTGGAGCAGCTCAACCGCGCGCTGGCCGACCGCCACGAGCTCGCGCCGTGCACCGTCGCCATGGTGCATGTCACCGCGCAGACCACCGATGTGCTGTGCGCGGGCCATCCTCAGCCGCTGCTGATCCGCGACGGCGAGCCGCGGCCAGTCGGCCGCTTCGGACCGATGCTCGGCGCCTGGAGCGACGCGCGCTGGCAGCCCGAGTCGCTCGTGCTCGAGCCCGGCGACGTGCTCGTCCTCTACACCGACGGCGTCACGGACGCCGAGGGCGAGGCGGACCGCTTCGGCGACGAGCGGCTGCTCGAGGCGCTGCGCGGCACCGGCGACGCCGCGGGCGCGGTCGCCGCGATCGACCGCGCGCTGAACGCCTTCCAGCACGGCGAGCAAGCCGACGACACCGCTGTGCTGGCGATAGACCTACCGGTCAGCAGTGCTTGATTTCCGCGGCGGCGATGTGAAGACTGCCTGAGTCGGAGGGGACTCGAGGAAGACGAGAGGGGTCAGTGGGATGAGAGTTGGACGGCTCACGGCTGGGCTGTTAACGGCTGCGGCAGCGGCCGCGGCGGCACCGGCCGCTGCGCAGGGGGACGTGTGGGAGCCGATCGCGGGATCGGTGTCGGCGAAGAACGCCGAGGTCAAGCCTGAGCGCTTCAAGGCGTTCACGCTCGACGAGAGCGGGCTCGCGGCGGGGTTGGGCGCGAGCGCGAAGAGCCGCGGCGCCGCGGCCACCGTGCTGACGGTGCCCGGCCCGGACGGCGAGCTGCAGCGCTTCCGCGTGCGCGAGACGGCGATCATGGAGCCGGGCCTGGCGGCCGCGCACCCGGAGATCAAGACCTACGCGGGCGAGGGCATCGACGACCCGCGTGCGTCGATCGTGGCGGACACGAGCCCGATCGGGTTCCACGCCGCGGTCCGCACGGGATCGGGCAACTGGTACGTCGATCCGTACTACAAGGGCGCCGCGAAGGACGTCTACGTCAGCTACCGCACGCGCGACCTGGCGCACGACGAGGCCAAGGCGCTCGTCGAGGAGGAAGGCCTCGTCGACGCCAAGGGCTCGGCGGCCGCGACGGCCGAGGCGCTCGGGCCGGAGGTCCAGCTGCGCACGTACCGGCTCGCGCTGGTCACGGACCCCAGCTACGCCACCTACCACGGCGCCGCGAACGTGACCGCCGCCAAGGTCGCGCTGATCAACCGCGTCAACCAGATCTACGAGACCGAGTCCGCGATCCGGATGGTCCTGATCAACGACACGGACAAGCTCAACCTCAACACGGCCGCGCTGGCGTCGCAGGCGAACGGGCCGTGCGGCTCCGCGCCGTGCTACCCGGCCGGCACCAGCTCGTGCGGCAACGTGCTGGACCGCAACCGCATCGTGATCGGCCAGATCGTCGGTGCCGGCGCGTACGACATCGGCCACATCGCCATGGGCAACTCGGGCGGTGGCGTCGCCGGGCAGGGCGTCGGCGGCGACCAGAAGGCGCGCGGCTGCACCGGGCTCACCACCCCGGTCGGCGACTACTTCGCCGTGGACTACGTCGCCCACGAGATGGGCCACCAGTTCTCGGCGCCGCACTCGTTCAACGGCACCCAGGTCAACTGCGGCGGCAACCGCAGCGCGGCCAACGGCTACGAGCCCGGCTCGGGCTCGTCGGTGATGGCGTACGCGGGCATCTGCGGCCAGGACAACCTGCAGCCGCACTCGGACCCGTACTGGGTCCCGGCCAGCTACCACACGATCCTCAACTACGTGAGCTCGGACCGTCCGGCGATCAACGAGGTCCAGAACGTCGCGCTGCGCGACTTCGCGGGCACCGACTCGCTGACGCTGACGTGGGACGGCAAGACCGTCGGCCCGTTCGTCAACGGCGTCAGCTACACCGCCGCGGACATCCAGGGCGCGCTCAACGGCCAGGAGGTCCAGGCCGTGCGCCTCGTCGGCTACGACGCCAACGGTGACGCGTACAAGCTCGCCTACAAGGGCGCGGAGAGCCACGTGATCGTCCGCGGCCAGAACAACACGGCGGCCGGCATCGCGAACGCGCTGCTGGGCGGCAACGAGCAGCAGCAGGTCACGCTGACGGGCTTCAACCCGGCTCAGAGCGCCTACACGATCCAGGTCAACGGGCAGAGCACGCCGGCCTTCGGGCTCGGCGGCACGACGCCCAGCGCCGCCACGATCGCCGCCGCCATCAACGCGATCCTGGGCTCGACGGGCACCGTCACGGTCACCGGCGTGGGCAACACCGGCTTCACCGTCACGTTCGCCGGCGCCCTGGCCGGCACCGACGTCCCGGCGATCGCCGTCACCCCCAGCGCGACGACGGTCACCGCCGCCGTGCGTGAGATCGCCAAGGGCGGCACGAGCATCCTGCCCACGGGCGCGACGGTCGGCGTCAGCAACCTGAGCGACACCGGCTACACGCTGCTGTTCGGCGGCACGCTGGCCAACCAAGACCTCGAGTCGCTGGCCGTGGTCGGCGCGACCGGCGTCGACGGCACCGTGATCGAGACCACCAAGGGTGGCGCCGGCATCCTCGGCACCGGCGCCACCGCGGCCGTCACCGGCTTCGGCGGCGGCGCATTCGACGCCACGGGCTTCCAGGTGACGTTCACCGGGACGCTCGCGGGCGCCGACCAGCCGCCGCTCAGCCTGGCGGTCGAAGGCGGGACGGGCTTCGTGGGCGAGACCGCCCGCGGCGGCGCGATCCAGAACGGCGGCAGCACGATCACGCCGACCGGCAACCGCTCGCCGGACGTGACCGTGCCGGCGACCTACACGATCCCGCCGCGCACGCCGTTCGCGCTGACCGGCAGCGCCGTCGACCCCGACGGGGACGCGCTCACGTACATGTGGGAGCAGAACGACCCGGGCGGGCTGCAGAACGTCAGCAACGCGGGCACCGCGCTCGTCAGCCAGACCAAGACCAACGGCCCGCTGTTCCGCCAGCTCGGCGTCGGCACGGACATCGCGCTGGCCGACTCGCTCAAGTACCACTCGCCGGGCCTGAACCTGGCCGGGACGAACCCCACGCGGACGTTCCCGGACATGCTGCAGATCCTGGCCGACAACACGAACGCCCGCACCGGGCGCTGCGAGGTCGGCACGCTGCCGGGCGGCAACACGGCGATCCCTGTCGCGGCGCGCGAGTGCTTCGCCGAGTGGCTGCCGACGGCGGAGTACGTCGGCTTCTTCAGCGATCGCACGATGACGTTCCGCCTGACCGCGCGTGACGGCAAGGCGGGCGGCGGCGGCCTCGGCTACGCGCAGACGCGCGTGACCGTCGCCCCGGGCGCGGGCGCGTTCCGCGTCACCTCCCAGAACCTCTCGCAGGTGATCTTCGGCACCACGAAGCAGAACGTCACCTGGGACGTCGCGGGCACCGACCTCGCGCCGATCTCCGTCGCCAACGTGAAGATCTCGCTGTCCACGGACGGCGGCCTGACGTACCCGACGGTGCTGGCCGAGAGCACGCCCAACGACGGCGCGCACGAGGTCACGTTCCCGTCGGTCAACGCCACCAAGGCGCGCATCAAGGTCGAGGCGATCGGCAACGTCTTCTTCGACGTCAGCCACGCCGACGTGTCGCTCACCGCGGCGCCGACGGCTCCGGTCGGCGGCACCGTGCCGGCGACGCTGAGCCTCACGCTCGGCGCTGCCGCGACGTTCCCGACGTTCGTGCCGGGCGTCGCGCAGGACTACACGGCCACGTCGAAGGCCACCGTGATCTCGACGGCGGGCGACGCGACGCTGTCGGTGTCCGACCCCGGGCGCATGACCAACGGCGCGTTCTCGCTGGCCGAGCCGCTGCGCGTGGAGCTCTCGAAGTCCACCTGGACCGGCCCGACCTCCAACGAGGACGTCGGCATCACCTACAAGCAGCTGATCAAGGCCAACGATCCGCTGCGCACGGGGACGTACAGCAAGACGCTGACGTTCACGCTCAGCACGACGAACCCGTAGCCGGCTGACCGGGCGGCGCGGTCAACCCTTGACCGCGCCGCTCGTGAGCCCGCGCACGAGATGGCGCTCGGCGAACGCGTAGAAGATCAGCGCGGGCACCATCGACAGCGTCGTGAACGCGAGGATGCGCGCGATGTCCGCCGTGTACTGGGTCGAGTAGTTCGTCACGCCCAGCGGCAGCGTCCAGTGGTCGGCCTCGGTCAGCACGACGAGCGGCAGCAGGAACGCGTTCCACGAGCCGACGAGCGCGAGTACGCTCACGGTCGCCAGCACGGGGCGCGACAGCGGCAGCAGGATCTGCCAGAAGAACCGCACCGGTCCGCAGCCGTCGATCGCCGCCGCGTCCTGGAGCTCGTTGGGGAAGCTCGCGAAGAAGGGGCGCAGGATGACGATCGTCAGCGGCAGCCCGAAGGCGGCCTGCGGCAGCGCCACGCCGAACGGGTTGTCCAGCAGCCCGAGGTTGCGGACCATGATGAAGATCGGCAGGATCGCCACCGCGACCGGGAACAGCAGCCCGAGCGTGAAGACCGTGTACAGCGCCTCCCGTCCCGGGAACGCGAACCGCGCGAACACGAAGGCGGCCAGCGCCGCGAGCGGGACGGTGAGCAGCGTGCTGATCACCGCGATCAGCGTCGAGTTGAGCACCTGGCGCCAGAAGGAGCCGCTGCCGAGGATGTCGCCGTAGTTGGAGAACACCCACGGGCTCGGCAGCCCAACCGGGTCGGCGGCCAGCTGCGCCGTGTCGCGGAAGCCGCCCAGCACCGCGTACAGCACCGGGACGAGGATCGCGAGGGCGACCAGGCCGGCGAACAGGTACAGGGCCGCCCGCCTCATCGGCCCATGCTCGTCAGCGCGCCGTCGAGGTCCCGGCGCAGCACGAACCGCTGGTAGGCGAGCGCGAACGCGAGCGAGATCGCGAGCATGATCACCGCGACGGCGCTGGCGTAGCCGAACTGGAAGCGCTTGAAGCCCCAGTCGATCATGTAGACCGCCATCGTGTTCGAGGCGTGGACCGGGCCGCCACCCGTCATCACCCACACCAGGTCGAAGAGCTGCAGCGCGCCGATGATGCTGAGGAAGACCGAGATGCGGATGGTCGGTCCGAGCAGCGGCAGCGTCACGTGCCGGAAGACGTCCCAGCGGTTCGCGCCGTCGACGATCGCGGCCTCCTCGAGCTCGCGCGGGATCTGCTGCAGGCCGGCGAGGTAGAGGATCATGTGGAAGCCGAAGTACTTCCAGGAGATTGCGACGAACAGCGTGTAGAGGACGATGCCGGGGTCGGCGAGCCACTCGCGCTCGACCGGCAGCACGCTGTCCGCGAGGCCGCCCGGCTGCAGCATCAGGGTGAACACGACGCCGGTCACGACCTCCGACAGCACGAACGGCGCGAAGTACAGCACCCGCAGCAGTGCCCGGCCCCGGATGCGCGCGCTCACGAGCAGCGCGACGGCGAGCGCGAACGGCAGCTGGATCACCAGCGACAGGACGATGAAGACGCCGTTGTGCCAGAGCGCGCCGGTGAAGACGTCGTCGGAGAACGCGCGGCGGAAGTTCTCGAGGCCGACGAAGTCGTCGAGGTCGCCGAGCCCGTTCCACTTGAAGCCGCTGTAGTACATCGCCTGCAGCACCGGGGCGATCACCAGCAGGCCGTAGAGCACGAGCGCGGGGGCGAGGAACAACGCGATCGTGCGCCAGCGCCGCCGGGCACGCGCGCGGCGTGCCCGGCGGACGGCGGTGGGGAGGACCCCGGCGACGGCGGCGCTATCCGGCCTTGGCGGCATCGGCGATCGTGCCCGCGACGTCCTGCGGCGACGCCTTGCCCGCGAACAGCTCCTGCACCGCGTCGTTGACCGCCTGGCCGACGGCGGGCGCGTAGGCCTGGTCGAGGTAGAGCTGCACGAAGTCGGCCTTGGCCCGCGCGTCGAGCACCGACTTCATGTTCACGTCGGTCACGGAGGACTCGGTGCCCTTCTTGACGGGCAGGATGCCGCCGCTGGCGCCCGCCTTGTTCGCGACGTCGCTGGTGACCAGGAACTTGGCGAAGTCGACGGCCTCGGGCGGCGCGTCCTTGCCGAACGCGAACCCGTCGCCGCCGCCGAACTGCTCGGTCGGGCCCCCGGCGCCGCCGTCGACCGTCGGGAACGGGAACCAGCCGAGGTCGCCCAGGACCGCGTCGGCGTCCTTGGCGTTGGCGGCGTAGGTGCTCGGCGCCCACTGGCCCATCAGGCTCATCGCGGCCTTGCCGGTGCCGATCTGCGCGGCCTCACCGCCGGCGCCGTCCCACGGGGCGGCCAGGAAGCCCTTCTGGAAGGGCTGCAGGTCGATCAGCCGCTGGAGCTCGTCGCCCGCCTTGACGAAGCCAGGACCGTCGAACGAGCCGTCCTCGCCGGCCTGCGCGAGCGCGTCCTTGCCCGCGATCCGCAGGCTCAGGTTCGCCCACCAGAACATGCCCGGCCACTTGTCCTTCTCGCCGATCGCGAGCGGCGTGATGCCCTTGGCCTTGAGCGTCTGGACCGTGGTCAGGAACTCGTCCCAGGTGGCCGGTGGCGTCTCGATGCCCGCCTTCTCGAAGAGCGACTTGCGGTACCAGACGCCGACCATGCCGAGGTTGAACGGGATGCCGTACTGCTTGCCGTCGAGCTCGTAGAGCCCGGTGGCGGCGGGGTTGAGCTCACCGATCCAGGCCTTGGTGGGCTCGGTGACGTCCTGGACGAGGCCGGCGTCCGCCTGCTCCTTGAGCGTGCCGCCACCCCAGGACTGGAAGATGTCGGGGACCTTGCCGCTCTGCATCGTCGTCGTGAGCTTGGCCTTGAAGGCCTCGTTCTCGAGCACCGTGACGTTGATCTTCACGTTCGGATGGTCGGCCTGGTAGGCCTGGACCGCGTCGGCCCAGATGCCCTTCATCGGCGGGTTGTTCTGGATGTGCCACCACTCGATGGTCACCGGCCCACCGTCGCTCTTCTTCGCGGCTGAGCCCGCGGGGTCGTCGTCACCGCCTCCGCAGGCGGCAAGCGACGCGGCAGCGGCCGCCAGGACCAGCGCGCTGCGGATCGGTCTCGTCATCTCCCTCTCCTCCTGTCATCTGCTGTCCCGGGTGCTCTGGCGCACCACGAGCGTCGTCGCGAGCTCGACGCGACGGTCCTCGGCCTGGCCGAGGACGAGGCGAGCCGCTGTGGCGGCCATCTCCGTCAGCGGCTGGCGGATCGTGGTCAGGGGCGGCCCCACCCAGCGGGCCATCGGCAGGTCGTCGAACCCGACGACGCTGAGGTCCTGGGGGATGGTGATCCCCTTGACCCGAGCGGCCTCGTAGACGCCGAACGCCTGGAGGTCGGAGCCGGCGAAGATCGCCGTCGGCGGGTCGTCGAGGTCCAGCAGCGCGGTGCCCTGCTCGAAGCCGGCCTCGAGGTGGAACGTGCCCCAGCGGACCAGGTCCGGGTCGACGGTCAGCCCGGCCGTCTCCAGCGCCGCCCGGTAGCCGTCCACCCGGGCGCGGCTGCACAGCATCGACGGTGGACCGCCGATCATGCCGATCCGCGTGTGCCCGAGCTCGAGCAGGTGCCGGGTGGCCGACAGGCCGCCGTTCCAGTTGGTCGCGCCCACGGACGGGACGCCGGACGCCGGCTCCCCGGCGGGGTCGACGACCACGAACGGGATGCTGCGGGCGGTCAGCCGCCCGATCTGCTCCGGGGTGAGCTCGGAGACCACGAGGATGAGCCCCGCGCTGCGCCGGCTCGCGACCGCGTCCACCCACGAGCGCCCGATCGCTCCCGGACCCTCCTGCGCGGACAGGACGACGCCGAGGTCGTTCTCGCGCGCGACCTCTTCGACGCCCTTGATGATCTCCATCGCCCATGGGCTCTCGAGCTCGTTGAACACGACGTCGAGGAGCGAGGCGTTGGCGGGCGCGGCCGGCCGCCGGTAGCCGTGCTCGCGCAGCATCCGCTCGACCCGCTCCCGGGTCTCCGGAGCCACGTCGGCGCGGCCGTTGACGACTTTCGAGACGGTCGGTACCGAGACGCCCGCGGCGTCAGCGATGCGGGCGATCGTGACGCGCTGTGCCATCGCCGCAACGTATCAGATATGTTTCGAGAATGGCGCGAAACTTTCAGGGTCTGCGCGTTGTCGGTAACGCGATCGTGGACGAGGCCGGCGCGCGTGTGGTCCTGCGCGGCGTCGGGCTGGGCGGCTGGATGAACATGGAGAACTTCATCACCGGCTATCCGGCGAACGAGAGCGCGATGCGGGACGCGGTGGGGGCGGTGCTCGGCGAAGCGCGCGCCGACGCCTTCTTCGAGCGCCTGCTGGACCGGTTCTTCACGGCCGAGGACGCCGAGCTGCTGGCGGGGCTCGGCGTCAACTGCGTGCGGTTGCCGATCAATCAACGTCACTTCGAAAGTGACGCGGAGCCGTTCAAGTGGCTTTCGAGAGGTTTCGAACGACTTGCGGCCGCGGTCGACGTGCTGGGGGCGCACGGCATCTACTCGGTGATCGACCTTCACGCGGTGCCGGGCAGCCAGAACCAGCACTGGCACTCGGACAACGCGACGCACATCGCGGCGTTCTGGAAGCACCCGCACTTCATGGATCGGGCGACCGCGCTGTGGGTGGAGCTCGCCGGACGGTTCGCCGGGAACCGCTGGGTGGCGGGCTACAACCTGCTCAACGAGCCGGCCGATCCCTCCGGGCTCCTGGTCGGGCCGTGGCACGCGCGCACCGTCGCCGCGGTGCGCGAGGTCGATCCCGACCACATCGTCTTCCTGGACGGCAACACGTACTCGACGGACTTCTCGAGCTTCGGCGAGCCGGTGGAGAACGCGGTCTACGCGTGCCACGACTACGCCCGCGACGGCATGGCCTTCGGCGGGCCCTACGACGGCGACGCGTCGCGGCTCGAGGCGACGTTCCTCAAGCGCACGCGCTACCAGCGGGAGACCGGGACGCCGATCTGGGTCGGCGAGTTCGGCCCGGTCTACACCGGGGTGCCGGAGTCGGACGAGCCGCGATACGCGCTGCTGGAGGACCAGCTGGAGCTGTACGCGTCCCGCGGCGCGGGCTGGTCGCTGTGGACGTACAAGGACGTCGGCCTGCAGGGCCTGGTGCACACGCCGCCGTCGTCGCTGTACATGCGTCTGTTCGGCGAGTTCCTGGGGAAGAAGGCCCGGCTGGGGGTGGACTCCTGGGGCTCGACGGATCGCGAGCAGGCGGAGGTGATGGAGCCGCTGCACGCCTTGATCGCGCGCGAGTTCCCGAGCTGGGAGCCGTACCCGTGGGACGCACGCTCGACGACCGACGACCTCGTGCGGCACCTGCTGTTCGCGCAGGCGATGGTGGGCGAGTACGCGGCCTACTTCGCGGGGCTCGACGACGCCGCGCTGGACGCCCTGGCGGACTCGTTCTCGCTCGCGAGCTGCGTGCGCCGTGAGCGCCTGTGCGAGATCGTGGCGTCGGCGGCCTTCGCCATGAGCTAGGTTCGTCGTCCATGACGACGGCGTTCGTGCTCGGCGGCGGTGGTCAGCTCGGCGCGCACGAGGCCGGGATGCTGCGCGCGCTCGTCGAGCGGGGCATCGCTCCGGACATGGTCGTCGGCACGTCGGTCGGCGCGATCAACGGCGCTGCGATCGCCACCTCGCCCACGGTCGAGCAGGCCGTCCGCCTCGGCGAGCTGTGGGGGACGCTCGAGAGCTCGGACGTGTTCGCGGGCTCGCTCTTCAACCGCCTGGCCACGCTGGCGCGGACGGGCACGCACCTGCACGACAACACCGCCCTGCGCGCGATCCTCGACGAGGCCCTCGAGCTGCCGCTGATCGAGCAGCTGCCGGTGACCTTCCAGTGCGTGGCGGCCAGCATCGAGCAGGCGGCCGAGCACTGGTTCACCTCCGGCTCGCTCGTGGACGCGGTGCTCGCCTCGGCCGCCGTGCCCGGCCTGCTGCCGCCCGTCGAGGTCGGCGGCGAGCACTTCATCGACGGCGGCATCGTCAACTCGATCCCCGTCGGCCGCGCCGTCTCCCTGGGCGCCGACCGCATCTTCGTCATGCACGTCGGCCGCGTCGACCGTCCGCTGCAACCACCCCGCCGTCCCTGGGAGGTCGCGCTCGTGGCCTTCGAGATCGCCCGCCGGCACCGCTTCGTCGGCGACCTCGCCGCGCTCCCGGACACCGTCGAGGTCCACGTCATGCCCACCGGCCAGGTCGAGCCCCCGAAGTACAACGACCTCTCGGCGCTGCGCTACCGGGGCGGCCTCGACGTGACCGAGAGCATCGCCCGTGCCCACGCGGCGTCCGCCGAGTACCTGCGAGAGCGCGGCCTGTGACGCGCGCCGCGGCCTGATGCGCGTCCCGTCCCCGCGCGTGCGGCGCGTCACCGTCGCGCCCGTCGTGCTCGCGCTCGAGCTCGCGCTGATCGCCGCGGCGCCGCTGCTCACCGCGATCGCGGCCCTGCTGTCGCCGCTGTTCGGCGGGCGCCGGCCGTTGCGGCTGCTGGCGCTCGTGCTCACGTACGCGGTCGGGCACGTCTCGGCGGTCGCCGCGTGTGCGCTGCTGTGGGCGTCCGGGCGCGGCGGGGCGCAGGGGCCGCACTACGCCGTCATGCGCTGGTTCGTCGGCGCGATCGCGCGCGCGGCGCTGCGGGTCGCGCGGGTCGGCATCACCATGCACGGGTCGGCCGCCGCGGAGGCGGCGCTGGCCGCGCGCACGCGGCCGCTCGTCGTGCTGTCGATCCACTCCGGTGAGGGCGACTCGCTGCTCGTGCTCGACCATCTGCTCCGGCGCCACCGCCGGCGGCCGCGGATCGTCATGCACCAGCTGCTCGCGCTGGACCCGCTGATCGACGTGATCGGCCGCCGCCTGCCGAACCGGTTCGTCGACCCGCGCGGCGGCGACATCGAGCGCGAGATCAAGGTCATGAGCCACGGCCTCGGCCCGGAGGACGCGGTGCTGATCTTCCCCGAGGGCGGCAACGTCACCGCCGAGCGCCGCAAGCGGGCGATCGAGCGGCTGCTGCACCGCGGCCACCACCGCGAGGCCGAGCGCGCCTCGCGCATGGGCCACCTCGGCGCGCCGCGGCCGGGCGGCGCGCTCGCGGCGCTCGAGGGCGCTCCGGACGCCGACGTGGTCTTCTTCGCCCACTCCGGCTTCCCGGACGGCTTCCGCGACACGTGGCGGACGCTGCCGGACCGCAAGCGGATCGAGGTCGAGCTGTGGCTCGTGCCCGCCGAGGAGATCCCGGCGGGCACCGACGCGCGGATCGACTGGCTGTTCGGCTGGTGGGGCGAGCTGGACGCCTGGGTGGCGGCGCGCCGCTAGTCGCTGAAGACCGCGGAGGCCAGGAACTTCACGGCCTCCGGGTCGGCGGCGGTGATCATCACCGTCCGGCAGCCCTTGACGCCGACCGCGATCTGCTTGCCGCTCTGCAGCGGGATCAACGCGTAGCGGCCCGCGCGCTGGACCTCGGAGCCGGTGGCCTGCGAGCTCGCGATCAGCCGTGACGCGTAGTCGATCGGGTCCTTGCTCGGCACGCCGACGAGGCTGCCCAGGTTGAGCTTGCTGCTCGACTGCTGGACGTCACGCACGTCGACCTTGCCCTCGGCCTCGTCCAGGCGAAGCGCCTTGACCGTCTGCGCGCGCTTGTCCTCGGCGACGGGCACGTAGTCGAAGTCCTGCGGCGGCGTGCCGTACGGCGGGTCCAGCTCCTGGCAGGGCGTGGCCTCGGCGGTGGCCGTGGGCGTCGCGGCGGTGCGCTCGCTCTCATCGCCCTTGGACGGCAGGAACTGCGCCACCACGACGATCACCGCGATCGCGACCGCGAGGAAGATGACGGTGCCGAGCAGACCCAGCCGGCGATTGAGGAGCGACCGCAAACCTCGCCCCACGGTAGCGGCGCCACCGATGAGTTCCGGTCGCGCCGGTCGTCTATAGGAGCACGATGCCGCGCACAGACCGCAACCGCCACGGGGACCGCGCCAGCCGCGACGACGACCCGCCTCACCGCACGCGGAACGTGACCGTCCGCGAGCCCATGCTCGTCGCGACGGTCAAGGTGTACTTCCCGGGCTTGAGCGTGCGGCCGTTCACGCGGCGCCCGAGGGTGAAGGTGCGCGACCCGGCCTTCGCCGACGCCGACCAGCGGCTCACCGCGCTCGCGCAGGCCTTCGCGCCGCACGCGCGGTGCACGGCCAGCGACACCTTGGTGGCGCCCGACACGGCGAACGTGACCTTCGCGCCCTTGCGGGCCGTGACGGTGCCGGTGACCGAGAGGTTGGAGACGACCGGCGCCGGGATCGGCGTGGCGGTCGGCGCGGGCGCCGGCGGGGCCGGGGGCGGCGGCGGCGCGGGCGGCTCCGGCGTGGGGGTGGGCGTCGGAGCGGGCGGCTCCGGCGTCGGCGTGGGCGTGGGCGTGGGCGCGCCGACGGCGTCGGTCGCGGCCGCGGCGTCCAGGCGGCCACCGGTCACCGACAGCCCGGCGAGCGGCGCGCGCACGTCGACCGAGCTGAGCAGCGCCGTCTTCAGCGCCGCGGTCGTCGCCGCCGGGCGCACGCCGAGCAGCAGGGCGGCGGCGCCCGCGACGTGCGGGGTCGCCATCGACGTGCCGTCCATGTAGACGTAGCCGCCGGGGACCGTCGAGGCGATGTCGACGCCCGGAGCGAACAGGTCGACGGCGGTCGCGCTGGTGTTGGAGAAGCTCGCGGCGAGGTCGTCCTCGTCGCTCGCGCCGACGCACACGACGTTGGCGGCGGCCGCGTTGCAGGGGTAGTAGCTCTCGGCGTTCGCGCCGTCGTTGCCGGCGGCGATCACGTACAGCGTGCCCGGGTGGGCCGCGATCACGCTCTCGACCGTCACCGAGTAGCCGAGCCCGCCGAGCGACGCGTTGACGACCTTCGCGCCCACGTTCCCGGCGTAGTCGAACGCCGCCGCGATCCGGCTCGCGGACGCCTGCGTGCCCGGCGCGCCGAACACCTTCACCGGCAGGATGCGCGCGCCGGGGGCGACGCCCGCGATGCCGACCCCGTTGTCGGCCAGCGCCGCGATCGTGCCGGCGACGTGCGAGCCGTGCGTGTGCGCCTGCGTCTCGACCGTGTTGTCGTTGTTGACGAAGTCCCAGCCCTGCCAGTCGTCGACGAAGCCGTTGCCGTCGTCGTCGACGCCGTTGGTCTCGCGCCCGTTGCCGCGCTCGCCCGGGTTGCCGGTGAACTGCCCGGCCAGGTCCGGGTGCGTCGTGTCGACCCCCGAGTCGACGACCGCGACGGTCGCGCCGGCGCCGGTGGTCCGCGTCCACGCGTCGGCGACGCTGATCCGCGGCAGGCCCCACAGGAGGCCCCAGTGCGTGTCGTTGGTCGCGGGGGAGGCGGGGAGGTCCGGCTCGGCGTAGACGACGTCCGGGTCGGCCTCGAGCGCGGCGAGTGCCGCCTCGACGTCGCCGTCACGCGGGGCGACGACCTCCGTGTCCGCCAGCGGGGACGTCTCGACGAGGCGGACGTCCGCGTCGCTGCGGACGGCCGCGCGCTCGCCGGCCGTCAGCCCGTCGACGCGCTTGACGATGATCGCGTCGTCGGCCCGGGCCGTGGCGGGAAGCACGAGAACGGCGAGGACGAGGCTGAGAGCGAGGCGCACATCCTGGTTGTCGGCCGCGATCGGCGGCCCCCGCACGGACTCGGCGCGTGTCCGGCCTGTGGCCGGATGGCTAAAGCCGTGGCGCGCACGGCGTCGCGCCCGGGTAGGTTGCAGGCCGTGATCGCGGTCCTCGACGACGACCCGACCGGCTCGCAGACCGTCCACGGCGCGATGATCGTCACCGCGCTCGACGAGCTCGCCGACGCGCCGTTGACCTTCTACCTGACCAACACGCGGTCGCTCCCGGAGCCCGAGGCGGTCGAGCGGACGTACGATCTGGCCCGCCGCCTGTTCGAGCACGACCCGGCGGTCGAGCTGATCAGCCGCAGCGACTCCACCCTGCGCGGGCACGTGGTCGCGGAGGTCGAGGCGATCGACCGGGCGCGGCGCGACGTGCTCGGGGACGGCTACGACGGCGTGCTGCTGATCCCCGCGTTCTTCGAGGCGGGCCGCTTCACGCGCGGCGACGTGCACTACGCGGGCGATACGCCGGTCGGCGAGACGGAGTTCGCGCAGGACACGACGTTCGGCTTCAGCGCGTCCAACCTCGTCGACTTCGTCGCCGAGAAGGGCGGCGGCGAGGCGTGGAGCTTCGACGCCGACCGCCTGCCCGAAGCGCGCGACGGCCAGTGGATCGTGGTCAACGCCGAGTCCTACGCGGACCTCGACGCGGTCGTGCACGGCGTGCGCGCCAGCGGCCGCACGTTCCTGTACCGCACCGGGCCGTCGTTCCCGCGTGCGCTGGCGGGGCTGGAGGAGCGCCCGCCGCTGGCCGGGATCCCGCGCCGGGAAGGCCACGGGCTCGTGGTCGTCGGGTCGCACGTCGGGCTCACCAGCCGCCAGGTCGCGGCCGCGCAGGAGCGCTGTGGGCTGATCGAGGTCGAGCTGGACGTCACCGACCTCGACCCGGCCGGCGTGGGGGAGCAGGTGGCGGACGCGCTGCGCACCGGCGACGTCCTGCTCTACACGAGCCGCGAGCGCGTCGACGGCGACCTGTCCTTCTCGCGCCGCGTGTCGGAGGCGGTGACGGCGGTCGTGCGCCGCGCGTTGCGTGCCCGGCCGGGCTGGCTGATCGCCAAGGGCGGCATCACCTCGCACGACGTCGCCGTGCACGGGCTCGGCCTGCGCCGCGCTGAGGTCCTCGGCCAGCTGCTGCCCGGCATGATCTCCGTCTTGCAGCCGATCGACGCGGACCCGGACGCGCTCGGCATGCCGTACGTGGTGTTCGCCGGCAACGTGGGAGACGAAGGGACCTTGGCCGAGATCGTGGAGCGGGTGCGGAGCTAGATGCTGGCGACGGGGACAGCGCTGCTGGCGCGCGACGGCGCGGCCGTGGCGGCGATCACGACGTACACGCTGGAGTCCACCCGCGCGATCGTGCTCGCGGCCGAGCGGCTCGGCCGCCCCGTGATCCTGCAGGCGGGTGCGAGCTCGTTCGGCGCCGTCGGCCGCGAGCCGCTCGCCGCCGCGGCGCTCGCGTCGGCCCGCGCCGCATCGGTCCCGGTCGGCGTCCACCTCGACCACTGCCGCAGCGTCGAGGAGATCGAGGCGTGCATCGAGCTCGGCTACAGCTCGGTCATGATCGACGGCTCGCACGAGGACTTCGAGGCCAACGTCGCGGTCACGCGGCGGGTCGTGGAGCGGGCGCACGAAGCGGGCGTGTGGGTGGAGGCCGAGCTGGGCGCGCTCGCCGGCGACGAGGACGTTTCCAGCGACACCGACCACGAGGACGGCGCGATGACCGATCCCGCGCAGGCGGCCGAGTTCGTCGAGCGCACGGGCGTCGACGCGCTCGCCGTGGCGATCGGCAACGTGCACGGCTTCACGCCGCGGCCCGTCCGCCTCGATCTGGACCACCTGGCGAAGATCGCGGCGGCGACGCCGGTCCCGCTCGTGCTGCACGGAGCGTCCGGCCTGCCCGACGAGGACCTGCTGGGCGCGGTCGAGCGCGGCGTCGTGAAGGTCAACGTGAACGCCGAGCTGCGGCGCGCGCACATCGGCGCGCTGACCGCCGACGTCGGCGACGACGTGCGCAAGCTCCAGCAGCTCGCGATCGACGCGATGACCGCCGTCGCCGCCGAGAAGATCGAGCTGCTCGCGCGGCGGTCGTAGGCTTCCCCCGCATCGCGGACCTGCAGGACATCGTCGACGATCTCGAAGCGGAGCTGCTGCGACCGATCTCGGTCGAGGACCGCCGCTGGCGGCTGCTCGCCCACAGCGCGCAGCCCGACGAGACCGATCCCGTCCGCCGCAGCTCGATCCTGACCCGCGAGACCGCGCCCGAGGTCGCCGCCTGGCTCGAGGGGCTCGGCCTCCAGCGGGCGCGCGAGCTCGTCGACCTGCCGGAGAACCCGGCGCTCGGGATGACCCAGCGCGCGGTGCTGCCGATCCGCCACGGCGACGTCCTCCTCGGCTTCCTCTGGGTGATCGTCGGCGAGCGCGAGCTGACCGACGACGACCGCGCCGCGATCACCCGCGGCGGCGCCCAGGTGGCCGACAACCTGTGGGGCCGCCTGCGCGAGATCGACGAGCGTCGCGGCCGCATCAACGCGCTGCTCGGCCGCGCCCTGGCCGGCGAGGACGTGGCCGCCGACCTGGCCGCGACCCTGCGCTGGCCGCCGACCGGCTCGTTCGCCGTGGCCGTCTCCCGCGGCGGTGACGAGGTCCCCGAGCGCCTGCGGCGCCGCCGCGGCGCGGCCGACTACGCCTGGCTCGCCGACGAGGACCGCGTGGTGATCCTCGCCCGCGACCCCACGGCGACGCTCGCCGACGAGCTCGCGACCGCCGGCGCCACCGGCGGCCTCTGCACGTTCACCGCGCTGTCCGGTCTCACGGAAGCGCTTCGCCACGCCGAGATCGCGGCGTTGTGCGCCCGTGCCGAGCCCGCGCTCGGGCCGGTCGCGGCGTGGGGACGGCTCGGCAGCTGGGGCATCGTCGCGGACCTGTGGACCTCGGCGGGGCGGCCGCTGCCGGTCTCGCCGCTGCTCGGCCTCACGACCCATCGTCGCGCCGACCAGCTGTTCGAGGCGCTCACCGCCTTCCTCGACACCGGCGGGGACGTCGCGGCGGCGGCCAAGGCGCTCCACCTGCACCGCGCGTCGCTCTACCGGCGCATCCAGCGCATCGAGGAGGCCACCGGCCTCGACTTCTCCCGCGGCGACGACCTCCTCACCGCGCACCTCGGCCTTCGCCTGCTCCGCCTCTACGAAGCGCGTTCCTGAAGAGGGACTGTCCCTCTTCAGCGACAGCTGTCGCGTGAAGGGGTCAGACCCCGACGCGCGACAGCTGTCGCGTGTTGCTCGGTGAAGACGCGACGGCGGGTACCCAATGCGCATGGGCGAGAAGGCGACGATTCCCGGTATGGCCGCAACGACCCAAGAGCGCCCGCTGGACCTGGAGCGCCCCATCAAGGAGATCGGGACCGATCTCGCCGCGCGGATGCCGCGCCCGCGGCTCGTCTCGACCGCTCGGGTCGAGCAGCGCATGACCGAGCTGCTGATGAAGGACCCGGCGCTGCGCGCGGCGCTGTTCCGCTTCGTCGACGTGCGCCCCGCGTGCGCGACGCCCGCCGACCTCATCCGCCACCTGCACGAGTTCCTCGCGGACGCCGAGTCCAAGACCGCCCAGCGCGCGACCGGCATCACCGGCCGCCCGCTCGCCCGCCGTCCGCTCGCGGCGGTGGCCGGTGCTGGCGTCAAGCGGATGGCGCAGCAGTTCATCGTGGGGGAGGACGCCAAGGACGCGCTCCCCGAGATCACGAAGCTGTGGCGGGGCGGGGTCGAGACGACCGTCGACCTGCTCGGCGAGGCGACCGTCTCCGAGACCGAGGCCGACGTCTACATGCGGCGCTGCGAGGAGACCCTCCGCGCGCTGGCCGGCGCCGCCACCAAGCCCGGCCAGGTGAACCTCTCGGTCAAGGTCTCCGCGCTCACGCCGCTGCTGCGCCCGACCGCGCCCGAGCGCGGCATCGAGGGCGCGCGCCCGCGGCTCGAGCACCTGCTGCGCGTGGCCAAGGAGGTCGGCGCGCACCTGCACGTCGACATGGAGTCGTTCGACACGCGCGAGGCGATCACCGCGCTCACGCTCGACCTGCTCTCCCAGCCGGAGTTCGCCGACGGCCCGAGCGCGGGCATCGTGCTCCAGGCCTACCTCGTCGACTCGCCCGAGCACCTCGACGAGCTGCTCGCGTGGGCCGAGCGCACGCCCCGCACGCACCCGTTCGTGATCCGCCTGGTCAAAGGCGCGTACTGGGACCATGAAGTGGTCCAGGCCGCGCAGAACGGCTGGGCGCCGCCGGTGTTCACCGACCGCCGCGAGTGCGACCGCAACTTCGAGGCGCTCAGCCGGCGCCTGATCGACGCCACGCCGACGGTCAAGGTCGCGATCGCCAGCCACAACCTGCGGTCGATCTCGCACGCGGCGGCGTACGCGGACGCGCGCGGCGTCGGCAACGACGACCTCGAGTTCCAGATCCTCCGCGGCCTCGGCGACGACACGCAGGCCGCGATCGCCGCGACCGGCCGCCAGGTGCGCGCGTACTGCCCGGTCGGCGACCTCGTCGCGGGCATGGCCTACCTCGTGCGCCGCCTGCTCGAGAACACCGCCAACGACTCCTTCCTCGCCGCCCACGCCAGCGGCACCGACACCGCCGAGCTCCTCGAGGCCCCGTGATGAACACCTTCCGCAACGAGCCCCTCCTCGAGCTGCGCCGCGGCACCGTCCGCGACGAGGCCCTCGCCGCGCTGAGCGCCCTCGACGCCAAGCTCCCGCTCGACGTGCCGATGTTGATCGGCGAGGACGTCGTGCACGGCCAGGTGTTCGCGTCCGTGGACCCGAGCGCCCCCGCCACGGTGGTCGCGAACGCGCACGCCGCGACCGCCCAGCACGTCGCCGACGCCATCACGGCCGCCGAGCGTGGGCAGCGCACGTGGTCCCAGCGCCCGGCGAGTGAGCGCGCCGCCGCCCTGTCGCGCGCCGCCGGCATCCTGCGCAGCCGCCGCTTCGAGCTCGCCGCGCTCGCCGTCCGCGAGGCCGGCAAGCCCTGGGCCGAGGCCGACGGCGACGTGGCCGAGGCGATCGACTTCCTCGAGTACTACGCCCAGGGCGCGCTCGCGCTCGACGGCGGCCGTCCCCTGATCCAGATGCCGGGCGAGCGCAACGCGATGCGCTACGTCGCCCGCGGCATCACCGGCGTGATCGCGCCGTGGAACTTCCCGCTGGCGATCGCCGCCGGGATGGTCTCCGCCGCGCTCGCGACCGGCAACGCGGTGATCCTCAAGCCGGCCGAGCAGGCGCCCGCGTGCGCGAAGGCCGTCGTCGACGCGCTGCACGCCGGCGGCGTCCCGCTCGAGGCGCTCAGCTTCCTTCCGGGCGGTGACGAGCCCGGCAAGGCGCTCGTCGCCGACCCGCGCATCCACACGATCGTCTTCACCGGCTCCTGCGCCGCGGGCCTGAACATCCTGCAGACGGCCAACACGTTCGTCCCCGGCCAGCGGCACATCAAGAAGGTCATCGCCGAGATGGGCGGCAAGAACGCCGTCATCGTCGACTCCGACGCCGATCTCGACGACGTCGTCCCCGGGCTGCTGAAGTCGGCGTTCGCGTTCGGCGGCCAGAAGTGCTCGGCGGCCTCGCGCGCGCTGATCCACAAGGCCGTCGCCGACGAGCTGGCCGAGCGCCTCGCGGGCGCGATCAGCACGCTCCGCGTCGGCCCCGCCGCGGACTTCGCCACCGACGTCCCGCCGGTGATCGACATCGCCGCCCAGCAGCGCATCCAGGGCTACATCGACAGCGCGAAGCCACTCGCCCAGGGCGACTCGCGCGACGACGGCTTCTACGTCGCCCCGACGCTGTTCCAGGGCCTGCCGACCGACCACAAGGTCATCCAGGAGGAGATCTTCGGCCCGGTCCTGTCGCTGGAGACGGTCGAGAGCGTCGAGCACGCCTGCGAGCTCGTCGACCAGTCCGCGTTCGCCCTCACCGGCGGCCTCTTCAGCCGCTCCCCGCGCACGATCGAGTACGTCACCGAGCGCACGCCGGTCGGCAACCTCTACGTCAACCGTGAGATCACCGGCGCGATGGTCGGCCGCCAGCCGTTCGGCGGCGGGCGCCTCTCCGGCACCGGCCCCAAGGCGGGCGGCCCGGACTACCTGCTGCAGTTCGTCGAGGCCCGCGCAGTGAGCGAGAACACCGTGCGCCACGGCCTCGTCGTATAGCCCGATCGGTCCGCGCGGCATGTTCGCGCGGTAACCGATTATTGACCTTTGATGAGAGCCGGACATATGATCCGGCTCGTCGGGCCCTAGACGTTCGGAGGGGGGCGGGCTCGACCAATTGGGGGCTAATCGGGGATGGGGGGCAGGAATGGCGCGTACGCGCAGCCGTTTGCTGGTGCTTGCCGCGTTGTCGGCGGGCGTGTTGGGCGGGAGCGCTCCGGCGTTCGCCAGCGGCACCGAAGACGGGACGGTGCGGGTGAAGCTCAAGGGCGCCGCGATGCTGGCGGAGGCCCAGAACCGCGGGTTCGACCTCGACCACGGGCTCGAGCGGGTGCCGGACGGCATCGAGGCCAAGATGCACCTGACGAAGGAGCAGGAGCTCGAGCTGGTCGCGCTCGGCGGCGAGATCCTCGCTCCGGGCGAGGAGTTCCAGTGGGGCTTCGCGAAGGCGCAGATCGCCGCGGCCGACACGCTGCTGCGGCCGGCGGCGCCGACGGTGCGGATCGTCCGCGCCGACTACTTCACGACGAAGGGGCAGGGGTTCCTCTACGTCGAGGCGCGCACGACGCAGGGCGCGCAGACGACGCCGCTGGTGACGATGACGCTCGAGAACGACACCGGGGCGGGCACCGCCTTCGTCGCGCCACGGGCGATGAGCCGCTTCGTCGACTCGGGCGTCTACATGTTCCACCGCAACCAGTTCAAGGTGAGCTCGCGGCCGGACCAGATCCGCGTGACGTCGAGCACGGGCGGCGTGGCGGTCGGCAAGGTCTCGGACTGGTTGTCGGACGTGACGCCGCTCACCGCGGACCCGGAGTTCAAGTACGACTTCGTGGACGGCTACAAGACGCCGCAGCAGCTCTACGGCCGCTTCGACGAGATCGCGGAGCAGTACCCGGACATCGCCGAGGTCGTGCCGTTGCCGAACAAGACGAACGGCTACCAGCGCAAGGCGCAGGCGACGATCGGCTCGACCACGGGCACCGCGGCGAGCTCCGCCGTGGTCGTGAGCTCGGCCGCCTGGGGCCATGAGGGCGGCAACGGCATCACGGTCGAGATGGTCGACCGGCCGGGCGCGAACCTCCCGCTCTCGGTGGAGGTCAGCGGCAAGGCCGTGAAGGTCAACCTGGCCAAGAACGCCGAGGGTGCGCTCGCCAGCACGGCCGCGCAGGTCGCCGAGGCGATCGAGGCCGGATCCCAGGGCCTGATCGACCGCGCGCACCCGTACCGGACGAGCACGGGCGCGGGCGTCGTGCCGGCCACGACGGCGCCGATCGTCCTCACCGACTTCCTCGACCAGAAGCGCACGGGCGCACCCGCGGGCGAGGTCCCGCGCGGCCCGTACACGATCCGGGCACTGCGGATCGGCAAGCACCGCGACGGCAGCAAGCCGGGCGTGCTGATCCAGGCGTCCGACCACGCACGTGAGTGGGTGCCGATGACGATCACGCTCGAGACCGCCGAGCGGCTCGTGCACAACTACAAGACCAACGCCGCGATCAAGGACATCCTCGACAACGTCGACGTGTTCCTGATCCCGGTCAACAACCCGGACGGCGCGAACTACTCGTTCTACAACTTCGCGTCCCAGCGTAAGAACATGACCAACCACTGCCCGGACGCGACGGCCGATCCGGGCAACCGCAACTCGTGGGGCGTCGACCTGAACCGCAACTACCGCGTCGGCTCGGGCTTCGACGGCTACGACGGCGCGTCGTCGAGCTGCACGAGCGGCACCTATCAGGGCCCGGCCGAGCTGTCGGAGCCCGAGAGCAAGAACTCGATCTGGCTCGCGGAGAACTTCCGCAACATCAAGTTCATGATGTCCGTGCACTCCAATGGCGGCCAGCTGTTCTGGCAGCCGGGCGCGTACATCGCCGACGGGCGGATCACCACGCCGCGGCCGCCGCTCGGGCACGAGTCGTTCTACTGGCAGTCGGCCAGCCGGATCCTGTCGCAGGTGCGGGCCACGCGACGCCAGACGGTCGTCACGCCGGAGAACGTCGGCGGCTCGTCCGACGTCCTGTACTCGTCCGCGGGCAACGTGCGCGAGGACATGTACTTCAACTACGGCATCTTCGCGTTCGGCTGGGAGGTCGGCGGGTCGGTCTACAACACCGAGACCGGCCAGTTCCAGGACGGCTCGTTCCAGCCCGACTGGGTCGGTTCGGAGAACCTGATCAGCGGCCACGGCGAGACGCTCGAGTACGCGAACGGCATCATCGAGATGTTCCGGATCGCCGCTGACTTCGGCCGCGACAAGGCGCCCGCGACGTCCACGCTGACGCCCGGCGGCCGCCAGTTCGACTCACCCACGGGCATGCGGTTCGAGACGAGCGAGCCGGCGACCGTCTACTACACGACGGACGGCAGCCGCCCGACCCTGCAGTCGCCGCGCTACAAGCAGACCGAGTTCCGCGAGGGCGGGGAGGAGCTGTGGATCGACAAGACCACGACTTTCAAGTGGTTCTCGGTCGACGCGGCGGGCAACGTCGAGCCGGCGGGCTATGACCCGAACAACCCGGCGACGGCGGACAGCTACCGCTCGGCCACGGTGCAGATCGGCGAGAACGGCACCGTCGGCGGAACGGTCCCGGCGACGCTGAGCCTCGTGCTCGGCACGCCGGCGCGGTTCGCGCCGTTCGTGCCCGGCGTCGAGGACGACTACACCGCGTCCACGACGGCCAAGGTCATCTCGACGGCCGGCGACGCCACGCTGTCCGTGGGCGACCCCGGCCACCTGGCCAACGGGGCGTTCTCGCTGCCCGAGCCGCTGCAGGTCCTGCTCTCGACGTCCACGTGGACGGCGCCGGTCGCGAACGACGACGTGACGATCACGTTCAAGCAGCACATCGGGCGCACCGCCCCGCTGCGGACCGGGACGTACAGCAAGACCCTGACGTTCACGTTGAGCACGACGACGCCGTAACTCCAGGGCTGCCGCCCGATTGTCGGGCGGCAGCGCAGGGAGGAGGGTGGCGTGATGAGACGCCTCCCCACGCTCACCCTCCTCCTCGGGCTGACGCTCCTCGCGCCGTCGGCCGCACACGCGAACCGCGGCTACGGCGCGTTCGAGCCCTACGAGGACCTCGCGGTCGTCCAGACCAGCGACGACGGACGCGAGCTCCGCTCGCTCACGCTGCGCGTCCAGATGGCGTGCGACGACGACCGCACGTACGGCTGGGTCGCCGACGTGAAGGCCGCCCGCGGGGCGCTCAGCCCGAGCACGCGCGGACGCAACCGGCTCGTCGTCAAGCGCGGATCGCTGCACGGGAAGCTCGTCGGTCGGTTCGGCAATCGCCGCGACTACGCCGAGTACACAGGGAGGATCGTCGTGTCCGACGTGCGCGAGGACTCCGCCCGCGTGAAGGTCTCGCTGCTGCGCACGGAGCGCCTGGACCCGTCCGACCGCTGCCGCTTCGACGGCACGCTGCGCGCCGAGCGCGACCCCGGCACGCTGTACATCGGCGCCACGGACGACGACGAGCCGGTGATCGTGCGTCGCCACGACGACGGGACCGGCGTCGAGTGGCTGTCGGGCTTCGGCACCGACTGCGACCCCGAGGGCTTCGTGCAGGGCATCCACACCGACGACCTCGGGCTGAGCCCCGACGACGACACGTTCGGCACCGAGGGGCTGGAGGCCGCCGGCACGTTCGATCCGTTCGGCACGGGCGAGTACGAGCGGTGGGTGGCGATCGGTGGCCGGCTCGAGGCCGACCGCGCCGCCGGCATCTTCCGGCTGGTCGCGAACGGCGACGGCGGCCCGGCCGAGACCTGCGACACCGCCATCCGCCGCTGGCGGGCGATCAGCTCCTAGTTGGGGGAGTGGAGCTGGATCAGGTTCCCGCAGGTGTCGTCCAGCACCGCGGTGGTGACCGGACCCATGTTCGTCGGGGCCTGCGTGAACGTGACGCCGAGCGCGGACAGCCGTTCGTGCTCGGCGTGCACGTCGTCGACCTCGAAGGACGTGAACGGGATGCCGTCCTCGACCAGCGCCGCCTTGAACGGGCCGGCGGCCGGGTGCGCGTCGGGCTCGAGCGAGATCTCCGTGCCGCCCGGCTGCTCGGGCGATCCGACCGTGAGCCACGCGTGCTCGCCCATCGGGATCTCGGTGCGCTTCTCGAAGCCGAGCACGTCGGTGTAGAACGCGAGCGCCTTCTTCTGGTCGTCGACCAGGACGCTCATCAGGGTGATCCTCACTGCCGGGGCTCCTTCCAGCGCCGGACGATCTCGTCCAGGGGCGCCGTGTCGAGGTGGTGGAACTTGTACCGGCCGTCCCTGCGCGTGTTGACCAGCCCGGCCTGCTCGAGCACCTCGAGGTGCTGGGAGACCGCCTGGCGCGACATGCCCAGGCCCTTCGCGCTCAGCCGCGCGCAGATCTCGAAGAGCGTCTGGCCGTCGCGATCGGACAGCGCGTCGAGGATCGCTCGCCGCGCCGGGGCGGAGAGGGCGTGGAAGACGTCCGTGATGCACCCAGCATAGGCAAGTGGCTACTTGCCTGTCAACGGGGTCACGCGAAGACGATCACGTCCAGCACACGTGGCCCGTGCACGCCCTCGACGCGATCGAGCTCGATGTCGGACGTCGCGCTCGGCCCGGAGACGAGCGTGATCGGGGCGTCGGGACCGAGCGCGGCGACCGCGTCCGGCACCGACGGCACGATCGAGGACGCCGCGACCAGGCAGATGTGGTGATCGGGCACGAGCGTGAGCGCCCGCCGGCCCGAGGCTGCCCCGGAGACGAGGGCGATCGTGCCCGTGTCGGCGATCGCGAGCGCGCTTCCGGTGACGACCGCGTCGAGCGCGTCCAGCTCGGCGACCGACAGCCCGTGGTCCTCGACGACGGGCATCCCGAGGTCGCGGAAGCCCACGGGCACGCCGACGCGCTTGCCCTCGCCGAGGATGGCTCGAACCGCGAACGCGACCTCGGAGTCCGCGACGCGATGGACCGTCGCCCGGTACTCGGCGACGTGCGCGCAGAACTGCTCGACGACGCCGTCGTGCGCGATCGAGCCGGCCGCCCGGTAGCCGCGCGGGATCTCCGGCACGACGGGTGACGGGCCGAGGGCGTCGCGGATGCGGGTGAGGATCTCAGCCTTCGCCGCGCTCACGCTTCCACCAGTCCCGGAACGTCTCCTTCGGCGGCTCGGGCAGGTCGCGCATCGCGGTCCAGCCGGGGATCGCGGCCTTCGCCAGCGGCCCGCGCCCGAGCCTGGCCAACCGCTGTGCGGCTTCGTAGCGCCGGCGGGTCGCGAACGCCGCCGCCATGCCCTTCATCGCGAGGGCCTCGGGGGTGAGCTTGGACTGCTCCTCGCGCACGACGCGCCCGCGCAGGTGGATGAGGATCGACGGGATGTCGATCTTGACCGGGCAGACCTCGTAGCAGGCCCCGCACAGCGTGCTCGCCCACGGGAGCGACGGCGCCGCGTCGAGCCCGCGGAGCTGCGGCGTCAGGATCGCGCCGATCGGCCCGGGGTAGACGGACTCGTACGCCTGCCCGCCGACCCGCTCGTAGACCGGGCACACGTTCAGGCACGCCGAGCAGCGGATGCAGTGCAGCGCCGCGCGCCCGACCTCGTCCTCGAGCACCTGGGTGCGCCCGCCGTCGAGCAGGATCAGGTGGAACTCCCGCGGCCCGTCATCCGGCGTCACGCCCGTCCACAGCGACGTGTACGGGTTCATCCGCTCGGCGGTCGACGAGCGCGGCAGCAGCTGCAGGAACACCTCGAGGTCCTGCCAGCTCGGCAGCACCTTCTCGATGCCCATCAGCGTGACCAGCACGCGCGGCAGCGTCAGGCACA
Organism: Solirubrobacter pauli; assembly: GCF_003633755.1. Classification (GTDB taxonomy): domain Bacteria; phylum Actinomycetota; class Thermoleophilia; order Solirubrobacterales; family Solirubrobacteraceae; genus Solirubrobacter; species Solirubrobacter pauli. The sequence goes on from NZ_RBIL01000002.1 coordinate 1,337,825, forward strand.
TGCGCCCGTTGCCCTCGGACTCGACGACGCCGATCGTCCCCGTCTCGGCGATCCCGAAGTTCGCCCCTGAGACCGCCATCGGCACGGTCAGGAACTTGTTGCGCAGGTGCAGCCGCGCCGCCTCCGCGATCGCCGAGGCCTCGTTCCCGAGCGACTGCCCGCGCGCGATCGTCTGCTCGAACAGGGCGCGGATCTCGGCCCGGTTGCGATGGATCGCGGGCACGAGGATGTGCGACTGCTTGTCGTCGGGGTTCAGCTGGACGATCAGCTCGGCAAGGTCGGTCTCCAGCGCGTGGATGCCCTCGGCTTCCAGCGCCTCGTTGAGCTCGATCTCGTCCGTCGCCAGCGACTTGACCTTGATGACCTCATCCGTGCCGACCCGCTTGGCGATCGACGCGACGATCGCGTTGGCCTCGGCTCCGTCGCGCGCCCAGTGCACGGTCCCGCCGGCCGCGGTGACCGCCGCCTCCAGCCGCTCCAGCTGCTCGGGCAGCGTGGCCATCGCGGATGCCTTGATCGCCTCGCCGGCGTCGCGCAACCGCTCCCAGTCGGGCAGCTCGGCCACCGCGCGCAGCCGCTTCTCGCGGATCAGCGTGGTCGCCTTGCCGATGTTCCGGCGCAGCTGCGCGTCCTGCAGCGTCTCCCGCGCGGCGGTCTTGAAGCTCATTCTTGCGCCGCCAGGATCTCGGCGATGTGCATCGTGCGCACGCCCGTGCGGCCGCGCGAGAGCGCCCCGCCGATGTGCATCAGGCACGACGTGTCGGCCGACGCGCACACCTCGGCGCGCGTGTCGAGCACGTGCCGCACCTTGTCGGAGAGCATCGCCATCGACGTGTCGGCGTTCTTGACCGCGAACGTCCCGCCGAACCCACAGCACTCACGCGCGCCCTCGAGCTCGACGAGGTCGATCCCGCGCACCTCGCGCAGCAGCCGCAGCGGCCGGTCGCCCACGTCCAGCAACCGCAGCGAGTGGCACGTGGGGTGGAACGTGACCCGGTGCGGGAACGACGCGCCCACGTCCGTCACGCCCAGCCGGTCGACCAGGAACTCGGTCAGCTCGAACACCTTGCCGCCGATCGACTCGACCCGCTCGCGGACGTGCGCGGTGCAGGACGCCGACGGGGACACGATCGCGTCGTAGCCGCCGAACACGCGCGCGAACCGCTCGTGCAGCCCCTCGGCCTCGTGCCCGTAGCCCGAGTTGACGTGCATCTGGCCGCAGCACGTCTGCTCCAGCGGGAAGTCGACCTCGCACCCGAGCCGTTCGAGCAGCGTGACGACCGCCTTGCCCGCGCCGGGGAAGAGCGTGTCGTTGAAGCACGTGATGAAGAGCGCGACCCGCACCGTGCCGCGCACACTAACGGTCGCTCAGCGCGCGGTGTCGCGCAGGGCGCGGATGCCCGCGTCCACGAACACCAGCGCCCGGTCGAGCAGCTCGAGGGCGTCCGCGGGGGAGTGCTCCTCGCAGTCGCTCTTGTCCTTCTTGAGCGAGTCGAGGACGCCGAAGATCGCAAGCGTCGCGGCCGAGGCGAGCCGGGGCTCGAGCTCGTCCGGCTCCGCGGAGAGGTCCTCGGCGATCGAGCGCGCGATGATCTCCTCGCCGCGGACGCGGTGCCCCGCGAAGTAGGCGATCAGGTGCTCGTCGTTCTGGATCACGCGACGGGCGAGCGCGGCGTGCTCGGTCTCCAGCCGCGGCAGCTCCTCGGCGAACCACCTGCGCAGCGTGTCGGCCGTGGTGCCGTCGGCGCCGCGGGCGGCGAGCATGACTTCCAGCCGGTCGAACATCTGCGAGCTGTCGGGGAAGACGAGGTCTTCCTTGGCCTGGAAGTAGGTCGAGACCGTGCGCGGCGAGACGTTGGCCGCCTCGGCGATCTCCGGGATCGTCGTGGCGGCGAAGCCCTGGCGGTCGAACAGCTCGAGCGCGGTGCGGATGATCGTGTCGCGCGTCTGGCGCTTCTTGCGCTCGCGCAGCCCTTCGCGTTCTGACTCTGCCTGGACGGCCACGACACCAGCGTAGCTCCACACCGCGACCCATGCAATTCTGCATGTCTTGCAAATTTACGTGACAAGCGAACTTGCAAGGGCTACATTGATGCACGTCTTGCGTCGTTCATGGAGCGGCGATTCCCCCTTGCACAGGAGTCATCCGGATGTCAGACGTCCTTGCGCGGTTGGCGCGCACGCTCACCCATCGATGGCGACGCAGCCTGGTCGTGGCGCTGGCGGCGCTCGTGGTGCTCGGTGCGTTCGCGGCGAACGGCGAACCGGCTTCGGACGACTTCAACGTCCCGGGCAGCGAGTCGCAGATGGCGGTCGACCTGCTGAAGGCGCACACGCCCGCGCTGGCCGGCGCCGACTCGCAGCTGGTCTTCACGGCCACCGACGGCAAGGTCTCCGATCCCGCGAACCGCGCGGCGGTCGAGTCGGCGATCGCGCGCGTCGCCAAGCTGGACGGCGTCAGCGGCGTCGTCAGCCCGTTCGACGCGGACGGGCTGATCTCGCGTGACGGCACGATCGCGCAGACCACCGTGCAGTACGACCTGCCGCCGATGGAAGCCGAGAAGGCCGACGGCGAGCGCCTGCTCGAGGCGGCCGAGTCGGCGGAGCGGCCCGGGCTCGAGGTGTCGGCGCGCGGCATGATCGTCGACCTCGCCTCCGAGCAGGAGGCGCCCGTCGGCGAGCTGGTCGGCATCGGGATCGCGATCATCCTGCTGACGCTGCTGTTCCGCTCGCTCGCGGCGATGACGGCCACGCTGTTCGGCGCGCTCGTCGGCGTCGCCTTCGGCCAGCTGGTGCTGACCGCGGTCTCGGGTCCGCTCGGGCTGCCCGCGTTCGCCGCGACGATCGCGATCATGCTCGGGCTCGGCGCGGGCATCGACTACGCGCTGCTGATCATCGGCCGCTTCCGGGAGCAGGTCGCGGCGGGGGACAGCGTGCGCGACGCGTCGGCCAAGGCGCTCGCGACGTCCGGCTCGGCCGTCGTCACGGCGGGCCTGATCGTGATGGTGGCGATCGCCGGCCTGCTCGTGATCGGCATCCCGCTGATCGGCAAGATGGGCATCGGCGCGGCGATCGGCATCGCGGCCGTCGTGGTGTCGGCGATCACGCTGCTGCCGATCCTGATCGGCGCGTTCTCCAAGCGCCTCGCGCCCAAGCGCTACGCGCACGTCGCCCCGTCGCGGCCGTTCGCCCGCTGGGGCGAGATCGTCACCGCCCGCCCGTGGCTGTCGGTCGGCGCGGGCGTGCTCGTGCTGCTCGTGCTGGCCTTCCCGGTCACGCAGCTTCGCCTCGGCCAGCCCGACGACGGCAACAAGCCGGCCGACACGACGCAGCGCGTCGCCTACGACCAGATCAGCCAGGGGTTCGGCGCGGGCGTGAACGGCCCGCTGCTGATCACGGTCGACACGCCCAAGGGCGACGCCGCGACCGCGCAGCAGCTCGAGCGGCTCCGGACCGCCATCGCCGGCACGGACGGCGTCGTCGCCGCCATGCCCGCCACGCCCAGCCAGGACGGCGAGATCGCCACCCTGACCGCCATCCCGGCGACCGCGCCGCAGGACGAGCGCACCAGCGACCTGGTCGACGAGCTGCGCGACCGCGTGATCCCGGGCGCGCTCGCGGGCACGCCGCTGAAGGCCTACGTCGGCGGCAACACGGCCGGCTTCCAGGACTTCTCGGAGAAGACCGCCGCCGGCCTGCCGGTGTTCATCGCGGTCGTGATCGGGCTGTCCGTGCTGCTGCTGATGGCCGCGTTCCGGTCGATCTGGATCCCGCTCGTCTCGGCGCTCTTCAACCTGCTGTCGATCGCCGCGTCCTACGGGATCGTCGTCGCCGTCTTCCAGCTGGGCGTCGGCGCCGACCTGCTCGGCGTGGGTAGCGACGTCCCGATCGTCTCGTTCATCCCGGTGATGATGTTCGCGATCCTCTTCGGGCTGAGCATGGACTACAACGTCTTCCTGCTCTCGCGCATCCACGAGGCGCACAACGAGGGCGACTCGCCGCGCGCGAGCGTGATCCACGGCGTCTCGCGGATCGGCAAGGTGATCCTCTACGCGGGGCTGATCATGGGCTCGGTGTTCCTGGCGTTCGTGACGCAGCCCGACGTCACCGCCAAGATGATCGGCCTGGGCCTCGGGCTCGGCGTCCTGGTCGACGTGCTGATCGTGCGCCTCGTGATCGCCCCGGCCGTCGTGCAGCTCCTCGGCGCCCGCGCCTGGTGGCTGCCGCGCTGGCTGGACCGCCTGCTGCCGAACGTCTCGCTCGAGGGGCACCTCGTCGCCAACCGCGACCCCAAGCGCGCGCCGATGGCCGGGCACCCGGACGCGGTCGAGGAGCCGGTCGAGCCGCGGGTGCCGGTGGCGGTGTGATGCTGCGCCGCCCCGGAATCCGCGAGCTCGTGGTGTTCGGGCTCGCCTACCTGCTCTACAACGCCGGCCGCTGGGCCACCAACGGCGACGTGGATCTCGCGCTGGCCAACGCGCGGTGGGTGGTCGACTTCCAGGGCGGCCTCGGCGTCGAGCACGCCGTCCAGGGCGCGCTCGACACGCCCGTGGTGCAATGGCTGCTCAGCCACGTCTACCTCGCGGCGCAGATCGTCGTGCTCCCGCTCGCGCTGCTGGCGTTCTACCGCTGGCGCCCGAGCCTGTACCGGCCGCTGCGCACGACCGTGATCGCCACCTGGATGCTCGCGCTGGTCGTCTACGCGCTGTTCCCGGTCGCTCCGCCGCGCCTCGCCGGCGTCGGGCTTGCGGACTGGGTGTCGCAGCAGTCCGCGGTCGCGCTCGCGGGCCACTCGACGCTGTTCTACAACCCGATCGCGGCCGTGCCGAGCCTGCATTGCGGGTTCGCGTTCGCGCTGGGGATCGCGGGCGCCGCGGCCACCTCCCGCCCGTGGCTGCGGGGCCTCGCGCTGCTGTGGGGCCCGCTCGTCTCGCTCTCGACGATCGCCACCGGCAACCACTACGTGTTCGACCTCGTCGCGGGGCTCGCGGTCACCGCGCTGGGCGCGGCGGTCGCGCTCACGTTCGCCGCCCGTTCAGCCGGCGAGCGCGGCGGTGAGCGCCGCCCGCGTGCGCACGCCGAGCTTCACAAAGGCACCCGCGAGGTGGCTCTCGATCGTCTTCTCGCTTAGGAACAAGGTCTCGGCGATCGCCCGGTTCGTCAGCCCGCGCGCGACGAGGCGGGCGATCTCGAGCTCACGTGCGGTCAGCGCGGCGAGCCCGGCGGCGTCGGCGCGGCCGGCACGGCCCGCCCGGTTCACGCGGCGCCCGATCTTGCGCAGCTCGCGCACGGCTTCCGCGCGCAGATGGCCGGCGGGCGCATCGATCAGCAACCCTTCGGCGGCGCGCAGCTGCTCGGCGGCGGCGTCGCGATCACCGGTGGCGGCGAGCGCCCGTCCGGCGAGGATGCGCCCGCGCGCGGACTCGACGGCGAGTTCGAGCGCGTCGGTGGTGGCGACCGAGCCGAGCGCGAGGGTGGCCGCCTGCGTCGCGTCACCCGCGTGCAGCAGGACGAGCGCCCGCGCCCGCTGCGCGAGCGCACCGGCGAGCGGCAGCTCCGCGGCGGCCTCGGCACGGGCGGCCCAGGTCTCGCCCCGCGCCGTGTCCCCGGTGAGCAGGGCCGCGCGGACGAGGACCTCGTAGCACCCGGAGCGCTGGCCCGCGAAGAAGCGCGGCAGGTCCGGTCCGCCCTGCAGCTCGAGCAGGACGTTGGTCGCGCGGTTGCCCTCGCCCGTCGCGACCAGCGCGGCGGCCAGCGCCGAGCCGCAGCCCGCGACGATCGTGGACGGCTCCAGGCCCGCGGTGAGCGCGACGGCTTCTTCGCCCGCGCGGACCGCGGCCGCCGGGTCGCCGCCCGCCTCCAGCACCGTCGCCTGCGCGAACAGCGTCCACACGAGCGACTGGGCGCTGCCCAGCGGCCGCGCGTCCTCGACGGCGCCGTCGGCGACGTCGAGCGCCTCGGCGATGCGGCCGCGTGCGAGCAGGCTGAGCGCCTCGCCGACCGCCAGCTCCAGGGCGAGCACGGCGCTGCCGGCGCGACGGGCGATCGCGGTGCCGCGAGTGAAGTGCCGCAGCGCGGCCGCGAACTCGCCCCCGAAGTACTGCGCCCAGCCGAGGAACAGCAACATCTCCAGGCGGGTGCCGAGTTGCTGGTCGCTCAAGGCGGCGATCAGCGTCGTGGCGCGCGCGCCGAGCGTGCGGGCCTCGTCGTAGTGCTCGAGCGTGTAGGCGGCCATCGCGAGGGCGGCGGTGGCGGCGGCCACCGGGATCGGCTCGGTCGCGCCGTCCAGGGCCGCACGTGCGCACACGCGCATCTCGAGCGGGTCGCCGCGCAAGGAGGCGTGCGCGGCGAGCTCGAGGTTGAGCGCGACGGCCTCCCGCGGGTCGGCGTCGATCAGCGCGCTCCGCAGCCGCGTGCGCGCGCCGTCGTGGTCACCGAGGAGGCGGTCCATCATCGCGCAAGCGCCGATCAGCTCCGTGCGCGCGGGGTGGTCCTCCGGCAACGGCGCGAGCAGCTCCAGGAAGACGCGGCGGGCATCGGCGAAGCGGCCGGAACCCGCCAGCGCACCGGCGAGCGGGCCGAGCAGCTCAAGCTCCTGCGGACCCCGCGCGAGCGTGCGCGCGACGGTGAGCCAGTGCACCGCGGTCTGCGGTGCCCGGCCGGCGACCTGCGCGGCGGCCTCGGCCAGCAGCGCCACGGCGGCCTCGTCGCCGGGCGCGGCCGACTGCTCGACGTGGTGAGCGAGCGCGACCGGGCCGGCGCCTGCGCGCTCCAGACCGGCCGCGGCCCGTGCGTGACCGGCCAGCCGCCGCCCCGGGCCGACCGTCTCGTACACGGTCCGGCGCACGATCGGATGGCGGAAGCGGAACCGGCGCACGTCGTCGGTCACGCGCACGAGGTCCGCGGCCACCAGCACGTCCAGCGCCTCCAGCGCGGTCGCGCGATCGAGCCCGGCGACCTCCGCCGCGAAGTCGATCTCGAACGGGTCGCCGACGATCGCGGCGCCGTCCAGCAGCGCGCGGGCGTCGGTGCCGAGCGGCGTGGTCTCGCTCAGGACCGCCTCGCGCACCCCTTCGGGGATCTCGCCGTAGCCGGGATCGCTCGCGCGCGCCACCGCCGGCGTGGTGGTGCGAGCGAGCTGCATCAGGTGGAACGGGTTGCCGCCGCTTTCCTCGTACAGCGTGCGCAGCGACCGGTCGTCGGCGGGACGCTCGAGCAGCCGCGACGCCTCGTCGGGCGTCAGCGGGCCGATGTGCAGCCGGCGTGAACGCCCTGCGTCAGCCGCGCGCCGCAGCTCCGGGTCCAGCGCCGAGTCGATCTGCCGGTGCCGGTGGGCGAGCGCCAGCAGCAGCCGTGACGGCGGGCGGCGCACGATCGAGGCGACCAACGCGATCGACGCCGGGTCGGCCCAGTGGAGGTCGTCGAGCGCGACCGTGAGCCCGCGCGGGGCGGCGAGCAGCGCCAGCAGCGCCCGGACGGCACGGTGCAGCTCGTGGCGCTCGACCGCCGCGCCGGACGCGTGGACCGCCAGTGCCGGGAACGTCCCGCCCAGCGCCGCGAGCTGCTCGGCGGCCAGGCCGGCCGGAGCGCCGTGCGCCGCCAGGTGCGGGTCCAGTGCGTCGATCAGCAACGCGTACGGGACGTCGCGCTCGTACTCCGAGCAGCGCGCCGTCAGCACCAGCGCCCCCGCATGCCGCGCGGAGGCGCTGAGGTGCTCGAGCAGGGTCGTCTTGCCGATCCCCGCTTCGCCGACGAGCTCGATCACCGAGACCTGCGTCGTGCGGGCGGCCTCATCCAGCACCGCGAGCTCGCTCGTCCGGCCGACGAGCGGTGTGTGGCTCGCGGCTGGCCTTGAGTCCGTCACGGTGCGGGAGGGATATTACGTCCCTCCCGCTCACTACTTCCGGTGCTTGGGCCGTTTCGTGGGCACCTTGGTCGTGAAGCGGACCGCCGGCCCCTTCACGCCGGCCTTCGTCGTGCCGGTCACCATCACGGTCAGCTTCGTCCCCGCGGCGGGGAGGGCGATCGCGGTCGTCGGGCGCTTGACCGTCCGCGTCACGTTCAGGCCCTTGCTGCTGCGGATGTCCACCTGCTGGCGATACGCCTTCCCGCGCCAGCGCAGCACGAGCTTCTTGCCCGAGCGCTTGACCGTGAGCCGCTTCGCGCCGGCCGGCCGCTGCGGAGCGGGGGCGGTGTACTTGCCGAGCTCCAGGCGAGCCGTGACGAAGCCGTCCGCGCCGTAGACGACGGCCTTGATCTCCCGCGCACCGGGCGCACCGCCGGCCGGGTGGAACGCGAGCGTGCCGCGACCGTCGGCCCTGACGGCGCCGATGCGCCCGCCGCCGCCTGCGCCGGCCTCGGTGAACTCGACGCGGCTGCCCGCCGGGAGCCCCTTGACGGTGTAGTCGAGCGTGCGGTCGTGGCCGGACCCGGTGACCTTCGCGGTCGCCGTGACCGGACGCGTGCCGTCGGCCTGGATGCCCTGCACGAGCCGCGAGGAGTCCGGCGCGGCCTCGATCGTCCAGCGGCCGCCGGCGGGCTTCTCGATCACGATCTCGGTGATGTCGAGCTTGTCGTTCTTGAGCGCGGCGAACCCCGGCAGCTGCACGGGCGCGTTGCCGGCGCCCGAGTCGAACACCTGGCCCGACGGGCCACGGAGGATCACGTGCGGAGGCGCGTCGGCGCCCTTGAACGCCATCACCGTGCCGGGCAGCCCGCTCGGGACGTCGACGGGGTCGGGCCCGGCCTGCGCGGCCTTCGCCGTCGGCTTGCCCTCGTAGCGGACGAGCCCGGCCGAGTTCCCGTGGCCGCCCGTCGGCATCGCCTTGACCACCGGCGTGCCCGCCTTGGCCGCGCTCGCCGACGTGCCCGGGGGCACGATGTCGCCGATCACCTTGTCGCCGGACAGGGCGTGCGTGATGACGACCTTGTAGTCCTTGACGTCGCAGCCGAACAGGTACAGCGTCGGGCCGTGGCCCCACATCGCGCCGGCGCCCGGTCGCCAGGTGCCCAGGAACGTCTTGAAGTACAGGCAGGCCGCGACGCCCTTGTTGGACACGAGCACGTTCGCGCCGGTCGTGAACTCCAGCGGCACGATCGTGAGCGCCGCGTGCGCCTCGGCGTTGAACTGCTTCTTGTAGTACTCGAAGTCCAGGCCGACGTTCCACTCCACCCACGGGTCCGACTTGGGGTAGCCGCCGCCGACGTCGGCCTTGAAGTGCACGTAGCCGTCGGTGGTGAACTCGGCCGCGATCTCGGCGTCGATGGCCTTGGCGATCGTCGCGTGGCCCTGGAAGAAGAACAGGTTCGGGTACGGGTTGTCGTAGCGGGCGAAGCCGAACTTCACGTCCGCGTCGATCACCTCGGCGAGGCTGAGCCCGATCGACCCGCAGAGCGCGAACGTGGGGACCGGGTAGCGCTGGAACGTCTTGTGGAACAGGTCGCCGAAGTACTGCGGGTTGGCCGTCGCGAGCTGACGCAGCTGCGGCACGTAGTAGTCAAGCGCCTTGTAGAGGTCGTACGGCGTCGTCTCGACGAGCCCGACGGTCTTCACGCACTCCTTCTTGGGCGCGACCTTGGGGCCGAAGTCGATGTGCAGGCCGAGCGACTGGATGATGATCGGCGTCGGCGTGGGCAGCGCGCCCTTGAGCTCGAGGTCGACCTCCTTGACGTGGCCGGCGACGATCACGAGGCGGCCGGCGACCTTCGTCGGGACCGGGTACGGGATCTCCGCCTCGGCCTCGATCAGCCAGCTGCCCGCGCCGTCGTAGGAGACGGTGACGGGGCCGAGGAGGATCACGCCGAGCGGGATCTGGTCGACCTTGAAGCTGAACGCGCCGAGCGCCGACGCGTTGGCCGACGGGCCGAAGACGAGGTGCTTGGGCCCACTCGGCGTCTTGCCGAGGAGCTCCGGCGGCATGCCCGGGAGCACGTCGAGGCTGGAGGAGCCGTCGGTGCCGAGCTTGACGGCGCTCAGCACCTTCAGCGGCAGGCCGCCGATACCGGCGCTGGGATCGACGACGAAGCCCACGATCGTGGTGCCGTCCAGCCCCCAGTTGATCGAGCCCTCGTGGAACGTGAAGTCGGTCTGCTGCGCCGTGCCCTCGACCCGCGCGTTCTTGGCGGTGAGCGTGAGCGAGAGCGTCTTCTTGTCGCCGCTCTTGTTGCGCTTCCACTCCAGCGTCGCCTCCGAGCTTCCGAGCGTGTCGACCTCGAGCCCGTTGACGCGGAAGTGGCCGGACGTGGTGTAGCTGGTGGTGCGCACGCCGCCCTTGTCGGTGGTCACGCCGTGGAAGCAGCCGGCACCGCCCGCGACGTCGGCGCCCTGGGTGACGATCACCGCGCGCTCGATCTTGATGACCGGGTTCTCGACGCACGGCGCGTCCTTGACGGTCACGTTCAGCTTCGCCGTGGCGGTCGCGCCCTCGTCGTCGGTGACGCGCACGCCGACGGTCGCCGGCCCCTTGTGGCCGAACGTCGTCGTCGCCAGCGGCGAGGTGCCGGCGTCGGTCTCGTAGCTGCCGTCGCCGTCGAAGTCGAACGCGTAGCGCGCGATCGTGCCGTCGGGGTCGTTGGCGCTCGCGCCGAACAGGAACGGCTTGCCCGCGACCGGCGCGGTGGTCGGATTGACGAACGCGACCTTCGGGGCCTGGTCGGCCTGGACGTGCACGGTCGCGCCCGAGACGGCGGTGAGCCCGTCCGCGTCGGTCACGCGCAGGGTCACGGCGGCCTGGGTCGGTGCCGGGTAGCTGCCGAGCACCTTCGCGCCGCTGCGCTCGAACGTCCCGTCTCCGTCGATGTCCCACTCGTACTGGGCGATCGCGCCGTCCGGGTCGGTCGAGGCCGAGGCGTCGAAGCCGACCGTCTGGCCGGGCCGGACCGCGCGCCCCGGCACCGCCTGCTCCCAGCTGAGCTTGACCGCGGCCTGCGGCGCGTGCGCATCGCCGCCGAGGCGGACGATCGCGCTCAGGTTCTGCTCGCTCGGCGTCTGGCTCGTGCCCGCCGCGAGGAGCCGGCCCTGCGGGGTGACGGCGAGGGCGGCGATCCGGTCGGGACCGCCGGTGCCGACCTGCAGGTTGGCGGCGTTCTTCGTCGCGCCGCCGGGGTTGAGGGTCTGGTCGGGCGAGCCGTCCTCGAGGTAGCCGGCGAGGCCGAACTGGGTGGTCGACCCGACGGTCATCGCGCCGCCGACGACGAAGCCGCCGGGGATCGTGACGAGCGCGGCCGGGTCCATCACGTGCGAGGGGGAGACATCCTGCGTGCGGGTGCCGCCGGTGCCGAACGAGCCGTCGAGCGCGCCTGCGGGCGTGAGCCGGGCGAGGCCGATGAGCTGCGACGTCGGCCCGGTCGCGCTCTTGACGGCCGCGAGGACGAGCGCCGTGCCGGCGTTGTCCACGCGCAGGCGCCGCCCGGTCACCTCGTAGACGGCCGAGGAAGCGCCGTTGAGGTCGGCGGCGGCGTAGCCGCTGGTGCCGTAGGTGGTGTCGAGCGCGCCGGCGGCGGTGAACCGGGCCACGGCGAGCTGGCGGCGCGGCGTGGTCACGCGGCTGCCGACCAGGTAGATGCGGCCCGCGCCGTCGAGCGCGAGGTCGCTCACCGTCGTGGGGGCGCCGCCGAGCCGGAAGGCGACCTCGCCGCCTGTGCCGAAGCCGGCGTCGCGGGCGCCGGCGGCCGTGAGCCGCACGAGCAGGCCGCGGTCGGTGCCGCTGCCGGTCGCGGTCGCGGCGACGAGGATGTGGCCGTCACCGGTGACGGCCAGGCCGCCGAGGGTCGTCTCGGGGCCGGAGGTGGTGATCAGCGTGCCGCCGGTGCCGAAGCTCGGGTCCAGATGGCCATCCGCGGTCAGCCGGGCGACGAGCAGCGAGGGTGTGCTGTCGACGGCGAGCGTCGTGCCGCCGAGCAGCACGGTGCCGTCGGGGCGGACGCTCAGCGCCGCCGGCGCGACGCCGTTCTGGGCGGAGACGACGAGCAGCCCGGGTGTGGGTTGGTCGCCGGCCCAGGTCGTGTCCAGCTCACCGGCGGCGGTGAAGCGGGCGACGGCGGCCTGGCCGGTGGGGGTGCGGCCGGCGGCCAGGAAGCGGCCGTCGGGCAGCATGGCGACGGCGGCCCAGCGGGCGCTGCCGTCGGCGGGCGAGGCGGCGAGCCCGGTGTGGGCCCACGTCGTATCGCGGTCGAACGTCCCGGCGTTCGCGGCGGGCGCGACGAGCAGGGATATGAGGAAGACGAAGAGTGCAGCGAGGAGCGCAGGGGAGGAGTGCGACATCCGGCGATCGTCCGCGACCCCGTTCTCATGAACAACGCCGCGTCCCCTGAACCACCCCCTGAACGGCGACCCTCGCCCTCCGGGCTCGGGTCGCAGAGAACGCTCGCCTGACGGCTCGCTTTCTCGCGCATCCAACTACTCGTGCGGGAGCGTCGTCACCCACGTCTCGCCGCGGCGCGCCACCACGCCGCGCTCCTCCAGCCCGTAGAGCGCGACGTCGACGATCGCGCGGGCGTTCTCGCCCAGCGCCTCGGCCGCGACCGGCGCCCACGGCAGGTCGGCCAGGGCCTCGGCGCTGCGCGGCTCGATCATCAGATGGGAGACGAGCGCGCGACGGATCGCGTGCCAGACGGCCTTGTGCGGCTGCGCGGCGAACGTGTCGTAGCGGCGCAGCGTGAAGTCGACCGCCGCCGGCACGTCCTCGACCAGACGGCCGTGGCCCGAGAGGCAGCGCGCCGGCCGCAAGGCCGCCAGCGTTCGCACCGACTCGACCATCCGCTCGAGCGCGCCGTCCGCCCACGGGCCGCCGAACGGGACCCAGGCGACGTCGCCCGCCTGCATCAGGTCGCCGGTGATGGCGGTGCGCGTCGGCTCGTGCCAGTAGGCGACGTGGCCCGGCGTCTGGCCGGGCGTGTGGATGACCACCAGGTCACCGACCGCGTCGCCGTGCTGCAGCGCGCGGTCGACGCGGTAGGGCGGGATCGCGAAGCCGAGCCACGGGTCGCCGCTGCGTGGGTCCTCCGTGTCCGCCTCGGCCTCGTGCGCGGCGACGGGCAGGCCGAGCGCGGCCACGCCGCCGGCGTGGTCGGCGTGGAAGTGCGTGAGCGCGACCTGCTCGGCGCCCTGGGCGAACGTCCGCAGCCGCGCGATCGAGGCCGCGGTGCCGCTGCCGGTGTCGACCAGGACCGGACCGACGCGAATCGTGTTCGCGCTCGGCCCGGGACGCAGGTCGACCACCGGCAGCGTCGCGCTCACGGACTCGTCGTGGAGAGCGTCATGACGAGCGCCTTGGCGTAGGTGCCGGTGCGCAGCGGCTCCGTCGCGCCGACGGCCTGCGTGAAGGTGAGCTCGACAGGATCTGCCGTCACGGGTCCAGCGTAGGTCGCGAGCGTCGTCGGCGCGGCGCCGACGGGCGCGGACGGACCGTTCTCGGCCGCGACGCGCAGCGGCGCTGCGAGGGCGAAGGCGCCGTTGACGAGGCGCCCGGGGGCGACGGGGCTCGGGTCGTGGACCGTGAGCCGCGCGTCGGCCGCGGTGCTCGTCGCGGTGGCGGTGAGCGGCGCGCGGTACTCGTTCGCGACGCCGGGGATCAGCGCGCCGAGGCTCGGCGCCGGGCCGAGCGTCAGCGCCAGCGTGGCCGGGACGGTCCCGCCGACGGTCGTGGCGGGCGCGTCGATCGGCAGCGACGGATCGTCGAGCCAGGTGACCGCGTCGGCGAGGGCCTGCATGCCGGCGTCGTTGGGGTGCAGGTGGTCCCCGCTGTCGTAGGCCGGCAGCATCCGCAGCGGGTCGGCGGGGTCCGCGAGCGCCCGCTCGAAGTCGACGATGCCGTCCCAGTACGGGGCATTGCGGATGAACGCGTTGACCGCCATCCGCTTGGCGTCCTTCTCGAGGCTGTAGTAGCCCGGCAGCGTGGCGACGGCGAACGGCGTCAGCGTCGCCATCAGCACCTGCTTGTCGGCGCGGTGGAGCCGGTCGGCGATCTGGCGCAGCCCGTCGGTGATGTCGGCGACGTCGACCGTCTCGTTCGGGTAGTTGCCGATGTCGTTGATCCCGAGCGCGACGATCACCGCGGTGACGCCGTCGTGGGAGAGGACGTCGCGGTCCAGGCGGGAGAGCCCGCTCGGGTTGCCGCCGCAGCAGTTGAAGTCCTTGGTGACGGCGTTGCCGCTGATGCCCTCGTTGACCACGCCGCGCACGCCGACGCGGTTGCCGACGGCGTTCAGCCGCGCGGCGAGCAGGTCGGGCCAGCGCCGGTTGGTGTTCGCGGTCGAGTTCGCGCCCTCGGTGATCGAGTCGCCCAGCGCGACCACCGCGCCGACCTGGTCGCTCGTCTCGACGCTCACCGCGTCCAGGAACCACCACGAGTTGGTGATCGACGTGAAGCCGGTGGCGTCAGCCTGCGCCGAGCGGTCACCGCCGTTGGCCGGCGTCATGTAGGACCGCTGGCGCGCGCCGCTGTGGTAGCTCGCGTTCGGGGTCGTGCCCGGGACGTAGATCGACACGGCGAGGTTCTCACCGTCGGCGACCGCGAGCGGGATCGGGTCGCTCACGACGTCGCTGCCCGCCGCGACGCGGACGCCCGGCCGCCCGCCGAACGTCACCCGCGTCTGCGTCTCCGGCACCACGCCGGCGGTCGTGCCGACCTGGCGCCCGACGTAGACGCTGCCGACGCGCAGCGCGTTGTCCCCCGTCGGCGCGTAGCCGCCGAACGCGTTGGAGATCCGCAGCCGGACGCGCTCGCCGCCGACGCTGATGTGCACGACCTGGCGGATCGTCAGCTCGGTCAGCGTGCGGCGCGAATCCGGTTGCGTGCTCGCGCCCCACGTGGTGACCCAGTGCGTGCCGGCCGAAGCCGGGGCAGGCATGACCGCCGCGGCGGCCAGCGCGGCCGCCGCGTACTTCAGGAACCTCATCGTCGCTTACCCCCTACGGCGTGGTGGTGGACAAGGTGAACACGAGCGTGCGCGTGTAGCTGCCGGTCCGGAGCGGCTCGTCGGCGCCGATCGCCTGCGTGAACGTGATCGTGGCCTTGCCGTTGGCGACCGGCCCGCTCCACGCGGCGGGCGCGATCGCCACCTGCAGCGGCTGCGCGAGCGTGAACGGCCCGTTGGCCAGGTGACCGGGCTCGCCGACGGCGAGCGTCGCCTCACCCGCGGTGCTCGTGGCCGTCGCGTCCGTGGTCGCGGTGTACGTGCGCGCGACGCCCGGGGTGAACGGCTCGAACGCCGCCGGCGCGCCGAGCGTCAGGGCCAGCGTCGCCGGCACGGTGCCGCCGACGTCGCCCGGGACCGGCGCGGCGGTGCTGATCCGGTCGCTCGTCGTGTCGATCCAGACGTTGCCGCTGCGGCCGGTCACGCGCGGCGCGGTGGTGATCACGGCGGGCGCGCCCGTCGCGACGGCCACCGCGATCGTGATCGGCGGGAACGCCGCGCCCGCGGCGAGCACGTCGCCGCGCGTGCAGGTGATCGTGGTCGTGCCCGCGCACGACCAGCCGGTGCCGGAGGCGCTCGTCGCCGTCAGGCCGGCCGGGAGCGGGTGGGTCACGGTCGTGGTGCTCCCGTCGGTGGCGGTGCTCGTCGGGTTCGCGACCGTGAGCGTGAGCGTCCCGGTCCCGCCGCGCACGAACACCGCCGGGCTGTGCGTCGCCTCGACCTGCAGGGGCTGCGGGACGAGCTCCCACGCGCCCGGCGGTGTGCCCGGGTACGCGAGCGGGACGTACGGCACCGGTGCGGTCAGCGCCGGGATCGGGTCGCTGCGTCCGGCGAGCCGGGCCGCCGTGACCTGGCCCGCGCGGTCGACGACGCCGAAGCAGTAGCCGCGCGCGCGAGCGCCGTCGACGATCAGCGGGATCGCGTCGACGGTCGCCTGGCCCGCGGGCGAGTCGACGGGACCGTCGTGGAGCAGGATCGCCGCGCCTGGACGCAGGCCGTTGAGCGCCGCGGTGGCGATCTGCTGCGGCGTCCGCGCCGGGTCCCAGTCGGTCGTGGCGACCGGCCCAGGCGCGACGGTGAAGCCGAGCGCCGCGATCGCGGCCGTGGTGGCGGCGGTCGAGCTGAGGAACGGCGGCCGGATGACGTTCGCGCTGTACGGAGCGCCGAGCGCGGCGAAGCGGGCGGCGGTCTCCGCGACCTCGAAGGCCAGCAGGGACGCCGGGATGCTGTTGAGGTTCGGGTGGTCGTGGCTGTGGCCGAGCACGGTGTGGCCCTCGGCGAGCGCGAAGCGCACCAGGTGCGGATTGGCCTCCAGCCGCATGCCGAGATCGAACAGCGTCGCCGGCACGCCCTTGGCTCGCAGCGCCGCCAGCGTCGCCGGGCGGTAGTAGGAGGGGCCGTCGTCGAACGTCAGCGCGATCCGGCTGGTGCACGAGTTGTCCGGGCCGGCGGTCGGCGCGCGCGTGGCGGCGATCACCGCGTCCGCGTCGGCACCGGGGAAGCCGGCGGCGACCGCCCGCACGTGGGCGGCGAACGCCGCGTCGTCGGCGAACGGCTCGCCCGCCCAGACCAGGTCGAGCAGCGTGCAGCCGTCCGCGCGCTCGGGGTTGAGCGCGGCGGCCGCCCAGCCGTTCGGGCACGCGTCGGCGACCACGCCGAGGTCGTCGCTCGCGGTCCCGTCGGTCGCGTCGCCGCCGCCGGACACCGTCGCCGTGTTGCGCAGCGTCGCCGCGGCGTTGCTCGCCACCGCGACCGTGAGCGTGATCGGGGGATAGGCCGCCCCTGGCGCGAGCACGTCGCTGCGCGTGCAGCGGCTCGTCGCCGTGCCCGCGCACGTCCAGCCCGGGCCCGACGCGGCGACGGGGCCGGCGCCCACGCCCGGGTTGTTCACGAGCGCGCTCAGCCCGGCGGGCAGCGCGTCCGTGACCGTGACCGTGCTGCCGTCGGTGGGATCGGGCCCGGTGTTCGTGACGCGCAGCGTCAGCGCCGCCGCGTGGAGCGTCGTGTTCGGCGCCTGCGCGCGCAGCAGCGGCTCACGCGCATGCGACGCGCTCAGAGTGAGCTCAGGCGCGGCGTGCGCGGGCGCAGCGGACAGCAACGCCAGCGCGGCGCCGAGCGCCACGGACAACCTCATGGGCCTCTCCTCCCGGTGAAAGCGAGGCGAGGCTAAGCGGGGAGTTCGTCGCTGTCAACGACGAATTCCCCACCGCGCGACGAACGGTCGCTCAGGCGCGACGAACGGCTACGTCGAGGGGAGCCACCAGCGCCGGGGCGCGATCAGCTCGTGCATCTTCTGCGGGCCGTAGCTGCCCTGCGCGTAGCGGTGCAGCGGCGGCGGGTCCTTGAGCAGGTCCGCGGACGCCGCCCACAGGCGCTCGATGCCGTCCGAGTCGGTGAACAGCGTGCGGTCGCCGAGCATGGCGTCGTAGAGCAGCCGCTCGTACGCCTCGAGGCCCTCGGTGTTGAACGAGCCCTCGTAGGAGAACTTCATCTGCGCCTGGCCGAGCCGCATGCGCGGGCCGGGCACCTTGGCCAGGAACGAGGTGGTGATGCCGCCCGGGTCGCCGAAGTCGAACGAGATGTGGTCGGGGCCGTAGTCCTCGACGAACGCCTTCGCGTCCCGGAACATCTTGCGCGGGGGCTCGCGGAAGGCGATCGTGATCAGCCGCTTGGACTCGCCCAGGCTCTTGCCGGTGCGCAGGAAGAACGGCACGCCCGCCCAGCGCCAGTTGTCGATCTCCGTCCGCATCGCGATGAACGTCTCGGTCTGCGAGTCGGGGTCCACGCCGTCCTCGTCGCGGTAGCCCGCGTACTGGCCGCGGATCACGCACTTGGGGTCGATCGGCCGCATCGAGCGGAACACCTTGCCGCTCTCCTCGATGATCGAGCGGCCGTCCAGCGCGGTCGGCGGCTCCATGGCGACGAAGCCGAGCACGTGGAACAGGTGCGTGACGACCATGTCGCGGTACGCGCCGGTGCCTTCGTAGAAGGCCGCGCGGTCCTCGACCGACAGCGTCTCCGGCACGTCGATCTGCACGTGGTCGATGTGGTCGCGGTTCCAGATCGGCTCGAACATGCCGTTCGCGAACCGCAGCGCCAGCAGGTTCTGCACCGCCTCGCGGCCCAGGAAGTGGTCGATCCGGAAGACGCGTTCCTCCGGGAACACGGAGTGCACGAGCGCGTTGAGCTCGACCGCGCTGTCGAGGTCCACGCCGAACGGCTTCTCGAGGACCACACGCGCGCGCGCGTCCAGCCCGGCGTCGCCGAGCGACTTGACCGTCGCCCCGAACGCCCCGGGAGGCACCGACAGGTAGAACAGGCGGCGCGGCTCGTCGAGCTCCTTGTCGGCCTCGGCGAGCGCCTGGACCAGCGGGCCCGGGTCGTCGGCGTTGAACGCGCTGAAGCCGAGCCGCGAGGAGAAGCGGTCCCACACCTCGCCCTTCGCGGCGGCGCCGATCGCGGTCTTCGCGATGTCGCGGAAGTCAGCCTCGGAACCACCCTTGCGGGAGGTGCCGATGATCTTGTAGTTCGCCGGCATCAACCCGGCGCGGTCGAGGTGGAAGAGGCCCGGCAGCAGCTTGCGACGCGAGAGGTCGCCCAGCGCGCCGAACAGCACGATCACGTGGTCGTCAGGGGTAGTTGCGCCGTCAGCTCGGGTCATCTGCCGCACGAGTATGCCAGCGGGGTGTGGAGAGACCTCCACGTGCTAAGGCCTTCATTAAGACCTCATCAAACCCGTAGGGTTCGCGGATGGTCCATGAGGGGGCCATGAACGAGAGGGGTTCAATGCGTTTTGCGAAGGGTCTCGCCGGTTTGGCGAGCGTAGGCGCGATGCTGGCGGTGGGGGCTCTCGCTCCGTCCGCCGCGCTCGCACATCCGTGCATCACGGAGACCGAGGCGGCGATGGGGAAGTCGCTGACGCTCCACACCGGCGGCAACTGGGCCGGCAACATGCCGTCCTTCAACGACCTCGAGCATGAGTGCGCCGAGGACACGAACTCGTACCTGTACGACGCGTCGAAGGTCAAGTCGGCCGCCGCGGGCGAGCCCGTCGGCCCGGTCATCTCGGCCGCCGGCTACGTCATCAAGAACCTGACGGCGGTCGGCTACAGCCGCCGCGACGTGCCGCTCACCGGCGCGGGCTCGGGCGTCTACAACTCCGACCTGGCCTTCAAGGACAACCTGGTCATCGCTGGTACGTACGAGGGCTTCCGCATCCTCGACTTCACCGACAAGGCGAACCCGACCGAGGTCGTCAACTACAAGGGCTGCGACGTCGGCCAGGGCGACGTGGTCGTCTACGGCAACCTCCTGATCCGCTCCTGGGACCAGGCCGCGGGCCCGTCGAGCATGTGCGCCGGCCAGCTCGTCGGCAACGGCTTCGAGGGCATCCACGTCTTCGACATCTCCAACCCGGCGGAGCCGAAGTTCATCCGCCAGCTGCGCTTCGCCGCTGACAACCCCGGCCTCGTCGGCTGTGGCTCGCACACCGCGACCGCCGTGCCGGACCCGGCCCGCGACGCGCTGTACATCTACAACGGCGGCTCGTCGAGCGCCTGCAACGGCATCGACATCTTCAAGATCAAGATCTCCGACCCGACGAAGATCGACATCATCGGCCGCGCCACCAACAAGGGCATCGACGCCCGCACCGGCGTCGAGCGCGTGGGCAACAACTCCTGCCACGACAACAACGTGCTGCTGAACGTCGGTGGGACGAGCACGGGCTACGCCATGTGCGCGGGCGGCAACGGCCTCACGATGTACAAGTTCGACCTCGCCAAGCCGGTCACCGAGGAGGGCTCCGTCGAGAAGCCGACGCAGCTCTGGACGCAGCAGATGCCGGGCGTCGGCACGGGCCACTCCGGCTCGTTCACCTACGACGGCAAGTACCTCATGTTCGGCCACGAGCCGGGCGGCGGCAGCGCGGCGCGTTGCCAGGCCTCGAGCACCATCGTCGAGCGCACGCTGTACCTGCTCGACCCGCTGACGGGCGAGACGAAGGGCGAGATGCTCCACCCGCGCCCGCAGGGCTCGCGCGAGAACTGCACCTGGCACAACTTCAACGTCGTGCCGACCAAGGCCGGCTACTACGCGACGTCGGGCTCCTACCAGTCCGGGATCTCGATCATCGACTTCTCGACGCCGGCGGCGCCGAA
Organism: Solirubrobacter pauli; assembly: GCF_003633755.1. Classification (GTDB taxonomy): domain Bacteria; phylum Actinomycetota; class Thermoleophilia; order Solirubrobacterales; family Solirubrobacteraceae; genus Solirubrobacter; species Solirubrobacter pauli. Next base: position 1,357,900 of record NZ_RBIL01000002.1, read on the forward strand.
GGAGATCGCCTACGCGGATCCGGCTCCGCTCGTGACCGAGCCGGAGACCACCGGCATCGTGCTCGGCGGCGACTGGTCGACTTACTGGCACAACGGCACCATCTACCAGTCGGACATCAAGCGCGGCGTCCTCTCCTGGCGGCTGAACCTGGCCGGCGACGCGTCCGCGGCGCAGGCCGATGCGCACCTGAAGAAGATCAACACGCTCGTCGAGTCGAACCCGCAGACGCAGATCGGCTCCTACGCGGCTGACTCGACGGTGCCGGCGATCACGTTCAAGACGCCGAGCGAGGGCCAGACCTACAAGGTCGGCGCCGCCGCCACGATCGACTACGAGTGCACGGACGCGTCCGGCATCGAGTCCTGCGTCGGCAGCGTCGCGAGCGGCACCCCGCTCGATACGTCCAAGCTGGCGACCAAGACGATCTCCGTCACGGCCACCGACGGCGCGGGCAACATCGCCACCAAGACGGTGACCTACAAGGTCAACGCGGTCGACTTCCCGGTCGCGGTCGGCAGCGAGGAGCTTCCCTCGGTGCTCGGCCTCTCCCTGCCGGGCAAGCTGACCTTCGGCGCGTTCGTGCCGGGCATCGCCAAGTCCTACGAGGCGAACCTCACGGCGTCGGTCACGACGAACACGCCTGACACGACGCTGAGCGTGTTCGACCCGTCGACCACGAACACCGGTCGCCTGGTCAACGGCACGCGCTCGCTTGCCACGCCGCTCACGATCAAGTTCGCGAGCGGCACCGGCGCGACCGGCCTGGCCGGTGGCCCGGTCGGCGGCTCGGCCACGCCGACGCCGCTGCTGACGTACGCCTCGCCGTCGAACACGGCCCGCAACGCCACGCTCTTCTTCCAGCAGAAGGTCGCGGCCAACGAGACGCTGCAGAACGGCTCCTACGGCAAGACGCTCGTCTTCACGATGAGCACCACCACGCCGTAGACCACGTGTGATGATGCGCGCCGCCTCACGGGGCGGCGCGCGTCACACCGACACGGGGTGGTTGAGCCATCCCGCGAGCTCGACGGCCGGCAGCGGCCGCGAGAAGTAGTAGCCCTGCGCGAGGTCGCAGCCCAGCGCCACGAGCGCGTCGAGCGTCCGCTGGTCCTCGACGCCCTCCGCCACCACCCGCAGCCCGAGCGTCTGGGCGAGCTGGATCGACGTGGCCACGATCGGGCGCTCGGAGGTGTGCATGTCGGCCACGAACGAGCGGTCGACCTTCAGCTCGGAGATCGGGAACTCGGCGAGCCGGGCGAGCGACGAGTGGCCGGTCCCGAAGTCGTCGACGGACAGCTCGACGCCGAGGTCGCGCAGCGCGCGCAGGACGTGCCCGGTCATGGCGTTGTCCTCGACGGCGGCGGTCTCGGTGATCTCGAGCGTGAGCGTGCCGGCACCGAGCTCGTTGCGGCGCAGGGCGGTGAGCACGCGGCCGGGCAGGTCGGGCTCGCTCAGGTTGCCCGTCGCGAGGTTGACGCTGACGCCGATCCGGTGGCCCGAGCGGTGCCAGCCCGCCGCGGCGGCGAGCGCGCGGTCGAGGACCCAGTCGGTCAGCGGGCGCATCAGCTCGCTGCGCTCCACCGCGGGCAGGAACACGTCGGGCGGGACGAACACGCCGTCGGCGCGGCGCCAGCGCAGCAGCGCCTCGGCACCGACGACCTCGCCGTCGCCGACGCGCACCAGCGGCTGGAAGTAGACGTCGAGCTCGCCGTTGTCCATCGCGTCGCGGACGTCCTCGACCATCTCGCGCTCCCGGGCGGCCTCGCGCGCGGCGCGCAGGCTGTCGGCGAGCGTGCGGCCGCTGCCCTGCATCGTCAGGAGCAGACTGAGCGCGGCGAGCACGATGGCGACGTCCGGCACCGCCAGCCAGGCGTTGGCGGCGAGCAGGCCGATCGACAGGACGCCGCTCACCAGCGCGGCGGCACGTGTGCGGACGCCGCTGCCGAAGTGGGCCGTGCGCGCGACGGGCGTGGGGTACCAGGCGGCCGCGGCGGCGAACGCCGGCCACAGCGGGAACACGGCGTTGCTGCTCATCACCGGCGCCCACGTGCCCGCGGCGGCCTCCAAGACCCACAGGGTGTCGCCCACGACGAGCGCGAGCGCCCCGGCGGAGAGCAACGCCCAGGTCCGGCCGGCACGCCAGCCGGCCACCGCCGCGCCGATCACGCCGATCGCCAGCAGCGCGGAGTCGGCGAGGGGGTAGACGAGGTTGATCGCGCGGGCGACGAGGCTGAGCCCCGCGGCGTTGTCGACCACCCACGGCACGGTCGCGGCCGCGACGACCGCGGTCGTCCCGAAGCCCACGGCCAGCGCCTCGAGCGCGACCGCCTTGGGCACGCGCTTCAGCCACGGCCGGGCGAGCAGGGTGACGCTCGCGAAGACGAACGGGTAGGCGCCGAGCCAGAACAGGTCGGCGACGCTCGGGAAGGGCGGCTCCGTCGCACCCATCAGGTCCCCGACCACCTGCCAGATCGAGCCCAGCGTCCACGACGAGAGCCCGACCGCCAGCGCCGCCCACGCCGGCCGGGCCTCGGCGCGCCGCACCGCGCGGGCGATCACCAGCGCCACGAACAAGACGTGCAAGGCGAGGTAGACGCCGTGCGTGACGAGCGGGTCGTCCACGCCGACGGCCAACGCCACCCAGTAGGTGGCCAGGACGAACGCCGCGACGGTGGCGACGGTCAGCTGACGCTGCGGAACCATTGTCCGGTGAATCGGTCATGACGTGCGGGTGGCGCAGCCCGCGGGAGGTTCCAGCCGTCTCGGCGAGCTTTGCGGCGCGAAATACGGCAGGGGACGCGCGTAGGTACGGCAGTCCTGCCGATGCTGCCGGGGCGGGGACCCGAGAAGGTTGACGCATGAACCTCTACGCCATTCGCCGCCGTGACTTCTGGGGTACGCCCGAGGAGCTGCAGGAGACCGCCGCCCGGAGCGCCGAGGTGGGCGCCGAGATGTCCGACGACGTCCGTTGGATCCGCACCTACGTCGTCCAGGAGGAGTCGGGCAAGCTCGGCACCGTCTGCCTGTACGAGGGCACGAGCGCGGCCAAGGTCCGCGAGCAGGCCGAGCGCACCGGCATGCCGGCCGACGAGATCACGCTCGTGGCCGACACCGTGATCGTGAATCCGGACCCCGGCAAAGTCCTCGCCTAGCGGCTCGCGCTTCGCTGGGAGTACTCGCCGGGGCGGCTCGTACTCCCGCCGCACGGCGCGGTCGGCGGGGGCGTAGGGTTTGCCCGTGCCTGCTCCAGCGCTCATCGGCCGTCGCCGCGAGCTCGTGTGGCTCGCGGAGGCGGCGCACGAGGCGCTGGCCGGGCAGGGCGCGCTCGTGCTGCTCGCGGGGGAGGCCGGGGTCGGCAAGACGCACCTCGCCGAGGCCGCGTTCGCGGACGGGCCCTTCCTGCGCGGCTCGGCGTCCCTGCCCGGCGGAGCGCCGTACGGTCCCGTCGTCGCCGCACTGCGGCAGCGCCTGCGAGACGCGCCCGACGTCCTGGACGCGTGCCCGCTGCGCGCGCACCTCGCTCTGCTGTTGCCCGAGCTGGGCCCGGCCGCCGAGTCGAGCGACCGCGCGACGATGTTCGAGGCGCTTCGCAGCGCGCTCGCCGCGGTGTCGCCGGCGGTGATCCTGCTCGACGACCTGCAGTGGTCCGACAGCGCCACCCTCGACCTGCTCGCCGCGCTGGCCGCGCCGGTGCGGGAGCTGCCGCTGCTGCTCGTGGCCGCGTACCGCTCCGACGAGATCGGGCGCGGCCACGTGCTGCGCCGCCTGCGCGCCGACCTGCGCCGCGCGCGGGCGCTGCGCGAGCTGCTGGTGACGCCCCTGGACGCGGCCGCGACGCGTGAGCTCACCGCGCTGGCGCTCGACGCCGACCCCGGGCCCGCTCTCGCGGCGACCGTCCTCGACCGCACCCAGGGCTTCCCCTTCTTCATCCAGGAGCTCGTCGCCGTCCTGCAGGCGGATCGGCGCCTGACCGCCGGCCCGGACGGGCTCGAGCTGCTGAGCGACGCCGACGTGCCCATCCCCGAGACGATCCGCGACGCCGTCCTACTGCGCATGACGGGCGTGACCGAGGCCGGCCGCGCGGCCGCCGAGGCCGCCGCGGTCGTCGGGCCGGAGTTCCGCCTCGACCTCGCCCCAGCGCTCGACGAGCTGCTCGAGACCGGCCTGATCGTCGAGACCCGCCCCGGCCACGCCGCCTTCCGCCACGCCCTCGTCCGCGACGCGATCTACGAGGGCATCCCGTGGCGCCGCCGCCGCGACCTGCACGCCGCCTTCGCCGACGCGCTCCAGTTCGGCGGCGCCCCGAGCGGCCAGATCGCCGCCCACCGCCTCGCCGCCGGCGACCGCGACCGCGCGCTCGACGCCTTCCTCGCCGCCGCCCGCGAGCTCGCCTACGTGCACGCCCACCGCGACGCCGCCACCGCCGCTCTGCAGGCCCTCGACCTGTGGCCGGACGGCGAGCGCACCGAGGAGCGCCTGACGGCCCTCGACGACTACGCCCACTCGACCGAGCTGGCCGGCGACCTGCCCGAGGCGACCCGCGCGCTCCGCGAGGCGGCCGCGCTCCGCCGCGCCGCGAGCCACGGCGGCGCCGCGCTCGCCATCACCGAGCGGCGGCTCGCCGCCCTGTACGACCTGCAGGGCGATCGCGACCACGCGCTGCTCGCGCGGCGGGCGGCGGTCGTCGCCTTCGACGCCGCCTCGCTTCCCGGCGAGGCGGCGGCCGAGCGGCTGCTGCTCGCCGGATACGGGCAGAGCGCCGGACGGCACGCGGAGGCCGCGGACCTCGCGCGAGCGGCGCAGGCCGACGGCGAGCGCGCCGGCCGGCCCGACCTGCGGGCGCGGGCGCTGGGGCTGGAGGGCGTCGCGCGGGCCAAGCGCGGCGACTACGCCGAGGGCGTGGAGACGATCCGCGTCGGGCTCGCCCTCGCCCTCGAGCACGAGCTGACCACGGAAGCCGCCGAGCTCTACCAGCGGCTCGCGACCGCGATGGAGACCGCGGCCGACTACGGCGGCGCGCGCGAGGCGCTCTCCACCGCGGTCGGGCTGTGCGAGCTGTCGGGCGCGAGCGGGCAGGAGTACGTGTGCCTGAGCTGCATGGCCTACGTGCTGCGGGAGCTCGGCGACTGGGACCAGGCCGCGCAGCTGAGCCGCGAGCTCGGGGCGGGGGAGGCGCGACCGGACGACGCGTGCGTGGCCGACGGCATCCTCGGCGCGATCCTCGCCTACCGGGGTGACACGCGGGCCGGCGAGCCGCTGCTCCTGCGCTGCCGGGCGACGGCGATGCGGCTGGACGTCGTCTCCATGGACGTCGACAGCTCCGCCGCGCTCGCCTGGGTCGCCGCGCACGCGGGCGACCGCTCCACGGCCGCCGAGCACGCGCGGCACGTGCTCGCCCGCTGGGAGCGCAGCGAGGACCACCACTACGCGATCCCGGGCCTGCGCTACGCGGCGACCGTGTTCGCCGCCGACGAGGATCTCGCGCGCTCCCGCGCGACCGCGGAGGCGCTCTCGACGATCGCCGCCGGCACCGGCCACGCCGACGCCCTGGCCGCGCTCGCCCACGCCCTCGCCGAGGTCGCGCTCGCCGAGGGTGAGGCCGATGCGGCCGCGGACAAGCTCAGCCGTGCCCTCGAGCTGCACGCCGACCTCGAGCTCCCGTTCGAGCGCGCGCAGATCGCGCTCCGCGCCGGGGTCGCGCTCGCCGCCGCCGGCCGGCGCGAGCCCGCGCTCCAGCGCTTGGAGGAGAGCTACCGCACCGCGCGCCGGCTGAACGCCCGCCCGCTCGCCGCCGCGGCGGCCGCCGAGTTCGAGCGCCTGGGCGAGCCGCTCGAGCGCCGGCTCGGCGCCCGGGCGGCGCAACAGCACGCCGCCGCCGGGCTCTCGCGCCGCGAGCTCGAGGTCACGCGGCTGGTCTCCCTGGGCCGCACGAACCGCGAGATCGCGCGCGAGCTGTTCCTGAGCCCGCGCACGGTCGACATGCACGTGCGCAACATCCTCGCCAAGCTCAGCTGCCGGACGCGGACCGAGGCCGCGAGCCGGGCGGCCGAACTCGGCCTACTCGGCGGCTGATCCCTCGTAGAGCGTGTCGACGTCGCCCGCGTACTTCTTGTAGACGACCGAGCGCTTGACCTTCAGCGTCGGCGTCAGCTCACCGTCCTCCTGGGAGAGGTCACGCGGGAGGATCGCGAAGCGCTTGATCTGCTCGATCCGCGCGAAGCGCTGGTTGACGGCGTCGATGTCCTCCCAGATGCGCTGGCGCACCTTCTCGTCGCGCGCCATCGACTCCGGGTCGGCGGGCACGCCGAGCTCCGCGGCGAGCTTGGGCGCCTCGTCGGGATCGATCGTCACGAGCGCGACCAGGTACGAGCGCCGGTCGCCGGCCGCGATCGCCTGCGAGATCCAGCGGGTCTCGCGCAGCGCCGACTCGAGCATCTCCGGCGAGACGTTCTTGCCCGAGGACGTGATGATCAGGTCCTTCTTGCGGCCCGTGATGCGCACGTAGCCGTCGACGACCTCGCCGAGGTCACCCGTGTGCAGCCAGCCGTCGCCATCGATGATCGCCGCCGTGGCCTCGTCGTTGCGGTGGTAGCCCTTGAACACGAGCGGGCCGCGCACGAGGATCTCGCCGTCCTCGCCGAGGGTCACCTCGACGCCGGCCAACGGGCGGCCGACCGAGCCGACCTGCACCTCTGTCAGCGTATTCAGCGTCGCCGCCGCGCACGTCTCCGTGAGCCCGTAGCCCTCGAGCACCGGCACGCCGCAGGCGTAGAAGAACTCGATCACCTCGGCGCCGATCGGCGCCGCGCCGGTGATCAGCACCGGGTCGTTGGGGCCGAGCGCGTTCTTGACCTTCGACAACGCCAGCTTGTGGCCGAGCGCCGCCTGCGCCTTGGTCAGCGGGTTCACCGAGCCCCCGTCGCGCTTGGCCTTGGCCACGGCCTCGCCCGTGGACAGGGCGCGCTTGAAGATCGCCGCCTTGACGCCGCCCGCCGACTCCGCCGTGCTGATCACACGGGTCATGATCTTCTCGAGCAGGCGCGGGACCGTCGGGATGTGCGTCGGCTTGGCCTCGGCGATGTCCGCCGCCAGGCTCTTCGTGTCCCCGCCCCAGAACGCGAGCGTGCCGCCGACGTCCAGGCACACGAACGACACCATCCGGGCGAGCACGTGCGCGAGCGGCAGGTACTGGAAGATCACCGGCGGCGACGTGCGCAGGTCCAGGCGGTCGATGTACGCGCCGGCCGTGTACAGCAGGTTCGCGTGCGAGAGCACGCAGCCCTTGGGCGGGCCGGTCGTGCCGCTCGTGTAGACGATCGTCGCCGTGTCGTCGGGGGAGACGGCCTCGGTGCGCTCGCGCGCGACCTGCTCGCCCGTCTGCGCTCCCCGCGCGCGCAGATTTGCCAGCGTGATCGCGTCCGGCGCCTCGCCGGTGAGCACGACGACGTGCTCCAGGTTCGGCAGCCGGCCGCGGATCGACGCGATCTTCGCCGCCTGGCCGGCGTCCTCGAGCAGCACCACCTTCGCGCCGCTGTGCTCGAGCACGTACTCGCACTCCTCCGGCGAGTTCGTGTGGTAGACGGGCACGACCACCGCGCCGGCGCAGAACGCGCCGAAGTCGGCCATCGTCCACTCGGGGATCGTCCCGCACAGGATCGCGACCGGGTCGCCGGCCTCGACGCCCAGCGAGGCCAACCCGCCGGCGATCTCGCGGATCGCGCGGCCGAAGTCGGCGTAGGTGATCGCCGCACGGCCCGGCGCGCGCATCGCGTCCCCCGAGTGACGGTCGGCAGCGGCGAGCGCGAGGCCGCCGAGCGAGCGCAGGTCGGCGGAAGAGGAGCGTTGGGCGGTGTCGGCCATGTTGGACCAACCCTACTTCGAACCGGTGCCGCGGTGCCACGCATGAGGTACCGCGTTGCGGGGTACTGGGGGCGGCAGAGACGGGTCAGCCCGCGTGTCGCGGCGCCGTGCGAGGGGTCGCACGGCGCCGCGCCGGGTCGCGTCAGGTCGTAGCTCATCAGCACGTCGTCGACCGCGCGGCCCTCGATCTCGAACAGCCCGCGCAGGGTGCCCTCGACCTCGAAGCCGCAGGCGGCGTAGAGCGCACGCGCCGGCGCGTTGTGCCCGAGCACCCGCAGCGTGAGCTTGCGCGCGCCCTCGCCGCGGGCCTGCTCGATCGCGGCGCCCAGCAGCGCGCGGCCGACGCCACGGCGGAGGAAGCGCTCGTCGACGGCCAGCCCCTTGAGCTCGCGCACGTGGCTGACGGACGGGATGTCCCACAGCTCTCCGACCTTCACGTAGCCCGCGAGCTCGCCGTCGAGCTCGCAGACGAGCACGCCGGTGGTGTCGAACGGGCGGTCACGTGGCTCGACCGGCGAGTGCAGCCAGGACCAGACGCGGCGGTCCAGCGCGCGCAGCGCGGGCTCGTCGTGCGGGGTGGCGGAGCGGATCACGTGTGCAGGATCATGTCGCAGTAGCCGTCCGCGATCTGCTCGGCCGTCCAGCGGCCGCCCGGCTTGAGCCACGTCGCCGTGTGGTTGACCATCCCGAGCAGCGCGAAGTGCTGCAGGCGGTCGGTGATCCCGACGTCGGCGAGCCGGCGGGCGAGGATCGCCTCGAACGCGTCCCGGCTCGCACGGACCTGCTCCCACGCCGGCTCGCGCTCGATCGCGTGGCGTTCCTGGGCGAACACCGCCATGTGGTCGAGGTGCGTCTCGATGTGCGCCACCCAGACGCGGACGAGCTCGCGCAGCTGCTCCTCGGGCGTGCCCTCCGTGATCTTGCCCGCGCGCTCGAGCAGCGGGTCCATCAGCTCGCCGAAGATCTGCAGCAGCAGGGCCTGCTTGGAGCCGATGTAGTGGTACAGGCCACCGCTGCGCAGGCCGGTCGCCTCGCTCAGCTCGTCCATCGTCGTGGCCTGGAAGCCGCGGCGCGCGAACAGCTGGGCGGCGATGCTGACGACCTCGCGCTGGCGGCGGTCGTATTTCTCTCTGCGGGCGGGTCGCATTTTGTAACGGCCGTTCGGTATAAGTTGTACATGAACTTCGATCTCCCCGACGACCACGAGCTGATCCGGCGCACGGTGCGCGACTTCGCGGAGCAGGAGGTCGCTCCGGTCGCGGAGGAGCTCGACCGCACGAAGGCGTTCCCGTACGCGATCGTCAAGCAGCTCGGGGAGCTCGGGCTGATGGGCATCCCGTTCCCGGAGGAGTACGGCGGCGCGGGCGCGGACTCGCTGGCCTACGCGCTGGCGGTCGAGGAGCTCACGCGCGTGGACTCGTCGGTGGCCATCACGCTGTGCGCGCACACGTCGCTGGGCACGCAGCCGATCTACCTGTTCGGCACGGAGGAGCAGAAGCGGGAGTGGCTGCCCAAGCTCACGGCAGGGGAGATCCTGGGCGCGTTCGGCCTGACGGAGCCCGAAGCGGGGTCGGACGCCGGCAACGTCCGCACGCGCGCCTCGCTCGGCGAGGACGGCTGGACGATCAACGGCACCAAGCAGTTCATCACCAACGCGGGCACGGACATCTCGGGCGTCGTCTGCATCACGGCGCGCACCGGCGAGGACGAGATCTCGAACCTGATCGTCCCGAACGGCACGCCCGGCTACGAGCAGGGTGAGCCGTACCGGAAGATGGGCTGGAACGCGTCGGACACGCGGCCGCTGACGTTCGAGGACTGCGTGGTGCCGGAGGAGAACCTGCTCGGCCCGCGCGGCGGCGGCTTCAAGCAGTTCCTGCACGTGCTGGACATCGGGCGGATCGGGGTCGCGGCGATGGGCGTCGGGCTCGCGCAGGGCGCGCTGGACCAGGCGCTGGCGTACGCGAAGGAGCGGCGCGCGTTCGGCAAGCCGATCTCCAAGTACCAGGCGATCCAGGGCAAGCTCGCCGACATGGCGACGGAGATCGAGGCGGCGCGCTTCCTCGTGTACAAGGCGGCGTGGCTGAAGGACCAGGGCCGCAACTTCACGCTCACCGCCGCGCAGGCCAAGCTCAAGACCGGCCGGCTGGCGGTGCGCTGCGCCGAGGAGGCCGTCCAGATCCACGGCGGCTACGGCTACATCGAGGAGTACCCGGTGTGCCGCATGTACCGGGACGCGAAGATCCTCACCATCGGCGAGGGCACCGACGAGGTGCAGCAGATGGTCATCGCCCGCGCGCTGGGCGCCTGATGTTCGACTCCGTGCTCGTCGCCAACCGCGGCGAGATCGCCCGCCGGGTGCTGCGGACGCTGCACGGGCTGGGCATCCGCTCGCTGGCGATCTACACCGAGGCCGACCGCGACGCCGTGCACGTGCGCGAAGCCGACGCGGCCGAGCTCGTCTCCTCCTACCTCGCGATCGACGAGATCATGGTCGTCGCGGCGCGCTGCGACGCGGTCCACCCGGGGTACGGCTTCCTCAGCGAGAACCCGGCGTTCGCGCGGGCCTGCGAGGAGATGGGCGTCGTGTTCATCGGGCCGTCCGCGGACGCGATCGAGTTGATGGGCGACAAGGTGCGCGCGAAGGACGCGGCCGTGGCGGCCGGCGTGCCGGTCGTTCCGACCTACACGCCGGAGACGGCCGAGTACCCCGTGCTGGTCAAGGCGGCGGCGGGCGGTGGTGGGCGCGGCATGCGCGTCGTCGAGCGCCCGGAGGACCTGTCGGAGGCGATGGCCGCGGCGAGCCGCGAGGCGGCCGTGGGCTTCGGGGACGACCGCGTGTTCCTCGAGCGCTTCCTCCCGCGCGCCCGCCACATCGAGGTGCAGGTCATCGGCGACACGCACGGCACCGTGCTGTCCCTCGGCGAGCGCGAGTGCTCGTTGCAGCGGCGCCACCAGAAGGTGGTCGAGGAGTCGCCGTCGCCGGTGGTGGACGCGGCGCTGCGCGAGGTGTTCGGCGCCGAGGCGGTCGCGCTGGCGCAGGCGGCGGGCTACGTGGGCGCGGGCACGGTCGAGTTCATCGCCGACGCCGACGACCCGTCCCAGCACTTCTTCCTGGAGATGAACGCGCGGCTCCAGGTCGAGCACCCGGTCACCGAGCTGGTCACCGGGCTGGACCTCGTGGAGCTGCAACTGCGGGTGGCGGCGGGTGAGCCGCTGGACATCGATGTCGCTTTGAGCGGCCACGCCGTCGAGGCGCGCGTGAACGCCGAGGACTTGCGCTTCTTCCCGTCGGCCGGCCCGGTCCTGCTCGCGTCGTTCCCGGACGACGTGCGCGTGGACGCGGCCGTCGAGACCGGCTCGGTCGTGGGCACGGACTACGACTCGATGATCGCCAAGGTCATCGCCCACGGCCCGGACCGCGCGACCGCGCTCGCCCGCCTGGACCGCGCGCTGTCGAAGACCGCGATCCTCGGCCTGGAGACCAACGTCGGCTTCCTCCGGTCGCTCCTGGCGCGCGACGACGTCCGCGCGGGGCAGCTGGACACCGGCCTGATCGGCCGCCTGGACCCGCCGGAGCCGCCACTCACCGACGAGGAGGCCGCGCAGCTCTGGGCCTCGTCGCAGCTCGTCGAGCGCGGCGACGACCCGTGGCAGCGCGTCGACGGCTGGCGCCTGGGCGGCGTCCGCGCACCCTCGTTCTGGAGGCTCTCGGTCAACGGCGGCGAACCGATCGACATCCGCGCGGAACTTAAACGTCCAGGACGTTTAACTTCGGGCGAGTGGCTCGCCGTTGACGGCTGGACCTGGCGGATCAGCGAGCCGAGTGCGGAGGAGCTCCATCACGGCGCGCACGCGAGCGGGGAGCTGCGCGCGCCGATGCCCGGGTCGGTGCTGCTGGTGCCGCGCCAGGTGGGCGACGAGGTCAAGGCCGGCGAGCCCGTGGTGGTGCTGGAGTCGATGAAGATGGAGCTCGCGCTCAACGCGCCCGCGGACGGGACGGTGACGAAGCTGGACGTGAAGGTCGGGGACAAGGTCGGGCGGGACGAGATCGTGGCGGTGGTCGAATGACGCATCAGGGGCTGGTCGACGACCTCAACGCGCAGCTCGAGCGGGTGCGGCAGGGCGGGGGCGAGAAGGCCCGCGCGCGGCACACGGCGCGCGGCAAGCTGCTGCCGCGCGAGCGCGTGGACCGGCTGCTCGACCATGGCGCGCCGTTCCTGGAGCTGTCGCCGCTCGCCGCGCACGGCATGTACGACGGCGATGCGCCCGGGGCGGGGATCGTCACCGGCGTCGGGCGGGTGAGCGGGCGCGAGTGCGTGATCGTCGCCAACGACGCGACCGTCAAGGGCGGCACCTACTACCCGATGACGGTCAAGAAGCACCTGCGCGCGCAGGAGGTGGCGCTGCAGAACGCGCTGCCGTGCATCTACCTCGTCGACTCGGGCGGCGCGTTCCTGCCGCTGCAGGACGAGGTGTTCCCGGACCGCGAGCACTTCGGCCGGATCTTCTTCAACCAGGCGACGATGTCCGAGCGCGGCATCCCGCAGATCGCCGCCGTCATGGGCTCGTGCACGGCCGGCGGCGCCTACGTGCCCGCCATGAGCGACGAGTGCGTGATCGTCCGCGAGCAGGGCACGATCTTCCTCGGCGGGCCGCCGCTGGTGAAGGCCGCGACCGGCGAGGAGGTCACTGCGGAGGAACTGGGCGGGGGAGACCTGCACTCGCGCACGAGCGGCGTGACCGACCACCTCGCCGACGACGACGTCCACGCGCTGGCGATCGTGCGCGACATCGTGGCGACGCTGCCACCGCCGGCCCCGGCGCCGTGGGCGCGGATACCGGTCCAGGCACCGCTGCACGATCCGGACTCGATCTTCGACGTCGTGCCCGCCGACGTGCGCAAGCCCTACGACCCGCACGACCTGATCGCACGGCTCGTCGACGGCTCGGCGTTCCACGAGTTCAAGGCACTCTACGGGACGACGCTGGTGTGCGGGTTCGCCCACATCCACGGCCACCCGGTCGGCATCCTCGCCAACAACGGGATCCTGTTCAGCGAGTCGGCGCTCAAGGGCGCGCACTTCATCGAGCTGTGCGACCGCCGCAAGATCCCGCTGCTGTTCCTCCAGAACATCTCCGGCTTCATGGTCGGCAAGGAGTACGAGGCGGGCGGCATCGCCAAGCACGGCGCGAAGATGGTCACGGCCGTGTCCTGCGCGCGCGTGCCGAAGCTCACGGTGATCGTCGGCGGCTCGTTCGGCGCCGGCAACTACGGCATGTGCGGCCGCGCCTACTCGCCCCGCTTCCTGTTCATGTGGCCGAACGCCCGCATCTCGGTGATGGGCGGCCAGCAGGCGGCGACCGTCATGGAGACCGTCGGCCAGCCCGAGGTCGGGGCGTCCCTGCGCGACCAGTACGAGGCCCAGGGCCATCCGTACTACGCGACCGCACGGCTGTGGGACGACGGCGTGATCGACCCGCGCGACACGCGCGACGTCCTCGGCCTCGCCCTCGGCGCCACCGCGGGCGCACCGCTCCGCGACGTCGGCTACGGCGTCTTTAGGATGTAGGCCCCATGGCCCTCGCGCCCGAGAAGCGGAAGACCGACGGCCCGACCCACGACGGCGAGAAGATCTGCCACATCGTCCCGGAGGACGACCCCGACACCGCGCTCTGCGGCAAGGACGTCACGGGTTGGCCGTGGAACCCGCCGTGGCCGTACTGCCTGGTCTGCCTGGACCTGGCGGGCTACGACGTGCTCTGATCAGGAACGGAGAAGCGCGGGGCCGAGCGCTCCACCTAGAGTGCCGGTCGTGAGCACCGAGACGATCAGCGAAGCGCCCCGGGCGGCCGACAGCCACGACATGATCCGCGTGCACGGCGCGCGCGTGAACAACCTCAAGGACGTCAGCGTCGAGATCCCCAAGCGGCGGCTGACGGTGTTCACCGGGGTCTCCGGGTCGGGCAAGAGCTCGCTGGTGTTCGGGACGATCGCGGCGGAGTCCCAGCGGCTGATCAACGAGACCTACAGCACGTTCGTGCAGGGGTTCATGCCGACGCTCGCGCGGCCGGACGTCGACGTGCTGGACGGCATCACGACCGCGATCAGCGTCGACCAGGAGCGGATGGGCGCGAACCCGCGCTCGACGGTCGGCACGGTCACGGACACCGACGCGATGCTGCGGATCCTCTACAGCCGGCTCGCGGAGCCCCACATCGGCGGGCCGGGCGCGTACTCGTTCAACGTGGCGTCGGCCAGCGGCAGCGGCGGCATCACCGTGCAGCGCGGCGACAAGACGATCACCGAGAGCGCGAGCTTCAGCCGCGTCGGCGGCATGTGCCCGCGCTGCGAGGGCCGCGGCGCGATCAGCGACTTCGACCTCGCCGCGTTGTTCGACGAGGAGAAGTCGATCAACGAGGGCGCGATCACGATCCCCGGCTACTCGATGGACGGCTGGATGGGCCGGATCTTCCGCGGATCGGGCTTCTTCGACGCCGACAAGCCGATCAAGTCGTTCAACAAGCGCGAGCGCCACGACCTCCTCTACAAGGAGCCGACCAAGGTCAAGATCGAGGGCATCAACCTCACGTACTCGGGCCTGATCCCGAGCATCCAGAAGTCGATGCTGTCCAAGGACGTGGAGGCGATGCAGCCGCACATCCGCGCGTTCGTGGAGCGCGCGGTGGTGTTCACGACCTGCCCGGACTGCGACGGCACGCGGCTCAGCGAGGCGGCGCGCAGCTCCAAGCTCGCCGGCAAGAGCATCGCCGACCTGTCGACGATGCAGATCTCCGACCTCGCGCAGTGGGTGTCGGAGCTCGACGAGCCGACGGTCGCGCCGCTGCTCACCGCGCTGCGGGAGACGCTCGACTCGTTCGTCGACATCGGGCTCGGCTACCTGTCGCTCAACCGCCCGTCGGGGACGCTGTCGGGCGGCGAGTCGCAGCGGACGAAGATGATCCGCCACCTCGGCTCGAGCCTCACCGACGTCACGTACGTCTTCGACGAGCCGACGATCGGCCTGCACCCGCACGACATCCAGCGCATGAACGACCTGCTCCTGCAGCTGCGCGACAAGGGCAACACGGTGCTGGTGGTCGAGCACAAGCCGGAGACGATCGCGATCGCCGACCACGTCGTCGATCTCGGGCCGCTGGCGGGCTCCGGCGGTGGCGAGATCATGTTCGAGGGCTCGTTCGAGGCGCTCCGCGCGGCCGACACGATCACCGGCCGCCACCTCGACGACCGCGCGACGCTCAAGGCGCAGGTGCGCACCGCGTCCGACACGCTCAAGGTCCGCGGCGCGAGCACGAACAACCTGCAGGACGTCGACGTGGACATCCCGCTCGGCGTGCTCGTCGTGCTGACCGGCGTCGCCGGCTCCGGGAAGAGCTCGCTCATCCGCGGCTCGGTCGAAGGCGAAGAGGGTGTCGTCACGGTCGACCAGGGCGCGATCCGCGGCTCGCGGCGGTCGAACCCGGCCACCTACACCGGCCTGCTCGACCCGATCCGCAAGGCGTTCGCGAAGGCCAACGGCGTCAAGCCGGCCCTGTTCAGCGCGAACTCCGAGGGCGCGTGCCCGAACTGCAACGGCGCGGGCGTGATCTACATGGACCTCGGGATCATGGCCGGGACGCCCGTGCCGTGCGAGGAGTGCGAGGGCAAGCGCTTCGACGCGTCCGTGCTCGAGTACACGTTCGGCGGCAAGGACATCAGCCAGGTGCTGGGCATGTCCGTGGCCGAGGCCGAGGCGTTCTTCGCCGACGGCGACGCCAAGCTCCCCGCGGCTCACAAGATCCTCGACCGGCTCAACGCGGTCGGCCTCGGCTACCTGACGATCGGCCAGCCGCTCACCACGCTCTCCGGCGGTGAGCGCCAGCGGCTGAAGCTCGCCACGCACATGGCCGACAAGGGCGGGATCTACGTCCTGGACGAGCCGACCACCGGCCTGCACCTGGCCGACGTCGAGCAGCTGCTCACGTTGCTCGACCGGCTCGTGGACTCCGGCAAGTCGGTGATCGTGATCGAGCACCACCAGGCCGTGATGGCGCACGCCGACTGGATCATCGACCTCGGCCCGGGCGCGGGCTACGAGGGCGGCAAGGTCGTGTTCGAGGGCACGCCGGCGGACCTCGTCGCCGGGCGCTCGACCCTCACGGGCGAGCACCTGGCCGAGTACGTCGGGGTCTAGCGCGCGAAGACCTGCGCGGCGGGCGTGAGCTCGGCGTGCAGGTTGCGCTCCATCATCTTCAGGGCCGCGTCCGCGAGCTCGTCGTCGATGTGCGCGACCGCGTCGCGCGGCACGACGAGCTCGAAGCCGCGCAGGTACGCGTCCAGCGCCGAGTAGAGGATGCACTGCTCGGTGACCTGGCCGACCATCACCACCCGCTTGACGTCCTCGATCTTGAGCACGTGGCTCATCGCCGTCTGGTAGAAGACCGAGTGCCGGCCCTTGGGGATGAACGGCAGCGGGTCGGTCGGCGCGATCGGCTCGACGAGGTCGGGGTGCTTGCCGTTGAGCGCCTGCTCGACGAGGTCGTGCCGGCCGGAGTGCCACTCGTCGTAGTTGTCGTTGCTGTAGATCAGCAGGACGTCCTCGCGCTCCTTGGCCTGGTCGCGCAGGTCGACGACCTGCGGCAACGCCGTCCGCACCGACTCCGCGAGCGCGTCGCCGTCCTCGTGGTCGTAGGTGTTGAGCATGTCGATGACGATCAGGGCAGTCTCAGGCACGCACTGGCCCTACCCAGTCACGCGACGACGAGCAACGTCTTGCCGGTCGTCGCCCGCGCCTCGATCGCGGCGTGGGCCTCGGCGGCACGGTCGAGCGGGAACCGCTGGCCGATCACGGGCCGCAACCCGCTCGCCAGCGCGCGCTCGGTGTGGTCGCGCGTCGGCCGCCCGGCGCGCACCAGCGTGACGCCACGCGCCGCCGCCTCTTCCGCCGAGATGTCCGCCCACGTGCCGCTCGCGAGCCCGTAGGACAGCATCCGCCCGCCAGGCGCGAGCGCCTCGAACGCGGCGCGGGCAGCGGCGCCGCCGACCCCGTCGAACGCGACGTCGAACTCAAAGAGGGACTGTCCCTCTTCAAGTTCGTAGCCGGCAGCGGAAGCGCCGAGGGAGCGGACGAGCTCGTGCTTGGCCGGGCTCGCGGCGCCGACCACTTCGGCGCCCGCGCGCACCGCGAGCTGGACGAGCAGCGTGCCGACGCCGCCCGCCGCCGCGAGGACCAGCACGCGCTCGCCCGGCCGGATCGCGGCCGCGTCGGTGAGCAGCGTCGCCGTGCGGCCGTCGGCGAGCAACGCGACCGCGTCGTCCAGCGCCAGGCCGTCCGGGACGTCGAACACCTCGCCGCCGATCGCCTGCTCCGCGTATCCGCCGCTGCCGTTCAGCGAGGCCACCACGCGGCGACCGTCCAACCACCCGCCGACGCCATTGCCCGGGATCATCGGCAGGTTCACCGGGAACGGGCCGCGGCCCGCGCGCACCTGCGTCTCGACGAACGTGATGTTCGCGTACGCGACCTCGATGGCTTCGCCCTCGGGGTCCGGCGCTTCGCCCACGACGAGGTTCGCGGGCGGCCCGAAGGCTCGCAGCCAGACCGCTCTCACGGCGTGGGGAGGCCGTAGCGCTCGATCACGCGGTCGTAGTTCAGGCGCAGGATCGCGATCGCGTCGCGCTTGTCGTCCTCGCTGCGGATCGCCCGCGCGCCGAAGCCGGGCCGGCCGGGGAAGACGGGGTGGTAGTCGATCCGGCCGGCGTCGTGAAGCTCGTGCCAGAGCGGCTTGGGGAGGCCGATGTGCAGGACGCGCTCGCCGTGCAGGTGGCCGATCTCGCGCACCCCGACCTTGAACGCGTACTCGCCGCGCGAGCCGTGTCCCGCGGTGATGCCGGGCCAGGCCTCGACCTCTTCAGCGATGGTGGGCATACCGGGCATCGTCACGGAGACGATGCCCGGTATCCAGACGCCTTTGGTCCTAGGACCGGTACTGGAGCTGCTCGCGCGCGCCGTTGTCGGCCGAGCGCAGCATCGCGTCGCAGATCTCCGCCGCGCGGTAGCCGTCCTCGAAGGTGGCGCCGTGCGGCCCGATCTCCGTGTCCTCGCGGATGGCCGAGAGGAAGTGGTGGATCTCGTGCACGAACGTGTGCTCCCAGCCGATCATGTGCCCCTGGGGCCACCAGTACTGCCAGAACGGGTGGTCGGCCTCGCTGACGAGCACCGTGCGGAAGCCCTGGGCGAGGTCGCCGGGCTTGGAGTCGCGGAAGTGGACCTGGAGCTCGTTCAGCCGCTCGATGTCGAACGAGATCGAGCCCTTGGACCCGTTGATCTCGAACGTCAGGCCGTTCTTGCGCCCGGAGGCGAAGCGGGTGGCCTCGATCGTGCCGACGGCGCCGTTCTCGAAGTCCACGACGGACTCCACGGCATCGTCGACCGTCACGGCCTGGCCCTCGCGGTTCTTGACGAACGTGCGCGTGTGCGCGCTGACCGCCGAGATCTCGCCGACGAGGTAGCGCGCGAGGTCGATCACGTGCGCGCCGAGGTCGCCCAGCGCGCCCGAGCCGGCCACGTCCTTGTCCAGGCGCCAGACCATCGGGAAGTCCGCGTCGATGATCCACTCCTGCAGGTAGCTGCCGCGGAAGTGGAAGATCTCCCCGAGCTCGCCCGACTCGATGATCATGCGCGCGAGCCGGACGGCCGGGACGAAGCGGTAGTTGAAGGCCACCATGGCCTTCACCCCCGTCGCGTCCACCCGCTTCCACGTCTCGTAGGACTCGTCGGCGCTGCGCCCGAGCGGCTTCTCGCAGATCACGTGCTTGCCCGCCTCGGCGGCCGCGATCGTCGGCTCGGAGTGGAAGTTGTTGGGCCCGGAGTTGTCGAACACGCCCACGCGGTCGTCGGCGATGATCTGCTTCCAGTCCGTGACGTGGTCGCTGAAGCCGTAGCGGCGCGCGGCACCGGCGACGGCCTCCTCGTTGCGCCCGGCGATCGACACCAGCTGCGGCATCAGGGGCGGCGGCCAGGTCATGTAGGCGAGCGTCTTGTACCCGTTCGAGTGGGCCTTGCCCATGAACCCGTACCCGAGCATGCCGATCCCGATGGTGGGGATGTCGTCCCCACCCTCGGACTGGCCCATCGTGACGAATCCGACCTTGCTCATCAGGACTTCCGCTCGAAGGCCGCGTCGAACGCGACGGTGGACGGGGAGAAATCGGTGCGGCGCACGAAGGCGAGCGCGTCGGGCGCGCCCCAGTCACGGTCCATGCCCGAGTCTTCCCACTCGATCGAGAGCGGGCCCTGGTAGCCGATCCGGTTCAGGGCGCGGAACAGGTCCTCGAAGTCGACGTCGCCGTGCCCGGGGGAGACGAAGTCCCAACCGCGCTCGAGCTCACCGAAGTTGATGTGCGAGCCCAGGATCGACCGACGGCCGTTGAGGCGCTTGATCGAGTCCTTGACGTGCACGTGGTAGATCCGGTCCGCGAACTCGGTCACGAACTCGCCGCTGTCCAGGAACTGGTGCGCGAAGTGCGACGGGTCGAAGTTGATGCCGAAGCCCTCGCGGTTGTCCAGCGCGTCGAGCGCGAGCCGCGTCGTGACGAAGTCGTAGGCGATCTCCGTCGGGTGGACCTCGAGCGCGAACTTCACGCCCTCCGCGTCGAACACGTCGATGATCGGCGACCAGCGCTCGGCGAAGTCCTCGTAGCCGCGCTCGATGTCGGCGAAGTCGTTCGGCGGGAAGCTGTAGATGAGGTGCCAGATCGAGGAGCCGGAGAACCCGGTCACGACCTCGACGCCCAGCTGCGCGGCCGCGCGGGCCGTGTCCTTCATCCGCTCGGCGGCCCGCTGGCGCACGCCCTCGGGATCACCGTCGCCCCACACCTCCGGGTCCAGCACGCCTTGATGGCGGTTGTCGATCACGTCGCACACCGCCTGGCCCGTCAGATGCGCGCCGATCGCCCAGACGTTCAGCCCGTGGCGCTCGAGCACCTCGCGCCGCCCCTTGACGTACGACGGGTCCGCCAGCGCCTTCGGCACCTCGAAGTGGTCACCCCAGGTCGCCAGCTCGAGGCCGTCGAACTCCCACTCGCCGACCTTGGCGGCCAGCTCCTCGAACGTCAGATCGGCCCATTGACCGGTGAACAGCGTTACGGGTCGTCCCATCCGTGTCTCTCCTCCTGAGTTTCAGCTATGTGCGATCTCGAGCGCCGTGCCGGCCGCTCGGAATTCCCCTGCGGTCACGTCGTCAAGGCCCTCGTCCGTGACGATCGCGTCCAGGTCCTGCGCGCGGGCGATCGTCAGCAACGACGCGCGCCCGAACTTGTTCGAGTCGATCAACCCCACCGTCCGGGCGGCGTTCGCGCTCGCGACGTTGATCACGTCGGCGAGTGCTCGGCGCGACGTCGTGAGCCCCGCGTCGAGCGTGACGCCCGCGCACGACACGAACGCCAGCTCGAAGTTGAGCCCGGACAGGAAGTCGGTCGTCCAGCGGCCCGCGAGGAGCCGCATGTGCTGGTCCAGCTCGCCCGG
The DNA here is from genome assembly GCF_003633755.1 of Solirubrobacter pauli. GTDB lineage: Bacteria > Actinomycetota > Thermoleophilia > Solirubrobacterales > Solirubrobacteraceae > Solirubrobacter > Solirubrobacter pauli. Next base: position 1,378,288 of record NZ_RBIL01000002.1, read on the forward strand.
CGTGACGATCACCAGCATCCGCTCGTCGGCGAGCTCGTAGGCGATCGCCGGCGAGTTCGTCACCAGCGTCAGGTTCGTGGCGGACTCGCTCACCAGCTGCCGCGCCAGCGCGAGGCAGGAGGACGAGGAGTCCAGGAAGATCGTGGAGCCCGACTGCACCTCGCGCGCGGCGTGCGCGGCGATCGCCGCCTTGAAGCCCCGCGAGGCCTCCGCCCGCTGCTCCCAGCCCGTGGGCGGGATCGCCGCCGCCGGGCCGGCCGCCGCCAACGCCCGTGCGCCCCCGTGCACGCGCTCCACGAGCCCGTCCCGGGAGAGCTGCTCGAGGTCGCGGTGGACGGTGATCGACGAGACGGTCAGATCCCGCGCGAGGTCGGCGACGGACACGCCGCCGTCACGCTGGATGCGCTCGAGGATCTGCTGGCGCCGGACGGCTGGAGGCGTGGTGCTCAAACTCGCTCCTCGAACGCCCGGCGGCGTACCTGCACGTCCAGCCCGCGGAACTCGTCGATCGCCCGCACGAGGTGGCCGCTGAAGCGCTGCAGCGCCTCCTCGCCCTTCTCCGGCGTGGCCGTCATCGGGTTGCCGATCACGCCCGTGCGCGAGAACTCGCCGTGGTCCATCGGGAACGAGAAGTACTGGTAGCCCTCGAACTGCACGTCGGGCGCGCCGTCGGACTTCAGGAACGAGTCCGGCAGCCACTCCGGCGCCTGCGCGCGGTCCTCGGCGGCGCGGTCCATCCGCACGAGCGAGGCGTTGTGCGCCATCACCTGCGAGGTCTCCAGCTCGCTCGCGTGCCAGCCGGGTGTCTCCTCGGGCGGGTTGTCCAGCAGCCCTTCGAGGATGCCGATGTAGCGCTCCGCGTACGGCTTGTAGAGCGCGACCAGCGCGCCCGTCTCGTACTTGATCCGGCGCAGCAGCGGGTCCAGCACCTTGACGTTGGAGCCGTGCCCGTTGACGAGGATGAGCTTGTTCCACCCGTGGTGGATGAGCGAGCGCAGGATGTCGTAGAGCACCGCGTTGAGCGTCTCGGCGCGCAGCGTGATCGTGCCCACCGACGACTCCGTCTCGCGCATGTGCTGCGGCGAGTAGCCGGCCCAGAAGGGCGCGGTGTACGGCACGTCGGCCTGCTCGGCCGCGCGCCGCGCGACCTCCAGGGCCGTGATCGTGTCCGTGCCCAGCGGCAGGTGCGCGCCGTGCTGCTCGCAGGAGCCGATCGGGACGAGGATGATGTCCGACTTCTCCCGGAACCACGCGATGTCCGGCGGCGCGAGGTCCATGATGCAGTTCGAGACAGGGCGGGAATCAGGCATAAGCTCCGACAAGGGCGAGGTAACGGGACGCGACCACGTCGGCGAAGTCGTGGTCGTCGACGTGGGCGTCGACGGCTTCGTACGGGATCTCCGCGCGCAGGCCACCGGAGAGCGCGTCGAGGAACGCGGCGTCGGCCTCCGGGTCCCACAGGTCGCCGCCCTCGGCGTCGGCCAGCGAGAACCCGCGCGTGGGCGCGACGACGTGCACGGGCCCGGTGGCGCGGTTCAGCCGCTCGGCCACGATCGCGCCCAGCTCGGCGCACTCGTCGCGGTCCAGACGCACCAGCGTCATCACCGGGTTGTGGAAGTAGGCCTTGCGGGAGCGGTAGGCGAGCGGCAGCGAGTCGCGCGGGCCCTGGTTGAAGAAGTCCACGCAGCCCGGCACGACGACCTGGGGGAGGCCGAGCCGGCCGGCGATCGTCAGCCGCTCCGGACCCGTCGCGTGCATCCCGTCCTTGAGCGAGTTCGCGACCTCCGAGAGCGTGTAGTCGACGACGCCCTGCAGCGCGCCCTCCTCGCACAGGTGCTCCATCGCCGGGCCGCCGACGCCGTTGGCGTGGAAGATCACGGGCTCGTGGCCGGCGCGCACGAGCTGGTCGCGCAGGCGCATCACGCCCGGCGTCGTCTGGCCGAGCATCGTCACGCCGACGCAGTGCTCGCCGAGCGTCCCGAGCGCCGAGCCGGCGTCGTGGACCATGCCGGCCATCGCCGCCGCCGCGTTGTCGAAGATCGGGCGCGAGATGCCGTTGAGGCCGAGGATGTCGACGACCGAGTGCATGACGCAGACGTCGCTCTCGCCGACGAACGCGGCGAACGTCCGCCGCCCGCTCGCGCTCGGCGAGACCAGCAGCTTCGGCACGCCCACGGGCAGCGCCTGCATCGCGGCGGCCCCGAGCAGGGCGCCTTCGGCACCGCCCAGGCAGAGCACGCCCTGGACGCGCCCTTCGGCGAAGAGGCGCACGACCAGCGCCCGGACGCCGTCCACCATCAACGACACGGCCGCTCCGCGTGAGCCGGCGGCCTGCACGTCGGCCAGCACGTGGCCGCCCGCGGCGGCCACCTCCTCGCGGCCGATGTCGGCGACGCAGCCGGGCTCGCCGAGGATGCCGCTGTCGATCACGACGGCGTCGACGCGCAGCGCCTCCAGGCGCGCGCGCACGTACGCGATCTCGTCGCCCTTGGTATCGAGGGTCCCGATCAGGGCGACGGCGGGCATCAGACCGTGGAAGCGCTCTCCGCGAGCGCGGCTCGGAGGTGGTCGATGCTCTGCTGCGCGTAGCGGTCGTAGTAGACCTCCGGCACGGCACCGGTCGAGTGGTCGCGCAGGAACTTCTCCATGCCCGGCCCGCCGCCGGCCTCGGAGGCGTCGCCGATCTCGCGGTCGGAGACCGCGCTGCGGTCGGGCGAGGCGACGAACTCGGCCGTCATGTGGCCCTGGTAGCCGATGGTCTGCAGCGCCCGCACGATCGCGGACCAGTCGAGCGCGCCGTGGCCGGGAGGCATCCGGTTGTTGTCGGCGACGTGGAAGTCCACGAGCCGGTCACCGGTCTGGTGAATGGCCTCGATCAGGTCGGCTTCCTCGATGTTCATGTGGAACGTGTCGAGCGACACGCCCATGTTCCCGCCGACCGCCTCGCACAGCGCGAGCGCCTGCTCGCAGCGGTTGAGGAAGTACGTCTCGAAGCGGTTCAGCGGCTCCAGGCCGATCCGCACGCCGACCGTCTCCGCGTGCGCCTGGCACTCGCGCAGGGACTCGACGCACCAGCGCCACTCGTCCGCGGGCGAGCCCATCGGCGTGATCTTGCCGACCGTCGACGGGACGACCGTGACGATCTTGCCGCCCAGGCGGGAGACGAGCGTCAGGCAGTCCTTGACGTACTCGACGCTGCCGATCCGCATGTAACGGTCCTCGTGGCACAGGTCGCGCGCGCCCATCATCAGCGTCACCGCGCCCCAGCACTCGACCTGATGCTCCTCGAGCAGCCTGCGGACGTGGTCGACGTCGTAGAGGCCCGGCTCGCCGGAGATCTCGATCCCGTCGTAGCCCAGACGCCCGAGTCGCTCGATCGTGCGCTCGATCGGCTCCGGACGCATCCAGTTGTGCATCGACACCTTGATCGCCACTGTCCTCTTCTCCTCCTCGGGCTCGGCCTTCTCCTCAGAGGCCGAGCTTGCCGGGATTCATGATGCCGTGAGGATCTAATGCGGACTTGATCGAGCGCAAGGCCTCCAAGCCCTCGCCGTGTTGTGCGTGCATGAAGGGGGCGAGCTTGAGGCCGACGCCGTGGTGGTCGTTCATGACCCCGCCGGCGGCCAGGACGGCCGTGACGCCGTCGTTCCAGATCTGGTCGTGGAGCGCGAGCGGGTCAGGCCCGCCGTCGGGGAGGAGGAAGCGGGCGTAGATCATCGTGCCCCAGCGGTACCAGTGCGAGAAGTGCACCCGCAGCTGCAGGCCCTGCGGGGCGTAGCGGTCGCGGACGGCGGTCTTCAACGCCTCGTGGACCGCGTGGATGTCGCGGTAGGACGCGACGACGTCGATCGTGCCCCAGATCGCCGGGAGCTCAGGATGGTGCGGCGGCTTGTAGAAGTCGTAGCGCCGGTTCCACCACGTCTCGGACAAGGCGGGATCGAGCTCGCGCCCGCCCTCCTGGCGCGCGAGCGCGATCGTGGCGGTGCGCTCCGCGGCGACGACCGCCGGCTCGCCCCCCTCGAAGACCAGGATCGCGCAGACGCCGTCCAGCGTCTCGCCGACGACGGGCGAGAGCGTGCGGACGGTCGCCTCCTCGTCGTACATGCGGATCACCGACGGCCGGATCCCGCGCGCGAGCGCGGTGCGGAACGCGGTCACGCCCGCCTGCAGCGTCGGGAAGTGCAGCGCCGTGAACGTGCGCTCAGCGGGCAGCGGGACGATCTCGAGCGTCGCGCGGGTGATCACGCCGAGCGTGCCCTCGGCCCCGACGAACAGCTGCGTGAAGTCCGGGCCCACCGCGTGGCGCGGCGCGCTCACGCTGTCGATCAGGCGGCCGTTGGGCAGCGCGACGCGCAGCCCGACGATCAGGTCCTCGATCTTGCCGTAGCGCGTGGAGAGCACGCCGGACCCGCGCGCGGAGACGTACCCGCCGACCGTCGCCCACTGCGAGCTCGCGGGGTAGTGCGGGAGCATCAGCCCGCGCTCGTTGAGCGCGCGTTCCAGCACGTCGCCGTTGACGCCGGCCTGCGCCGTGACCGTCATCGAGACCTCGTCGATCTCCACGATCCGGTTCAGCGCCCGCAGGTCCAGCACGAGCCCGCCGCCGACCGGCACGGCGCCGCCCTGCGTGCCCGAGCCGCCGCCCCAGGCGACGACGGGGACCCCGTGCTCGCCGGCGAGGCGCAGCACGGCCGCCACATCCTCCTCACGCCGCGGCACGGCGACCACGTCCGGCCGGCCCAGCGGCAGCCCCGCCGCGCGGGCGTGGATGGCGGGCCAGTACGTGTCGGCCGTGTAGGCGTCAAGCTGTGCGTCCTCGGTGAGGACCGAATCCTCTCCGAGGAGCGCCGCGAGGGCGGGTGCGAGCTCGACCAGCTGCGTAACAGAAGACTTCATCTATTGACAGCGAACCTTGCATTACCCTTCAATCGCTGTCAAGCCAAATGTCATCAACACTTCAAAATCCGTCACGCACCGCGATCGGCATCGATGTCGGAACGTCCGCGGTCAAAGTCATCGCCGTCGCTGAAGACGGCGAAGTGCTCGAGCGGCGCGAGGTCGCGTACCCGCTCTCGACGCCTCAGCCCGGCTGGTCCGAGCAGAACCCCGACGACTGGTGGGCCGCCACCGAGCAGGCGCTGGAAGGCCTGACCGACGGCGTCGCCGGGATCGGGCTCTCCGGCCAGATGCACGGGCTCGTCACGCTCGACGCGCAGGATCGCCCGATCCGGCCGGCGATCCTCTGGAACGACCAGCGCACGGGCGCGGAGTGCGACGAGATCGAGGAGAAGGTCGGCTTCGACCGGCTCGTCGAGCTCACCGGCAACCGCGCGCTGACGGGCTTCACGGCGCCGAAGCTGCTGTGGCTGCGCAAGCACGAGCCGGATAACTACGCCCGGATCGCCCACATCATGCTGCCGAAGGACTACGTCCGGCTCAAGCTCACGGGCGAGCGGGCGATCGACGTCGCCGACGCCTCCGGCACGCTGCTGCTGGACGTCGCCAAGCGGCGCTGGAGCGACGAGGTGCTGCAGACGCTCGAGATCGACCCGGCGTGGCTGCCGACCGTGCTCGAGTCGCCCGAGGTCAGCGGCCGGACGCCGGCCGGGATCGCCGTCGCCGCCGGTGCCGGCGACCAGGCGGCGGGCGGTCTCGGCGTCGGCGTCGACCGTCCCGGGCCGCTGTCGGTGGCGATGGGCACGTCCGGCGTCGTCTTCGCCGCGCTGCCCGAGTACCGGGCCGACGCCCAGGCGCGGGTGCACGCGTTCTGCCACGCGGTGCCCGGCGCCTGGCACCAGATGGGCGTGATGCTCTCGGCGGCCGGGTCGCTCGCCTGGCTGCGCAACGTGGTCGGCGGCGAGTTCTCGGGGCTGACCGAGGAGGCCGCCGCCTGGGGGCCCGGCACCGACGGCCTGACGTTCCTGCCGTACCTGACCGGCGAGCGCACCCCGCACGCCGACCCGAACGCGCGCGGCGCGTTCACCGGCCTCGAGATCCGCCACAACCGGGGCGCACTCACCCGTGCGGTGCTCGAGGGCGTGGCCTGCGGCCTGCGCGACTCGTTCGACCTCGTCGGCGGCGGCGAGCGTGGCCGGGTGTCCGGCGGCGGCGCGCGCAGCGAGCTGTGGCTGCAGATCGTCGCCTCGGTCCTGGAGATCCCGCTCGAGCGGCTCGCGGTCGAGGAGGGCGCGGCCTACGGCGCAGCGCTGCTCGGCGGCGTCGCCGGCGGCCTCTGGAGCGACGTGCACGAGGCCGTGGCGGCGTGCGTGCACACGCACTCGGAGGTGCAGCCCGTCCAGGAGTGGATCGAGCCCTACCGGGAGCTGCGTGAGCGGTATCGCGCGCTGTACCCGGCTCTCACCCAACTAACAGGTAGTTGACATGAGATTGTCAGACAGTGTTTAGTTGGCCCGCAGGACCAAATAGGGTTTTCGAGGGGAGAGGGTCGTGTCAAGGAGAGTCGCCACCGCGGCTGCGGTCGCTGCTGCGCTGACCGCGCTGCCGTCCACGGCGCAGGCGCAGGACACCGCGCCGCCGGCCATCGAGCCGGCGGCGTTCGCCGCGGCGCCGAACGGGAACAACAGCTGGCGGCTCACCGCGCCGCAGACGCTGAACCTGTCAGCCACCGATGACGTCGCCGTCAGCAAGTTCCAGTACTCGCTGGACGGCGGCGCCACCTACGTGGACGTCCCCGCCACCGCGGGTCCCTCCGCGACGGCGTCGGTCACGCTGTCGCAGGAGGGGAACACGCCGCTGCGCTACCGCGCAGTGGACAGCGCCGGGAACGTCTCTCGGGTCGCGCTCAACACGACGCTCAACCAGGCGGCGGCCGCGGGGGCGACCGCCGTCCGGCTGAGCAGCACCAACGGGCTCGGCCCGGGGGACCAGCTGGTGCTCAACACGGGCACCGGCCAGGAGACGGCGACGATCGCGACGGTCGTGCTGCCCAACCCGGGCGGGACGACGCCGAACGTCACCCTCACGGCGCCGCTGACGAAGGCGCACGCCGCGAGCACCGCGGTCGCCGCGACCGCGTACGCGCACACGATCACGCTGCAGATCGACACCAAGGGCCCGGTCGCGACCTGGGGGACCCAGGCCTCGACGCTGAGCGCCGCCTCCACGGCGGGCGCCACCGGCCTGCGCCTCGCGAGCGTCACCGGCCGCACCGCCGGTGAGACGCTCCAGGTCGACACCGGCCCGGGCGCGGAGACCGTCAAGGTCGCCAGCGTCGACGCGGCCGCGGTCGCCCCGGCGCCGAACATCATCTTCACCAGCGCGCTCACGCGGGCGCACCAGTCGGGTTCCGCGGTCTACGTGCCGCAGGTCGTCGACGGCAAGATCCTGCAGTCGCAGACGCTCACGCCGCTGCGCTCGGACCCGCGCCTGCGTGACCTCAGCGACACCGTCTCCACGGGCGCCGGCGGCTCCGCTCCGCGGCGGATGACCCTCGACGGCACGTCCATGATCCCCAAGACCGTCGACGTCAACCGGCTGACGGTCGGCAAGCACGTCCAGACCGTCTCGCTCCAGGACACGGCGGGCCAGACGTCCAAGTACGTCAACACCTTCGTCGTGACGACGTCCTTCGCGGACCTCGGCACGGTCATCGACCAGTACGCCAACAACGCGCTCCGGACCACGCTCAACACCGCGCACGCCGTCGGGGCGACGGGCTTGCGGCTGGCGAACCCGGTCGGCTTCCGCGCCGGCCAGGAGATCGTCGTCGGCTCCGGTGACACCGCCGAGACGGTGAAGATCACCCGCTCGCTGAGCACGCCGCCTTCCGTCAACACGACGCTGGCCGCGGCCGCGACCACCGGATCGACCAAGATCCGCCTGACGAGCTACAACAGCGAGGCGCTCGCCGGCCCGAACCCGCCGAGCAACAACGGCCCGATCGCGGGTCAGCCGATCGTGCTCGACTTCGGCGCGAACCAGGAGGTCGTGTACGTCAAGCGCAACATCTCGCCGCTGCCGGCCGCGCCGGAGCCCAACGTCGAGCTCACCGCGCCGCTGACCAAGGACCACGCCGCGGGTGCCGCGACGAACCTCAGCAACGTCATCCTCGCCGCCCCGCTGACGAAGGCGCAGGCGAACGGCGCCGCGGTCGCGCTCCCGCAGCCGCTGATCAGCGCCGCCAAGGCGACCGAGCTGCGCACGCTGCTCGCCGACGCCAAGACCAAGGCCGACGCCGGCCAGACCGCCGCGGCCATCACGGCCCTCCAGGCGTTCAACGCGGCCGCCGCGAGCTCGCGGCCGCTGCAGAGCGCCGGTGAGGCGCTGATCGCCCAGCTCAACGGCACGCCGGTCGACACCGCCGGCACGGGCATCACCGTCGAAGGGGCCGAGGAGGGCGTGCAGGCGATCCGCCAGTACTACAACCCGAGCCCGTTCAAGGCCAACCCGTTCGCCACGTACAAGATCCTCGTCAGCGGCCGCGCCGGTGGCTTCCGCCACCAGTCGATCGTCGACTTCGAGACGATGTTCCAGGAGCTCGGCACCACCAACGGCTTCGACGTCGAGATCTGGGACCCGAACATCGGCGCCAGCCCCGGCCGTCAGGCCCCGGCGGGCGTCTCGCTGCCCACGAGCCCGTTCCTGGACTGGGAGCAGCTCAAGCAGTACAAGACGGTCGTCCTCAACTCGACGGTCGGCATCAACGGCACGTCGACCATGAACGCGGTCGAGTTCGCCAACCTCCAGCGCTTCGTCCGCGCGGGCGGCGGCGTGATCGCCATCCACGGCGGCATCGACTCGATGCAGAACGTGCCGTGGTTCATGGACCTGGTCGGCGCCGGCTTCACCAACCACGGCGGCAACCAGGGCGGCATCCTCGTCGAGACCGAGTCGGGCGGCCACGTCGAGCTGCTCAACGCCGACCCGGCGCACTCGACGATGCAGTCGGTGCCGAAGCGCTTCTCCACCGTCGAGGAGCTCTACAACACCAACCGCAACCCGGCCGAGCTCGGGATCGTGCATCCGCTGATGTACGAGAACGAGGACTCCCTGGTCGGCCAGCTCGGCTACAGCACGGGCGCGCTCCACAACAGCGACCGGCACTCGATGACCTGGTGCCGGAACTTCGACGGCGGCCGGTCGTTCACGACCGCCCTCGGCCACAACTGGCAGTTCACCACCCAGCAGTGGTGGCGCGACATGATGCTCAACGCGGTGCAGTGGACCGCCGGGCAGGAGTACAGCAACTGCGTCACGTTCAACGAGGTCAAGGACCTGCTGGACCAGGCGTCCGCGGACGGCAACGTCACCACCGCCGGCTCCACCGCGCTGAACGCGGCGCTCGCGAGCGCCGACACGGCGTACCGTGCCGACGACTTCGCCGCCGCGGCCGGGTTCGCCCGTGAGTTCGTCGCGCAGGCCAAGCGCCTGGCCAACGCGGGCGCCGACAAGGGCACCGCGCTGATGCAGCTCCAGACCAAGGGCGCCGAGCTCGTGGGCTGGATGAGCGGCAACGAGGCCGAGCCCGCGGCGCCGCGCCTCGAGGGCCCGCCCGCCCAGGGCACGGTCGGCGGCAGCGTGCCGGCCACGCTCGGGCTGACGCTGGGCGCGCCGGCGACGTTCGGCGCGTTCACGCCGGGCAAGCCGCAGACGTACACGGCGTCCACCAAGGCCGACGTGATCTCCACCGCCGGTGACGCCCGCCTGAGCGTCTCCGACGCCTCCGCCACCGCGACGGGCCGTTTGGTCAACGGCTCCTTCTCACTCGCGGCACCGCTCCAGGCGAAGGCGACGAGCGCGGCCGGTACCGGCACCGCGTTCGCTCCGGTCGGCGGCTCCAGCGCGCCGACCACCCTGCTCGACTTCGGCGGTCCGGTGTCCAACGACACCGTGACCGTGAGCTTCGAGCAGGCGATCGGGCAAAACGAGGCGCTCCGCACCGGCGCCTACAGCAAGGCGTTGACCTTCACGCTTTCGACCTCGAACCCGTGAATCAGCGTCCGCCGCGGCGACCCCTCCTCGTCGCCGCGGCGGACTCCTTGCTGCCACCAGGGGCATGACGAACGTGTCCGTCGGTACGCTCAACGACCTCATGTGGACTCCGAAGCCGGCGATCGAGCTGTCGAGCCAGCGGGCGGTGCGGCGGCACAACCTGAGCGTGGTGCTGCGTCAGGTCGTCGAACGCGGGCCCCGCTCGCGCGCGACGATCGCCACGGACACCGGGCTCAACAAGAGCACGGTGTCGAGCCTCGTCAGCGAGCTGATGGACTTCGGCCTGCTCGTGGAGCGCGGTGCTGAGCACCGCGGCACGGCCGGCCGCCCGGGGCTCGTGGTGGACGTGGCGCGTGACGGCGTCGTCGCCCTCGGCCTCGAGGTCAACGTCGACTACGTCGGCGTCCAGGCCACCGACCTCGCCGGCGGGTCCCGTTACAAGGGGATGGAGGCCGTCGACAACCGTGGCCGCGGCGTCGACGAGGTGATCGACCGGCTGGGCGCGCTCGCCCGCGGCGCGCTGCAGGAGGTGCAGGCGCAGGGCCTGCGGCCGATCGGCGCCACCGTGGCGGTGCCCGGGCTCGTCGACATCGAGCACGGCGTCGTGCTGATCGCGCCGAACCTGCACTGGAACGACGTCCCGATCTGCGACCTGCTGCGCGAGCGGATCGACGCGCCCGGCCTGGAGGTCGGCGTCGACAACGAGGCCAACCTGGCGGCGCTCGCCGAGCTGTGGGAGGGCGCGGCCACCGGCTTCAGCGACTTCATGTACTGCTCGGGCGAGATCGGCGTCGGCGGCGGCCTCGTGCTGGGCGGCGAGCTGTTCCGCGGCTACCGCGGGTTCGGCGGCGAGTTCGGCCACACCACGGTCGAGCACGACGGGCTCCCGTGCGCGTGCGGCTCCCGTGGTTGCCTGGAGACGCGCGCCGGGCTGGAGCCCGTGCTCGCGGCGGCGGGCATCATCGACGAGAGCGAAGGCGGTGCGCGCGGGCTGGCGCGTCCGGTCGGCGAGCTCGTGCGCCGCGCGCAGGCGGGGGAGACGCAGCCGCTGGCCGCGCTCGAGGACTGCGGGCGCTGGCTCGGGATCGCGCTCGGCACGGTCGTGAACCTGCTCTCGCCGCAGGCCGTGGTCCTCGGCGGGAACTTCGCGCCGATGACGCAGTGGCTCGCACCGGTCATCACCGCCGAGCTGTCCACCCGCGTGCTCGGCGGGAACGGCGCCGTGCCGCCGGTGATGTCGTCGAGCCTGGGCGCGGAAGCCGCGATGCGCGGCGCGGCGGCGACGCAGCTGCGTCGGCTCCTCGCAGACCCGACGCTCGTAGCCGGCGCCGTACCCATCTAGTCGGCATTCAAACCTAAATTTTAGTTTAGGTTTGTGTTCGATCTCGGTTTGGTGAGAAAGTCGCGCCCATGGATGGGGGGTCGGTCTTCGGACGCAAGTCCGCAGCCAAGAAGCGCCTCGCTGCACCTCGGTCGCTGAAGGTCGTCAGCGCCGGACCAGCGGGCGTGACGCTGCGGTGGGCGGCGCCAAAGGGCGCCAAGCCCGCCTACTACGTGATCCTGCGGGACGGGAAGAGCCTCGGCAAGACGACGCGCCTCTCGTTCACGGACACGCGCGTGAAGCCCGAGCGGGCCTATCGCTACGCGGTGCGGGCCTACGACAAGGCCAAGCGCGCGGGGGCGCTCTCGCCCAGCGTGCGCGCCAAAGTGCCCAAGGCGGGCCCCGCGGCGCCGCCGACGCCGGGGACGAGCAACCCGGGGGCGCCGGTCGCGGAGGTCACGCCGACGCCGGTGCCGCTGGTCCCGCAGCCGACGCCCACGCCGACCCCGTCACCGTACGACACGATGACCGTGGCGATGGTGGACCGCCTGTTCTGGCGCGCGGGCTTCGGCCCGACCCAGGGGCAGCGGGACGCGTGGGTCGGCAAGAAGCACAGCGACCTCGTCGACTGGCTGGTGAGCACGCCCGAGAGCCTCGACCCCACGATGCCGCTCCCCAAGACCACGACGGGCGTGACCACGCTCGACCCGTTCGGGTCCGAGGTGGAGCTCGAGCTCGAGTGGCTGGACCGGATGCAACGCGCGGTCAACCCGCTGCCGCAGCGGATGGCGCTCTACTGGCACCGCCACTGGGTGGTCTCGCTGAGCGACGGGTCCGTCTCGGACAAGTGGGCGTTCGCCTACCGCAACCACCTGCTCGAATACGCCGACTTCGGCCGCTTCCCGGACGCGACGTTCCGCCGGCTCGCGTACGAAATGACGACGAAGAACGCCGCGATGTCGTCGTACCTGAACCTCAACGCCAACACGCGGACCCGGCCGAACGAGAACTACGCCCGCGAGATCATGGAGCTGTTCTGCCTCGGCCCCACGGACGCGGCGGGCAACGACAACTACAAGCAGGAGGACATCGTCGGCCTCACGCAGGCCTTCACCGGCTGGCGGCTCAACGGCACCGAGTTCCTCACCGACGGCGTCACGCCCAACCCGGACTACGGCAAGATCACCTTCGCGCCCAACCAGTTCGAGATGGCCGCCAAGACGATCCTCAAGCGCACGATCGCGGCCGTCACCGGATCGACGAACACGACCACCAACCCGGCGAGCCTGCAGTGGGGCCCGTCCGCGGTCAACCAGGCGGTCGACATCGTCCTCGAGCACCCGCAGCACGCGCAGTTCCTGATCCGCAAGCTGTGGGGCGAGTTCATCGCCGGTCCGATCCCGCAGGCGAAGCTGGACGCGCTGAGCGCCGAGTACCGCGCCAACGGCTACAAGCTCAAGCCGCTCGTCCGCGGGATCCTGCTGAGCACGGAGATCTTCGAGTCGCTCGAGGAGCCGAACCTGATCAAGCCGCCGATCGTCTACATGGTGGGCGTGCTGCGTCAGCTCGGCGCGCCGATGAAGCACACGCAGCTGCAGGACCCGATGAACAAGATGCAGCAGCGGATCTACCGGCCGCCGAACGTCGCCGGCTGGGAGGGCGGGATGTCGTGGCTGAACACGAACACCGTCCAGGCCCGGTTCGACATGGTCCGCGTGGCGCAGTACCTGCGCTACTCGAACTTCTACCGCAACACGGAGACCCCGGTTCCGCCCGCGAGCGTGAACTACCCGGCCGACGTGGTGGGGGAGACGCCGCAGGCGGCCTACGAGCGCGCGTACGACTCGGTCGGCCGTCCGTGGATCTCCGCCGCGACCCGCGACAAGCTGCTGGCCTACGCGGCGACGCTCTCGGCCGCGAACCAGACCGGCACCGCGGCGACGAACGTCACGGCCCGTCGCACCCGTTTCTACGCGCTCCAGGCGATGATCCTCGGCGGACCCGATGGGCAGGTGATGTGAGATGGAGCATCAGCGCTGCATCGAGTGCGAGGAGATCGAGCTCGCGCGCGTGCGCGACGAGCGCCCCCGGCAGACGATGCCGATCCCGTACGCCGCGCTCGACGGCTTCCCGGCCGGCAAGACGCCGCGCGAGCTGACCCGCCGGCGGCTGCTGCAGTGGGGCATCGCGGGCACGGCGTCGATCTACGGCGCCCACCAGCTCGGCTGGGACCAGGTGTGGGAGTCGGTCGCGCACGCGAGCGAGGCGGCGACGGACAAGTGCCTCGTGCTGATCTACCTGGCCGGCGGCAACGACGGCCTGAACTGGGTGCTCCCGAACGACGCCAACGACTACGCCGCTTACGTGACGGCGCGTCCGGAGATCCATCGCGCGCAGGGCCTGTCGACGGCCGCGCGCGTCGGCTCCAAGCCGCTGCCCGGCCCGGGCGGCGCGGCGCTCGCGTTCGCGAACACGGTCGTCTCGGCCAACGGCGGCGGGGACACCAGCGACCCGCGCTTCAAGTTCGCGGCCGGCGGCGAAGGCTACGGGCTGGACACGCTGTTCGGCGACGGCACCGGCGGCCCCGGCTCCGACCTGGCGATCATGCCGGCGGTCGACGCCAAGCAGTACTCGCTCAGCCACTTCGACAACTCGGACATCTGGTTCGCGGCCAGCAACGACCAGAACACCAAGACCGGCTGGCTCGGGCGCTGGATCGACCGCAACGGCGACGCCGGCAACCCGCTGCAGGCGATCTCGATCGACACGGCGCTGTCGAAGTCGATCCGCACCGCGACCAACCCGGTGTGCGCGATCCCGTCACTGCCGATGTCGGGCTTCATGCACAGCCAGTCCGGCTTCGGGGGGACCAACACCGACCTCAACCCGCAGCTGCGCGACCTCGCGGCGCTGCAGGCGGGAGCGGGGAACGCCTACCTGAGCCGCTCGCGCGGGACCTACGGGCTCGCCCACACCACCTACGAGCGGATCAAGACGCTGAACGCGGTGGCGAGCCCGATCGCGTATCCGAACACCAGCACGCTCTCCGCACGGCTGCGGACGGCGGCGATGCTGCTGGCGGCGAACCTCGGCACGCGGATCATCACGATCCACTGGGGCGGGTTCGACACGCACACGGGCCAGCTGGCCGCCCAGGACCGGCAGATGGCCGAGTTCTCGCGCGCGCTCGCCGCGTTCCGCGCCGATCTGCAGGCGCGCGGCATCGAGCAGCGGGTCGCCACGCTGGCGTTCTCGGAGTTCGGCCGCCGCGTCCGCGAGAACGGCGTGGGCACCGAGGCGGGCACCGACCACGGCGCCGGCGGCCTCATGTTCGCCATGGGCAGCGGCGTGCGCGGCGGGTTCGCGGCCGACTGGCCGGGATGCGAGCTCAACGAGCTGGTGCCGACCAACAACGCCGGGCAGGGCAACCTCAAGGTCCCGACGGACTACCGGTCGGTCTACAAGGCGGTGCTGGACGAGTGGCTCGGTGAGCAGGACTCGCAGTCGCTGCTCGGCGGCCCGACGATCGAGACGTTGATCCGCGGCGACGGGTACGCGGGGGCCCGTAGGCTGTTCAAGTGACCTGGCTGGCCATCCTGTTGAGCATCGCGGGCTTCGGCGGCCCCACGATGGAGGTCAAGCCGCGCAAGTGCGCGGCCCAGACGAGCATCGGCGCGGCGGCGTACACGTCGGCGGCGGCCAAGACGTGCGTCAAGAAGAAGCGCAAGACGCCCGCGAAGCCGCAGCCGACCAAGCCGGGCGCGGACACGCCGACGACGAACCCGGCGCCGCGCACCGAGCCCGGCGGGGGCACGACACCGGAGGCCACGCCGACCCCGAAGCCCGGCGCGACGCCCGTCCCGACCGCCACCCCGGTGGCGACGCCGACTCCGGTCACGTATCCCACGCGCACGAACGTCGACCTCACCGACACCGCGACCTGGTCGGTACGGCCGTCCTACCGGATCCTCGCGGCCGGGAAGATCGACTTCAACGTCAACAACCGCGGTGAGGACGACCACAACCTGACCGTCCGCAACGCGGCCGCCCGCGACCTCGGCACGATCGATCTGGCGCCGGGGAACACGGGCACGCTGACGGTCGACCTGGGGGTCGGCACCTACACGCTCTACTGCTCGCTCCCGCAGCACGAGGAGGCGGGGATGAAGGCCACGATCAGCGTCCGCTGACATCGCTTTACCAGCACTTTGCCGCACCTGCCGATAAAGGGGGTGCGATGAAGGCCATGCTGGACATGTTCAAGGACGAGCGGCGCGCCCGCTGGTTCTTCGCGGCGCACGCGCAGGGCGCGCTGGGCGCCGGGGCGGGCTACATCGCGCTGCTCGTGCTGGCCTACGAGCGGATCGGCTCCGCGTGGGGCGCCACCGCCGTCCTGCTCGCCGACCTGCTGCCCGCGATGCTGCTCGGCCCCCTGCTGGGCGCGGCCATCGACCGCACGTCGCGGCTCGCGGGCGCCGTCCTCGCCGATCTGATCCGCGCGGCGGCGTTCGGGGCGCTGGTCTTCACGCACTCGACCGGGGCGATGATCGCGCTCGCGCTGCTCGCCGGCTTCGGCACGGCGCTGTTCCGGCCCTCGACCTGGGCGCTGCTGCCCGGGCTCGTCGCGCCGTCGCGCTTCAGCGCCGCGGTCGGCCTGTTCAACGCCGTCCGGGACACGGGCCAGCTGCTCGGCCCGGTCCTCGCCGCGGGCCTGCTGGTGATCGCCTCACCGGCGGCGGTGCTCGGCATCAACGCGGTCACCTTCGGGCTGTCGGCGCTGCTCCTGCTGCGGCTGCGCGGCCACGTGCGCCGGCCGGCCGCCACCGAAGCCGCCATGGACGAGCCCGTCTCGCTGCGCGGCGTGCTGCGCGATCGCTTCGTGCGGGTCATGATCGGCACGTCGGCGACCGTGACGCTGTGCGCGGCGACCATGAACGTCGGCGAGCTCGTGCTCGCCCAGCGGGACCTGAAGGCGGGCGCGACCGGGTTCGCGCTGCTCGTGAGCGTGTACGGCTTCGGCCTGATCGTCGGCGCGCTGTGCGCCGGACGCGACGGGGGCGACGCGCGCCTGTGCTACTTCGCCGGCCTCGGCGGGATCGCCGCCGGCATGCTGAGCACGGCCTTCGCGCCGACGCTCGGCTTCGCCCTGTTCACCTTCGGCTTCACCGGCGCGGCCAACGGCCTGTTCAGCACGAGCAACCGGATCCTGCTCACGCGCGCCATCCCGGAGCGCGTGCACGGCCGCGCGTTCGGGCTCGTGGACTCGCTGGACTCGTGGGGCTTCGGCCTGGCGGTGATCGCCGGCGGTGGGCTCGCGTCCGCGTTCGGCGGCCGCGCGCTGTTCGCCGTCGCCGGCTCGGTCCTGTTCGTGATCTGGGCGTGCGCGGCCTACACGCTGCGCTCGCGGGTCATGCCCGAGATCTCGGCGCCCGTTCCCACGCTCATACCCGCAACCCAAGGCTGACGGCGTCGTCGAGCGCCAGCGCGGCGCCCTCGGCGACGGCGGCCTCATAGCCCGGGGTGCCGAGCGCCGCGCGCAGCTCGGCCTCGACGCGCTCGCCGAAGCGGCGCTCGTCGGGCTGGCGGGTGGTGCCGCGGGTCTCGCGCAGGGCGTCCGCCGCGCCCCACAGCCGCGCACCGGCGTGCGGGTCGTCGCGGCGGCTCGCGGCGGCCGCGGCGGTCTCCAGGCAGCCGACGATGCCGTACGAGTCGCCGATCTCGTGCGCGCGGGTGAGCGCGAGCCGCAGCAGCTCGATCGCGCGGGCCTCGTCGGTGTCGAAGAGCACGCGCGCGAGCGACTCCTCGGTCGAGGTGAGGTGGGCGGGCTCGGCGACCCGGCGGGCGATCGCGACGCTCTCCTCGAGCCGCGCGATCGCCTCCTGCACGTTGCCGACCTCGTCGTGGACGATCCCGAGGTTCTGCGTGTAGAGGCTCACGGCGCGCTCGTCGCCGAGCTCGCGGGCGATCCCGGTGGCCTCGCCGTAGAGCGCGATCGCGGTCTCGAAGTCGCTGCGATAGACGGCGAGCACACCGAGGTTGGAGACGATCCGCGCCTCGCGGTCGCGCAGCCCGAGCTCCCGGGCGGGCTCCAGCGCCGCTTCGAAGTGGCCGCGGGCGGCGTCGAAGTCGCCCTGCTCGGCTGCCAGGATGCCGGCGCCGTTGGCGGTCCGCAGCCGCGCCTCGGCGGTCCCGCCGTCCAGCGCGAGCGCGCCGCGGCAGAGCTCGCGCCCCTCGCTGACCCCGCCGCGCAGCAGCCAGTAGCGCCACAGCGGCGCGACGAGCGCGAGCGCCGTGTCGCCGTCGTGGACGGCGATGGTGTGCCGGAGCGCGGCGCGGATGTTGTCGTGGTCGGCGTCGAGGCGCTCGAGCCAGTCGCGCTGCTGTGGGCTCACGAGCCCGTCCTCGGCCTCGGCCAGCAGGTGCACGTACGCCCGCGCGTGGCGGTCTCGCACGTCCTGGTCGTCGCCGAGCTGCTCGAGCGCGTACTCGCGGACGGTCTCGAGCATCGCGAAGCGCCCGTCGGCGGGGGTGAGGAGGCTGTGGTCGGCGAGCGCGGCGATCCCGTCGAGCGCCTGCGGGCCGCAGACGGCCTCCGCGGCGGCGAGCGTGAAGCCGCCGCTGAACACGCCGAGCTCGCGGAACAGGCGCTGCGCGTCGGCGTCGAGCAGGTCGTAGCTCCAGCCGATCGCGGCCCGCAGCGTCTGCTGGCGCTGTGGCGCGTCACGGGGCCCCGCGCTCAGCAGGTCCAGCCGGCGGGCGAGCCGGTCGAGGATCTCCTGCGGCGAGAGGACCTTGATCCGCGCGGCGGCGAGCTCGATCGCGAGCGGGAGCCCGTCCAGGCGGCGGCAGATCTCCGCGACGAGCGGCTCGGTCCCGTCGGGCTCCAGGCGCGGGTTGACGGCGCGGGCCCGCCGCAGGAACAGCGCGACCGCGGGCTCGGCGGCGAGCGGCGGTAGCGCCAGCTCGTGCTCGGCGGCCAGGCGCAGCGGGGCCCGGCTGGTGACGACGAGCTTCGTGCGCGGGGAGGCGGTGAGGATCGCGTTGAGACTGGACGCGGCGTCGAGCAGCTGCTCGAAGTTGTCGACGACGACCAGCAGCTCGCGCCCGGCGGTCTCGCCGATCGCCGCCTCCAGCTCCGCGCCCACGAGCGCCGGGTCCTCCAGCGCCCCGAGCGTGACGAACCGCGCGCCCTCGCCGAACCGCTCCCCGAGCCGGTGCGCGAGCTCGAGCGCGAACCGCGTCTTGCCGATCCCGCCCGGCCCGGTGAGCGTGAGCAGCCGCACGTCCGGCTCGCCCAGCAGCGCCTCGGCGGTCGCCAGGTCGCCTTCGCGCCCGAGCAACGGCGTCGCGGGCACGGGCAAGGGCGGCGCGTCGACGGGGTCCACCGAAGTTAAACGTCCTGGACGTTTAACTTCGGGGCGGAGCGCGGGGTCGTGGGCGAGGATCTGCGCTTCCAGGCGCTGGAGGGCCGGGCTCGGGTCCAGGCCGAGGTCCTCGACGAGCGCGTGGCGCGCGCGGCGATAGGCCTCGAGCGAGTCGGCCTGGCGGTCCGCGCGGTAGAGGGCGAGCATCAACTGCGCGTGCAAGCGCTCGCGGTAGGGGTGCTCGGACGTCAGGCGCTCGAGCTCGGGCACGAGCTCGCCGCCGGCGCCGAGCTCCAGGTCCAGCTCGACCCGGCGTTCGAGCGCGTCGAGGCGGGCGCTCTCGATCCGGTCCGCCTCGCCGCGGGCGGGCCCGTAGAGGGGCGCGTCGGCCAGCGGCGCGCCGCGGAACAGCGCGAGCGCCTCGCGCAGCCGCTCCGCCGCCTCCGCGGGCGGCGCCGAGCGGGCTTCGGCGGCGAGCGTCTCGAACCGCTCGAGGTCCAGCGCGCCGGGAGCGAGGCGGACCGCGTAGCCGGAGGGACGGGTCTCGATCGTGTCCGGGCCGAGCAGGCGGCGCAGCTGTGAGACGTGCACCTGCAGCGCCTTGGTCGCGGTCGGTGGGGGCTCCTCGTCCCACAGGACGTCGATCAGCCGGGTCGCGGAGACCGCGCCGTCGCGGTACGCGAGCAGGAGCGTGGCCAGCAGCGCGCGGTGCTTGGGCGCGCGTAGCTCGATGACGCCCTGCGGCCCCACGACCCGCAGCGGACCGAGGATCGCGAAGTCCATCGGCGCGACTTTACCGCCCCTTTGGCGCGGGCTTGCCGGTCGCCGCGAAGGTACGCAGCATGAACACCGCGACCACCAAGGAGGGTTGGACGATGGGCTTCAAGTTCGGCTGGAAGGTCTAACCGCACACGGCGAGGGCCAGGGCGAGCGCGTCGGACAGCGCGAGCTCTGCACCTTCGCGCTCGGCCTCGGCGTAGGCCGCGTCACCGAGCGCGGTCCGCAGGCGGGTGACGGTCTCGTCCACCCATGCCTGCTCGTCCGCGGGCCGCATGCCACCGGCTGAGGCGCGCAACGCCTCGGCCGCCCCGATCAGCCGCGCGCCGTCGCGCGCGTCGGCTGCCACCCGGGCCAGCGTCTCGAAGGACTCCGTCAGGCCCGGGCGGTCGAGCACCGTCCGCGAGATCTCCATCGCCTCGCGCATCAGCGCGAGCGCGGCGGCCGGGCCGGCGTCCGCGACGGAGAGCTGGATCCGGGCCAGGGTTCGCGACGTGGACGCCAGCAGCGTCGGGTCCTCCACCTGGCGCGCGAAGGCGACGCTCTCGGTCAGCTGCTCGACCGCGCGCCGGTGGTACCCGGCGCCGGCGAACGCGATGCCGAGGTTCTGCGCATTCAGGCCCAGCCCCCAAGGGTCGCCGCCCGCGCGCAGGAACGAGACCACGCGCGTGTAGTGCGCGATCGCGGTCTCGTAGTCGAGCTCGAGCAGCGCGATGCTGCCGAGGTTGCCCTCCGCCCGCACGGCGCGGTGGTGGTCGCCGAGCGCCTTGGCCAGCTCGAGGCTCTCCTCGAAGAGCGCTTTCGCGGCTCGTAGATCCCCTTGGTCGCCGGCCAACGCGCCGGCGGCGTTGAGCGCGCGCAGCCGCAGATCGGGCGGCCCGTCGGGCGCGCCGAGCGCGGCGGAGATGGCCTCGCGGCCTTCGGCGAGGTTGCCGCGGCGCTCCCAGTAGCGCCAGACGGCCGCGCACAGCGACAGCGCGGTGGCGGCGTCGCCGTCGGCCACGGCGAAGTGGATCGCGGCGCGGACGTTCTCACGCTCGGCGTCCAGGCGGTCCAGCCAGCGGCGCGCATCCGGCCCCTGGATCTCCGCTTCGGCGCTCGCGAACACGTCGGCGAAGTGGCGGGCGTGCGCGCGCCGCGTGGCGTCCTGCCCGCCGGCCGCCTCCAGGCGGTCCAGCGCGTACTCGCGAACGGTCTCGAGCATGCCGAAGCGCCCGTCGTGCGCCTTGACGAGGCTGTGGTCGACCAGCGCCGCGACCGTGTCCAGCGCCTCCGGCCCGCAGACCGCCTCGGCGCCGTCGAACGTGAAGCCGCCGGCGAACACGCCGAGCCGGTCGAAGGTCGCCTGCGCGGCCGGTGGCAGCAGGTCGTAGCTCCAGCCGATCGCCGCGCGCAGCGTCTGCTGGCGCGCGGGCGCGTCGCGGGGACCGGAGCTGAGCAGGTCCAGGCGCTTGGAGAGCCGGTCGAGGATCGCGGCGGGCGCGAGCACCTTCGTGCGTGCGGCGGCGAGCTCGATCGCCAGCGGCAGCCCGTCCAGCCGCGCGCAGATGCGCTCGATCAGGGTCGCGTCGGCGGGCGCGAGCGCCAGCCGCGGGTTCAGCGCCCGTGCCCGGCGCTGGAACAGCTCCGCCGACGGCTCGGGCGCGAGCGGCGACACGGCCAGCTCGTACTCGCCGTGCACGCGCAGCGCGGCGCGGCTGGTGACGATGACCTTCGAGCGTGGGGAGGAGGCGAGCACCCGGCTCAACTCGGGCGCGGCGTCCAGCAGCTGCTCGAAGTTGTCGACCACCAGCAGCAGCTCGGCGCCCGCGAGGTCCCCGCCGGCGGCCTGCTCGATCTCCGATGCCACCAGTCCCGGGTCCTCGAGCGCGCCCAGGCCGACGAACCGCGCGCCGTCACCGAACCGCGGCGCCAGCCGGTGCGCGAGCGCGAGCCCGAGCCGGGTCTTGCCGATCCCGCCCGGCCCGGTCAGCGTGAGCAGCCGCACGTCCGGGTCGCCCAGCAGCGCCTCCGCCGCCTCCAGGTCCTCTTCGCGCCCGAGCAACGGCGTTGCCGGCGCGGGCAACCCCGGCGCCGGCACCGAACCTAAAGTGCCTGGCACTTTAGGTTCGAGGGTCGGGTCGTGGGCGAGGATCTGGGCTTCCAGGCGCTGGAGGGACGGGCTCGGGTCCAGGCCGAGGTCCTCGACGAGGGCGTGGCGGGCGCGGCGGTAGGCGTCCAGCGCGTCCGCCTGGCGGCCGGAGCGGTAGAGCGCGAGCATCAGCTGGGCGTGGAAGCGCTCGCGGAACGCGTGCTCGGCGGTCAGCGACTCCAGCTCGGTGATGACCTCGGCGTGGCGATCGAGCGCGAGGTCGTGCTCGATCCGCTGCTCGAGCGCGTCGAGGCGGGCGCTCTCCAGCCGGTCGGCCTCGACCGCGGCGGGGCCGAGCAGCGGCGTGTCGGCCAGCGGAACGCCGCGGAACAGCGCCAGCGCCTCCCGCAACGTCGCCGACGCGGTCTCCGGCGGCTCACCGCGTGCCCGCTCGCTCAGCGTCTCGAAGCGCGCGACGTCCAGGGCTTCGGGGTCGACGGCGAGCGCGTAGCCGTTCGGCCGCGTGACGATCACGTCCGGGCCGAGCGCGCGCCGCAGCTGGGAGACGTGGACCTGGGCGGCCTTGACCGCCGTGGCCGGCGGGTGCTCGCCCCAGAGGCCGTCGATCAGGCGGTCGATGGTGACGGTGTCCTGGCGGTGCGAGAGCAGCAGGACGGCCAGCAGCGACCGCTGCCGCGGCGCGTTGATGGCGATCTCGCCAGACGGCCCTTCGACACGCAGCGGCCCGAGTACGCCGAATTTCAGCGCGTGGCTTTGCCGAGCCTTTGCCACTCAGCACGATCCTACTGATCAGCCAGACTTCTGCGCCGGGCATGGTCGCTGTGGCGTAGGGCCGCTGGGCGGCTCGTCGTGACCGCGAGCCGCCCAGCTCTACGGCTGCTGCTGGGCCTCGTCGAGGATGCGGCGGATCTTGCGCGCCGTGACCTGCCCCTTGGGCCCGATCGCCTGCGCGAACTGGGTGATCCGCAGCTCCTCGAGCAGCCACGGCACGTCGGCGAGCTCGCCGTCTGAGCGCGCGCCCGGCGGTTGGCTGCGCAGCACGGTCTCGTAGGCGTGCTCGAGCTCGTGGATGGCGAGCATCTTGTCGCGGTCGGCCGCCGCGTTCTTGCTCAGCCGCTGCAGGCGCCACTCCGCGCCGCGCAGGTAGCGCTCGACGTCGGGCAGCCGCTGCGCGCCCGTGGGCGTGATGAAGCCGGGGAAGACGAGCCGTCCGAGCTGCTGGGCGACGTCGCGGCGGACCGGGTCGAACGCGGCGCCGCGCAGCTGGTCGAGCTGCGCGCGCACGTCGCGCGCGGCCTGGAGGATCTTCACGACGTCGGCGACGATCCGCTTGACCTCGTCCGCGGCGTGGCTCGCCACGAGCTGGCGCAGCTGCTCGAAGCTCTCGCCGTCGTAGACGGGCCCGCCGGCGCGGTCCAGCAGCGACGCGATCGCGGCGCTGGCGGCGTCCTCGAGCACGGCCGCGGGTGAGCCGTGCGGCGCCTCGATCAGCACGAGCTGCGCGGCGTTGCCGAGCTTGGAGCCGCGGTAGTGGCGGGTCGGGTCGGCGATCGTCAGCGCCAGCAGGCGGCGCGTGCCCGCCCGCATGTGCAGCGCCTGCGCGGCGGGGCTCTCCAGCGCCTTCAGGCCGACCGTCTCGCCCTCGTCGACCAGCGACATGTACGCCTTGACCGTCTGGTTGGTCCCCGGCAGCGCGACCGCCTTCGGGATCTTCCCGAACGTCCAGCTCGTCTGGCCGGTGCGCTCGAGCTTCTTGGTGGCGGCCGCGAGCGCGCGCCGCAGCGTCGGGCGCGCCTGCTCGCGCAGCGCGGTGAGGTCCTGCGCGGTGGCGACCACCTTGCCCTGGTCGTCCTCGACCGAGAACGTCATCCGCAGGTGGTTGGGCAGCCGCGACGTGTCCCACGCGTCGGGCGGGATCCGCACGCCGCGCTGGGCTTCGATCTCCGCCGCCAGCGACTCGAGCAGTGGCCGCTCGCGCGGCTTCAGGCGCGCCAGCACGCTCGCGACGACCTCCGGCACGGGCACGAGCTGCTTGCGGATGTCCTTCGGCAGGGAGCGGATCAGCGCGGTCACCAGCTCGGTACGCATCGCCGGGACCATCCACTCGAAGCCCTGGGCGCGCAGCTGCGGGAGCGTCTTGAGCGGCACGTGGACGGTCACGCCGTCCTGCGCATCGCCAGGGTCGAAGCGGTACGTCAGCTTGAGCTCGAGGTCGCCCTGGCGCCAGGCGTCCGGCCGGCCGGCGACGTCCTCGGCCGCCACCGGGTTGATCAGCAGCTCGCGCGTGAACGTGAGCAGGTCGGGCCGTACGCGGCGCTCGTCACGCCACCAGCGATCGAAGTGGCGCCCGCTGATCACCGTGTCCGGCACGCGCTCGGCGTAGAAGTCGTAGAGCGTCTGGTCGTCGACGAGGATGTCGCGCCGGCGGGCGCGCTCCTCGAGCTTCTCCACCTCCGCGACGAGCGCCTGGTTGTCGCGCAGGAAGTGGTGGCGCGTGTCCCAGTCGCCCTCGACGAGCGCGCGGCGGATGAACAGGTCGCGGCTCAGCGGGGCGTCGATCTGCCCGTAGCCGACGACGCGCCCGGGCACGACCGGCAGCCCGTAGAGCGTCACGCGCTCGGTCGCGACGACCTGCGCGCGCTTGCGGTCCCAGCGCGGCGAGTCGTAGGTGCGCTTGATCAGGTGCCCGGCGAGCGGCTCGATCCAGCGCGGCTCGATCTTCGCGGCGGTCCGGCCCCAGAGGCGCGAGGTCTCGACCAGCTCGGAGACCATCAGCCACGCCGGCTGGCCCTTCACGCCGCTGCCCGGCCACAGCGCGAACTTCGCGCCGCGCGCGCCCGTGTACTCGCGCCGCCCGCTGTCCTTGAGCCCGACGTGGCTGAGCAGCCCGGACAGGATCGCCTGGTGGATCAGCTCGGGCTCGGCCGGCTGGCGGTTGACCTTGATCCCCATCGCCTTGGTGGACTGGCGGATCTGCGACACGAGGTCCTGCCACTCGCGGATCCGCAGGTAGTGCAGGAACTCGCCCTTGGCCTGCTTGCGGAACTGGTTGACCGACAGCTCGGCGCGCTGCTCGTGCAGGTAGCGCCAGAGGTTCAGGTAGGCGAGGAAGTCCGAGGTCTCGTCGGCGTGGCGGGCGTGCGCCTGGTCGGCCTGCGCCTGCTGGTCGGCGGGACGTTCGCGCACGTCCTGGATCGACAGCGCCGCGGCGATCACGATCACCTCGTCCACGCAGCCCAGCCCGGCGGCCTCGAGCACCATCCGGCCCATCCGCGGGTCCACCGGCAGCTGCGAGAGCCGCCGACCGGTCTGCGTGAGCTTGCGGCCCGTCTCGTCCAGCGCGCCCAGCTCCTGCAGCAGCGCGATGCCGTCGCGCACCTGGCGGCGGTCCGGCGGGTCCAGGAACGGGAAGTCCTCGACGTCGCCGAGGTCGATCGCCGCCATCTGCAGGATCACGGCGGCGAGGCTCGTGCGCAGGATCTCGGGGTCGGTGAAGCGCGGGCGCTCCTCGAAGTCCTCCTCGGAGAACAGCCGGATCGCGATGCCCTCGGCCACGCGGCCGCAGCGGCCCTTGCGCTGGTCGGCGGACGCCTGCGAGATCGGCTCGATCGGCAGCCGCTGCACCTTCAGGCGCGCGCTGTAGCGCGAGATCCGCGCCGTGCCCGGGTCGACGACGTACCGGATGCCCGGCACGGTCAGCGACGTCTCGGCGACGTTGGTGGCGAGCACCACGCGCCGGCCTTTGTGCGGCTTCCACACGCGCTGCTGGGCGGCCGTCGACTGGCGCGCGAACAGCGGCAGGATCTCGACGTGGTTGAAGCGGCCCTCCAGTGCCTCGGCGGTGTCGCGGATCTCGCGCTCGCCGGACAGGAAGACGAGGATGTCGCCGGGCGGCTCGCGCAGCAGCTCGTCGACGGCGTCGCCGATCGCGTCGGTCTGGTCGGCGTCCTCCTCGGGCTCGCGGTAGCGGACCTCGACCGGGTAGGTGCGGCCGCTCACCTCGATGATCGGCGCCCCGTCGAAGTGGTTCGCGAAGCGCTCCGGGTCGATCGTGGCGGAGGTGATGATCACCTTCAGGTCCGGCCGCTGCGGGAGCAGGCGCTTCAGGTAGCCGAGCAGGAAGTCGATGTTCAGCGACCGCTCGTGCGCCTCGTCGACGATGATCGTGTCGTAGCGGCGCAGCAGCCGGTCATTCTGGATCTCGGCCAGCAGCAGGCCGTCGGTCATCAGCCGCAGGAGCGTGTTCTCGCCCGTCTTGTCGTTGAAGCGGACCGCGTAGCCGACCGCGGCGCCCATCGGCACCTTCAGCTCGTCGGCGATGCGCTCGGCGACCGTGCGCGCCGCGAGCCGTCTCGGCTGCGTGTGGGCGATCGTGCCGCGCACGCCGCGGCCGAGCTCGAGGCAGATCTTCGGCAGCTGCGTCGTCTTGCCCGACCCCGTCTCGCCCGCGACGATCACGACCTGGTGGTCGCGGATCGCGTTCAGCAGGTCCTCGCGCCGCGCCGAGACCGGCAGCTCCTCGGGGTAGGAGACGGCGGGGACGGCGGCGCGCCGCTGCTCGAACTTCAGGACGGCCTTCGCGATGTCGGCGTCGAGCCGCTGCTGGCCTTTCTCGTCGCCTTTGGCGAGGCGCTTGAAGCGCTGCTCGAGGCGGAACTCGTCCTGGATCGTCAGCTCGGGGAGGCGCGCTTGGAGCACGCGCTCATAGGTTACCCCGCACTAGCCGGTGGTTCAGGGTGTCGGGCAACTACCACGCTGCGTAGTTGAAGGTCGGACGCACCTCTAATACGGTCGGTGCGCGATGTCGCTGATGTGCACGCTTTCCACTACGAACCCCTAGTGGAATCCGCGGCCGGGACGGGGCCCTCACTCGTCCCGGCCGCACTCGCTAGTGTCCGGCGCGATGCCCCAGACGCTGCAGCTCCTCAAGTACGAGTACGTCGACGACATGGCGGAGAAGCGCACGCCGCATCGTGCCGCGCATCTCAGCCTGATCGAGGAGTACCACGCCGAGGGCAAGCTCGTGATCGCGGGCGCCGTGGGTGATCCGCCCAGCTCCGGGCTGCTGGCGTTCGTGTCGGCGGAGGCCGCGTCGGCGTTCGCGGACGAGGACCCGTACGGCGCGGCCGGGCTGGTCGTCAGCAAGGCGATCGAGCCGTGGACGGTCGTGGTCAGCTGATGTTCGATCGGCTCGCCGGACTGCCGCTGCTGGTCGAGTCGTACGACTTCGTGCGGCTCACCGGCGGGGAGCGCTCGACGACGCTGCTGCGGCTGCACGGCGGTGGGTTCCGCGGGCTGGGCGAGGACATCATGCCGTCGGACGCCGACCACGACGCGTTCGAGGCGATGACCGACCTGCCGCTGGCCGGGTCGTGGACGCTCGTGGAGTTCCTCGACGCGCTCGCGACGTTCGACCAGTGGGGTGGGGTGGAGCCCGAGTTCGGGGACTTCGCGCGGCCGTTCCGCAACTGGGTGTTCGAGTCGGCCGCGCTGGACCTGGCGCTGCAGCAGGCGGGCGTGTCGCTCGGGGACGCCCTGGGGCGCTCGCCGCGGCCGGTGCGGTTCGTGAACTCGTTCGGGCTGGGGGAGGAGCCGAGCGTGGACGGCGTCCGGGCGCGGCTGGAGCTGTACCCGAGCGTCGGCTTCAAGCTCGACGCGGCACCCGCGTGGACGCGCGGGATCATCACGGAGCTGGCCGGGACGGGCGCCGTGCGGACGGTCGACTTCAAGGGCCGCTACGGGCTCGAGGTCGAGGGCGACTTCGCGCCGGTCTACGAGGCGGTCGTCGAGCTCCTGCCGGAGGCGCTGATCGAGGATCCGCACGAGGCGTTCGTGAGCGTCCTGCCGGCGGAGCGGATCGCCTACGACGCGCCGATCAAGCGGGCGGCGGACGTGGGGGCGACGCGGACCGTGAACGTCAAGCCGTCGCGCATCGGCGGGATCCGGCCGCTGCTGGAGCTCTACGCGCACTGCGAGTCCAACGGCGTCGTGATGTACGGCGGCGGGATGGGCGAGCTCGGGCCGGCACGCGAGCAGGTCCAGCTGCTGGCGGCGCTGTTCCACCCGGACGCGCCGAACGACGTCGCGCCGCCGCCCTTCAACCTGCCAGAGCCGATCCCGGGGCTTCCGACGAGCCCGCTGGAGGTCAGCTCGCCACCGATCGGGTTTCGCCTTAAGTAGTGAATCGAGGTCCTGGGTATGCGGACCTCATGATGAGAAGGCTATTGGTGGCAGTGACCGCTGCGGGCGCGCTGGCTGTATCCGCGTGTGGCGCCGAGGAGGCGTCGGTAGTCAAGACCGCGTTCGAGCAGGACATCAAGTCCGCGAACGTGACCGTCGACCTCTCGATGAAGGCGCAAGGCCAGGAGACGACCGTCAAGCTGGCCGGCCCCTTCCAGTCCAACGGTGAGAACAAGCTCCCGAGCGTCGACTGGAAGCTGAACATCGCCGCGGCCGGCATGCCGAAGCCGATCGACGGCCAGATCATCTCCACCGGCGACGACGCGTTCGTCGTCTACGGCGGCGAGACCTACCAGGTGGGCAAGGAGAACATCGCCAAGCTCAAGCTCTCCGGCGCCGGCGGCGGCATGGAGTCGGCCGACCTCGGCAAGATGCTCACCCGGATGCAGGACTGGTTCCCCGAGACCAGCGGCACCCAGGACGCCGAGCTCGACGGCGAGGCCGTCACCCGCATCTCCGGCAAGCTCGACCTCTCCGAGGCCCTGAAGGACATGAAGGAGATGGCCAAGCAGCCCGGCGCCTCCGGCTTCGAAGGCCTCGAGGACCTGAGCAACCGGGACCTCAAGGAGGTCGAGAAGGTCGTCTCGGACCCGAACTTCACGATCGACGTCGGCAAGTCGGACGGCAAGCTCCGCCGGATCGCCGCGAACCTGACGATCAACGCCGACGGCCAGAAGGGCGCGCTCGCCTTCTCGGTCAAGCTCGCGGACGTCGACAAGCCCGTCAAGATCCAGGCCCCGTCCGGCGGGCGCCCGATCGAGGAGCTCATGCAGCGGTTCCAGCGGGACTTCGGGGGCGGCGGCGCCGAGCCGGCCGCGATCCCCGAGGACGCGACGGTCTCCTAGGACCCCGCGCCCTGACCCAGCCAGGCCTCGGCGAACTCGCGCAGCTGCGGGTCGTCGGGGCCGCTGGCCTTCAACCGATGGCGCCAGGCGAGAGCCTGCACGCCACCCACGCCCGGGCGCTTGGCCAGGATCACGGCCTGGCCGGCCGCGGCGAGCTCGGGGTCGAACGGCCCGCTGACGTCCTCCTGCACCTTCGCGGGCGCCGCGCCGTCGTAGGCGAGGACCACGTTGCCCGCGGCGAGCGCGGTGAGGATCTGGTCGTCGGACAGCTCGGTGCGGTCGGCGTCGACCGGGTCCTCGCGGTGCGGACCCGAGGTCGGAGGCGCGTCCGCGGTCGAGGCCGGCGTGTCCGGGCCGGTGGTGACGACCTGCGCGCCGCGATCGGCCTCGAGCGTCCCGGGCCCGGCGGCCGTGCCCGGGTCCACCTGGGAGGAGTCCCGCGAGGCCAGCACGATGATCAGCACGAGGCAGAGGCCGGCGGCGAGGCCGGCCACGGCCAGGGCGTAGAGCGCCTTCACGTGCGGACCGGGGTTCGGCGTCGAGGAGCGTCGACGCCGGCGCACTGCGCGAGCTCGCCGATCGCGCGATCGAGGTCGGTGGCGAGTTGGTCGAGGTCGTCCATGGCGTCGTAGTCGCCGAGCAGGCCGAAGAACAGCCGCCCGTCGTAGGACATGATGGCGATTCCGAGCGCCGTGTTCAGGACGAGGGGCACCTTCGGGTAGAAGGCCTCCAGCTTGCGGCCCATCATGAACAGCGGTAGCTGCGGCCCCGGGACGTTGGTGACGGTCAGGTTGAAGAAGCGCTGACGTGACTGCAGGCGCGCCGCCTGGTCGAGCACGGTGGGCGCGGCGACGTCGGCGAGGCGCGTGATCGCCTGCGCGCCGACGGCCTGCCCGGACTCCTTCAAGTGGGCCATCGCGCCGTGCACGTAGCGGTAGCGGTCGATCGCGCCCGACACGCCGACCGGCAGCGGCGCGTACATCGCCGCCACCCGGTTGCCCAGCGCGCCGCGCTCGGCGTCCGCGCGGATGGAGATCGGCACCATCGCCTTCAGCTCCACGCCCTCCGGGTCGCGTCCGCGACGGATCAGATGCGCGCGCAGCGCACCCGCGACGACGGTCAGCACGACGTCGTTGATCGTGCCGCCCAGCGCGTTCTTGACGCCCTTGAACGTCGCGAGCTCGGCCTCCACCCACGCGAACCGCCGGTGCGGCCCGATCCGGACGTTGAGCGGGGAGGGCGGTGCGCCGGCCACGCCCGCCGCGGCCATCGCCGCGAGCCCGGCGACCGCGCGGCCCGCGCCGACGCCCGCGCGCTCCGGCGCGGCGACCAGCCCGCGCGCGAACTTCAGCGGCGCGATCGCGCGTTCGACGAGGCCGTCGGCGAGCAGCTCGGCGCGGCTCGGCGTCGGCCGGGGCGACCAGGGCGGCCCCGGCTCGGGCTCGTCAGCCTCGCGTGACAGGTCGAACAGCACGCCGAGGATGTCCACGCCGGAGATCCCGTCGACCAGCGCGTGGTGCGTCTTGCAGATCAGGGCGAAGCGGCCGTCGCCCATCGTGTCGACGAGCCAGATCTCCCACAGCGGCTTGTCCCGGTCCAGCTGCTGCGCGAAGACGCGGCCGGCCAGCGCGCGCAGCTCGGCGTCCGAGGCGGGCGCCGGGAGGGCCGTGTGGCGGACGTGATAGCGGACGTTGAAGTGCGGGTCGTCGACCCACAACGGCCGCGCCACGCCGAGCGGCGGGAAGGCCAGCTTCTGGCGGTAGCGGGGCACCATGTGCAGCCCGCGGTCGATCCGCTCGGCGAACGCGTCGTAGTGCGGGGCGGGCCCTTCGAACACCAGCACGGACCCCACGTGCATGTGCGCCCCGTCCTTCTCGAACGCGAGGAACGACGCATCAAGACCCGTGAGCCGCGTCATGGATTCGCATTGTCCCTCAGAACCCGTGTTTCAGAACCTTCAACAGGGTGTATAACGTTCCTTGTGACCAGTGATCTTCGTGAGCCGGGCGCCTTCCGCCGAGCGTTCGATGACCACCACCGCAAGGTGTATGCCGCCGCCTACGGCGTGCTCGGGGACGCCGCGCAGGCCCAGGACGTCGTCCAGGACGTCTTCCTGCGCCTCTGGAAGCGCCCCACCGCGTTCGATCCGTCCCGAGGCGACCTCGGCGCGTACCTGCGCCTGATGGGCCGCTCGCGCGCGCTCGACCTGTGGCGCGAGACCCAGGTCCGCACCCGCGCCGCCGACAAGCTCAAGCTCGTCGGCGGCACCGACGAGCCGCGCGCGGACGAGCAGCCGGAGATCGTCGCGCACCGCCACCAGGAGACCGACGAGGTCCGCGAGGCCCTCGAGAAGCTGCCCGAGACGCAGCGCGAGGCGCTCGTGCTCGCCTACTGGGGCGGCCTCACCGCCGACCAGATCGCGCAGCGCGTGCACATCCCGCTGGGCACCGCCAAGAGCCGCATCCGGCTGGGGCTCGCACGCCTGCGGGACGAGTACGCCGTCGCAGTGTGAGACCCCTCCGGATGGGGGGACCGCGCTTGAAGCGGCCTCGGGCGCCGCTATAAAAGAACGCTCGTTCGGTGTTGCCGAGCCGTGAACGCCCGGAGGTGTTCGCGGGTGGGGGATCTCTAGAAGGCCAAGCGTCTCGGGAGGAGACGCGCGGAGATCACCGACACACCCTGCAGGCAAAGAGTCCCAGCCGGACGAGCGATACAGGAGGATCCATGCCGCGATCCACGCTGCGCCGTTCACTGCTGTGCGCCGGCGCGCTGTGCCTCACGGCTTCGGCCACCACCCCGGCCCTGGCTGACGCTGCTCCCCAGGTGGGCGTCAGCGCGAAGCGATTGAACATCCAGACCGGAAGCCGCGCGACCGTCAAAGGTCGTTTGCAGGCTCCGGGCTCAGTGAGACTGCAGATCCAGCGGGGCCACCGCTGGGTGACCATCGACCGCGACCGCACCGACGCGCGTGGCCGCTACGCCCTGCGAGGGCGCTTGCGGCAGCCCACGAGCGCACGCGCGCGCGTGAAGACGAGCTCCGGCGCCACGCGCGTGGTCGGACGCCTGAACGTGTACCGCCGGGCCTTGGCCTCGTGGTACGGCCCGGGCCTGTTCGGCAACAAGCTCGGCTGTGGCGGCACGTTGACGACCGGCTCGATCGGCGTCGCCAACAAGCACCTGCCGTGCGGCTCGAAGGTGACGTTGCGCCACCGCGGGCGCGTCCTCCGCGTCCGCGTGATCGATCGCGGCCCCTACGTGGGCGGCCGCGAGTACGACCTGACGGCCGCGACCGCGCGCAAGCTCGGGTTCTCCGGTCACGGGCCGATCCAGGCCACCCGGTAGGAACGGACGTTCGCGTCCGGGGTCATCCCTACCGTGTGGAGGGATGGCCCCGAAGCGCGTGATCGCTCATCTGGATTGCGACGCCTTCTACGCGACCGTGGAGCTGCTCAAGCGGCCTGACCTCAAGGGCAAGCCGCTGATCGTGGCCGGCTCCGGGCCGCGCTCGGTGGTCACCACGGCGTCCTACGAGGCGCGCAAGTTCGGCGTCGGCTCCGCGATGCCCGCGTCCCAGGCGCGGCGGCTGTGCCCGACCGCGGTCGTCATCCCGCCGGACTTCACCGCGTACCGGGAGAAGTCGCGCGAGGTGTGGACGATCGTGCGCTCGCGGCTGGAGGCCGTGCAGGGCATGGGCATCGACGAGGCCTACGCGGACCTGACCGGTGTCGAGAAGCCGCTGCGCGTCCTGCGCGAGCTGGTCGAGCAGGTGAAGAAGGACACCGGGGTGCAGATCTCGGTCGGCGTCGGGCCGAACCGGCTCATCGCCAAGTGCTGCTCGGACCTCGGCAAGCCCGCCGGGTTCGTCGCGATGGGGCGTGAGGAAGCGTGCATCCGCTTCGCCGCCGCGCCGACGCGCCGGCTGCCGGGCATCGGACCCAAGACGGCCGAGCGCCTGGCCGAGATGGGCTACGTGACGGTCGCGCAGCTGCAGGAGGCCGACGAGGCGCAGCTGGCCGCCCGCTTCGGGGACCGCTGGGCCCGGTACCTGAAGGCCCGCGCGACCTTCCACGACGACTCGCCCGTGGAGACGGAGTCCGGCGCCGCCAAGTCGGTGTCGACGGAGCGGACGTTCGACACGGACGTCGAGACGCACGACGAGCAGGAGAAGATCCTGCGCGCGCTCGCCCGTGAGCTGTGCGAGAACCTCCAGGCGAAGCGCCGCCAGGGGCGGACGGTCGCGATCAAGGTGCGGCTCGCCGACTGGACGACGGTCACGCGCGCGAAGACCCTGGACGGCTCGACGAACGACGTCGAGCTCGTGACGGAGACCGCGGTCGCGCTGCTGCGCGCCTACGCGCCGCCGCAACCGGTGCGGCTGCTCGGGGTGCGCCTGGCGGGCTTCGACGACGTCGAGCCCGACAAGCCACCGGCGCCGGTCGCGCCGGTGGGTCAGCTGATGCTGCCGGTCTAGTGCCCTGAGCCGGACGTTGGCGCGTGCCTAGCGGGCCCGATCGTCGTGGCTGGGGGTCGCCGGTGATCCAGCGCATACCGGTGGTACGTGCGGGATCGCCGGCGGCCGTCAGGCGCGGCGAGACGCCCGGTAGGCGCCCGCGAACGTCTGGTTCAGGGCACCTAGTAGAGCGCCGACGCGAGCTTGCGGCGCGCCTCGCGCGCCACGGGGTGCTCCACACCGAGCTCGTCGAGCACGCCGACGACCGCGCGCCGCAGGTCCTCGCGCTGCTCGCCGGTGGAGTCGGGGATCGCGGCGATCAGCGTGTCCAGCCCCGGCTCGACCTCGCCGCGGTCGATCTGCGCGAACGCCTCGGCCAGGTTCGGGTCGTCCTCGAGGCGCAGGCGGGCGAGCAGGCCCTCAGCGGCGAAGCCGGTCGCGTTGCCGAGCAGCTCCAGCGCCTCCTCGCGCGGGACGAGGCGGGCCAGGGCGACCTTCGCGTCGATCCGGCTCGGCTCGAGCTCGAGCGCGCGGCGCAGGTTCGCCTCGCCGCCCTCGGCCACGAGCGCTTCCGCCTCCGACGGGACGAGCCCGTCCAGCCAGCGG
Organism: Solirubrobacter pauli; assembly: GCF_003633755.1. Classification (GTDB taxonomy): domain Bacteria; phylum Actinomycetota; class Thermoleophilia; order Solirubrobacterales; family Solirubrobacteraceae; genus Solirubrobacter; species Solirubrobacter pauli. Next base: position 1,411,934 of record NZ_RBIL01000002.1, read on the forward strand.
TTGACCTGCGCGGGCGGCAGCGCGCCGACGAACTCCTCGACGACCTTCCCGTCCTTGAACGCCTTGACCGCCGGGATCGACTGGATGCCGAAGGCCTGGGACACGCGCGGGTTCGCGTCGGTGTCGACCTTGACCAGCTCGACGGCGCCGTCGCGGTCCTCGACGGCCTTCTCGATCACGGGCCCGAGCATGCGGCACGGGCCGCACCACTCCGCCCAGAAGTCGACGACGACGGGCTTCTCGTACGAGCGCTTGATGACTTCCTGCTCGAAGGTGGTGTCAGTGGCGTCGATGGGCACGCTGCGAGGATAGACCCCATGCAGATCGACGCGGACGGGGTGACGCTGGACGGCGACGACGCGGGCGAGGGCTCGCCGGTCGTCCTCCTGCACGGGCTGACGGCGACGCGTCGTTACGTCGTCATGGGCTCCAAGGCGCTCGAGCGCGCCGGCCACCGCGTGGTCATGTACGACGCCCGCGCCCACGGCCAGTCCGACGGCGGCGACGACTACTCCTACGACCGCCTCGCCGCGGACCTGCTCGCCGTCCTCGACGACCGTGGCATCGACAAGGCGACCCTCGCGGGCGCGTCGATGGGTGCCCACACGATCACCCGGTTCGCCCTCCTGCACCCCGAGCGCGTCGCCGGCCTCGTGATCATGACCCCGGCCTACTCGCCCGACCGCGACCCCGGCCTCGACCGCTGGGACCGCCTCGCGAACGGCCTCCGCACCGGCGGCGTCGAGGGCTTCGTCGAGGCCTACGGCACCCCGAAGGTCCCCGAGAAGTGGCACGACACGATCTTCCGCGTCCTGCACCAGCGCCTCGCCGCCCACGCCCACCCGGACGCGCTCGCCGACGCCCTCAGCGCGGTCCCGCGCTCGCGCCCGTTCGAGACCTGGGACGAGCTGGCCGCGATCGACGCGCCCACGCTGGTCGTCGCCAGCCGCGACGAGGTCGACCCGGAGCACCCGTACGAGACCGGCAAGCGCTACGCCGAGGCGATCCCGGACGCGAAGCTGATCTCCGAGGACGAAGGCGCCTCGCCGCTCGCCTGGCAGGGCGCTCAGGTCTCGAAGGTCATCGCCGACCTCGCCCCGTGAGCGCGGGCTACAGCGGCACGCCGTTGGAGAAGAAGCTCGGCATCAAGCCCGGGCACCGCGTGCTGTTGCTCAACGCCCCCGAGGGGTTCACGCTGGACGCGCCCGTCGTCACGCGCGCGACCGGGTTCGCGAACGTGATCCTCAGCTTCCACACCGAACGCAGGCAGCTCGAGAAGCGGCTGCCGGTGCTGCGCACGAAGATGGAGCAAGACGCCGGATTGTGGATCGCCTGGCCGAAGCAGGCGTCCAAGCGGCCGACGGACATCACGGAGGACGTCGTCCGTGAGATCGCGCTGAGGAACCGGCTGGTGGACAACAAGGTCGCGGCGATCGATGACGTGTGGAGCGGGTTGCGGCTCGTGATCCGCGTCAAAGACCGGCTACCTTGACTAAATGGCCGCCGACGAGCTTCCCGAGGACCAGCGCCTCCACAACATCTCGCCCAAGGCGTACGAGCACCCCGCTGATCGTGCCGCGACCGCGGCGCTGCAGCAGATCCCGATGATCGACACGGTCGTGCGCAAGCTCATCGAGTTCGGCGAGCGGTCGGTCTTCCAGGAGCTGATGGCGAGCGCCGTGCGGCTGGGCGAGGACCAGATGCCCGAGGTGTACGCGTCGCACCGGGCGTCGCTCGCACGGCTGGACATCGAGTACGTGCCGGACCTGTACATCGTCCAGTGGCCGTTCATCAACGCGATGGCGATCGGCTCCAAGAAGCCGATCGTGGTGGTCAACTCGGGCACCGTGAACCTGATGGACGAGCACGAGCTGCGCACGGTGCTCGCGCACGAGGCCGGGCACATCCTGTCCGACCACGTGATGTACCAGACCGCGCTGTTCATCCTGCTGCGCATGGGCAGTGGGGCGCTCAACCGGCTGCCGTTCTTCGCCGGCCTGCCGCTGCTGGCGATCCGGCTCGCGCTGCTGGAGTGGTTCCGGGCCGCGGAGCTCACGTGCGACCGCGCGGCGACGATCGTCACGCGCAGCCCGATGACGACCTGCCAGACGATGATGGTCATGGCGGCCGGCGCGTCCTCGCGCAAGCTCAGCCTGGACGCGTTCGTCGCCCAGGCCAACGAGTACGTGGACTGGGAGCCGGGCTGGGACAAGCTGATGCGCTTCGGCCGCGAGCTCAACCAGACGCACCCGTACCCGGTGCGCCGGGTGCACGAGCTGATGAAGTGGGTCCGCTCGGGCGAGTACGACCGGATCATCAACGGCGAGTACGTCAAGCGCGGCACGAAGGCCGACGCGCGCGAGGCGGCCGCGGACGCGACCGACTACTACGCCGACAAGTTCAAGGGCATCTTCGAGGAGGCCGGCGTCGGCGTCCGCAAGGCGGGCGACAAGGCCGGCGAGGCCGCCGACCGGATCTCCGACTGGCTGAAGCAGCGATAGGCCGGCAGCGGCCTCGAGAAGTGGTAGCCCTGCGCGACGTGGCAGTCCAGCGCGCGCAGGGCGGCTGCCTGCTCGGCGGTTTCCACGCCCTCGGCGACCGCGGTCGCGCCCAGCTCGTGCGTGAGTGACACGATCGCCGCGACGATCGCGTGGTCGTCAGCGCCGTCGGTGATCCCGTCGACGAACGACTTGTCGATCTTGATCACGTCGACCGGCAGCAGGTGCTTGAGCTTGGACAGCGAGGAGTAGCCGACCCCGAAGTCGTCGATCGCGAGCCGCACGCCCAGCGCCGTCAGCGCCCGGAGCACGCGCCGCGCGGCCTCGGGGTCCTCCATGATCGCGCTCTCGGTGATCTCCAGGCACAGGGCGGAGGCCGGCAGGCCGCTGTCGCGCAGCGCGTCGTCGACGACCCGCGCGAGGCTCGGGCTGGAGAGCTGCAACGGACTCAGGTTCACGGCGATCACGAAGTCGTGGCCCCGCGCGCGCCAGTCCGCGGCCTGGCGGCAGGCGGTCTTGAGCACCCACTCGCCGATCGGGACGATCAGGCCGCTCTGCTCGGCGATCGGGATGAACGTCGCGGGGGAGATCGCGCCGTGTACCGGATGCGTCCAGCGCAGCAGCGCCGCCATCCCGTACAGGGCGCCGTCCGCGAGCCGCACCTCGGGCTGGTAGTGCAGCTCGAGCTGACCGGCGGCGATCGCCTCGCGCAGCCCCGCCTCGATGTCCAGCCGCTCGAGCGCACGGGCGCGCAGGGACTCGTCGAAGACCTCCAGCCGCGCCTTGCCCTGGGCCTTGGCGTGGTACATGGCGGCGTCGGCGTCGCGCAGCAGCGCCTCGGCGTCCCCGCTCCCGAACGCGATGCCGAAGCTCGCGCTCAGGAACCGCTGGTGGCCGGCGAGGAGGAACGGCTCCCGCAGCACCGCCGCGAGCCGGTCCGCGGTGCGCCGGGCCTCGTCGATGCCGTCGAGGTCCTCGAGCAGGAGCACGAACTCGTCGCCGCCGAAGCGGGCGAGCACGTCGTCGGGGCGCAGCTCGGCCGTGAGGCGCTGCGCGACCTCGACCAGGAGCTCGTCACCGGTGCGGTGCCCGAGCGAGTCGTTGATGACCTTGAAGTTGTCGAGGTCGGCGAAGATCACGGCCACGTCACGGCCGGCCACGAGCGCGCGCCGGAGCACCGCGTCGAAGCGGGTGCGGTTGGGCAGCGCGGTCAGCGCGTCGTGGTGCGCCTGGTGGTCGAGCCGCTCGGCGTCGTGCTTGCGGGCCGTGATGTCCACGCCCTGGAGGATCCAGTGGTCGGCCTCACCGGCCGCGTCCGCGATCAGCGACGAGCGCCAGAGGAACCAGCCGACCGTGCCGTCGGCCCGCACGTAGCGACGCTCCTGCTCGGGCGCGTCCGGCGCGGGCGGCCAGCTCTCGGCGAGCGCGACGCGGTCCAGCTCCGGCACGAAGTCCCAGAACAGCAGGCCCTCGGGCTGCACGTGGCCGGTGCGCTCGCGCAGCTCGCGGTTGCCCCGCAGCACCCGGCCGCGAGGGGAGACGAGCGCGATCGCGACGGGCGCGTCGTCGAACGCCCGGCGGAAGCGCTCCTCGGACGCCTCCTCGGCCTCGGCCACGCGCTCGTTCTCGCGCCAGCTGACCAGGCTCGTGACGGTCAGGGCGGCGACGAACGCGCCGTGGATCGCGGCCCACTTCCACGGGCTGTGGTCGTGGCTGAACACCGTGTCGGCCTCGACGGCACCGAAGGCGCCGTGCTGCACGACGACGAACCCGATCGCCAGCAGGAACGTCCACCACTGCTGGTAGAGCGCGAGGGCGCCGACCATCACGAAGTAGTGGAAGTGCGCCTCGGTCGTGCCGTGCCAGGCGACGACGAGCGCCGCCGAGCAGCACAGCAGCGCGACCGCGCACGCCGACGAGCGGACGGTACGGCTCAGCCGCTGGACGCACGCCAGCGCGCCGAACAGCGCGGGCGGCGCGTCGAACAGCCACGCCGCCGGCAGCGACCAGCCCTGCGTGACCGCGAACGCCGGGAGGACGAGCAGGTGGGCGACGAGCACGAGCAGCAGCGCCCGGTGCCGGGCGGCCCAGACGTCGTGCGGCAACGCGCGACCGCGTGGAATCCACGAGAGCACATCCCTGTGGTCGGTCGCAATCGGGGATTCCTTAGCGCAGGGCGCGAAGTGTGCGCCGCCGCACTACGCCGTCGGCGACGATCGAGACGCGATAGAGCCCCGGCGTCTTCGGCTTGACCTTGGTGGCGAAGCGCCCGCCGCGCACGTTGATGCGCTTGCGCTGGATCCGGGTCCACCGGCCGCGCACCTGCTTCTCGAGCACGCACTCGACGCGCGGCTGGCTCGGCGTCAGCACGCCCGAGACCGCGAACGCCGTGTTGTGCCGGGCGCGCCGCTTGTCCGTCGTCAACACGAGGCTCGGGACGACCTTGACCGTGATCGGCGTGGACTCCAGCCGCCCGCGGGCGGCGTCGCCGGCGAACACGGCGCGGACCTGGCCGCTCGCCGGCAGCGTGACGCTCACGGCCCAGCTGCCGTCCGGGCCGGCGTTCGTGGTGGAGATCGGCGTCCAGGCGCTGCCGGCGGTCGTGTACTCGATGCTCAGCGGCGCGCTCGCGGCCGACGAGCCGTCCGCGAAGCGCAGCTGGCCGGAGACCGTCACCGGCTTGAGGCCCTTCTGGCCAGCGGCCTTGACCGTCAGGCCGGACGCGGAGAACGCGTAGCGGGCGGCGCGCGTGCGCAGGTGCGGGAGCTGCGCGTACAGCTGGTCACCCGGGCAGGTCGTCTGGTTGCTGTCGCGGTGGCCGCTGATGCGCTCGAACACGACGGGCGTGCCGGACGGGTAGCGGTTCGTCGAGCCGCCGCCGGAGGTCAGCGTGACCTGCCCCTGCACCGGGACGCCGTGGATGCTGAGCTTCCAGCCGATCAGCTTCGCGAGCGCCTCGATCGCGGGGTCGTCCAGCGGGACCGCGGTGAACGTGCCCAGGCAGGCGATGCCGGTCGTGTCGCGGTTGAAGCCCTCGGCCTGGGCGCCGACCACGGCCGCCTCGATCCCGCCGGCGCGCCCCTCGAAGACGTTGCCGTAGCGGTCGACGAGGAAGTTGTACCCGATGTCGTTCCAGCCGTTGGACTCGATGTGGTAGCGGGCGATGCCGAGCACGATGCCCGGGGAGTCCTCGGGCGCGTACTCGATGCTGCCGGCCGTGTGGTGGACGAACGCGGCCTGGACGACGCCGTAGCTGGGAGCGCCCCGCGGCGGCGCCTGCGCGGCGCCCCAGCTGTCGCGCGGGATCACGAGCGGGCCCTGCTGGCTGGCCCGCGCGCGCGGCTTGCGCGGCGCGTCGTCGAGGGAGCGCACGAAGCGGGCGGTGAGACGGCGGGCCTGGCCCTTGAAGCGGAACTGCAGCTCGTCGGCGGTGCCGGTGAAGGCGGGGTCGGTGCCGTCGAGCGGGACGTGCGGGTGGGGGAGGGCGGTCCAGCGCGTCCAGCGCCCGCCCGCCTCACGCGCGCGGACCTGCGCGTGCAGGTGCGATCCCTTGGCCCAGCGGAGCCCGACGAGGTCGAAGCGGTCCGGGGCCTTCAACGGGTCGGTGAGCTGCCAGCCGTGGGCGTTGACGGTGCCCAACGGGAGCTCGAACAGCCGCGGCTGGGATGCGGCCTTCGCGTTCGCGGTGGTGGGGAGTCGCAGCGCGCCGAGGGCGACCGCGCCGAGCCCCAGGACTTGGCGGCGGGAGAGGTCCATCGATAGAGGGAACCCAGGATGGCCCCGTTTGGAGCGGTCCGGGCGCTTGCAACCGATCCTGCGCCGGAAATGGGAATGAGTTTCAGTAAGCTGACGTCCCGTCGTGAAGATGCGTGTGCTGCTCATCGGTGTGCTGGCGGCCGTGGCGGGCTGTGGCTCCTCCGCGGGCGGGTCCTCGTCGGACGGGCCGCGCGTCGTCGCGACGACGACGCAGCTGGCGGACATGGCGCGCAACGTCGCACCGAACGCCGACGTCACCGCGATCCTCACCGCCAACACCGACCCGCACGCGTACGAGGTGCGCCCGGACGACGTCAAGGCGCTGGCCAAGGCGGACGTGGTGCTGCGCTCCGGCGGCGAGACCGACGAGTGGCTCGAGGGCGCGCTCGAGAGCGCGGGCGTGAGCGACGACAAGATCGTCGACGCCGGTGCCGCGGCCGGCCTCGAAGGCGACGACCCGCACTGGTGGCAGGACCCGCGCAAGGCCGAGAAGGCGGCCACCGCCATCGGGCGCGGGATCGAGGGCGCCGACCCGGGGCCGTACGTCGAGAAGCTGCACGCGCTCGATCGCCAGGTGCAGGCCTGCATCGACGCCGTGCCCGCAGGCGAGCGGCTGCTGGTGACGAGCCATGACGCGCTCGGCTACTACGCGCGTCGCTACGGCATCCGCGTGGTCGGCACCGTGATCCCGTCGCTCTCGACGTCCGGGCAGCCGTCGGCCGGCGAGGTCGACGCGCTGGTCAAGACGATCCGCGAGACCGGCGTGAAGACGATCTTCGCCGAGAGCTCGGTGAACGCCAAGGTCGAGGACGCGATCGCGCGCGAGGCGGGCGTGACCGTCGGCCAGAAGCTGTGGGCGGACTCGCTCGGCCCTGAAGGCTCGGCCGGCGGGACCTACATCGACTCGATCGAGGCCAACACGCGCGCGCTCGTCGCCGGGTTCACCGGCGCGCCGGCCGACTGCACCTTCGAAGATGCCTGACCTCGCCGCCCCGTACATCCAGCGCGGGCTGGCCGAGGTGCTGCTGCTGGCGGTGATCGCGGGCGTCCTCGGGACCTGGATCGTGCTGCGGCGGCTGCCGTTCTACACGCACGCGATCGGCACCGCGACGTTCCCCGGCCTCGTGGTCGCGGGCCCGTGGGGCGTGCCCGCGCAGCTGACGGCGCTCGTGTGCGCGGTCGGCTTCGGCGGCGTGCTGGAGCGCGTGCAGCGGTCGCGGCGGATCGACCCCGACGCCGCGATCGGCCTGCTGCTGGTCGGCGCGCTGGCGGTCGGCGTGATCCTCGCCAGCGACGTCTACGAGTCCGGCGCGGGCGTGGACCGGCTGCTGTTCGGCTCGCTGATCGCCCTGACGCCGCTCGACCTGTGGCTCACGGGCGCCGCGGCGGCCGCGGCGCTGATCTGCGACCGCCTGATGCACCGCTCCTGGCTCGCGACCGGGTTCGACGCCGACACCGCCCGCGCCGGCGGCATCCGCACCGCCTGGGCCGACCGGCTGCTGCTCGTCGCGGTCGCCGTCGCCGTCGTGGTCGCGATCGACGCCGTCGGCGCGCTGCTGGTGACCGTCGTGCTCACGGTCCCGGCCGCGACCGTCCGGCTGTTCGAGCCCGGCCTGCGCACGCAGCAGCTCGCGACCTTCGCGCTGACCGCGGTCGAGGGCGTGCTCGCGATCGGCCTCGCGGACGGCTTCAACGTCGGCCCGGGCCCGACGCTCGCCGTGCTCGGCGCGATCGTCTACGGCGGCGCGGCGCTGGCCGCGAAGCAGGTCCGGCACGTCGCCACCCCGAAGTCGGTGACGGCATGAGCGCAGCGCTGACGGTGCGCGATCTTCGCGGCGGCTACGTGCGCGGCACCGACGTGCTCGGCGGCGCGAGCTTCGCGGTCGCCCCGGGCGAGATCGTCGCCGTGCTGGGGCCCAACGGCGGCGGCAAGACGACGCTCTTCCGCGCGTTGCTCGGCGAGCTGCCGTTCCGGACCGGTGCCGTGGAGCTCGAGGGGCGTCCGGCGTACGTGCCGCAGACCGAGCGGGCGCGGCTGGACTTCCCCGTGTCCGCGCACGACGTCGCGCTGATGGGCGCCTACGGGCGCACGAAGTGGTTCCAGCGTGTAGCCAAGGCCGACCGGGTGAAGGCTCAAGAGGCGCTGGAGCGGGTCGGGCTCGCCGACCGGGCGGATGACCGGTTCGGCACGCTCTCGGGCGGCCAGCGCCAGCGCGTGTTGCTCGCGCGGGCGATCGTGCAGGACGCGCGGGTGCTGCTGCTCGACGAGCCGCTGTCGGGCGTGGACCGGCCGAGCATCGTGCAGATCGAGCGCGTCTTCGCCGAGCTGCAGGCCGAGGGCCGCGCGCTGCTGGTGGCCACGCACGACGTCGCGCAGGCCCGCGCGTGGGACCACGTGCTGTGCCTGAACCAGGGCCAGGTCGCGTTCGGCAGGCCCGGCGATTGCCTGAGCACCGCGGTGCTGTCGGCGACCTACGGCGACGAGCTCGTGCTCCTCGACGGCGCCGGCCAGGCCGTGACCGTCTCGCACCACCACCACGAGCACTGATGCTGTCCAGCGGGATCATGCAGCGCGCGCTGATCGAGGCGATCGTCCTCGGGCTCGCGTGCGGGCCGCTCGGCGTCTGGATCCTGCTGCTGCGGCGCTCCTACGCGGCGGAGTCGCTGAGCCACGCGATGCTGCCCGGGCTCGTGATCGCCGCGCTGGCGGGGATCCCGCTCGTGTTCGGCGCGGCCGCGGGCGTGCTCGTCGCCGCGATCCTGATCGCGGCCGTACGCGGGGACGTGGGCGTCGCGGTCGTCGTCTCCGGGCTGTTCGGCCTCGGCGGCATCCTCGCGCTCTCGCCGGAGACGCCGCCCCGGCTCGGCGAGCTGCTGTTCGGCGACCTGCTGGGCGTCACCAACGGCGACCTGCTCGTCGCCGCCGCGCTGTCGATCAGCGTGCTGATCGCGCTGGCCGTCGCGTACCGGTCGCTGGCGCTCGCCGGGTTCGAGGGGCGGGGCGGACGCGCGGACCTCGCCCTGCTGGCCATCCTCGCGGTGACGACGGTCGCCGCGGTCCAGGGTCTCGGCAACCTGCTGCTGGTCGCGCTGATCCTCGCGCCCGCGGCCGCCGCGCTCAACCTCGCGCAGCGGCTTCCGCACGTGTTGGCGCTGGCCGCGGTTCTCGCGGTCGTGGCCGGGGTAGTAGGACTCGTCGTCTCCTACCAACTCGAGATTGCGGCCGGCGCGAGCATCGCACTGTGCGCCATAGCACTCTCGTCACTCGGCGTGTTGAAACCAAAGTTAGGCATGCCATAATTCGAGTCAGTGCCCGACTTCACCCCCGCCGTCCAGGACTACGCGAAGGCGATCCACGCGCTCGAGGAGCGCGACGGCGAGGTCACGACGACGGCGCTGGCCGAGCGGTTGTGCGTGACACCCGCGTCGGCGTCGGCGATGGTCCGCCGGCTGGTGGAGCAGGCGCTCGTCACGCATGAGCCCTACAAGGGCATCACGCTGACGGACGCCGGGCGCGCGCTCGCGCTCGAGATGATCCGTCACCACCGGCTGCTGGAGACGTACCTGGCGGTCTCGCTGGACATGCCGTGGGACCGGGTGCACGCGGAGGCGGAGGTGCTCGAGCACGTGCTCTCCGAGGACCTGGAGGCCCGGATCGCCGCCAAGCTCGGCCACCCGACGCACGACCCGCACGGCGACCCGATCCCGTCGGCCGACCTCGAGGTCGAGCCCGACGACACGCGGGCGCTCGTGGCGCTCGAGCCGGGGGACCGCGGCACGCTCGCCCGGATCGCCGACGCCGAACCCGAGATGCTCCGCTACCTGTCCGCGCGTGGGATCACGCCGGGTGCGGAGCTCCAGGTCGTCGACAAGCAGCCGTTCGGCGGACCGCTGTTCGTCGCCGTCGGCGCCGAGACGCACGCCCTCGGCGGCCGCCTCGCCGCCTCGATGCGGGTGCGCGGCGCGTGAACCCGCCACCCTCCGTCCTCGACGCGGCGCGCGCCGCCGAAGCCGCGCCGCACACCCAGACGGCGCTCCAGCAGACCCGGTCGAAGGGTCGCTGGAAGGGCGTCGCGGCGCTGTTCGGCCCGGCCTTCGTGGCCGCGGTCGCCTACATCGACCCGGGCAACTTCGCCACGAACATCGCGGGCGGCGCCAAGTACGGCTACATGCTCGTGTGGGTGATCGTCGCCGCGAACCTGATGGCGATGCTCGTCCAGTACCTGAGCGCGAAGACCGGCATCGCGACGGGCAAGAACCTGCCGGAGCTGTGCCGCGAGCATTTCAAGAAGCCGGTGACGTTCGGCCTCTGGGTGCAGGCGGAGGCGATCGCGATCGCCACCGACCTCGCCGAGTTCGTCGGCGCCGCGATCGCGCTGAACCTGCTGTTCGGCGTCCCGCCGTTCGTCGCCGGCCTGATGACCGCGGTCGTCGCCTTCGCGATCCTCGAGCTCCAGACGCGCGGCTACCGCAAGTTCGAGCTGGCGATCGCGGGCTTCCTGATGATCGTCTTCTTCGGCTTCATGTACGACCTGAGCCAGGTCGGGGTCGACCCCGGCGACTTCGCCGGCGGCCTGATCCCGAGCTTCGACGGCACCGACAGCGTCCTGCTCGCCGTCGGCATCCTCGGCGCGACGGTGATGCCGCACGTCGTCTACCTGCACTCGGCGTTGACGAGCCGGCGCATCCGGCCCGAGAGCACTGCGGAGAAGCGCGAGCTGCTGCGCTTCCAGCGCCTGGACGTCGTCCTCGCGCTCGGCCTCGCCGGGATCATCAACCTGACCATGCTCGTCGTCGCCGCGCAGCTGTTCCACGACAGCGGCGTCACCGACGTCGAGTCGATCGAGAGCGCGCACCGCGGCTTCGAGACCCTGCTCGGCGGCGGCGCGGCGCTGGCCTTCGCGGTGGCGCTGCTCGCGTCCGGCCTGAGCTCTTCCAGCGTCGGCACGTTCGCCGGCCAGGTCGTGATGCAGGGCTTCATCAACCGCCGCATCAACCTGTTCCTGCGGCGCGCGATCACGATGGCGCCGTCGCTGATCGTGCTGGCGATCGGGGTGGACCCGTCGACGACGCTCGTCATCTCGCAGGTCGTGCTGTCCTTCGGCATCCCGTTCGCGCTGGTGCCGATGGTGCTGCTGACCCGCCGCCGGGACATCATGGGCCCGCTCGTGAACCGCCCGTTGACGACCGCCGTGGCCGGCACGGTCGCCGCGTGCATCATCGCTCTCAACTGCTTCTTGCTCTACCAGACGTTCTTCGGGTAACGCATAGGTTCTCCCACCCATTGACTCAGCGCTCCAACTCGTGGACCATGCGCGCGGGATGGACTCGAAGGCGCGCAGGGTGCAGGCGGAGCGGGATCGACGGAGGCTGCCTGAGCGCAGCCCGTGGGCCCGCTGGACGCGACGGGTCGTCGGCTTGGTGGCGACGGTCGCCTTCCTCGGCGTCGGCTTCGCGATCTACGACATGGTCCGCCCCGAGGGCGCCGACCCGGTCGGAGCGGCCGTCTCCCAGGCCACGCCGACGGCGACCGCCAAGGCCAAGAAGACCGCCTCGAAGGCCAAGAAGAAGACGACGAAGCCCAAGCCGCTGACCAAGGCCGAGAAGCGCGCGCGCGAGCAGGCCGTCGAGCGCATCCGCGAGGAGGGCGACACGACGCTGCGCCCGGAGGACTACGACCCGCGCGCCCGGCTGCGCGTGCTGATCGGCCGCCCGGTGGGCGACTCGACCGGTGGCTACACCGCCTACTTCTTCACCCGGGACGGCTTCCTCGGCAAGGACGCGCAGTTCCGCAGCACCGAGCTGAAGGTCGCCAAGCAGGGCAAGGCGACGATCACGCTGCGCTACGGCGTCTACAAGGAAGGCGACAAGCCGGGGAACCCGAGCGGCACCAAGCGCGTCCGCTTCCGCCTCGACGGCACGGCGATGACGGCGCTGGACACCGTCCCGGCCGCCGAGGACCGCTTCCAACGCACCTCGGGCTGAGCCTCCATTAGGCTCTCTCCAGGGAGAGCTTGAGGAGGCTGCACATGGAGCTGTCGTACGCATCCGGGACGTCGACCACGCCGCTGCTGGGCGACACGATCGGCGACAACCTCGACCGCACGATCGCGCGCTTCGGCGACCGCGAGGCGCTCGTCTCCGTCCACCAGGACCTGCGCTACACGTACGCCCAGCTCGGCGAGGCCGTCGACCGCTGCGCGCGCGCCTTCATCGCCGCCGGCGTCGAGCCGGGCGACCGCGTCGGCATCTGGAGTCCGAACTGCGCCGAGTGGGCGCTCGTCCAGTACGCCACCGCCAAGGCCGGGATCATCCTGGTCAACATCAACCCGGCCTACCGGACCTCCGAGCTCGCCTACGTGCTCAACCAGTCCGGCATCCGGCTGCTGGTCGCGGCGACGGCGTTCAAGACGAGCGACTACGTGCGGATGGTCGCGGACGTGCGCGGCGAGTGCCCGGACCTCGAGCGGGTCGTGTTCATCGGCCACGACTGGGAGGAGTTCGTCGGTGGCGGCGAGCGCGTGAGCGTGGAGGAGCTGGCCGAGCGCCAGGCCCCAACGCAGTTCGACGACCCGATCAACATCCAGTACACGAGCGGCACGACCGGCTTCCCCAAGGGCGCCACGCTCAGCCATCACAACATCCTCAACAACGGCTTCTTCGTGGGGGAGGGCTGCCGCTACACCGAGGAGGACCGGGTCTGCATCCCGGTGCCCTACTACCACTGCTTCGGCATGGTCATGGGCAACCTCGCGTGCACGTCGCACGGCGCCTGCATGGTCATCCCGGCACCCGCCTTCGACCCGGTGGCCACGCTCCAGGCCGTCCAGGACGAGCGCTGCACGTCGCTGTACGGCGTGCCGACGATGTTCATCGCCGAGCTCGAGCACCCGGAGTTCGGCGAGTTCGACCTCACCAGCCTGCGCACGGGGATCATGGCCGGCTCGCCGTGCCCGATCGAGACGATGAAGCGCTGCGTCGATGAGATGCACATGCAGGAGGTGACGATCGCCTACGGCATGACGGAGACCTCGCCCGTGTCCACCCAGACGGGCGCCGACGACCCCCTGGAGAAGCGCGTCGGCACCGTCGGCCGCGTCCATCCGCACGTCGAGGTCAAGGTCGTCAGCCCCGACACCGGCGCGGTCGTGCCCCGCGGGGAGCCGGGCGAGCTGTGCACCCGCGCGTACAGCGTGATGCTCGGCTACTGGGACGAGCCGGAGAAGACCGCCGACGCGATCGACCGCGCACGCTGGATGCACACCGGCGACCTGGCGCAGATGGACGACGAGGGCTACGTGAAGATCGTCGGCCGCATCAAGGACATGGTCATCCGCGGCGGGGAGAACGTGTACCCGCGCGAGATCGAGGAGTTCCTGATGGGGCACCCGGACGTCGCCGACGTGCAGGTGGTCGGCGTTCCGGACGCGCGCTACGGCGAGGAGCTGATGGCCTACGTCCGGACGCGGGCGGGGGCCACGGTGGACCACGACGCGGTGGCCGCCTTCTGCAAGGGCAAGATCGCCCACTACAAGGTGCCGCGTTATGTTCAAGTGGTGGATGAGTTCCCGATGACCGTGACCGGCAAGATCCAGAAGTTCAAGCTGCGCGAGGCCGCGATCGAGTCGCTCGGGCTGGCGGAGGTCGAAACCGCCTAGTGTGCGGCCGCTACACGCTCTCGACCGTCGACGGTCCTGAGATCGCCCAGCGCTTCAGCCTCATCAACCCGCCGTCGGAGGAGACGCTCGGGCGCTTCAACGTGTGCCCGACCGAGACCGTCGCCGCGATCGTCGCGCCGGGCGAGGCCACCGGCGTCCAGTGGGGCCTGCGGCCGTTCAAGAACGGGTCGTTCGCGCCCATCAACGTGCGCTCGGAGACCGCGTCCAAGCGCTTCAAGTGGCTGATGGACCGGGGCCGCTGCCTCGTGCTCGCCGACGGCTGGTACGAGTGGCTCAAGGCTGAGCAGAAGGGCCAGCCGAAGCTGCCGTTCCGCTACACCGTCGACGACGGGTCGCTGTTCGCGTTCGCCGGCGTCTACGACCGCACCGGCGTGGCCATCCTCACCACCGAGGCCAACGAGATCTGCAAGCCGGTCCACGACCGGATGCCGGTGATCCTCGACGGGCCCGAGGCCGAGGCGATGTGGCTGTCCAAGGACGTCGCGATCCCCGAGGCCGAGGGGCTGTTGATCCCGTTCCCGAGCGAGCGGGTGTCAGTAGCACCCGCCAATCCCGCGGTCAATAGGGCGGGGGTCGAAGGTCCGGAGCTGCTCACGCCGCCGGACGCACCACCGACTCCACCCTCAGACACGCTCTTCTGAAAGGGTCAACGGGTGGACGTCGATCTGGTCGCGCTCGCGGTGGGAGCCCTCCTTGCCGCAGGCATCGCCGCCTCGCTGCTCGCGGGCCGGTTGCGCCTGCCCGGCCTGGTGCTGGTGCTCGTGCTCGGCATGGTCATCGGCAGCGACGGCCTCACCCTCATCAACTTCCACGACTACGAGCTGGCGCAGGGCGCGGCCGTCCTCGCGCTCGGGCTGATCCTGTACGAGGGCGGCCTGTCCTCGGGCTGGGCGGAGATCAAGCCCGTCTTCGGGCCGTCGATCATGCTGGCGACGCTCGGCACGCTGCTGACCGCCGGCCTCACCGCGATCGTGGCGCTGTTCCTGATCGACGAGCTGACCGGGCTCGAAGCCCTGATGCTGGGCTCGACCGTGGCCGCGACCGATGCCGCCGCCGTGTTCGCCGTCCTGCGCGGATCGACGCTGCGCCGCAAGATCGCGCGCACGCTGGAGGGCGAGTCCGGCGTCAACGACCCGATCGCGATCCTGCTCGTGCTCGGCACGATCGAGGCCGTCAACCACGCCGACTTCGGCCTCCTGGACGCGCTCTGGCTGGGCGTCTCCGAGCTCGCGATCGGCGCGGTGATCGGGCTCGCGGTCGGCTATCTCGGCTCGGTCGTGCTGCGCAACGTGACGCTGCCCTCGGCCGGCCTGTACCCCGTCGCGTCGGTCGCGTTCGCCGCGCTCGCGTTCGGCGGCGCCCAGACGGCGCACGGCTCGGGGTTCCTGGCCGTGTTCCTCGCCGGCCTGGTGATCGGCTCGTCGTCCTCGCCCGCGCGACGCACGGTCATCACCTTCCACGAAGGCCTCGCGTGGGTCGCCCAGCTCGCGCTCTTCCTGCTGCTCGGCCTGCTCGTGAACCCCGAGCAGCTGCTCGAGTTCATCCTGCCGGGCACCGCGATCGCCATCATGACGGCCGTGATCGCGCGGCCGCTGGCGGCGCTGCTCGTCGCCTACGGGTTCAGCCTGCCGGAGCGGATCATCCTCGGCTGGGCCGGGCTGCGCGGCGCGACCCCGATCGTGTTCGCCACGTTCCCGGTGACCGAGCAGATCCCGCACGGGCAGACGATCTTCAACGTCGCGTTCTTCGTCGTGCTGCTCTCCACGGTCCTGCAGGGCCTGACGATCGAGCCGGTCGCGCGCTGGCTGGGCGTGACCTCCGACGAGGCCGCGATCCCCGCACCGCTGGTCGAGCCCGTGCTGCTGAACCGGCTCGGCGCGGAGACGATGCAGTTCCCGGTCCGCAAGGGCGACGCGATCGAGGGGCGTCCGGTGCGCGAGCTCGGCCTGCCGCGCGAGGCGCTGCTGAACGTGATCGTCCGTGGCGACCGCGCGATCCCGCCACGCGGGTCGACGATCATCCAGGAGGACGACCAGCTGCACGTGCTCGTCCGCCAGGAGGTCGCGCTGGAGTTCCGCGAGCTGATGCGCCGCTGGCGCACCGGTCCGGTCGGCCCGCCCGAGCGGCCGCGCCGGCAGCCGCGCTCGCGTCCGTCGGTCACGACGGTCCGGCCCTGGGACGCGGCGGACGGCGATCCGCAGCGGCCGAAGCTGATCGCCGGCAACCCGGTCGTCGAGCAGCTCCGCACCCGCCGCGACGAGCCGGGCGCGCTCGTGGCGCTCGAAGACGGGCGCTTCGGCGTCTCCGGTCCGCTGATGGCGATCGGGCCCTCCGGCGAGCTGCAGGCGTTCGCGCGCCGCCGGCTGGCCAACGCGAGCTCCCCGGCCGAGCGGGCGTGGTGGCAGGAGGTCGTCGGCGCCCTCGCCCGTTAGGGGGACTCGCGCACTCAGGGATCGGACCGGCGCGCCGACTACGCGGCCATGAAGCTGTCGCTGCGCGCCAAGCTCCTCGGCCTCGCCGGGGTGCTGCTGGCCTTGATGTCCGTCGTCGGGATCGTCTCGATCGTCAACCTCGGCTCGGTCGGCGAGAAGGGCGGGTCGATGTACGCGGACCGCGTCGTGCCGATCCGCGACCTCGCGCAGGCCCGCGCGCTGCTGGGCGACATCGACAGCCAGGTGCTGCGGTCGTTCGGCACCAGCGCCGACGCCGACACGCTCGTCCAGACGGCCGAGGCCGACGCGGCCGGCATCGACAAGCTCATCCAGGGCTATGAGGCGACCTTCCTCGTCGAGGCCGAGAAGCAGGGCCTGACGGGCTTCCACGCCCACTGGGACGCCTACCGGGCGGCGTTCCCGCAGGTGCAGGCGCTCGGGCGCGCCGGCCGCGACGCCGAGGCCTCGGCCCTGTACCTCGAGCAGGCCGCGCCGCTGTACGCCGACGTCGACAAGAGCCTGTCCTCCCTGATCACGGTCAATGACACGGTCGCCAAGCAGCTCAACGCGGACATCAAGGCCACCGACCGCAACGGCCGCACGGTGACGCTGGCGATCCTCCTGGCCGCCTTCGCCCTGGGCCTGGGCGTCGCCCTGCTCGTCGCGCACGGGATCGTGCGCGGCATCCGGCAGATGGTCACCGCCGCGCAGGGCATCGCCGAGGGCGACGTCGACCAGCGCCTGGACATCCGCAGCCGCGACGAGATCGGGACCATGGGCGTCGCCTTCGAGCACATGATCGAGTACCTGCGCGGGATGGCCGGCGCGGCCGAGCGGATCGCCGACGGCGACCTGAGCGGCGACGTCGTGCCCGCCTCCGAGCGCGACTCGCTCGGCACCGCGTTCGCGCGCATGATCAAGAACCTCCGCGACACCGTCGGGCGCATGGCCGCGGGCGCGGGCACGGTCTCCGCCGCGTCCCAGGAGATGGCGGCGACGTCCGAGGAAGCCGGCCGCGCCGTCGGCGAGATCGCCTCCGCCGTGACCGACGTCGCGCAGGGCTCCGAGCGTCAGGTGCGGATGGTCGAGTCCACGCGCACCGCCGTCCAGCAGGCCGCGGAGGCCGCTGTGTCCAGCGCGGCCGCCGCCGAGGCGACCGCCGAAGCCGCCGAGGCCGCCGGCCGCACCGCTCGCGAGGGTGTCGACGTGGCCGCGCGCGCCACCGAGGCGATGCAGCGCGTCGCGGATTCCTCCGAGGAGGTCGCGGGCGCGATCCAGGAGCTGGCCGAGCGCTCCGAGCGCATCGGCGGCATCGTGACCACCATCACCGGCCTCGCCGAGCAGACCAACCTGCTCGCGCTCAACGCCGCCATCGAAGCGGCCCGCGCGGGTGAGCAGGGCAAGGGCTTCGCGGTCGTCGCCGAGGAGGTCCGCAAGCTGGCGGAGGAGTCGCAGGCCGCCACGGGCCAGATCGCCGGGCTGATCGGCGAGATCCAGGCGCGCACCGGCGAGGTCGTCGCCGTCGTGGCCGACAGCGCCGGGCACACGCGGGACGGCGTCGCCACCGTCGAGTCGGCGCGTGGGGCGTTCCAGCGCATCGACGCCGACGTGATCGACGTGCGCAGCCGCGTCGCCGAGATCACCGCCGCGATCGGACGCATCGCCTCGGAGGCCGAGCGCGCGGAGACCGACATCACCGAGGTCGCCGCGGTGGCCGAGGAGTCCTCCGCCTCGGCCGAGCAGGTGAGCGCCTCCACGCAGCAGACGAGCGCGAGCGCGCAGGAGATCGCCGCGTCCGCCGCGACGCTCGCGGGCACCGCGCAGGAGCTCGACGACATCGTCCGCGGCTTCAAGCTGGCCGCGGCGTGAGCGACTAAGGCGTCTCGGGGCGCGTCGCGCTGAGGGTGAGCATGGCGGTCGCCACGACCGCCACGCAGCCGAGGGCGAGCACGCCCCAGCCCAGCGACAGCGCGCCGCCGCTCGCGAAGAAGCCGTCCGGGTCGTCGGCGCGGGCGTTCGCCCAGAGCAGCCCTCCACCGGCGAGGAAGGCCACGAACGCGATCACCCCCGTGACTCCGGCGTAGGTGAGCGAGGCGGCTGAGCTGCGTGACTGCACCCTCTCAAGATCGCCCGCGATCGGCCGGATGCACGTGCGGGCAACAGGTGAGCGTGGTGCGGCTGCCCGCACCACGTGCCCTCAAGTGAGGTTCAGGACCTTGGCGCCGTTGACGTAGACGACCTTGGTGTCCCCGATGTGGGTCAGGATCGAGCCCGGCGCGGGGTGGACGTGCCCGTGCAGCAACCAGCGCGGGCGGTGGCGGTCCACCCACTCGCGCAGCGCCTCGTAGCCGATGTGCGCCGGGTCGTCGGGATCGTCGTTGACGCCGCGCGGCGGGCAGTGGCAGCACAGCACGTCCGCGGCGGGGAGCTTGCGCACGAGCCGCTTGGCCTCGCGTTGGGAATAGGAGGGGCCGATGCGGCCGAGCCCGGAGCGCTTGTAGGACACGCAGCCCTCGAAGCCCGCGAACGACAGCTCGCCGAGGTCGAGCTGGTTCAGGTGCAGGTTGTCGATCCCGAAGTAGGTCATGTACGGCTCGTCGTCGTGGTTGCCGTACACGCCGAGCTTGGGCTGGCAGCACGTGTCCAGCGACTCCAGCCAGCTGGGCTGGAGGTCGCCGAGCGTGACGATCGCGTCCACGTCGTAGCTCGCCGCGAGCTTCGCCACGTCGGCGTGGAACGGGCGATCCGCAAGCGCCAGGACCCGCATCACCCGGGACGGTACCCGGTCGCGCTCGTCACAATGACCGCCATGGACCCGTACGCCGTGCTCGGAGTGCGTCCCGGCTCGGCGGAGGCGGAGGTCGTCGCCGCCTACCGGGAGGCCGCCAAGCGCTGGCACCCGGACCGCGCGGGCGCCGAGGGCGAGGACCGGATGGCCGAGCTCAACGCCGCCTACGACCTGGCGCGGGCGGCCGCGCAGCACGGCTCGCGCGCGCCGGTCGAGCCGGACGCGGACGCCGCCGGGCCGGGCGCGCCCAAGGGCCCGGGCCACTGGCTGATCCCGGCGCTGCGGCTCGCGCTCGGGCCGGAGCTGCTCGGGCACCTGTTCCCCGGCGAGGACGTCCGGCTGGTCACGCCGACCTCCACCTGGGCGTCCCCGCGCGCCATCCTCGCCGTGACCGACCGGCGGCTGCTGTGGTTGCTCGACGACGCGCCGGTCGCCCGCGTGCACAGCCTCACGTTCCGGAACGTCGCCGAGGTCAAGACCCGGGTCCGGCGCAAGCGTGCGCACATGACGGTCCGCACGCTCGCGGGGCGCCGCCACGTGTTCCACGATCTTCGTCCGCATACTGCGGCGACGATCGAGCAGCACGTGCTCGCCTAGCTACCGTTGGAGGGTGCGCGTCGCCGACCCGGTCCACCACGTCGAGCTCCGTGTCAACCCGCAAGGGCAGGACTCGGTGGTCTTCTGCTTCCCGTACCGGGCGGACATCGTGGACGCCGTGCGCTCGATCCCGGGCCGGCGCTTCGACTGGCAGGCCAAGGAGTGGTGGGCGCCGCGTGCCGAGGCGACCGCGCCGTTCGTGCAGGGCGTGCTCGAGCGCTTCCCCGAGCTCGAGGTCGCGCCCGACGTCACCGAGTGGCTCGCGAAGGCCGTCAAGGGCTGGGTCGGCCGGATCACGACCGCGCGGCGTGACTCGAAGGGCTGGTTCGTCCTCGACGCGATCGCGGGGGACCTGCCGGAGGAGCTCGCCGCCGTCGCGGAGGAGCGCGGGGACCGCCGCTGGCTGCCGTTCACGCAGGAGGTCGCCGAGCAGCTGCTCGAGCTGCCGGGTGCGCGGATGGACCAGCGCGCCCTGCGCTGCGCCTCGAAGCTGCAGGTCGGGCTCGATCCCGCGCCGGCGACGCTGATGCTCGTCGAGAGCTACGGCGAGTCGCGGTTCAAGCTCGAGGTCAACTGGGATCCCGACACGGTCGGCGCGTTCGTCGAGCTGCCCGCCGCCGAGGCGCACGGGCGCACGCTGCCGATCGACCCGTACCTGCTCGAGCCGCTCGAGCACTTCATCCGCGTCCACGACATCGACGTCGGCTCCAACGCGCGCGAGGCGCTGGCGCGGCTGCGCTCCGAGCACGACGCCGCGATCGACGACGTGCGCCGGTCGCGCGCCGCGGACGGGGAGCCGTTGAGCTGCGAGCCGCGCCTGGGCGGCGAGCTGCGCCCGTTCCAGCGTGCGGGCGTGCGCTACGCGCTGCAGTCGCGGCGGCTGTTCATCGCCGACGAGCAGGGCCTGGGCAAGACGGTGGAGGCGCTGGCGACGCTCGAGGAGGACGAGGCCTACCCGGCGGTCGTCATCTGCCCGGCATCGCTGAAGCTCAACTGGGAACGCGAGGCCGCCACGTGGCTGCCGCACCGCACGCTGAACGTCGTCTCCGGCGGCGGCAAGGCGATCCCGAAGGCCGACATCACCGTCCTCAACTACGAGATCGTCCATGCGCACCGCGAGCGGCTCGCGATCTCACGGCCGAAGGCGCTCATCCTCGACGAGTCGCACTACGTCAAGAACCCGGCGGCCAAGCGCACGCGCGCCGTGCGCAAGCTGGCCGAGGTCCTGCCCGAGGGCGCGCTGAAGCTCTGCCTGACCGGCACGCCGGTGATGAACCACCCGGACGAGCTGATCGCGCAGCTGCGCATCCTCGGCCGGCTCGAGGAGTTCGGCAGCGGCGCCCGCTTCAAGCGGCGCTTCCAGGGCGCGGGCGCCGAGGAGCGCATCCACTGGCACCTGCGCCGCACGTGCTTCGTGCGCCGTCTGAAGAAGGACGTGCTTCCGCAGCTGCCCGAGAAGCGGCAGGTGATCGTGCCGGTCGCGCTCGACAACGAGAAGGAGTACCGGCTCGCCGAGAAGGACGTGATCGCGTGGCTGCAGGAGCAGCCGATCGAGCTCGGGGAGCTGGAGGCCAAGGTCGCGTCGACGCTGCGGGCCGAGCGGCTCGCCCAGCTCAACACGCTCCGTCAGCTGGCGGGGCGGGGCAAGCTCGGCGCGGCGCTGGCGTGGATCGACGACTTCATGCAGTCCGAGGAGCCGCTGGTGGTCTTCGCCTCCCACCGCGAGCTGCAGGAACGCGTCGTGGCGCGCTTCCCGGACGCGCTGCACGTGGTCGGCGCGGACAAGGTCGCCGAGCGCGACGCCGCCGTGCAGGCGTTCCAGGCCGAGGACGGGCCGAACCTGATCGTCTGCTCGACGCGCGTCGCCGGCCAGGGCATCACGCTCACCCGCGCCTCGAACGTCGCCTTCCTGGACCTGGAGTGGTCGCCCGCCATGCACGACCAGGCGGAGGACCGGCTGCACCGGATCGGCCAGCGCGACGCCGTCACGGCCTGGTACCTGCTCGCCGCCGAGACGATCGACGAGCAGATGTCCGAGGTGCTGGCGCGCAAGCGCGGCATCGTCGGGGCGATCACCGACGGCCGCGTGGACGAGTCCGAGGCCGTCCTGCAGTCGGTGGTCAGGGCGCTGCGGGGGAAGCCGTTGCGCCGCCTGCGCGCCGTGGCGTAACCGCGGTTCGGGTAGCCTTGTAAGGGCACCCTAACTTCTTACGTCCACGTCGTATGACACGGACGCGTGGAAAGGCTTCCATGCGTGGATTGACACTCGCACTCGCAGGGCTCTTGTTGTTCGCGGCACCCGCCGCCGCTGATCCGGCCGCGACCGGGCCGTCCGGGACCCAAGCGTTCGGAGACGCGCAGATCAACACCGCGACCGCGCCCGCCAGCCGCTCGTGGCTGGTCCGCAACACCGGGACCGACCCCGTGTGGGTCGTGTCGAGCGCGTTGTCGGCGCCGGACGGCGACCAGTTCACGCTGTCGGGCACGTGCGTCGAGCGGGGGCCGGAGAACCCGTTGGCGGCGAACGAGACGTGCACGGTGGTCGTCGCCTTCCAGCCGCGGTCGACGGGCCTGAAGACGACGACGCTCACGACCATTACCAACGGCCCGACGTTCACGACCGGCGCGATCACCGGCACCGGTCGCCACCTGGTGGCGGAGACGCCCGTCGACTTCGGCGGCCAGCGGGTGGGGACGCCGTCCGCGAAGCGGGTTGTGCGCATCACCAACGCGGGCGACGAGGCGTACCCGCTCGGCGCGGTCGCGAGCTCGGTCAACCAGTTCGTCAAGGGCGCCGACGGCTGCGGAGGCACTACGCTGGCCGCGGGCGCGTCCTGCGACGTGGAGGTCGGGTTCGTGCCGAGCACCGCGGGCGCGAAGAGCGGGTTCGTGACGATCGCCGGCCACAAGCCGCATCTGGTCGCGCTGGCGGGGGAGGGCACCGAGCCGGTGGGCGCGATCTCCCCCGTGAGCGCGGACGTGGCCGGCGGGCAGACGTTCAAGGTTCGCAACACGGGCAACGAGGGCCTCGTGCTCGGCACGGCGCGCTTCTCCGCGGCGGGTTTCGCCGTGAGCGCCGACGGCTGCTCGGGCCGGACGGTCGCTCCGGGCGCGAGCTGCTCGCTGACGGCGGGGTTGACGGCCGGCGATCCCGGCTGGCGGACCGCGCAGCTCGAGCTGCCGGTGGTCGGCGGCGCGGGTCCGGTGATCGCACGGGTCAGCGGTCGGGTCGGCTTCGGTGGGCTCGACGCGGACCCGTACGGAACGTCCGCGCTGGCGCGCCAGCCGCTCGCGCGCCTCACGGGTGACGGCGGCGACAACCTCGGCGCGGCGCTGGCCGGCGGCTGCGACCTCAACGGCGACGGATTCGACGACGTCATCACCGGCGCCTCCCTGTGGTCGGTCTCGCCGGCGGAGCAGTCGTGGGAGGGCGCGACCTACGTGACCTTCGGCGGCTCGCGGTTCGGCAGCACGGACCTCGCCGCGACCGAGGCCGGGAGCACGATCCGGATCGAGGGCGAGAAGGCGCGGGCGCAGACGGGCACGAGCGCGGCGTGCGCCGGGGACGTGAACGGCGACGGGATCGACGACCTCGCGATCGGCGCCTGGGCGTACGAGTACGCGGGACGGCCCGCGGGCACGGCCGCGCCGCGCGGCGCGGCCTACGTCGTGTTCGGCGCGCGCGACCTGGCCTCCGCCGGGCCGCTGGACCTCGGGCTGCTCGGGGCGCGTGGGTATCGGATCGTCGCCCCGAACGCGTTCGAGTACGACCACCTCGGATACGTGGTGACCGGCGTCGGTGACCTCGATGGAGACGGCCGCGGCGAGCTCGCGCTGATGGCGAACACCGCCGACAGCTCCGACACGACGCCGGCGCGCACCAGCAACGGGCGCATCTACGTCGTGCGCGGGCAGGCGGGCACCGGGACGGTCGACGTCTCCAGCGGCGCGCTGCTGACGCTCGTCGGCGTCACGCCCGGCCAGCTGTCCGCGGTGGCCCGCGCGGGCGATCTCAACGGCGACGGCGTGGACGACCTGGTCGTCGGCGCGTACACGGCGGTCGCCTTCGGGCGCTCGACCGCCAGCGGCCGCGCGTTCGCGGTCAGCGGCACCAAGCGCGGCGTGGTCGACCTCGCGGCCGCCGACGCCTCGCTGTTCACGGTCGGCGGCGCGTTCGCCGGCCACCGCCTCGGCATCGGCGCCGCCGGTGCCGGGGACGTGAACGGCGACGGCCGCGACGACCTCCTGCTCGGCGCCGACTCGACCGCCGCGAGCAACAGCGACGCCGCGTACGTGATCTTCGGCGGCGCGACGGGCGAGCTCGACACCGCCGACCTCGGCAGCCGCGGCTACCGGATCGTCGGCGCTCCCGGCTCCTCGACCGGCTACTCGGTCGCGCCCGCCGGCGACGTCAACCACGACGGGCGCGCCGACGCGCTCGTCGGCGGCTACGGCGCGGGTGGCGCCGGCAGCGCGTGGCTCGTGCCCGGCGTCGCCGACGTCACGACGCTCAAGGCCAACAACGCGGGTGGCGGCTCCGTGATCACCCCGGCCAACTTGGACGACACCACGCGGTACGTCGCGGTCGCCGACCTCGAGCCGCTGACCGGCGCGACGCTGGGCGAGCGCTTCGGTCGCCAGGTCGCCAACGTCGGTGACGTCGATGGCAACGGCGCGGCCGATCTCGCAGTCGGCGCGGACATGGCCTACCGGCACGGACGCACCCGCGCGGGCGAGGTCACGGTCGCGCTCGTGCCGGGTGCCGTGCCCGCCGCGCCGACGCCGATCCCCACGCCGGGGCCGACGGCCGAGCCGACCGCATCGCCGCAGCCGACCCCGGTCGCGGCCGTCCCGACCCCGACGCCCGCGCCGAAGCCGAAGCCGGCGGCGCTGTCGCTCGCGAAGCGCGCGCTGACGCCCGACGCCCGCGGCCGCCTGTCCCTGCGCCTGCGCTGCGCCGCGACCGGCTCGTCGTGCGCCGCACGCGTGACCGTCAAGCTCGCGGGCGGCTCCCGCACCGTCCGCGTCTCCATGCAGCCCGGCAAGACCACCCGCGTGAGGGTGGCGCTGACGGCGAAGCAGCGCCGCACGCTGCGCCGCCACACCCGCGTGACCGGCAAGGCCGTCCTGACGCTCACCCAGCCGACGGGCACCACCACGACCCGCACGCTGACCATCACGGTCCGAGGGACGGCCCGATGACGCGCCGTGAGGCCGCGCGCGGCACGGCTCGCGGCGCGGGCACGGCAGGCGGCGCTCGCTCGACGGGCGGCGACGGCCCGACGCGCCGGGGCGGCCGGGCGCGCGCGGGCGTGGCCGCGCTCGTCGCGCTCGGCCTCGTCGGCATGAACGTGCCCGGCGCCTCGGCCGCCACGGGTACGTGCCGGACGACGACGGTCGCGGCGACCGTCGGCGCGCCGGTCACGCTCAAGCTCGACTGCCGCGTGGGGCGGCGCGACGTGGTGGTCGGCAGCCGCGGGCGGGCGCGGACGACGATCGTCGTCAAGCCCGCGCGGGGACGGCTCGGCGTGCTCGCGATACGAACCGGTCGCGTGGTGTACACGGCGCGGGCGGCCGGGCGTGATGTCGTCCGCTACCGGGTTCGGACGCGGGCGGGGCGCACGTATCGGGGCGCGATCGTGCTGCGCGTCGCCCGCCCGGGCGTGCCCGGGCCGGCCCCCGCGCCCGTCGCGACGCCGGGGCCCGCGCCCGCGCCCGCGCCGGTGACGCTGCCCGCCGCAACGCCGACCGCGACGCCCACACCCACGCCCGTCCCGGGCGACGGGCTGCCCGCGCCGTTGCCGCCGGCGCCCGCCTCGGTCGCGTCGAGCACGCGTGCCTGGGTCCCCGCAGCGGCCGACACATGCCCTGCGGCCGTGCACGATCGCTACTCGGTGATCGGCCCCGACGGGCGGCGCTATCCGACCTGGCATCCGCCGACCACGATCGACCCGGCGACACGACGCTCGTGCACGTTCGGGCACGAGCACGGCGACGACCCGTCGACGTCGGACCTCTACCGCTGGGTCACGGAGCATCTCGCCGCGACGGGGCAGGAGGCGTACGCGGGCCTGCCGTTCGGGCACGCGACGGAGGCACTGGACGCGTTCGCCGCCGCCAACCCGGGGACGGCGAAGCGCAGCGAGGACCACGTGGGCTACAAGGTGACGGTCGCGAACGACGTCGCGCTGCTCGGCACCGACGGCGCGGCGCTCGGGACGACGTGCGACTACCTCACGTCCGTGCACCAGGGCAGCCACTCGCCCGACGCGTTGTCCAACAACGCGCACGAGCTCGTCTACGCGGTGCGCTGCAGCGACGGCACGGAGCTGATCTCCACCACGGTCTCGCGCTTCGGCGCGCCCGGCGTCTATGAGCGCGGCTGCGAGCCCGAGACGCGCATCACCACGATCGACAACGGCTACCCGGCGGGCGCGGGAGCGCGGCTGATCCCGGACCGCGAGTGCGTCGAGCGCAACGTCCTCGTCCCGGCCGGACGCACCACGTCGGTGTGGGCGCTGTACGAGAAGTGGACGTCGGTGAACGCGCTCGAGCTGCCCGGGGGCGTGCCGCTCGCCCGCTACGAGACGAGCTTCGGGGTCTTCAACCCGAGCCGCTATGCGGGCCCGAACACGACGATCGGCCGAACCCTGCCGCTGTGCTGGGAGACCGCCGCGGACGGCGACCGGGCCAACGGCGTCGACTGCGCGTCGGCCATCACCGGCACGCCGTTCGACGACGCCCGCTCACCGTTCGACGGCACCCGCCGTGACGTCTACCTCGCCGGCACCACGGTGCAGAACCCGGGGACCACGCGCCGCTGGTGGACCGACCCGTACGGCCGCAACGCCTCACCGACCCCGTTCCCCGGCGGCGTATGCCAGCTCGTCTCCGCCTCCGGCACGCCCGGCCAGACCGATGCCCGGATCCAGGTCTTCGGGCGCAATCGCAGCTACGACGCGGCGGGCGTTCACGCGCCGAACTAGCGTCCCGGCGAGCCCGACGGTGAAGGACAGCCCGACGATCACGACGCCGGCCCCGAGCAGCTCGCTCGCGGTCGGCGTCTCGCCCAGGAACAGCCAGGCGGACGCGATCCCGAAGACGGGCACGAGCAGCGTGAACGGCGCCACGGTGCTCGCGGGGTGCTGGCGAAGCAGCCAGACCCAGGCGCCGAAGCCGCCGAGCGTGGAGAGGATCACGACGTAGGCGAGCGCGGCGACGCCGGACGCGTCCATCGAGACCACCTCGCCGCGCTCGAAGATCGCCGACAGCGAGAACAGCGGGATCGGCGGGACGAGGCTCGACCAGACGAGCAGGCCGAGCGGGCTGGGGGAAGCGGCCTTGCGCGCCGCGACGTTGCCGAGCCCCCACGAGCACGCCGCGCCGATCGTCAGCAGGATCGCGCCGAGCGGGATGTGCGCGCCGCGCCCGGCCGCGATGATCGCGATCCCGGCGAACGCGATCGCGGCCCCGAGCAGCTGCGTCCGGCGCGGCCGCTCGCCGATCAGCAGCACCGCGAACCCGATCGTGAACGCGGCCTGCAGCTGCAGGACGAGCGAGGCGAGCCCGGCGGGCATGCCCTCGTGCAGGCCGAGCGTGACGAGGCCGTGGTGGCCGGCGGACATGAACAGCCCAACTGCGATCACGGCCTTGACGCCGACGCCCGGCCGCGGCACGAACGGGATCAGCAGCGCGACCAGCGAGAACCGCAGGGCGGTGAAGAGGAGGGGAGGGAAGGACTCGAGGCCGACGTGCAGGACGACGAAGTTCACGCCCCAGGTCAGCGCGACAAGGACGGCGATGGCGACATGGCGGCGGGGCATGCGGCAGACGTTGACGGCCAGAAACGACAAGAGCGAGTGGACTTTCTGAACAGAACCCGTAAGATCGCCTTGATGGTCGATCTGCGAAAGCTCCGTGCGTTGCGCGCCGTCGCCGACCACGGCACGCTCGCGAAGGCCGCCGACGCGCTGCACTTGACGTCAAGTGCCGTCTCCCAGCAGCTCGCGGCACTCGAACGCGAGATCGGGCACGCCGTGCTGGAGCCGAACGGCCGCACGGTGCGCCTCACGGGCGCCGCGCACGTGCTGCTCAGCCACGCCGACTCGCTGTTCGCGCAGGTCGAGCGGATGGAGGGCGAGCTGGCGGCCCAGGACGCGACGCCGCGCGGCGAGGTCCGCGTGAGCGGCTTCCCGACCGCGCTCGCCAGCCTGCTCGCGCCGGCCGTCGCGCCGCTCCGCGCCGCCGCTCCGGAGGTCCGCATCTCCGTCCGCGAGGCCGAGACGGACGAGTCGATGCTGCTGCTGGTCAACCGCGAGGTCGACGTGATCTTGAGCATGGAATGCCGCTCGGCGCCACGCCACGACGACCCGCGCTTCCACCGCGAGGAGCTCACCGGCGACATCCTCGACGCCGTCCTTCCGGACGCCCATCCGCTCGCCGGAGAGGCGCGGCTGGACCTGGCCGCCCTGCGCGACGAGACCTGGATCGCGCCCCCGGTCGGGTGGTCGTGCGACGAGGTGTTCATGGCGGGCTGCCAGCGCGCGGGCTTCACGCCCCGGATCGCCCACCGCTCCGGCGACTGGCAGGCCGTGATGCGGCTCGTCGCGGCGGAGCTGGGCGTGTCGCTCGTCCCGCGCCTCGGCCACGGCGGCACGCCGCCGGGTGTCACCATCATCCCCTTGACCGGAGATCCGCCCAAGCGCCACGTGTTCGCCGCCTGCCGTGGCGGCGCGGAGTCCAACCCCGCCGTCCGCGCCGTGCTCGACGCGGTCGTCCAGGCCGCCGCGTGAGCGGCTTCGTCATCTTCGACCTGGACGGCGTCCTGGTCGACTCCGAGCAGGTGTGGGACCAGTCGCGCAAGGACGTCGTGGCCGCCCACGGCAGGCAGTGGACCGACAGCGCCACCACGGACATGCTCGGCATGAGCTCGAAGGAGTGGCCGGTCTACCTGATCGAGCAGCTCGGCGTGCCGCTGAGCGTCGACGAGATCAACGAGGCCGTGGTGGCCGCGATGTTGCGCGAGTACCACGCGGAGCTGCCGCTGCTGCCGGGCGCCCGTGAGGTGGTCGAGCGTCTGCGCCATCTCCTCACGCTCGGCCTCGCCTCGTCCTCGAACCGCCCGATCATCGACGTCGTCCTCAGCGAGATGGGCGTGGCCGCGCACTTCAAGGCCACCGTGTCCTCCGAGGAGGTCGCGCGCGGCAAGCCGGCGCCCGACGTCTACCTCGAGGCGCTCCGCCGCCTGGACGCCGACACCGCGGTGGCGATCGAGGACTCCGAGGCGGGCATCCGGTCCGCCCACGCGGCGGGGCTCTACGTGATCGCCATCCCGAACCCGCACTTCCCGCCCTCCGACGAGGCGCTGGCCCTCGCCGACCAGGTGCTGGAGAACCTCGACGCGGTGACCTACGAGGTCGTCGCCGTCGGGCTCGAAGCGCGCTACCGCGAGGCGATCGACGTCGGGGACGTCGCGGCCTGGGTCCGCCTCGGCGACCTGCTCGCCAACCTGGACGGGCGCGAGGACGAGGCCGCGGCCGCGTACCGCACGGCGGTCGAGGCGGATGTCCCCGGCGCGCTGGGCGAGCTGGTGCAGTTCCTGTTCGAGGAGGAGCGCTTCGACGAGGCCGCGGAGCTGTTCGCCGCGGGCGCCGGGCGTGGCGAGGCCGTCGCGCTGCACGGGCTCGGCGTCGTGCGCGAGCGCCAAGGTGCCGTGGGCGAGGCGGAGACGCTGCTGCGCCAGGCGATCGATGCGGGCGAGCCGAACGCGCACGCGACGCTGGCGCGCCTGCTGTCCGCGCAGTTCCGCGACGACGAGGCCGCGCAGCACTTCCGCGCGGGCGCGCGCGCCGGGGACGAGTACTCGCTGATCTGGATCACGCTCCACCTGCGGGACACCGGACGCGGCGACGAGGCCGAGGCGCTGCTGAGCGAGCTCGTCGCCGCCGGTGTGTTCTCGGGCGACGGGATCGTCGCCCAGCTGCGCGCCGCCTAAGCGGCGGCGAACGCGTCGTCGCGCGTCGTGTGCAGCGTGAAGCGCGACGCGGTGCCGGTGATCTCCAGCAGGCGGCGCACCGGGCCGTCCGGCACGACGACGTGCAGCCGCTTCCCGGACGCCTCGAGCGACTGGGCGGCGCGGAGGATCGTGCCGAGCGCGCTCGAGTCGATGAAGTCCACCCCTGAGAGGTCGAGGACCACCGCGTCCTGCGGGCCGGCGGCCGCCATCGCGAAGATCGCGCTCATCTCCGAGGTCGCGCCGAGGTCGAGTTCGCCGCCGGCGACGATCAGGTGGCTGCCGTCGACGGGGTCGTGGTCGAGGGTGAACATGGTTCGCAACCTACCTCAGCTTCGGCCTTGCATGCTCCGGAACAGGCCCGGGAGCTTGATCACGGCGGTCGGTATGTCACGCCGCGAACGGTGAAGGGCCTCGCGGAGCGCCGTCGCGGCGTCCTGACCGTGGATCGGCGCGCCGTGCCCGACGAGCAGATGCTCGGGCGCCAAGTCCTTCAGCGGTCCCGCCGGTGGGACGGCGCGGCGGACCATGTGCACGCCGGCCGGCCCGTGCCCGACCGCGTAGTGCGGCGCGGTGCCGATCGACTCCGCGACGACGAGCCCGCGCTTGGCCGGCCACCACAGCGCACGCTCCTTCCACACGAGCAGGTCGAGGCTGACCACGTCGAACGGCGCGTCGGGCACCTCCGTGGGCAGCGAGAAGAACGGGGCGGCGAGCCGGTCGGCGATCGCCTTCCCGTCGCGCCCGTGGGCGACGAACAGCTGCAGCACGCCCGCGACCGCGCCCAGCGCGGTCGCGCGCTCGAGCGCCTCCGCGTCGTCGAACGGGTCCACGAGCCAGACGCGGCCGTCGTCGACGAGCGCGTGCGAGGCGCGTTGCAGCGCATCGTCGTCGACCCAGGTCAACCCGAGTGGATGTTCGGCCAGCTCCCTCACGCTCATTGGCGAAAGGCCCTACCCTGTGCCTTGGTGAAGTAGCCGGCCACCGCACTGATTGTTCCATCCGACCCAGCCAATGGGCCGGACGTGCGGTGGCGTAGGCGGCTTCGACCGACCTGTCGTTCGTCCGCGCGCGCCCACCCTGCAGGTCCGGTCCTCTTCCGAAAGGACCACCATGCTCAAGGGCACCGACCTCACGCAGTCCCACGACGGGGCGCCGCTCTTCGACGGCCTCTCGCTCACCCTCGACGACGGCGCGCGTGCCGCGCTCGTCGGCCCCAACGGCGTCGGCAAGACGACGCTGCTGCGCGTGCTGGCGGGCGTTGATCGTCCCGAGCGCGGCGCGGTCGCGCTCGGCGCGCACGACCGCGCGGGCTACCTCCCGCAGGACGTGCTCGACCCACGGGCGACGATCGACGACCTCTTGCGACGAGCGCTCGGGGAGGTGTGGGAGGTCCGGCTCGAGCTCGACGCGCACGAGCTGGATCTGACCGACCTGGACGCATACGGGGACGCGCAGGAGCGCTTCGAGGCGCTCGGCGGCTGGGCGCTCGAGGCCCGGCTGGACGAGGCGCGCCGCCGGCTGGGCATCGAGCACCTGCCGCGCTCGAAGCGGCTCGGCGAGCTCAGCGGCGGCGAGGCCGCTCGCTGCCTGCTGGCCTCGGTCCTGCTCGGCGACCCGACCGTGCTCCTGCTCGACGAGCCGACCAACCACCTGGACGCCGACGGCCGCGCATGGCTGTCGGAGTGGCTCTCCGGCTTCGACGGCACGCTCCTGACCGTCTCCCACGATCGCGACTTCCTCGACGCGACCGTCGACCGCGTCTACGAGCTCTCACCCGCCGGGCTCGAGGCCTACGAAGGTGGCTACACGGCCTACCGGGAGGAGCGGGAGCGGCGGCGCGAACGGCTCACGCTGGTCGTCGAGGCGCAGGAGAAGAAGCGCCGCCGGCTGGAGGCCGACATCGCCATGACCGCGCGCCAGGCGCAGTGGACCGAGCGCACCGTCAGCCGCGCGGAGGCGCCCAAGCTCAAGCGCTACGCGAAGAAGGTGGCCAAGAAGTCCAAGGCGAGGGAGCACCGGCTGCAGCGCGAGATGGCGGCCGAGACGTGGGTGCGCGCGCCGCGCGAACCCGCCGCGTTCAAGGTCCAGCTCGAGAGCGAGGGCTCCGGGAAACGGCTGGTCACGGCGCTGCGCGGCGTGACCGTGCCGGGCGTCCTGGACAACGTCGACCTGACCCTCCATGCGGGCGACCGCGTGGCGCTCATCGGGCCGAACGGCTCCGGGAAGAGCACGTTGCTGCACGTGCTGAGCGGACGCGTGACGCCGGCCTCCGGCGAGGTGGACGTGCGCGGCGAGACGCGGCTGCTGCCGCAGGTGGGCGTCGTCGACGTCCCGCTCGGCCACGCGGCCGACATCGGGCTGCTGACCTGGTTCCGGTCCCAGACCGACCTGCCGGAGGCGGAAGCGCGAACGCTGCTGGCGCACTACCGCCTCGGCAGCGAGGCCATCGACCGTCCGTTGGCGCGGCTCTCGCCGGGTGAGCGGACGCGCGTGCACGTGGCGGCGATCGTCGGCGGCGGCGCCGAGCTGATCCTGCTCGACGAGCCGACCAACCACCTGGACTTCGACACGCTCGAGGTGATCGAGGCGGCGCTGGGCGCGTACCGCGGGACGCTCGTGGTGGCGACCCACGACCGCCCCCTGATCGACGCGATCGGCTGTGACCGCGTCCTCGAAGTCCACGATGGCCACGTGCAGGAGGTGGGTATGCGCGTGCGATGACCGGATTCAGGTACGTCGCGGCCGCCGGGCTGCTTGCGCTCGCCGCTCCGGCGGTGGCGCAGGCGGCCGGTCCGGCCTGCGGCGCCACGATCACGTCGGACACACGCCTGCGCGCGGACCTCGTCGACTGCCCGGCGGACGGGCTCGTGATCGGCGCGGACGACGTCACGCTGGACCTCGGCCGGCGCACGGTCGACGGCACCGGCGCCGGCGTCGGCGTCCGGGTCGCGGGCCACCGCGGCGTGCGGATCAAGGGCGGGACCGTGCGCGAGTTCGGCGTCGGCCTCGCGCTCGACGACGCCGACGGCGCACGCGTGAGCGCCCTGACCGTCACCGGCATCGCCGGGCGCGGCATCGACCTGGCCGACGGCAGCGACGGCAACGACTTCACCGCGGTCCGCTCGACCGGCAATCGCACCGGGTTCGCCGTCACCGGGTCCACCGGCAACCGGCTCCGGCTCAGCGACCTGTCGGGCAACGCGGTGACCGGCGTGCTCGTGTTCGGGTCGGCGAGGACGAAGGTCCAGGGCAACCGCGTGGTCGACAACGCGGGCAACGGGATCGCGTTCGTCGAGGGCTCGACGGGCAACGAGGCGTCCGCGAACGTCGTCCGCGGCTCGGTCACCAGCCTGTGGATCGACACCTCCGACCGCAACGTCCTCGCGCTCAACCGCGTGTCCGGTGGCGGTGACGGCGTCCTCGTCGCCGGCGACGGCAACGTCGTCACCGGCAACGCGATCGACCGCTCCGTCGGCGGCTGCGAGGGCTGCTTCGGCTACGGGATCGGCGTCACCGCCGGCGCCGGCAACGTCGTGAAGGCGAACCTGGTGACGCGCTCGGCCGGGCCGCTGGACATCTTCGCGGCTGCCGGGACCGTCGCCGACGGCCACGGCAACCGCGCCGCGCGCTGCGAGGGCGTCAGCTGTGGCTCGCGGCCACGGGGCTCAGGGCGAACGCCTCGGCCAGAAGCGCATAGGAACGGCGGCGGGCGTCGTGGTCAAAGGTGATCGTGACCACGATCGCCTCCTGCGCGCCGTACTCCGCGGCCACGGCCTCGATGCCCGCGCGGACCTGATCGGGCGTGCCGACGAGCGCGCGGCGCGACCGCGCCTTGCGCTTGTCGGCCTCGTCGAGCTGCTCGAGGAAGCGCACCGCGGTGTCAGGCGGCGGCACCTCGATCAGCCGGCCGCGGCGGAGCATCGCGAACGCCATCTGGCTCGAGGTGGCGAGCCGGACGGCCTCCTCCTCGGTGTCGGCGGCCAGCGCCCACACGGCGACGGCGGTGCGCGGCGCGTCCAGCCGCACGCCGTCCTTGAACTCCCGCGCGTACAGCTGCGCGATGTCCGCGCCCTTCGGGTTGATGAAGTCCGCGAACGCGTACGGCAGGCCCAGCTCCGCCGCCCACACGGCCGACTGCGGTGAGGAGCCGAGCAGCCAGGGCTCGGGCGTCTCGGGCCGGCCGGGCAGCATCTTCTGCAGGCGCGCGAGCGGGTTGGAGACCTTGATCGTGCCCTCGAAGTACGCGAGCAGCTCACGCAGCTGCTCGGGGAAGTCGTCGGGCAGCGCCTGCGTGCGGTCGCGCTGCAGGGCGTGCGTGGTCATCGGGTCGGTGCCCGCGGCACGGCCGAGCCCGAGGTCGATCCGCCCGGGGTACAGGCCGGCGAGCACGCTGAACGTCTCCGCGACCTTGAACGGGCTGTAGTGCGGCAGCATCACGCCGCCGCTGCCGACGCGGATGCGCTCCGTGGCGGCCGCGATCGGCCCGATCAGCGCCTCCGGGCTCGGGCCCGCGAGCATCGGCCCGCCGTGGTGCTCGGCGACCCAATAGCGGTGATAGCCGAGCTGATCGGCCAGGCGCGCGAGGTCGAGCGTGTTGTGCAGCGCCTGCGACCCGGTCGTCCCTTCCGCGATCGGCGATTGATCGAGGACGCTGAGCAGCATGCGATCCAGGATAGGGTCCGGCCGCATGGGAGCGAGAGAGCTGCGCACGCTGGTCGAGGGCGGGTCCTTCTTCGAAGGGCCGCGCTGGCATGAGGGGCGCTGGTGGGTGTCCGACTTCTACACCCACTCGGTCCGCACGGTCGACCCGGAGACGGGCGCCGACGCGGTCGTGCTGGAGGTGCCGGGTCAGCCGTCCGGGCTGGGGTGGCTGCCGGACGGGTCGCTGCTGGTGTCCTCGATGACCGACCACCGGCTGCTGCGGCGCACGCCGGACGGGGACGTGCACGTCCACGCCGACGTGACCGAGCACTGCGGCGGCCACCTGAATGACCTGATCGTCGACGGGGAAGGCCGGGCCTATGCCGGCAACTTCGGCTTCGACCTGATGAACCTGGCCGCCCCCGAGCCGACGTCGCTCGTCCGGGTGGACCCCGACGGCACCGTGCATCGCGAGGGCGGCGACCTCTGGTTCCCGAACGCGATGATGATCTCCGGGGACACGCTGATCGTCGCCGAGACGTTCGGCGGCGGCCTGTCGGCCTTCACCATCGCCGCCGACGGGTCCCTGACCGACCAGCGCGTCTGGGGGCAGATCGCCCCGCGGGTGGAGCCGGGCAGCGTCGAGGAGATGCTTCCGAACCTCGGCTACGCGCCCGACGGCTGCACGCTGGACGCCGAGGGGCACGTGTGGGCCGCGGACGGCCTCGGCGGCCCGCTGTGCCGGATCGCGCCCGGTGGCGACATCGTCGACGAGATCGAGTTGCCGGAGGACCTCGCCGTGTTCGCCTGCCAGCTCGGCGGGGACGACGGGCGCACGCTGCTGATGTGCGCCGCGCCCGACTTCCTGGAGGTCAACCGCCGCGACGCCCGCGAGGCCGCCCTGCTCACCACGACCGTGGAGGTCCCAGCCGCATGATCACCCTCGAACGCGCCCAGTCCCTGATCGCCGCCGGCATCGAGGAGGCGACGTCGCAGGGCTTGGCGCTCGCGTTCGCCGTCGTCGACCCCGCCGGCCATCTCGTCGCGTCGGCGCGCATGGACGGCGCCCCCTGGATCGCCCCGGACGTCGCGCTGGGGAAGGCCTGGACGGCCGCCGCCTACGGCGCGCCGAGCGCCGCCCAGGGCGAGAAGATGCAGTCGCTGCACGCCTTCTCGGCGTCGATCTCCGTCGCCACCGGTGGCCGTTACACGCCGCAGATCGGCGGCCTGCCGATCACCGACGGCGGCTCGGTGATCGGCGCGATGGGCGCAAGCGGCGGCACGGGTCAGCAGGACGAGGACGTGGTCCGCACCGCGATCGGCTGACTTCAGCGCGCGACGCGCTCCGGCTCCGCGGTCGGCAGGGCCGCGGAGACCAGGAGGGCGAGCTTGCCGGCGTCCGCCGAGCCGGCGTCGGGGTGGTAGACGACGAGCATCAGCCCGTCGGCGCCGTCGATGGCCAGCCGCTCGCGGTTGAGCGTCATCGCCCCGACCTGCGGGTGGTCGAGCCGCAGCGGCGTGCCGCGCTGGCCACGCACCTCGTGGCGCGCCCAGAGCTGGCGGAACCGTGGGCTCGCCAGGGTCAGCTCGCCCGTGAGCTCGATGAAGCGCGGGTCGTCGATGTCGTTGCCGACCGCCTGGCGGAGGTTCGCGACGAAGCACTCCGTCACGGTCTCCCACTCGGGATGCAGCGCCTGCTCGGCGGGGTCCAGGAACAGGTCGCGGAGCTGGTTGCCGCCGGCCGCGAGGCTGGGCGACAGCGCACGGGCGGCGCCGTTGGAGGCGAGGATGTCGAAGTACCGGTCCTCGATGAAGGCCGGCTGGGTGAGGGACTCGAGCAGCTTGAGCGCGCCCGCGGGCACCGTCGGCTTGCGTGGACGCGGCGTGCGCCGCCGCGGGACCTCGGCGACCAGCGTCAGCAGGTGGGCGAAGTGGTCATCGTCGAGCTCCAGCACGCGGGCGATCGACTCGAGCACCTGCAGCGACGGCCTGCGGTCGCGTCCCCGCTCGAGCCGGAGGTAGTAGTCGGCGCTGATGCCCGCGAGCATCGCGACCTCCTCGCGCCGGAGCCCGGGCACGCGCCGCACGCCGCCGCCGGGGATGCCGGCCCGCTCGGGCGTGACCAGCTCGCGCCGGGCGCGCAGGAACTCGCCGAGGGCGTTGGTCGACTGGCTCATGCGGCTCAGCTTAGGCCGCTTACGCAAGATTAGGGAGGGTCCTCGCAGGCCCCAGGCTGAAGGGGGCTCTGGATGCGTCGTGCGAACGCGCCCAGCATGGCCGTCATGACCGTGACGCTGATCACCGGTGCCAACAAGGGCATCGGCTTCGAGACCGCCAAGCAGCTCCAGGAGCTGGGCCACACCGTCTATGTCGGCGCACGTGACGCCGAGCGCGGCGAGCGCGCCGCGGCCGCGCTGGGCGCGCGGTTCGTGCCGCTCGACGTGACCGACGACGCGTCGGTGGAGAGCGCCCTGGCCGCGATCGACGCCGCCGAGGGCCGCCTGGACGTGCTGATCCACAACGCCGGCATCCTGGAGACCGAGCTCGGCGCGGCCGGGGCCCAG
Source organism: Solirubrobacter pauli (assembly GCF_003633755.1). Classification (GTDB taxonomy): domain Bacteria; phylum Actinomycetota; class Thermoleophilia; order Solirubrobacterales; family Solirubrobacteraceae; genus Solirubrobacter; species Solirubrobacter pauli. The sequence goes on from NZ_RBIL01000002.1 coordinate 1,448,904, forward strand.
CGCTCCTTCGACACCAACGCGGTCGGGATCGTGCGCGTGACCGAGGCGGCGCTCCCGCTCCTGCAGCGCTCGTCGAACCCCAACGTCGTGACCGTCTCCAGCAGCATGGGCTCGTTCTGGGCGGTGAACAACCCGGAGCGGCCGGAGTCGGGGCTGCCCTTCCCGCTCTACGCGGCGTCCAAGAGCGCGGCGACGATGCTGACGGTGCAGTACGCCAAGCTGCACCCGCAGATCAAGTTCAACGCGGTCGAGCCGGGGCCGACGGCCACCGACATGACCGCCGCCTTCGACTTCGGCCGGCCCGCCGCGGAGAGCGCGCGCGTGGTCGTGCGCCTGGCGACGCTGGACGCCGACGGCCCGACGGGCACGTACACCGACGAGAACGGCACGCTGCCGTGGTGAGTCAGCGCCGCACCACGCGGTAGCGCAGGTGCGTGACGCGGTCGCCTTGCACGGACCGGATCGGGCCTTCCAGGACGTACGGGGCGCCGGTGAGGCCGGAGAAGAAGGGCGTGCCGGCGCCCAGGACGACGGGGACGAGATCGAGCTGCACCTCGTCGACGATGCCGGCCGCGAGGCCCTGGGCGGCGATCGTGCCGGCGTTCAGGCCGACGTCCTTGTCGCCGGCGCGGCGCTTGGCGGCGGCGATCGCGTCGTCGAACCCGGTCGTGACGAACTCGTGGTGCTCGCTCTCGCGCTCCCAGCCGTCCGGGACCGAGTGCGTGACGACGACGTACGGGATGCCGAGCGTGTGGACGCCGCCCCAGCCGTTGGTGATGTCGAACAGATGCCGGCCGACGACGAAGCAGCCGGTCTCGGCGATCAGGTCGCGCATGACGCCCGCGCTGGCCTCGGTGACGTTGATCGGGACGTTCTCGCTCGTCGTCTCGATGTGCACGTCGCCGTTGCCGTACCACTGGAAGAGGTGCTCGAAGCCGGTCTCGTCCGGCCCGACGATGAAGCCGTCGAGGGAGACGCTGGCGCCGGTGGTGATCTTGGTCATGCGGCTACAACGACGCGGGCGCCGTGAACTCATCGATGCCGAAGACGCGGCGGTAGAACTCGAGCTCGGCCTCGGCGGCGCGCTGGAGGTTCTCGGCCTTGCGGAAGCCGTGCTGCTCGCCCGCGAAGACGATGTACTCATGGTCGATGCCCTTGCGCGCGAGGGCATCGACGATCACCTCCGACTGCGAGGGCGGCACGACCTTGTCCTCATCGCCCTGCAGGACGATCACCGGCACGCGGATCCGGTCGGCGTGCGTGAGCGGTGAGCGCTCGGTCCACGCCTCCTCGTCGAACGGGCCGATCAGGTAGTCGAAGTAGCGCGACTCGAACTTGTGCGTGTCGTCGGCGAACGCGGTCAGCTCCGCCACGCCGTAGTAGTCGGCGCCGCACGCGAACACGTCCGGGTAGCGGGTGAGCGCGCACAGGACGGTCCAGCCGCCCGCGCTGCCGCCGGTGATCGTCATCCGCGCGCCGTCGACCTCGCCGGACTCGGCGAGGTGGCGGGCGGCGTTGACGGCGTCGTCGGTGTCGACGATGCCCCACGTGCCCCGCAGGCGGTCGCGGTACTCGCGGCCGTAGCCGGTGCTGCCGCCGTAGTTGACGTCGACCACCGCGAAGCCGCGGCTGGTGAAGAACTGGATCTCCGGCCGCAGGATCGAGGAGACGTGGGCCGTCGGGCCGCCGTGGACGCGCACGACGAGCGGCGGGCGCTCGTCCGCCGGCCCCGCGTACTCGGGGTGGTGCGGTGGATAGAAGATCGCGTGCGCGGTCTTGCCGCCGGTCGTCGGGAACTCGAGCGGGCGCGGCACGGACACGTACGCCTTGGGGACCAGCTCCTCCGTGGCCGGGCTCAGCGTCTCGGCCTCGCCGGTGTCGACGTCGAGCGCGTAGACGCGCAGCGCGCGGGTGGGGGAGGCGCCGACGAACAGCGCGCGGCGGCCATCCGTGGTCACGTCGACGATCCGGGTGCAGCCGGTGTCGACATCGCGCAGCGTGCCGTCGGGCTCGACGACCGCGAGGTGGTCGGCGCCGGCCGTGAAGTACGTGAGGACGATCCGGCCATCGGCCAGGAACGCGTAGTAGGACGCGCCGAACACCCACAGCGGGCCGCCGACTTCGGCCTCCAGCGCGGTCACCGCGGTCCCGTCGGCGCGGTACAGGTTCCACCAGCCCGTGCGGTCGGAGCTGTAGTGCAGGACGCCGTCCGGGCTCCACGCCGGCTGGACGATCGCCTCCGCCTCGCCACCGGCGACGCGACCGGTGATGCTGAAGCGGGACAGTCCCTCTTCAAGTTCGGCGACGTGCAGCTCCGAGCCCTCCCACGGCATCCGCGGGTGGTCCCAGACGAGCCAGGCGACCTGCGTGCCGTCGGGGGAGATGCGCGGGGAGGAGTAGAAGTCGTGGCCCTCGGCGAGCACGACGGGCGCGGCGGAGCCGTCGGTCGGGAAGGCGACGAGGTCGTTGACGTGCTCCGGGTCGCCGTCGCGCTCGCGCACGCAGATCAGCGTGCGGCCGTCCGGCGTGACCTGCAGGTCGGCATAGCGCCACGCATGCGTGGCCGGCGGCTCCGGCGTGAGCGGCACCGCCTCGCCGCCGCGCATGGCGTAGACGCGCTGATCGGCGTCGTCGCAGAAGTACACGGTGCCGTCGTGGACCGTGTACGCGCCACCGCCGTACTCGTGCACCCGCGTGCGGGCGCTCACGCCGGCCGGGATCGCGTCGACCCCGTCGCCGACGACCACGTCACGGCCGCCCTCGTGCGAGCGCGCCTCCGACCAGTACACCGTGTCGCCGTCGACGACCACCTGCGCGTAGGGCCAGCCGGGGTCCTGCGCGACGACCGCGCCGCTGATCGGGGACGGCCAGGAGCCGTACGGAGCTTCCATGCGACCCCAAAGTAAGGGGTGAACCGGGCGCGCGTAAGTTCGAAGCGGTTCGAACACGCTCCACGCGCCTGATGTGGGTGCGCGCGCGACGGCGCAGGATGGGCGGCGTGTCCCCATCCATCACCGCCGCCGGATCGCCACTGCTCCCTGGCGTTTCCCCGCGCCGCTCGCGGTCCGGCGGCGGTGCGCGCGATACTTCCGTCGTGGCTTCCCGAGTGACCAGCACCACGTTCGTCGGTCGGGCCCCCGAGCTCAGCGAGCTGCGGGCGGGCCTCACCGAGGCGCTCAACGGCCGTCCGGGCCTCGCGTTCGTCGCGGGCGAGTCGGGCCTCGGCAAGACACGGCTGCTGAGCGAGCTCGAGCGCGTCGCGCGCGAGGACGGCGTGCGCGTGATCGGCGGCGACTGCGTCGAGCTCGGCGAGGGCGAGCTGCCCTACGCGCCGCTGGTCGGCGCGCTGCGCCCGCTCGCGCGGTCCGGTCACGAGGCGTTCGGCCGCCTGTCGGAGCCCGCCCGTGCCGCGCTCGCCCAGATCCTTCCGGGGCTCGGCCGCGCGGAGGCGCGCGCTGACGACGAGGCGACCGCCCAGGCGCGCCTGTTCGACGGCCTGCTCGAGCTGCTGGAGCTGCTCGCCGGCGAGGAAGGCCTGCTGCTGACGATCGAGGACCTGCACTGGGCCGACCGGTCGACGCGCGCGTTCCTCGTCTACCTCGCGTCGTCGCTGTGCCGCGAGCGCGTGCTCGTCGTGACGACGTACCGCCCGGACGAGCTGCACCGCCGGCACCCGCTGCGCCCGCTGCTGGCCGAGCTCGAGCGCGACGCCCGCGCCCGGCGCGTGGAGCTGCGCCCGCTCACGCGCGCCGAGCTCGCCGCCCAGCTCAGCGACATCCTCGGGCAGACGCCCCGCGGGGATCTGCTGGAGCGCCTGTTCGCCCGCTCGGAGGGCAACCCGCTGTTCGCCGAGGAGCTGCTGGCGGCCGGAATGGACGGGCGCGGCTCGCTCCCGCCGACGTTGCGCGACGCGCTGATGCTGCGGATCGAGCGGCTCTCGCCGGATGCGCAGGAGCTCCTGCGCGTGATCGCCGCCGGGCGCCGGCTGGACCACGACCTGCTCGCCGCCGCCTCCGGCGTGGACCCGCGTGTGCCGGTCCGGGAGGCGGTCGCCGCGCAGCTCGTCGTCGCCGACGAGGAGGGCTTCTACTCGTTCCGGCACGCGTTGCTGCGCGAGGTGGTCGTCGACGACCTGCTGCCCGGTGAGCGCGCCTCGCTGCACCTCGCGCTGGCCAAGGCGCTCGAGGCACGCGCAGCCGGGCTGCCCGCGCACGGCGGCGCGCACCTGGCGGCGGGGATCGCGCACCACTACCTGGAGTCCGGCGACCAGCCCGCGGCGCTCGTGGCCTCCGTCCGCGCCGCCGAGGCCGCTGAGGCCGTGCACGCCAACGGCGAGGCCGCCGCGCTCTACTCGCGCGCCCTGCAGCTGTGGGACCGCGTCGCCGACGCCGAGGCGCTCGCCGGGATGGACCACGTCGAGCTGCTGCGGGCCGCGGCGTGGAGCACCGGGCGCGAGCACGACCCGGGCCGCGCCGAGTCCTACCTGCGGGCGGCGCTCAACGAGCTCGGTGACTCCGACCCGGCGCGCACCGCCGACCTGCTCGAGCTGCTCGCGCGCGAGCAGTTCAACAGCGGGCGATCGGCAGCGGCCGCGGACACCCGGCGCGAGGCGCTGGACCTGCTCCCCGAGGGGCCCTCGGTGATGCGCGCGACGCTGCTGGCGGGCAGCGCCAAGGAGCTGATGCTCGAGTCCCGCCACGAGGAGGCGGTCGAAGCGGCCGACTGCGCGATCGAGGTCGCGCGGGCCAGCGGCGACCTCGTCTCGGAGCTGCGCTCGCTGGACGCGAAGGGCGTCGCGCTGTTCGGGATGGGCCGGTTCCAGGAGGGGGAGGCGTCGTTGCGCGAAGCGCTCGAGCGCGCTCGTGAGGCCGATCTCCTCTACAAGCTGAGCACGCACGTGAACCTCGCGGACTCGCTGACCGTCGCCGGACGGCTCGACGAGGCCCGCTCGGTCGCCGACGAGGGCTTCGAGCTGGCGGCGCGGCGCGGCGTCCCGCGGCGCTGGCTGGCGCTGCTGCGCGCCGAGCTCGCGTTCGAGGCGGGGGAGTGGGACATCGCGGAGGCGGCCCTGCCGAGCCCCGCCCGGCCCGCGATGGGCACGACCTTCATCAACGACGCGCTGCGGCGGATCGAGCTCGCGCTCGGTCGCGGCCGGCACGAGACCGCGCGGGCGCTGCTCGACCAGGCCGAGGACGTCGCCGCCGACACCCGCGAGCCGCAGTGGATCGGCCCGCTCGGCGCGCTCCGGGCCGAGCTCGAGCGCCGTGCCGGCGACCTCGACGCCGCCGTCGCCGCGATCGACAACGCGCTCGACCGGCTCGACTTCTGCTCGCAGGACGTCGCCCGGATGGCCCGCGTGGCGGCCTCCGGCGTGCGCGTGCACGCCGACGCCGCCGTGCGTGCGCGCGACCTCGGCGAGGACCCGTCACTGCCGATCGCGATGGCCGAGGGCCTGCTCGCGCGCGTGGAAGCGTGCGCGGAGGGCGAGCGGCCGGTCGAAGCCGCGTTCCTCACGCTCGCCCGCGCGGAGCTCGCCCGCGCGCACGGCGACGACGACCCCGCGACGTGGGCGGAGGCGACCGACGCCTGGGTCGCGCTCGGGCGGCCCTACCGCGCCGCGCAGGCCCGGCGCCGGCGCGCCGAATCACTGCTCGCGCGCGGTGACCGCGACGGCGCCGCGGTCGCTGCCGCCGAGGCCCTGGCCGCGGCCTCGGCGATCGGCGCCGCCTGGCTGGTGTCGGAGATCGAGGGCTTCGCGTTGCGCGCCCGCCTGCGGATGGACGACCCGGACGAGCCTTCGCCGCCATCCGCGCTGACTGCCGCGGATGACGGCGAAGACCCGTTCGGGCTCACACCCCGCGAGCGGCAGGTGCTCGCCCTGCTCGCCGACGGACGCACGAACCGAGAGATCGGCAGCGCGCTGTACATGGCCGAGAAGACCGCGAGCGTCCACGTGTCCCGCATCCTCTCGAAGCTCGACGTGCGCTCACGCACGGAGGCCGCGGCGGTCGCCCACCGCGTGGGGCTGGTCTAGCCGGTGATGCGCTGCAACGCGCCCAGCGCCTTCGCTGTCCCGGTGGTGCCGACGTAGATCGAGAACAACGTCGCGGTGATCAGGGGTTCCCGCATAGGAGCGATTGTGCGGGAACGTTCTCCGGACCGACATGGTCTCGCGGTCCAAACCTGGTTCGACCGCGGGTATACGTTCAGCCGGCGACGCGCTCGGCGAGCCGCCGGAGCGAGTCCGCTTCGCGTCGCGCGTCCTCCGCGACGGTGATCCGCTCGACGCGGCGCGCCGCCTCGGCCAGCTCGCGCACGAGCTCGTCCGCCGAGAGCCGGGCGTTCGCCGCGTCGCCCGCGAGCTTGCGCATGATCGGCGGCAGCGCCGTGGTCAGGACGCCGATCACGAGGACGACGCCGAAGGCGCGGGCGAGCCCGTCGCTGATGTCGCCGACCACCTCGGCGATCGCGAGGTTGCCGGCGAGCATCACCACGGTGGTGGCGACGATCGAGGCCTTCCACACGGCTTGCACCGCGGGCGAGTCGGTGGTGCGGCGCAGGCGCAGGACGAGCGACCAGTGCGAGGCCCACAGCGCCGTGACCGCCGCGACACCCCAGCTCTGCCACAGCACCTCGCTGTCGCTGTCGTCGAACCAGATCGCGAGCACCAGCAACACGAAGGCCAGCGCGGCGAGGCCGGTGGCGACGGCGCCGGCCGTCGCCAGCCCGCCTCGCCCGTGTTCGCGCAGCGCGTCGCCGCTCGCGCCGAGCGCGCAGAAGAAGCTGAAGCCGAGGCTGGTGCCGACGATCCGCCAGTGCAAGTCCTCGAACTCGCCGGTCAGCAAGGCGGTGATCGCGGCCAGGGCCGCGACGCACAGCCCGGCGATCAGCGCACGCACCATGAACGTTCGCGGAGACGGCATCGCGCCACCTACGTACCCGATGCCGTCGCGGAATATCGTGCCGGCATGGCCACGCACTACTTCCCGACGGACCGGGTCCACTTCACGTGGGACGCGGGCAACGAGCCGGTGCTGACGATCGCCGACGGCGACACCGTCGTCTACGAGACGCGCGACGTCTCCGACAACCAGATCGGCCCCGACTCCGACGTCGGCGTGATCGCGACGCTCGACTGGAACCGCGTGTACCCGCTGTCCGGGCCGGTCTACGTGGAGGGGGCGGAGCCGGGGGACACGCTCGCGATCGAGATCCTCGACATCCACACCAAGGGCTGGGGCTGGACCGCGATCCTGCCGGGCCTCGGGCTGCTGGCCGACGACTTCACCGAGCCGTACCTGCGGATCTTCGACCTCACCGAGGGCGACGTGACGTACTTCCGCGAGGACATCACCGTCCCGCTGGACCCGTTCATGGGGACGATGGGCGTCTGCCCGGCCGGCGCGAGCGGCACCCCGATCATGCCGCCCGGCACGTTCGGCGGGAACCTCGACACGCGCCAGCTCGTGCGCGGCACCACGCTCTACCTGCCCGTCCAGGAGGCCGGCGCGCTGTTCTCGACGGGCGACGCCCACGGCTGCCAGGGCGACGGCGAGATCTGCGTCACCGGCCTCGAGGCCCCGATGTACGCGACGATGCGCTTCAGCGTCGAGAAGCGCTCGATCCCGGGCCCGCAGTGGCGCACCGCGCCCGGCCCGCTCACGCCCGCGGTCGACGACGGCTCGTTCTTCGCCACCACCGGCGTCGGCCCGGACCTGTTCGAGAACGCCCGGAACGCGACCCGCGCGATGATCGACTACCTGGTCGCCGAGAAGGACCTCTCGCGCGAGGACGCCTACCTGCTCTGCTCGCTCGTCGTCGACCTGAAGATCAGCGAGATCGTCGACGCCGGCCAGTTCGTCGTCTCCGCCGTCCTGCCCGAGGCGATCTTCGCGCTGGAGATGCTCTAGCGTCGCGAGTCGGAATCGGGACGCTAGGGGGGCGAGCTTCGGCGCCGCGCGCCTATCGGTGGCATGAGCCATTCGACATCCGCGCGTGCGCTGGGCCTGGCGCTCGCGCTGCTGGGGGTGGGCGCCACGAGCGCCGCCGCCGACACGATCTCGTTGACGGCCGGGCCCGACCCGGCCGAGGAGGTCCCGGTCCACCTCGACGTGCGTTGGGCGCAAGCGGTGCCGGCCGGCCGGCTGTACGTCACCGAGAAGCCGGCCGGGCCGCCCGGGTGCGGCGCGACCTATGCGCTCGAGGCCGCCGTCTCCGAGGACGTGCAGCTCCCCTCGCTGGCCGAGGGCGCCGCCGGAGCCAGAACCGCCGAGCACACGTTCCGCGACCCCGGCGCGTTCGTCGTCTGCGGCTACCTGCAGGACTCACCGGCGGCGCCGTCCGCGCGGGCGGTCACCGGGCCGGTCACGGTGAACGTCCGCTCCGCACGTGCGTCCTTGGCGCTCAGCGCGCCCGTCCGCGTGAGCCCCGGAGCCCGGTACGCGGTCACCGCCGCCGTGACCGCGGAGCGTCCCCGCCGCCTGTTCGTGACGGTCAGGCGCGCGGATGGCCGCGGCTGCGAGGCGGCGCGACGGCTGGACGCGTCCGGCGACAGCGTCCTCAGCCGGGGCGTCGGCACGGAGGAGACGCTCACGGCGGAGCGGACCGCCGCCAAGACCCCGGGGACGTACCTGCTGTGCGGCTACGTCCAGGAGTGGAGCACCGACGCCGCCGCCGAGGCGACGGCGTCCACGACGTTCGTCGTCGACCGGGACGCGTGCGACGCCGCACAGGCCGCCCTGGCGAAGGCGCAGAAGGCGATGAAGCTCGCCGAGGCGGCCGTGACGCGGTTCCGCGCGCTGATGAAGCGCCAGCCGAAGACGTACCGGCGGAGCTACGCGACGGCGGTGCGCACGCGCGCGAACGCGCGCAAGCAGCTCGCTGCCGCACGCGGCGAGGTGAGGCGCGCCTGCTAGAGCGCGGCCTGGATGACGCGCTTGGCGATCGGGGCGGCGGACGTGCCGCCCTGGCCCGCCTTGGGGAGCATGACCGCCACCGCGACCTTGGGGTTCGAGGCGGGCGCGAAGGCCACGAACCAGGCGGTGGTGTTGGCCGCGTTCTGCGCGATGTCGGCGGTGGAGACGAGCTCGGCGGTGCCGGTCTTGCCGGCCACGGTCACGCCCGGGATGGCGGCGGCGCGGCCCGTGCCCGACTGCACGACCGCGACCATCATGTCCCGCACCTGGCCGGCCACCTTCGCGCTCACCACGCGCGTGCGGACGCGCTTGGTGCCCGCCACGTGCGGCTTCACGCGCACGCCCTTGTTGGCGATGGTCGCGGCGACGGAGGCCATCTGGAGCGGCGTGGCGTTGTCGGTGTTCTGGCCGATGGCGGCCGAGCCGACGGCGATCGCGTCCTTCATCTCCTTCACCGACGGGATCGTCGAGACCTTGGCGGCGGGCACGTCCGGCTGCTCCATGAAGCCGAACTTCTTCGCGATCGAGTACATGCGCTTGGCGCCCACCTTCGCGCCGAGCGGACCGAAAACGCTGTTGCAGGAGTGGGCGAACGAGTTGGTGAGCGACCCACCGCAGACCTCGTCGCTGGCGTTGCGCAGCTTGGCGCCCGACAGCGTCGCGTAGGTGCGCGCGGGATACGAGCTGCCCGGCGTCGCCTTCTTGTACTGCAGCGCGGCGGCCGCGGTGATGATCTTGAAGCTCGAGCCGGGCGGCTGGGGCGCGCTGACGGCGAGCCCTGCGAGCGCCAGCACGGAGCCGTCGCTCGGCTTGATCACGGCGATCCCGCCGAGCTGCTCGCCGAGCGCGTCGTTGGCCGTGCGCTGCAGCCCGAGCCGGATCGTCGTCTTGATCGACTTGCCCTTCGAGCCCTTCACACGCGCGATCACGCGGTCGCCGAACCGCAGCGTCGACGAGCGCTTGCCCGCCAGCCGGTCGTCATAGATGCGGTTCAGGCCGGTCGGCTTCTCACCCGCGGTGCCCGCGATCGAGGCGCCGAGCGCGTCGGAGTCCAGGAGCTTGCCGCCGGCGGCGTAGATGTTCCCGCGGGTCGGCGCGGCGCCGGACTTGCGGGTGACGTCCTCGCCCTCCTTCAGGCCCGGCAGCCGCAGCGCGGGCGTCCAGGCCACGCGGCCCTCGCCGGCCTCGTCCTCGGAGGCGGAGAACTCGATCTCACCGCGCAGCTTGCCGAAGTCGTCGGTCTCGACCGTCACGGGCACGCGGACCTTGCCGCCGCTCAGCAGCGGCCCGACCGTGCCGGGCACGACCTTCTCGGTCGTCGCGGCGTCGTTGGCGCGCTTGTAGTCGGCGATGAAGGAGATCTTCGGGTTCGCCTTCTGGCTCTTGGCGTCCACGAGCCGGTACATCGCCTCGTAGTCGCCGCGCTTCCACGCGTCCACGTAGGCGATCACGGCCGGCCGGCGCTCGTCGTCGTCCATCCAGCTGCGGGCCAGCGCGTAGCCGCCGAAGCCCAGCGCGCCGAGCGCCACCAGCGCGGTGAAGACGAGGCTCAGCGACGGGCCCCGGCGCCGCGGCCGACGCGCGCTCTTGGGCGGGGACAGGAAGAGGGAACCGGCTCGGGGCGAATACCCGAGTCCCCCAGAACGACGTCGACGACGGCGGGCCACCATGTCCCTTTCTAGCGGGTCGGCCGGACCGTTTACCCTCACTGAATGAGTGCTGCCGCGTACGAGGCCGAGTACCAGCAGCTCATCGAGCCGCACCGGCGCGAGCTTCACGCGCACTGCTACCGGATGCTGGGCTCCGTGCAGGACGCCGAGGACGCGCTGCAAGAAGCGTTGCTGCGCGCCTGGAAGGCCTTCGACCGCTTCGAGGGCCGCGCGCAGCCGAAGACCTGGCTGTACCGGATCGCGACCAACGCGTGCCTGGACGCGCTCGCCCGCCGCAAGGGCAAGCGCGAGCTGCCGATCGACCGCGGCCCGGACGAGCCACCGCTGACCGAGACGGCCTGGCTGGAGCCGTACCCGGACGACCCGGGCGCGAGCTACGAGCAGCGCGAGAGCGTCGAGCTGGCGTTCATCGCCGCGCTCCAGCACCTCCCGGCCACCCAGCGTGCCGTGCTGATCCTGCGCGAGGTGCTCGGCTTCAGCGCCAAGGAGGTCGCCGAGATCTGCGACACGACCCCGGCCTCGGTCAACAGCGCCATGCAGCGCGCCCGGGCGGCGATCGACGAGCGGCTCCCGCGGCAGTCCCAGCAGGCGACGCTGCAGGCGCTCGGCGACGAGCAGGTCAGGGCGATCGTCGAGCGCTACGTCGCGGCGTGGAACCGGGGTGACGTCGACGCGGTCGTCGCGATGCTGGCCGAGGACGCGACGTTCTCGATGCCGCCGATCGCCGAGTGGTACCGCGGCCAGGAGCCGATCCGCGCGTTCCTGCCGACCGGCCCGCTGTCGATCCCGCGCGTCTTCGTCCCCATCCACGCGAACGGCCAGCCGGCGTTCGGGACGTACAAGCTGATCGACGGCGTGTGGCTGCGCAACGCCATCCACGTGATCACGCTCGACGCCGCCGGCGCGATCACCGACGCGGTGGCCTTCCTGGACGTGGAGCTCTTCCCGCGCTTCGGCCTCTCCGAAGATGCGTGGAAGTCCGATTGACGGATCACGTAGGATTGGTGGCGATGAGGCGAGTAGCCCGCACCGTCGCCCTGTAAGACCCGGCCGATTCGCCGGGAGGGCGACGGGTGTCCCCGTCAAGCACGTCCCGGAGCTCTACTGACCATGGCCATCTCGCCTCCCGCGCCGCTCGCCGGCGCACCCCTGTCCGACCGCCTCGCCGCCACGCAGTCCTCGCCCGTGCGCGAGCTGCTGCAGATCGCGATGCGGCCGGAGATCATCTCCCTCGCCGGCGGCCTGCCCGCGCCGGACACGTTCGACGTGCCCGGCCTGCGCGCCGCGTTCGACGAGGTTCTTGCCGGCCCCGACGCGATCCGCGCGCTGCAGTACTCCACGACCGAGGGCGACCCGGCGTTACGCGACCGGCTGGCCGCGTTCATGGCCAAGCGCGGGCTGGAGGTCGCCGGCGACGACCTGCTGATCACCACCGGCTCCCAGCAGGCGCTCGGGCTGATCGCGAGCGCGCTGCTCAACCAGGGCGACGTCGTCCTCGTCGAGGACCCGACGTACCTGGCCGCGCTGCAGGCCTTCCAGCTCGCCGACCTGCGCGCGGTGGCCGTCCCGTCCGACGACTTCGGGCCCGATCCGGACGCCCTGCTGGAGATCGCCCGCCGGGAGGGCGCGAAGGTCGCGTACCTGATCCCGACGTTCCAGAACCCGACGGGCCGCACCATGCCGCACGAGCGGCGCGCCGCGATCGCCGAGGCGGCGGCGCAGGCCGGGCTGTGGCTGGTGGAGGACGACCCGTACAGCGCGCTGCGGCTCGAAGGGGAGGACGCCGACCTGCTCGCCGCCTACGCGCCCGAGCGCACGATCGTCATCCAGACGCTGTCGAAGGTGCTCTCCCCGGGCCTGCGGATCGGCTACGTGCGCGCGCCCCAGGCGCTGCGCGGCCCGCTGGCCGTCGCCAAGCAGGCGGCCGACCTGCACACGTCGACGATCGCGCAGCTGGCCGCGGAGCGCTGGCTGGCGACGCACGACCTCAGCGACCACATCGCCGCGCTCGCCGCCCACTACCGCCCGCGCCGCGACGCCCTGCTCGACGGGCTCCGGGAGCACTTGCCCGCGGGGACGAAGCTGACGGAGCCCGAGGGCGGCCTGTTCATCTGGGTCGAGCTGCCGGAGGGCCACGACGCCGAGGCGATCCTCCCGCGTGCCCTCGATCGCGGCGTGGCCTTCGTGCCGGGGAAGTACTTCTACGCGGGCGAGGCGCCGCGCGGGACGCTGCGCGTCTCCTTCGCCACCGCCACGCCGGAGGAGCTGCGCGAGGGCGCCGCGCGTCTCGGCGCGGCCTGCGCGGGGTAGGCCTGCTCCATGGCGGAGAGACCCCGACCCGACATGGACAAGGTCCGCGACGCGCTGCGCGAGCACGACGAGCGCGTCGAGGACGACCCCGCCGAGCCGTCCGAGGACGAGCGCGAGGACGAAGAAGCCGACGATGGAGACGCGTGAGCTCGGCCGCGGCGGGCCGCGCGTGCCCGTCGTCGGCATGGGCACGTGGCAGACCCTCGACGTCCGTGGCACGCGCGACGAGGTCGTGCACGCCGCGCTCGACGCCGGCTCGACCCTGATCGACACCTCACCGATGTACGGCGAGGCGCAGCGCGTCCTCGCCCACGGTCTGCAGGGACGGCGCGAGGAGGCGTTCGTCGCCGACAAGCTGTGGACGCCGGACGACCGGGAGGCCGAGCGGCAGGCGCAGCGCGCCCTCGACTGGTACGGGCGCGTCGACCTCTACCAGGTGCACAACCTGGTCGGCTGGCGCGCCCGGCTGGACCTGCTCGAGCACCTGCGCGGCGACGGGAAGGTCGGCGTGATCGGCGCGACCCACTACGCGCCGAGCGCCTTCGACGAGCTCGCGACGGTCATGCGCACGGGCCGGATCGGCGCGATCCAGATCCCGTACAACCCGGTCGAGCGCGAGGTCGAGCGCCTGATCCTGCCGCTCGCCGAGGAGCTCGGGCTCGGCGTGCTCGTGATGCGGCCGCTCGGCGCCGGGCGGCTGGTGGCGCGCGTCGGCGCGGACGAGCTGATCAAGTGGGCGCTGTCGGACCCGCGCGTGACGGCCGTGATCCCGGCGTCCTCCAAGCCCGAGCGGGTGCGCAGCAACGCGGCCGCCGGCGACGGCCCGTGGCTGGACGCCGACCAGCGCGAGGCGATCGCCCGCCGCGCCGCGGCGTAGACCCGGCGCGTTCAGGGCATCCACCTCTCATGAGCACTCCTTCGATGCGCATGCAGCTCACCACGCGCGCGCCGCTCGCGGTGCCGTCGCTGGTCGTCGGCGTCCTGTCGGCGGTCCTGCTGGTGTTCGGACCGGTCCTGTTCGCGCTGATCGCCGCCGTCGGAGCGATCGTGATGGGCGGGATCGCGCTCGCCGACGTCAAGAGCCACGGCTATCAGGGCCACGGCTTCGCCGTCGGGGGGATGATCGTCAGCGGCACGGTGCTGGCGCTCGCGTTCATCTTCATGGTGTCGACCGCGGGCTGATGCCCGAGCGGCGCGCGCCGCTGGCCGTCCCCGCGTTCGCCGCGGGCGTGGTCGCGTTGGTGCTCGCGATCCTCCTCGGCCCGGCGCTCGTGCTCGCCACGGGCCTGTCCGCCGCGCTGATGGGCGGACAGGCCTGGCACGACACGCGCCTGCACGGCTACCACGGCGAGACGCTGGCGATCGCGGGCGCCCTGCTCGGGCTCGGCGCGATCGCCATCAGCATGCTCGTGTGGCTGGGGTGAGACCTACGGCTCGTTCGTCGCGAGCGTAAACGTCACCGTCTTGCTGTAGGTGCCGGTGCGCAGCGGGTCGTTGGCCTTGATCAGCTGCTTGAACGTGATGTCCACGGTCTCGTTGGACGCCGGGCCGGTCCACACGCTCTTCGCCGGCTCGATCCGCAGCGGCTCCGCGAGGGAGAACGCCCCGTTGGTCATGTGGCCAGGGTCGCTGAAGGACAGCGTGGCCTTGCCGGCGGTCGTCAGGATGGTCGCCTTCTGGACCGCCGAGTAGTCCTGGGCCTTGCCCGGGACGAACGGCGGGAACGCGGCCGGAGCGCCCAGGCTCAGGGACAGGACGGCCGGAACCGTGCCGCCGACCGCGCCCGACGCGACGACCACCACGTCGTAGGTGACCGACTTGATGGTCGTGTTGCCGGCCGCGTCCTTCGCGGTCACGGTGATCGTGTGCGGGCCGATGTCCTGCGGGCCGGTCGTGAGCGCGTCGCCGTTGATGATCGGGCGCCCGCTGTCGGCCGCGAAGCACGAGACGACCGTGTTGTCGTCCGCGCAGCTGAACTGGACCTTGGCCTCCGTGCCGACCGGGATCTTCGCGCCGTCGAGCGGCGTGGCGATCGTGATCGTCGGCGCGTTCGGGTCGACGACGCCGTTGAGCAGGAGCCCGGCGCCGCGGTCGCGGTTGGTGGTCGTCGGGCCCGTGTCGAGGCCGGGGACGCCGACCGCGGCGACGTTGACGCCGGTGCCGGTGATGTCACCGAGCCCGGCGACGCTCCAGCCCGCCTGGTCGCCCCACTTGAAGCCGCCGCCGCCGTTCATGGTCACGCCCTTGGAGCCGAGCGTGGCCAACGCGACGTTCGTGGGCGCCTTGGAGCCGTACACGGCGTACGCCGCGCCGATCGACTCCTGCGGGATCGCCGGGCGGTCCGCGCCGGGCGCGCCGAGCAGGATCTCGCCGATGCCGTCGCCGTTGAGGTCGCCGCTCGTGGCGACCGACCAGCCCGCGCCGTCCTGCGTCTTGGCGCCGTCGATCCGGTACGAGCCGGCGGGGAGGGCGGCGAGCGCGTGGCTCGCGGACGGCTTGAGGACGTAGACCGAGCCGCTCATCAGCGAGCCGCCCTGGCCGTGGAACGGCACGCCCACGACGAGCTCGGCCCGCTTGTCGCCGTCGACGTCGCCGGCGGCCAGCGCCCAGCCGGACTGGTCGTCCGCGTCGCCGTCGAAGCGGTACGCGATGCCGGTCGTGCCGCCCTTGACGACGAACGTCGAGCCGGCGGCGTCCTTCGCGCCGATCGCGCCGACCGCGACGTCGCTCTTGCCGTCGCCGTCGAAGTCACCGGACGCGACGGACCAGCCGGTGCGCGCGGCGGCGGACTCGCCGTCGATCCGGAAGCCGTCGTAGGTGCCGCCGAGGTCGGTGTCGGCCTGGCCGTCCTTGCCGTAGAGGACGTAGGCGGCGCCCGCATCCTTCTTGCCGCCCGGCTGGGCGCCGATCGCGCCGAGGATGTAGTCGCGCTTGCCGTCGCCGTTGACGTCGCCGGTGGCGACGGAGTAGCCGGTGCGGTCGCCCGCGGCGGCGCCGTCGATCCGGAAGCCGGCCGTGTTGGTGGCGAGGTCGATCTCGGCGGTGGAGGCGCGGCCGTAGACGACGTGGGCACCGCCCGCGCTCGTGCGCGAGGACGGGTCGCTCCACGGCGTCCCGATCAGCAGGTCGCCCTTGCCGTCGTTGTTGACGTCGCCCGCGGGGGCGAGCGACCAGCCGAGGTGGTCACCGGCGATGGCGCCCTCGATGCGGACGCCGTTGGCGCCGAGCGCGCCGAGGTTCACGTTCGTGGGGGAGGCCTTGCCGTAGACCACGTACACGGCCCCGGCCTGGGCGCGCGTCGGGCCGTCGGCGCCGACCATCCAGACGGCGAGCGCGACGTCGTTGATGCCGTCGCCGTTGAAGTCGCCCGCCGGGGCGATCTTGTCGCCGAGCTTGGCGTTGGCGGCGAGACCGTCGACGCGCAGGTTCGCCTCGGTGAGCAGGTCCACGGGCCCGCCGCCGGCGAGGGTCCCCGCGAGGGCCGCGGGCGCGAGGATCGCGCTCACAGCAGCCGCTGCGCCGGCGCCTGCAAGTGCGCGCCGTCGTCTTGTGTTCAACACTCCGAATCCCTCTCTTGGGCTGATTCACTGACCGATCAGCCCGTCCCCGCCGAGCACTATGCCGCGTAGTACTACGGAGCGTCGTAGGACTGGACCATCGGGGGAACCCGAACGGTCGCGGAGCGCTGCATGAACGCCGGGAGGGAGGTAGCGTGGGTTCTCTGTGAGCACCGCCCGTCCCGACGCGCTCGCATCCAGTTCACATCGGATGAAAGACACAGGAACGTGCGAAAGACCACCCTTGCGGTGCTCGCCGTCGCCATGCTGGGGGCCACAGCCCCGGCCACGGCGCACGCGGCAGACCCGGACACGACTGCGCTGAGAGACGGCGTCACGCGCGGCGAGATCCTGCGCTACGCGCAGCGCTTGCAGTCGATCGGCATGGCCAACGAGAACAACCGCCTGACCGCGTCAGCGGGCAACCTCGAGAGCATCGACTACGTCATCTCCGAGCTGCGCGAGCTCGGCTACAACCCGACGCTCACGCCCTACGCGAACACGGCCTCGCCGAACACGTGGGCCGAGCGCACCCCGCCCGTGCTGGAGCGGACCCTGGCGGACGGCACCACCAAGACCTACGTCAACGCCCTGAACCTGACGGGCGACTTCTCGCAGATGACCTGGGGCCACACCGGCGACATCACCGCCCAGGTCATCCCGGCCGCGCGGATCACGGTCCCGCCGGTCGGCACGCAGGACGGCACCCGCGCCGGCTGCGCGATGAGCGACTTCCCGGCGGCCGTGAAGGACAACATCGCGCTGGTCCAGCGCGGCGGCTGCACGTTCCTGGAGAAGGCGATCAACGCCCGCGCGAACGGCGCCAAGGCCGTGTTCATCATGAACGAGGGTCAGACGAACCGGACCGCGCCGGGCACGACGACCAACGGCACGACGTTCACGCGCGTCGTCGGCCAGACCTACCCGGGCCTGATGGCCGCGACGCTCTCGTACGCCACCGGCAAGGAGTTCTACGACGCCGCCCAGGCCGGCACGCCGCTGACGGTCCACTTCAAGACCGACAACGCCATCAACCAGCGGATCGACTACGACATCATCGCCGAGACCACCACCGGTGACCCGAATCGCACCCTGATGGTCGGTGCCCACATCGACGGCGTCGCCGCCGGCCCGGGCATCAACGACGACGGCTCCGGCACGGCGATGAACCTGACGATCGCCAGCCAGCTCAAGAAGCTCGGCATCCAGACCAAGTACCGGATCCGCTTCGGCTGGTTCTCGGGCGAGGAGCAGGGCCTGTACGGCTCCCAGTTCTACGCCAACCAGCTCAACACGCTCGAGACGAGCAAGTTCGCGGGCATGCTCGACTACGACATGATCGCCTCGACGAACTACATCCCGTTCGTCTACACCGACGGCGCGACCGTCCCGAGCGCCGAGACCATCCTCGGCGGCCTCCACATCGACTACCTCAAGCAGAAGTTCGGCATCGAGAGCACGCCGTACATCTTCGACAACCGCTCCGACTACGCCGGCTTCCGCACCCGCGGCATCCCGGCCACCGGCCTCTACACCGGTGCGGAGACCGTCAAGACCGCGGATCACGTCGCCAAGTACGGCGGCCAGGTCGGCATCCAGGCCGACCCGTGCTACCACGAGTGGTGCGACACGATCTTCAACCTGAGCGAGTTCGGCATGGACAACTTCTCGGACGTGCTCGCGCACGCCGTGGGGTCGTTCGGCGGCATCGGCAACGACGCCATCGAGCTGCCGGTGCGCAGCGACAACTAGCGGCGAACGGCTGCTGGTCGCTCAGGCGGCCAGCAGCCCGAGCTCGTCGGCCCGGCGCACCGCTTCGGCCCGGTTGCGGACGCCGAGCTTGCGGAAGATCGACGAGGCGTGCTGCTTGACCGTGTTGGGCGACAGGCCCAGCTGGCTGGCGATCACCGGGTTCGTCGCGCCCGCGGCGAACGCGAACAGGACGTCGCGCTCGCGCGGGGAGACCGAGCCGGTGTCGCCCTCGACGCGCTGCTCGATCGTGCCGTCCTCACGCAGGGCCAGGGTCGGGATCCCGGGCAGCCGCAGGTCGGGCGTGCCGGCGAGGACGAGCTGCGGGTCCAGGCGCTCGGCCATGGCGCGGGCGTCCTCGAGCGTGCGGGCGCCGGCGCAGGCCTCGACCCAGGGGCGGCCGTGCAGGGCGAGCAGCACGCCGGCGCGGCGGACGTCGATCGGGTCGGCGACCAGGACGCGCACGGGCTCGGCGGGTGGGGTGAACGGCTCGCGCCGGTCGGCGACGATCCCCAGGCGGCGGGCGGAGTGGACGGCGCCGGCGCGGTTGCGGGCGCCGAGCTTGTCGTAGATGCCGAGCATGTGGTGCTTGACGGTGCCCGGGGCGAGGAACATCTCGGCGCCGATCTCGGCGTTCGTCAGGCCCGCGCCGACGAGACGCAGGATCTCGCGCTCGCGCGGGGTGAAGCGGGTGCCGCCGGTGACGCCGGTGCGCGGCTCGGGCATCCCGCCGCGGGCGAGGGTCCGCACGGCGGCGAGCAGGTCGCGCGCCGGGAGGTCGCGCGAGATCACGCCGAAGGCGCCGGCGGACCGCGCGGTGCGCAGGGAGACGTCGTCCCAGCGGGAGGTGAGCAGCGCGGTGCGCGCACCGGTCGCAGCCACGCGCTCGCACATCGGCAAGCCGAGACCCACGTCGACCAGCGCCAGGTCGTAACCGCCCTGCGGCTCGTGGGCGAGCGTGCATCGCTCGATCCACGGCACGCGCGTCAGCAGCCAGCGCAACCCGTTGCCCAGCACCTCATGACCTTCGACCACCAGGACGCGCACGCAACGCGGCCTGGCCCCTTCCGCGACCAACACAGCGGCATTCCTAACCCCTCAGCGGCGCCAGGCCAAGCGAGAAGGTGCGGAGACCTCTCAACGCGCCACCACGCCGAGGACGTCGACCGCGCCTTCCAAGCGGCCTCGGAGCAGGTTCAGGTGCCGTTCGTCGGCACTGACCGCGAGCTCGATCCGGTCGGCCGCGTAGGTCATCGCGAGCACCCGCGCGCCGCGCCGCTGGCAGATGCCGAGCACGCGCAGCAGCACGCCGGGGTTGTCGAGCACCTGGACCGAGAGCCGGGTGACGGACGAGGGGGCGACGCCGGGGGGAAGGAGCAGCATGGGGAACGACCTTTCTGTTCCCCGAGAATGCGCGCCCGCCGATTCGCCAGACGTTCCCCAAGGAACGACAAAGGCCCGCGGTATGACGGCCGCGGGCCTAGCGAATAATGGCGATGATGCAGGGGAAGCCGTTCGTCACGCGAGGTGTGGCGAACGGCTCCATTCCGAGTAAGGCTACACGGTCAGCCGGAAGCGGCCAACCAGGCTGTTGAGCGTCTCAGCCGTGGCGGCGAGCGTCTGGGCCGACGCGGCGATCTCCTCCGTGGACGCGCTGGTCTGCTGCGTGGACGCGGAGACCTGCTCGGCCGACGCCGACGACTGCTCGGCGACCGCGGCGACCTCGGCGATGTCCTGCTCGGCACGCTGCGCGTCGGCGGAGATCTGGTGGACGGCGGTGGCGATCTCGCCGACGCGGCCCGTGACGTCCTCGACGGCCCGGCCGATCGCCTCGAACGCCTCACGCGTCTGCTCGACCGTCGCGACGCCGTCCGCCGTGCGGCGGCCGCCCTCGGCGACGACGCCGACGACGTTCTGCGTCTCGTGCTGGATCTCACCGATCAGCGACGAGATCTGGCCCGCGGCCTCCTGGGACTCCTCGGCGAGCTTGCGGACCTCCTCGGCGACGACCGCGAAGCCCTTGCCCTGCTCACCGGCGCGGGCGGCCTCGATCGCGGCGTTGAGCGCGAGCAGGTTCGTCTGCTCGGCCAGGGCGGTGATCGTGGTCACGATGCCGCCGATCTGCGCGGACTTGCCGGCCAGATCCTCCATCGCGGTGCCGACGTTGGCGGAGGACTCGGCGACCTGCCGGATGGCGTCCGTGGCCTGCGCGGCGGCGGCGACGCCCTGCTCGGCGACCGCGCGGGCCTCCTTGGCGGCTTCGGCCGTGGCCGTCGCGGTGTCGGCGCTCGCGGTGGCGGCGCGAGCGGCCTCCTGCACGGCCTCGCGGGTGGACTCGACCATCCGCACCTGGCGCTCGGCGCCCGAGGCGACGTCGGTCACGGCCGAGGCGATCTCGCCCACGGCGCGGCCGGCCTCGTCGGACGTGGCGGCCATCTCCTGCGAGGCGGAGGCGACCGTGCCGGCGCCCGCGGCGACCTCCGCGATGACCTCGCCGAGCTGCCCGCGCATGGCCTCGTAGCCGGCGATCGAGTGCTGCGCCTTGGCGAGCATCCCGTTGAAGGTGGTGGAGAGGCGGCCGAGCTCGTCCGTGGACGTGACGTCGATCGGGGTGGTGACCGGTGTGATCGGGAACGTGAGGTCGCCCTCCGACATGCGGTCCATGGCGGTCGCGAGGTCGCTCAGGCAGTTGTCGTTGAGGCTCGTGAGGCGGCAGTCGAGCGCACGGACCGGCCGGGTGACCGAGCGCGTGACCCACACGGCCAGCCCGATCGCGGCCAGGACGGCGAGGATCGCGATGATCAGGATCAGGCGCTTGCCGGAGGCGTCCGCGGCGTGCGCGGCGCTCATGCCCTGCTCGGCGAACGTGTTGGTCGCGGCGTCCAGGCCCTCGGCGGCGGCCTCGAGCTCGCTGTCGAGCTTGAGGATCGTCTGCTCGAACGTCGTGCGGGAGCCGGTGCGCTCCTCGACGTCGGCGACGGTCTCCGCGCGCGAGTCCTCCAGCGCGGCCTTCTGCGCCTCGAGCATCTCGGAGCGCACGGCGACGAACGTGTTCAGCTCATCCTCGGCGGGCGTGCCCTCGAAGAGCTTCGCGACGGCGGCGCCGTCCTGCTTGCTCGCGGCCCAGTTGGCCTCGATCTCCTTCACGATCTCGTCCTGCGCGGCGAGGTCGCCGTCGCGCACGTACAGGTGCTGCGAGATCAGGGACACGTTGTCCTTGGCCCGCTCCTGCATGCCGCCCAGCAGCTGGGCCGCCTCGATGTGGCGCTCGCCGAGCTCGTCGGTCTCGGCGCGCAGGTTGTCCATGGAGTTGATGCCCGCGAAGGCGACGATCGCCAACGCCAGGCACAGGACGCCGAAGGCGCCACCCAGGCGCGCGGCGAGTGGCAGGTTGCGGATCGCGGTCATACGAATTGGTTCGGCCGCGAACGAACACTCATAAAGGCGGCGTGAGGTTTCGCTGACCTTTGAGAGGTTTGTCTACCCCGGGGCGAGCGGCAGGCTCAGGACGGCCTGCCAGGTGAGCGCGTCCGTGGTGCCGGTCACCGGCAGTCCGCGGGCGGTCTGGAACGCGCGCAGCGCGATGTCGGTGGCCACATCGAAGGTGCTCGTGGGGGCGACCGACGGATCAGCGGACTGCAGGTGGCGCTGCAGCCACAGCACCTGGTCGCCCTTGTTGCCCTTGGCGAGCGTCGGCCAGCCGGGATCGGTCGGCGGGAGCGCGAGGCCGCCGACGGGCTGCGCGAGCGCCGCCCAGCCGGGCTCGGTCGTCGCCTGCCAGGACCACCAGGACAGGCCGGCGGCGCCGTACGCGGCCCACAGCGCGCGGAAGCGGGCGATGTCCTCCGGCGGGACGCTGCCGTACGTCTGCCCGATCGGCGCGATCGGGGTGCCGTAGATCCGGTTGTGGGCGAGCGTGCGGCCCGAGACCGCGTCGACCGTCCCGCCGATGTCCTTCCAGTACACCTGGGGCAGGTTCGCGTTGGCGGCGCCCGGGGCGAGGAACACCGAGTACGGGATCCGGCTGTGGTAGTCCACGTACGGGAAGCTGGTGAAGCCGATCGGGTACGCGGGGCCGACGGCCGCCCGGAGCGCGCCCATGTACTGCGCGGCCTGCGCGTACTTGTTCTCGTAGGCGCCCTCGGCGTCCACGACCAGGCAATCGGCGCCGTCGGCGACCGCGTCGGCCCCGAGGGTGGCCTCGCCGACCGGGTCGTTGCCGTAGACGAACTGCCACGCGCACACGCGCAGGCCCTGCGCCTTCAGCCCCGCGACGAGCTCGGGCGAGAACTGCGCCCAGCGGCTGCCGGCGCCGTCGGAGCTCTTGACGAAGACGGTGGAGATGGCGGCGGCGCGGGCGCGCGCGACGATCGACGCGAGGTCGCCGCCGTCGGAGCGGTTGAGCTCCCAGATCCACATGCCGTTGCCACGGAAGGCCTCCGGCAGCGCGCCCGGCTGCGGCGCGGGCGTGGGGGCGACGCGGGGCGGCGCGGTGACGGTGATCTTGATCGCGTTCGAGCGGCGGCCGGCGCGGTCGGACACGGTCACGCTCACGCTTCCGGCGCGCGTGCCGGCGGGCACGCGGGCGACGTAGCCGACCCGCGTGCGGTCGAGCTTGGTGGCGAGCGCACCACCGGTCCAGCGGAACGAGACGCGCATGCCCTTGACGACGCGCTTGCCGCTGAGCTGCAACTGCTTGCCCACGACCACCTTGATGCCGGCCTTGCACGTCGCGGACGTGGCCGGGACGCAGCGGATCCGCGTCAGCTCGGGCGCCTTCTTGCGCGCTGCATCGGCGTTGGCGGGAACCAGGAGTCCGGCCACGCAGGCCGTAAGAGACAGCACGCAACGTCCTCTCATCACCCGGGACAAACCGAAGTGAACGTCGGAAGTTCCGGTGCGGTGGTTACGCTTTCCGACTCATGCGCCGGCGTTACAGGAACGAGGAGCGCCCGCCGCGCGTGGGCGCGGCCGTGCTGGCCAAGGCGTTCATCGGCGTGTTCCTCGTGTTCCTGTCGACCGGTGCGGGGGTGGCGATCGCGGGCTACCTGATGATCGCTCCGCCGGAGATCGAAGGAGGCGCCGAGGCGCCGCCCGATATCCCGATCCCGGAGCCGGATCTCCCGGAGCCGGTCGAGCCCGGTGGGCCGCGCACGCTGCTCGTGCTCGGCTCGGACCGTCGCGCCAAGACGTCCAAGGACGCGCAGCTCGGCCAGCGCGAGAACCCGCACTCGGACACGATCGTGCTCGTGCGGCTGGACCCGAAGCGCCACCGCGTCGCGGTGCTGTCGCTGCCCCGCGACCTCGCGGTGACGATCCCGGGCTACGCCGACAACACGAAGATCAACCAGGCTTACGACGAGGGCGGCGCCGCGCTGACGCTCAAGACGGTCCGCCACTTCTTCGAGAGCGCGACCGGCGAGAAGTTCAACATCAACGGCGTCATCGACGTCAACTTCAACGGCTTCCAGCGCGCCGTCAACGAGGTCGGCGGCGTGTACGTCGACGTCGACCGCAAGTACTACAACCCCGAGGGCACGGGCTACGCGTCGATCGACATCCAGGCCGGCTACCAGCGGCTCGTCGGCTCGGACGCCCTGGACTACGTGCGCTATCGCCACACGGACTCCGACCTGTTCCGTGGCGCCCGCCAGCAGGACTTCCTGCGCCAGGCGTCCGCGCAGAAGAGCGTCGCCGAGATGAAGTCGGTCGGTGAGGCCACCGAGCTGCTCGGGATCATGCGCCAGTACCTGAGCTTCGACAAGCGGTTCCTGAGCCGCCGGAACCTCGCGGGCATGCTCAAGACCGCGGTGAGCCTCGCGATGAACGACACCGTGGTCAACCAGGTCCAGCTGACGGGGATCATGGAGTCCGAGGACCCGCAGGCCGACACCCGCCTGTACCTGTCCAACGCCAGCATCACGAAGGCCTACGACTCGTTCATGACCGGCGAGGGCGGCGCGAAGAACCCCACGCGCAAGACCGAGCCGACGGCCGAGTCCAAGAAGAAGAAGGGCAAGGCGTCCACCGTCAGCGGGCTCGTCGACGCCAAGCGGATCGGCGAGGACCTGGCGGTCGTCGCGGCACCGCGCCTGAAGAAGCTGCCGTTCTACTTCCCGGGCAAGGTCACGGGCCGCACGCAGTACGTCAACGAGACGCCGCGGATCTACTCCCTGCGCGACGAGGACGGCAACCTGCAGCGGGCCTACCGGATCGTCGCCTCGATCGGGGAGTCGGGCGAGTACTGGGGCGTCCAGGGCATGACCTGGCGCAACCCGCCGATCGTCGCCAGCCCGGACCGGATCCGCAAGACGGCGAGCGGTCGCGACCTGATGCTCTTCTACGACGGGCGCAAGATCCGCATGGTCGCGTGGAAGACCCCGCGCGCCCTGTACTGGGTGTCGAACACGATCGGCCGCAAGATCTCGAACGCGCGCATGATCGAGATCGCCGCTTCCCTGCGGCGTTTGAAGCAGTAGCGCAACCTCGACGCATTCCTCGGGTTGGGAGACCTTGATGCCGCGACTCGTCATCGTGATCCTCGCTGCGCTCCTGGCGCTGCCTGCCACTGCCACCGCCGCCGCCTGCCCGGGCGCTGATGCCTGCCCGTACTCCGCCGGCTCCGTCATCGGCAACCGCACGGGAGGCGTCCTGCGCTTCCCGCAGGCCTCCGCCGTCGGGCCCGACGGGTCCGTGTACGTCGCCGACCAGTACTCGCACGCCATCCAGGTCTTCGGCCCGGACGGGAAGTTCGTGCGCGAGATCGGCGGGCCGGACGAGCTGAGCTCGGCGGGTGCCGTCGTCGTCGGCCCCGACAACTCGGTCTACGTCGCCGACGGCAACGACCGCATCATCCGCTTCGCCGCCGACGGGACGGTCCTGTCGGAGTGGGGCGGGACCGGCTCGGCGGTGCAGTTCAAGTTCGGCTCCGGCGGCGGGAACGACTCCGGCGCGGGCGGCGGCCTGGCCATCGCCGACGGCTTCCTGTTCGTCGCCGACACGCGCAACGACCGGATCGTGCGGCTGGGGCTGGACGGCACCGGCGCGACCGTGATCGTGCCCAAGGGGACGGTCAAACGCCCGCAGGGCCTCGCGGCCCGCGGCGGCCGGGTGGTCGTCGCCGACGACAACGGGCACCGGATGGTGGTCTTCGACTACAACGGCGCGCTGCTCACGACGTTCGGCTCCGGGCCCGGCCCGAACCCGGGCCAGCTGAGCTACCCGTACGACGTCGGCATCGACCCGCTCGGGCGCGTGTTCGTGGCCGACAACATCAACCACCGCGTCGTGCGGTACGGGCCGGCGCCGAACTACACCTACCGCGGGCGCTGGGGCTCGTACGGGTCCAAGCTCGGCCAGCTGCAGTACCCCCGTGGCCTGAGCGTGGACGCCAACGGCAACACCTACGTGGCCGACCCCGGCGGCAACCGGATCGACGTCTTCGACGTCGGCGGCGCCCCCAAGGGCTGGTTCGGCGCCAGCGGACGCGTGACCGGCCAGTTCATCCGCCCGCTCGGCGTCGCCGCCGACG
The DNA here is from genome assembly GCF_003633755.1 of Solirubrobacter pauli. Taxonomy (GTDB): domain Bacteria; phylum Actinomycetota; class Thermoleophilia; order Solirubrobacterales; family Solirubrobacteraceae; genus Solirubrobacter; species Solirubrobacter pauli. The sequence continues at coordinate 1,474,636 of NZ_RBIL01000002.1, forward strand.
CGAGCGGCGCCCGGGCGGTCGCCGACTCGGTCAACGGCCGCGTCCAGCTGCTGGGCGGCGACGGTGCCGTGCTGGCCGCCTTCGGCGCTCCGGCGCCCGGGCCCACGCTGCTTCCCGACCCGGTCTCCGTCGCTTTTGACGCGAGCGGGATGTTGTACGTGCTCGACCAGCAGCGCTCGCGCGTGCTCGTCTTCGACCGCGGCGGCAAGATCATCCGGACGATCGGGTCACGCGGCACCAAGGCGGGCCAGCTGCTCGCGCCGAGCGCGGTCGCGGTCTCCCCGCAGGGCATCGTGTACGTCGCCGACACCGGCAACGGCCGGATCGTGCGCTACCGGACGAGCGGCTCGCACGTCGGGTCGATCGGCCGCTTCCGCTCCGTGCGCGGCGTCGCGGTCTCGCCGGATGGCAGCCGCGTCTACGCGACCGACGCCGGCACGAACCGCGTGTCGGTGATGACCGCCAACGGCGGCGACCTCGACGAGCTCGGCGTGCGTCAGCTGCGCTCGCCGGCCGAGCTGACGCTCGACGGCGCCGGCAACGTCTGGGTGGCCGACCGCGGCAACGACCGCGTGGTCACGTTCTCGCCGGACGGCCAGATCCTCCACGCGTTCGGCACGCGCGGCACGGGCCCCGGCCAGTTCATGGAGCCCACCGGCATCTCCGTCGCCTGCAACGGCCTCGTGACCGTCGCGGAGGCCGACAACAACCGCGTCCAGCAGTTCCAGTTCCCGGCGACGGGCGCGTGCGGCTCGCTGCCGGCGATCACGCCGCCGCCGAACCCCATCCTCGCGACCCAGCCGGACCCGGTCCCGCCGGACGTCTACCTCGCGCCGACGCGGACGAGCGGCATCCTCGGCGTCCGCCAGCTCCCGCTGCGGGTTCGCTGCGACGTGCGCTGCCGCCTGACCGCGGTGGTCACGCTCACCCCGCGCGGGAGGAGCAAGCCGGCCGTGAAGCTGAGCCTGACCCCGCAGACGCTGCCCGCGGGCAACACGGTCACCGTGCGTCCACGGCTGAGCGTGGCCGGCGTGCGGACGCTGGCGCGCGCGCTGAAGGGCAAGCGTGCGCTGACCGCCAACGTCCAGGTCACCGCCACCACCACCGACACACCGCCGGCGGTGGTGACGAAGAAGATCCAGGTGACGGGTTAGCGGTTCCCGAAGAGGGAGAGCAGGCTGATGAAGATGTTGATGATCGAGACGAAGATGCCCGTGGCGAGCCAGATCACGTCGTCCTCGGTCGCGTGCTTGCGCACGTAGTTGAAGTCGACGAGGATCAGCGCCGCCGAGGCGACCAGGATCACGATCGAGATGATCGGCGACAGCGAGCCGAGGCCGCCGAAGATCAGCGACCCGATCGAGATGACGACCGCGCCCAGGACGACGTAGGACAGGGGCTTCATCCAGCCCTTGAGGTCCTTGCTCCAGGCGAAGCCGGCGGCGCCCATGCCGAGCACGGTGAGGGCGGTGAGGCCGACGGCGCTGGTCACGGCGCTCGGGTTGGTGTCCACGTAGAAGGCGATGAACGGGCCGAGGCCGTAGCCGATCGCCATTGCGATCAGGCCGAGCCAGAGGACGCCGAGGCCGCCACGCCGGAGCGGCGCGACGAAGCTCTGCACGATCAGCAGGCCGAGGCCCGCGAACGAGAAGACCCGCGCAGTGCTGAACGCCAGGTCGCGCCCGAGATAGGTGGCGAGCGCGCAGATGCCGAGCGCCACGGCGACCAGGCTGAGGACCTGGCCCATGATGAGGGGAACGTCGCGTTCCCGTACGCCAGATGAGACCTCGATGAAACTCATGGCAGTGAAGATAGTCCTGTCAGATGTCGGATGGGTCAAGAACAGCGGTAGACGGCTTCTCCGAGGAAGCCGGCGAGGTCGGCGTCGTACTGCGTGAACGGCACGGTCAGGCGTGATCCGTCGGCCGTGGGGTCCTGGAACGCGTAGTCGCCCTGGCCGCCGGCGGGCCGGCCGAGCCGCGACCGCCCGGCGGAGGCCTTCCCGCGGACCTCGATGACCGCGGCGGCCTGGTCGCCCGCGCCCCCGGATACCGAGACCGACTTCACGCAGCCGCCCTTCGGGTCCAGCGTCGCGGCCCGGATCGGCCCGTCACCGGCACGATCGAGCACGCGCTCGAGCTTGGCGGGGATCTTCCCGCCCTCGCGCGCCTGAGCCGCGCGGACCGCCTCGGCGTCGAAGCCGACGACGACGAGCCCGGGGCCGGCATCGCCGAGGAACAGCGAGTCCGCGGTCATCAGGCCGCCGTCGTCGGTCGCGCCGTGGGCGAACGCCGCCCGCCGCATGTCGGCGAACGGCTGCGTCGTGGCGACGATGATGGCGTCGCCGTCGAAGACCGCGCGCACCACGCGGGTGTGGTCGATCCCGACCTCGACCGCCGACTTGGTCAGGCGCAAGTAGCCGAGCGCGGTCGACAGCGGCGCCCGGTGCTTGCGCACCTGCGAGATGTCGGCTTCGGCGGACAGGCCGTTGGCCTCCCGGTAGGCCGCCACGTCGACCACGGCGACGAAATCCGTCTTCGGGTCGACCCTGGTCGCCGGGTCGCCGGCGGGCGTCGACGCCTCGGGCGGCTGGGCCCTCGGCTTCGCCGCGGTCGCGCCGCGTTCCTCACCGCAGCCGGCGGCGAGCAGGGCGACGGCGAGCAACGCGGAGATGGAACGCACGCCGCCGTGATGCCCCCGCCGGCGTCGTTGTACTCATGAAGTCCTAACCGCCGGTGACGTCGCGCCGGACGAAGTGGGTGAACGCCCACGCGAGGCAGGGGAGGCCGAAGACCGCCGAGACCCAGGCGGCGCGGACGATCGGACCCCAGTCGATCGGCTCCCGCAGGAGGCCCTGCCAGGCGTTGAACTGCTGGGGGAGGAGGTAGGGACGGATGAAGTCGAGCGCCGCGATGATCCCCAGCAGCTGCATCAGCAGCGAGAGCATCAGCGTCGTGACGACCGCCGCCGCGCTGTTCTTGGTCGTGGTGGAGAGCAGGATCGCGATCGACGTGACGGCGAAGATCGGGCACGCGTAGGCGAGCGTCGCGCCGCCGACGAGCAGCAGCGAGCGCTCCATCGAGATCGGGGTCCCGGACAGCGAGACGAGCGGGTCGAAGCCGTAGAAGATCCCGCCCAGGACGGTGCCCGCGACCACGAACAGCGCGAGCGCGCCGAACGAGTACGTGAGCGCCGCGAAGATCTTGGCGACGAAGATCTGCCAGCGGTCGGCGGAGCGCGTCAGGATCGTCTTGAGGGTGCCGTTGCCGTCCTCGGCCGCGACGATGTCGCCCGCGACGAGCGCGGTGACGAGCGGGAAGAACCAGAACGCGCCGAAGAACAGGCCGACGAGCGGGATCGCGAGGCCCGACTCGCGCACGGAGTCCGCGAACGGGATGCCCTCGGGGCCGCCGCTGTCGGCCAGCAGCGAGGCGATGAAGATGAGCGGGATCAGCAGCGCGAAGCCGAGGCCGATGTAGGTGCGCTTCTGCGCCGCGAGCTTGCGGAGCTCCCAGCTGTAGATCGTGCGCGTCGGGACCGTCGCCGCGCTCATGCGGGCACCAGCGCCGGCGCCTCGGCGTCCGCCGAGCCCTCGGTCATGCGGAAGAACAGCTCCTCGAGCGTCGCGGTGCGGGGGACGAGCGCGCGCAGGCCGATCCCGGCCTGGGCGAGGTCGAGCGACAGGTGCGCGACCGCGGTCTCGTCGCCCTCGAGCGAGATCCCCGCGTTGGAGAGCGTCACGCCACGGACGCCCGGCGCGCGGCGCGCGATCATCGCGGCCTCGGCGTCGTCGGTCGTGCGCAGGTCGTAGCGGCCGGCGGTGGTGGCGATCAGCTCGTCGAGCGCGCCCTCGTAGACGACGCGGCCGCGGCTGACGATCGCGACGCGGTCGCACAGGTCCTCGACCTCGCTCATCAGGTGGCTGGAGAGCAGCACGGTGAGGCCGTCCTCGGCCAGGCGGTGCACGAGCGCGCGCATGTCGCGCATGCCGGCGGGGTCCAGGCCCGTGGTCGGCTCGTCGAGCAGCAGCAGCTTCGGGTCGCGCAGCAGCGCCCCGGCGATCCCGAGGCGCTGCTTCATGCCGTGCGAGAAGCCACGGACCTTGTCGTGCTGGCGGCCAGTGAGGTCGACGGTCGCGAGCGCGTCCTCGATCCGGTCCTTGGCGTCACCGCCGTCGAGCGCGGCGACGAGCTCCAGGTTCTTGCGCGCGCTCATGTACGGGTAGAAGCGCGGCGCCTCGACGAACCCCGCCACGCCGTCGAGGGCGGCGGCGCCCTCGACCAGCGGGTCCCGGCCGAACAGCTTCGCGCTGCCCTCGTCCGGGCGGATCAGGCCGAGGAGCATCCGCAGCGACGTCGTCTTGCCGGCGCCGTTCGGGCCGAGATAGCCGTAGACGTCGCCGCTGCGGACGGTGAGGTCGACGTGGTCGACCGCCGTCAGCTCGCCGTAGCGCTTGACGAGCCCGCGCGCCTCGATCGCCGCGGTCATTTGAGCCCTCTCGCGGCGTTCTCGGCCGCGATCGGCGGGACCGAGCCGACCACGACGTACTGGATGCCGCCGCGCTGGAAGGTCAGGAAGGTGCCGAGCGCGGTCGCGAGCTCGGAGCCCGTCGCGCCGTCGATGTTGACCTGGGGGAGGGTGAGGCCGGCGGGCGCCAGCGTGCCCTTGGACCCCGGCTGGGCCTTGGACTGGAAGACGACGATCTGGCCGAGGCCCTGCCCGTAGGTGCTGATCGCGCCGGTGCGGTCGCCCGTCTTGACCAGCCGCACGCCGCGGCGGGGGAGGCCGGCCAGCTCGGCGGGGGCGACCAGCGGGAAGTCGAGCTCGCGCTGCACGGCGTCGACGCCTTCGATCGCGGTCGGCTTGCCCTGCGCGTCCGCCCGCAGGACCGGATCCAGCTCGGTCACCCGCGCGCCGGCGGGCGGCGTGGTGGAGACCTTCGCGGCCGGGATCGCACCGTAGGCGACGTCGGTCGCCTCCAGCTCGAGCACCGGGTTGGCGTCACCCTGCGCGTAGACCGCCGCGCGCAGCGGGATCCCGCGGGCCGCGTCCCACGCCAGCTCGGCCGCACCCAGCAGGCCGCCGTCGTCCTTGGGGGCGATCCGCACCGTGTAGCTCGGCTGCCCGGCCGTGTTCGACGGCGTCGCGCCGGAGAGCGTCCACGCCTGGCCGAGCCGCTCGAGCGCCGTCTGGATCGCGCCGAGCCCGGGCTTGGGCTCCTTGGCGGGCGCCGTCCCGCGCGTCTGCAACGCGCCGGTGACGGCCGTCCGGCTGGCGGCGTCGTAGATCAGGTAGCGCTTGCCGTCGGCGACGATCTGCGCGTCCCCGTTGCTCGACTGCAGCTCCAGCCGCAGCTTGCCGTCGTCGGCGAGCCACAGCCGGCCGGTCGCGCCGGTGAGCACGGGGGAGGCGGTGTTCTCCGGCAGCGAGCCCGACGGGAGCAGGTTGTTCGTGAACTTGATCCGGGCGGTCACGCCCTTCACCGGCTGGGCGTGCGCGGCGTCGTAGAGCGCGCGGTCCAGCGGCTTGGGGGCGGGCTTCTCACTCGTGGTGAGCGCGGCCTGGGCGATCCCGGCGCCGGCGACGGCGGCGACGAGGACGGCGACGATCGTCAGCAGGCGGCGGGTGGATGCGGTGCGGAGTCGTCTCATTGCTGGCCAGTTCTACGGGCGGACCTTGAGAGTTCTTTGACAACGAGCGTAAACCGCGAGCCGTCGACCTCGACCCGCCCGCCATGTCGCTCGGCGATCGCCTTGACGATGGCGAGGCCGAGCCCGGAGCCCTCGCCGCGCGCCTGCGGGCCGCGGTGGAAGCGCTCGAAGATGCGGTCGGGGTCCTCGGGACCAGGGCCTTCGTCCTCGACGGCGATGAACGCCTGCGTGCCGTCGCCGCCGACCGTGACCGTGACGGCGCCCGTCCCGTGCTTGCGCGCGTTGGCGACGAGGTTGTCGACGGCCCGGCGCAGCGCGTCGCGTTCGCCGCGGACCCACGCGTCGCGGGTGACGACGGGGGCTTCGGCCAGGTCAGCCAGGCGGACCGGCTCGCCGTGAATCGGCGCGGCGGCGTCCTCGCGGGCGAGGGCGAGCAGGTCGTCGAGCAGCGCGGACAGGCGCTCGGCGCCGTCGGCGATGTCCCGGACCACGGCCTCGTCCGGCCCGTGCTTGGCCAGGTAGGCGGCGTTGCCACGCAGGGCCGTGAGCGGCGTGCGCAGCTCGTGCGAGGCGTCGCCGACGAACCGGTGCTCGGCCTCCTGCGCACGCTCCAGCGACGCCAGCATGCCGTTGAGCGTGTGCGCGAGCTCGCCGACCTCGTCCGTGATCGGTGGCTCGGGCAGCCGTTTGGAGGCGTCGCCGGAGCGGCCGATCGCGCGGGCGCCGGCGTTCAGGCGGGAGAGCGGGCGCAGCGCCCGGCGGGTCAGCCAGGTGGCGAGCGCGGCGGCGAGCAGTGCCGCGACGAGCGCGCAGATCGCGATCAGCACCCGGGCGCGGTCGACCGTGTGCTCCACGACGCCCAGGTCGGAGGCGACGACGACCGCTCCACCGCTCGCCTCGCCCTGGCCGAGCTCGCCCAGCGGGGCGGTGAAGACCCGAACCGGGTCGGTGCCCAAGCGGGCGTCGGTGAGCCGCGGCTGCCGATCACGAAGAACGGTCTGATCGATCGGAAGCACGCGTCCGCCCAGCGCACGCGACCGGGCGACGATCCGCGCGGACGGGTCGACGACCTGCACGAACAGGCCGCCGCCCTCCAGCGCACCGGCTTCCGTGAGCTGCCCCGGCACGGTCGCGTTGAGCCGCGCGACCTCGGCCGCCTGCCGCCGCAGCCGGTCGTCGAGCTCGCCGCGCAGGTCGCCCTCCAGCAGCTTGGGCACGGCGATCACCAGCAGCGCGACGGCCAGCGCGATCGCCGCGGCGGCAGCGAGGGCGACCCGGGCGCGCAGCGTCACGCGCGCCGCCCCGGTGTGGCGCCCCTGCGCGCGGGCGTCATCCCTCGCGGTCCAGGCGGAAGCCCACGCCGCGTACCGTGTGGATCAGCGGCGGGTCGCCGAGCTTGCGGCGCAGGTAGCCGACGTAGCGGTCGACGGCGTTCGGCGTCGCCTCATGCTCGCCGCCCCACACCTCTTCCAGGGCGAGCTCACGCGTGACCACGCTGCGGGCGTTGCGCAGCAGCAGCTCGAGCAGCTCGGCCTCGCGGCGCGTGAGCTCGAGGTCGTGCCCGGCGCGGCGGGCGATGCCTTCCACCAGCGTCACGTCGGCGAACGCGAGCGCGTCGCCGTCGGACGGCGGCGCGTTGCGGCGCAGCAGCGCCCGGACGCGGGCGCTCAGCTCGTCGGGGTCGAACGGCTTGACCAGGTAGTCGTCGGCGCCGGCGTCCAGGCCCGCCACGCGCTCGGCCACGGCGTCGCGGGCCGTGAGCAGCAGGATCGGCACGCGCAGGCCCTTCGCGCGCAGGCGGCGCGTCACCGCCAGGCCGTCGATCCCCGGCATCGTGACGTCGAGGACGATCGCGTCCGGCAGGTTGCGCTCGACGGCCGCGAGCGCCGCGCCGCCGTCGGCCGCGGCCTCGACGGCGTAGCCCTCGGCGGCCAGCGTCCGCTCGAGCATCCGGCGGATCGGCGGGTCGTCGTCGACGAGCAGAAGAGCGGCCATCGAAGTTTCGAGCATAAAGTGCGACACGTCCCGCGTTCATCAGAGTCTTCTCAAGCAGACGGCGTAGAAGACGACCACGGATGGCAAGCGAGATGAGCGAAATCAGGACGTTGGTGGGTGAGGCGGCGATCCCCGTGGCGCTCGACACGACCGGCGAGCCGCGCCACGTGCCGGAGATCGTCGGCGCGTCCGCGCACCGCGTGATCCGCACGGCGCTCGACGCCGCGAGCTCCGCCTCCGAGGCCTCCGTGGTCATCGAGTACGTGCCCGGCGCGCTCGTCATCCAGGTCGACGACGACGGCGGTGGCCGCTGCTCCCGCGACTTCGCGGAGCTGCGCGAGCTGGCGGCGGCGCTCGGCGGTGGACTGCGGGCGACCGCCGGCCCGGACGGCTTCAGGGTGCGGGCGTGGCTTCCGACCGAAGGCCAGCCGCCGTCTCCCGGAGCGCCGCCAGCACCGCGCTGATCGCCGGACGGCGCTCGCTGCCCCGCCGGAACGCGCCGTACACCGTGCGGGTGAGCGGCACCTCGGCGACGTCGCGGGCCACCGCGTTCGGCTCGCGGTCCGGCCGCACGAGGTCGGGCAGCAGCGTCACGCACTGCCCGTGCGCGACCAGCGTGAGCAGCATCAGCAGGTCGTTCGAGCGGTGCCGGATGTCCGGCTCGAAGCCGCCGAGCGCCCGGCACGCGCGGATCGTCAGCTCGGAGTAGAACCCCGGCTCCTTGCCGGCGGCCCACGCGTCGTGCTTCAGCGACGCCAGCGGCACCGGTCCACCGTGCGCGGCCTGTGGGTGCGAAGCCGGGAGCATGATCCGGAACCGCTCCTCGAGCAGGATCTCGCGCGTCAGACGGTCGTCGGGCGGACGCGGGTGGAACGCGTACTCGTCGCCGAGCACGACGTCGTGCCCGCCGAGGGCGAGCGTCGGCATCGACGTCTCCGGCTCGTCGTCGGTGACCTCGAGGCGCAGCGCCGGGTGGTCGCGCGCGATCAGCTCCAGCGCCGGGGCGAGCAGGTAGAGCCCCGCCGACTGGATGGCGGCGATCCGGACGGTGCCGGTGATCTGCTCGGCGGTGGCCTCCAGGTCCGCCTCCGCCTCTTCCACCCGAGCCAGCAGCGCGTCGGCGTGCCCGACCAGGATCTGCGCGGCGGCCGTGAGCCGGACGTTGCGGCCGACGCGCTCGAGCAACGGCACGCCCGCTTCCCTCTCGAGCAGCGCCAGCTGCTGGGACACGGCCGACGGGCTGTACTGCAGCGCGCTCGCGACGGCGTTGATCGTCCCGCGGTGGGCGAGCTCGCGCAGAAGTCGGAGGCGGCGGAGGTCGAGCATCGACAGTGAAGGAAAACCGCATGATATCCCTCAGAACTTCCAGTGGATGCGGACGATCTTCGGTGCTCAAATGACGCTCATGCGTACCGGTGCCCTGCTCGTCCTGGCCTCCGCCGTGGCCTTCGGCATGATGCCGGTGTTCGGCAAGCTCTCGTTCGAGGCGGGCGTCGGCGTGGCGACGCTGCTGTTCGTCCGGTTCGCGATGGCGGCGCCGGTCCTGTGGGGCGCGGTGCTGGTCAACCGCGCGCGGGTGACGATGCCGCGCGACCGCGGCACGCTGCTGCGGGCGCTGGCCCTCGGCGCGGTGGGCTACTCGATGCAGGCGGGCCTGTACTTCCTCGCCCTGCAGCACATGGACGCCTCCGTCCTGTCGATGATCCTCTACAGCTACCCCGCGCTGGTGACGGGGGCGGCGATCCTGCTCAGGCGCGAGTCGGCGAGCCGGCAGCGTCTCGTCGCCCTCGTCATCGCCTCCGGCGGCCTCGTGCTCGTGCTCGCGGGTGCCGGCGTGGGCAGCCTGAACCTGGCGGGCTGCGCCTTCGGCGCAGGGGCCGCGCTCACCTACGCCACCTACATCCTCGTGTCCGACGGCGTGACCAAGGCGCTGGACCCGCTGCCGCTGTCGGCGCTCGTGATCACCGGCGCGATGCTGACGCTCGGCCTCGTCGGCGTGGCGACCGGCGCGCTGGACTTCGGCTTCGACGCGGTCGGCTGGCTCTGGATCGGCCTCACCGCGCTCGTCTCGACCGTCGCCGCGGTCGTGCTGTTCTTCTCCGGCATGAGCCGGGTCGGCCCGAGCACGGCGGCGATCCTCTCGACGCTCGAGCCGCCCGTGACCGTCTGCCTCGTGTTCCTCACGTTCGGCGAGGCGCTCGGCGCGATCCAGCTCGTCGGCGCGCTCGCGGTGATCGGCGCCGCGGTGGTCGTCAACCTTCCCTCACGGGTGGCAACCGCCTGAAAAGCGGGTAATCGAGGAGCCATGTCCAGGCCCCTCACCGCACTCTCAGTCGGCGCGCTGCTGCTCGCCGCCACGCCGGCCGTCGCCGACGCGAAGAACTACAAGGGCAAGACGAGCCAGAAGCGGAGCGTGTCGCTTCGCACCGGGGCCGACGGCGTCATCAACAAGGCGTCGCTGCGCTGGCGCGCGCCCTGCGGCCAGGGCTACTTCTGGCACGGCGCCACCGGATACCGTCCGCCGTTCGACGCGGCCACCCCCGACGCGTTCCACGACGAGGGCACCTATCGCACCCGGGCCAAGAACGGCGAGCGCTCGCGCGTGACGACGACGCTCACCGGCCAACGTGACCCGGCGACCGACCGCTGGACGGGCACCTTCGCGGTGAAGGTCATGGTGTCCAAGCGCGGCAAGGTGATCGACCGCTGCGAGCTCAAGCGGGTGACCTGGACGGCCAAGTAGCCTGAGGGGCGTGCCGCAGCTCCTCTCCGTGAACGTCGGAACACCGCAGCAGCTCGCCCTTCGCCGTGGGCGGCCGATGATGAGCGCGATCGCCAAGCACCCGGTCACGGGCCGGGTGCGAGTGGAAGGCGTGAACGTGGCCGGGGACGCGCAGGCAGACCTGCGCGTCCACGGCGGCCCCGACAAGGCGGTCTACGCGTACGCGCGCGAGGACATCGCCTGGTGGGAAGAGCAGCTCGAGCGCGAGATCCCGGACGGGATGTTCGGCGAGAACCTGACGACCGAGGGCCTGGACGTCTCCGGCGCGCTGATCGGCGAGCGCTGGACGATCGGGACGGTCGAGCTCGAGGTCTGCCAGCCGCGGCAGCCCTGCTCGAAGCTCGGCCTGCGGTTCGAGAACCTGCGGATGGTCAAGCTCTTCGCCCAGGCGAGCCGCCCCGGGGCCTACCTGCGGATCATCACCGAGGGGGAGCTGGGGGCGGGCGACGCGATCGCGGTGACGCACCTGCCGGAGGACCACGCGGTGACGATCGCGCAGGTCTCGGACGCCATCCTGCTCGACGACACGCTGATCCCGCAGGTGGTGGGAGCGACCGCGCTCCCCACCGACTTGCGGGAGTGGATGCGCGCTCAGGCCGCCTGACGGGCGGCCGCGACGGCCAGCTGGTCGGCGCGGTCGTTGAGCGCCTTGTAGTCGAATGCGGCACCGGTCTCGTGCCCACGCACCCAGTGCCAGCGAACCTTCCCGAGGCGCTGCGTCTCGGCCTCGAGGGCGACGATCAGGTCCTGGTTCTTGACCGGCGTGCCCGAGGCCGTCTTCCAGCCCTTCTTCTTCCAGCCCGGCAGCCACTTGGTCATCGAGTTGAGCATCAGCTGCGAGTCGGTCACGACCACCACGTCCTGCCCGTCCGGCAGCGCGCGCAGGCCGTTGAGCGCCGCGGACAGCTCCATCCGGTTGTTCGTCGTGAGCTTCTCGCCCCCGGAGAGCTCGACGTTGTCCGAGCCGTCGGCCGGGATGACGATCGCCGCCCAGCCGCCCGGGCCCGGGTTGCCGGAGCACGCGCCGTCGGTCCAGATGGCGGCTTCGCCGGGGAGGATCTCGACGGGGGTGTCCTTGGCTGGAGCGGTCTTGCGGCGGGGAGGCATTGGGGCCGATCGTAGAAGAGGGTGGGGACAGCCTCAGTACGAGACGCCATCGCGCCCCAGCGTCCGCGTGGCGACGACCGACGATCTTTGTCGTCATGGAGAATGAGCACATGCTGGAGGAGCCCAAGAGCGAGATCGACTGGCGCGCCGTCCACACGATGCAGCTCGGCGCGACCGGGTTCATCGTGTTCCTGATGGTCGTCATCTGGGTCGCCAGCGGCGGTCTCGGTGAATACTTCTGGCCGATCTGGGTCTGGTTCGGGCTGTCGGTCCCGCTGGCGGTCCAGTACGCGATCAAGCGGGCGATGGGCGGACCGCGCCGGTGGCGGGCGCTGTCGGTGCACGCCGCGCTCTCGTGCGTCGCCGGCGCGATCCTGACCTTCATATGGGCGATGACGGGGTTCGGCTTCTGGCTCTTCTGGCCGCTGTTCGGCCTCGGCGCGGCGCTGATCCTCAACGCCTTCCTCACCGCCTGGTGGCGCGCGCTGCACCCCAAGCGCGAGCAGGAGCTGACCGAGCGCGTCGACGTGCTCACCCGCACCCGTCGTGGCGCGCTGGACGCGCAGGCCGCGGAGCTGCGCCGGATCGAGCGTGACCTGCACGACGGCGCGCAGGCCCGCCTGGTCGCCCTGAGCATGCAGCTCGGCCGTGCCGAAGACCGCCTGGACGAGCACCCCGAGGCCGCCGAGCTGGTCCGCAATGCCCGTGTGGAGGCGTCCAACGCGATCAAGGAGCTGCGCGACCTGGCCCGTGGCATCGCGCCGCCCGTGCTGGCCGACCGTGGCCTGCCGGCGGCGGTCGAGGCGCTGGGCGAGCGCAGCGCGCTTGACGTCAAGGTCGACGCGCGGCTCAAGCGCCGGCTGTCCCCGGTCGTGGAGTCCGCGGCCTACTTCGTGGTCGCGGAGTCGCTGACCAACGCGGCCAAGTACGCCCGCGGCGCGGCCGCCAAGGTCACGCTGTTCGAGGAGGGCGGGCGCCTCGTGGTCGAGGTCGACGACGAGGGCCCGGGCGGCGCGAACCCCGACGGCAGCGGGCTTTCGGGCCTCAAGAACCGCGTCGAGGCGCTGGATGGCATCCTGGTGGTCGTGAGCAACCCCGGCGAAGGGACCACCGTGCACGCCGAGCTGCCGTGCGAATAGTCATCGCGGAGGACCAAGCACTCCTGCGGGAGGGCATCGTCGCCCTCCTCCGCGAGAAAGGGTTCGACGTGGTCGCGCAAGCCGAGGACGGCCCCGGGTTGCTGCGCGTGTTGAGTGGACATAAGCCGGACCTCGCGATCGTCGACGTCCGGCTTCCGCCGACCTTCACCGACGAGGGCATCAGAGCGGCATTGGAGGCCCGGGCCAAGTACCCGGGCCTCGGCGTGTTGATCCTGTCCGCCTACGTCGAGCCGGTCTACACCGCCGAGCTGCTCGACTCCGGCGGGGAGGGGGGAGTGGGGTACCTGCTCAAGGAGCGGGTGGGGGACGTGAAGGCGTTCGTCGCCGCGGTGGAGAACGTGGCGCGAGGCGGCACGGCGCTCGATCGCGAGGTCGTGTCGGAGCTGGTCCGGCGAAGAGACCCCGACGGCACCGACGGCGCGCTGGGCGCGCTCACGCCGCGCGAGCGCGAGGTCCTGGGCCTGATGGCCGAGGGCCGGACGAACACCGCGATCGCCCGCGCGCTCGTGGTCACGCCCGGCGCCGTGGAGAAGCACATCTCCAACATCTTCAGCAAGTTGGACCTGCCCGCCAGTGACGAGGACCACCGGCGGGTCTTGGCCGTTCTGGCGTTCCTGCGCACGGGGTAGGGATTGCCATAGGTCGGGACGCCCGGACGCTCCATGGCCCGGCGGTCCGGGCGGGTCGATGCTTCAAGCATGCTTCCCGCCTTCGATCGCACGGCCCGTGACGCGGCCTACCTGACCTGCACGCTGCTCACCTCGATCGTCGCGTTCGTGGTCTGGGTGACGGCCCTCACGCTGTCCCTGACGTTCGGCATCCTGATCGTCGGCCTGCCGGTCATCCTCGGCTCCGTGGGGGTCATGCGCTGGACCGCCGAGCTCGATCGCCAGAACGCCCAGCTCGTCTTCGGTCGTCCCGTCCGCGGGCACTACCGCTCGCACCGCGCGCCCGGCCTGTTCACGCGCGTGTTCAGGACCCTGGCGGACCCGCAGGTGTGGCGGGACTTCGCGTGGCTGATCACGCACTCGGTGGTCGGCTTCGCGTTCGGCGTGATCGCCGTCTCGCTCGTGCTCAGCACGCTGTCGCTGGCCGTGCTGCCCGCCTGGTACTGGGCCATCCCGGGCGGCTACGACATCGGGATCATCAACGTCGACCACCTCTTCGAGGCGTTCGCGACCTCGCTCCTGGCCGTCCCGCTCGCGTTCATCACCGTGTGGGTGCTGCGGGGGATGGCCAAGTTCCATGCCTCGCTGGCCGTCGAGCTGCTCGGCCGCCGGCGCTACTGAGCGGGCGGGAGCACGAGGTCGAGCACCCGCTCGAGGTCGTGCTCGATCTCCGGGTCGCTCCACTCGTGGACGTGCGCGGGGTGGTGGAAGCGGGTCGTGGCCTGCAGCAATGGGCGGCCCTTGTCGCCGACCATCGCCTCGAGCTGGCCGACCATCCACGCCACGTGCTCGTCGACCACCGCGCTCTGCTCGTCGCAGAGCGCGCTGTAGGTGGCGAACAGCTCCGGGTCTACGCGCGCCGTGCCGCGCTTGGCGGCCGACAGCGCGCGGATCCACGCGCGCGGCTCGTCGATCGGCTCGAGGATCGTGTGGAACTCGTGCAACCACCGCCGCGTGACCGCTTCGCGCAGGGCCTGCTTGGACGCGAAGTGGCGGTAGACGGCACCGTGGCTGACACCGAGCGCCCGCGCGACGTCGACGACGTTGGCCTTCTGAGGGCCGTGGCGGCGGAGGACGTCCTCCGCCGCCGCGAGGATGCGCTCGGAAGTCAGCGGCTGCGTCATGCCGGCAAATGTGCCATCTGGGCGGCCGGATAGCGCTCCCCGGCCGCGGAGTCCTCGGGCACGGCGGCCTCGATCTTGGCGATGTCGACGTCCAGCGTCAGCGCCTCGAGGGCCTCGGTGAGGCGCTCGCGGCGGCGCGCGCCGATCAGCGGCACGATGTCCTCGCCGCGTGAGAGCGCCCACGCAATCGCGGCCTGGGCAGGGGTGGCGCCGGCCTCGGCCGCCGCTTCGCGCAGCGCCTCGACGAGCTTCAAGTTGTGGTCGAGGTTCTCGCCCTGGAAGCGCGGGCTGACGCCGCGGAAGTCCTTGGAGACGTCGCGATCCTTGCTCCAGTGGCCGGACAGCAGGCCGCGGCTCAGGACCCCGTAGGCGGTGACGCCGATTCCGTGCTCGCGGGTGGTGGGGAGGATCTCGGCCTCGATCCCGCGGCTGATCAGGCTGTACTCGATCTGCAGGTCGGAGATCTCCGTGACCGTGGCGGCGCGCCGGATGACGTCCGCGCTGGACTCCGACAGGCCGACGTGGCGGACGTGACCCGCCTCGATCAGCTCCTTGATCGCGCCGACCGTCTCCTCGATCGGCACGTTGGGGTCGGTGCGGGCGAGCCGATAGATGTCCACGTGGTCCGTGCCGAGCCGGCTGAGGCTGTACGCGAGGAAGTTCTTGACCGCCTGCGGGCGGCCGTCGTAGCCGTTCCAACCGCCGTCGGCGTCGCGCAGCGCGCCGAACTTGACGCTGATCGTCACCTGGTCGCGGTCCCGGTCCGCGAGCGCCTCGCGGATCAGCAGCTCGTTGTGGCCCATCCCGTAGAAGTCGCCCGTGTCGATGAGCGTGATGCCGGCGTCGAGGGCGGCGTGGATCGTGGCGATCGACTCGGCGCGGTCGGCCGGGCCGTAGAGGTCGGACATGCCCATCGCGCCGAGGCCGAGGGCGGAGACGGTGGGACCGGTCGTCCCGAGTTGGCGAGTGGTCATGACCGCCAGATTACAGATGTCAGAATCTGTCATCCAACACCTGTCGGTTGTCATTCCACATCCTGAAGTTGTGACTCGACGGCGCGCTCGATCACCATTACGGGTGCCTGCCCGTCGGCCCGGGGCGGCCACTCGCACGGCGCCCGCCAGTTCTCCGCACTGACCGGGCGGACCCGCTGCGGCAGTCTCTCGCCGCATGAACCTGAAGCTGGTGACCATCCTTGGCGGCACCCTCGCGCTGACCGGCGCCATCGCCGTGCTGGTGTTCTGGATCCTGGGGCGCGGGGAGGCCGCCGGCGAGCGCAGCGCGGAGCAGTTCGCGAGTGCGCTGGTCCACGGCGATGCAGGTAGGGCGCCGGACGGCGGGGCGCCCTACGTCCAAGGCGTTCGCGACTACTACGAGGGCGTGCGTGGCGCGCGCGTCCTCGACGTCCGCCGTCAGCGCAAGACGACCCGGATGGGCCGGAACAAGCGCACGCGGTCGAACCTCGTCGCCGAGGTGCACGTGGACACGGGTCGCGGACCGGCGGTGCTCGAGCTCGTCTTCCGCGACCGGTCGCTGGTCGGGAAAGGCGCGTCGATCAAGGCGGTGCACGAGCTGCTTCCGCGCGACGTGCGCGACGACTCGCTCTCGGACGCGCAGTTCGTCGCCCTCGCGAAGGCGTTCCAACATCGCGACCGGCCGGCGAACAACCTCGACCTCTCCGGCCGGATGGTGCGCATCCCCGACAGCATCAGGACGCTGCCGCAGCGCGTCCGCCGGCTCACGGTGCCGCAGCCCGCGCCGTCACCGCAGCTGCGCAAGGCGTACCGCCAGATGCGCTGCGTGAAGCGCGCGAAGGGCGACGTCGAGAAGCTCGCCCGCTGTGTGAGCTAGTTGCCGACGGTCGTGGTGACCGAGATCGACGTGACCGGCGGCGGCGGGGTGACGCCGGAGGCGATCAGGGCCTCGTACTGCGCGGCGGCGTCGGCGTAGGAGACGTTGTAGAAGACGAAGCCGCCGATGCTGATCACCGACGTGACCGCCGGGGCGGGCACGGCGGCCGGCTCCGGCGCGGGCGCCGCGGTGGACGTGGCCGGCACGGTCTCGACCGCGGCGGGCTTCGCCGAGGTCTTGGCCTTGGTGACCTTGCGCTTCGCGGCGGCGCGCTGCTTGGCGGTCTTGGCCGCGGCCGGCTTGGCCTTGGCCTTGGACGCGGCGTCGGCGGGAGCGGCGACGACCGGGACGGCGGCGAGCGAGACGGCGAGGGCGATCGCGGTGCTGCGGAGCTTCGTGGTCACACCCCGGTTATCGGCAGCGCGGCCGCCCGACTGGACCGGGTGGTCAGCCCAGGAACGTCAGCAGCGCTTCAGGCGCCTGACGGTGAACCCGTCCGACCACGGCTCGGCCGGCCCGTAGACCGCGATCTGCATCCACAGGCGGTCCGTGAGCCGCGCGTCGCGCAGCACGGTCCGGGCGTAGCCGCCGCTCCAGGTCTTGCCGTTGGCCTGCTCGGGCACGTTGTCGTCCGACCCACGCGCGAGCGCCGTGTAGGTCTGCAGCTCGTACTTCTCGACGTCGTCGCGACGGTTGCCCCAAGACGTCGCGGTCCGCACGACCCAGTCGTTCTTGACCTTGTCCCGGCACGCGTAATGACGGTAGCCGTCTGCGCGGATGAAGGTCCAGTCGCCCTTCGGCGCCTGCGCGGCGGCGACGGGGACGGGCAAGCAGACGGCGGTCAACGCGAGCAGCGCGGCACGACGGAGCAGCATGGGACGCAGCCTAGAACAGCGCCCTCCACCCGGCGCCGCTCCGTCTTCAATGCTCGCTAATCGACGTTATGTGAACTTGTAACGGAGACAGGTCGGACAGGCGTCGATCCGCCGCGGATACCGGCCCTGCTTGGCCAGTGCGACGACCACGTGCGGCCAGATCGCCCACAGCTGGCTGTCGCCACCCGGCTGCAGCTCGAGCGCCGGCGCGCGGTCCCACAGCGCGACCGACTCGCCGCCCTGGTGCGCGCCGTTGTAGAAGATCCCGTCGAGCATCGGGAACTGCTCGTAGATCCGGCGACCCCAGCGCTGCGTGCGCCGCCGCGGTTCGTCGCCCCAGGCGATCGTGCCGACCGCGCCGATCGCCATCGCGCCGTTGCCGGTCAGGTCCAGCATCCGGATCGGCTTGGTCGGCCGCAGCCAGCTCGCGCGCGCCTGCGGGCAGACGCGGACCTCCGGCCACTGACCCGGGAACGCCTCGGCGAGCGCGGTCTCCAGGTCCCGCGCCAGGTACAGGACACCGCGCCCGTTCGGGTCCTCGCGCGGGCGTTGATGGCGATCACGGACGTGCGGGTCGAACCGGGCCAGCGGCCCGAACGTGCGCGGCGCGAGGCCGTCGCGGGTCGGATGCTCGTGATAGACGCGCAGCATCGGCTCGGACTCGGGCCAGGTGCGCTTCGGCGGATCGTCCGGCAGGTACGCCGGAGGATCGCGGAGCGGCGTTACCACGCGGCCGCGCTGATGGCTTCGATCGCCTCGAGCACCCGCTCGACGCCGCCACGGCGGGCGAGCATCTGCGCGGGCGTCGCGCGGTCGAGGTCGGCGTTCGACGTCACGGCCCAGGTGGACAACGCCAGCGGACTGCCCGGATAGGCGGCGATCACGTCCGCGAGACCGGGCAGCGCGGCGCCGTCGGCGAACTGCCACGCCGGGAAGTACAACTCGCGCCCGCGTGAGAGCGCGACCAGTGCGCCGCCGGCATGGCGCTTGGACACCGCCTGCGGGCTGATGCCGAGCACCGCGGCCGCCTGCGCCCGCGAGAGCGCCTCGGCCAGCACGCCGACGAGCGCCTCGTCCTGGGCGCGCTGCTTGACGCGCCGCGCCTGCGCGAGCGCCTGGGCCGTCGGCGCCGGGCCCCACAGCGCCTCGTCGAGCGGCTGCTCCTCGATGTCCGCCGCACGCGCGAGCGCGTCGTCGAACGCGTCGAGCAGCTCCGCCGGGCTATCGGTGGCGACGAGCTGGGCGGCGAGCTCGCGCGCCGTCAGCGGCTTGTCGCCGAGACGCTTGGCCAGCTCGGCGGCGAGGCGGTCGGCTTCGGGCGTGCGGATGGCGGCCATGACCCCTCCAGCGTAGCGCGGGTCCGCAACTTACGCAACTTACGCAACCGAGGTGCGCTGCGTGTCAGCGTCGGGCGCGACGGGCGAGCGCGGCGTCCGCGTCGTCGCGGACGGCCTTGACCTTGGCGATGCGGCGCAGCACCGCCAGCGTCGCCTCGCCCGAGCCGGCGCCCATGGCGTCGATCAGCTCGCGCAGCACGCGTGGGTCCTTCGGCGCGAGCTCCAGGAGCCGTTCCGCGAGGCCCGCGGCGGCGTCATCGGACTGCTTGGCCAGCGCCACGAGCAGCCCCGCGGCCTGCGTCGGCAGGTCGAAGTCCGGCTCGTCGCCGTCCTCCAGCCGCTCGACCGCGCGTTCGACCGCCGTGGCGAGCTCGTCGGCCACGTGTGGGCGGACGGTCGCGTCGGCCACGAGCGCGTACCCAAGCTCGCGTCCCAGGTCGGCATCCGCGGCCAGGGCGAGCAGCGCCCGGTACGCATCCGCCCGCAGCGGCTCGGACGCCTCCGCGCGCGAGCTGAGCCGCGCCGTGCGCAGCGCGTCGGCGAGCTCCTCCGGTGCCTCGGCCGGCGTCTGCGCCCAGCCGATCAACGCGCGCAGCCCGGCCTCGTCCCCCCAGGACGCGAGCATGAGGCCCGCGTTGCGGCGCTCGTCGTCCGTGCCGTCGGCCAGCAGCGCGCGCAGCGCCGGGATGCGGTCGTCGAGATCGCCTTCGAGGCCCTCGTCGATCACGTCCGCGAACGTCGCCGACTCGCCGTCGCCGTCCGTGTGGAAGAGCTGGTCGCTGGTCACTTCTCGTCGTTCGCCGCGCTGGAGCCGGCGGCCCCGCCGGCCGCTCCGGGCACCGTGTGCCCGCCGTGGGTGATGTACTCGCTCGGCACGACGCCGGAGACCAGCCACTCGCCGTCGCGCGTGTTGAAGAACAGCGCGGTCAGGCGGCGCTCGACCTTGCCCTTGACCTTGTTCGACAGGCCCGAGGCGGCGATCGCGTCGGCGATCGAGTCGGGGCCGCCGGCGATCGCGGCGTCGATGTCGATGTCCGGCGCCAGCTTGGCGATGTCGTCGCGGAAGGCGGCCTGGATGTCGTCCGGCGTGAGGACGCCGGCGCCACGGACCTTGCCGGACGCGATGTCGCGCGCGAGCCGCTCGGCGTCGATCGAGATCTCGTTCGAGCCGTAGTACTTGGGCTTGGTCGCGCTGTCGCGGGACATCAGCGACGTGTACTGGCTGACGTCCTTCTTGCCCTTGGTCGCGAGCACGTGCTCGAGCGGCGTGATCGAGCCGTTCGGGTCGTTCGGGACGAGGTTGCCGTTCTCGTCGATGCTCGACTTCGGCCGGCCCTTCTCGTTGAACTTGTTGCGGAAGTTGTTGTCCTGGCGCAGCGTGCGGATCGGCCGGGCGCGGAACGCGTCGTCGACCGCGCCGCGCGAGCCGCCGCCACCACCGAGCTTGCTGGCGAGCCGCTTGGCCTGCCAGCGCGTGTACGCGCCCGCCTTCGACCCGAGCTCCTCGACCGCGCGCACGCCCTTCTGGGCGCCCGTCTTCATCAGCGAGCCGAGCTTGGACGACCCGAGGCGGCTGAACCCGCGGCTGATCGAGCGCGACACCGCGGCGACCGTCCGGCCGGCCGCGCTGCTGGCGATCCGGCTCGCGGCGCTGCTGGCCATCCGGCCGCCCGCGCTGGACGCGATCCGCGACATCGCCGCGCCCGCGACCTTGCCGCCGAGCGGGCCGAAGATCAGGCCGCCCGCGGCGCCGAACGCGGCCGCCTGCAGCACGCCCTCGTTCCACTTGCGGCCTGCGGCGACGTTGGAGACGATCTGGCCGACCGCACCGGAGATCGCGCCGGCCACGACGCCCGCGATGGCCAGCACGGCGAGGCCGGAGCCGAACGTCGCGACGACGAACGCCGCGATCGCGATGCCGACCACGAGGCTGACCCAGAAGCCCGGGTCCGTGAGCAGCTTGGTGACGAACTCGAACGCGGCCTTGAGCTTCTCGGCCACCCACTTGGCCGCGCTCTTGACCTTGCCCCAGAGGCTGTCGTCCTTCTCGGGCTCCTTCGACGCCTCCGCGTTGACCTTCGCCTTGCCCTCGGAGATCTTGCCGGACGTCTTGGCGGGCGCTTCGTTGGCCTTGCCGGCGATCTTCCCGGCGTGCTGGTCCATCTTGCCCTTGGTGTCCGACAGGCCCTGGTCCATCTTGCCCTTGACCTTGCCGACGGCGCCCTTGAGCTTGCCCGAGAGCTTCGTCACCGCGCCGTTCATCGACGTGACCGACGACTTCGCCGCCTGGCCGACCTTCGTGCCGATGCTGCTCGCGGTGTTGCTCGCGCCCGCTGACGCGCTCGCCGCGGCCTGGTTCGCGCCGCTGGACGTGCTCTTGGCGGCCGCGCCCATCGCCTTCGCGGCGCCCTTCGCGGCGCCGGTCGCGCCCTGGCTGGCCTGCTTGGCGACCTTGCCGCCCGCGACGATCGCCGCCGAGCTGCCCTGCTTCATCTCACGGCGAACGTCCTGCGAGACCTCAGGCGCGTCGTCGCGCGTGATCTCCGCTTTGCGGACCATCCCCTTGAGCTTGCTCGCGGCCTCGCCGAGCTGCTTGGACGCGGCGGCGCTCTGCTGGCTGAGCGCGGTCTTGGCGGCCTGACCGGCCTGCGCGATCCCGCTCTTGGCCGCGCGCGCGGTGCCGGCGATCTGCGCCATGCCCGCGGACTGCTGCTGTGCGAGCCCGGACTTCGCGCTCGCCTGCAGCTTCGCGAGCGCGGACTGGCCGCCGGTGACGGCCTGCTGGACGCCCTCGGACGCCTGCTGGCCGATCTGGCCGATGCCGTCGACGGCTTCCGGCAGCACCTGCTTGATGCCGTCGGCCGCCTCCTTGCCCTTCTCGGTGAACGCCTGGCCGACCTTGCTGCCCTCGGCCTGCACGCCGCTGACGGCCTGGGCGCCCTGGGACTTGACGTCGGAGGCGGTGTCCCCGGAGACGCGCGAGGCGACTTCGGCGTTGCCCTTCGCGGCCGCCTCGTTGGATCCCCCACCGCCGCTGCCGGCCTGGCTGGAGACCGCGCCCGCCGCCGAGTTTATGTCCCCCTGGACCTTGCTCTGCGTCGCGCTGACGGCCGCCTTGCCCTTGGCCGAAGCTTGCGAACCCGCCTGGTTGGCCTCCTGCGCTGACGTGTTGACCGCGGTCCGGGCCTTGCCCTTCGCGCCGGTCTCCCCCGCCTTGACCGCGCTCTTGGCGGACGCGCCCGCGCTCGAGACCTTGCCCTTGGCGGCGGAGACGCCGGCTGACACCTTCGCCTGGGCGCCCGCGACGGCCGAGCGGATCGCGCCCGACTGGGTGCCGCTGGCGGCCGTGACGGCCGCGGACTGCTTGGCGATCGTCCCGCTGATCGCGGCGGACGCCTTCTGCGCGGCCGACTTGATCCGCTGGCGCTCCTGCTCGAGCGAGTCCCCGATCGCGGCGAGAACCGATTTGCGACCTTCCTTGATCGACCGCTTGCGCTCCTCGCGCTCGCGCTTGATCTCCTCGCGGCGGGCGGCGGCGGCCGCGGCTCCGGCCCCGGCCTCGGCGGCTTCGGGCTCCGCCGCGGCCGCCCCGGCCCCCTGCTGCTGGGGCTGCTCCTCCGCTTCCTCCTTGGGCTCGAAGTCGTCGAGCTCCTCGAGCTGGGAGACGTCCGGGATCTCGGCGGGGCCGGTGTACGGCGCGGGCGCCGCGGCGCTCGGCACGGCTTCAGCCTCTTCTTCGCCCTCCGGCCCTTCGGCCTCGGGACCGGCCGCGACGGGTCCGTCGGCGGCCGCGTCCGGGCCGTCTTCCTTGTCCGCGGCCTCAGGCCCGGCGGCCGCGGCGCCGACGACTTCCGCTGCGGCGGCCTCGGGGCGAGCGCCTGCGGCTTCGGGACCGGCCGCTGTCGGGCCTGCGGCTCCAGCGTCGGCGGTCGCGGTCGCGGCGCCCGCGGCTCCGGGGCCAGCCGCTTCGGCGTTGACGGCCTCGGCGCCTGCGGAGTCGGGGCCGGCAGCTTCGGGCCCGGCTGCGGCAGCGGCCTCGGGTCCGGCGGCGCCCACGCCTGCGGCCTCAGGGCCCGCGGCGCCTGCGCCTGGAGCCTCAGGACCCGCGGCGCCCGCACCTGCGGCGTCGGGGCCGGCGGCTTCGGGCCCGGCGGCGTCCGCGCTTGCGGCTTCAGGTCCGGCCGCTTCGGCGGGGCCGGAGACGTCGGCGGCGGCGCCGGCGTCCACGGCGGCGCCCGCATCGACGGCGGCCTCGGGCGCGGCGGCTCCCGGCGCGGCGGTCTCGGGCGCGGCGCTCTCAGGCGCGACAGCGTCGGGCGCGGCGCTCTCGGGCGCGGCGGCCTCAGGCCCAGCGCCTTCGGGTGCGGCTGTGGCCGGCGCGGCGGCAGCCTCTCCCCCCGCGGCCTCCGGCGCCGCGGCGGCGGGCTCGGCGGCTCCGACCGCGGGTCCCGCGGCCGAGACGCTCGCCGGCGCGGCCTGACCGACCGGCCCCGCGGCGGCGGCCGGCGCGGCGACCTCGGCGGCGGGCGCGGCCGGACCGGTCTTCCCGGCGTCGGCGGGCGGCTTGGCCTTCGGCCGCGCGGGCTCGGCCTCTGCCTCGGCCTCGGCGCCGTCCTCGGTCTCGATCGGGTCTTCCTCGATCGACTCCTCGGTCGTCTCGCCGCCCGTGGCCTGGTTGAACACGGCGTCGCCCTCCGTGGCGGGGTCGGCGCCCTCGGCCTCGGTGCCCGGCGCGGCGACCGCCGTCTCCTCCTGCTCCTCGACGCCCGGCCCGGCGGCCTGGGCCGCGTCGTCAGCTTCCTTCGAGCCCTCGGCCTCCTTGCCGGCGGCCTCGGCGGGCGCAGGCGCTTCGGCCTCCTTCGCGGCCTCGTCCTTGGCCGGCGCGGCGGCACCGCCGTTGGCCCCCGCGGACGCGACGCCCTCGGGCGAAGCGGCACCGGCGGCGCCCGCAAGCGCGGCGGGTGCGGCCCCGGCGAGCGCGGCGGCGTCGGGCGTAGCGGCGGCGGCTCCGTTGGCACCCGCCAGCGCGGCGGCCTCCGGCGAAGCGGCGGCGGCACCGTTGGCACCCGCCAGCGCGGCGGTCTCCGGCGTTGCGGCGGCGGCTCCGTTGGCACCCGCCAGCGCGGCGGTCTCCGGCGTTGCGGCGGCGGCTCCGTTGGCACCCGCCAGCGCGGCGGCCTCCGGCGAAGCGGCCGCGGCACCGGCGGCTCCGTTGACACCCGCCGGCGCGGCCGACTCAGCCGTCGCGCCGTTCGCGGCCGGGCGGCCCGTCAGGCTCGGCGGCGGCCAGGCCATGTCGGCGCCGGACGCGCTCGCGGCGCCCGCGAGCGCGCTGAACGAACCGGACGACTCGCGGCGGCCGCGGATCATCGCGGACACGGCCGCGTTGCCCATGCCCTGCTGCATCGCCATCAGCGCCGCCGGCGACAGCTCGCCCGCGGCGGGCATCGCCAGGGACGGGGCTTGGGCGGGCGCCTCCGGCGCCTTCGCGGTAGCCTCGGGCGGGGCGAGCTCCTCGACGCGCTCGGCCAAGACCTACGCCGATCGGGCGACGTCGATGGTTCGCATTGCCCGCAGCCTAAGCGATCGGACGGCGCAATGAACCCGGTTGCGGGTCATCGACATGACTGAGCGGGGGGGGCGGTCCGCATCGAATGGGCGCACGGCGCACCAGTACCCTCATGCGTCCCGTGCGCACACCTCTCGCCCTCCTCATCGCGGCGATCCTGCTCTTCCCCGCGACCGCGCACGCGTGGATCCCGGACGACAAGGGCATCGGCGGGTTCGGCTGGCAGGCCGACCAGTGGAACTTCCTCCCGGGCACGGGCGTCGACGCGCCGCGTGCGTGGGACAACCTGTTCGCGGCGGGCCGGCCGGGTGGCAAGGGCGTGACGATCGCGGTGCTCGACAGCGGCGTCGCCTATGAGACGCGCGGGCGCTTCAAGAAGTCGCCGGACCTGAAGAAGATCCGCTTCGCGAAGGGCTACGACTTCTGCGCGCGCACGAGCAGCGGCATCAACGCGTGCGAGGGTCGCGACCCGTACCCGAACGACGACTACGGCCACGGAACGCACGTGATCAGCACGATCGCGGAGTCCACCAACAACGGCGTCGCCCTCACCGGCCTCGCCTACGGCGCGACGATCATCCCGGTCAAGGTCCTCAACTCCCGCGGCGAGGGCGACGAGGACACGATCACCGCCGGCATCCGCTACGCCGTCAAGCAGGGCGCGCAGATCATCAACCTGTCGTTCGAGTTCGGCTCGGCGACCACGTCGGCGACGCAGGTCCCGCGGATCGCCGCCGCCGTCCGCTACGCGCGCGCCAACAACGTGACGGTCGTCGCCGCGTCCGGCAACGGCGAGCTCCAGCGCGTCGGCTACCCCGCCGCGCTCCCGGGCGTCATCAGCGTCGGCGCCGTCACCGAGCACGGCTGCCTCGCCGAGTACTCCAACCACGGCCCCGGCCTGGACGTCGTCGCGCCCGGCGGCGGCAAGGACGCGGCGCTGCCCGACCAGCCGCAGTGCACGCCGAACGGCCCGCAGGGCCGCCCGATCTACCAGCTCACGCTCACCAACAAGCGGCGCCAGACCTTCGGCTACCCGACGGACTACATCGGCACCTCGATGGCCACACCGCACGTCTCGGCCACCGCCGCGCTGATCATCGCGTCCGGCGTCCTCGGGCCGAAGCCGACGCCCGACCAGATCGAGCAGCGCCTGAAGGCCACCGCGCGCGACCTCGGCACGCCCGGCCCGGACGAGCTCTACGGCGCGGGCCTGATCGACGCGGGCGCCGCTACCGCGCGTTAGCCAGCACGTCGGCGACCGCGATCCTCACGCCCAGGTGTGGCGCGGTGAGCTCGTTGACGATCTCGACACGGCCGTACGTATCGCCCGACGGCTCCGAATGCTGGACGGCACGGCCGCCATCAAGGTCGATGACCCAGTAGACGGGCGCGCCGGCCGCGGCGTAGAGCCGAGGCTTGATCTTCAAGTCCCGCGTCTGGGATGAGACGGCGACTTCCACCACCAGCGCGGCCGTAGCGGCGTGATACGGACGATCACCGTCACGCTCGAGGTGGTACTCGTCCGCCGTGAGGCGGTGGATATCGACGGGATCGACGGCCACGTCGGCCATTACCTCACCCGCGGCGCATGAGCCGGCCGACCGCGGCCATGAGCTCGTCGGCGGACGCCTCCTCGGAGGCGCCGCCCACCAGGCAGTGACGCGTGTGGCTGTCGAGCAGCCCGAGGGCGACCTTGTCCAAGGCTGCCTGGATGGCGCTGATCTGCGTCAGGACGTCGATGCAGTAGCGGTCGTCTTCGACCATGCGGGCGACGCCGCGGACCTGACCCTCGATCCGCGCGAGCCGCGTGTTCAACTGATCTTTGGTGGCGGTGTAGCCGCGTTCGGCCATACCGCCAGTCTACCGGAACCCCCGAGGGGTATCTAAACCGCGATCCGCTCTTCCTCGTGCAGGAGGAAGCCGGCGGCCTCGAGGACGCGGCGGTCGCGCAGGCGGCCGAGGCGCTCCTGCGCCTCGTGGTCGGTCTCCCAGGCGGCGACGGCGGCCGTGTCGTCCATGGTCTTCAGACCATGCTCGCCCGGCTCGTCGAAGGCCTGGCGCAGCCACGCGAGGTCGTCCGAGATGCGGCGGGGGCGCTCGGCACGAGCGGCGCCCGGCGCCCACGGATCCTCGCCCGTACGGCGCTCGGGCACGCCGGCCGGCCGGGTCAGGGCGACGGTCAGGGCGCCCATCCAATCGGGGCTCGAGCTCACAAGTTCCAGGACAGCCATGTCTTCTCCATTACCCCCAAGTGCGGGTCCTCACATCAGATTCCCGTCCAGCGCGGCGAGATACCGCTCAACGGAACGGCGGACGATATTGCTCCCGTCGGCTTCGATGACGGCTCCCCACCACGCGCCGTGGATCCGCTCGAACGCGAACGGCTCCAGCGCGGCGCCCACGGCCTGCACGGACGAGCCCGGGAGCGGGATGAAGTTCGGGAACGAGTACATGAACGCGACCCACTCGCGGTCCGGGATGACCTGGACGATGTCGCCGGTCAGCAGGTCCGTCCCCCGGTGCAGCACGGTGCCGCCCGCGAAGTGCCCGCCGCAACGGATCAGCGTCATGCCCCGGCCGAGGTCGTATGTGTCGCCCGACCAGTACTCGATCGCCGCGTCGGGCCGCATCACCCACTGGCGGTCGGCCTCGTGGAGCAGGACCGGGCAGTCGAACGCCCGCGCCCACTCGACCATCGACGAGTAGTAGTGCGGGTGCGAGATCGCGATCGCGCGCAGGGAGCCGACCTGCGCGGCGGTGTCGTCGTCGAGGAGCGTGACGCAGTCCCAGAGCACGTCCTCCACGAGCAGCGCACGCTGGCCGATGCCGAACTTCGGTGTCGTCCCGATCCCCACGAGCCCGTGGTCGTCGCGGATCTCGTTGGCGTGGGAAGCGCGCAGCGCCTCCAGCGACGTCCACTCCTGCCCGCCCACCGGGACGTACTGGCGCGCGTCCTCGCACACGGGGCACGCGGACACCGCGGCGCCGTACTGGACCCCGCACGTGACGCAGATGGGGTAGCTCACGCCGCCGATCCTGTCAGCTTTGAGCGCTGTGAGCCGCGAGTTCATGATCGGCATCGGCATCCTCAACGCCACGCAGGCGCTGCTGGTGCTGACCCCCGGCGCCGGGATCCCGTCCTGGCTGCACCGCTTCAAGACCAAGCTGTGGGCGCTGATCGCGCCGGTCAGCATCGCCCTCGTCGTCGCCGCGATCGCGCTCGTCCCGGAGGTCGCCGACGGCCTCACGTGGTTCGCCCTGCTGCTCGTGCCGCCGGGCGCGCTGCTCGCGCTGGGCTGGGCGATGCGCGGTGCGAAGCCCGTCTACGCGCTGCTCGCGGTCGCCGCCTTCGTGGTCGCGCTGCTGGATGTCGACTCCCCCACCGGCGAAGGTGCCGCCGCCTTCCTGACCGCGCTGAGCTGCATCACGCTCGGCCGCCTGCTCGCGGGCCTCGTGCCCGCGACGCCGCTGAAGCTCGGCATCATCGCGATGGCGGTGATCGACTTCATCCTCGTGTTCGGCAATCAGCTGCAGGGGCCGAACGCGACGCTCAACGCCGCCGTGCCCGCCCCCGGGCTCCCGCAGCTGCAGTTCCTCGACGTGACGTGGGCCCGGATGGGCTACGGGGACGTGTTCGTGGCCGGCCTGCTCGGCGGCATCCTCGCGGTCGAGGGGCGGCGGCAGGCCCCGGCCGCGCTGCTCGTCTTCGTCCTCTGCTGCCTGTGGGACCTGCTGTTCCTGCACTTCAATACGCTCCCCGCGACGGTGCCGATCGCCGTCGCGATCGTGATCCTGGAGGTCGTCTACCGCCGTGCCGCATCCTCCCGCGCCCTGGCAGCTCAACGGTGAGCTCGTCATCGTGCCCGCCTTCACCGCGGGCCGGCAGGTCGGCGGCGTCATGCTCGCCGACTACACGAGCGGCACGCTCGTCTACCGCGAGCTGATCGTCTTCAGCCACGCGACCACGAAGGGGATGGTCGTCAGCCACATCTACGTCGACGACCCGCAGTCGATGAGCGGCGGGCACGAGATCTGGGGCCTGCCGAAGGAGCTGGCGACGTTCACCTACGAGCGCTCGTCGTTCACCGCCCGCCAGGGCGACACCACGCTCCTGCAGGCGAAGGTCCGCCGCCGCCCGGGGTTCCTCCCGATCGTGATCCCGACGCCGATCACGAGCAGCGCCGGCCAGACGATCGGCCGCGCGCGGATCAAGGCGGCGCCGGCCCTGGTGGAGCTGCAGATCCCGGCCACCAGCCCGTTCGCGTACCTCGGCCTCGCCGGTCGCCATGTCGCGCTCGCCGGGGACGACCTGCGGCTGCACATGCCACCGCCCTCCTAGGCTGAGGCCCCGTGCGCCACTTCCTGCGTCCCCTCTTCGACCGCGTCGTCGTCAAGGAACTCGAGCCCGACCGCATCCGCCAGTCCGGCCTGCTCGTCCCCGCCGGGACGCACGAGCCGCCGCCCCAGCACGGGATCGTGCTGGCGATCGGCCCTGGCCTGGACTGGTGGGAGGGGGCGGGCATCGGGATGCCGGTCAAGCCCGGCGACCACGTCGTCTTCCCCGCCAGCGCGGGCGCGTGGGTGGAGGTCGACGAGGAGCGCCTGCTCGTGTGCCGCGTCGGCGAGCTGCTCGGCGTCCTCGACGAGGTCCCGGACGAGGTACCCGCATGATCCAGGTGCTCGCGCCGGGCATCCACCGCTGGGAGCTGCGGCACCCTGAGTGGCATCCGGGCGAGTTCGGCTCCAAGGTCGGCGCCTACCTGGTCCACGAGGGCGACGCGACCGTGCTCGTCGACCCGCTGCTCGACGACGAGGTGGCGGCCGAGCTCGACCCGCTCGTCCGCGGCGAGGTGGTGATCGCGGTCACGATCCCCTACCACGTGCGCAGCTGCGTCGAGGCGCTCGAGCGCTGGGGCGGGACGCTGGTCGGCCATCCGGACATCGCCAAGCGGCTGCCCGCGGGCACGCCGGTGCACGGCGACGAGGACCTCCCGCTCGGCCTGACCATGCACAAGCTCAGCCGCGGCAAGGAGCGTCCGCTCGAGCTGCCCGGGACCAGGGCGCTCGTGTTCGGCGACCGCATCGTCGGCGTCGAAGGCGGCCTGCGCTACTGGATGAGCGACCCGATCACCGACGACCGCCGCGCCTGGTTCCGCAAGACGGCCGCGCCCGGACTCGCGCGCCTGCTCGACATCGACTTCGAGCACGCGCTCGTCACGCACGGCGAGCCGGTCATGAAATCGGGCAAGGCGGCCCTCCAGGACGCATTGGACGGCGACCCCTGGTATCACCGCCCGTCATGAGCGACCACGTCTACAAGAGCGTCGAGATCACGGGCACCTCGCCCGACGGCGTCCAGCCCGCCATCGACCGCGCGCTGTCGAAGGCCGGCGAGACGCTGCGCAACATCGACTGGTTCGAGGTCACCGAGATCCGCGGCGCGCTCGTCGAGGGCGCCACGCACTACCAGGTGACGCTCAAGATCGGCTTCCGTCTCGAGGACTCCTAGCCCTTGCAGAACGCCTTCACGGGAGCCGCGCTCGACCGCGTCGGCGATTCCCGCCGCCGTGACGAAGCCTGGCTGGCCGCCCAGCTCGAGCATCCTGGCGCCCGCGCGGTCGTCGCGGGCGATCGGGGGTTCCGGATCGCCGACGGGCGCCTCGAGCTCGTCGCGCTGAGCGAGCTCAACGGCGGTCAGACGCCGCTCCTGCTCGGCCTGGACGAGGCCGGCCCCGTGTTCGCGTTCGACGAGGAGCCGGCGCGCGACGGCCGCGTGCCGATGGTCGGCAGCGGCGGCGTGCGCGGCGAGCCGCCCGTGAACGCGTCCGGCGACCGCGTGCCGCTACGCCAAGCCGCCGCCCGGCTCTCGCGGGCCGACGGCGGGCTGGCCGCCTACACGGCCGCGCTGCTGAACTGGCACCGCCGGCACCGCTACTGCAGCGCGTGCGGGCACGCGTCCGACCTCACCGAGGGCGGGCTGACGCGGGTGTGCCCGAACTGCGGCACCGAGCACCACCCGCGCACCGACCCGGTGGTGATCATGCTCGTCGAGGACGGCGACCGGCTGCTGCTGGGCCGCCAGGCCGCGTGGCCGACCGGGCGCTACTCGGCGCTCGCGGGCTTCGTCGAGCCGGGCGAGTCGCTGGAGGAGGCCGTCGCGCGCGAGGTGCTCGAGGAGGCCGGTGTCCGCGTCGGGACCGTCTCGTACATCTCCTCGCAGCCGTGGCCGTTCCCCGCGAGCCTGATGCTCGGCTTCACCGCGACCTACGAGGGCGGCGAGCCGACCATCGGCGACGAGGAGCTGCAGGATGTGCGCTGGTTCACGCGTTCCGAGCTCGAGCACGCCGCCGCGCAGGCCGAATCGGACAACTGGGGCAGCCCGGGAGATCCGGGCGGCGAGCTGGCGCTTCCTCCCCGTCTGGCGATCGCCCGACGTCTGATCGAGCACTGGCTCGCCGACTGACCTTGCAGCCGCTTCGTCGCTGGCTTAACGTTTGATGCCTCGTGACGTTGGAGGGCTGGATCTTCATGGTCGGTCTCCGTGTCTTCGACATCGGAGCCCTAGTCGTGTGGCTGGTGTGGTTCTTCCGGCTGCGCGACGACGACGATGACGACGGAGACGACTTCCGCCGCGGGAAGGACGACGACCGCGAGCCCGAGAAGCCGACCGGCCCGGGCGGCCTGAAGCTGCCGCTTCCGGAGTCCAAGCCGTGGCACGCGCGCCGGCGCGGGCACGAGGGCGATCGTCGGGGTGCGCCGCTCACCACGCGGCGTGACCGTCCGCACCGTGAGCCGACGCGCGCTCCGTCGCGCGGCCCGCACCGTTAGACGAACGTCTTATTCAGGCCTGACACGGACGCGCCATAATCGTGAGTGATGGCTGACCGGAGTCGCTGCCCCAACTGCAAAGAGCCCGTGAGCCCCTTCGCGGCGGGCTGCGCCGTGTGCGGCGCGGACCTGGACACCAAGCGCTGGGATACCGGTCCGAGCGCCGCCAACCGCGCCGGCTCGTGGTTCTCGGCGCTGAGCAACGGCGGGTCGCTGAACCGCAACTGGCTCTGGCTGATCGTCTTCATCGTGTTCTTCGCCGCACCGCTGGGCGCGTACCTCGGCTTCTACTTCTAGAGCGGGAATAGCCACGCCGGGCCCGGCGTCCTGCCGGGCATGCGCTTTCTCTTCGCCAGCACGCGCGGCGCCGCTCACATCGCGCCGCTGGTCCCGTTCGCGCTCGCCTGCAAGCGGGCCGGTCACGAGGTCCTGCTCGCCGCCCCGCACGCCGCGTGGGAGCACGTGGCCCGCGCGGGGCTCCCGTTCGCGGGCTTCGACCTCCCGCCGGACGAGCTGCTCGACCCCGTCTGGGCGCGCGTGCAGGCAAGCCGCGACCCGGACGAGCAGAACCGGATCGTGCGCGGGGAGCTCTTCGGAGGCCTGTACGCCGACCACGCCTTCCCGGGACTGCTGGCGCTGGCCCGGCGGATGCGGCCGGACGTGCTGCTGCACGAGACCGAGGAGCACGCGACGGCTCGGGTCGGGGCGCTGCTCGGGTTGCCCGTGTGGCGCGTCGAGTGCTATCTGGGCGCGGCGGTCGCGAGCGCGGAGCCGTTCCTCACGCTGTCGCCGGCGTCGTTCGACCCGCGCCCGAACGCGATCCGCTTCCGCGTCCGGCCGCGTCGCGAGGCCGTGCTCCACGACTGGTGGGCGGGCTCGCGCGCGCCGCTCGTCTACCTGTCCTTCGGCTCCACGGCGGCCGGCAACGGCTTCTACCCGGACCTCTACCGGGAGGCGGCGGAGGCGCTGGGCGGCCTCGACGTCCGCGTGCTGATGACGCTCGGCACCGAGGTCGACCCCACCGCGCTCGGCCCGGTCCCGGCCAACGTGCACGTCGAACGCTGGGTGCCGCAGTCGGCGGTCATGCCCGAGGCGGCCGTCATGATCGGCCACGGCGGGTCGTCCTCGACGCTGGGCGCGATGGCGGCGGGCGTGCCGCTCGCGGCCCTCCCCCTCTACGCCGACCAGCCGCAGAACGCCGCGCGGGTGGCCGAGCTGGGCGCGGGCCTCGCGCTCGACGGCGCCGACGGCCTGGCGGAGGCGGTCAGCACGCTGATCGGCGACCCGTTCTACCGCGACCACGCGCGCCTCGTGGCGGACGAGATCGCCCGCCACACGCTGGTCGACGACGCGCCGCTGTTCCTCCGCCGCGAGGCGGTTGCGGCGTAAATAAACGTCCAGGACGTTTAACTTTCGGCGGAGGTGAGCTGGCCCTCGTAGGGGCCGCGGCCGGTGAGGTTCGCGGCGCCCGCGCGGGCGGCGAAGGCGAGGGTGCGGTCCGGGTCCCAGCCGCGACCCAGGCCGTAGGTCACGCCCGCCGCGAACGTGTCACCCGCCCCGTACTCGTCGACCAGCGGGCCGGGCAGCTCGGCGGCCTCGAAGCGGCCCTCACGCTGCTCGGCGCCGTGCCAGGTGCCGCCTTCCTTGCCGGCGGTGGTGATGATCAGCTTCGGCGGCGGGTCGAGTGTCTCGGGGTCGACCTGCTCGAGCCGGTCCTTACCCGAGCCGACGAGCGCGTCGAGCTGGATGCCGGCGAGCGTGTCCACCGCGCGGGGCGTGGCGACGAGCAGCCGGCCGCGCCGTGCCTGCTGCATCGCGGCGTGGTCGCCGCCGGAGACGAAGACGGCGTCGGCGCCGTCGATCCGCTCCCAGGGCACGTCGTCGGCACCGTGCGGGACGTGGCGCTCGCCGACGATCGAGATCGTGCGCTCGCCGTCGTCGTCGAGGTGGACGAAGCCCCAGCGCTGCATGGCGTCACGCGGCGCCGCGTGGACCCGGACGCCGAGCGCCTCGAGCCGCTCGCGCGCCGCCCGGCCGCGCCAGTCGTCGCCCAGCGCGGTGAAGAAGTCGACGTCGCCGGACAGCTTCGCGAGCTGCACCGCGACCACCGCCGCGCTGCCCGCGGCCTCGGAGAACCACTCGGTCGCGTCGATGATCTCGCCCGGCTCGGGCACGTGGCTGAACCGCCCGAACTCGATCCACTCGACGTGGCCCACCACGGCGAACCGGGTCATGCGCGCAGCTTCGCTTCCGCGAACTCGCGCATGCCGGCCTCGAAGTCCTCCTCGGCCGTGAACCCGAGCTCGGTGCGGGCCTTCTCGGCGGAGGCGAACACGTGCCGCACGTCTCCCCCGCGCCACTCACCCGTGACCACCGGGTCGGGGCCATCGGTCGCGCGGGCGAGCGCCGCAGCCATGTCCCCCACGCCGCGCGGCGTGCCGCTGCAGACGTTGAAGGCGCCAGGCGTGCCCGTCTCGAGGGCGAGGACGTTCGCGCGGGCGACGTCGCGGACGTGCACGAAGTCGCGTCGCTGGCCGCCGTCCTCGAAGACGCGCGGCGCCTTGCCGGCGGCCAGCGACGACCGGAAGATCGAGGCGACGCCCGCGTACGGCGTGTCGCGCGGCATCCGTGGCCCGTAGACGTTGTGGTACCGCAGCGACGTCACCGGCGCGCCCGTCTCGCGCATGTACGCGTTCGCCAGGTGCTCCTGTGCCAGCTTGGTCGCGGCGTAGACGCTGCGCGGATCCAGCGGCGCGTCCTCGGGGACCGCCTCGGCCGTCAACGAGCGCCCGCAGACCGGGCAGGGCGGCTCGAAGTTCCCGGCGTCCAGCTCCTCCGGCGCGCGCGGACCGGGCCGCACGACGCCGTGCTCGGCGCAGCGGTAGCGGCCCTCGCCGTAGACGACCATGCTCGAGGCGAGCACGAGTGGCACCGGTTTGCGGGCCAGCGCACGGATCACTTGGGCGGTCGC
Source organism: Solirubrobacter pauli (assembly GCF_003633755.1). Taxonomy (GTDB): domain Bacteria; phylum Actinomycetota; class Thermoleophilia; order Solirubrobacterales; family Solirubrobacteraceae; genus Solirubrobacter; species Solirubrobacter pauli. The sequence continues at coordinate 1,508,554 of NZ_RBIL01000002.1, forward strand.
GAGGTCGTTGTGGGACACGTAGTCGGCGATGTCGCCGAGGTCCAGCCCGAGGCCGACCATCGCGGACTGATGGCAGACGGCGGAGACGCCGTCCAGCGCGCCGGCGATCGTCTCCGGGTCGCGCACGTCGGCCTCGACGAACTCCGCCCGCGGGTCCAGGTAGTCGGGCCGCTCGCGATGCGCGGCCGCCAAGAGCATGTCGAGCACCCGCACCTCGACGCCACGCTCGAGCAGCGCGTCGACGATGTGCGAGCCGATGAAGCCGGCCCCGCCGGTCACGAGGATCACGCGGCGCCAGGCTATACCGTTCCGCCGCGTGCCCGACGTGATCCTCCCGGTCCTCGACGAACGTGACGCCCTGCCGTGGGTGCTGGAGCGGATGCCCGCCGGCTACACGCCGATCGTCGTCGACAACAACTCGACGGACGGATCCGGGGAGCTCGCCGCGCAGCTCGGCGCGCAGGTCGTGCGCGAGACCACGCCCGGCTTCGGCGCCGCCTGCTTCGCCGGGCTCACGGCCGCGACCGCCGACCTCGTGTGCTTCATGGACTGCGACGCGTCGTTCGACCCGCAGGAGCTGCCGAAGGTCGCCGATCCCGTCACCGCGGGCGCGTTCGACCTGATGCTCGGCGCCCGCAAGCCGACCGCCCGCGGCGCCTGGCCGGTCCACGCCCGCGTCGCGAACACGGTGCTCGCGCTCGAGCTGCGCCGGCGCTCGAAGGTCAAGCTGCGCGACATCGGCCCGATGCGGGCGGCCCGCCGCGAAGCGCTGCTCGCGCTCGGCATCCAGGACCGGCGCTTCGGCTGGCCGCTCGAGATGGTCCTGCGCGCGGCGTCGGCCGGGTGGCGGATCGGCGAGGTCCCGGTCGCCTATCACCCGCGCGACGGCGAGTCCAAGGTCACCGGGACGATGAAGGGCACGGTCCGCGCCGTGCGCGACATGGCGGGGGTCTTGCGCGAATGAGTGATCCAGGATCGGCCGGGGCACGCTAGAGGAACTGTGGGTCCTGCACTTCTCGTGATCGCCAAGGAACCGGTGCCCGGCCGGGTGAAGACGCGTCTCACCCCGCCGTTCACGCCGGACCAGGCCGCCGCGCTCGCACGCGCGGCCTTGACGGACACCCTCGCCGCGGCGGCCACCGCCCGCGGCGCCGCTCGCCGCGTGATCGTGCTCGACGGCGACCCCGGGCCGTGGCTCCCGCCCGGCTTCGAAGTCATCGCCCAGCGCGGAGACGGCCTCGAGGAGCGGCTCGCCGCGGCGTTCGAGGACGTCGGCGACCCCGCGTTCCTCGTCGGCATGGACACGCCGCAGGTGACGCCGGCGCTGCTCGACCGCGGTCTGCGAGCCGTCGCCCACGGCGGCACGGCGTTCGGCGCCGCGCTCGACGGTGGTTGGTGGTGCATCGGCCTGCAGCCCGGTAGCGAGCGCGTGTTCGACGGCGTCCCGATGAGCTGCGACAACACCGGCGAGGTGCAGTTGGCCCACATGCGCGCGATGGGCATGGAGCCGGCGATCCTGCGCCCGCTGCTGGACGTCGACACGTACGAGGACGCGCTCGCGGTGGCGGCCCTCGCGCCGCAGAGCCGCTTCGCCGCGACGCTGGCCGACGCGGCGATCGAGCAGGAGATCGCGGCGTGACGGCGATCGCGGCGCTGCCCGCGGACGCGCTCTACGGGCGGCTGCTGGCCTCCGCCGCACAGCACCTGGACGGCTCCGGGCCGGCGCCACGGGCGCGCATCCGCGGCGCCGACGGGGTCTCCGCGGAGCTGCCGCTGGACCGCTGGCTGGCGCCCGCCGACGCCACCGACGACGCGATCCTCGCCGACGTGCAGGCGCCCGTGCTCGACATGGGCTGCGGCCCCGGACGGCACCTGGCGCGGCTGCGCGAGCTCGGCAAGCACGGGCTGGGCGTCGACCTCTCCCCCGTGGCGGTGGCGTTCGCGCGGGAACGCGGCGCGACCGCGATCAGCGGCTCGCTGTGGGACGAGGTCCCCGGCCGCTACCGGACGATCCTGCTGCTGGACGGCAACATCGGCATCGGCGGCGCGCCGGTGCTGCTGCTCAAGCGGGCGGTCGAGCTGCTGGCGCCGGACGGCGTGATCGTCGTCGAGACGGACGCGGCGGGCGTCCCGACGCGGCGCGTGCGGGTGCGCATCGAGGCGCCGGACATGGTGTCGGAGTGGTTCAGGTGGGCGCGGGTCGGGGCCGATGATGCGGCGCTGATCGCCGGGCGGGCGGGGTTGCGCGTGAGGGACCGGCGGGAGCTGTCCGGACGCACCTTCGTCACGCTCGGGCGGCGCCCGTGAAGGCGCCGCCCGGCCCGTTCCAGCCGGGGTTCTTCCGCTCGCCGATCCGCGGGCCGTGGCTCACCGGCGTCCTCGGGCTGATCCTGCTCGTCCTCACGAGCATCGTCGCGCTGACGGGCTTCCTGAGCCACATGGCGTACTCGCCGAACCTGCCGGGCAACGCGATCGTGCCCGCGGACAAGGACTTCCCGCTCATCCTGGGCTGGCCGGCCTCGCCGACCTACCTCTACGCCGTCACGCAGGGGCTGCACACGAACGTCGGCCTGATGGTCATTCCCTTCCTGCTCGCGAAGCTGTGGTCGGTGATCCCGCGGCTGTTCGTGTGGCCGCCGGCGACGAGCCCCGCGCAGGCGGTCGAGCGGCTCTCGATCGCGCTCCTCGTCTCCAGCAGCGTCTTCCAACTGGCTACGGGCGTCGCCAACGCGCAGTACTGGTACCCGTTCAAGTTCAACTTCGTGGTGGCGCACTACTACGGCGCGATCGTGTTCGTGGCCTCGCTCGCGATCCACGTGATCATCAAGCTGCCGGTCGTCTTCCAGGCGCGCCGGGACCGCGAGTGGATGAAGCCGATCCGCGAGGACCTGGACGAGCCGACGATCTCCCGCCGCGGCGTGATCGCCTTCGCCGGAGCCGGCGCCCTCACCCTGCTGCTCGGCAACGCGGGCCAGTCGCTCGGCGGGCCGCTGCGCAAGACCGCGCTGTTCGCACCCCGCCGCGACAGCGGGTTCCCGGTCAACAAGACGGCGAAGGCGGCCGGCATCACCGCCGACATGACCGGGCCGGACTACCAGCTCGTCCTGCGCCTGGGCGACCGCGTGACCGCCTTCACGCGTGAGGATCTGCTCGCCCTCCCCCAGCACACGGCGCGCCTGCCCATCGCGTGCGTCGAGGGCTGGACCACCACGCAGGAGTGGACCGGCGTGCGCCTGTCCGAGCTGGCGAAGCGGGCCGGCGCCCCGAACGCGCAGCAGGTGCTCGTGCAGTCGTTGCAGAAGGCCGGCGTGCTGCGCCGGGCGTCGCTGGGCCGCGACCAGATCGCCGCCGACGATGCGCTGCTCGCGCTCAAGGTCAACGGCGCGGACCTCTCGCTCGACCACGGCTACCCGGCGCGGATCATCGTCCCCGCGCTGCCCGGCGTGCACAACACCAAGTGGGTCGCGGAGATGACCTTCCAGGCATGAGGCTCTGGCTCGCCCACCTGATCTTCCTGCCGCTCGCGGCGTGGGCCCTGATCACCGTGCTCGACTTCCGCGCGGCGTCGAACGTCGTGCTGTGGCTCGTCGGCGCGGTGATCGTGCACGACTTCATCGTGCTGCCGCTGTACTCCGCCGCCGACCGCGCCGGCCGGCTGGCGCTGCCGGGCACCCGCATCAACTACGTCCGCATCCCGGCGGGGCTCTCGCTGCTGACGCTGCTCGTCTTCTGGGGCACGATCCGCGGCAAGGGGGAAGGCGCCTACGCCCGCGTGTCCGGCCTGACCTGGGACGGCTACGGCACGCGCTGGCTGCTGCTCACCGCGGCGCTGTTCGCGCTGTCGGCCGTCGTCTACCTCGTGCGCTCGAGAACGGGCCGCCAGCCCGCCTTGTAGTGCACGACCGTCTTGTCGGACAGCGTGATGTCGAGCCCCCAGCGCTCACGGTCGAACGCGATCGCGTACGGTCCGCCGATGATGTGGACGCGACGGATCAGCTGGAAGGGCGAGCGGCGGTAGACGAGCAGCGCGTCGCCCTCGGAGTCGACGACATACATCGCGTCCTTGCCGTCGCTGACCAGGTCGGTCGGCCCGATGCCCGCTCCCGTGCTGCCGACGCGCTTGCCGGAGGCCACGTCGTACACGTCGACGGTCCGCTCGCGCCCGCACAGGACGGCGAGCTGCGCCTTGTCGGCCAGCCACTGAGTGGCGAGCTGATCCCGGCACGTCGCGAGCTTCGGCGCGCCTTCCGCGACGTTCGCCGACGGCGGACCGGCGGGGTCCGGCAGCTGGGCCTCGGCCATCGAGCCACAGCCGGCGAGCAGGACGAGCAGTAGCGGTGCGAGTCGGCGCATTCGCCAAGCAGCATGCCACGCCGCTCGTCGCCGCGATCCTGGCGGCGGCCACGGTCTTCGTCGGCCTGTGGGAGGACGGGCACGGGAGGCTGCTCGGCGTGCCGCACCCGCCGTTCATCGGCGCGTGGAACCCCGAGGTCACCGCCTGGATGCTGCTCGCGGTGCCGTGCTTCGTGGCCGGCGTCGCGCTGGTCAACCCGCTCCTGCGGCTCAAGGCGCTGCCGTTCGCCGCGGCGCTGCTCGCGCTCACGCTGGTGCTGCGGCTCGTCCTGTTCGCCGCCCGGCTGGGCACGGACTACGACCGCGCGCTCGAGGTCCTGCCCCGCGGTGAGGGCAAGAACGAGTACCTGCCGACGCTCGCCGCGCTCGACTACGGGCCGCGCTTCTTCCTCGACCGCTTCGCCGAGCTCGTGCCCGCGCTGCCCGTGCACAGCGCCGGCCACCCGCCCGGGCTCGTGCTGACCATGCACTACCTCGGCCTGGACACCGGGCCGAAGCTGGCGGCGTTCTGCATCCTCGTCGGCGCGCTGTCCGCGCCGCTCACGTACGTGCTCGCGCGGCGCCTGTTCGAGGAGCGGACGGCACGGATCGCCGGCGTGCTCGCGGCGTTCGCCCCCGCGATGCTCCACTTCGGCGCGACCTCCGCGGACGCCGTCTTCCTCACGCTGGGCCTGCTCGCCGCGATCCCGCTGCTCTCCGGCCGCGTCGTGCTCGGCGCGCTCGTGCTCGCGGTGGTGACGATGTTCGCGTGGAGCCTGTTGGCGGTCGGCGCGTGGGCGACGATCCTGCTCCTGACCCGGGACGGCTTCAAGCCGGCCCTCAAGCTCGCCGTCGCCTGCGGGATCGCGCTGGTCGCCACCCAGGCCGCGCTCGCGGCGGCCACCGGCTGGGATCCGATCGGCACCTTCCACGCCACGCACGACGTCTACACGGTCGGGATCGCGTCGCGCCGCCCGTACTGGTTCTGGCTGTTCGGCTCCCCCACGGCGTTCTTCCTCATCCTCGGCGCGCCGATCGCCTGGCTGGCCGTCGCGCGGCTCGCCCAGCGGGGGCCCGAGGCGATCGCGATCTTCAGCGTCATCCTCGTCGCGTCCGTGGCCGGCTTCACCAAGGCCGAGACCGAGCGCATCTGGCTGTTCCTGGTGCCGTTCGTGTGCTTGGCGGCGGCGCCGCTCGTCAAGCGCCCGACGCTGCTCGTCGGCGCGCTCGCGGTGCAGGCCGTGGTCTACGAGCTGCTCTTCGACACGCTCTGGTGAGCGGCGGGCCCGCGCCCGGCGAGCAGCTGCAGATCACGCCACAGCGACCAACCTTCGACGTACGCGTCGTCGAGCGCGGTGTCGGCGTCTCCGCCTCGCAGCTGCGCGGGCCCGATCAGCCCCGGCGCCATCAGCCGCCGCGGGCCGGTGTGCCCGGACCCCGTGCCCGGCTCCACCATCCGCGGCCCGACGAACGAGACGCGGCCGCGCAGGACCGCCAGCAGCAGCGGCAGCTCACGCGCGCCCGCCCGCTCCAGCCAGCGCCCGACCGCGCCGCCCGGCAGCGCCTGGAAGCGCGTCAGCACGACCGAGCGACCGTGCCGCCCGAGCCGCGTCCGCCGCTCGATCATGCCCTCCCCCGCGAACCCGAGCATCAGCAGCACGAGAACGAGCACCGGCAGGACCGCGACGAGCAGCACGAGCGCGAGCACGGTGTCCAGCAGGCGCTTGGCGAGGAGCGCTGCGCGGGCACGCGGCCGCGCAAGCCGCTCAGCGGCCCGCTCGACATCGGGTGACCGGTGCAGTCCGTGCTCCATCATTCGCGTCGACATGCGACACGCTCCTACGGGTGGTGCCCAGACCATCCCAGATGGACGGCCTACAGAGAAGGAGGACGGACGGATCTACGAGAGCGGGCGCAGCTCTTCCGCGTACGACAGGGAATGCCGCCGCAGCTCGCCGCCCGGGAGGATCTCGTAGGCGCCCATCCGCCACAGGGGCGGCGAATAGGCGTGAATGGTGACCGCCGGCTCACTGCCGCAATGGCGGACCCGGTGGATGTCCGACGCCGTGAAGTGGAACGACTCGCCCGCTTTGGCGACGCGCGTCACCGGCGGACCGCCGAGTGCGAGGCGGTCCTCCGCGACCGCGCCCTCCGCCACGGCGACCGCGCCGCCTGACAGGTCGTGGTCGTGGAAGCCGGTGTCGTGCTCGTCCATCCAGCAGATCAGCCACACGGCGACGTCGTCGTCGCGGTGCAGCTCCACGTACTCGCGCTGCTCACGCGAGTGGCGGACGAGGTGCTCCCACTGCGAGCGATCCTCGGCCAGCTCGCGCACGAGCACTTCCAGCTCCGGTTCCGTCACAGCACTCGCTCCGGGTTGGCGACCGTCAAGGCGTGCAGCGCCGCTTCGCCGAGCGGCGCGAGGTCGTGCGGGGCCACCACCGGCACGTCGGTCCCGTGCAGGAGCCGGTCCACGCCCACGACGCGCAGCATCGCGTCGATCGCGCGCGGCCCGTAGGAGGACGTGTCGTAGAAGGTCAGCGGGTCGTGGACCGCGTGCGCCGGGCCGCCGCGCGCGGCCAGCCGCTCGGCGTGCAGCGGCGCGAGGCCGGCGAGCATCGCGAAGACCACGGTGAGGTCCGCGTGCTGCGGGCGCCCCCACTCCGCCCAGGCGTGCCAGGCGGTGTGCATCTCGGCCACGTAGCCCGTCAACGCGGGGAACCAGGCGGGCGAGCCGGCGGCCGGGCCGGGATGGATGAGCAGCGGCGCGTGGCGCTCCGCGAGGCGCTCCAGCGCCCGGTGCCAGCGCTCGAGCTCGAGCAGCGCGCGTCCCGGGAGCGCGATGCCGAGCGCGCCGGCGTCCAGCAGCTCGTCGACGAGCTCGGGCCGTGCCGGGCTCGCCCACAGCTCGAAGGGCGGGCCCAGCTCGAGCACGCCACGGTGGTAGTCCTCCAGCAGCGCCTCGGCCTCGGGCAGCGCCTCAAGGCCGATCGGCAGCGACGGCGCGACGATGATCCGGTCGAAGCCGGTGCGCGTGGACGGGTCGTGCGCGGCCGGGTCGAACGGCGCGGGCTCGTCGCCCGGGAGATCGAGCCACCACCCGTGCCCGTCGCGCTTCAGGCGAGGTTGGACCGAGCGGCGCGCCAACGAGGAGAGGAGGGCCTCTGGCCACAGGTGCTGGTGGATGTCGGCGCGCCGCACGGTCTGGCCTACATTATCGACAAACCCGATCGACTTTCAAGGGTTAGTGCGTTCGACCATCACGGAGGTCGCTTTGACCGCCGCGGTGGCGTGCACTCCGGGCGCCAGCCCGAGCTCCTCGACCGAGTCGCGCGTGACCGCCGCGACCACGATGTACGGACCCGCCTCGATCTCCACGAGCGCCATCACGCCGTCCACCTCGACCGAGCGCACGATGCCCGCGAAGCGGTTGCGGGCGGACAGCCGCGCGCCGGTCGGCGGGCGCTGCGGGCGGTCGGAAAGGCGCTCGATCTCCGCCTCCGGGACCAGCCGGCGGTTGCGGGCGTCGCGGACCGTGCGCAGCTTGCCCGCGCGGTCCCAGCGCCGCAGCGTGTCGGCGGAGACGCCGAGCGCCCGCGCCGCCTCGCCGAGGGTCAGGTCGGCCACTCGGGCAGCGCGCCTTCCACGCGCTGCGGGCCCTCGGGCGTGAGCTCGACCTTCCAGATCGGCGCCTCGGCCTTGGCCCGGTCGATCAGCTCGCGCGCACCGGCGAACGTCTCGCCGCGGTGCGGCCCGGACGCGGCGCACAGCACCGACGGCTCGCTCAGCGGCACGCGTCCGACGCGGTGGATCACGGCGACCGCGCACAGCCCGTGCTTGGCCGCGACCTCCTCGGCGATCGTCCGCAGCTGCTGCGCCGCCATCTCGACGTAGGCCTCGTAGTCGAGCGCCTCGACGTCCCGCGTGACGCCCTCGAAGAGCACGACGGCACCGGCGCGCGGGTCGCGCACGGCCGCCAGGATCGGCGCCGGGTCCAGCGGCTGCTCGGTCACCTCGACCAGGCGGACGACCTCGTCGGCACCGCCGCTCACGGGCGGGATCAGCGCGACCTCGTGGGTCGGCAGCACGCGCTCGTCGACCCGCGCGTACTCGCGGTCGAGCGCGACGATGCACTGCCCGGGAGCGAGCCCCATCGCGGCCAGCACGTCGCCTGCACGCGCGTCGTCGGGCAGCTCCAGCTCGACGTGATCCGCACCCGCGCGCTCACGCAGGCCGGCGAACAGGCGAACCGAGATCTTCACGCCCCGTACCATAGGTGTTGTGGAGGGCACGCTCACTCACCTCGACTCCGAGGGCAACGCCCGCATGGTCGACGTCTCCGGCAAGGACGAGACGTCACGCTGGGCCCGCGCCCGCGCGGTCGTGCGGATGTCGCCGGACACCGCCGCCCGGGTGCAGGCCGGGGACGCGCCGAAGGGCGACGTGCTCGCGGTCGCCCGCCTGGCCGCCATCCAGGCCGCCAAGCGCACCGACGAGCTGATCCCGCTCGCGCACTCGCTCCCGCTCTCCTCGGTCGGCACGGACATCACCGTCGACGTCGAGGCGGGAACGGTCACGCTGGTCTGCGAGGCGCGCGTCGACGCCCGCACCGGCGTCGAGATGGAGGCGATGGTCGCCTGCTCGATCGGCGCCCTCGCCATCTACGACATGGTCAAGGGCATCGAGCACGGCGTCGTCGTCGAACGCGTGGAGTTGCTCGACAAGACCGGTGGGAAGAAGGACTACCACCGATGATCAGAGAGCAGCTCTACGACGGCCACAAGCGCAAGATCGGCGACGTCCGCATCTCGGTGACGGACCGCTGCAACTTCCGCTGCCAGTACTGCATGCCGGCCGAGGGCCTCCCCTGGCTGGACCGCGAGGACCTGCTCAGCTACGAGGAGATCGCGCGGCTGGTCGGGTTGCTGGCCAGCATGGGCGTGCACGACGTGCGCCTCACGGGCGGCGAGCCGCTCGCCCGCCGCGAGCTGTGGCGGCTGGTCGAGCTGCTGAGCGCCGACGAGAACGTCCACGACCTCTCGCTCACGACCAACGGCTACCTGCTCGAGCGCCAGGTCGAGCAGCTCGTCAAGGCCGGCCTGCGGCGCGTGAACGTGTCGCTGGACTCGCTCGCCGCCGACCGCTTCTTCCAGCTCACCCGCCGCAACTCGCTCCAGCAGGTGCTGGACGGGCTCGCGGCCGCCGAGCGCCACCCCGAGCTGCGCCCGATCAAGGTCAACGCGGTCGCGCTCAAGGACTTCACCGAGGACGAGGTCGTGCGCTTCGCGGAGTTCGCGCGCAAGCACCCGTACGAGGTCCGCTTCATCGAGTTCATGCCGCTGGACGCCGACCGCACGTGGTCGCGCGACCGCGTGCTCCCCAACGCGGAGGTCCGCCGGCTGATCCACGCCGCGTACCCGCTCAAGGACCTGGGACGCGACCGCCACGGCACCTCGCGCCGCTGGGAGTTCGCGGACGGCCAGGGCTCGATCGGCTTCATCTCCCCCGTGAGCGAGCCGTTCTGCGGCGACTGCAACCGGATCCGCATCACCGCCGAGGGCAACCTGCGCACCTGCCTGTTCTCGATGACCGAGACCGACCTGCGTGGCCCGATGCGCGCGGGCGCTTCCGACGACGAGCTCGAGCGGATCATCCGCGCCGCCGTCTGGGAGAAGGAGCTCAAGCACGACGTCAACGACGAGGGCTTCGTCCAGCCGCTGCGCACGATGTCGCAAATCGGCGGCTGACGCTTCGTGAAGGACTTCGACGAGGCGCTCGCGCTGGTCCTGGACGGGATCGAGGCGCTCGAGCCCGAGACCGTGCCGCTGCCGCGCGCCGAAGGGCGCGTGGTCGCGGAGGAGGCGCACGCCGCGATCGACCTGCCGCCGTTCGACCGGACGGCGATGGACGGGTTCGCCGTGCGCGCCGAGGACGTGCACGACGGCGCGCAGCTCACGATCGTGGGTGACCTCGCGGCCGGCGGCGACACACTGTCGATCGGCCCGGGGCAAGCGGCCCGGATCTCGACTGGGGCGGCGATCCCCGACGGCGCCGACGCGATCCTGAAGGTCGAGGACACGACGGTCGCCGGCGACACCGTGACGGCGGCCGCGAGCGTCCGGACCGGCCTGCACATCCGCCGCCGCGGCGAGGACGTGCACGCCGGCGACGTGCTCGCCCGCCCGGGCGACGTGCTCACGGTCCCGCGCCTGTCCGCCCTCGCCAGCGCGGGCGTGGCGACGGTGTCCGTCCCCCGCACCCCGCGCGTCGCGCTGATCGTGACCGGCTCCGAGCTGTTGCCGCCGGGCGCGCCGCCCGAGCCGGGGAAGATCTACGAGTCGAACTCGCTCGTGGTCACGTCGCTCGTCCGCGCCGCGGGCGGCGAGGTCACGCAGCAGCCGCCGATCCCCGACGACTTCGAGGCCACGCGCGCAGCGATCGAGGAGGGCCTGAAGGCCGACATCCTGATCGTCAGCGGCGGCGTGAGCGTCGGCCCGCACGACCACGTCAAGCCCGCCTTCGAGGCCTGCGGCGTCGAGGAGGTCTTCTGGCGCGTGCGGATCAAGCCCGGCAAGCCACTGTGGTTCGGCCGCCGCGGCAAGACGCTCGTGTTCGGCCTGCCGGGCAACCCGCTGTCGGCGATCGTCGGCACGTCGATCTTCGTGCTGCCCGCGCTGCGACGCCTGCGCGGCGAGGCGAACGTGCAGCCGCGGCTCGTCAAGGGTCGCCTCGGCGAGCCCGCCGGCCCGTCGGACAACCGTACGACGTTCCTGATCTCCAAGCTCGTCCCGGACGCGGACGGCGTGCTCGTCGCGTGGCCGACCGAGCGCCAGGGCTCGCACATGACGGGCGCGCTCGGCGAGAGCGATGGCTTCGCGATCGCGCCCCACGGCTCAGGCTCGCTCCCCGCGGGCGCTGAAGTCGACCTGCTGCGCCTGTAGGGTCGCGCGATGGGACTGACGCTCGACTGGCTGCGCGGCAAGCGCATCAAGGACCCCGTGCGCGGCAGCGCGCAGATCGTCGCCTGCAGCCGGCCGGCGCGCCCCGCGGTGGCCTCGAACATCGTCCTGCACCTGATCGTGAGCGCCGACGGCGTCGCACCGACCGCGGTCGAGCACGAGTGCATGTGCCGCCAGGACCGCTGGCCCCACCAGGGGATGACGCTGCCGGTCACGCTCGATCGGGCTGACCCGAGCCGGCTCAAGGTCGAGTGGGACGAGCTGCCGACGCACCAGGACCTGATCCGGCAGCGCACCGAGGCGATGCTCGCGGACGAGCTCGCCGCCGCGAAGGCGCGGCTACTCGGCTAGCTCGAAGCCGTCGGTGACGGGAGCGCAGGCCAGCCCGTTGCCGAGCAGCACCCGCGCGTTGGCCTCGCGCAGCACCGCGGCCTGCTCCTCGGTGATGAAGCGGCTGTAGAGCTCCTCGACGGCCTGCATGTGCACGGGCATCGCCCCCTCGAACGCCTCACGACCCTTGTCGGTGATCCGGGCGTAGGTGGCGCGGCGATCGTCCTTGGGGATCTCCCGCTCGACGAGGCCCTCCTGCTCCATGCGGGCCACCAACCGCGTGGCGCCGCCGCGGGAGAGCGTCAGCGACTCCGCCAGCTCCCCCATCCGCACCGGGTGCTTGTGGACCTGCGCGAGGACCTCGAACCACGCCGCCTGCAGTCCGGACTCACGTTCCATGCGGGCGCCGACCAGCTCGAGCAGCCGTGCGCTCACCTGGATCGTCCCGTAGAACGCGCGCCACTTGCCGTCTTCGTCGTGATCGATTCCCATTGCGCAGACAACTGTAGACGCAACGGTTGACAAGTCAACCCTGACGCGCTTTCCTTAGCAACGGTTGCTGTGTCAACGCTTGCTTCGGAAAGGGAACTGGTCATGCCCACCTCTCGTCTCGCCCGCCTCGGCGCCTTCGCCTTCCGGCGGCGCCGCCTCGTCCTCGGCGCATGGGTCGGTGCCCTGGTCGTGTCGATCGCGCTCGCCGCCACGCTCGGCGGCACGTTCTCGGCCGACTACAACACGCCTGGATCGGACTCCAAGGCGGCCGCGGAGGCGCTCGAGACGCGCTTCCCCGCGACCTCGCCGGACACCATCGACGTCGTCTGGCGCACGGCCGACGGGACGCCCACCGCCTTCCTGCAGCAGGCGACGAAGCTCAAAGGCATCGGCCCGGCGGGCGAGCCGCAGATCTCCCCGGACGGTGCCGTCGGCGTCGTCCGGCTCCCCCTGACGATGTTGCCGGACGAGGTGCCTCGGACCACCGGCGACCGGTTGCTGGAGCTGGGCGCGGCCGCGGACGTGGAGCTCGGGGGCGGCGTCATCCAGCAGGCGCAGCAGGGCCCGATCTCGAGCGAGGCGATCGGCCTCACGGTGGCCTTCCTCGTGCTGCTGGTCGCGCTCGGCACGGTCGTGGCGGCCGGGCTGCCGCTGCTCCTGGCGCTGTTCGGCCTCGGCATCGCGACCGGGTTGATCATGCTGCTCGCCGCCGTCCTGCCCACGCCCGACTGGTCCTCCACCGTCGCCGCGATGCTCGGCATCGGCGTCGGCATCGACTACGCGCTGCTGATCCTCACGCGCTACCGCGCGGCCGGCGGCGGTGAGGCGGCGATCCGCGAGGCGGTCGGCACGGCCGGGCGGTCGGTGCTGATCGCCGGCCTGACCGTCGTCATCTCGCTGCTGGGCCTGTTCGCGATGGGGTTGACGTACCTGTACGGCGTGGCGCTCGCCGCGATCATCGCCGTGCTCGTCGTGATGGTCGGCGCGATCACGCTCCTGCCCGCGCTGCTCGGCTTCGCCGGCCCGCGGATCGAGCGGCTGCGCCTGCCGGGGCGGCGCGCGTCCCACGGCGGCGGCGCGTTCGCCGGCCGCTGGAGCCGTGCCGTGCAGAAGCGACCGTGGACGGCCGCGATTGCCGGGACGCTCGTCCTGCTCGCGCTCGCCTCACCCGTCACCGGCCTGCGGCTCGGGTTCCCGGACGCCGGCAACGACCGCGAGGAGACGACGACGCGTCAGGCGTTCGACCTCGTCACGCAGCACTTCGGGGCGGGCGCGAACGGCCCGTTCGTCATCGTCGCGCCGGCCGCGGCCGCCGAGCCCGTCGCGTCCACCCTGCGGGGCGAGGCCGGCGTCGCGTCGGTCGCCCCGCCGCAGGTCAACCCCGCCGGCGACACGGCGCTGATCCTCGCCAACCCGACCACCGCGCCGGAGTCCACGGCCACCGAGGACCTGCTCGAGCGGCTGCGTGACGGCCGGCTGGGCGAGGACGTCGTGATCGGCGGGCGCACCGCGCAGGCCGTCGACCAGGCGCAGGCGACGAGCGCCCGGCTGCCGTTGTTCATCGGCGGCGTCGTCGGGCTCTCGCTGCTGCTCCTGCTGGTCGCGTTCCGCAGCGTCACGGTCGCCCTGAAGGCGGCGGTGCTCAACCTCTTCAGCGTCGGCGCCGCCTACGGCGTGGTCGCCCTGCTCGCGCAAGGCGGCTGGGCCGGCCAGCTCGTCGGCATCGACACGGCCACGCCCGTGCCGCCGTTCATCCCGGTGATCATGTTCGCGACGCTCTTCGGGCTCTCGATGGACTACGAGGTGTTCCTGCTTTCGCGGGTGCGCGAGGCGTGGCTGAGCGGGCGCTCGACGTCGCGCGCGGTCACCGAGGGGCTCACGCGCACGGCGGGCGTGATCAGCGCCGCAGCGGCGATCATGGTCGTCGTCTTCGGGGCGCTGGCGCTCTCGCCCGAGGTGTTCCTGAAGCTGATCGGCATCGGGCTGGCGACAGCCGTGCTCGTCGACGCCACGGTCGTCCGGCTCGTGCTCGTGCCCGCCGTGATGCAGCTGCTCGGCGAGCGCAACTGGTGGATGCCGCGCTGGCTGGACCGGATCGTCCCCCATACCGAGCTGGAGGCGCCCGCACTGTCGCGCGCTTGACACTTCGCGTGTGACGGATGAGCGCGACGAGGCGCCGCCAGGAGAGGAACCTCCCGCAGCGTGACGTCGACCGTCGAATACACCTCCCCGGGGCAGCGCTTCGCACGCGCGGGCCTCGTCACGCTCATTCAGGAACAGGTCGTGCGCGTCGCGACCCTGCGCGCGCAGATCTCGAGCGGACAGCCCGTCACGGGCGACCTCGCGGACGAGCTCCGCGAGCTCGAGCGTCTGCAGGACCGGCTCGACTTGTAGGTTTCCGCCCGTGCAATGGCCGATCTTGGCGGGAGTGCCGGAAGACGACGCGCGGCGGCTGCTGTCGATCGCGCGCCGCCGGACGTTCGCGCGGCGCGAGGTCGTCTTCCACCACGGCGACCCAGCGGACACGCTGCACCTCGTGCACTCCGGCCGCTTCGCCGTGCGCATCCAGACGCCGCTCGGCGACACGGTGATGCTGTCGCTGCTCGGCCCGGGCGAGACGTTCGGCGAGATCGCGCTGCTCGACGGGGTCGGGCCGCGCTCGGCCACCGTGGTCGCGCTCGAGAAGGCCGAGACGCGCGCGATCCACAAGCTCGACTTCGACGCGCTCGTCCAGCGCCACCCGGGCGTGGCCGACCTGCTCGCCCGCGCGCTCGCCCTGCGCGTGCGGCGCCTGTCGGAGCTGCTGCTCGAGGCCCACTACGTCCCCGCCGACCGCCGCGTGCTGCGGCGCCTGGCGGAGTTCGGCGTCTCCGAGGGCGTCGTGCCTTTGACGCAGGAGGAGCTCTCGAACCTGGCGGGCACGTCGCGCGCGACCGTCAACCGGGTCGTGCGCGACGCCCAGGCCCGCGGCGAGCTGGCGCTCAAGCGCGGCCGGATCGAGGTGCTCGACGCGGCGGCGCTCGTCACCCGCGCTGGCTAGCCTGGGATCCATGCCCGTGGGCCTCATCCTCGCCGCCGGTGCCGGACGCCGCTTCGGCGCCGCGACCAAGCAGCTCGCCGAGCTGCACGGCCGGCCGCTGCTCGCGCACGCGCTCGCGGCGATGGCGGCCGTGCCCGAGCTCGACCGGGTGGTCGTCGTCCTCGGGCACGACGCGGACGCGATCCGCGCGGCCGTGGACTTCGGCGCCGCGGAGGTCGTGATCGCCGACGACTGGGCCGACGGGCAGGCGGCCTCGCTGCGGCGCGGGCTGACGGCGGCACGCGACGCCGACGCCGTGGTCGTCACGCTCGGCGACCAGCCGTTCATCACCCCGGCGGTCATCAGCGCCGCGCTGGGCCAGCTCGACGGCTACGACGCCGTACGCGCGCTCTACGACGGCAGGCCCGGGCATCCGGTCGTGCTCGGCCCGCCGGTGCTGGCCGCGGCCGACGAGCTGCACGGCGACCAGGGCGCGCGCGAGCTGCTCGCCCGCTTCAGCGTCCGCAAGTGGGACGCGAGCGCGCTGGCCGACGCCGTCGACGTCGACACCCCCGAGGAGCTGCAGGCGCTGTGAAGATCGAGCAGACCTTCGAGGTCCGCGCCGACGCGGACGCGGTCTTCGCCGCGCTCAACGACCTCGAGCGCGTGGTGCCGTGCCTGCCGGGCGCGCGGATCACGGGCCGTGAAGGCGACACGTTCCGCGGCGAGCTGCACGTCGGCTTCATGCGGCTGAACGGCACCGTCGCGATCACGCACAGCGACCCTGCGGCGCGCGTGCTGCACCTGCACACCGGCCACCACGGCGCGATCGTCTCGGTGGCCGAGCGCGACGGCGTCGCCGACGTCACCGCCGCCGCCGACCTGGCGGAGATCGGCGGGATCGCGCTCTTCGGCGGGCTGGTGCAGGACCTGTCGGGCCGGCTGCTGCGCGACTTCGGGAACTGCCTGTCCCACAAGCTCGAAGCGGAGGCGGCCGCGTGAGCGACGAGCACTGCAGCGTCTGCTCCGGCGACGTCCCGCCGCTGATCGGCCAGGTGCTCACCGGCACCGGCCTCACGCTCGCCCAGGCCGCGCGCCGGCTGCTGGCCGGTGACGCGCTCCCCGACCTGACGCCGATCCAACGGCGGCTGGTCGAGGAGCACGCCGAACGCCTCTAGCGGATGTTGCCGACGCTGTTCTTCGCGGTCTCGTGACGGCCCGTCGACAGCGCCGGGGCGTCGTCGACGACGCCGTCGAAGACGCGCACGTGCGGGCCTCCGCCGCCGGTGGCGGAAGCGGTGCTCGGGACGGCGGCGACGACGAGCGCGGCGATCACGGTGGCGAGGCGGACCTTGTTCATGGCCGGAACGATCGCGCCTGCGACGCCGCGCGTCGTGCTCACGCGCGACACCCGAACTGTCAAGCTCGTGACGTTTCCGCCTCCATCAGCTCGGCGAGCGTCTCCAGGCTCGCGATCGAGTTGCCGGGGAGCAACCGGTCCACGTGCGGCATCGCGGCCTTCATCCCGCGTGTGAGCGGCTCGTAGCGCGGATCGGCGGCCAGCGGGTTGAGCCAGATCACGCGGTAGGCCGTGCGCTGCAGGCGGGCCATCTCCTCCGCGAGCTCCTCGGGCTCGCCGCGGTCCCAGCCGTCGGACAGCAGGATCACCATCGCCCCGCGGCCGATCCGGCGGCCGTGGACCCGGTTGAGCTCGGCGATCGCCTCGCCGATCCGGGTCCCGCCGCTCCAGTCGTCGACCGCAGCGGCGGCGCGTTGCAGCGCCCGGTCGGAGTCCCGGCCGCGCAGCTCGCGGGTGACGCGGGTGAGCCGCGTGCCGAACACGAACGCCTCCACGCGGGCCCGGGCGGCCACGCACGCCTGCATGTACTGGAGGAGCATGCGGCTGTAGGGCGCCATCGAGCCGCTGACGTCGCAGATCAGCACGAGCCGCCGCGGACGCTGGGCCGGCTCGCGGTAGCGGCGCTCGAGCAGCTCGCCACCGGTGCGCAGCGACGCGCGGATGGTCGCGCGCAGGTCGTGCGTCTCGCGCCGGCGCGTCGTCGGGACCGTCCGCCGCGAGCGCCGCAGGGGCCCGCGCAGCGCGATCCGGTGCAGCAGCCGGCGCGCGGCCGCCCGCTCGGCGTCCGTGTACTCCGCGAAGTCCTTCTCCCGCAGCAGCTCCTCCTCGCTCCAGGCGGCGGGCGCGGGCGTCAGCTCCGAGCCGGGTGCCTCGTCGCCCTGCGGCGGGATGCCGACGCGCGGCAGCGCCTGCTTGGCGACCTCCCCCAGCTCGTCGAGCGCGTCACGCGCCTCACCGGCCCCGAACACCGCGACGAACGCCTCCGCGAACGCGTTCATCTCCGCGCGCGTCGAGCACAGCGCGGCCCGCAGCGCGAAGAACACCTCGGTGCGGTCGGACGCGTCGACGGCGGCGAGCGCCCGCTGGGCCGCCAGCACCTCCCCCATGCCCACCCGTGCCCCATGGGCCCGGAGCTGGCCGGCCAGCGCGCCGACCTGGGCGGACAGGTGCTCCCCGAGCGAAGTCAAAGGCCCAGGGCCTTCAGCTTCCGCGCCTCGCGCCGCGAGCGCGGCCTCGGCGCGCGCGATCGTCGCCTCGTCGGCTTCCTGCGCGCGGGCGCGGCGCGTGACGTTCTCACGCGCCTGCTCGGCGATCTGCGCGTGGCCGGAGGCGATCCGCGGCTCGTCAGGCACCCTCGAGGACCTTGTCGCGGCGCACGCGATCGATGTCCTCGCGCACCTTCAGGGCGACGCCGAGGGTGTCGTCCAGCGACGTCTCGCCGTCCAGCGCGAGCAGCGCCCGCGCCCACGTGATCGTCTCGCCGACGCCCGGCAGCTTGTAGAGCTCACGCTCGCGCAGGCGCGCCACCGCGGCGCATACGCGCGCGGCGACCTCCTCCGGCACGCCGGGCAGCCGGGTGCGGACGATCTCGGCCTCGCGCTCGGGCGTCGGGTAGTCGATCCAGTGGTACAGGCAGCGGCGCTTGAGCGCGTCGTGCAGCTCGCGCGTGCGGTTCGACGTCAGGATCACGAGCGGCGGCTGGGCGGCGGAGATCCTGCCCAGCTCGGGGATCGTGATCGCGAAGTCGGCCAGGAACTCGAGCAGGAAGGCCTCGAACTCGTCGTCCGCGCGGTCGATCTCGTCGATCAGCAGCACGGCCGGACCGCCCTCGTGCTCGAGCGCCTCCAGCAGCGGGCGGCGCAGCAGGAACTCCGGCCCGAACAGCTCGCGCGCGGGCGCACCCGCCTCAGCCGCCCGGATCGCGAGCAGCTGCCGCTGGTAGTCCCAGTCGTAGACGGCGTGATGGAGGTCGATGCCCTCGTGGCACTGGAGCCGGATCAGCTCCGCGCCGGTCGCCGCGGCGAGCGCGCGGGCGACCTCGGTCTTGCCCACGCCCGCCTCGCCCTCGAGGAGCAGCGGCTGCTCCAGGGCGAAGGCGAGATACGCGGCCGTGGCGAGGCCCTGGTCGGCGAGGTAGCCCTCACCGGCCAGGGCCCGCGAAACATCCTGCGGCGACTGCACTCAGGTCATTCTGACGCCGTCGTCAGCGCGCGCTTGGTGAGCACCCGCGCCAGGTGCTGCTTGTACTCGACGGAGGCGTTGAGGTCGGCGGGCGGCTCCGTGCCCTCCGCCGCCTGCTCGGCCGCCGCGGCGATGTTCTCGGGCGTGAGCGGCTTGCCGCGCAGCGCCGCCTCCGCCGCGGTGGCCCGCAGCGGCACCGAGCCCATGTGGGTGAGGCCGATCCGCACGTCCTCGGCGGTGCCGTCCGCCCCCTTCTTGACGAGCGCTGACACGGCCACCATCGCCCAGTCCTCCTGGCGGCGGTTGAACTTCTCGTAGCCATACCCGTAGCCGTCGAGCTTCGGGAAGCGCACCTCGGTGAGGATCTCCTCCTCCCCGACGGTGGTCGTCAGGAAGTCCTCGAACAGGTCGGCGGCCGCGATCTCGCGCTCGCCACCGCTGCCCCGCACCACGACGGAGCCCTCGTAGGCGAGCAGGACCGCGGGCATGTCGGAGGCGGGATCGCCGTGCGCGAGCGTGCCGCCGATTGTGCCCATGTTGCGGACCTGCTGGTCGGCGATCGTCGACGCTGCCAGCGACACGAGGCCGAAGCCGCCCGTCGCCACCTGGTGGTGGGTCACGAGCGCGCCGAGGCGCACCGTGCCGTCGTCGGCGCTGATCGCCTTCAGCTCGTCGAGCTGGCGCAGATCCACCAGCAGCGACGGCGCCGCCATCCGCAGCTTCATCAGCGGGATCAGCGAGTGCCCACCGGCGAGCACCTTCGCGTCCTCGCCGCCTTCGGCCAGCGCTTTGAGCGCATCGTCGAGCGAGGCCGGAGCCACGTAGTCGAACTCGGCAGGGATCACGCCTTCGCCTCCTGGATCGCTTCCCAGACCCGTTGCGGGCCAAGTGGCATGTTGATGAACGTCACGCCGAGCGGGCGCAGGGCGTCGAGCACGGCGTTGGTGATGGCCGGGGAAGCGGCGATCGTGCCCGCCTCGCCGATGCCCTTCACGCCGAGCGAGTTGACCGGCGACGGGGTCTCCGTGCGGTCGAGGTCGAACGACGGCACGTCGGCCGCGCTCGGCAGCGCGTAGTCGGCGAAGTTGCCGGTGACGAGCTGGCCGTCCTCGTTGTAGTGGATGCGCTCGAACAGCGCCTGGCCGATCGCGTGCACGATGCCGCCGTGCACCTGGCCGTCGATGATCTTCGGGTTGATCGCCGGCCCGCAGTCGTCGACCGCGGCGTACTTGATCACGTCCACGTTGCCCGTGTCCGGGTCGACCTCGACCACGCACCCGTGCGCGCCGAACGGGAACACGAAGTTCTCCGGGTCGTAGAACGCCTGCTCCTCCAAGCCCGGCTCCATGCCGTCGGGCAGGTTCTCGGGGATGTAGGCGGCGCCGGAGATCTCGCCGATCGTCATGCCCTTGTCCGGCGAGCCCTTGACGGCGAACTTGCCGTCGATGAGCTCGATGTCGTCGACGGCGGCCTCGAGCTGGTGGGCGACGATCTGGCGCGCCTTGTCGACGATCTTGGCGGTCGCGCGCGCCACCGACTCCCCGCCGACCGCGGTCGAGCGCGAGCCGTAGGTGCCCAGGCCCTGGGGCCCGGTGCCCGTGTCGCCGTGGATGACCTCGACGTTCTGCGGGTCGCAGCCCAGCCGCTGGGCGACGATCTGCGCCATCGTCGTCTCCAGCCCCTGGCCGTGCGGCGACGTGCCGGTGTAGACCGTGACCGCGCCCGTGATGTGCACGCGCACGAGCGCGGACTCCCACAGGCCGGTCTGGAGCCCGAAGCCCGACGGCCCGGTGACGCGTGAGGGCGCCAGGCCGCAGATCTCCGTGTAGGTGGAGTAGCCGATCCCGCGCAGCTTGCCGGGCGCGGCCTGCGCCTTCACCGCCTCCAGGTCGGCCAGCTCGAGCAGCGTGTCCAGCGCCTTCGGGTAGTCGCCCGAGTCGTAGACGATGCCGAGCGCGGTCTCGTGCGGGAAGCTCTCCGGCGCCATGAAGTTCTTGCGCCGCAGCTCGAGCCGGTCCATGCCCAGCTCGTCGGCCAGCTGGTCGATCATCAACTCGATCTGGTGGGTCGCCTCCGGCCGGCCCGCGCCCCGGATGGCGTCCGTCGGCATCTTGTTGGTGAAGACGCCGATGATGTCGGTCTGCACCGCCGGGATGTCGTAGACGCCGCTCATCACGAACGCGCCCAGCGAGGGGATCGTCGGCGTCAGCAGCATCAGGTACGCGCCGAGGTCCTGCAGGATCTTGGTGTGGTACGCCGTGATCTTGCCGTCACGGGTCGCGCCGATCTTCGCGTAGGCGATCTGGTCACGGCCGTGGTGGGTGGCGAGCATGCCCTCGCTGCGCGACTCGACCCACTTGACCGGTCGCTCGAGCTTGCGCGAGGCCCACGCGAGCGCGATCTCCTCGCCGTAGATCTGCAGCTTGGAGCCGAAGCCGCCGCCGACCTCCGGCGCGATCGCCCGCACGCGGTCCTCGGAGATCCCGAGCTGGAGCGCGAGGAACAGGCGCAGGAAGTGCGGGACCTGGGTGCTCGACGTGAGCGTGAGGCTGCCGGCGCGGTAGTCGGCCAGCACGCCGCGCGGCTCGATCGCCGCGCCCGCCGTGCGGTGGTTGACGATCCGGCGCTCGACCACGACCTCGGCGGCCGCGAAGCCGGCCTCGAGGTCTCCCCCACCCAGCGACCACTCGTGGCACTGGTTGGTGCCCAGGTCGGCGTGCACGAGGTCGCCGCCCTCGTAGGCCTGCTCGAGGTCGACGACGACCGGCAGCGGCTCGTACTCGACGTACACCTGCTGCGCGGCGTCGACCACCGCGTAGCGGTCGGAGCCGATCACGAGCGCGACCGGGTCGCCGACGTGGTGGACCTCGTCCTTGGCGAGCGCCCAGTGCGGCGGGTTCTTGACCTCGACGCCCGGCGGCACCCACGCCATCGGCAGCGGCGCCTCCAGGTCGAGGTCGTTGCCGGTGAAGACGGCGTGCACGCCTCCGAACGCCTTCGCCTCGGTCGTGTCGATCGACGTGATCTTCGCGTGCGCCTCAGGCGAGCGGACGAACGACGCCCACAGCTGGCCCGTCACGTTGATGTCGTCGATGTAGCGGGCGCGGCCCATGATCAGCCGCGGGTCCTCCTTGCGCTTGAGCGGCTGGCCGACCCAGGGCTCGGCGACCGCGCTCATGACTCGGACGCGGCCAGCACCGCCTTGACGATGTTGTGGTAGCCGGTGCAGCGGCAGAGGTTGCCGGCGAGCGCTTCGCGGACCTCTTCCTCGTTGGGCTTCGGGTTGCGTTGCAGCAGGTCGGCCGACGCCATGATCATGCCCGGCGTGCAGTAGCCGCACTGCAGGCCGTGGTGCTCCCAGAACGCCTCCTGCAGCGGATGCAGCGCGCCTTCCTGGCCCATTCCTTCGATCGTCTTGATCTCCGCGCCATCCGCTTGAGCGGCCAGCAGCGTGCAGGACTTGATCGCTTCGCCGTTGAGGTGGACCGTGCACGCGCCACAGTTGGACGTGTCGCAACCGACATGCGTACCGGTCAGTCCCAGCGTTTCACGTAGGAAGTGGACCAGGAGCAGACGCGGTTCGACCTCGGCGCTCTGCTGAGCACCGTTGACGGTCATCGTGACCCGTACTGAACCAGCCATCTCTCTCCTCCCAGTCAGGAACTGGGCGGAGCGTATCGGTTGCTACGAACCTGCGCGACGGCGGTGGTACGCGAACGTCAGCTGAGCCAGCAGGAGGCGATCGGCGGGCTCGATGTCCACGAAGGACAGCGACACGTCGGTGTCGGTGACGCGCACCGTCTCGGCGGTCGCGCGGATCTCACGGTTGGCCTGGACGAGGCCGATGACCACCTGGTGCAGATCCGCTTCGATGTAGCTCGACTGCTTGGCGACGCGCAGGCCGCCGGCGCTGATGTCGCGCGTGAAGGTCGTCTTCGGCGCGCCTTCGGTCCCCGCGGGGCGCAGATGCGCGGGCAGGACGAGCGGCGCGCGGCTGAACGTGCGGCGCTGGCCGAGGCGGAAGGGGTCGAGCAGCGTGGCGATCAGCTCGCCCTCGGCGTAGCCGGGCTTGATCTGGGCCTTCAGGGCCTGCAGGCTGCCGCCGGCTTCGATCAGGAGGTAGGTGACGAAGCCGGGCGCGAGCGCGTCCGGCGGGAGGGGTGCCTGCGGCGCGAGCATGACGTCGGCGCCGGTGAAGCCGACGACGAGGCACGCGACGGCCTCTTCGCCCAGATCGAGCTGGGCGGGCTGTCCCTCACTGAGTGCGCTTGCGAATGACGTGGCCATGATGATGTTCCCTACACCCGCTCTATCGGCTTTTCCGCAGATTGGTTGAGGGTCATTCCATGACCACGTCGTACGCGCGCGCGTGGGGAGCGACGAAGCGGGCGGTGCGGAGCCCTTCCTCGCGCAGGTCGGCGTGGGCGATGTCCGTGTGCGGCGTGATCAGCATCCGCCCTTCCTCCACGCGCCAGCTGGCCGCGACGCGCCCGTCGACCGTGAGCGTCTGATCGCCCGAGAGGGTGAGCTGGAGCGGCTGGACCTCCGCCGGGAGGATGCGGTCGCGGTCCTTGTAGGCCAGCAGCGGCTGGTCCCAATTGCCGAGGAAGCGCGGCGGCAGCGGCGTGTCGGCCGGGAGGATCGGTTGGTCCGGCAGGTCGATCAGCTCGCGACCGTGCTCGTCGCGGTAGTGCACGAGGTGGAGCGCGTGGAAGTCGAAGTCGCGCTGGGCGGTGCCGGCCCAGGCGGCGATGTCCCGGCGCTGCGCGGGTCCGAACGCCTGCAGGTAGCGGGTGAGGACGGTCTTGGCCGCCTGCTCCGCCGTCGGCAGCGGACGCGGGTCCTTGACGAACAGCGTGTCGCGACCGCGGTCGCCCCAATGGCCGGCCGGCGGCAGCTGGACGAGCGGCACGAGCGTGCGGGCGCGCAGGATCGGCGTCCAGAGGTCGGGCGCGCCGATCTTCTCGCGGATGTCCTTGTTCGTGCGCGGGGTCGTGAACCAGCGCGCGAGCTCGTCGGCCTCCGCGTCGATCGCCGGGTCGCTGGCGCGCCACTTGCGCATCCGGGAGTGGCGGAGCAGCGCGGCGTAGGCCGGGAAGTCCTCGGCCGCCGCCACGTGCAGCGTGAGCCGCATGAGCGTGGACTTGACGACGTGGCCGTCGGTGATGGCCCGCTCGAGCTGCTCGCGGGTGAAGCCCTCGACGCGCGCCGCGAGCGCGACGAACGGCGCCCGCGCCTCCTGGCCCTGGAGCGGCGTCAGGCGCTTGATCGCCTCCTGCGGCGTGGCGCGCCAGCGCGTGATCAGGCCCTGCCGGTGGGCGAGCGTGGCGGTGAGCTCTTGGCGTGTCAGGACCCGCATCGGGGGCAGCGTAAGGTGCAGCGCATGGCTCTCGCCTTCACGCTTCCTGACACGTCCGGCACGCCCGTCTCGCTGCACGAGGACGGTGCGGCGGCCGCGGTGGTCGTCTTCACCTGCAACCACTGCCCGTACGCGCTGGCCTGGCACGACCGCCTCCAGGCGGTGGCGCGCGACTACGCGGACCGCGGCGTCCGCTTCCTCCAGATCAACGCCAACAACGCCGAGAAGTACCCGCGCGACTCCGTCGAGTCCATGCGCGCACGGGTCAACGGCGGCGAGTTCGCCGGGCCGTACCTGGTCGACGAGTCCCAGGAGGTCGCCCGCGCGTGGGGCGCGACCGTCACGCCCGACGTGTTCGTCACGGACGCCGGCGGCGTGGTCTACCGGGGCGCCCCGGACGCCGACTACAACGACCCCTCGCTCGACGCGGCGTGGTTGCGCGCCGCCCTGGAGGACGTGCTCGCCGGCCGCCCGGTCGCCAAGGCCGAGACGAAGCCGGTCGGCTGCTCGATCAAGTGGAAGTAGCGCTGCTCTGGTGGGCCGGGTGCCCGTCACATCCGGTCGTCCGTGAGCAGCTGCGAGCGCTGGGCGTCCCCTTCGTGGAGCGTGAGATCGCGCGACGAGGCCGACGCCGAGCGCGAGCGGTTCCCGGGCTCGCCGACGATCCGCGTGGACGGGGTCGACCTGTTCCCGACGGACGAGCCGCCCGGGTTGACCTGCCGCATCTACATGGTCGACGGCCGCTTCTCGCCCGTGCCCGGGCTGGATGCGCTGCGAGACGCCTTGGCGGAAGCGCGCCACGGGAGGGCGTGACAACCGCACTCACGCTGGCCTGGAACCTCCACCACGACGAGCGTCGGCGGCCCATACGGTCACCCCATGAGCGCGACCTTCGAACCCGCCCCGTCCTTCCCACCGGCACAGCCGCCCGCACCGCGCAAGCGGAGCTGGGTGAAGATCGGCCTGATCATCGGGGCGTCGGTGATCGCCGCGATCGTCGCGCTGGTCGTCGCGCTCGTGCTGTTCGTCAACGCGTCGACCAAGGACGCGCAGACGGTGTCCGACCAGCTCGTCGCCGCCGTCCAGACGGGCGACGGCGCCAAGGCGTACGCGCTCGGTGGCGCCGACTTCCGCGCGGTCGCGACCGAGGCGGACGTGAACGCGATCGTCGAACGCATCTCGCCGCTCGTGAGCGGCGCCAAGGTGTCCCTCGACGGCAAGTCGATCAACGCCGGCACCGACCACGGCAAGGTCGCGGTCTTCAACTACACGCTCACGGGCGGCAAGCAGCCGCGGGTCTACTTCAAGACGCAGATCCAGGAGTCCGACGGCGCCTGGAAGGTGCTGAGCTTCCGCAGCGCGGACGGCCCGCTCAGCAGCGACGTCGAGTAGCGCGCGTCTCGCGGGCCGGCTCAGATGTCGCTCTGGAGCGCGCTGAACCTCACGACGGGGACCGCGTCGAGCGCCTTCCAGGAGTTCGACGCGCGTACGGCGGCCGCCCACGGCTCGACGTGCCCGGCCCAGGCGGCGATCTCCGCGTGCTCCTCGTCGCTCGTGTCCGCGCGTGGCGGCCCGCCGTAACCCCAGCGCTGCGCCTGCGGGACGCGGCCCGCGGGCACGCCGCCGGTCTGGAGGTCCAGGCCGAACAGGTGCATGCCCAGGTACTCCTCGTCGGGGTCCTCGAATGAGAACTGGCGGCGGAAGGACACGACGAAGACCTCCGTGTCGCCCTGGCCGTACACGGCCTCGACGCCGCTCTCATGCAGCAGCAGGTCCGCGTCCTGGTGATCGGGCAGGACCCATGGCTCGCCCTCGACCTCGATCTCGCGATCGACGGGCGCCCCCGCCACCGCGCAGAACGCCTCGAGCAGCCGCTCGTGGTCGGCGGAGTGCCCGGACAGCGTCGCGCTGCCCTCGAAGGTGCCGCGTTCGAACGGGATGCCCGCCCGGTCGAGCTCGGCGGCGAACGCGTCGATCACCTTGAACGGGTTCATCGCCGCGATGTATACCGGTCCCTCCGGCGGCCCTCGGCCCGGCTGGAACACGGGGCCGAGCCGAGGGCGTCTCCAAGTTCGTGCCGCTCGCCCCGGCCCGGCGGGGAGCGGGCCGGGCCGGGGCGTCGTCAAGTTCGTTCCTCCGCCCCGGTCCGGTGAGAGGAGCACCGGACCGGGGCACGTCCTGGGGAGGGAAAGCTCGCCCGGCCACCGCTCGGTGCGGTGGCCGGGACTGGTCAGAGGCGATCGCGCCAGCCGACCGCGGCCGAAGCCACGTCGCCCAGTGCGTCCGTCAGTGCGCGGCGGTCCTCGGCCGCGCGTGCCTTGTGCAGCGTGCGCAGCGCGTTGGCCATCACGGCCGGCCCCGTCGGGCCGCTGCCGCGCAGGTCGGCCAGCTCGCCCCGCGTCAGCTGACGCGGCTCGCCGCAGACCAGCGTCGCCAGCTCGCGAGCCCGCCGCTCAGCCGCCGCGGCACGGTCCTCCGCGGCGCGCGCGGCGGCCATCGCCGCCCCGATCGCCACGCTGGACTCGGCCTGCGCCTGCTGAACGGCCGCCGCGACACGCGCCTCGACCTCGGCCAGGGACACACCGCCGCCGTTGGCCGCCGTCGCGCCGTCGCCGGCCGCGGACACGCCGCCGCCGCTCGCCTCGTGCCGCCCGCGTACTGCTACGTGGGCGTATGTCGTGGTGCCACCACCGGTCGCCACGGCCGTGGCCGCTTCGAGCAGGTGCTCGGCGCGGTCGGCGCGGGCTTCGGCGTCGGCCGCGCGGGCCTCGGCCGCGAGCGCCTCGCGGCGGGCTTCGCGGGAGTCGGCCACGGCCGCCGCTGCCTGGTCGTACGCCGCGCGGATGCGGGCGTTCGCGTCGGCGGCGGCGTTCTCGGCCTGCTCGGTCGCCTGCTCACCGGCCGTGCGCACGCGGTCGCGCGCCAGACGGGCGCGACGCTCGCGGTCGCCGGCACGACGGGCGCGCGAACGCGCGTCGTCGAGTAGCTCCTCGGCCTTCGCCGCACGGCGCTCGGCCGCCGACACGGCACGCTCCAACGCGGCCACCTGGCGCTCGAGAGCGAGCGCACGCTCGTCGGCCTCGACCAGCGCGTCGTTGACGGCGCGGGGCACGGCCTGGGGCGCGCGCTGCTCGACCGCCGGGCGGGCCGAACGGGCCGGCCGACGGCGCGGACCGGAGCGGTGCGGCTCCAGGCCCGCCGCGCGTACGGCGGCGTCGAACGACCCGTCAAACGGGCGCTTGGCGGCGTTGGTGGACGGCCAGATCCCCTCGCGGTACCGGTCGGCGCGCCATTCCTGCGCGCGCCAGCGGGCCAGCGACGGGTTCCAGTCGGCCGAGCACGGCGGTTCGCCGTAGAGCTCGTTCCACTCGGTGATCTTCTCGATGATGGTCTCGCGGGTCCAGCGCGTCACTCGACGCCCGCCCGCGGAGTTCGCGGACGGGTGCATGTGCGCTCCGTTCCGCTAGTAGCCGCGCGGCAGGTCGATATTGCGGAGAGCCGCTTCGACACGCATGCCGGCCGCGCTCGCCCACGTCGACGTACCCGTGGACACGGGCCGCTGGAAGGCGTGGATGTAGGCGGTGCAAGTACGCATCGGTACGAACAAAGTACACATCGCGGACCGATCCGTCCACCAATCAGGTCCCGAAAGGTTCGAACCCTGCGAAGCTGATCCGCCATGTCGGACGACGCGCCCACGCAGCTCGCCCCCGGGATCCACCGCCTCGGCAACGAGCTCGTCAACTGCTACCTGATCGAGGAGGGCAACGAGCTCACGCTCGTCGACGGCGGCTTCCCCGGCTTCCGGCACCAGCTCGACGCCTACCTGCAGTCCCGCGGCCGCCGCGTCCAGGACATCACCGCCGTGATCCTCACGCACGCGCACTCCGACCACGTCGGCATGGTCGAAGGCGTCCGCCGCGACGCACCCGCCCCCGTGCACGTCCACGCCAAGGACGCGGAGATGGCCAGGACGGGCAAGACGCACCCGCGCGACGGCTCGCTGCTGCCCTACCTGCGCCACCCGGCGCTCTACAAGCTGTTCCTGGCCGCCGGCCGCAACGGCGGCGCCCGCACGCCGGACGTCCAAGCGGTCACGACGTTCGACGGCGAGCAGGACCTCGACGTCCCCGGCCGCCCGCGCGTGATCCCCACGCCCGGCCACTCCCCCGGCCACGTCGCCTTCCACCTGCCCGAGCACGGCGTCCTGATCGCCGGCGACGCGCTGTGCACCTACAACCCGTTGACGGGCAAGCGCGGCCCGCAGCTGCTGCCGAAGGCGTTCGCCGCCGACGCGCTGCAGTCGATCGCCAGCCTCGACGCCCTCGAGCGCATCGACGCCACCCTCACCCTCTTCGGCCACGGCGAGCCCTGGACCGACGCGCCCAGCGCAGCGGTCGAGCAGGCGCGTGAGCGAGGCCTCACTTGACCCGCCTATCCTGGAGACCCGGCGCGACTGCGCGCCCGCGCACGTGAGCACGGACACGCCCACCTCAGAGCACGCCCCAGTGGCGGTCCCGACTCCGGCCGAACCCGTCGCCCCGCAGGGCCGCGGCCGCCGGAACCTGCTCCCGATCCTCGGCATCCTTGTCTCGATCGTCGCCCTCGGGGGCGTCGTCTGGTGGGCGACGAAGCAGGAAGCGCCCACGTTCCCGAGCACCGCCGGCCAGATCGCCGCGCTGATCGGGGCGATCGCCCTCTACGGGCTCGCGACCGTCGTCCGCGCGGAGCGCTGGGAGCGCCTGATGAAGGACGAGGGCGCCAAGCCCAAGCGCGCCGACATGTACATGCTCACGGTGATCGGCTACATGGGCAACAACGTGCTGCCCGCCCGCGCCGGCGACGCGATCCGCGTCTTCCTGGCCGCGCCACGCGCCGACACCTCTAAGCGCACCGTCGTCGGCACGCTGGTCGCCGAGCGCCTGCTCGACGTCGCGGTCCTGCTCGTCCTCTTCGTCGTGGTCGGCTACGGGCTGCTGGGTGAGGTCGGCGGCGACTCCGTGGAGCTGATCGCGATCGTCGCCGTCGTCGGCATCGCCGCCGCCGCGGTCGGTTGGCGCTTCGTCCGCAACAACGAGAAGGTGCACGGCGCGCTCGCGCCGATCGCGTCCGCGACGATCGGCCTGCGCAAGGCGCACCACGGCTCGCGCCTGCTCGCGATGACGCTCCTGATCTGGGCGATCGAGACGGGCGTGTGGATGTCCACCGGCGCCGCCGTCGGGTTCAACATGGACCCGATCGAGGGCATGTACATGGTCGCGCTCGCCAGCGTGTTCTCCATGATCCCGAGCGGTCCCGGCTACGCGGGCACCCAGGACGCCGCGGTCGCCACCGGCGTCAAGGCGCTCGGCGGCTCCGGCGGCACCGCCGTGTCCTACATGCTGATGTTGCGCTTCGTGATCGTCGTCCCGATCACGATCCTGGGTCTGATCTTGCTGGTCGCCCGCTACGGCGGGATCAAGAACCTGCGCGCCGCGCGCGCCGATGCCCGGAGCTAGCTGGAGACGATGACCGAGATCGCCGCCCACCACCCGACGACCGCGACCGAGCCGGCGCCCGCCCGCGCGCGGCGCCGCAACGTCAAGGAGTGGTTCGCGGACCAGGACAAGCGCGAGCTGAGCCTGTGGGTGGCGCTGCTCGTCGTCGGCGTGATCGTGCGCTTCATCGCCCTCGGCGAGCGCGCGTTCCACCACGACGAGAGCCAGGACGCGTACTTCTCGTTCCTGTTCCGCGAGAGCGGCGACTACGAGTACAACCCGCTGCTGCACGGGCCGTTCCGCTTCTACCTGACGGCGCTGATGTACGTGCTGTTCGGCGACTCGGACTTCACGGCCCGCCTCGCCCCCGCGCTGATGGGCGCGGCGATGATCCCGATGTGCTGGGGCCTGCGCAGCCGCACGCTGCTCGGGCGCGGCGGCGCGTTCGCCGCCGCGGTGTTCCTCGCCTTCGGCCCGAGCTTCCTCTACTTCAGCCGCTTCGCCCGCGAGGACATCTACTTCGCGTCGCTCTCGCTCGCGCTGATCGTCGTGATCTGGCGCGGCATCGAGCACCCGCGCAAGTACCACCCGGCGGTCATCGGCGTCCTGCTCGCGTTGCTGTTCGCCACGAAGGAGACGACGTTCATCTCGCTGTTCGTGATGGGCACGTTCTTCCTGTTCTGCTTCCTGATCCCGGACTGGCGCCGCACGATCCTGCGCGCGCTGACGATCCCGGGCTGGGACGGCTGGGGCTGGTTCGTGGCCGCGTTCGCGGGCGTCTTCACGCTGCTGTTCACGACGTTCCTGACGCACCCGGGCGGGCTCTACGACGGCGTCGTCACCGGCCTCGACTACTGGCTCGGCCAGCACGAGGTGCGCCGCGGCGGCGAGTCGCCGGCGTTCTACAGCTTCATCCTCGTCACGATCGAGTGGCCGATGCTGATCCTCGGCGCGATCGGCGCGGTCTCGCTGTGGCGGCGCAACGCGATCTTCTCCGCGTTCCTGCTCTGGGACTTCTTCCTCAGCCTGGCCGTCTACTCGTGGGCGGGCGAGAAGTTCGCGTGGCTCGTGCTGCACCCGCTGCTGCCGGGCATCCTGCTCGCCGGCGTCGGCATCCAGGCGATCTGGCAGGCCCGCGGCGGGCTGAAGGCCGCCGGCCTCGCGTTCGCCGGCGTGGCGCTCGTGTACGTGTTCCTGAGCTCCTGGTGGGTGAACCACGACCGCGGCACCGACCCGCGCGAGTTCCTCGTGTCCACGCAGTCCGCGACGCAGGTCAAGCAGGTCGCCGACCAGGTGCAGGCGCTGGCGGACAGCCGCGGCCCGGGCGCGACCCCGCTGAGCATCCTGGTCGACTCCGCCGAGGGCGCGACGTTCCCGTACGCGTGGTACTTCCGCCACCTCGGCCCGAACTACCTCGACATGCAGCAGGAAGGCGCGCAGCCGCCGACCGCCGACGTCCTGATCCTCACCGACGCCAGCAAGGCGCGGATGGAGCAGGCCGGCCAGCTCGCGCCCTACGACGGCCGCCAGTTCGACTTCCGTGTCTGGTGGGTCCGCGACTACCCCGCCGGCGTGAACGTCGGCAACCTCTTCCGCTACATCACGCAGCGCAAGGTGTGGAACCCCACGGGCGGGATGAAGGAGTGGCTCTACATCAAGCGGTGATCCGCCAGACGGACGTGCCGTCTTGCGAGAACACCCGGTCGCCGAGCTGGTCCCACTTCGGCGTGCCCGCGTCGCCGTAGGTGGTCTGCTCGATCGGGCCGACCACCACGTACCGCACGCCGTAGCGGCCGAGCAGCGCGCGGGCCTGCGTGACGTCGGTCGTCTGGTAGAGCGCCTGGATGTCGGCCGAGCGCGTGCCCGGGTCGTGCTGCCACTGCACCTCGTGGCCCGCCCAGCCCATCACGGTCGGGCGGCCGCTGAAGGTGGAGATGCGCGCGTGTCCGAACGCGCTGTAGTCCTCGCCGAACGCCTCGAGCACGACGGCGTCGCCGTCCGTGTGATCGCGGATCCACGCGATCGCCGCCGGGTCGCCCGGTGAGCTCGCCTTCAGCCAGCGCAGGCCGTCGAGCGTCGGGCCGTTCGCGTAGCCGCCGGTGCGCGCGTAGCCGCCCGCGTACGGGTAGACGAGGCCGAGCACGAGCAGCACCGCCATCCCGCTCGCCCACACGGGCCAGCTCCAGCGCGGCAGCCACACGGCCGCCCACGGCAGCGCGACGCCCGCGGCGAGGCCGAGGACCAGGTAGGCCTGGTAGCCGGCCTTGAAGACCGTGTTCATGCGCTCGAGCGCGCTGTTGTCGAACGCGTCGCGCAGGTAGAGGAGCTCGGGGACGAGCAGCAGTGCCGCGCCGCCCGCGACCAGCACCCAGAGGAAGCGCGCGGGCTGTGAGAGGCCTCGGTCCAGCGCGGCGAACACGCCGACCAGCAGGCCGGCGGCCATCACCGCCGCGCCCGTGAGGTTCTTCGCGGTCAGCAGCACGCCGAAGACGAGCGCCGCCGCGAGGCCCCAGCCGGCCCACCGCCAGGGATGACGGGCGTCGAGCAGGCGGCGCGCGAACAGCCCGATCAGCGGCCACAGCAGGATGCCGTAGATCAGCGCGTGGTCGCCGAGCCAGTGCTTGAAGTCCCGCCGTGTCTCGACGACGCCGAGCACGCCGTCCCGCGACTCGGGCTCGAAGTCGAGCACGAACGGCAGGATCAGCGCGATGCTGGCGACGAGCACCACCGCCAGCCACACGATCGCGTAGCCCGTCCGCCCCTTGGCCTCCGGCGTCCGCAGCCAGATCACCACCGAGGCGGCCAGCAGGCCGGCGGCGACCGGGTACGACCACGAGTTGATCGCGTACAGCATCCCGATCGCCAGCGCCGCGGCCAGCGCCTCGCTGACCGAGCGCCAGAGCGCGTCGCCGCGCGGCCCCGCGAGCGCGATCTGCATGGCGAACGCGATCGCGAGCACCGTGAACGGCAGCGCGATCACGTGCGCGTGCAGGTCGCCGAGGATGAACGAGAACGACGGGAACTCGTTGATCGTGTCCGGGATCACGCGCGAGGGGTCGAACCACGCGTAGTCGGTCGGCGGGTCCTCGGCCTTGATCCACGCGCGGACGCCGGCGAGGTTGCCGAGGATGGCCACCAGCGCGGCCGCCACGAGCCCGGCGAGCACCGGGCCGCCGCGCGGTGCCCGCTCCCCCAGCGCGGTGCGGGCCGCGGCCCACAGCGTGCCGGAGAACGTGTAGACGGCGGTCGCGGTCAGCGCGAGCAGCAGGCCCCAGGACAGCAGGTAGCCGGCGTCCGGGCGCAGCGAGAGCAGCTGCAGCGGCCACGCCAGCGCGACGTGCCCGAGGTAGTAGTAGTTGAGCGTCTCGCCGCTCATCCACGGGTCGTGCGGCGGGAAGTGGTCGCTCGCGTTGATGGCGGTGATGAACGCCATGTCCATCGGCTTCTCGGTGTTCCAGACGTCGGGCGCGTGCGCCGCGAACAGCGCGCCTGCCGCGAACGTGGCCGCGAACACCAGCTCCGCGCCCCAGAACAGCCGCCGGCGCACCGGGTCCTGCGGAAGCGCGAGCCGGCGCAGTCGCTTGGAGCCCGCATCCGGGTCCAGCGACCGCAGCCGCAGCCCCACCAGCACGCCGGCGACCGCCACCAGCGTTCCCGCGCCGATGATCAGCCCTTTGCCGTACGGCGCGATGTGCAGCGACCCGGCGATCCAGACGAGCCAGGTGACGAGCAGCAGCCCGAAGATCTTGCTGAACCCCAGCCCCGCGCCCGGAAGCCGGCCGAGGACGAGCGCGGTCAGCGGTGCGGCCGCCAGGCCCACCACCTCGATCACCAGGAAGAGCCCGAGCGCGTCCAGCATCGCGGCCGGGGAGAGTACCTTGGTCCGCCATGGCGCTCTACGACTCCATTGCCGATCTGCCGCTGAAACTCGAGTCCTACTCGCTCGAGCGGCTCGCCCGGATGGTCTCCTCCGGGTTCGAGCGCGTCTCGACCGTGTTCGTGCTCGAAGGCGGGGGCGAGACCGGCAAGGGCGAGGACGTCACCTACGAGGCCCCGGCCCAGGAGGCGCAGCTCGCGGCCGGCCCCGTGCTCGAGCTGGCGGGCGAGTGGACGTTCGACGCCTTCTCCGAGCACCTCGGCACGCTCGACACGTTCCCCGGCTACACGCCCGAGCAGCCCGTCTACCGCTCCTACCGGCGCTGGGGCCTCGAGTCGGCGGCGCTCGACCTCGCGCTGCGCCAGGCGGGGACGTCGCTGCACGAGGTGCTCGGCCGTGACGTGCAGCCGGTGACGTTCGTGGTCTCCAGCCGCATGGGCACGCCGCCGACGCTCGATCCCGTCACACGCCGGCTCGCCCGCTACCCCGACATCCGCTTCAAGCTCGACGGCACGCCGGACTGGACCGACGAGCTGATCGACGGGCTGGTGCAGACCGGCGCCGTCGACTCGATCGACTTCAAGGGCACCTACAAGGGCACGGTCGTCGACGCGGAGACCGACCCGGCCTTCTACCGCAAGATCGCCGAGACGTTCCCGGACGCCTGGCTCGAGGACCCGGACCTCGAGGACGAGGACGCCTTCAAGGCGCTCGCCCCGTTCCAGGACCGGATCACGTGGGACGCGCCGATCCACAGCGTGCAGGACATCCTGGCCCGCAAGGTGATCCCCCGGACGGTCAACCTCAAGCCGTCGCGCTTCGGCTCGGTGAAGGCGCTCTTCGAGGCGTACGAGTTCTGCGAGCAGCGCGGGATGGGCGCCTACGGCGGCGGTCAGTACGAGCTCGGCGTCGGCCGCGGCCAGGTGCAGCTGCTCGCCGCGATCTTCCACCCGAACGCGCCCAACGACATCGCGCCCGGCGGCTACGACGATCTCGATCCCGAGCCGGGCCTGCCGGAGTCGCCGCTGGACGTCGATCCGGCGCCCGTGGGATTTCGTAGGAACGTAGACTGAGAGTCCCATGCCGCCCAAGCCCCGCCAGGTCCGCATCGAATCCAAGTCGGCGATGAACGCCATGCAGCAGTTGGAGCAGCGCTCCGACGAGGAGCTGCTCAAGGAAACGCGCTTCAAGTCCGCTGCGCAGGCCATCCTCGGCACCCGCGCGGCGGAGCGGATGGACGCGGAGCAGGCTCGCGTGCACTTCCGCGCCGCGATCGCCGCCGCCCGCCCGCAGGAGCGCCTGCAGCTGCGCCGCATGGCCGAGGCGTCGCTCGCGCTCGCCGAGCGCCGCCCGGGCGACCTGAAGGCCGCCACGGAGAAGCTCGGCGGCACCCCGCCGACCAACCGCCAGCTGCTGATGCTGCGCGTGATGGGCATCATCGCGCCGCCCAAGAGCGCCGGCCTGCCGCGCCGGATCGGCGGCATCCTGCTCGTCGTGCTGTTCATCGTGGCCGTGATCGCGCTCGGCACGGGCATCGTCACGCTCATCTCGCTGCCGTTCGGCGGCGGCCTGGGTAGCGCGCGCTGGTTCTACGGCTTCCTGCTCGTGCTGGTGGTCCTCGCCGTGCTGGCCGTGCTCGGCCGGCGGCGCCAGCGCGCCGCACGGGCGCGGGTGGCCGAGCAACGCGCGTCGATGTACGGCGGCAAGCGGTAGCTCACATTCCCGGCAGCACATCCGTTGGAGTGGATGTGCTGCCACCGTTCTGGACCCTCGTCGAGACGCACGGGGACGAGTTGCTCGTCCACGCGCGTCGCCTGTCCGGCGACGCGGCCGAGGACGTCCTGCAGGACGCGCTCCTGCGTGCGCTCCGCGCGTACCCGAAGCTGCGCCACGCCGAGCACCTGCGCGCGTGGCTGTACCGCGTGACCACCACGACGGCGATTGACCATCACCGCCGCGTGCGCCGCGAGGTGCTGGTCGACGAGCCGCCGGTGGTCGCGTCCTACGACACGCACGACGACGACGACTTCGAAGGGCTCATCGCGCCCTTGAACGACACCGCGCAGGTGGCGCTCCGCCTGCGCTTCGTCGACGACCTCGACTACGACGGGATCGCGGAGCGGCTCGGCTGCTCCGTCGTGGCCGCGCGCCAGCGCGTCTCGTCCGCCGTCCGCACCCTCCGGGAGAGCTACGCATGAGCCCGCTGCCTGATTCGCTGCTGGAGTCCGTCGCGGCCGCCGCCGTCCGCGAAGGTCTCGCCGACGCGCTGTTCACGCGCCTGTCGACCCCGATCGGGCGGCTGCTGGTGGTCTCCGGCCCCGAGGGCGTCGTGCGGATCGCGTTCGACACCGAGGCCGAGGACGTGGCGCTGAGCGAGGTCGCGGCCGCGCTCGGGCCGCGCGTGATCGCGTCCGACCGGGAGATGGCCGCGTCGCGCGACGCGCTGTCGGCGTACTTCGAGGGCGGCGTGACGCCCGAGCTGCCGGTCGACCTGCGCCTGGCCGCCGCGCCGTTCCGGCGCGCGGTGCTCGAGCAGCTGCGGGCGGTGCCGCGCGGTGCGACCGTGTCCTACGGCGAGCTGGCCGCGCGGGCCGGCAACCCGAAGGCGGCGCGGGCGGTCGGCACGGCGTGCGCGCGCAACCCGGTGCCGATCATCGTGCCGTGCCACCGCGTGCTGCCGGGCACGGGACGGCTCGGCAGCTACCGGGGCGGCCCGGAGCGCAAGGCCGCCCTGCTGGAGCTCGAAGGGCTTACTGCTCTTCGACCGTGACGGACTTGATGATCACCTGGGCGGCGGGCATCCCGGTGTTCGGGTCCGCCTGGATGCCGCCGATCTTGTCGACGACGTCCATGCCCTCGGTGACCTCGCCGACGAGCGCGTAGTCCGGCGTCAGCTGGCCGGCGCCCGCGCCGGTGACGACGAAGAACTGGGAGCCGGACGTGCCCGCGGGCTCCTCGCCCGTCTTGGCCATGGCGACGATGCCCGGCGTGTACTGCAGGTCGCTCGGCGGGGCCTCCTCGACCGAGTAGCCGGGGCCGCCGCTGCCGGAGCCCGCCGGGTCGCCGCCCTGGATCACGAAGTCGGCGACGATGCGGTGGAAGTTCAGGCCGTCGTAGAACTTCTGGTCGGCGAGGTACTTGAAGGAGCCGCCGGTGATCGGCGCGCGCTTGGCGTCGAGGGTGATCTTGAAGTCGCCGCACGTGGTCGACACGGTCGCCACGTAGGTCTTGCCCTTGTCGAGCTTCTCCTTGGGCGCCTTCAGCGTGCCTTCCTCGCGCGGCTCCGGCGCCTCGACGTTCTCGCAGCCCTCGGGCAGGAACTCGTTGGCGGTGGGCGCCTCGGTCGTCGCCTCCGCGGTCGGCTCGGGGGTGGCGATGGATTCGTCGCCGCTCGACGCGTCGTCGCCGCAGGACGCGATCGCGAGTGCGAGGACCGGGGTGATGAGAAGCGCGCGGAGTCGGGACACGGCGGGCAAGGATAATGCGGCCCTTGCCCGTATCTGCCGCGGTTCGTCCGTATGACCACTTCCTCCTCGACCTCGACGGCACCCTCTGGGTCGGTGATGAAGCCCTGCCGGGCGCCGTCGACGCCGTCGCCGCCCTGCGTGAAGCGGGGAAGACGGTCCTCTTCCTCACCAACGACGTCCGTCACCCGCCCGAGGGGTTCGTCCGCAAGCTCTGGCGGCTCGGCTTCCAGGCCTCGCTGCCGGAGATCCTCAGCGTCGGCGCGGCCGTCCAGTTCGCGCTGGCGGAGCGGATCAGCGGCGGCACGGCGTACGTGATCGGCTCGCAGGCGCTCGTGGACCACGTCGCCGAGGCCGGCCTGCGGATCGTCAACGGCACCCCGTTCGCGCCCCGCGCGGACGTCGTGGTCGTCGGCGGCCACGACGCGTTCGTGTTCGAGGAGCTCAAGGTCGCGACCCAGGCGGTCCTCCGTGGCGCCGACCTGATCGGGGCGACCCGCGACGCGACCTTCCCGATGCCGGACGGTCCCTGGCCGGGCACGGGCGCGATCCTCGCGGCGGTGGAGGCGGCGACCGGCCGTCAGGCGTCGATGATCGTCGGCAAGCCCGAGCCGACGATGTACGACGCCGCCCGCGACCGCCTCGGCGAGGGCCGCATCCTCGGCGTGGGCGACAAGCTCGACTACGACATCGCCGGAGCGCGCCGGGCCGGCATGGACCAGGCGCTCGTGCTGACCGGCGGCGCGACCCGCGAAGACGCCGAGAGCGCCGAACCCCACCCCACCCACATCGCCGACTCGCTGGGCGCGCTCGTCCTACAGGAGGGCTGAGCCACTGGCGGCGCCGGCCGGGGCGAGCGCGTCGATCCGCGCCAGCGCCGCCGCGTCGAGGGTGATGTCGGTGGCGCGCAGGTTCTCGTCCAGGTGGGCCGGGGTGCGCGTGCTCGGGATCGGCACCAGGTGCTCACCCCGGTGCAGCAGCCAGGCCAGCGCGAGCTGGGCGGGCGTGATGTCCAGCTCGTCCGCAAGGTCGCGCAGCCGCGCGAACCGGTCGCGGTTGGCGGCGAGGTTCGCACCGGCGAAGCGCGGGTGATTCGCCCGGAAGTCCTGGTCGGCGGTGCGGACGTCGCCCGCGAAGAAGCCCGCCCCCAGGGGCGACCAGGGCACGAAGCCGACGCCCAGCTCGGACAGCACCGGCAGGAGCGCGCGCTCGGGGTCGCGCGTCCACAGCGAGTACTCGGACTGGACGGCGGCGAGCGGGTGCAGCTGGTGGGTGGCCAGGACCTGCTCCGCGGTGACGTTGCAGAGCCCCAGATGGCGGGCCTTGCCCTCCGCGACCAGCTCGGCCATCGCGCCCACGGTCTCCTCGAGCGGGACACCGGGGTCAGGGAAGTGCAGGTACCAGAGGTCGACGTGGTCGACCCCGAGCCGCCGCAGGCTCGCCTCGAGTGCGTCGCGGGCACGCTCGGGACGTGCGTCGACGCGGATCTCCTGCGCATGGTGATGGGTCAACGTGCGCCCGCCGTCGAAGACGATGCCCCACTTGGTCGCGAGCTGGACCTCGTCACGGCGGCCCGCGATCGCACGGCCGACGAGCCGCTCGTTCTCACCGGCGCCGTACGCGTCAGCGGTGTCGAGGAGGGTCGCTCCGGCGGTCACCGCGTGACGCACGGTCGCGAGTGCCTGCCGGTCGTCGGAATCGCCGTACATGCCGGGCACGAGGGCCATCGCGCCGTAGCCGATGTCCGACGTGGTCAAGGAGCCGAGGGTTCGCATGCCTCGATCGTCTCCCCCACGGCCGCTCGGCTCCACAGGACTCGCCGCGGCGTGGTATCGGTTTCACCGATGGCCGAGATCCGTCAGCTCCGCTACTTCCTCGCGGTCGTCGAGCACGGGAGCGTGTCGCGCGCCGCGGTGGAGCTGCACCTGAGCCAGTCGGCCCTGAGCGAGACGCTGCGCAAGCTCGAGGTCGAGCTGGGCGTGCAGCTGCTGACGCGCGGCGGCCGCGGCGTGACGCCGACCGCGGCCGGCGAGGCGCTCGCGGCCACCGGTGCGGAGGCGGTGCGCGCGTTCGACGCCGCGCTGGACGCGGCGCGCGGGCAGACCGGGCGGCTGCGGGTCGGCTTCGAGGCCACGGGCGCCGGCCTGCTGTCGACGCAGGCCCGCGCGCGCTTCCTCGCCCGCTTCCCGCACGTGCGCGTCGAGCCGCGCCGCTACGACTGGGGCGGCGAGGTCGCCGGGCTGCGCGACGGCGAGTGCGACGTCGCCTTCGTGTGGCTCCCCGCCGACACGACGGGCCTGCGGTCTGAGATCGTGACGACGGAGCGGCGGTTCGCCGCGCTGCCCTACACGCATCCGCTGTCCGGCCGCGCGGCCGTCGAGATCGACGAGCTCAACGCGGACCCGATCGTCTGGACGCGGCTCGCGCCCCGCTACTGGGTCGACTGGTGGGCCGTGAACCCGAGGCCGGACGGCTCGGCGCCGCGCTGGGGCCCGGAGAGCCAGAACGTCGAGGAGATGCTCGAGCAGGTCGCCGACGGCTCCGCGTACTGCATCGTGCCCGCGTCGATGACCGAGTTCTACGCGCGGCCGGACCTCGTCTGGGTGCCGATCGAGGACGTCGACCCACTGCGGATCGCGCTCGCCTGGCGCGAGCGCGACGCCAACCCGCTGGTGGCCGCGTTCGCCGCGATCGTGCGCGAGCTGACGGAGTGACCGTCTCGTGGGGGTACTAGCCTCCCCGGCCGTGATCGACGGCCCCGTCTGCCTGATCGTCAACCCGCACGCCGGTGGTGGGCGCGCGCTGCGCCTCCTCCCCGGGGTCGAGGCCGCGCTGCGCGGCCAGGGCCGGCCGTTCCGGGTGGCCGAGACGATGTCGATGCAGCACGCCCGTGAGCTCGCCCGGGAGGCGTGCGACAACGGGGACGTGGTGGCCGCGATGGGTGGCGACGGGATCGTCGGCGCCGTCGCGGGCGAGGTGCGCCACGGTGACGGCCTGCTCGTCGTGCTGCCCGGCGGGCGCGGGAACGACTTCGCCCGCAAGCTCGGCATCCCGTTCGACCCGGTCGAGGCCGCGAAGCTGCTGATCAGCGGCGTCGAGCGGCGCGTGGACCTGGCCGAGGCCAACGACACGGTCTACCTCGGCATCCTCAGCGCGGGGATCGACTCGGAGGTCAACCGGGTCGCGCTGGAGACGCGGCTGAAGCTCGGCACGTTCGTCTACACCTACGGGGTGCTGCGCGCGATCGCCCGCTGGAAGCCCGCCACCTGGACCGTCGCCGTCGACGGCGAGCCGCTCGACTTCCCCGGCTACTCGGTGGCGATCGCCAACTCGGGCGTGTTCGGCGGCGGGATGTACCTGGCGCCCGACGCGTCGCTCGAGGACGGCAAGCTGGACGTCGTGCTGATCGCCCAGCAGTCGAGGCTCCGCTACCTGCGCAACCTCCCCCGCGTGTTCAACGGCAGCCACGTCAAGGACTCCGCGTTCACGCTCATCCAAGGGTCCGAGGTCAGCTTCAGCGCCGACCGCCCGTTCACGGCCTACGCCGACGGAGACCCGATCGGCGACCTGCCGCTGACGGTGCGTGCACTGCCCGGCGCGCTGCGGGTGGTGGCGCCCAAGTGATCCGCCTCGCAGCCGGCGTCGCCGCCGCCAAGGCGGTCGGCACGCTCGCGCGCACCGCCGGGCGCGGCGGCGGCACCAGCCTCCCGGGGAAGGTGCTGACCCGCGTCGAGCCGCACGCGATCAAGCGGCTCGCGCAGCGGCTCGAGCGCGGCAACGTCGTCATCTCCGCCACCAACGGCAAGACGACCACCGCCGCGATGGTCGCGTCGATCCTCCAGCGCACGGGCGCCGAGCTCGTCCACAACCGGGCGGGCGCGAACATGGCGGGCGGCATCGCGTCCGCGCTCGCCGACGCCTCCCGCGGCGGCGGCCGCCGCCTGACCGGCAACTTCGGCCTGTTCGAGGTGGACGAGTTCTGGCTCGGCCAGGTCAGCGAGGAGCTCGAGCCGCGCGCGACGCTGCTCGGCAACCTCTATCGCGACCAGCTGGACCGCTTCGGCGAGCTGGAGATCATCGCCGACCGCTGGGCGACGATCGTCCGCAACCGCGCCGGGCTCGTGCTCAACGCGGACGACCCGCTCGTCGCCGACCTCGGGCGTCACGCCCCCGAGCCGACCTACTTCGGCGTGGACGACGACCGGCTCGCGCTCCCCGAGCTCCAGCACGCCAGCGACTCCAAGCACTGCCGCCGCTGCGGCCACGCGTACACCTACAGCGCGGTCTACCTCGCCCACCTCGGCCACTACAAGTGCCCGAACTGCGGTCAGGAGCGCCCGGAGCCGTCCGTGGTCGGCACGAACGTGCAGCTCAATGGCATCCGCAACGCGACGTTCGACCTCAACGGCCACCGCGTCGAGCTGCCGCTCCCGGGCCTCTACAACGTCTACAACGCGCTCGGCGCCGCCGCGCTCACGCTCAGCCTGGGCGTGGCGATCGAGGACGTCGTGCAGGGCCTGCAGGCCGTCGCGCCCGCCTTCGGCCGCGCCGAGACGCTGGACCTGGGCCGCCCCACGTCGCTGCTGCTCGTCAAGAACCCGGCCGGGGCGAACGAGGTGCTCAGGACCCTCGCGCTGGAAGGCCGGGAGCTGGACCTGCTCGGCGTCCTCAACGACCGGATCGCCGACGGCCGCGACGTGTCCTGGGTGTGGGACGCCGACTGGGAGCTGCTCGTCGGCAGCGTCCGGCACTTCACCGCCTCCGGCACCCGCGCGGCCGAGCTGGCGCTGCGGATGAAGTACGCGGGGCTGGACCCGGACCGCATCACCGTCGTCGACGACCTCGAGCAGGGCCTCGACCACGCGCTGTCCAGCGGCGACGGCCCGCTGTACGTCGTCCCCACGTACACCGCGCTGCTCGAGCTGCGCGAGATCCTCACCCGCCGCGGCCAGGCGGAGGCCTACTGGCGATGACCCCGGAAGTCGCCGTCTGGCACGACGTGGAGTGCGGCCGCTACGAGGCCGACCTGCCGCTCTGGAAGGAGCTGGCGAGCGAGGCGCAGACCACGCTCGACATCGGCGCCGGCACCGGCCGGGTCGCGCTGCGCCTGGCCTACGACGGCCACGCCGTGACCGCGCTCGACATCGATGGTGACCTGCTGGCGGTGCTCACCGAGCGCGCCACGGAGTCCGGCCTGGCCGTCCCCACGATCACCGCCGACGCCACCGACTTCACGGTCGAGCGCCCGTTCGACCTGATCGCCGTCCCGATGCAGACCGTGCAGCTGCTGCCGGCGCGCGACGGCTTCTTCGCCTCCGTCCGGCGCGCGCTCGCCCCCGGCGGCCGGCTGGCGATCGCGATCGCCACCGAGCTGGAGGCCTACGACGGGGCGCCGCCGCTGCCGGCGCCGGACATCGGCCACGACGGCGGCTGGACGTTCATCTCGCAGCCCGTCGCGATCCGCGTCGACGACCACAAGGCCTCGATCGAGCGCGTGCGTCAGCGCGTCGGCCCCGACCAGGAGCGGATCACGACCGAGGACCTGATCGAGCTCGCGGTCGTCACCCCGGGCCAGCTGGCCGAGGAGGCCGCCCAGCACGGCCTCGAGGCCGAGGAGCTGCGTCACATCCCCGAGACGCTCGAGCACGTCGCGAGCCAGGTGGTGCTCTTCCGTGGCTGACGTCCTGCGCGTGTGCGCGCTCTATCCGGACCTGATGAACATCTACGCCGACCGCGGCAACCTGCAGCTGCTGCAGCGCCGCTGCGAGTGGCGCGGCCTCGGCTTCGAGCTGAGCGGCGTCGGCCTCGGCGACTCGCTCGACCCCGACGCGCACGACCTCTTTTACGTAGGCGGCGGTCAGGACCGCGACCAGGCCCTGTGCGCCGAGGACATGGCGTCCGACAAGCGCGAGGCGCTGCACAAGGCGGCCGACGACGGCAAGGTCATCTTCGCCGTCTGCGGCGGCTACCAGCTGCTCGGCCACGCCTACGACCTGGACGGCACCAAGCTGCCGGGCGTCGGCCTGGTCGACCTGGAGACCGTGCGCGAGGACGGCCCGCGGCTGATCGGCAACGTCGCCATCGAGGTCGAGCTCGACGGCACGCCGCACGTGCTCGCCGGCTTCGAGAACCACGGCGGGCGGACGCGCCTGGGAGCGCAGACGCGCCCGCTCGGCCGGGTCCTGAAAGGCCACGGCAACGACGGCCGCTCGGGCTTCGAGGGCGTCCGCGGCGGCGCCCACGGCACCGTCGTCGGCACGTACCTGCACGGCCCGCTGCTCCCCAAGAACGCGTGGTTCGCCGACTGGTTGACCGCAACGGCCCTGCACCTGGCGGTAAGTGAGCTGGCACCGCTCGACGACCGTCTCGAGGACGCCGCGCACGCCGCTGCCCGGCGTGCTGCCGGTATCTGACTCGGTAGAGTCCCGCTTTCCCACCCCCGTTTCCGGGATTTCCTCTTGCCATCGACCAACTCCGCCCAATCCGAGGGGCCGTCCGGCTACCGCCAAGCGGTCGAGCTCGAGTTCGCCGAAGCGACCAAGCGCTACCCGGGTTCGGACGCCGCCGCCGTCGACGGCCTGAGCCTGACCGTCCCCGCGGGCGAGATCTGCGTGCTGGTCGGCCCGTCCGGGTGCGGCAAGACCACCGCGATGCGGAT
Source organism: Solirubrobacter pauli (assembly GCF_003633755.1). Taxonomy (GTDB): domain Bacteria; phylum Actinomycetota; class Thermoleophilia; order Solirubrobacterales; family Solirubrobacteraceae; genus Solirubrobacter; species Solirubrobacter pauli. Next base: position 1,552,062 of record NZ_RBIL01000002.1, read on the forward strand.
GGTCAACCGGATGATCGACATCACCGGCGGCGACATCCTCGTCGGTGGGCGCAGCGTCAAGGACCGCGACGCGGACGAGCTGCGGCGCGAGATCGGCTACGTGATCCAGCAGATCGGGCTGTTCCCGCACAAGACGATCGCGGACAACATCGCGACCGTCCCGCGGCTGCTCGGCTGGGACAAGGCGAAGGTCGACGCGCGCGTCCACGAGCTGCTCGACCTGATCGGGCTGCCGGCCGAGATGGCGCAGCGCTACCCGGCGCAGCTGTCCGGCGGCCAGCGCCAGCGCGTCGGCGTGGCCCGCGCCCTCGCCGCCGACCCGCCGCTGATGCTGATGGACGAGCCGTTCGGCGCGATCGACCCGATCAACCGCGAGCGGCTCCAGAACGAATTCCTGCGCCTGCAGGCCGAGATCCGCAAGACGATCGTCTTCGTCACGCACGACATCGACGAGGCGATCAAGATGGGCGACAAGATCGCGATCCTGCAGGTGGGCGGCAAGCTCGCCCAGTACGCGAGCCCGTCGGAGATCCTGCTGCACCCGGCGAACGCGTTCGTCGAGGACTTCGTCGGCGCCGACCGCGCGCTCAAGCGGCTCGCGCTGCTGAAGGTGAGCGACATCCCGCGCGATCAGCTCGGCAGCGCGAACGGCGGCCCGGAGATCGCGCTCACGCTGCCGCTGCGCGACGCGCTGTCGGACCTGCTCCAGCACGGCGCGCTGCACGGCCGCGTCGTCGACGAGCACGGCGCCGCGATCGGCTCGCTCACGGTCGAGACCCTCGCGAGGTTGGCGAAGTCTTGAGCCTCGTCCTGCTCGCCCAGCTCCAGCTCCGCGACCGGGAGAGCCAGCCGGCCACGTGCGTCGAGCGCAACGGGTTCTGCCCGGACTGGATCGCGGACAACTGGGAGCGGTACAAGACGCCGCTGATCGAGCACACCGAGCTGACGCTGATCAGCGTCGCGATCGGCTTCTTGATCGCCTTCGGCCTCGCGCTGATCGCGCACCGGCGGCGTTGGCTGATCCCGCCGATCACCCAGATCACGGGCATCCTCTACACGCTGCCCAGCGTCGCGCTGTTCTTCCTGCTGCTGCCGCTCACCGGCCGCGGCAAGACGACCGCGATCATCGCGCTGGTCGCCTACTCGCTGCTGATCATCTTCCGCAACGTGATCACCGGGCTCGAGGAGGTGCCGGAGGAGGCGCGCGACGCCGGCCGCGGCATGGGCCTCACGCCGCGCCAGCTGCTGTGGCGCGTCGAGCTGCCGCTGGCGTTGCCGGCGATCATGGCCGGGCTGCGGATCGCGGTCACCACCACGGTCGGCCTGACCGCGCTCGTGTTCCTGGCCGGCGCGGGAGGCCTGGGCGAGGCGATCTTCGCGGACACGCAGTTCCGCTCGAACGTGGTCGTCGCGGGCGGGCTGTGCGTGCTGCTCGCGGTCGTGCTCGACCTCTCCGTGCTCGGCATCCAGAAGCTGATGACGCCGTGGACCCGCGGAGCGGCGACATGAGCGCGACGTTCGCCGCCCTGGGCGAGTTCGGGGACGCGATCTCGTTCATCTTCACCGAGCGCGAGAACCAGCGCGGGTCGCCGGTGGGCGGCGCGCAGAACCTGCCGCTGCTGTGGGAGCACCTCAAGCTCACCGCGGCGGCGATGGGTCTCGCGCTCGTCATCGCGCTCCCGCTCGGCCTCATCCTCGGCCACACCGGCCGCTTCTCGTTCCTGGCCATCAGCACCTCGAACGTCGGCCGGGCCGTGCCGAGCGTCGCGTTGATCGCGTTGTTCATCGCGTTCTTCCCGAGCAGCCCCGAGTTCCTGAACGTGACGCTCGCGCTGGCGCTGCTGGCGATCCCGCCGATCCTGACCAACGCCTACGTCGGCGTCCGCCAGACCGACCGTGACGCGGTGGACGCCGCGCGCGGGATGGGGCTGAGCGGCGCGCAGGTGATCCGCCAGGTCGAGCTGCCGCTGGCGCTGCCGCTGATCTTCGGCGGCATCAAGACGTCGACGGTCAACGTGATCGCCACCGCCACGATCGCGCCGCTGGTCGGCGTGGTCACGCTCGGCGACCCGCTCGTGGCCGCGTCCGTGTACGGGCGCGAGGGCCAGATCGGCGCCTCGATCATCGTCGCCGCGCTGGCGATCGCCGCGGAGGTCGGCCTCTCGGCCGTCCAGCGCGCGGTGACGCCCGCCGGCATCAAGCTTGCGCGCGGTCCCGAGGACCGTGCGCGCACTCGCTTCGGTCTTTCCAAGAGGAGGATTCAGACAGCACCATGAGACGTGCCCCCTACCTACTCGCGACCGCCTTCGCCTCGCTCGCCCTCGGCCTCGCCGCCTGCGGTGACGAGGAGGAGCCGGCGACCCCCGCCGGCGAGACGGAGGCCACGCCCTCCGCGACCGCGGAGGCCAGCGGCCAGATCACCAGCAACCCCGACAACGCGAAGATCACGCTGACGATCGGGTCCAAGAACTTCACCGAGCAGAAGGTGCTCGGCGAGATCTACGCCCAGGGCCTCGCGGCCGCGGGCTACACCACCAAGACCGACTTGAACCTGGGCGACCAGGACGCCGCGCTCGCGGCGCTCAAGGCCGGCGAGATCTCCGCCTACCCGGAGTACACCGGCACGGCGCTGACCGTGTTCTTCGGCAAGGACGCGGCGGACCTGCCGAAGGACCCGCAGGCCGCCTACGAGGAGGCCAAGGCCGACTTCGAGAAGGAGGGCCTGACGGCCTTCCCGCCGACGCCGTTCACCTCGTCCAACGAGGTCGCGGTGACCAAGGAGACGGCCGACAAGTACGGCCTGAAGAACATCTCCGACCTCTCGAAGGTCGCGGACCAGCTCACGCTCTACGGCACGTCCGAGTGCCGCAAGCGCATGGACTGCCTGCTCGGGCTCGAGGAGGTCTACGGCCTCAAGTTCAAGAAGTTCACGCCCGTGTCCCCGGACCAGCGCCACGAGGTGCTGCAGTCCAGTCGCGCCGACGTGTCGATCGTCTACACGACCGACCCGCAGATCAAGCGCAACAACGAGGTCCTGCTCGAGGACGACAAGGGCATGTTCCCGCCGTACAACCCGGTGCTCGTCATGAAGGCCGAGACCGCCGAGCAGGCGGGCCCGGACCTGGCGAAGACGATCGACCTGATCCAGAAGCCGCTGACCGACGACGCGATGCAGGAGCTGGACGCGCGCGTCGACCTGGACAAGAAGGAGCCGGCCGACGTCGCGAAGGAGTACCTGAGCGAGACCGGCCTGGTCAAGTAGGACCGAGGGGGCTGCCGCCCCCTCGCGACTCCCCCGCTCAGGCCAGCGTCTGCAGCACCTGCTCGGGTAGCGAAGGCCGCCCGAGCAGGTAGCCCTGCACGAAGCCGCAGCCCGCGGCGCGCAGGAGCTCCAGCTGGTCCTCGGTCTCGACGCCCTCGGCGACGACGTTGAGGTCGGCGGCGCGGCCGATCGACACGGCCGCCTCGATGATCCGCCGGTCGCGCTCGCCGGTGTAGCGGGCCACGAACCCGCGGTCGAGCTTGATCGCGTTCAGCGGCAGCCGGGCGAGCCGCGTCAGGCTCGAGTAGCCGGTGCCGAAGTCGTCGAGCGAGACGTACATGCCATGGCGCGAGAGCTGCTCGAGGCCGCTGATGGCCGCATCCCCGCCCTCCATGAGGGTCGTCTCGGTGATCTCGAGGCCGATCCGCTCGGGCGCGGTGCCGGTCTGCTCGAGCGTGTCGATGATCCGCTCCGGGAAGCCCTCCTGCCCGAGCTCGCGGGCGGCGACGTTGACGCTGATCCGGATGTCCTCGGGGAACAGGCGCGACTCGATGCACGCGCGCCGCAGGACCCAGCGGCCGATGTCGGAGATCAGCTGGGCGTCCTGCTCGGCGACCGGCAGGAACCGGCCCGGGCCGAGCAGCCCCTCCTCGGGGTGCTGCCAGCGCACGAGCGCCTCCAGGGCGACCGTGCGCTGCGGCTCGAGCTGCACGATCGGCTGATAGACGAGGCGCAGCTCGTCCTTGAGGATCGCGCGCCGCAGGCCGTCCTCGATCCGCAGCCGGTCGCGCAGGCGGCCCTCCATCGCGCGGTCGAAGATCTCGAACGAGTTGCCGCCGCGCGCCTTCACGCGCTCGACGGCCGCGTCCGCGCCCTGGATGAGGTCGGCCGCGCTGTGGCCGGGCTCCTCGATCGCGATCCCGATCGAGGCCGTGATCTGGCTGCCGGTCTCCAGCGGCGCGCGGAACGTGCGGGCGAGCCGCGCGGCGACGTCCGCGGCCTCGCGCTCGTCGGCGCACTCGGAGAGCACGGCGAACTCGTCCCCGCCCATGCGGGCGAGCGGCTCGGCGACGTCGAGCACCTGGTGCAGGCGCGTCGAGACCTCGATCAGCACGTTGTCGCCGGCGCCGTGGCCGTGCGTGTCGTTGACGGCGCGGAAGCGGTCCAGCCCGAGCAGGAACACGGCGATCCGCTTGCGCTCGGAGCGCTTGAGCGCCTGGCCGAGGCGCTCCTGGAACAGCAGCCGGTTCGGGAGGCCCGTGAGCGGGTCGTGCAGCGCCTGGTGGGCGAGCTGCGCCTGCAGCCGCCGGGCCTCGGAGATGTCGGTCAGCGACGCCACCATCCCGGTGACCTCGCCGCTCGCACCGGTCCGCAGCGGCTGGTAGTTGGCGGAGATCGCGATCACCGTGCCGTCGGGGCGGGTGATCTGCTGCTTGACGTCGCGGACCGCCTCGCCGTGCACGATCGTGCGCGCCCACGGGCTGTTGGCGCCGCGGTCGAGCGGATTGCCGTCCATGTCGCGCAGGCCGATCGCGTCCCACCAGCTCGGGTCGCCGAGCATGCGCTCGCGCGGGATGCCGAGGATGTCCTCCACCGCGGGGTTCACGTCGGTGACTTGGCCGCCGACGTCGATCGCCATCAGGCCGGCCTCGACCGTGGCGAGCACCGCGCGCAGGCGCTCCTCGTTGCCGCGCAGCTGCGTGATGTCCTCGGTGTGGGCGAGGACCAGGTCGGGCCCGACCGCGACGAAGCGGACGATCAGCCGCAGCCCGGCGCCGTTGTGGCCGCGCTCGTAGAACAGCTCGCGCTCGACCTGCGTGCCGTCGGCCAGGACGCGCTCGAGGTCCTGCTGCAGCTCGGGCCGATCGGCGAAGACCTCGGTGACCGGACGGCCGATCAGCGCGCTCACGCCCGCTCCGGCCGTGTCGAAGGCCGATCGGTTGGCGCGCTCCAGCACGAACGTGCCGTCGGCGTGCCGCCAGAAGTAGCAGGGCACGGGGATGGCATCGAACAACACCTGGACCTGATCCCTCCGGCTGGACACTGGCAAAAGCACTGGTTACCCGTCCAGATCGGTTCTAGACGTTCGGGTCTTTACCCCATTCGTCATATTCGATGGAGTGAGATCGGGGAATACCTTCGCCATGGACGCCTTCGACATCCCTCGCCTGCGCGGGGTCTCGCACGCTTACGCGTTCTTCGTCGCGGTCGTCGCCGCTGCGCTGTTGATCGTCTTCACCCCCGGTCGCGAGCCGCGGATGGCCGCCGCCGTGTACGGGATCGGGCTGTGCGCGTTGTTCGGCGGCAGCGCGCTCTATCACCGCTGGCGCTGGAACCCGTCCTGGCGGCCGTGGCTGCGGCGCGTGGACCACTCGATGATCTACGTGTTCATCGCGGCGACGTACACGCCGGTGGGCTGGCTCGTGCTCAGCGGCGCGACGCAGTGGATCGTGCTGATCTCGGTCTGGGCGGGCGCGGCCGCGGGCGTCACCCTCTCGATCGCGTGGATCAACGCCCCGCGGTGGCTGTGCGCGATCTGCTATCTCGCGCTCGGCTGGGTCGCCGTCGTCGCGTTCCCGCAGATGCAGTCGGAGCTGGCGACGGTGCCGCTGACGCTGATCGGCCTCGGCGGCCTGCTGTACACGATCGGCGCCGTCATCTACGCGATGGGTCGGCCGAACCCGTGGCCGAAGGTGTTCGGGTTCCACGAGATCTTCCACGTGTTCGTGATCCTCGCGGCGGTCGCGCACTTCGTCGCCATGGCGGGCTGGATCGTGCCGTCCGGGCTGCACAGTTAGCTGTCGGCCATCGAAGTCCAACTGCTGCATCCCGATGCGCGGGTCCCCGGGCGCGGTCGCGACGGCGACGCCGCCTACGACCTCGCGTGCGTCGAGCCGGTCACGCTCGCGCCGGGCGAGCGCGCGCTGGTGCCCACCGGCGTCGCCGTCGCGATCCCGCCCGGGATGTGCGGGCTCGTCCTCCCCCGCTCCGGTCTGGCGATCAAGCACGGCATCTCGTGCGTGAACGCGCCCGGCCTGATCGACCCCAACTACCGCGGCGAGCTGAAGGTGATCCTGATCAACCACGGCGCCGAGCCGTGGTCCGCCGAGCCGGGCGATCGGATCGCGCAGCTGCTGCTGGTCGCCTTCGCCGCGCCCGCCTTGACGGTGGTGGACGCGCTGACGGACAGCGACCGCGGTGCCGGAGGGTTCGGCTCGTCTGGCCGCTGAGCGGCTAGATTGACGCAATGACGCGTTCCCGACCGCGTTGGCTGCGCGTGCTGGCTGCGGCCGCGGTGCTTCTGGCCGCCCCGGTCACCGTCTTTTGGTTCTGGGTGCCGTCGGAGGCCGCCGGCTTCGTGGCGCTGGCCGTCCTCGGCATCTCGCCGATCGTCGCCATGCCGCTGCTCCGCGGTCGCTGGGACCGTGACGCGTTCGCCGTGCAGGGCTTCTTCACGGTCCTGCTGCTGGCGATCTACGCGGCGATCGCCGTGCTCGCGGTCGACGGAGCCCGGGACGCGCTCGCCGCCCGCGACGTCCGGGCGACGCCCGCCGGCGAGTCCGCCGTGTGGGTGCTGATGGCCGCCGAGAGCGTGCTCCTCGCGGCGCTCGTCTGCGCGACCGTGCCGGTGGCCGTCAACCGCCGCGTCCTCGTCCGGGTCGTGGGCGTGCTGGCGGTGCTCGGGTTCGGCACCGCGGGCGCGGCGGTGGCGATCGCCGGCTCGGACCCCTGCGAGCGGTTCGCGTTCGACCGCGCGGCGTGGCAGCGTGACCCTGACCCGGTGGCGGACGGGCTCGTGCGCTGCGGCACGCTCGACGGGCTGACCGAGGCCGAGCTGCGGGCGCAGCTCGTCGACTGGCCGGGCGAGCGCGGCTGGCGCGGTGATCGGCGCGACGCCCTGTGGCTCGGCGGCCGGCTCGAGGTCGACTTCGGCGACGACGGCCGCGTCCGCTCGGCGGAGCTGCATGGGCCGGTGGACGAGACGTGGATGGATTGAGCCGGCCGATCTGGCTGCGGCTGACGGCCGCCGCGCTCGTGCTGGGCGCGTCGTTCGTCGTGGTCGTCTGGGCGTTGCTCGCGGCCCTGTTCGGCTCGGTGGCGGTCGCGCTGGCGGTGTTCGTGGCGGCGTGCTTGATGGCGCTGGCGGTCTGGCCCGTGCTCGCCGGACGCTGGGCGCGCGGAGCGCTGGTCGCCCCGCAGGGCATCGCCGTGCTCGCGGTGCTAGGCGCGTACGTCTTCGTGGCGCTGTTCGCCGCCGAGCAGGTCCGTGCCGGGTTGGAGGAGCGTGTCGCCCACGCCACGCCGAACGATGAGCTGGCGTTCTGGACCGCGCTGGCGCTCGGCGGGGTCCTGGCGGCGGTGATCGTCGCGGTCGCGCTGCCGGTCGAGCTGACGCGCCGGGTGCGGAGGCTGGTGACAGGCGTGCTCGCCGTCACCGGGCTGCTCGGCGCGGGCGCCACGGTGGCGATCGCGGCCGCCGGCGACCCGTGCGACGGGTTCCGGTTCGACGGGTCGGCGTGGCGGTCCGAGGACACCCGCGAGCGCGTTGGCGAAGCGCTCGTGCGCTGCCACACGCTGATCGGGATGCACCGCGACGAGGTCGACGACCTGCTCGGCGGCCAGTCCAGCACCTTGGGGTACCGCTCCTACACCCTCTGGCAGGGCACGGACGCCATGAGCTTCCCCAGCTACCGCACGCTGACCGTCACCTACGGCGACGACCAGCGGGTGCGGTCAGCCAGCGTGGGGCGCCATCACGGCTGACCGTTGAGCGAGTAGCGGCTGTAGCGCTCCGCCACGACCTTCGGCAGCCGCGCGGTCACCCGCACGCCCTCCGGGGTGTCCTCGCGGCCCATCTCGCCCGCGACGTCGTGCAGCTCCGACAGGAGCCCGCCCTCGCTGTAGGGCACGAGCAGGTCCACGTCCTGGAGCGTCTTCTCGAACTCGACGTGGATGCGCTCCTGCAGCTCCTCGAGGCCTTCGCCGGTCTGCGCGGAGACGAGCACGGCGTCCGGGTGGCGGAAGGACAGCTCACGGCGGCGCTCGTCGTCGAGCAGGTCCGCCTTGTTGAGCACGAGCATCCGCGGCGAGCCGCCGGCCTCGATCTCCTCCAGCACGTCCTCGACGGCGCGGGTCATCGCCTCGAGCTCCTCCTCGGGCGCGCCGGCGTCGACCACGTGCAGGACCATGTCGGCCAGCACGGTCTCCTCCAGCGTCGCGGCGAACGCGTTCACGAGCTGATGCGGGAGCTTGCGGATGAAGCCGACGGTGTCCGTCACGAGGAACGTGCGACCGTGCAGCTTGAGCGTGCGCGTGGTCGGGTCCAGCGTGTGGAACAGGCGGTTCCGCACGCCGACCTCGGAGCCGGTGAGCGCGTTGAGCAGCGTCGACTTGCCGGCGTTCGTGTACCCCGCGAGCGCGACGTTCGGCAGGTGCGCCCGCTCGCGCTCGGCGCGCTGCGTCGCGCGCGTGAGCTTCACCTGGTCCAGCCGGCGGCGGAGGACCGTGATCCGGTCGCGCGCGAGGCGGCGGTCCGTCTCGATCTGCGACTCGCCCGGGCCACGGGTGCCGATGCCGCCCACGCCACGGCCGGCGCCGAGACGCTCCAAATGCGTCCACAGGCCGCGCATGCGGGCCATGTTGTACTCGAGCTGGGCCAGCTCGACCTGCATCTTGCCCTCGGCCGTGTGGGCGTGCGAGGCGAAGATGTCGAGGATCACCGATGTGCGGTCGAGCACTGGGAGGTCGAGCTCGCCCTCCAGGTTGCGCTGCTGGCGCGGCGTCAGCTCGTCGTCGGCGACGACGACGTTCGCGTCCGCCCGTTTGAGCAGCGACTTGAGCTCGTCCACCTTGCCGGGGCCGAGATAGACGTTGGGATGGGGCGAGTCGCGCTTCTGGACAAGCTCGCCCACGGTGGCGACACCGGCGGTGCGCAGAAGCTCCTTGAGCTCCTCCAGGTCCGTCGTCTCCTCCGAAGCGGCAATGCAGAAGGCGCGCTGCCGAGCCCGCGGCTCCGCCTTGGCGGCGTAGCTGGACTGGGTGGTGCGGCCATTGCGAGAGCGTTCCAAGACCACTCATTCTAGAGTCCTCGGACCTATGCCCGTCGCCCCCGCGCCAAGCGAATCCGAGCTAGCTGATCGCCTCGCGGCGCGGACGCTCGAGCTGATCGACATCCCGTCGGAGTCCCGCGAGGAGGCGGCGCTCGCCGAGCACGTCGCCGGCGTGCTGCGCGAGGGCGGCGCCGTGGTCGAGGACCTGGGCGACTCGTGCGTGCTCGCCTACCCCGCCGAGACGCGGCCGTCGGTGCTGCTCGCCGGGCACCTGGACACCGTTCCGGCGCAGGACAACCTGCCCGGCCGGATCGAGCGCGGGCACGTGCACGGGCTCGGCGCGTCGGACATGCAGGGCGCGCTCGCGGTGATGATCGAGCTGGTGCTCGCCCGTGCCCCGTACGCGGCGCTGTTCTTCCCGCGGGAGGAGCTGCCGTCGAGCGAGAGCGCGCTGACGCCGCTGCTCGAGCGGCACACGTTCGAGCACGACTTCGTGGTCGTGATGGAGCCGACCGACGGCCAGCTGCACGCCGGCTGCCTGGGCAACATCAACGCGACCTGGACATTCTCCGGCCGCTCCGGGCACTCGGCGCGGCCGTGGCAGGCCGACAACGCGATCCACCGCGCCGCGGTCGGCATCGCCGCGCTGGCGGCCGCCCCGTCGATCCCGATCGTGTCGGACGGCCTGACCTACCACGAGGTGGCGTCGGTGACGCGCGTCGAGGGCGGGATCGCGGCCAACGTCATCCCCGACCGCGCGACCGCGCACGTCAACTACCGCTACGGCCCCGGCAAGACGCCCGAGGAGGCCGAGAAGCGCCTGCACGCGATGACCGCCGGGCTCGGCGAGCTCGAGATCACCGGCAACTCGGGCTCCGCGCCCGCCGCGCTGGACCATCCGCTCGCCCAGAAGCTGATCAAGGCCGGCGACCTCGCCGTCGCCCCGAAGCAGGCGTGGACGCCGGTCGCCGAGTTCGCCGCCGCGGGCTTCGCGGCCGTCAACTTCGGCCCCGGCCAGACGTCGCAGGCGCACCAGCGCACGGAGTCGATCACGATCGACGGCCTCCTGCACGCCCACCGCGTCCTGGAGGCGTTCGGCTCGTGATCCGCCTGTCCCCGGTCCTCGAAGGCCTCGGCACCTACCCGTTCGTGAAGCTGGAAGCCGCCCGGGCGCGGCTGCGCGCGACGGGCATCGAGATCATCGACTTCGGGATGGGCGAGCCGCGCGAGGAGACGCCGGCGTTCATCCGCGAGGCGCTCGCGGCCGCGATCACGCCGCTGGCGCCGTACCCGACCGCGGTCGGCCTGCCCGCGCTGCGCGAGGCGATCGCCGGCTGGGCGTCCCGCCGCTTCTCCGCCACGCTGGACCCGGACACGCAGATCGTGCCCACGCTGGGCTCCAAGGAGGCCGTCTTCGGCCTGGCGCACGTCTTCGCCGGCGATCAGGTGGTCGTGCCCCAGCCCGCGTATCCGGTCTACGACCGCGGCGCGCGCTTCGCCGGCAAGGAGGTCGTCGAGCTGCCGTTGCGCGAGGCCGACGGCTGGCTCCCGGACCTCGACGCGGTCGACTGGTCGCGCGTGGCGATCCTGTGGCTGAACTACCCGAACAACCCGACGGGCGCCACCGCGCCGGTCGCGTTCTACGAGCAGGCCGCGGCGCTCGCTCGCGAGCACGGCTTCGTCCTGGCCAGTGACGAGGCCTACTCCGAGCTCTACTTCGGCTCTGCCGCGCCCGACTCCGCGCTCCAGCTGAGCGACCTCACGAACGTCGCGGTCTTCAACACGCTGTCCAAGCGCTCCTCGATGCCCGGCTACCGCGCCGGCTTCGTCGCGGGCGACCCGGACATCGTCGCCGCGCTGAAGAAGTACCGCCCGAACGTCGGCGTCGCGCCGCCCGAGGTGCTCCAGCGCGCCGCGATCGCCGCCTGGAACGAGGAGACCCACGTCACCGAGGTCCGCGCCCGCTACCGCGCCAAGCGGGACCTCCTCCTCCCCGCCCTGGAAGCGCTCGGCCTGCGCTCCGCCGGCGGCGACGCGTCGTTCTTCCTCTGGATGGAGGGCTCCGACGACCTCGCCGCGCAGTGGCTCGAGCGGGGCGTGATCGTCGCGCCCGGCTCGTTCTTCGGCCCGGCGGGCGAGGGCTACCTGCGGATCGCCCTCGTCCCGCCGCTCGAGGCGATCGAGCGTGCCATCGAGCGCATGGCACCTTGACCGCGTCCGCGCCGAGTCGTTCGGCGCGGACCCGCACACCTACGAGCGCGCCCGCCCGGGACCGCCGCCGGCGCTGATCGACGACCTCGTGGCGCTCGCGCCGAGGCGAAGCTCGCCCGCGTAGCGACCGGCATGTTCGTCCAGCTATGAATGTTCCACGAGCGACCGTCGAGCTACGTCACTCGTTGGCGTGCAGTGCCGCGTTGAGGCCGGCCCAGTTGCCCGAGCGCGGCAGCGCCTCGACCGTGCCGGTCTTCGAGTTGCGGCGGAACAACAGGCCGGTCACGCCGCTGAGGTCGCGACCCTTGACCGTCTCCCCGTCCGGAAGCGTGATGATCGTGCCCGCGGTGACGTAGAGGCCGGCCTCGACCGTGCATTCGTCGCCGAGCGAGATGCCGATGCCCGCGTTCGCGCCGAGCAGGCAGCGCTCGCCGATCGAGATCACCTCGGCGCCGCCGCCCGACAGCGTGCCCATGATCGAGGCGCCGCCGCCCACGTCGCTGCCGTCCCCGACCACGACGCCCGCGGAGATGCGGCCCTCGACCATCGAGGTGCCGAGCGTGCCCGCGTTGTAGTTCACGAAGCCCTCGTGCATGACCGTCGTGCCCTCGGCCAGATGCGCGCCGAGACGCACGCGGTCGGCGTCGGCGACGCGCACGCCGGCGGGCGCGACGTAGTCGGTCATGCGCGGGAACTTGTCGACGCTGAAGACCTGCAGCGCGATGCCGTTCGCGCGCGCCTTCAGCTGCACCGCCGTGAGGTTCGCGGGGTCGATCGGCCCTACGCTCGTCCAGGCGACGTTCGGCAGCACGCCGAAGATGCCCTCGAGGTTGATGCTGCGCGGCTTGACGAGCCGGTGGCTGAGTAGGTGCAGGCGCAGGTAGGCGTCGGCCGTGTTGCGCGGCGGCTTGCCCAGGTCGGCGATGCGCGTGAGCACCGAGGCCTGGCGCACGTCGCGCAGGTCGTCGGCGCGCTGCGCGGTCGGCAGGCCGTGCTCGGCCGCCGCGTCCGCGCTCAGCTCGGTGAGCGCCGACTCGCCCTCGCCACCCAGCCGCGGCGCGGGGTAGAAGACCTCCAGGATGCGGTCGCCCGAGTACGTCGCCAGCCCGGCACCCCAGGCCCCACCTTCGATCATGCCTGCTCCTTGAATGCGTCCACGTGGTCCTTCGCGAAGTCGTCGATCGTGCGGGGATCACGGCCCAGCGCGTCCTTGACGCCGGACGTCACCATCTGCAGCCCGCCGCTCGCGTAGAGCTCGAACTGCTCGCTCAGGCCCTCGGCGTTCCAGGGCGGGACCCCGGCGCGCACGAGCTCGCGCTTCAAGGCCTCGACCGGGATCTCCTCGACCTCGATCTCGCGCCCCGCGGCCGCGAACACCCGCTTCGCCTGGTCACGATAGGAGACGGCCTCCGGGCCGGACAGCCCGTACGCCTTGCCCTCGTGCCCGTCCTCGGTCAGCGCGACGGCGGCCACCTCGGCCACGTCGCGCGCGTCGACGAGGCTGAAGGCCGCGTCCGGGACCGGCGAGTAGAACGTGCCGTCGAGCACGCGCGCGCCCCAGGCGAGCGTGTTCTGCATGAAGCTCGTCGGTCGCAGCAGCGTCCAGGCCATGCCGGAGTCGCGCAGCGCCTGCTCGACGCGGGCGTGGGTGCGGGCGAACCGCAGCGGCGCCTCCGGGTTCGCGCCGATCACGCTGAGCTTGACCACGTGCTGGACGCCCGCCTCCTTCGCGGTCTCCAGGAACGCCTGCTCGAACTCGGACTGCATCGGGCCGATCGGCGAGCACAGGTAGGCGCGGGTGACGCCCTCGAGCGCCGGGCCGAGCGTGCGCGGGTCACCGAGATCGCCCGTGACGGGCTCGAAGCCGAGATCGCGCAGGTGGTGGGCCTTGGTCTCGTCGCGCACGAGCGCGTGGGCCTCGGCGCCGCGGGCCTTGAGCGCCTTGATGACCTCCATCCCCGTCGTCCCGGTCGCACCGGTCACCAGCAGCATCGTCTATTCGGCCTCCATCTCGTTCAGGAACTCCTCGCTCAGCTCGGCGCGGTAGATCGGCTTGGCCCATCCGGTCAGGTCCACGTGCAGGGCGTCGTCGACGTCCACCACGAGCTCACCGCCGTCCAGGTGGACGGTCACCGGCGACTCGCCGCCGCGGACCACGTGCGCCACCGCCGCGCCGCTCGCCCCGGTGCCGCTCGACAGCGTCTCCCCGACACCGCGCTCGAAGATGCGCGCGCGGATCGCGTCGGGGGCGATCTCGTGCCAGAAGGAGACGTTCGTGCGGTTCGGGAACAACGGGCTGTTCTCGATCCCCGGCCCGATCTCCTGCAGGTTCAGCGCGTCGGGGTCCGGGACGCGGATCGCGCACTGCGGGTTGCCGATGTGCACGTGCTGGAACGCGTAGCCAGCGACTTCACCGGTGCCGTCGGGCCCACCGGCCGGGTAGTTCGCCGAGGTGAGGCTCGCGCGGCCCATGTCCACACGGCACGTGGTCGGCGACGTGATCGTCGGGCGGATCTCCCCCGCCAGCGTCTGGATGCTGAACGTGTCGGCGTCCGTCCAGTGGCGGCGCAGGTACAGGATCGCCTCGCGCGCGCCGTTGCCGGACAGCTCGGCCTCGCTGCCGTCCGGGTTGTAGATCCGCAGCCGCGCGACGTACCCCGGCTCGTCCGGCCGCGTGAGGACGAGGACGCCGTCGGCGCCCGGCCCGAAGTGCGGATCGCACAGCCGCTGCACCGTCTTCGCGGACAGCTCGACCTCCTCGAAGATGAGGTAGTCGTTGCCCAGCGCCTGCCACTTTTCGAAGCGCAAGCCTTAGATCATGGCGACAAGCTCGGCGGCGACGTCCTCCGGGCCCCGATCGGTCATGTCGACGAGGTGCGCTCCGGGCAGCTTGCGCAACCACGTGAGCTGCCGCTTGGCGTAGCGGCGGGTGTTGGTCTTCATGCGCTCGACGTCGCCGGCGAGCAGCTCCTCGAAGCCGACGGCCCGGCGGGCGGTGGCGCTCGCGCGGTCCGCCACGGCGCGCACCTCGGCCTCCGCCCCGGCGGCGACCATCGCGTCCACGCGGGCGTTGATCCGCTCGTAGAGGCGCTCGCGGTCCATCACGAGCGCGGCGAGCAGCGTCGGGTGGCGCGTGTGCTCGGTCCACAGCTGGTCGCCGGACGGCGGCTGCTCCCCGACCGCGAGCAGCTCGTGCGCGCGGATGATCCGGTGCGTGTCGGTGGGCTTGATGCCCAGGCTCGCGGGCAGCTCGGCGTGGAGCTCGGCGATGTCACGCGCGGCCAGCCGGGCGCGGATCTCCGGGTCGACCGGTGGGCGCAGGTCGAGATCCGCCAGCGCGGCGCGCAGGTACAGGCCGGTGCCGCCGACGACGATCGGCCTCCTCCCCTGCGCGAGCAGCGCGTCGATCGTCGCGTGCGCATGCTTGGCGAACGCGCCCGCCGAGTACGTCTGGTCGACCGGGACGAACCCGAGCAGGCGGTGCTCGAGCTCCGCCTGCTCGTGCGCGTCGGCGGCGCCGGTGAGGATCGGCAGGCCGGCGTAGACCTGCATGGCGTCGGCGGACACGGCGACCGGATCCTCCCCGCGCGCACGCAGACGCTCCGCGACCGCGATGGCCACGGCGGTTTTGCCGACCCCTGTCGGCCCGAAGACGGCGATGACGCGCACGGGTGGGCAGTATCGTCACCCGGAGATGCCCGTCCGCGTGGGAACCGGTCTGTCGACGCTCGCCGAGCCGCGCGCCGCGGCGCTGGACGCGGCCTCAGCGGCCGCCGCCGAGCTGGGCACGGACCGCTGCGACCTCGTCGTCCTGTTCGCCTCCGGCGGCGTGCTGGATGCGCCGGAGCTCGTCCTCGAAGCCGTGCACGAGATCCTGCGCCCGGAGACGCTGATCGGGTGCGGCGCCGGCGGCGTGATCGGGCACGGCCGCGAGATCGAGAACGGCACCGCCGTGTCGGTCTGGGCCGCCTCGCTCGACGAGGGCCTCGCGACGTCGTTCCACGCGGCGGTCGAGGAGATCGAGTCGGGCACGGGCGCGCTGACCGGCATGGCCGACCTGACGGGCGCCGACGGCGCCGTCCTCCTCAGCGATCCGGTGACGTTCCCGACCGCTGCGGTGCTCAAGTTCCTGTCGGAATCGACGCCGATGCTGCCGCTGATCGGCGGCCTCGCCTCGGGACGCCGCGGGGCCGAGGAGGAGACGGTGCTGTTCATCGACGAGCGCGTCGTGAGCGAGGGCGCGGTGGGCGTGCGCCTCGACGGCGTCGAGATGCTGCCGGCCGTCTCCCAGGGCGCGTCGCCGATCGGACCCGAGCTGACCATCACCGCCGGCGAGGGGCACGTGATCGGCGAGCTGGCGGGCAAGCCGGCGCTCGAGAAGCTCCGTGACACGATCGAGGAGCTGCCGCCCGAGGAGCTCCGGCTCGTCCAGGGCGGGCTGCTCGTCGGCATCGTCGTGGACTCCAACAAGCCCGACTACCTGCAGGGCGACTTCCTCGTGCGCGGGCTGGTCGGGGCGGATCCGGAGACGGGCCAGGTGGCGGTCGCCGCCGATGTCCATCCCGGGCAGGTCGTCCGCCTGCACGCGCGCGACGCCGAGAGCGCGGACCGCGACCTGCGCGAGGCGCTGTCGATCCGGATGACCGCGCTGGGTGGCCGGCCACCGGCGGGTGCGCTGGTCTTCGCCTGCAACGGGCGTGGGCGCAGCCTCTTCGGCCGCCCGGACCACGACGCCGAGGTCGTCGCGGACGCGCTCTTCGGCGCCCCGGCCGCGGGCTTCTTCGCGGCGGGCGAGATCGGCCCGGTCGGCGGCGGCTACTTCTTGCATTCCTTCACGGCGACGGTGGCGGTGTTCGCATGAACCTCGATGGTGCGCGGGTGTTGTTGACGGGCGCGACGGGCGGCCTCGGCCAGGCGATCGCGCGGGCGTTGCACGCTCGCGGAGCGTCGCTGGTGCTCACGGGGCGGCGCGCCGACGTGCTCGAGCCGCTCGCGTCCGAGGTCGGTGGGCGCGCGGTGGCGTCGGATCTCGCCGATCCGTCCGCCGTCGACGCGCTGCTGGCGGAGGCGGGCGAGGTCGACGTGCTCGTCGCCAACGCGGGCCTGCCGGGCAGCGGCGGGCTGCACTCGTTCTCGGTCGAGGAGATCGACCGGGCGCTGACCGTCAACCTGCGCGCGCCGATGCTGCTCGCGCAGGCGCTGTCCCCGCGGATGGTCGAGCGCGGGCGCGGGCACCTGCTCTTCATGTCCTCGCTGGCGGGCAAGGCGGGCGCGCCGGGCTCGTCGGTCTACGCGGCCACCAAGTTCGGGCTGCGCGGGTTCGGCCTGGCACTGCGGGAGGACCTCGCCGACAAGGGCGTCGGCGTGTCCGTGGTCCTGCCCGGGTTCATCCGCGAGGCGGGGATGTTCGCCGAGTCCGGCGCGAAGCTCCCGCCGTTCGTCGGCACGAAGCGCCCGGAGGACGTGTCCCGCGCGGTCGTGAAGGCGATCGAGCTCAACCGCGCGGAGATCGACGTCGCGCCGGTCGCGCTGCGGGCGGGAACGCTGCTGGCCTCGGTGGCGCCGGGCCCGGTCGGCTCGGTCCAGCGCAAGCTCGGTGCCGTCAAGACGTCCGAGGCGATCGGGCGCGGGCAGACGTCGAAGCGCTAGCCGTCGCTGATCCGGCCGGCGGCGGTGACGCCGTCGGTGCGGGGCACCTCGGTGGCGTTGCCGACCGCCGCGAGGACCTCGTCGGCGAGCTTGGGCCCGTCGGCATCCGACAGTGGCGTCGCCTGGATGCGGACCACGACCTCGTCGGCGTCCACCTCCTCCAGCGAGATGTTCGGCTCCCCGCGTGTGGGCGTGGTGATCGCCGCTTCGAGCATCGTCTGGATCGCGCTCGGGCGCACGTCGGGCCGGAGGCGGGCCCGGAGGTCGACCGCCGCGGGCTCGCGCAGCGGGACGACCGCCGCGCTCAGGACGACGTTGTTCGGGACCATGATCGAGTCCTGGCCCTGGGCGAGCGTCGTGTAGAGCAGGCCGAGGCTGGACACGACGCCCTCGACCTGGCCGGCGAGGCCACCGGCCTGCAGGCGGACGCGGTCGCCGACCTTGAACGGGCGGACCGAGATCAGCACGAGGCCCGCGATCAGGTTGCCGAGCGTCTGCTGGGCGGCGAGGCCGAGGACGACCGCCGTGATCGCGCCGCCGAACGCGAGCGTTCCGGGGTCAAGGCCCGCGATCCGCAGCGAGGCGACGGCGGCGATCACGAGGAACGCGAAGCGGATCAGGAAGCCCGCGGTGCCCGCGGTGCCCGGGTCCATCCGGCGGAACAGCGCGGGGGCGGTGAAGCGGCCCAGGTCGCGAGCGATCGCCCAGCCGAGCGCGAGCATCACGATCGCAGCAGCGATCCGGACGGGCGCGTCGAGGCCGAAGATGCGCTCGCGCTCGACGAACGCGACGATCGTCAGGGCCAGGAGCGGGATGACCGCCGCCAGCTCCCACTTGGCGCGGCGGGCTTTCTTGGCGGTCTGCAGGGTCAATGAGCGCGCCTTGGGCGCGACGTGAGGTCGGTGGAGACGTGGCACTTCAGGGATCCACGCTTCCCGGCGCACCGGGTTTCAGTCGCGTGATCTCGATCACAAGTCGTTCACTCCGATCGCCCGGATTCCCGGCAGGGTCCTCCGCGGAGGGACCCAACTACAGGCAATAGGAGGAAAGATGCGCGCAACGCGCATTGCGGTTCTGGCCGCTGTCGGCGTGGCCGCGGCCGGGGCGACCGGGGTCGCCGTCGGGCAGTCGGGGCCCGACAAGAGCGCTTCGCTCAAGGCTTCGGTGGACATCTCGAAGCCCAAGAACATCATCCTGTTCATCGGCGACGGCATGGGTGACTCCGAGGTCACCTCGGGCCGCTACTACGCCAAGGGTGCTGCCGGGCGCCTGAACATGGACTCGCTGCCGTTCCGCGGCGACGTGACGACCTACAACGTCGGGCCGGCGGCCGCCGCGCCGTACCCGCCCAACTACGTGCCGGACTCGGCGCCGACCGCCGCGGCGTGGTCGAGCGGCATCAAGACGCTCGACGGTCGCCTCGGCCAGGGCCCGAGCTCGGGCGTCACCGTCCCGGGCACGAACTACGAGACCTACATGGAGATCGCGAAGAAGCGCGGTCTCTCCACGGGCAACGTCTCCACCGCGGAGATCACCGACGCGACGCCGGCGGGCCCGTCGGCGCACATCTCCCAGCGTGGGTGCCAGGGCCCGAACGACACGCGTTCGTCGTGCCCGACGGAGACCAAGGCGGCCGGCGGCCTCGGCTCGATCGCCGAGCAGCAGGCCGACAACCAGTTCGACGTCGTGCTCGGCGGCGGCCGCGCCCGCTACGCGCAGCCGCTCGAGCCGGGTGGCACGAAGAACGTCATCGACTACGCCAAGGAGAAGGGCTACAAGTACGTCGCCACCGAGGCGGAGATGAACGCGGTCGGCACGCTCGCCCCGGGTGAGCGCCTTCTCGGCCTGTTCCACGACTCCAACATGACGACGGAGTTCCAGCCCCTGATCGCGTCCGACACCGGCGCCGGCTCGGCCACCACCAAGTGCCAGCCGTCCAACCGCGGCACCGAGCCCACCCTGGCCGAGATGACCGACAAGGCCATCAAGCTCCTCGAGGGCAACCAGAAGGGCTTCGTGCTCCAGGTCGAGGGCGCCTCGATCGACAAGCGTGACCACGCCTCCGACGCCTGCGGCCAGATCGGCGAGCTGATCGGCATGGACGACGCCCTCGGCGTCGCCCAGGAGTTCCAGAAGTCCCACCCGGACACGCTGATCATCGTCAGCGCCGACCACTCCCACACGAGCCAGATCATCGGCCCGACCACGGTCCCGCGCGGCCAGTACACGACCCTGCAGACCGCTGACGGCGCCCCGATCCGCATCTCCTACGGCACCGCCGCGATCACCGGCTCCCAGTCCCACACCGGTGCCACCGTCCCGGTCTTCGCCTCCGGCCCCCGCGCCGCCGACGTGACCGGCACGATCGACCAGACCGCGCTGTTCCCGATCCTCACCAACACCCAGACGGGCACCGGCCCGGCGACCTCCACCCCGGTCGGCGGCGACGTCGGCGGCTCCGTCCCGGCGACCCTGGCGCTGACCGTCTCCGGCGCCGCCTCGTTCCCGGCCTTCGTCCCGGGCGTCGCGAAGGACTACGTCGCCGGTCCGCTCACCGCCAACGTCACCTCGACCGCCGGCCTGGCCACCCTCACCGTGGCCGACGCCGGCACCACCAACCCGGGCACGCTCACCAACGGCACCTTCGCCCTGGCGCAGCCGCTCCAGGCCCGGGCCAAGGACGGCGCCTTCGCCGCCCTCGGCGCCACCCCGACGACCCTCGTCACCTACACCGGCCCGGTCGCCAACGACGCCGCGCCGATCGAGTTCAAGCAGTCCATCGCGAGCAACGAGCCGCTGCGGACCGGCACTTACGCCAAGACGCTCACGCTCACGCTGTCCACGACGACGCCGTAGCTCGGGCGTCGCTTCGTCGCCGCGTCGCCTCGATTCGGGGCGGCGCGGCGGCGCCGCGCTCCTCGTCGGCGCCGCGCTCCTCGCGTCGGTGCCGCAGCCTCGCGTCGGCGCCGTGGCGCTCAGCCCAGGTGGCGCGCCGCGGGTCCTGCCCGCGTCGGGAAGCACGCCGCCTAGCGCCGCGGCCGGTGCGCTCTTGTGCGGGTGAGCGGCTCCGCCGGATTGCGGCCGGGCGCGGGCCGCGCGCGTCCCGGGCTCGAGTTCGCCGCGCGAACGTCAAGTTTTGTACCTATGCAGTCGGTTTCGCGACGTTCGCGTGCCGGACGCCGCGCGAGTGTTCACTTTTCCACCTGTGCGGTGCGAAAGTGCACGCTCGGTGCGGCTGAGCCCGCGGGCGCGGGTTGGCCCCGCGCGGGGGCTCGCCGGCCCCAGCCGGCCTGACCAGCCCAGAGCACGCCGGCCGCGGCGGGTCAAGCGGCTCGCCGCGAAGCGCGAGTTGCTTGACGCGACGCCCGACGGTGTGCTCCCCGAGCGCGGCACGACGAACCAGCCCGTCGCGCGTTGACCGCCACGGCAGCGACGGCTGTGCGCCGGCGAGCCGGTGCACGCGCTCGGAAGTAGTGGCGCCGCCGACACCGCGCCGCGCCGCGCCGCGCCGGTAGCGAGCGGCAACGCGCCAGCTCGACGAAACCGGCTAAAGGTCCGCGGACGACCTGCCGATAACAAGGATTAGACCGCCCGCCGAGGCGGTTTTCGCGTTTCTGGGGCTAGAACAAAGTCTCCTGCTTCAGCGGGCGTGGCGGGAGCGTCGGAAGCAGCGGCGGCGGTTGGCGGAGGCCTCCGCGGTGGCGGCGGAACGGGTCCATGCCCTCGCGCGGCTTGAGCCACGGTGCGCCGGCGGCCAGCTCGATCTTGTGGCGCTCGGGCGGTGAGAGGCGCGAGCCCTTCGCGTAGAGGCGCTCGTAGCGAGGGACGAGGTCTGGGCGGTAGTCGCGGAGCCAGTCCATGAAGATGCGGCGGACCGCGGTGGACAGGAACAGCGTCTGGCCGCCGATGTAGGTGGCGCCCGCCTCGGTGGCCAGCTCGACGATCTTCTCGACCTGATCGGGCGCGTCGTTGATGCCCGGGATGAGCGGGGCCATGAGGACGCCGGTCGGGATGCCGTTGCGGTTGAGCTCCGCGACCGCCTCCAGGCGAGCGCGGGGGTGCGGCGTGTGCGGCTCGGTGGCACGCCACGCCTTCTCGTCCAGGGTCGGGACGGACAGGCAGGCGCTGATGTCGGAGACCGCGGCGATCTCCTGCATCAGGTCCAGGTCGCGCAGCAGCAGCGGCGACTTCGTCAGGATCGAGCACGGGTTCTCCGCGTCGCGCAGCGCCTCCCAGATGCCGCGCATGAGCTTGTAACGGCCCTCGACCCACTGGTAGGGGTCGGTGTTCGTGCCGAGCGCGACCGTCTCCCCGGTCCAAGACGGCCGGCGCAGCTCGGCGCGGAGCACCTCGGGCACGTTGACCTTGACGACGATCTCGCGCTCGAAGTCCCGCCCCGCGTCCAGCTCGAGGTACTCGTGGGTCGGCCGGGCGAAGCAGTTGTGGCTGACCACGCCGTTGGCGATGAAGTCCCCCGTGCCGGTCGTGATGTCGAACATCGGCATGTCCACGCCGAGCGGCTCGATCGACGTGACCCGCAGCGACCCCGGGAACTTCACGGCGCGGCCGTCGATCGTGCACTTGCGCCGGATCGCCGGCGCGACCGTGTGGAAGAACCGCAGGTGCTCGGCCGCCCCGCCCAGCAGGCGAAGCGTGCTCGCGTCCTCCGAGACGGAGTGGAAGCCGAGCACGCGCAGGCTGTCAGCCGCCCTGCGGAGCACCGCCGGGTCCGAGTTCGCGAGCCGCAGGGCTTCGCCGCTCGAGCCGTCGGCGTCGAACACGCCCGCCAGGAAGCCCTTGCACCACTCCTGGCTCGGGTCCCACGGCCACGCCAGCACGTGCCGCATCGACTCGCCCGACGGTCGGTCGACCCGCATCTCGCGGTAGCCGGCGACCGCGGCCGCGCTCATGGTGAGCCCGAGCTCGGCGAGGTAGAGCTCCACGCGCTCGAGGGCCTCGCGACCCGCCGGCGTGAGCCGGAACAGATGGTCGTCGCCGTGGACGGCGCCGCACAGGTAGCCGCGCCGATAGTCCGCGTCCTCGACCGGCGCCGCGGCGAACTTGCCGACGCCGCCGATCCGGTCACCCACCTGCAGGACGGGACGCTGGGTCCGCGCGACCACGCCGCCCAGGATGCGACGGCGGGAGACCGCGGACGCGGCCTCGGCGAGTGCGACGCCGCTGTCCGAGCCCGACGGACGGGGACCGCGAGCCTCGGCCGCGCCGTACCCGCGCCTCGGGACCGCGCCGGACGCATCGGCCACCCAGCGTCCCGCGACCGCGCCGGACCCACCGGCCGCCCCGCGCCCCGGGGCCGAGCCGGACGCCCCCGCCGCAACCGCGGCCAACGCACCGTCCGCGTGCGGCACGGTGCCCGTGCCGGGCACGGAGAAGGCGCCTGAGGCGAACCGAGGTCCGCTGGCCGAAGCCGAAGGCGCCACGCGGCCGCCGACCGTCACGGTGCGGTCAGCGGCCGCGAGGCCCGGGCCCGCGACGGGGCCACTGACCGTGGCGGGCCCGGCCTCGGTGCCGGCGGTGACGTAGCGCCAGCCGCGGCGGGTGAGGAAGCGGTGGTCTCCGCTCGCCACGAGCTCCGTGCCGTCCTCGAGGGAGACGCGGTAGGCGGGCTTGAGCGTGGACCAATGCGCAAGGACCTCCGTGCGCACGAAGCGGCGGGTGCGGCCGACGCGGCGGGTGCCGTAGATGCGGTCTCCCGGACGGAGGTCGGCCAGAGCGCGTGTGCGGCCGTCCGCCAGCAGGATCTCGGTATCTCCCGCGAGGCAGTAGACGCACGCGTGCGAGCAGCCGCGGTACGGGTTGACGGTCCAGTTGAAGGGCAGCCGTGAGGCCGCCGGGACGCGGTTGAGCGCCGACTTGGTGCGCACCTCGTGGAAGCGCATGTCCAGCGCCTCCGGCGCGTCGAACCGGCGGACCACCGTGTCCCCCAGGCCGGGGAGCTGCCCGGCGTCGTCTCGCTCGATGACCTGTGATGACCAGCGCACGAACACATGTTCGCACGGGGGCCGGATGGAATGGCGAACGCCTGTTCTCAGCCGGTGGGCAACAGGCTATAGAGGACCGTGTCGCGGCGTCCGCCCTTGAACGGCAGGTGCGACCGGAGCAGGCCTTCGCGCCTGAACCCGCACCGCTCGGCGACCCGTTGGGACGCGTGGTTGTCCGGCCCGCAGGTCAGCTCGAGGCGTGCCACGCCGAGCTCGCCGAAGGCCCACCGCGCCAGCAGGCGGACGGCGTGCGTCGCGGCGCCCCGACCGCGAGCCGCGGGTGCCAGCCAGTACCCGACCCCCGCGCGGCCCTCGACGAAGCCGTAGAGCGAAGCCCCGCCGAGCACGGCGTCGTCCGCGTCGACGACCGCGAAGTCGATCTGCTCACCCCGGCGGCGCGCCGCCTCGAGCTGCACCTGGTGCTCGCGAACCGACGCCTCGTCCAGCGGCGCCCAGTCCGAGAACCGCTGGAACACCGGGTCGTGGAACGCAGCCAGCTTGACCGGGACGTCCGCGCCACGCCAGGGGCGCAGCGCGACGACCTCGTCGGCGAGCGGCGGCGACGGCCATGGCAGCTCGGCCATGGCCCGAACGCTACGCCACGCGCGAGAGCAGCGACTCGCTGCCCGTCAGGGACTGCGACGTCGCCGTCGCGATCTCGACGGCGACGATCTCGCCCGGTGCGGCGAGGCCGTCGAAGTTGACGACCTTGTTGTGCGTGGTGCGCCCGCGCAGCTGCGCCGGGTCGTACCGCGACGGGCCCTCGACGAGCACGTCCAGGGTCCGCCCGACGAAGCGCTGCGCACGCTCGCGGGCCCGCCGCTGGACGGCCTCCACCAGCCGCTCCATGCGCTCGACCTGCTCCTCGTGGGGCACGAACTCGTCGACGAACTCCGCCGCCTCGGTGTCCCGCCGCGGCGAGTAGATGAACGTGAACGCGCCGTCGAAGCCGACCTCCTCGACGACCTCGAGCGTCTCCACGAAGTCCGCCTCGGTCTCCCCCGGGAACCCGACGATGATGTCGGTCGTGATCGCGCAGTCCGGCACGTGCTCGCGGATCAACGCGACCCGGTCCAGGAAGCGCTCGCGTCCGTAGGTCCGCCGCATGCGCTTGAGCACGCGCGAGGAGCCGGCCTGCAGCGGCAGGTGGATGTGCTGGCAGACGCTGTCGAGCTCCGCGTGCGCGAGGATCACGTCCTCGGTCATGTGCGCGGGGTGCGGGCTCGTGTAGCGGATGCGGTCGATCCCGTCGATCGCGTCCACGGCCCGCAGCAGCTCGGAGAACTTGCGCGGCTCCGGGCGCAGGCGCGTGCCGTAGGAGTTGACGTTCTGCCCGAGCAGGGTGACCTCGCGCACGCCCTCGGCGGCCAGCTGGCGCACCTCGTCCACCAGCTCCTCGAACGGCCGCGAGACCTCGCGGCCGCGCGTGGACGGCACGATGCAGTACGAGCACTTCATGTTGCAGCCAGCGCTGATCTGCACCCACGCGTGGACGTCCCGCGCGCGCTTGCCGGGCAGATGGCCGGTGAAGCCCTCGAACTCGAAGAAGCCCTGGGCGGTGAGGCTGTCGCTGGTCAGGAACTCGGCCAGCTTGTGCACCTGGCCAGGGCCGAAGGCGACGTCCACGAACGGGTAGTCGCGGAAGACCTGGTCCTTGACCGACTGCGCCCAGCAGCCGCCGACCCCGATCACCCGCTCGGGGTCACGCCGCTTGAGCGCGCGGGCGTCGTACAGGTGGCTGACGAACCGCTCGTCGGCCTTCTCGCGGATCGAGCACGTGTTGAACAGGATCAGGTCCGCTTCCTCGCGCACCGACGCCTCGGCGTACCCGAGTGACTCGAGCATGCCCTTCATGCGCTCGGAGTCGTGCTCGTTCATCTGGCACCCGAAGGTGGTCACGTGGAAGCGCTTCATGTCGGCTAACGAGCGTAGTCGGTGGCCCGGGATTCCCGGATGACGGTGACCTTGATCTGGCCGGGGTACTCGAGCTCCTGCTCGATCTCGCGGGCGATCGAGTGGCTGAGCAGGACGGCGCCGTCGTCGTCGAGCGTGCCCGGCACGACCATCACGCGGATCTCGCGGCCGGCCTGCATGGCGTAGACCTTGTCGACGCCGTCGTGGCGCGTGGCGATCTGCTCGAGGTCGCGCAGGCGCTTGACGTACTGCTCCAGCGACTCGCCGCGGGCGCCCGGGCGGGCACCGGAAAGCGCGTCGGCGGCCTGGACGATCACCGCCTCGACGGTCTGCGGCTCGACCTCGTTGTGATGGGCTTCCATCGCGTGCGCGACCGCCTCGGACTCGCCGTGGCGGCGGGCCAGGTCGCCGCCGACGAGCGCGTGCGGGCCCTCGACCTCGTGCGAGACCGCCTTGCCGATGTCGTGCAGGAGCGCGGCGCGACGGGCGGTCTTGGGGCTCGCGCCCAGCTCCTCGGCCATCATCGCGGCGAGGTGCGCGCACTCGATCGAGTGCGCGAGGACGTTCTGGCCGTAGCTCGTGCGGTACTTCAGTCGGCCGAGGATGCGGATCAGCTCCGCGTCGAGGCCCTGGACGTTGGACTCGAGCGCGGCCTGCTCGCCCGACTCGACGATGTGCGACTCGAGCTCGGACTTGGCCTGGTAGTAGGTCTCCTCGATCCGCGCCGGGTGGATGCGGCCGTCCTGCAGGAGCTTCTCGAGCGTCATGCGGGCGATCTCGCGGCGGACGCCGTCGAAGCCGGAGAGGATTACGGCGTTGGGGGTGTCGTCGATGATGAAGTCGACGCCGGTGAGGTGCTCGAGCGCGCGGATGTTGCGCCCCTCGCGGCCGATGATGCGGCCCTTCATGTCGTCGGCCGGGAGCTGGACGACGGACACCGTGGTCTCGGCGGCGTGGCCGGCGGCGAGGCGCTGCATGACGACCGCGAGGATGTTGCGGACGCGGCGGTCGGCGTCGCGCTTGGTCTCGTCCTCGATTTGGCGGACGAGGCGTGCGGAGTCGTGGCGGATCTGGTCCTCGAGCTCCTTGAGCAGGAGCTGCTTGGCCTGGGACGCGGAGTAGCCGGACGTGCGCTCGAGTGCCTTGACGTGGCGCTCGTGGGCCTCTTCCGCCCGCTGCGTGTGCTCGGCGAGGACCCGCTCGCGCTCGTCCAGCTCGGCGGCGCGGGCCTCGAGCGCCTCCTCCCGGGCGACCAGGCGCTCTTCGAGGCGCCCGATCTCCTGCCGGCGGTTGAGTGCGTCGTCCGTCTCGGCCGCGCTGGCGGCGGTCTCGGCCGGCCCCGCGGTGCTCCGCGGCCCGGCGGACGCGGTGCTGCCCGCGGCCGCGAGCCCAGGGGCCCGTCTGACCAGCAGGAGTGCCGCGACCACCAAGCCGACCGCGAGCACGGTGGCCGCGATCACAGTTTCCATTTCCAGTGTCCTCTCTCCGTACGCCGCCCTGCAGGGCGCGGCGAGATCCGATGCTTCGATTTCGTGAGGCGGCAGATCGGGTCGGCCCGGGGGTCCCGAAGCGAGGGATCAGCATGAAGACGGCCGCGATCCGGCCGTCGCGTCAGATGGCGGTCAGTGAGAGTGTTCGAAGGGTCCGCAACGGGCACCGGAGCCCGCTCGGTGGGCGTTCTCGCCCGGGTTGTTGCGTGGTGGCCGTCAAGACTGAAGCTGCTGGATCACACGTGAAATTGGCTGATTTGCTGCTGGTTTCAAGGGGTCCGTGCGGACCCGGTCTGTCGCTGCGGCGGATCGTAGTACCGCCGGTGGTCGCGTGCAACGCGCGACTGACCGCTGTCAGCGCTCGACCGGTGAGCGCAGGTCAACCTTCGACGGCAGACGCCGCGTGGCGGCGCAGCGCGTCGTGCGCCAGCTCGAGGTCGAACCCCTTGCGCACGAGGAAGCCGAGGGCCTTCTCACGGTCCCGCGGCTGCTCCGGCGGGACCGGGTAGCGGCGCGCGAGGAGCGCCGTGGCCGCCGCGAGCTCGTCGTGGTCGCCCGCCGCGAGCGCGGCGGCGATGTGCCGGCGGTCCACCCCGAGCTCACGCAGGCGGCGCTCGATCCGGTCGGCGCCCCAGCCGTCGAGGTTGCGCCGGTCCTCCGCGAAGCGCTGCGCGTAGCCCGCGTCGTCGACGTAGCCGCCGGTACGCAGCTCGTCGAGGACCTCTTCGACCAGCGCCGCCTCGACGTCGTTGCGCTCGAGCCGAGCGCGGACCTCGGCCTCGGTGCGCTCGCGACGGGCGATGAACCGCCACGCCGCGTTGAAGGCCTCCTCGCGGCGCTGCTCCGCGGAGATGGCGGGCGGCTCGGCCGCCAGGGCACCGAGCGACTCGGGCGCGAGCTCCGCGGCGAGGCCGTCGAGCGCGAGCTGGGAGTCGGCGGGCGCGGCGGCGGCAGGGCCGGCGGCCGCGTCGGCAGCGGGAGCGTCGGGCCCGTCGGCAGCGGGACCGGCCGGCTCGTCGGCACCGGGACCGGCGGACTCGGCCGGAGAGGCCGCGACGGGGTTGGCGGGCGCGGCCGGGGCCGACGGCTTGGCGTCGGCGGAAGAGGTGGGCTCGCCGCCGCGGGACGCGGCGGCGAGGCCCGGAAGGGCTGCGCCGGGCGACTGGTCCGTGTCGGCGGACCGGTCGCCCTGCGGGGTTGCGGGGCCCGTAGGACCCGCGGCGCTGCCCATGCTCGGAACGGCTCCTGAGCGCCTAGGCGCCGACGAGGGCCGCGGCCTTCTTGGCGTCGCCCTCGATCGGCTCGACGAGGTCCTGGTTGACGCCGAGGACCTCGTAGACCTTGCCCTCGATCTCCTTGGCGACCTCGGGGTTGTTGTCGAGGTAGGCCTTGGCGTTGTTGCGGCCCTGGCCGAGGCGCTCGCTGCCGTAAGAGAAGAACGAGCCCGACTTCGAAACGATCGAGTGCTCGAGCCCGAGGTCCAGGATGCAGCCCGCGGTGGAGATGCCGCGGCCGAACTCGATGTCGAACTCCGCCTGGCGGAACGGGGCGGCGACCTTGTTCTTGACGACCTTCACGCGGACGCGGTTGCCGACGGCCTCGGTGCCGTCCTTGAGCGTCTCGATGCGGCGGATGTCCAGCCGCTGGGAGGCGTAGAACTTCAGCGCGCGGCCACCCGGCTGGGTCTCCGGCGAGCCGAACATGACGCCGACCTTCTCGCGGATCTGGTTCGTGAAGAGGCAGAGCGTCTTCGTGCGGTTCAGGTTGCCGGCGAGCTTGCGCATGGCCTGGGACATCATGCGGGCCTGCAGGCCGACGCTCTGGTCGCCCATCTGGCCCTCGAGCTCGGCACGCGGCGTCAGGGCCGCGACGGAGTCGACCGCCACCACGTCGACGGCGCCGGAGCGGACGAGCATGTCCGCGATCTCGAGCGCCTGCTCGCCGTAGTCGGGCTGCGAGACCAGCAGCTCGTCGATGTTGACGCCGATCCGCTGGGCGTACAGCGGGTCCATGGCGTGCTCGGCGTCGATGAACGCGCACACGCCGCCCAGCTTCTGGGCCTCGGCGATGATGTGGTAGATCAGCGTGGTCTTGCCGGACGACTCCGGGCCGAAGATCTCCACGATGCGACCGCGCGGGATGCCACCGATGCCGAGGGCGAGGTCGAGCGACAGCGCGCCCGTGGGAATCGCCTCGCACTTCACCTGAGCACCGGGATCACCCATCTTCATGACCGAGCCCTTGCCGAACTGGCGCTCGATCTGGGACAGGGCGCCCTGCAGGGCTGTGTCTCGTGCCTTCAAGGGGTCCTGGTTGCTCATGGCCAGCAAACTACGAGCAGCATCGGACGGACACGAACGTCTGTGCGCTTTTGGCACACAAAAGAGGCACTTTCGTGTCAGTCCGTGGGCAACGTGAACCAGAAGGTCGAGCCGGCGCCCTCGACGCTCTCGAACCCCATCGTCCCGCCGTGCGCGATCACGATGTCGTGCGCGAGTGCCAGGCCGAGGCCCGTCCCGCCCACGCGCACCGCCTCCTCGCGCGCGACGCGGAAGAACTTCTCGAACACGCGCGCCTGCTGGCCGACCGGGATCCCGAGGCCCTCGTCGGACACGCTCACCCGCACCTGCTCGTCCGTGCACGACGCGTCGATCCGCACCGTGCCGCCGTCCGGCGAGTACTTGATGGCGTTCGAGAGCAGGTTCGCGACGACCTGCGAGATCCGCGAGCGGTCCCCCACGGCGATGACCGGCGACGCGCACGGCGACAGCTCGAGCGTGTGCGCCTCGCTCTGCCCGCCGAACACGGCCACCGACTCCGCCAGCAGCTCGCCCACGTCGAACGGCGCGAGCGTCAGCTGCAGCCGCTGCTCCTCGATCGTCTGCAGGTCCAGGAAGTCGTCGATCAGCGAGGACAGCCGCTTCGCCTCACGGTGCACCGTGCCGAGGATCTCCGCGCGCGAGCCCTCGTCCAAGGGCCGCGTCCGCAACAGGTCCGTGTAGCCGACCACGGACGCCAGCGGCGTGCGCAGCTCGTGCGAGACGGTCTGCATCAGCGTCGACTTCAGCTGGTCGACCTCGCGCTCGCGCGTCACGTCACGCAGCACCACCAGGCGCCCGATCCGCGCGCCGCGCTCGTCGTCGATCGGCGCGGTGTAGCGCTCCAGCACGAGCCCCGCGACCGCCAGCTCGTCCGCCGTCGGCTCGTCGGAGTCGGCGAGCACGGTCTCCCAGTTCTCGAAGTAGGCGTCGAAGTCCGAGGACGGCGACAGCCCGCGGTCGGCCCCGATCGCCGCGCCGATCGGCATCGCCAGCCGCCCGGCCAGCTCCTCCATCGCGGCGTTCGCGAACACGAGCTCGTGGTCCAGGCCGACCAGCGCGATGCCCTCGCGCACGCCGTCGAGGACGGCCGCGTTGACCTGCGAGAGCCAGCCCTGCTGGGTCAGCGAGTCGGCCTCGGCCAGCGCCGTCGCCGCCTGCCCCGCCAGCCGCAGCACGCTCTCGCTCTCGGCGGTCGAGAACCCGTCCGACGTCACGCCGCCGAGCGTCGCCACCCCGATCGAGCGCTCGCCGATCTGCAGCGGCACGTGCAGCTCCCACCGGACCTCGACCTCGCCGGAGAGACCGCGCACGCGGAACGAGGACGAGTCCAGCGCCAGCACGTCGCGCGCGCTCACGGCCCGCGCCACCGCGCCCTCGCCGCCCGCCGCGACGCGCTCGGGCAGGGACGCCGGATCGAGCCCGACCGCCGCCGCCCGCGCCCACCGCTCCGAGTCCCGCCAGGAACCGGCGTACAGCACGCCCACGTCCGCCCCGGCCGCCTCGACGAGCCCGGACAGCGCGATCCATGCCAGCACGCCGGTCTCCCGCTCGGACGCGAGCGAGTCGGCGAACGCGGCGTACACCTCCGCGCGCCGCTTCTGATCGGCGAGCTGCGCGGCGGTCGCCGACAGCTCGTCGCGTTGCGCCCGCAGCTCGTCGCTGGACGCCGACAGCTCCTCCTGGCGCTCCTCGAGCTCGATCGCCTGCATCTCGAGCTCGGTGTTCTGACTCTCCAGCTCGTCGCGCGACTGCTCGAGCGAGCGCGCCATGGCGTTGAAGGTCGCGCCCAGCCGGCCGAGCTCGCCGCGCCCCGACGTGGCGACCGTCGCGTCGAGGTCGCCCTGGCGCACCCGCTCGGCGGCGGCCGCGAGCTGACCCACCGGCCGCACGATCCGCCGCGCGACGTAGGACGTGACCAGGCCCAGGCCCAGCATGCATGCGATCAGGCCCGCGAAGGAGACGAGGAAGGCGCGGTCGGTCGCCTGGTCGGCGCGGTCCGCCTGGCGCGCCGACTGGTCCTGCTCGGCCTCGGTCAGCTCGGCGATGCGCGCCTCGACCGCGTCGGCGCGCGCGGTGCCGTCGGCCGCGCTCGCGAACGCGCGCCCCGCCGAGACTCCGTCCTCGCGCGTGCGCGCGATGACCGCGTCGGCGTAGTCGTTGATGTAGGAGAGCGCCTCGGCGCGGATCGTCTGCGCCCGTCGCAGCTGCGCGCGGTCGTCGTCCACGAGCGCCTCGAGGTCCAAGGTCGCGTCCGGCAGGGCGGCGCGGGCCTGGCGGTACGTCTGCAGCAGGTCCTCGTTGCCCGAGATCAGGTAGCCACGGATGTTCGTCTGGACCGCGAGCAGCCGTTGCTGGGTCAGGTTGCCGGCCGCGATCACGGACTGCGATTCGCGCGCCTGCCGTGCGGTCTTCTGCTGGACCGCGATCGCCCAGGTCAGCAGCCCGATGACGGTCGCCACCAGCACGACGAGGCCGAGCGAGCCGAAGATCGTGCGGCGCGTCACCCGTCCACCCGCTCGTAGGCGTGAGGCGCGATCGCGCGCAAGCCGAACGCGCCCGGGTCGACCAGGCGCTCGCTGCGGCCGAGCAGGAGCACGCCGCGGCGCGCGAGCGCGGCCACGAGGTTGCGGTAGAGCCGCTGCCGGGCCCCCGGGCCCATGTAGATGGCGACGTTGCGGCAGAGCACGAGCCGCCAGCGGCCGGGTGGCGGGCCATCCGTCACGAGGTCCCGCTGCTCGAAGCGCACGCGTGCCCGCACAGAGTCGGTAACGCCGTCGATGGCGCCGACTTGCGCCAGCGCGAGGTTCTCCTCCAGCAGGTCGCTCCCGAGCAGCAGCGCGCGCTCGAGGGCGCCGAGGCGCTCGAGCAGGAGCGCGAGCGAGTACAGCTCCGATCCGTCCGAGCAGCCCGCGGACCAGGCGCTGACCCGCGCGCCGCCCGCGAGCAGGCGCGGCAGCAGCTCGTGCTCGAGCAGCGCGAACTGGTGCGGGTCGCGTGACATCGCGGTGTGCGAGATCGCGATCGACCGCCGGAAGCGCCGCCGCTCGCCCGCGTCCGCGCGCAGGACCCGCGCCAGCGAGGCCGGGTCGTCGACGTCCAGGCGGCGGCACGCGCGAGCCACCTGCTCGTCGACGTGCTCATCCCGGAAGTTCGTCAGCGGCAGTCCGCTGACGCGCTCAAGCTCACCCACCGAAGCGGACCGTACCGGTGCGGAACCGTCAAAGCCCACACCGGATTCGAGAGTGTCAGCGCGCCAACGCGGGAAGCTCCGGAAGCCGCAAGCGAGGTTGCAGGACGCTCGCGGAGGCGGCGGATCCGCGCACCACGACGCGTTTGCCGCCGAGCGTGCCGGTCCATCCCCGCCGGGTGAGCCGGAGCGTGCCCTTGGCGGCCTGGGCGCCCGCGATGCGGAACGTGAGCGTGCGCGTCCCGCCGCCGCTCACGGTCACGCCCGTCACGGCCTGGTAGTCGCGCAGGCTGATCCGGCTGCCGCTCACGCGCCAGGACCCGCCGCGGAGGCCGCCCCCGCCCGTCGTCAGGGCGGTCGAGAAGACGCGGTCGAGGTCGGCGAAGGTGGCGATCACGCCCATCAGCGTGCGGCCGACCTTGCCCGAGTAACCCGGGACCGGCCGCAGGTCGCTCACCGCGACCGGCGCGACGGGACCGCCGGGCACGCCCGTCGGGACGCGCTTGCAGGTCTTCGGCGGCGTCTTGCCGTCGAGGAAGCGGGTGATCGCGCGCGCGGCGCACGAGCGCGGCTCGCTCACGGTCGAGTGGCCGACGCCCGGGATGACGATGCGGTACGCGCCGGGGATCCGGGCCGCGACGTTCGCCGACCACTCCGGCGCCGTGCGCAGGTCCTCGCCCCCCTGCAGGATCAGTGTCGGCGCCGTCGGGTACGGCGACGGCGGCGCGGTGGCCGGCGCGCGCGGCACGTCCGGCCAGCGCAGGCAGAGGTTGATCTCGTCCTCGACGACCATGGCCGGGTCGAACGGCGCGAAGGCGGTCGGCGCGAGCGTCCCCACGAGCTGCTGGACGAAGTCCGGGCGGTTCGCGATCGGCGTGCCCGCGGGCCACGGCAGCGGGGTCGTCTCGCACACGGTCGAGTAGCGCGCGACCGAGAAGTCCCGCGGGGAGCCGAGGCCCTCGAGTCGGCGCGAGTCGCGGATCAGGCGCGCGAGCAGGGCGCCGTCGCCGCGGAGCGCCGCCTCGACGCCCGCGGGGATCGAGGCGCGGAGCCCCGGCAGGTAGTCCGACACGAGCATCAGGTCGAACAGCGCGGTCGGCGTGATGCTGACGCGATGCGATCGACCGAGCGAGTCGTAGGCGAACGCGCGCAGCGGCTGCGTGCGCAGCTGGGCGACGAGCTTGCCGAGGTCCCCGCCCGGGTCCTGCGAGATGTTCCGGCAGCGGCTCGGGCACAGCGAGCGCAGCGACGGGCTCATCGCGCGGAACATGGCCGTCCCGAACGGGTCGGGGTCGTCGTAGTCGACGACCGAGTCGAGGATCAGCCGCTCGACGTGCTGCGGGAAGGTGCGTGCGTACGCGACGGCGAGCTCGGTGCCGTAGGAGATGCCGAACAGCGTGAGCTTCTCGACGCCGAGCTGCTGGCGGATCGCCTCCATGTCCTGGACGGAGTCGGGCGTCGTGTAGAAGCGCCGCGCCGGGCCGATCCGGTTCGCGCAGTCCTCGGCCGCGCCGGTGTCGCGCAGGTGCGGGTCCTTCTCCAGACGCGGGCAGCGCAGCAGGCCCGAGCGCCCGGTGCCGCGCTGGTCGTAGCCGATCAGCTGGTAGTCCTCGACGAGCGACGGGAGCGCGGTGCCGACGACGGTCAGCATCTCGCTCACACCCGCGCCGCCCGGCCCGCCGGACAGGTACATCATCGTCTTGCCGGAGGTCTTGCCGATCCGCGCGATCCGCAGGGGGACCGTGCCCGGGAGCGTGTTCGTCCGGTCGAGGGGCACGTCGAGCGTCGCGCAGCGGACGCCCTCGAAGTCGACGCAGGACCGCCACTGCAGGGCGGCGTGGGACGCACTCGGGAGGGCCAAGAGCGCCGCGAGGGCGAGCAGCGCCCCAAGGAAGAACCTCCGCATATGAGGGCTCAGCGTACCCGCTGGGTGACGAGCGGCTCGTAGCGCGCGCCGCGCGGATGGAGGCGGGACGCATAGAGCGTGACGGCCCGTCCGGCGAAGGCGATCGGCTCGAGGTCCAGCGGCGCGTCACGCGGCGAGCGGACGCGGGGCCGGAGCCGCGCGATCGTCACGTGCGCGCGGAAGGGGCGCGCCTCGGGCGTGTAGACGCCGGCGGCCTCCAGGCCCGCTGAGACGCGGGCCTGCAGCTCCGCGAGCGGGCCGTGGACCTCGACGGTGAGGACCCGCGCGCGACGCGGCGGGAGCAGGAGCACGTCGCCGAGGACGAGCTGCGGCGCGACGGACTCGGCGTGCAGGACCGGCGCGATCCTGTCCACGTCGCCAGGCGGGCGCGGCCCCAGGAAGGCGAGGGTGATGTGCAGCGCCTCGGGCGGGACGGGACGCCACACGTCGGGGTCGGCGGCCCGGCCGGCCGCGGCGAGGGCGTCGCGCACGTCGTCGGGGAGGTCGAGCGCGAGGAAGAGCCGCAGGGGCCGCGCCGCGTCGCCTGGCGACGAGGACGCGGCGGGCGACGAGGGCGCGGCAGGCGCGGCAGGCGGCGAGGGCGTGGCGGGCGCGCCGCGGTCCTCCCGCCCGCGCGCGCCTTCGGTCATCGCCGTTGCAGCAGCGCGTGGAGCATGTGCAGCGCGACCGTGGTCGTGCGGTCGCGCACGTCGGTGCGGGAGCCCGGGAGGCGCACCGTGCGCTCCTCCACGCCCCACGGGGCGGCGACGCTCAGGCAGACCGTGCCGACCGGCTTCTCGGGCGTGCCGCCGCCCGGGCCGGCGATGCCGGTGATGCCGATGCCGAGGTCGGCGCCGAACCGGGCCCGCGCGCCCGCCGACAGCGCTGAGGCCACCTCGGGCGAGACGGCGCCGTGCGCGGCGATCAGCTCCGCGGGGACGTCGGCGAAGGTGGTCTTGGCCTCGTTGGAGTAGACGACGACGCCGCCGAGCACGTAGGCCGAGGAGCCGGCGAGGTCGGTCAGCCGGCCGGCCATCAGCCCGCCCGTGCAGGATTCGGCGGTGGCGATCGTCAGGCCGGACAACAGCCCGGCGATCACCTCATCGATCGTGGCGCCGTCGTCGGAGAAGAGCACCTCGCCGTGCCGGGCACGCAGCTCCTCCTCGAACGCCGCGTACGCCCCAGCGGCCGGCTCGTCGTAGACGGAAGCCACCTCCAGCTCACCACGCCGCAGGCAGGTCGTGATCTCGAACGGCAGCGCGTCCGCGTCCAGCTCGCGCAGGGTCGCCGCGATCTGCGGCTCCGACAGCGGGAAGAAGCGCAGGATCCGCTGCTCGAGCGACCCCGCGGACGCGAGCAGCGCGCGCAGCGGCTCGGTCTCCACGGCGTCGCCCCACATCGCCTGCAGCTCACGCGGCGGCCCCGGCAGCACGGCCACCAGCGGCGACGCGCCGATCAGGAACCCGGGCGCGGTGCCGCGCGGCTCGAGCACGACGGCGCCGACCGGCACGTGCGCCTGCTTGCGCGCACCCGCCCGCATCGGGGCCTCCTCGCCGCCGATCCGCTTGCGCAGGCCGTTCACGATCGCCCAGATGCGCTCCTCGAGCGCCGGGTCGAGCTCCATGTGCGTGCCCGCCCAGGAGGCCACGACCTCGGCCGTCAGGTCATCCGCGGTCGGCCCGAGACCGCCGCTCGTCAGCACGAGGTCGACGTCCGAGAAGAAGTCCAGCGCGCGGCGAAGGTCCTCGGGCCGGTCGCCGACGACCACGATCTCGCGCAGCGAGACGCCCGCCTCGCGCAGCTGCTCGGACAGCCATGGCCCGTTCGCGTCCCGGATCAGCCCGGAGAGGACCTCCGTGCCGGTGACGATGATCCCCGCTCGGACGGTCAAGACGCGCAGAGCCCCGTGCGGACCGACTCCTTGAGCCGCTTGGGCTTCTTGCCCGGCCGCAGCTCATAGCCGATCGGCTGGCCGATGTTGGCCGCGGAGTAGCGCTTGCCGCCGTAGGTCATGCGGACCGAGCTGTTGCCCAGGTTGACCCGGAAGTACCGGGACCGGAACGTCTTGGTGCTCGCGCCCTTCTCGATGTACTCGCCATCGACCACCGCTTTCCCCGTCGCGTCGACCAGGCACACATAGACGCGCTCCGACGCGGTGATCTTCACGGACACGCGGGTCGGCGCCGCCTTCTTCTTCGACTTCTTCTTCGAGCCCGACGACGTCGACGCGGGCGTCGCGGTCGCCGTGGCGGTCGGCGTCGGCGTGCTCGTCAGGTTGCGCTCGGGATCGTTCTCATCCCCCAGCGCGCCCAGGAGGTACAGCGCACCCAGCACGATCACGATCCCGAGCCCGACGACGATGAACGGCCCGATCGACCGCCGCGGCCGCTGGCGCTGACGGCCGCCGCGCTCCCGCCGGAACGGCGTGAGATCCTGCGTCGTCGGCCGCTCGAAGCGCTGCCGGTACTCCTCCACGAGCAGGCGTGGGTCAAGTTCCAGGTACTCCGCGTACGTGCGCAGGAACGTCTTGACGAAGGTGGGCCCGGGCAGCAGGTCCCACTCCTCGTTCTCGAGGGCGCGCAGGTACTTGGCACGGATCTTCGTCGCCGCCTCGACCTCGGTCATGTCGATGCGGCGGCGCATCCGTGTCTCGCGAAGCGTCTCACCGATCTCCGGCATCAGCTTCTACGAGGCTACAAACGCCCTACTCGGGCGAGACATCGTCGTCAGGCACCTTCGCCGGCGATTTCGACAGCGATTCGAGCACCCGCGGGACATCCGCCTCCGTCACGAGCACCTGACGTGGCTTGGAACCTTCGTATCCGGAGATCACGCCGCGGCGCTCGAGCATGTCGATGAGCCTCCCAGCTCGGGTGTAGCCGAGCCGCAAGCGACGTTGCAGCATCGAGGTCGAAGCGGTCTGCATCTCGGCGACGAGGCGGATCGCGTCCTCGAGCAGCGGGTCCTCGTCCGGATCGAACTCGTCGGGCGCTCCCTCCGCCTCCGCGGTGGACTCCTCCTCGACCTCCTCGAGCAGGTCCTCGCGCAGCTCCGGCTCGCCCTGGTCGCGCCACGCGCCCGTGATCGCCTCGATCTGCGGCTCGTCGATGTACGCGCCCTGGATCCGCTGCAGCCGCGAGGAGCCGACCGGCGAGAAGAGCATGTCGCCCATGCCGAGCAGCGCCTCGGCGCCGTTCTGGTCGAGGATCACGCGGGAGTCCGTCTGCGAGGACACCGCGAACGCGATCCGCGACGGCACGTTGGCCTTGATCATGCCGGTGATGACGTCCACGCGCGGCGACTGCGTGGCCAGCACCAGGTGGATGCCGACCGCGCGCGCCTTCTGGGCGATGCGGATGATCGAGTCCTCGACGTCGGCCGGCGCGACCATCATCAGGTCCGCGAGCTCGTCGATCACGCACAGGATGTACGGCAGCGGCGGCTGGTCCCGCGTGGCGCGGACCTTGTTGAGGTCCTTCAGCGTGCGGGTCCGTGCCAGCGCCATCGCGCCGTAGCGCTGCTCCATCTCGCGCACGAGGTTCTGCAGGGCGGTCGCGGCCTGGCGCGGTGAGGTGATCACCGGCGTCAGCAGGTGCGGGATCGAGTCGTAGTGCGTGAGCTCGACCTGCTTGGGGTCCACCAGCACCATCCGCACCTCGTGCGGGGTCGCGCGCAGCAGGATCGACGAGAGCATCGCGTTCACGCACGCGGACTTGCCCGCGCCGGTGGTGCCGGCGACGAGCAGGTGCGGCATCTTGGCCAGGTCGGCGCCGATCGCACGGCCCGCGACGTCCTTGCCGAGCCACACCGTGAGCGGCGACCAGTCCTCGGGCGGCTGCCCGTAGATGTCGCCGAGGTGCACGATCCGGCGGCGCGCGTTCGGCACCTCGATGCCGACCGCCTGCTTGCCCGGGATCGGCGCCAGGATGCGGATGTCGGCCGCGGCGAGCGCGTACGCGAGGTCGTCCTTGAGCTGGGCGACCTTGCCGACCTTGATGCCCGGCGCGAGCCGCAGCTCGTAGCGGGTGATGTGCGGGCCGGCCACCATGCCGATGACCTTGGCCTCGATCTTGAAGTGCTGGAGCGCCTCGATCAGCTGCGCGGCGACCTTCTCCTGGCCGGCCGTGTCCGGGCGCGACGCGTCCTCGGACGAGCGCTCGAGCGCGTTCGCGTCCGGCAGCTCCCAGACGAAGTCGGGCGAGTCGGTGACCTCGGAGCGGTAGCGGCCCTGCGGCGTGAGCTGCTCCGGGTCGACCGGCTTGGCGGGGCCGCGCGTGACGCCCGGCTCGTCCTGGTCCTCGGCGAGGCGCTCGAGCTCGGGCACCTCCTCGATCTCCGGCTCCGGCTCGTCGTCCTCGGGCTCCGGCTCGAACTCCATGACCGGCTCGGGCTCGGGTTCCTCGTCGGGCTCGATCAGGAGGCGCTCGGGCTCCGGCGCCGGCTCATCCTCGGGCGGCGTGTCCCAGAGCGACGAGAACTCCGGCGGCTCGTTGATCTCCGGCGTCGCCGGCGCCTTCGTGGACACCTTCACACGCGTGGAGCGCTCCAGCGTCGCCAGGTCGTCGCGGACCCGCGGGCGCGGACGCGGCCGCGGCGCGTTCTTGGCCGCCGTGCGCAGCTCACGCGTGGTCGACGACACCGAGTCGGTCGTGAACTTGACGACGCTCGCCACCGACGCGCCGGTCAGCAGCAGCACGCCCGCGATGAACAGGAACACCGCGACGATGTGCGCGCCGACCGCGCCGAACAGGGTCTCGAGCCCCCAGTCGAGGGTCTCCCCCACCATGCCGCCGCGCGTCTTGACCCACGCCGCGTCCCACCAGTCCGGACGCGCGCCCTCCGGCCCGAGGCCGAGCGTGCCCGCCGACAGCGCCAGCGTGACGGCCAGGAACAGGCAGATCGCGCCCGACCGGAACGGTCGGACGGCGGGCAGGACGGGGCGCAGCATCACGATCGCGCCCGCGGCGACGAGCGCCATCGGCACGAGGTAGTGCCCCGCGCCGAGCAGCCATTTGAGGGCTTCCACCGCCTGCGAGCCCACGCGTCCGCCCTCCCAGCCGGCGTACACGAGGAACCCGAAGAACAGGCCCAGGCCGACGAGGCCGAGGCCGATCAGGTCGAGCTGGCGCTGCTCCAGCGCGGGCAGTCCGAGTCCCGGCGCCGAGCGGCGCGCACGGGCAGCGGGCTTCTTCTTGGGCTTCTTCTTGGCGGCAGGCATCTGGCCCCGGCCCCTTCGACACAACCTCCCCGACCCCTGCCAACCCTCATGAGCAGGTAAAAGGTTGGAGCGTTTCCGCCGCCTCCCGCGTACCATCTTTAGGAATGGATGCCGCCAGCCGTCCCGTGCGCGTGCTCGTCGTCGAAGACGACGAGGAGATCGCCCAGGTTCTCCAGCGCTCGCTGCGCCTGGAGGGCTACGAGGTCAAGCTCGCCGCCGACGGCGTGCGCGGCCTCGACGAGGCTCACGCCTTCCTGCCGGACATCATCGTTCTGGACCTCGGCCTTCCGCGCCTCGACGGCATCGACGTCGCCAAGCGGCTGCGCGAGGACGGGGACGAGACGCCGATCCTCATGCTCACCGCGCGTGACGCCCTGGAGTCGCGCGTCGAGGGCCTGGACGTCGGCGCCGACGACTACCTGGTCAAGCCGTTCGAGCGCCAGGAGCTGCTGGCCCGCCTGCGCGCGCTGCTGCGCCGGCGCCCCCCGCGCGGCATGGCCCCGCTGCGCGTGGGTGACCTCACGCTCAACCCGGACACGCACGAGGTCGCGCGCGGCGACCGGCAGATCGACCTGACCCAGCGCGAGTTCGAGCTGCTCGAGTACCTGATGCGCAACGAGCGCCTCGTGATCAGCCGTCAGAAGCTGCTCGACGAGGTCTGGGGCTACGACCCGTTCTCGATCACGAACACCATCGAGGTGTTCGTGTCCAACCTCAGAAGGAAGCTCGAAGCCGGTGGCGAGCCCCGTCTCCTCCACACGGTCCGCGGCGCGGGCTACGTACTCCGCGTATAAGCGTCAACCGATCCGCTGGCGCCTCGCCGGCGGATCCGCTGCGCTCACGCTGATCATCCTGCTCGGCTTCGCCGTGATCGTCGGCACGCTCACGACGCGCGCGATCCAGGCCGACTTCAACCGCCAGGTGTCCTCGGCGGCCGACCGCCTGCAGCAGCGGCTCGAGTACACGCCCGTCGGCCGGGACGACAACGGCAACCCGCAGTTCCGCAGCAACACGGACCTGGACGCCTACACGTCCGGCAGCAACGCGGTGGTCCGCGTCGTCTACACGAACGGGGCGCGCTTCGACGGGTCCTCCAACGCGCCGAGCTTCGGCGAGCCCGCGGTCGGCGGGCGCGAGATCGACGGCTGGCGCGTCGAGACGCGCGAGCTGCGCCTGTTCCCGGGTGACTCGGCGGTGTACCTGTTCGTCTACGTGCAGTACGCGCGCCGCCTGTCCGACGTGCAGGCCACGGCCAACCGCGTGAAGGTCTTCCTCGGCCTCGGCGTGCTCGGAGGCACCGGGCTCGCGCTGCTGGCCGGCCTGGCCACGGCCCGGCGCGCGATGGAGCCGATCGCGGAGCTCACCGCCGCGGCGCGCGAGGTCGAGCGCACGCGCGACGCCTCGCTGACGATCCCCCGTCCGGAAGCCGAAGACGAGGTCGCCGAGCTGGCGACGACGCTCGAGAGCATGCTGCACGCGCTCGACGAGGCCCGTGCGGAGACCGAGCACTCGCTCGCACGCCAGCGGGAGTTCGTCGCCGACGCCTCGCACGAGCTGCGCACGCCGCTGACGTCCGTGCTGGCCAACCTGGAGCTGCTGGAAGAGACGCTGACCGGCGAGCACAAGGAGGCGGCGGCGTCGGCGTTGCGCTCGAGCAAGCGGATGCGCCGGCTGGTGGCCGACCTGCTGCTGCTCGCGCGCCAGGACGCCGGGCGCACGCCGATCCAGCACCGGCCCGTGGATCTGTCGGAGGTCGTGGCCGCCGCCGCGTCGGAGCTGGAGCCGGTCGCCGGCGACCACGACATCTCGATCACCGCCGCGCCCGGGGCCGAGGTCGAGGGCGTGCAGGACGAGCTGCACCGCCTCGTCCTGAACCTGATGGAGAACGCCCTGCGCCACACCGATCCGGGCACCGCGGTCGAGGCGTCGGTGGAGCGCCAGAACGGCCACGTGGTGCTGGCGGTCGAGGACGACGGACCGGGCATCGCGCCCGAGCTGCGCGAGAAGGTGTTCGAGCGGTTCTTCCGCGCCCACGGCGATCGCAGCGGCTCGTCCGGGCTCGGTCTAGCGATCGTCAAGGCGGTCGCCGAGAGCCACGACGGCAGCGTGTCGCTGGAACCCCCGCTCGACGGGCGCGGCGCCCGCTTCGTAGTGCGGTTCCCAGCCCTCCCCTGAACGGTCGGCAGCCCTCTCAAGCCGCGGCCCGTTTGGCCGATGCACAGAGGGACATGTCTGACACCTCATCTCAGCAGCTCGTCGTCTTCAGCCTCGGGTCCGAGGAGTACGCGCTCCCGATCGGCTCAGTCCACGAGATCATCCGCTTTTCTGAGCCCCGCTCGGTGGCTTCCGACGTGCCGTGGATCCGCGGCGTCATCGGCCTGCGCGGCAAGATCATCCCGATCTACGACCTGGCCTCGCGCATCGGCATCGACGCCGGCGACGCCGAGTTCGGCAAGATCGTGATCGTCGAGACGGGCACCGGCCAGGCCGGCGTCGTCGTCGGCGACGTCGAGGA
This sequence comes from Solirubrobacter pauli, assembly GCF_003633755.1. GTDB lineage: Bacteria > Actinomycetota > Thermoleophilia > Solirubrobacterales > Solirubrobacteraceae > Solirubrobacter > Solirubrobacter pauli. The sequence goes on from NZ_RBIL01000002.1 coordinate 1,593,787, forward strand.
GGTCCTCACCGTCACGGCCGAGCAGCTCGAGGCCGTGCCGTCCGCCGACCTGCAGACGATCGAGTCGATCGCCAAGATCGGCGACCGCCTGGTCATCCTGCTCAACCCGGAGGGCCTCTTCGCCGGTTCCGGCGTTGACGAGCTCGCTGCCGCGTAGTCCCTAGTCCGGTGGCCAGCCTCCCCAACACGAGTGCGCGTCCGCGAGTCGTCGTCGCCGACGACTCGCGCCTGATGCGCCGCATCCTCTCCGACGCGCTCTCTCGCCAGGGATTCGACGTGGTCGCCGGTGCGGCCAACGGCGATGAGGCGCTGGCCGCCTGCAACGAGCACCGGCCCGACGCGATGACCCTCGACCTGCACATGCCCGGCCTCGACGGCCTGGGCGTGCTGCGCGCGCTGAAGGCCGGCAAGGCCACAAGCGTCCCGGTCATCGTCGTCTCCGCGTTCTCCCCCGCCCACGGCGCCCGCGCGGTCGACGCGCTGGCCGAGGGCGCGTTCGACCTCGTCGCCAAGCCCGCGATGGGCGAGTCGATGGACGAGTTCACCAAGGAGCTCGCCCGCAAGGTCAACGACGCGGCCGACAGCGGCAAGGCCCGTGCCCGCCGGCGGCTGACGCCGCCGACGAAGCCCGCCAAGGTGACGCCGCTCGTCAACAAGCCCGCCACGCCCCGCGCGGCGGCGGCACGCCCGGCTCGCACCGGCGGCAAGAAGTTCGTGATGATCGCGTCCTCGACGGGCGGCCCGAAGGCCCTCGGCGAGCTGATCCCGAAGCTGCCGTCTCCGCTGGGCTCCGGCTCGGTCATCGTCCAGCACATGCCGCCCGGCTTCACCGCCTCGCTGGCGACCCGCCTGGACGGCACCTCGCGCCTGAGCGTGGTCGAGGCCAAGGCCGGTGACGCGGTCGACCCCAAGCGCCTCCTGCTGGCCCCCGGCGGCGCGCACCTGCGCATGGAGAACGACGGGCGCGTGCGCCTGTCCGACGACGCCCCGATGGGTGGCCTGCGCCCGCGTGCGGACCTCACGATCGAGGACGTCGCGAAGATCTACGGCTCCAACCTGCTGCTGGTCGTCCTGACCGGCATGGGCAAGGACGGCCTGGAAGGCGCGAAGGCGGTCAAGAAGGCCGGCGGTCGCATCCTGGTCGAGGCCGAGTCCACCTGCGTCGTCTACGGCATGCCGCGCGCGGTGGCCGAGGCCGGTCTCGCCGACGAGATCCTGCCGCTCAACGAACTGCCCGCCGCTATTGCCCGGGAGGCCGGCGCATGACCCCTCCGCCCCGCACGCCCCGCACCCCGCTGACGCCGCGCACGCCCACGGCGCCGCGCACGCCGCTGGCCACGCGCACGCCGATCACGCCCAAGGGCGTCGAGCGCCCCGCGCGCACGCCGCTCGCGCCGCGTCCGGCCGTCACGCGCCCCGCGGCGGCCGCCCCCGCGCGCCCGTCGGTCGGCACCGCGAGCCTCAAGAGCGACGACTTCACCGCGCTCTGCGAGCTCGTCCGCTCCCTCTGCGGCGTGGACCTGCTCCAGTACAAGCGCAACCAGATGGAGCGCCGCGTCCGCACGTGGACCGAGCGCCGCGGCACGCCGGACCTGACCGAGTACGGCAAGATCCTGCGCAAGGACTCCGAGGAGCTCGACGCCTTCCTGGACCGCGTGACGATCAACGTCTCGCACCTGTGGCGCCACGAGGACCAGTTCGAGGTCCTGCGCAACAAGATCCTCCCGGAGCTCGCCGAGCGCAAGCGCCTGAAGATCTGGAGCGCCGGCTCGTCGTACGGCGCCGAGGCGTACACCATCGCCGCGGTCTGCCGTGAGACGATCCCGAACATCCCCGTGGAGATCGTCGGCACCGACCTCGACAAGCGCATGGTCGCCCGCGCCCGGGAGGGCTACTTCACGCCCGAGGACGCGCGCACCTCGCCGAAGGCGATGCTGCAGAAGCACTTCACGCCGCGCACCGACGGTGGCTGGCAGGCCAAGCCCGAGCTCAAGCGCATGGTCCGCTTCGAAAGTGGGGACCTTCTGCGTATGGCGGTCCCGTCCGCACGGTACGACGTGGTCTTCTGCCGCAACACCGTGATCTACTTCACCGAAGAGGTCCGGGATGCGCTGCACGAGCGACTCGTGAAGGCGATGTCCCCCGGCGGCTACCTGGTCGTCGGAACGTCGGAGCGCGTCTCCGACCCAAAGGCCCTCGGCCTCACTTCCCCCTACCACTTCATCTACCAGAAGAGCTGATGGACGAGTATCTCCCGATGTTCCTGGCCGAGGGGCGCGAGCACCTGCAGGAGCTCAACCTCGCGGTCGTCCAGATCGAGGAGACGCCTGACGACCAGGCGACCGTCGACGAGATCTTCCGCATCGCCCATTCCATGAAGGGGATGAGCGCGACGATGGGCTTCGGCAAGATGGCGGCGCTCACGCACGAGATGGAAGACGTCTTCGAGCTGCTGCGTCAGCGCCAGGGCGGCCTCTCACGGATCGCCATCGACGTCCTCTTCCAGTGCCTGGACGCGCTGTCCGCGGCGGTCGAGTCGATCGACGAGACCGGTTCGGAGAACATCGAGCCGCAGGCGCTGATCGAGAGCCTGCAGGGCCTGGTGCGCGAGCGCACGCCCGAGCAGGAGGCCGAGCGGGTCGGCGTCACGCCGCCCGCCTCGGACCTGAGCGAGCTGGCCGACGGCCGCCGCGTGATCCAGATCTCCGCGCGCCTGGACGACGACGTGTCGATGCCGGCCGTGCGGGCCTACATGGTCCTGTCGGTGATCGCCGGCTACGGCGAGACGCTCAAGTGCAACCCGTCGCCCGAGGACGTCGAGACCTTCGACGGCCGCGACGTGGACGCCTGGGTGGTCTCCGAGCGCGCCGACACCGAGATCCAGGACGCGGTCGCCTCCGTGCCCGAGGTGGCCGAGGTCCACGTGTTCGAGGCCGCCGCCGACGCCGCCCTGGACGCGCCGGACGAGGTCGCCGAGCCGGTCACGGCGCCCCCGGCGCCGCCGGTCGAGGCGCTGGCGCCCGACGTGCCCGCCGGCGAGGCGCCCGCCGCGCCCGAGGCCGCTCCGGCCGCCCCCGCGGCGCCGGCGAAGGCCGACAAGCCGCAGGAGAAGAAGGCCCACGGCGGCTCCTCCACGGTCCGCGTGGACGCGGAGCGCCTGGACCAGCTCATGCACTTCATGGGTGAGCTCGTCCTGCACCGCACGCAGGTCGAGGCGCTCATCCAGCAGGCCGACGTGCCGGGTCTCTCGCAGGCCATGCAGAACCTGACGCGCACGTCGCACGCCCTGCAGTCGATGGTCATGCAGGTCCGGATGATCCCGGTGGAAGCCGTCTTCCTGCGCTTCCCGCGGCTCGTGCGCGACCTCTCGACCAAGCTCGGCAAGCAGGTCGACCTGCAGCTCGTGGGCAAGGACACCGAGCTCGACCGCACCGTGGTCGACGCGCTCGGCGACCCGCTCGTGCACCTCGTGCGCAACTCGCTCGACCACGGCCTCGAGGGCCCGGAAGAGCGGGTCGCGGCCGGCAAGCCCGCCCAGGGCATCCTCGAGATCTCCGCCCGCCACGCCGGCGGCAACGTGATCATCACGGTCGCCGACGACGGACGTGGCATCAACGCCCGCAAGGTGGCCGAGAAGGCCGCCGAGAAGGGCCTGATCGACCCGCTGAGCGTCGACTCGATCGACATGGCACGCGCCGTCGAGCTGCTCTTCACCCCCGGCTTCTCCACGGCCGAGGTCACCAGCGACATCTCCGGCCGCGGCGTCGGCATGGACGCCGTCCGGGCCGCCATCCGCGGGCTCGGCGGCGAGGTCATCATGACCTCCGAGCCGGGCAAGGGCACGAGCTCCCAGATCCGCCTGCCGCTGACGCTGGCGATCATGGCCGCGCTGATCGTCGAGGCCGACAACCGCCCGTTCGCGATCCCGCTGGACCGCATCGAGCGCACCGTCCGCGTCGCCGACCACGCCGTCCGCTCCGTCGCCGGCCGCAAGATGCTGGTGCTCTCCGACGGCGTGCTGCCGGTCGTGGACGCCTCCGAGCACTACGGCGGGCCGACGAACCCCGACGCCGAGTACGCCGTCGTCGTCCGTGGCAACGGTGACCGCTTCGCGTTGACCGTCAGCCGCATGATCGGCCAGCACGAGCTGGTCACCCGCCCGCTGCCGCCCGAGGTCTCGGACGGCGCCGCTCTCTCGGGCGCCGCGGTGCTGTCCGACGGCCAGATCGCCCTCATCATCGACTGCGACGCCGTCGTCGACGTCCCCGTCTCCGCCTGAGCCTAGAAAGGACGCACGTTGACCCGCTACACGGATACCCAGCTCGACGCCCTGCGCGAGTTGGCCAACATCGGCTCGGGCACGGCCTCGACCGCGCTCTCGGGCATGCTCGGCAAGAGCGTCGACATCTCGGTGCCGAACGCCTTCGTCCTGCCGATGGCCGAGGCCGTCGGCTCGATCGGCGACCCGGAGTCCGACTCCACGGGCGTCGTCCTGGGCATCGTCGGAGAGATGCCGGGCTCGGTGCTGCTGCTCTTCACGCCCAAGGACGCCGAGCTGATGTGCGGCCTGCTGGGCGTCGAGGCCGGGAGCGAGTACGGCATCTCCGCGCTGATGGAGATCGGCAACATCGTCGGCGCGTCGTACATCAACGCGCTCGGCCAGATGATCGGCATGGAGCTCGAGCCGACACCGCCCGCCGCGGCGACGGACATGCTGGGCGCGATCGTGCAGTCCGTGCTCGCCGAGCGCGCCGGCGCCGGTGACGTCGCGCTGCTGCTGGACTCGGACCTCGTCGTCGAGGGCGAGGACTGCTCGGTGTCGTTCCTGCTGGTCCCCGACCAGGGCGGCGTCGAGCAGATGCTCGAGCGCCTGGGCGTCTAGCCGATGGCCGAGACGATGGTCAGGATGGGCGAGCTCGCCACCTCGGCCGTCGCCGGTGATGTACTCGTGTCCCTCGGGCTGGGCTCCTGCATCGGTCTCGCGCTGCTGGACCGGCGACTCGGCGTCGCGGGGCTCGCGCACGTCGTGCTGCCGTCCTCCGGCGGCAATGCGCCCCTGGGCTCGTGGAAGTTCGCGGACTACGCCGTCCCCGAATTGGTCGATCGGGTGGTAAAGCTCGGCGCTCGCCGGCCGATGCTTGAGGCAGTGCTTGTCGGTGGTGCCAGCATGTTCGCCGTGTCAAAGTCCTCGCTCGAGGTTGGGCAGCGCAATGAAGCCGCTGTGCGTGAGCTGCTGCGCGAGCAGCACATCAACGTGATCGCCAAGGAGACCGGTGGGTCCCGTGGGCGCACGATCCGCGTCTACGTCGGGTCGAACAAGGTCACCGTCAAAGAAGCCGGCGGCACCGAGAAGCCGCTGATCGCGGGCGCCTCCGTGGTGGCCGCATGACCGGCGCCGGCGGACCCGTCCTCAGCGAAGACGCGATCGCGGCGCTCGTCGACGCCGCGCGCGACGGCCGCCTGCCGGAGGACAAGCCGACCCCGCAGCGGCGTCGCCGCATGCGCGCGGTCGACTTCACGCGCCCGACGAAGTTCACCGCCGAGCAGGAGCGCCGCCTGGGCCGCACGCTCGAGGCGTTCTGCCGCACGGCGTCCACGCGCCTGTCGGCCGAGCTGCGCGTCCCGCTCGAGTTCGAGCTGCTGACCTCCTCCCAGCTGACGTGGGCGAACGCCCACTCGCAGGTGCCGTCCTCGTCGACGGCCGCGATCTTCAACGTCGAGCCGATCGGCACCAAGATGCTGCTCTCCACGGAGAGCTCGCTGCTGCTCGGGGCGATCGAGCTGCTGCTCGGCGGGTCGATCGACGGCGGCGTCAAGGACCGCCGGATGACGGACATCGACCAGGCGCTGGGCCGGCACTTCTTCGAGCGCCTGCTCGCGCAGCTGACGCTGATCTGGACCGACGTCGCCGGGCTGGAGCTGCAGCTGGAGACCGTCGACCAGCACCTGGAGACCGCGCAGATGGTCTCGGTGTCCGAGCCGACGCTGTCGATGATGCTCGAGGCGCGCCTCGGCGGCATCTCCGCGACGCTGGCGCTGCTGATCCCGTGGTCGGCGATCGCGCCGGTGGCCGACCGCTTCGGCTCGCGCGAGGACTCCAACGGCCCCCGCAGCGAGGACGAGGCGTCGTCCGTCCGCCAGGCCGTCGGCACGGTTGAGATGATGGTCCGCGCCGAGGTCGCCTCGGTGATGATGCCGATCGAGTCCGTGCTGGCCCTCAAGGAGGGCGACCTGCTCCGCCTGAACTCACCCGCCGCCGCGGGCATCACGCTGTATGCCGACCAGGTGCCCGTGCACACGGGCCGCCCGGGGCGCAGCGGGAGCCGCCGCGCCGTGCAGGTCACCAACAACATCGCCAAGGGCAAGGGTCCGCGATGAGCTCGACCGAGGCCCTGACGAAGCTCGGAGAGTCGACCGGCGAGGCCTGCCTCAGCGTGCTCGAGATGTTCGCCGCGGACAAGGTGTCCGTCGGCGAGGTCACCACCTTCGAGGAGACCAAGGGCGCCTTCGCGGGCACGCCCGTCCCGTGCGTGGCGATGTCGGTCTCGTACGTGGACGGCGTCACGGGCGGCAACGTCTTCCTGATCACGCTCGACGGCGCGCGCAACCTCGCCGCCTCGATGATGGGCATGGATGAGCCCGAGGACCCGGACGCCGAGGAGCTGTCCGAGCTCGAGCTGTCCGCCGTGTCCGAGGCGATGAACCAGATGATGGCCTCGGCCGCCGCCGCGACGTCCGTCGTGCTCGGCAACGAGGTCGAGATCGGCACGCCGGACACCAAGACGTTCACCGCGGGCGACGACATCGCCGCCTCCTACGCCAAGACGCCGTACGCCGTCCGGATCGCGATGTCGATCTGCGGCGAGCCGGCGCGGCTCGTCCAGCTCGTCCCCAACGCGTTCGTCGTGCGCATGTCCAGCGCGCTCGACGACATCGGCGCGGACATCTCCGGCACGGTGCCGGACCCACCGACCGCGGCCGGGACCGGCCCGCGCGGGTCGACCGTCGCCAAGCCGTCCCTGTCGGGCATCCCGGTCCGGGTCTGGGCCGAGCTCGGGCGGGCGCGGATGCCTTCGGCGCAGATCGTCGGCCTCCCCGCCGGGGCGGTCGTCGAGCTGGACCGGATGGCCGACGACGCGATCGACCTGTACGTGAACGGAACACGCTTCGCCACCGGCCGTCTGGTAGTGGTGGACGGGACGGACTGGGCCGTGCGCATCGAGCACGTGCTCGACAATGCCAACGACAGTGATTCTGGAATGGAGGTGGCCGGATGGCCCGAATCCTGGTAGTCGACGATGCCGCCTTCATGCGGAAGATGGTCTCTGACGCGCTGACCAAGGGCGGCCATGAGGTCGTCGGTGAAGCCGGCAACGGCGTGGAGGCGCTCGAGCGCTTCCAAGAGCTCAAGCCCGAGCTCACGACGCTCGACATCACGATGCCCGAGAAGGACGGCCTCGCCGCGCTGAAGGAGATCATCGAGCTGGACCCCAGCGCCCGGGTGATCATGTGCTCGGCGCTCGGGCAGGAGTCCAAGGTGCTCGAGTCCATCAAGCTCGGTGCCCGCGACTTCGTCGTCAAGCCGTTCAAGCCCGAGCGCGTGCTCGAGGCCGTCGGCAAGGCCTTGGCCTAGCCACGCCCGTTGGGGTAGACGAGGGTGGTGCACACCATCCTCGTCCCTGGCCTGCTCTGCTCCCCCCGCCTCTACGCGCCGGTCCTGCCCGCCGTGTGGCGCTTCGGCGCCGCCACGGTCGCCGACACGCGTCGTGACGCGACCATCGCCGGGATGGCCGCCCGTCTCCTGGCCGACGCGCCGGAGCGATTCGCGCTGGTCGGCCTGAGCATGGGCGGCTACGTGGCGCTCGAGGTCATGCGCCAGGCGCCCGAGCGCGTCGTTGCGCTGGCGCTGATGAGCACCTCCGCGCGCCCGGACGCGCCGGAGCAGACCGCGGCGCGCCGCGAGCAGATCGCCCTGGCGCGGTCCGGACGCTTCGAGGCGCTGGTCGACGCCGCGTTCCCGCGGCTCGTCGCCCCCGACCGGGCCGACGACGCCGGGCTGCTCGCGACGACGCGGGCCATGGCCGCCGACGTCGGTCACGACGTCTACGTCCGCCAGCAGGAGGCGATCATCGGCCGCGCCGACGCACGCCCGCTGCTGGCGACGATCACCTGCCCGGCGCTGGTCGTCCACGGGACGGCCGACCAGCTGATCGCGCCCGGGCACGGCGAGGAGCTCGCCGCGGGCATCCCCGGAGCCCGCTACGAGCCGCTGGAGGGCTGCGGGCACTCGTCGTCGCTGGAGCGGCCCGAGGCGTGCGCGGCGGCCCTGGGCGCGCTGCTGGAGCTTGTAGCCGCCTGAGACCTCGATCACCTCGCCCGTGACCCACGCGAGGTCGTCGGAGACGAGGGCGGCGATGGCCTTGCCGATGTCGTCGCCCTCACCCAGGCGCCCGAGCGTCGTCTCGGCCACGATCGGCGGGATGAACTCCGGGTAGGCGTCGATGCCGCCGTCACCCAGGTTCGTGCGCGTGGGGCCCGGGGCCACCGCGTTGACGCGGATGCCACGCGGGGCGAGCTCCTTCGCCAGGTACCGCGTGAGCATGTCCAGGCCGCCCTTCATGGCCGCGTACGCGGCGTAGCCCTCGGTGGTCACGCCCGGGCGTGTCGAGCTGCTGCTGGTGTTGACGATCGCGCCGCGGTCGCTCAGCAGCGGCAGCAGCGCCTGCGTGAGGAAGAACGGGCCCTTGAGGAGCACGCGGTGGTAGCGCTCGTAGGCCTCGTCGGTGGTGGTCGCGAACGGCGACGGACCGCCGATGCCGGCGTTGTTGACCAGGTAGTCGAACGAGTCGCGGCCCCAGTGCTCGGCGAGCGCGGCGCGGACGCGGTCGGTGAAGGCCGGGAAGCTCGTCGTGTCGGCGACGTCGAGCGGCAGCGACACGAAGTCGGCGGGGCTGCGGTGGTGGGTCGTGATCACCCCGACGCCGCGATCGTGGAGCTGCTGGGCGGTTGCGCGGCCAATGCCTGATCCTGCGCCGGTCACGAGAGCGATCTTGGTCATGCGTGTAGTGTCTGTCGCGTGGCCGCCACAGTGGGAGAACAGAACTCGCCGATCCATGCACATTCCTGCTTGGATGAGCTGCGAGCGCTGATCGCGCGGCACGCGCGGCCCGACGAGACGACCGCGATCGACGGCGTGCTGCTCTCGGTCACGGCCGAGGCCGGCGAGCCACGCGCGTCGACCACCGGCACGGTGTTCGCGCTGATCGCGCAGGGCTCCAAGCGGCTCGCGCTGGGTGAGCGCACGTTCGACTACGGGCCCGGGCAGTACCTGGTCGCCTCGGTCGACCTACCGATCACCGGCCACTACACCGAGGCACCGGCGCTCGGGTTCGGGTTGGTGCTGCGCCCGTCGGTGATCGCGCAGCTGCTGCTCGACGGCGCCGCGGCCGGCCCGCCGCCCGCGGGCCTCGGCGTGGCGGACGCGCCGCCAGAGCTCCTCGACGCGGTCGTGCGGATGGTCCGGCTGCTCGACCATCCCGCCGACCAGGCCGTGCTCGCGCCGATGCTCGAGCGCGAGATCCTCTGGCGGCTGATCAACGGTCCGCTGGGCGCCGGCGTCCGCCAGATCGGCATGACGGACTCGAGCCTCACCCACATCGGCCGCGCCGTGCGCGCGATCACGTCCGAGCCCGCGCGGTCGTTCCGCGTCGAGGAGCTCGCGCGGACGTGCGGCATGAGCGTCTCGGCCTTCCACCGCGGCTTCCAAGCGGTCACCGCGCTCAGCCCGATCCAGTTCCAGAAGCAGCTGCGGCTCCGGCAGGCGCGGCTGCTGCTGCTCAGCGGCGCCGACGACGTCGCCACGGTCGCGTTCCGCGTCGGCTACGACAGCGCGTCGCAGTTCAGCCGCGAGTACCGGCGCGAGTTCGGGCTGCCGCCGGGCCGTGACGCGGCGCGACTACGGGCGGTCGCCGCGTAGCGCACGGCCGTCGAGCAGGCAGACGCCGGTCGGCGCCCAGTGCGTGGCCTGCGGGCCGTCACCGGCGGTCATGTCCTCGGCCACGGCGGCGCCGACCGACAGCCCGACCGCGAACACGGCGGCGGCGAACCCGGTGGCGATGACGCGGAGCCTGGACCTCACCCTCCGGATGATCGGCGCGCCCTGAGGCCGCTTGAGCGACCGTCAGCGCGCGACGCGGCGGCTGAACACGAGCACGCAGACGTCGTCGTCGCCCTGGCGGCCGTCGTCGAGGGCCAGCGCCAGCGCCTCCGGGGTCGCCTCCCGCGCGACCGCGGCCAGCAGCCGGTCCAGCCCGACGTCGATGCTCTCCCCGCGGCGCTCGACGAGGCCGTCGGTGTAGAGCACCAGCTGCCCGCCGGGTGGCAGGTGCAGCGTGTCCTCCATCCGCGGCATGGCGTCGACCTCGATCCCGAGCGGCGTCGAGCGCGCACCCATGAACAGCTGCGGCTCGCCGCCCGCCGAGACCACCACCGGCGGGAGATGCCCGGCCACCGACAGCGTCACGGCCCCCGAGTCGGGCTCGACCTCGGCGTACACGAGCGTGGCGAACCGGGCGGTCGGGACCTGCTCGACGAACGTGTCCAGGTAGCGGACCACCTCCAGCGGCCCCACCCCCGTGACCGCGAGCGCGCGGACGGCGCTGCGGAGCTGGCCCATCGCCGTCGCCGCCATCAGCCCGCGGCCGACGACGTCCCCGACGACGACGCCGACGCGGCCGTTCGGCAGCGCGAACGCGTCGTGCCAGTCCCCACCCACCTCGAGCTGGGAGACGGCCGGGTGGTAGAGCGCGGCGACGTTGAAGCGCTCGTCGCGCGGCGGCTCGTCGGCCAGCAGGCTCTGCTGCAGCGTGTGCGAGATCGCGCTGGTCTGCTCGTGCCGGCGCTCGAGCGCGCGGCGGGCGGCGCGTTCACGGTCGCGCGCCAGGCGCAGCTCGCGCTCGTAGGCGCGGCGCTCGCGCACGTCGAGCACCGTCGTGCGCACGAGCTGCGGCTCGCCCGCCTCGTCGGTCACGAGCACCGAGTTCACGAGCACCGGGAGCCGCTGGCGGTCCGCGGTGACGATGTCCATGGCGATCTCCCGGACGCTGCCCTGCATCCGCAGCAGCGGCGCGTAGTGCGTCTCGTGGTAGATCCGGCCGCCCGGGCTGAGCAGGTCCTGGAACCGGCGGACGTTGACCAGGTTCTCGCGGTTGAAGCCGGTCCAGCGCAGGAACGTCTCGTTGACGCGCACGATCCGGCCGTCCGGCGCGGTCGACAGGTAGCCGCACGGGGCGTTCTCGTACAGGTCCTCGGCGCTCGGGTCCGCGAAGCTCATCGCGGCGGCGTCAGAGGAAGGCCCGGATGGCGTCGATCGTCTCCTGCGGCGCGCTCAGGTTCGGGCAGTGGCCGGTGGCCGCCATCCGCACGAGCACGGAGCCCGGGATCTGCGCGTGCACGTAGTCGCCGACGGGCGTCGGCGCGATCACGTCGTCGCTGCACTGGAGCACGAGCGTCGGGACGTCCACGTCGTCGAGGTCCGCCCGGTTGTCGGACAGGAACGTCACGCGCGCGAAACGGGCCGCGATCTCCGGGTCCATGCGGCAGAAGCTGCTGGTCAGCTCCTCCCCCAGCTCCGGGCGGTCGGGGTTGGCCATGATGACCGGGGCCATCGCACTCGACCAGCCGAGGAAGTTGCTGTCCATGGAGTCGAGCAATTCCGCAATGTCCTCCTGCTGAAACCCTCCGACGTAGCCGTCGTCGTCCAGGTAGCGGGGGGACGGTCCGATCAGGACGAGCGTGCCGATCGCGTCCGGGGCGCGCTTCGCCGCGAGGACGCCGATCATCGCGCTCACGGAGTGGCCGACGAACACGGCGTCGGAGAGGTCCAGCGCGCGGCAGATCTCGACCACGTCGTCGGCGTACCCGGCGAGGGTGCCGTACCGCTCGGGGTCATAGGCCCCCGGGTCCGAGCCGCCCGCGCCCACGTGGTCGAACAGCACGATCCGGTGGTCGGCCGCGAACGCCGGCGCGACGAAGCGCCACATGTTCTGGTCGCAGCCGAAGCCGTGCGCGAAGAGGATCGGCCGCGCATCCGATTGTCCACCGACATGGACGTTGTTGCGTTCGAGAACGCTCAAGCCGCCTGGAGTTTAAGAACCCCGGCCGCTTGGGCGCCAAAGTGTACGCATGCTGACACTTTAGGTTCTCTGGACATTCATCCGATTTGGATTACTTCGTCCAGCCCGCATTATGTGTCCAGTCGAAGGGAACACACCTCAAGGTCTCGGAAACGGCGTTGCAGCGCCATTTTCGAGCGGGAAAGGAGCCTGTCATGGGTTGGAAGATGTAATCCACGACCAGCTTTGCGAGCGAGCGCCTCAGTGGCGCTCGTTCTCTTTAACGGCCAGTTCGTCGCATCCCTTGATCGAACGAACGTCTACGCCGCCGCAAGCCTGGGCTGGGCGTAGTCCGCGACGCGCTTCTCGAAGGCCAGCTCGGCCTCGAAGTCGACCTCGTCGGTGTGGCTGAAGGCCACGCCCTTCTCGAGGATCATCCGCTCGAAGACGTCGACCACCGCGGGGTCCAGCTGCGTGCCCGCCACCCGACGCAGCTCCGCGAGCGCCGCCTCCGAGCTGACGGGGCGGCGGTAGGAGTCGCGCGAGGTCATGACGTCGTAGGTGTCGGCGACGGACAGGATGCGCGCGCCGAGCGGGATGTCCTCGCCTGCGATGCCGGCCGGGTAGCCGCCGCCGGCGAAGCGCTCGTGATGGTGCAGGACGATCTCGGCCACCGGACCGTAGCCCTCGATGCGCTCGACGAGCTTGGCGCCCTGCTCCGGATGGAGCTTGATCAGCTGCCACTCCTCGTCGGTCAGCTTGCGGTTCGCGAACAGCACGGAGTCCGGGAGGATGAACTTGCCGATGTCGTGCAGCAGCGCCGCGGTGTGGATGAGGTCCTGCTCGCGCGCGTCGAGGCCCAGCATCGCTGCCACCTCGCGCGAGTAGCGGGCCACTGCCGCCGAGTGGCGGGCCGTCATCGCATCGCGCATCGACAGCGTCTGCAGCACCGTCGAGAGCAGGCCCATCTGCAGCGACGCGAGCTCGCGCGTCCGCTGCTCGAGCTCTTCGCCGCGCTCGTCCGCCGCGATGCTCGTGCGGACGATGTACAGGAACACGAACAGGACGACCGCGGCCAGCGCGATCGAGCCGATGCCCAGATAGGCGTAGGTGAAGGCGACGCTGGCGGTCAGCAGCGCCGTCGCGAACTCCGAGGGCAGCGCGGTGACGAACGAGCGCAGCATCAGCCGCGGCGGGACGTCGTAGGCGAACCAGCTTCCCGCCGCGACCATGGCGAAGTTCAGCGCGTTGGCCAGCAGGAACGTCGTGAGGACGACGGCGCCGAACCACAGCGCCTCGCTGCCGCCGACCTCGAAGTCGCCGGCCAGCGCACGGATCGTCAGCCCGCCCACGAGCGGGAAGACCGCGAAGGTGGCGAGGTTCGTGATCGTGCGATCGATCGACCGGCGGGAGATCACCGCGTCGACGACCGAGCACGCGACGCCCATCACCGCCGCGGGCGCGGGGCCGAGGAGCGCCATCGCCAGCACGAGCGCGAGGAACGAGCCCGAGAGCCGCAGGCCCCGGAGCTCGAAGCTCAGCATCTCGCTGCCGGCCGCGAGGACGAACAGCAATCCGAACAGCGACAGCGACTGCCAGTCATCGGCGCGGCTCACCAGCGCAGCACCCGCCAGCGCGCACGCGAGTAGCGTGGCCGAGACAAGGGACAAGGTGACCTGGCGCCGAGGCATCCACTCACCCTCATCGGCACCACTCGGAAATTCCGAAGGCAAATTTTCGACGAGAGACGTGGTTGTCCTCCAAGCGGGGTACAGTGCCCCCGGAGTGCGGAGGCGCCTTGAACCGCTGCGGGTGCGGCCGTTCGGCCAGTTGCTGGGGTCGTACACGGTCAACGACTTGGGGGACTCGATCGGGGTCGTGGCCCTGTCGATCCTTGTCTTCGACCGAACGGGTGATGTCGCGCCGACCGCCGGCTTCTTCCTGGTGGCCAAGTTCCTGCCCGCCCTGCTCTCCACCGGGCTGACGGCGCACCTGGACCGGATGTCGCTGCGCCGCGTGCTGCCGGCGATCTACGTGATCGAGGCGCTCGTGTTCGCCGCGCTCGGCTTCCTGGCCATCGGCGACCGGTTCTTCCTGCCGCTGATCCTGCTGCTGGGGCTCGTGGACGGGACGCTGGCGATCACGGGGCGCGGGCTCACCCGCGGGGCCGTCGCGGCCACGCTGCAGCCGCACGGGCTGATCGCCGAGGGCAACGCGCTGATGAACCTCGGCTTCGCGGCGTCGTCGGTGTTCGGTGCCGCGCTCGCGGGCGCGCTGATCGCGGCCTTCGGGGTCTCCACCGCGCTGTTCGTGGACGCCGCGTCGTTCCTGATCATCGCGGCGCTGCTCGCGAGCACCCGCCAGCTGCCGCAGGTCGAGCACCACGAGTACGAGCCCTGGCGCACGCGTTTCCGCGCCGGGCTCTCGTTCGCGCGCTCGCACCCGCTGATCCGCACGCTGCTCGTCGGCCAGTCGCTCGCGTTGATCTGCTTCACCGTCGTCGTCCCGATCGAGGTCATCTACGCCAAGGAGTCGCTCGGCACCAACAGCGCCGGGTTCGGGCTGCTGCTGAGCGCCTGGGGCGCCGGCATCGTGCTCGGCTCGCTGCTCTACATCGGCCTCAAGAACCGCTCCGGGTTCGGGCTGATCGTCTTCTCCAGCGCGATGGTGGGCGTCGCCTACCTCGGGATGTCCCAGGCGCACGTGCTGTGGCTCGCGTGCGCGATGTCGGTCGTCGGCGGCGCCGGCAACGGCATCCAGTGGGTGGCGGTGATGACCGCCATGCAGGAGGCGACGCCGCCGGAGTTCCAGTCGCGGATGTCCGGGCTGCTGGAGTCGATCGGCGCCGCGATGCCGGGCATCGGGTTCCTGCTCGGCGGCGTGCTGACGGTGCTGGGCTCCCCGCGCACCGCCTTCGCGTTCGCGGGCGCGGGGATCCTGCTGCTGGCCGGCCTGGCGCTGCTGCTACGGCCGGCGGCCGAGCGGCGCGCTCAGACCTCGACCACGACCGGCAGCACCATCGGGCGGCGCTTGAGCCGGTCGTAGATGAACTGCGCGAGGTCGTCGTGCAGATGGTTCTGCAGGACGTCGACCTCGGTGATCTGCTGCTCGGCGGCGGCGTCCAGCGAGTCCTCCACCGCTTCGCGCAGGTCGTCCGTGAACTGGTCGTTGCCTTCCAGGAACGGGACGCCGCGGGCGATCACCTCCGGCGGGACGACGGACGAGCCGTCCTCCTCGGAGATCGTCGCCACGATGATGAAGATGCCGTCCGCGGACAGCATGCGGCGGTCACGCAACGCGACGTCGCTGACGTCGCCGATGTCCACGCCGTCGACGAAGATCATCCCGGAGTGCTCGGGGGTGCCGAACTTCGCGCCCTCGGCCGTGATCTCCAGCGGCGTGCCGTTCTCGCTGCGGAACACGTGCGAGCGGGGCACGCCGACCGCCTGCGCGAGCTCACCGTGGATGAGCATGCGCTTGAAGTCGCCGTGGACCGGCATCACGTACTTCGGGCGGGTGAGGTTGATCATCATCTTGACCTCCTCCGCGTAGCCGTGGCCTGAGGCGTGGATCGGCGCGTCGCGCGCGGTCACCACGCTGCACCCGATGTGGTACAGGCGGTCGATCGTCTCGTTGACGGCGCGCTCGTTGCCGGGGATCGGCGTGGCGCTGAAGACGACCGTGTCGCCCTCTTTGAGCTCCACCTGCGGATGGTCGCGGTAGGCCATCCGGCGCAGCGCGGACAGCGGCTCGCCCTGGGAGCCGGTGGAGATCACGACGATCTTGTCGTCGGCCCACTGGTCGATCTCCCGCGGCGGCACGAGCATGCCCTCGGGGATGTCGATGTGGCCCAGGCTGCGGCCGATGTTGACGTTCTTGCGCATCGACCGGCCGACGAGGGCGACCTTGCGGCCGTGCTTCTCGGCGGCGTGCACGACCTGCTGCACGCGGTGGATGTTCGAGGCGAAGCAGGTGACGACGATGCGCCCGTCGCAGCGGCCGAACACGCGGTCCAGGTGCGGGCCGACGATCGACTCGCTGTCGCTGATGCCGGGGCGGTCGGCGTTCGTCGAGTCGCCGCACAGGAGCAGCACGCCCTCGCGGCCGAGCTCGGCCAGGCGGCTCATGTCCGCGGGCGCGCCGATCACGGGCGTCTGGTCGAACTTGTAGTCGCCGGTGAAGAAGACGGTGCCGAGCGGGGTGCCGATCGCGACGCCGCTGGCGTCCGGGATCGAGTGCGTGAGGTGCACGCGCTCGAGCGTGAACGGGCCGGCCTCGACGACGTCGCCGATCGGCAGCACCTCGAGGTTGACGTCGCGCAGCTTGTGCTCGTCGAGCTTCGAGCGGGCCATGGCGACCGTGAGCTGGCCGCCGTAGACGACCGGGATCTTGTCCTCGCCCAGGTCGCGGATCACCCACGGGAGCGAGCCCAGGTGGTCCTCGTGGCCGTGCGTGATGATGATCGCGTCGATCGCGTCGACGTTCTCACGCAGGTACGTGAAGTCGGGCAGGACGAGGTCGATGCCCATCATCTCGGCCGTCGGGAAGCGCAGGCCGCAGTCGACGACGACGATCCGGCCGTCGTACTCGACGACGGTCATGTTCTTGCCGATCTCGCCGACGCCCCCCAGCGGGAGGACTCGAACGGTGCCGCTCAACGGGCGGAGACCTCGGCCAGCAGCCCGTGCTGGGCGAGCGCGTTGTACACGGTCTGGCGTTCCTGCTCGTCGCATTCGACCAGCGGCAGGCGCAACGCGCCGGCGGGCTGGCCGAGCATCTCCAGAGCGGCCTTGACCGGCGCGGGGCTGGCCGTCACGAACATCGCCTCATAGATCTCCTGCAGCGACGCGTCGATCTCGGCGCGGTTGTCGGGCTCTTCATACATCTTGCGCATCTCCGGCCCGACGACGTGGCTGGCGACGCAGATGCCGCCCGTGCCGCCGATCTCCAGGCACTTTCCGTAGATGTCGTCGTTGCCGGCCATGACCGCGAGGCCGTCGATCAGCTGCAGCTCGTCGCTGTTCGCCTGCTTGACGGCCTCGATGTTCTCGATCTGCGCCAGCTCGGCGAGCAGATCGGGCGGCATGTTGACGACGCACCGGCCGGGGATGTTGTAGAGGATCACGGGCGTGTCCCCCGCGGCTTTCGCGACTTCCCTGAAGTGCGCGATGATCCCCCGGCGGTTGGGCTTGTTGTAGTACGGCGTGACGGACAGCACCGCGTCCACGCCGGCCTCCACGGCCTTCTCGGTCAGGTGGACGGCGTGGCGCGTGTCATTGGACCCGGTGCCGCCGACGACCGTCGCCTCGTCCCCGAGCTCGGAGGCGATCAGCGCGATGAGCCCGAGGTGCTCCTCGTCGGTCATCGTCGCCGCCTCGCCAGTGGTCCCGGCCACGACCAGCCCGTGCGACCCGTTCGCGAGCAGATGGCGGCCGATCGCGACCGCACCCTCCTCGTCGACGGAGCCGTCAGCACGGAACGGGGTGATCATGGCCGTGAGCAGGCCTTCGTAGGGACGCATGCGTTAGAGGATGGCACGCGAGCCGGTCAGCCCGCGAGTGGATCCCCCGAGCTGAGCTTCGGCGGCGCGTACGACGGCTGGTTGGGATCCTCCGTCGACGACGGCGCACCGGGCACGGCGGGTGCCTTGCCCTCCCCCGCGACCGGCGGCTGAGGTGTTCCCGAAGGGACACCGGGCGCCTGCGGCGGCGCGGTCGAGCCCTCGACCGGCGCGGGCGGACCGCTCGGCGGCTCCGTCGGCGGAACCCCCGGCGTCGCAGGCGGAGCCCAGTCCGCGGGCGCGCTCGGCGGAGCCGGCGGAGGGGGAGTCAACGGCTCGCCGAACTCCGGCCCGGGAGGCGGCGCGGCAGGCGCGCTCGGGGCCGCACCGGCCAGCGGGTCACCGTGCGGCGGCGACGCCGGCGGGCCGCTCGGCGGGTCCCACGACGGTGCGGACGAGCCGGTGGCACCGGCCAGCGGGTCACCGTGCGGCGGTGACGCGGGCGGGCTGCCCGGGGCGGGCGCGTGCCCCGGGAGCGGGCCACCCTGAGCAGGCGGCTCCCACGCGGCCGAGCCGGGCGGTGCCGGCGCGGGCGCGGCCGGGCCGCTGGGCGGGGCCCAGTTGGACGGAGGCGGCGCCGACGGGCCGGTGGGCGGCGGCGCGGACGCCGCGCCCGCGAGCGGGTCGCCGTGCGCGACCGGCGGCGGCGCGGGCGTCGCCAGCGGGTCGCCCGAGGCCGGGGACGGCGTCGGCGGGCCGGAGTAGCCCGTCGGGATGCCTGGGGAGTGCGGCGGCGCGGGCGGCGGCGGCGGGGTGCTGTGCCCCGGCGGCGGCCACGCGGGGCTCTGGGACTGGCCGGGCCAGGCCGGGCCGCCCGCGAGCGGGTCGCCGTGCGGTGCGGGCGCCGCGGGGTCCGGGACCGGGCCGGGCGTGGCCGGCGGACCCGGGTGCGGACCCGCGAGCGGATCACCGTGCGGCGGCGACGCCGACTGCTGCGGCGGGATCGGACGACCGTGCTTGTCGTACTCGACGTACCCGCCCGGCTGCTGCGGACCAGGCCGGGAAGCGCCCTGCTGGTTGATCTGGGACTGCACCTCGTCGAGCTTGGTCTGCGCCTGCTCGGCGAGCTTCTTGGCCTTGTCAAGGAAGCCCATGGCACGACGGTACCCGGTTCGGGCGTGTGCTCGCGTGGTGCTAACCGGCGTCTCTTGTGGCCGAGCCGCGTGGAGCTCAGCTCGGGTGGCGGGCGTCGGGCTTCATCGCGCCGGGGAGCACACCGGCCTGGGCTGGTCAAGCCGGCCGGGACCGGCGAGCCCCCGCGCGGGGTCAACCCGCGCTCACGGGCTCAGCCGCACTGAACGATCACTTTCCCACCTGTGCGGTGGAAAAGTGAACACTCGCGCGACGCGCGGCCCGCGCGCGGGCGCACCCGGCGCAAGCCGCTCACCCGCACAAGAGCGCGCCGCCCGACGGGGTGCTCCCGAACCACGCCAGGCACCGGCGCGCGCCACCCGCACTGAACTCCACGGGTGACGCGCTCCGGGTACGTGGTGCTAGGCCGCCGTGAGGCGGAAGTGCCCGACCAGCGCCTCGAGGCGCTCGGCGGTGATGGCCAGCTCGGCCGCGCTGGAGGCGATCTCCTGCGTCGACGCGCTGGTCTCCTGGGTGGAGGCGGAGACCTGCTCGGCGGAGGCGGAGGACTCCTCGGCGACGGAGGCGATCTCGGCGATCTCGTCCTGGGTGCGCTCCGAGTCGGCGGAGATCTGCTCGCTGGCGGCGGCGATCTCGGCGACGCGCTCGGCCATCGAGGCGACGGCCACGTCGATGCGCTGGAAGGCGTCGCGGGTCTGCTGGACGGTGACGACGCCGTCCTCGGTGCGGCGGGCGCCTTCCTCGACGACGATGACGACGGAGTTGGTCTCGGTCTGCATCTCGCCGATCAGGCTGGAGATCTGCGAGGCGGCCGCCTGGGACTCCTCGGCCAGCTTGCGGACCTCTTCGGCGACGACGGCGAAGCCCTTGCCCTGCTCGCCCGCGCGGGCAGCCTCGATGGCCGCGTTGAGCGCCAGGAGGTTGGTCTGCTCGGCGATGCCGGTGATCGTGTCGACGATGCCGCCGATGCGCTCGGAGCGCTGGGCGAGGCCCTCGATCGCGGTCGTGATCTCGCGCGAGGCGTCGGCGACGTGCTGGATGGCGTCCGTGGCCTGCTCGGCCGCGGCGACGCCGTGACGGGCGACCTCGCCCGCGTCACCGGCGACGGTGGCGGCCTCGGACGCGGCCGTCGAGGACGCGCGCGCGGCGCGGGTGGTCTCCAGCGCGGTGTCGCGCGCGGTCTCGACCATGCGGACCTGGCGCTCGGCGCCCTGGGCCACGTCGCCCACGGCGGACGCGATCTCGGTGACGGCGCGGCCGGCCTCCTCGGAGGTGGACGCCATCTGCTGCGACGCGGAGGCAACGCTGCCGGCGCTCGCGCTGACGTCGCCGACCACGCGCTCGAGGTCCACGACCAGCCGCTGCATGGCGACGCCGAGCAGGTCGCGCTCGGAGCGCGGCTTCGGCTCCACCGTCAGGTCGCCCGCGGCGACGCGCTCGGCGACCTCGGCCTGCTCGCGCAGGTAGTCGAGCATGTTGTCGAACGACTGCGCCATCGCGCCCAGCTCGTCACGGTTCTTGACGGTGATCGTCTGGTCGACGTCGCCCTCGGCGATGCCGTCGGCGGCGCGCTGCATCTCACGGACCGGGCCGACGATCGACCGCGTGATCAGCCACGCGATGCCGAGCGCGACCAGCGCGCCGATCACGCCGAGGATGATCAGCTGCGTGCGCGCGCCCGCGTACGCCGAGTCCTGCTCGTTCTTGGCGTCCTTCACGAACTTCTCGGTGTCGGCGAAGATCGCCGCGTAGGACTCGCGGAAGCCGTCGAACGCCTCCTTGCCCTCGCCGATGCGCGCCTGCGCCTCGGCCTGCCCCTTCGGCCCGGACTGCACCAACGCGATCTGCGACTCGAAGTACTTCTGCAGCGCGTCGATCTGCGGCCTGGCCTTGTCGACCAGCCCGGCCATGATCGGGTGCTTCGCGAGCAGCGGCTCCATCAGCTTCAGGTCGTCCTGGATGCCCTTGCGCCCCGCCTTGTACGGATCAAGGCTCGACTCGTCGCCCGTGACGAGGTACCCGCGCACGCCGGTCTCCTGGTTGACCATCTGGGTCAGCAGGTCCTGGGCCGCCGCCTTCAATGGGATGGCGTCCTCGACGTACGTGTTCTGAGCATTCTCGTTGACGGAGCCGGCGGAGCGAACGCCGACGATGACTGCGCCGGCCAGGATGAGGAGCACGGCGCCGAAGCCGGCCAGCAGCTTCGTGCGGATGGTGAGGGACAAAGGGTCTCCAGGGGAGCGGTTTACACGGTTCGCTCACCGTGATCGCCCGGGCAACATCCGCTTTCCATCCCGTAAACGTCAAGGTTTCATCAAGAACCCCGGAAACGGGAACGGCCCGCCGATCGGGCGGGCCGTTCCGTGCGCGGGTCTGCGGACCCGATCGAGACCCGCGCGCCCTCCGACTCAGGCGGCGACGGTGAAGCGCGCGACGAGCGAGTTCAGGTGCTCGGCCGTCCCGGACAGCGTCTGCGCCGACGCGGCGATCTCCTGCGCCGACGCGCTCGTCTGCTGCGTGGAGGCCGACACCTGCTCGGCCGACGCGCTGGACTCCTCGGCCACCGCGGCGACGTCGACGACCTCGTGCTCCGCGCGCGACGCCTCATGCGTGATCTGGTCCACGGCGGTGCTGATCTCGCCGACCCGCGCGGCCATGTCCTCGACGGCCGTGCCGATCGCCTCGAACGCCTCCCGCGTCCGCTCGACCGTCGCCACGCCGTCCTGCGTGCGCTGCGTGCCGTCGCTCACCACGCCGACCACGCGCGCCGTCTCGGCCTGCATCTCGCCGATCAGGCCCGAGATCTCGGCGGCCGCGTTCCGCGACTCCTCGGCCAGCTTGCGCACCTCCTCGGCCACGACCGCGAAGCCGCGCCCCTGCTCGCCGGCGCGCGCGGCCTCGATCGCCGCGTTGAGCGCGAGCAGGTTGGTCTGCTCGGCCAGCCCGGTGATCGTGCCGACGATCCCGCCGATCCGCTCGCTGCGGGCGGTCAGGGAGTCGATGGCCGTGCCGACCGCCGCCGACGACTCGGCGACCTCGCGCATCGCGGCGCTGGCGGACTCGGCGGCGCTGACGCCCTCCACGGCGACGGCGCGCGCATCGTCGGCGGCCTGCGCGGTCTCGTTGGCGACCGCGGCGCTCGTCTCGGCCGACCGGGCGGCGCCCTGGACGGCCTCACGCGCAGCTTCGACCCCGCGGACCTGGCGCTCGGCGCCGTGCGCGACCTCGGTCACGGCCGCGGCGATCTCCGAGACCGCACGGCCCGTGTCCTCCGACGTGGCCGCCATCTGCTGCGAGGCGGCGGCGACCGTCGCCGCCTGCTCGGCCATCTCGGCGACCGTGTCGGCCAGCTGCGCGCGCATGGTGTTGTAGGCCTCGACGGACGCCACCGTGTAGTTGCGGATCGCGCCGACGGCCTCGGCGACGTCGCCGATCTCGTCGCCCGACGTGCGGTGCAGCTCCGGCGTCACCGGCACCACCTCGACCGTCAGGTCACCCTTCGCGACCCGGCCGAGCGCGTGGGCCAGGTCCGTCGCGCAGTTGTCGCGCAGCATGTTCAGGCGGTGCAGGATCTCGTTGACGGCCTTGGTGATCCGCCCCGAGAACCAGAAGGCGAGCGCGAACCCGATCACCAGCGCCGCGCCGATCAGCAGCAGCGAGCGCGTGACGGCCGCGGAGGCCGTCGAGGTGATGTTCGCGTTGGTCTGCGCGGCGAGCTTGACCTCCGCGTCGAACAGGCGCGTGAAGCTCGCCGTGACCTTCGCCGCGGCGGGGACGGCCTCGGCCGTGTTGAGCGCGTACGCCTCCGGCTCACGGCCGGCCGCCGAGAGCTCCAGGACGCGGCCGCGGATCGCGCGGTAGGCCGCGATGTCGGATTCCAGCGTCGTCAGCTCGGCGCTCAGCTCGCCCTTGCCGGCGAGCGCCGGAGCCACCGCGGCGAGGCGCTTGTCGATGCCCGCGGCGTTGCGCTTGAGCGCGGCCTCGACCTCCGCCTTGGCGGCCGGCGTCGTCTCGAGCAGGTGGTTGTTCACGAACGCGCGGTTCTCGTTGAACGTCGCGCGGGCCGTGCCCAGCTGCGACAGCGGCTGCACGGACTGCTCGTACAGCGCGTCCGAGTCCGCGTTCGCGGAGCGGATGTCGCTGATGCCGAACGCGCCGACGGTGCCGGTGAAGGCCAGCAGGACGGCCGAGCCGGCCAGCAGCTTGCTGCGTACGCCGAAGCGGGTGGGGAGGAAAGACAAGGGAAGGGCTCCTACAGGTGATCGGGTTACCTGCGGTATCGGAGCCCTCCCTCAAGCCGAGGTCGGGCAAAGCTCAAGCTTTGACCAAGTCCCGCGGCAAAGTGGCTGCGTGCGCGCCAATCTCGGCCCACGGGTCCCCCACCGCGGCCATCCGCGCCGCCATCGTGCGGAGCGTGAAGGCGTGCGGCGTCAAGCTCGCGTCGGCGACCTCGTCCCAGGTCACCGGCGCGGAGACCGGCGCGCCGGCGAGCGCGCGCACGGCGTACGGCGCGACCAGCGTCTGCCCGTAGGTGTTGCGCGCGACGTCGACGAGGATCCGCCCCTCGCGCTTCTCCTTGCGCCACTCGGTCGTGAGCGTGTCGGCGTGCTCGGCGGCCACGCGGTCGGCGAGGATCTGCGACGCCGCGCGGACCTCGTCGGCGTTCCGGGTGCGCTTGAGCGGTGCGACCACGTGGATCCCGCGCGAGCCGCTGAGCTTCGCGAACGGCACGAGCCCCACGTCCCGCAGCCGGTCACGCAGCGCGAGCGCGGCCCGGCGGATCTCGTCGAAGTCGTCCCCGCTCGGGTCCAGGTCGAACACGAGCCGGTCCGGCCGCTCCCGGCGGTCGCAGCGCGCGTTCCAGACGTGCGGCGTGACGCAGTTCTGCTGCGCGAGCCAGCGCAGCGTCTCCGCGTCGTTGATCATCCCGTGCGTGATGTCCCCGCCCTTGCGGCGCGAGACCTCGCAGCGGGCGACCCACTCCGGCGCGCCCTTCGGCAGCGACTGCTGGACGACGACGTCGTGGGCGATGCCCCGGTTCCACCGCCACAGGTTCATCGGCCGGTCGCGCACGTGCGGGAGCATCACGTCGGCCACCCGCTCGTAGTAGTCCGCGAGATCCGCTTTGGTGATGCCGTCCGCGGGGAACAACACCTTGTCGGGATTGGACAGCGGAACTCTCACCGGTGTGGACCGCTTAGGAGCCATGCGCAGGATCCTCGCATTTGCGATGGTCTCCGCGTGGGCGCTCGCCTGCAGCTCCGCCTCGGCGTCCACGGTCACGTCGAAGGTCGAGAGCATCCCCGACCAGCGCCAGGTCGCTTACCGGCACACGCTCACACTCACCGCCGCTCCCGGCGAGCGCAACGACGTCGAGATCCTGCCGGACGTCGACGCCGGGCTCGTGCGGCTCCGGGATGCCGCCGGTCTGACGCCGACGCCGCCCTGCGTCGCGCAGGACCCGACCACGGTCGCCTGCCCGCTGCAGGGGTATCCGAAGGTCGTCGCCTACCTCGGTGACGGCGATGATCGCTTCCGCAACGCGCGCGTCCCACCGTCCTCGGTCCCGGGTGTGGTGCATGGCGGGGCGGGGGACGACATGCTCGAAGACCGGGAAGGCACGGTGCTCGGCGGTCCGGGCAGCGACGTGCTGAGGGGCGCGATCCTCGACTACTCCGACGAGCCGCAAGGGGTGACCGTCGATCTTGGCGCGGGCGTGTCCGGCGCGGCCGGCGACCGGGACCTGCTCCTCCTGACCGCCGGCACCGCGGTGCGGGTCGTCGGCAGCCCCGGCCCGGACGTCACCCGGGGTGGGCACGACGTCCTGCGGGTCGAGAGCGGCGCGGGCGACGACGTCGTCCACGGTGGCCGACTCGGCAACGACCTCAACGGCGGCCCCGGCGCTGACCGGCTGATCGGCGACGACGACGCCGACCTCCTGCAGGGCGGCCCCGGCGACGATCGCCTGGAAGGCGGCCGTGGGCGCGACGCGCTGTTCGGTGAGAGCTGGGCGCAGTACATCAGCCAGGTCTCGTCCGGCCCGTACGGGCGTACGCCGGACCTCGGCGAGACCGGCGACGACGTGCTCGACGGCGGTCCCGACCGCGACTCGCTCAACGGCGGGCCGGGCCGCGACCGCCTGCTCGCCCGCGACGGCGCGGCCGACGCGGAGGTGATCTGCTCCTCGACGCGGTTGCAGGGCGACACCGCGGTCGTCGACCGCCAGGACGACGCGTCCAACTGCCGCCACGTCGACCGAGCGCGCGCCAACCGGCTCGAGCTCTACGGCCTCCTGCGCTCCGGCCCGCGCGAGCTCCGCCTGCTGGTCTCCTGCCCGCGCGGCGCCGCGCCCCGCGCCTGTCGCGGCCGCCTGCGGCTCGCGCATGAGGGTGCGGTCGTGAGCCGCCGGTCCATCGCCATCAAGCCCGGCCGGCGCGTGCGCGTGCCGCTCCGTCTCCGCGACGCCGATCGCCGCCTCGGCTACGGCGTCGTGCTGATGCTCGCTACGGGGAAGGCGTTGCGCGCCGACTACGACGGAGCGCGTCCGTGAAGCGCTTCGGGACGCGCGGGTCCTCCCCGCCCTCCCACAGCGTGATCACGATCAGCTCGCCGCGCGGCTTGTCCTCGATGCAGATGTAGACGAGCTCGCCGTCCTCGAGGTCCCGGACCAGCAGCGCGCCGCGCGAGCCCGGCTCGACGCGTCCCGCGTCGACCGCCCGCGAGACGCGGCCCGTCACTTCCAGCTTGGGATCGAGCGCGCCTCGGACGCGCTGGAGGTATCGCTCGGCCGCGTGGTCGGTTACGGCTACCAGCACGGCCGCCTCGGGCCTCGGCGGATCGCTGGTGGCAGCAACGGTCGTCGCTGCCGGTGCGCGCAGGCCGCTCGCATACTGGTGGTACGTGTGCGGCCGGTGCGTGCCGGCAGCGGCGGGCGGGGCCCGCCAGAATCCGTCGAGGTCCGGGGCGGCCGTGCTAGGGCCACAAGAGCTTCTCGAGCCCGATCACGGGAGACTCGGGCAGCTCGGCCACCTTGCGGATCGCCAGCAGGACGCCGGGCATGAAGCTCGTGCGGTCGGTCGTGACGTGGCGCAGGGTGAGGGTCTGGGCGACATCGCCGAAGATCACGTCCTGGTCGGCGACGACGCCGGGCAGGCGGACCGAGTGGATCGGCACGTCGCCGTCCATCAGCTCCGCGGTGCGGGCGGCGGTGCCGGACGGCGCGTCGACCTTCGCGGGATGGTGGTACTCGATGATCTCGGCACGGTCCATGATCTTCGACGCCTCGGCGGCGAAGCGCATCATCAGCACCGCGCCGATCGCGAAGTTCGGGGCGGCGAAGACCTTGCCCGGCGTGCCTTCGACGGCACGCCGCAGGTCCTCCTCACGCCAGCCGGTCGCGCCGATGACGACGTGCACGCCGGCCGCGGTGGCCTGCGTGATGTTGCCCAGCACCTGGTCGGGGAGCGTGAAGTCGACGAGCACGTCGGTGCCGTCGAGCACGTCGGCGACCGAGGTGCCGAGCGACGGGTCGGCGCGGCCGACGAGCTCCATGTCGTCGGCGCCGTCGACCGCGGCGCACGTCGTCGCGCCCATGCGTCCCGCGGCGCCCGCCACCGCCACGCGGATCATCAGGCGGCCAGCTTGGACTCGTCGCCCGCGACGCCCTGCACGGCGGCGCAGAACTTGTCCTCGTCCGGCCCGATGCCGGCCGCGGACAGGCGTCCCGGCGCCCACAGGTCGTCCACCAGCGAGCGCATGTCGTCCATCGTGACGGCGTCGATGCGCTCCATGACCTCGTCGGTCTCCAGCAGCGGCAGGCCGAACAGCAGCGAGCCGCCGAGGCGATGCATGCGCGCGCCCGTCGACTCCATGCCGAGCACGACCCGCGCCTTGACGTTCTCGCGTGCACGCACGAGCTCCTCCTCAGTCGCCGGCTGCTCGCGCAGGCGCTCGAGCTCGTCGCTGACGACCTTCATCGCCTCGACGAGGTTGTCCGGACGGGTGCCGACGTACAGGCCGACCTGGCCCGTGTCGGCGTACTGCCCGGTGAACGAGTAGACGCTGTACGCCAGCCCGCGCTCCTCGCGCACGGCCTGGAAGAGCCGTGAGCTGGACAGGCCGCCGAAGATCGCGTCCAGCACGCGCGCGGCGAACCGGCGCTCGTCCCCGCGCTGCAGGCCGAGGCCGCCGAGCGTGACGTGCACCTGCTCGGTGTCCTTGCGCACGAAGCGCACGGTCGCCCGCGGGTCGGCCGGGGCGGGCTCGATGCCCGGCGCGGCCTCGATGCCGTCGTGCGTATGGGCGGTGCGCTGCGCGAGCTCGACGATCGCGTCGTGATCCACGGACCCGGCCGCGGCGATCACGACGTTGCCGGGCACGTAGCGGCGCTTGTGGAACTCGGCGATGACGTCGATCGGCGTGTCGCGGATCACCGGCGCGCGGCCGATGATCGGCCGCCCGAGCGGGTGGTCGCCGAAGACGGCCTCGCCCAGGACGTCGAACACGGTGTCCTGGGGATCGTCCTCGTACATCGCGATCTCCTCGAGCACGACCTCGCGCTCGGGATCGACGTCCTGGTAGGCGGGACGCCAGACCATGTCGGCCATGACGTCGAACGCCGCCGGCAGGTGCTGGTCGAGCATCCGCGCGTAGACCGCGGTGCTCTCCTTGTCCGTGCCGGCGTTCAGCTCGGCGCCCATGCCGTCGAAGAGCTTGTCGATCTCCGCCGAGGCGTAGCGATCGGTGCCCTTGAACAGCAGGTGCTCCAGGAAGTGGCTGAGCCCGGCCTCCGCGACGGATTCACCGCGCGAGCCGGTGTGCACGAAGAAGCCGAGGGCGGCGGACCGCACGGAGGGCATGGCCTCCGTGACGACCCGCAGCCCGCTCTCGAGCTCCGTGATGCGATGGCCGGGCAAGTGGGCTAGCCGCGGTCCGGGTCGCGGTCCCCGCGCGGCGCGCGTGGGGCACGGTCACGGTCACGGCCGCCGCCACGGGGGCCGCGGTCGCGGTCGCGGCCGCCACGGCCGTTGCGGTCGCCACGGTCGCCGCCGCTGCGGCCACGCGGGCGGTCGCTGCCGCCGCCCATCGACGGATCGCCGGTGCCGACGCCCGCGAGCTCTTCCTTGGACTTGCCGGCGATCTCGGGATCCTCGGCGAGACGCAGGCCGATGCGGCCGCGCTCCTTGTCGACCTCGACCACGCGGACGGCGATCTCGTCGCCCTTGTTGAGCACCTCTTCGACGGTGCCGACGCGGTTGCCCGGCGACACGTTGGAGATGTGCAGCAGGCCGTCGGTGCCCTTGGCGAGCTCGACGAAGGCGCCGAAGGTCGTGGTCTTGACGACCTTGCCGGTGAACTCGTCGCCGACCTCGACCTCCTTGGTCATCGAGCGGATGCGCTCGACCAGGGCGTCGCCCTTGGCGCCGGTGACGGCGTAGACCAGGACCTGGCCCTCGTCGTTGACGTCGATCTGGGACTCGTACTCCTCCTGGAGCGAGCGGATCGTCTCGCCGCCCTTGCCGATGAGGAGGCCGATCTTCTCCGGGTCGATCTGGATCGACGAGATGCGCGGGGCGTGCTCGGAGAGCTGCTCGCGCGGCGCGTCGATCGCCTCGAGCATCTTGCCGAGGATGAACTCGCGACCCTCCTTGGCCTGGGCCAGGGCGTCGCGCATGATCTCGAACGTGACGCCCGTGATCTTGATGTCCATCTGCAGGGCGGTGATGCCCTCGGACGTGCCCGCGACCTTGAAGTCCATGTCGCCGAGGTGGTCCTCGACGCCGGCGATGTCGGAGAGGATCGTGTAGTCGTCGCCCTCCTTGATCAGGCCCATGGCGATGCCGGCGACCGGCCGCGTGAGCGGCACGCCGGCGTCCATCAGGGACAGCGAGGAGCCGCAGACCGACGCCATCGACGACGAGCCGTTGGACTCGAGGATGTCCGACACGACGCGGATCGTGTACGGGAACTTCTCCTGGTCCGGGATCATCGGGACCAGCGCGCGCTCGGCGAGCGCGCCGTGGCCGATGTCGCGGCGCTTGGGGCCGCGCATGAAGCCGGCCTCGCCCACGGAGAAGGGCGGGAAGTTGTAGTGGTGGAAGTAGCGCTTGGACGTCTCGAGGCCGAGGTTGTCCAGGCGCATCTCCTCACGCGTGGTGCCGAGCGCGACGACGCTCAGCGCCTGCGTCTGGCCACGGGTGAACAGCGCCGAGCCGTGCGTGCGCGGCAGCGGCTTGACGTCGATCGTGATCTGGCGGATCTCGCGCTCGTTGCGGCCGTCCGGGCGCTTCTTGTGGACGGCGATGCGCTCGCGGATGATCTTCTTCTCGAGGGCGTCGAACGCGAGCTGCGCGTCCTGGCGCTTCTCGGCGTAGTCGGCCGCGTCCTCCGGGCCGGCGTACTTGGCGAGCACCTCGGCCTCGACGGCCTTGGTCGCCGCCTGGCGCTCGAGCTTGTCCGTGACCGAGGTGGCCTCGTCGAGCGCGTCGCCGTGGGACTCGTCGATGTCGTCGATGAGGCCCTCGGGGGCCTTCTTGACCTCGATCTCCATCTTGGCCTTGCCGGCCTTCTTCTGGAGCTCACGCTGGACGTCGCACAGCTTCTTGATCGCCGAGTGGGCGATGTCGAGCGCGTCGAGGATCTCGGCCTCGGGCACCTCGTTCGCGCCGGCCTCGACCATCAGGAGCGCTTCATCCGTGCCGGCGACCACGAGGTCCATGTCGGCCGTCAGGAGCTGCTCGTCCGTCGGGTTGACGACGAAGTTGCCCTCGATCTTGCCGATGCGGACGGCGCCGACGGGCGTCGGGAACGGGATGTCGGAGACCATCAGGGCCGCCGACGCGCCGTTCATGGCGAGGATGTCGTACGGGTGGACCTGGTCCACCGACAGCGTGATGCCGACGAGCTGCGTCTCACGACGCCAGCCCTTCGGGAACAGCGGGCGCAGCGGGCGGTCGATGAGGCGCGCGATCAGCGTCGCCTTCTCCCCCGCGCGGCCTTCGCGCTTGAAGAATGAACCGGGGATCTTGCCCGCGGCGTACATGCGCTCCTCGACATCCACCGTCAGCGGGAGGAAGTCGACGTCACGCAGGTTGCCGGCGGTCGCGGTGGAGAGCACGATCGTGTCCCCGGCGGTGACCGTCACGGCACCTGAGGCCTGCTTGGCCATCTTGCCCGTCTCGAAGGCGATCTCCGTTCCGCCGATTTCCACGGCGACGCGGTGCACTTCAGACATATGTCCCTTTCTCTGCCCCGCCTCGGAAGTCGGCGGAGTCCTCTGCATCGTCTTGACGCTTCGGTAGTCGTTGACATGCATGTTAGTAAGGGCTTACGCGTGTAGCGCTGCCGGGTAGGGTCTGCCGCCAATGGCTGATCGCATCGTCGTCTTCGGGGCCACGGGGTACACGGGCGAGCTGATCGCCTCGCGATTGGCGGCCGCCGGAGCCCGCCCGGTTCTCGCCGGGCGCTCGGAACGCCGGCTGTCAGCGCTCGCCGAGCGGTTGGGCGGACTGGACTGGGTGCGTGCCGACGCAATGCGCCAGAACACGGTGTTCGATCTGGTCGGCCCGGGCGACGTGCTGATCTCCACCGTCGGGCCGTTCGCGAAGTGGGGCCTCCCCGCCGCGCGTGCCGCCGTCGCCGCGGGCTGCACCTACATCGACACGACGGGCGAGCCGGAGTTCGTCCGGACGCTCTTCGAGGAGCTCGACGGACCGGCGCGGCGCTCGGGCGCACGGCTGATCCCGTCGCTGTCGTACGAGTTCGCGGCCGGCTCGCTCGCCGGTGCGCTGGCGCTCGAGGAGGCCGGCGAGGACGCCGTGCGCGTGGACATCGGCTACTACGCGATCGGCGGCGGCCCGAACTCGCTCTCGGCCGGCACGCGCGAGTCGCTGGTCGGCATCGTCCTGGGCGACCACTTCGCCTACCGCGACGGCACCGTCCGCGGCGTGCGCGCCGCCGAGCGCGTGCGGTCGTTCCGCGTGGCCGGCAAGTCCCGCGAGGCGTTCTCGCTCGGTGGCGCGGAGCACTACGCGCTGCCCGCGTCGTTCGCGGGGCTGCGCGAGGTCAACGTGTACACGGGCTGGTTCGGGCCGTTGTCCCGTGCCGTCCAGGCCGGCTCGATCGCGGGGACGGTCGTGCAGCGGGTGCCGTTGGTGCGCCCGACCATGAAGTGGTGGGGTGAGCGGGCCGTGTCACTGGTCGGCGCACCCGACCGTGGGACGACGCCCGACGGCGTGCGGTCGTGGATCGCGGCGGAGGCGCTGTCGGCGTCAGGCGACGTGCTCGCGCGCGTGGACCTCGCCGGCGCGGACGGGTACGACTTCACCGCGTCCCTGGTCGCGTGGGCCGCGCAGCGCTCGGTCGAAGGCGCGGGCGTGCTCGGGTCGGTGCAGGCGTACGGGCTCGAGGCGCTGGAGCGCGGGGCCCTCGACGCAGGCCTCGAGCGCGCCCGGTAGCGGATTCCGTTGCCAAACCGGGTAAGCGTGTGCCCGTGAAGCACGCCGTCCTCACCCTCGCCCTCTTCCTCGCCGTCGCCACGTCGGCTGACGCCGCGTCCTACGCCGGCAAGCCGATCAAGCAGGACGGCTTCCAGCTTCCGGCCAAGGTCACCGGACCCGACCTGCAGCTCGCCATCAACGGCCGCTTCGCGACGCGCTTCTGGCCCGGCGCCAACCTCGGCGCCACCGTGCCGGGGCACTCGCCCGGCGAACTCGCGCCGACGCGCAAGGACTACGACCGCTGGCTGGACGGCATGCAGGCCATGGGGGTCCGGGTGGTGCGGGTCTACACGATCCTCAAGCCGCGGTTCTACGAGGCGCTCGCGGCGCACAACCGCCGGCACCCGAAGACGCCGCTGTACTTCCTCCAGGGCGTCTGGATCCCGGAGGAGGCGTTCCTGCGCACGCAGAACGCGTACGACGCGCAGGTGACGGCGGAGTTCGACCGGGAGATCGCCGACGCGGTCGCCGTCGTGCACGGCGACGCGACCCTGAAGGCCCGCCGCGGGCACGCGAGCGGGCGCTACCGGACGGACGTGTCACGGTGGCTGCTGGCGTGGTCGCCGGGCGTGGAGTGGGACCCCGACGCCGTGGTCAACACGGACGCGGTCAACGCGGGTGCGCCGGCGCACGCCGGGCGGTACATCGAGTCCGTGCCCGGGGCGACGCCGATGGAGAGCTGGATCGCCGCGCGGCTGGACCATCTCGCCACGCTCGAAGCGCGGCGTGGGTGGAGTCGCCCGGTGACGTTCACGAACTGGCTGACGGTCGATCCGCTCGAGCATCCGCTGGAGCCGCTGGACGCCGAGGACAAGGTGAGCGTCGACGCGACGCACCTGCGCGCCACCGCCGCGTGGCCGGCGGGGTTCTTCGCCTCCTACCACGCGTACCCCTACTACCCCGACTTCCTGCGGCTGGAGTACGCCGGTGGGCGCCCGTCGCCGTACGCCGCGTACCTGCGCCAGCTGCGCGCGCACCACGCCGGGCAGGCCGTGATGGTCACGGAGTTCGGCGTGCCGAGCGGGCTCGGCGCCGCGCATCGCGGGCCGCTGGGCCGCGACCAGGGCGATCACGACGAGCGCGAGGCCGCGCGCATCGACGCGTCGATGCTGCGCGAGATCGAGCAGGAGGGCTACACGGGCGGGATCCTGTTCGAGTGGACCGACGAGTGGTTCAAGCGCACGTGGAACACGCAGGACCTCGCGCAGCCCGTCGACCGCCGGGCGCTCTGGCACAACGTGCTCACCAACGAGACGCAGTTCGGGGTCGTCGCGACCGAGCCGGGCCGCACGCCGCTCGTCACGCTCGACGGGCGCACGAAGGAATGGGGCCGCGCGACGATCAAGCACGACGCCGCCTACCTGTACCTGCGCGCGCGGACCCCGAGCACGATCGACATCGACGTCCGGCCCGGCGGCGGGCCGGACCTGCGCGTGGTGCTCGGCCCGGGCCGCAAGGCGCGCTTCGAGCAGCCCAACGCCGCCGACCCGATCCCGAGCGTGTTCGGCGTCGGCCAGCGCAGCGAGCCGTGGGTCTCCCCCCGCCTCATCCTCAGCCGGCCGCTGACGATCCCGACCACGGGCGAGCAGCTTCCGCCCGAGTTCCTGGACCTCGGGACCGTGCGCTGGGGCGGTAGCGACGCACGCCGGCTCGTCGCGGGCTCCGGACGCAACGTCGAGCTGCGGATCCCATGGATGCTGCTCGGCTTCGCGGACCCGTCGTCACGGCGCGTGTTCACGCCCGACCCGACCGGGGGCGTCAGCTTCCGCACGGTCAGCGGGATCGAGGTCGACGGGCGCCGCTACACGTGGTCGAGCTGGAACCGCGTCGCCTGGCACGAGCGCCGCAAGGCGGGCTGGAGCACGCTCAAGTCCGCGTTCGCGAGAGCCGCGCGCTGAGCGCGGCCGTACTCGCGGCAGATGTTCCGACACCACGTCATCCGCCGCGAGCAGCGCGTCCTGGGCGATCCCGACACCGTCTTCGGGTTCTTCGCGGACGCGGGCAACCTCGAGTCGATCACGCCGCCCTGGCTGTCCTTCCACATCGTCACGCCGCGCCCGATCGAGATGCGCCAGGGAGCGCTGATCGAGTACCGGCTCAAGCTGCACGGGCTGCCGATCAGCTGGCTGACGCGGATCGACGAGTGGGTGCCGGGCGTGCGCTTCGTCGACGCGCAGATCCACGGGCCGTACGCGCTCTGGCACCACACGCACGAGTTCGAGGCGGACGGCGACGGCACGATCGTCCGTGACACCGTCCGCTACGCGCTCCCCTACGGAGTCCTCGGTGGGCTCGCGCACCTCGCGTTCGTCCACCGCGACCTCGAGCGGATCTTCGACTACCGGACCGTGAGCTTGCCTTCCATGCCCTCGGCACGGTGATTGCCGACCGGGCAGTAGAACGTGTACTCGCCCGGCTTCAGGTCGACCGTGATCGGCTTCGCGTCCCCGCCGGTGACGGTCTCCGTCTCGCCGCCGTCGACGCCTTCGATGTCGACGGCGTGCGGCACCTGCGACGGGTTGGCGAACTCGATGGTGGTCTCGCCGGCGTCCGCCGTCAGCTCGGTCTTGGTGAACTTCAGCGCCCCGCTGGGATCGGCTTCGACCTTCAACGTCGCGCCGCCCGTGGCGGCCTCGGTGGCGGCCTCGGTCGGGGCCTCGGTGGGCGCTTCGGTGGCGGCTTCGGTGGCCGCGGGGGTCGCGGCGGGCTCTTCGTCGTCACCGCCGCAAGCGGCGAACACCAGCGCGGCACTCGCCGCGATCACTGCGATACGTCTCATGGCTTGGGGTACGCAGCGCGCCCGGTGAGGTTCAGGAGATCTTCGCCCGCAGGATGTCGATGTCCTCGACACGCCCGCCGGAGTGGTGCGCCCGGCGCACGATCCGCAGCGACTCGTACTGGCCACGCTTGACGGCGCTGGTGAGGATCACGTACCCGTTGCCCTGCGGGTCGACCGTGAACGTGCCGGCGCTCGCGCTCCAGCCCTTGGCGTCGCAGAAGACCTCGTAGATGTCCTGCGGCCCGCCCGGCAGGTCGTAGACCCACAGGCGCACGACCGTGCCCTCGGTGGTGGTGCGCAGCCCGGCGCGCGCGGTGCCGTTCTGCGCCGCGGGGCCGATCGGCTGCAGGACGAGCCGGTACTGGCTCGCCGGCCGGCCGCCGTCGCGCTCGAAGTTGAACCCGAGGACCAGCGCGGCCACGGCCACCGCGGCGCCCACGACGGCGGCCGGCAGCGCGATCGCGATCCGCGGTCGCCAGCGCCGGCGCGGCGGTGTCTGGGGCTCGCGCTCGCGCGCGAACCGGTCCAGCAGGCGTTCCTCGATCGCGGGTGGGAGCGGTTCCTCGTCGGCGCCGGTCGCCACGGCCAGGTCCAGCAACGCGGGCAGCCCGGCGAGCTCCGCGTGGGTCGCGGCGCACTCGGAGCACTCCTTCAGGTGCGCGGCCACCCGCCGCGCCTGCTCCATGTCGAGCGAGCCCAGCACGTAGGCGCCGATGTCCTCGTGGACGTGCGTCACGCACGCACCCCCATCTCTTCCAAGACCAGCCGCAGGGAGCGCAGCGCGTACCAGGTGCGGCTCTTGACCGTCCCCTCGGGCAACTCGAGCTGCTGGCTGATCTCCCGCACCGACAGTCCTTGGACATGGGCGAGGCGGATCACCTGACGGTGCTCGGGCGTGAGCTTCTCGATCGC
Source organism: Solirubrobacter pauli (assembly GCF_003633755.1). GTDB lineage: Bacteria > Actinomycetota > Thermoleophilia > Solirubrobacterales > Solirubrobacteraceae > Solirubrobacter > Solirubrobacter pauli. Next base: position 1,628,740 of record NZ_RBIL01000002.1, read on the forward strand.
GGTGGCCACCTGCCAACCAAGCATGGCGCGTTCGATCGAGAGGCCTTCGGGGTCCTGCTCGTCGCGGGGCTCGTGCAACGCCAGCGACGGGCGCACCGCGGCGCGCCGGCGATGGTCGATGATCGCGTGCCGCGCGATCTGGTAGAGCCACGTGCGGACGCTGCCGCGCGACGGGTCGTAGCTGTCGGCGTGCCGCCAGGCGCGCGTGAAGACCTCCTGCACGACCTCTTCGGCCGTGCCGCGGTCCCCCAGCGCGTTCAGCGTGAAGCCGAACAGCTCGCCGGCGTACGCCCGGTAGAGCGCACGCAGCGACTCGCCGGTGGCGTCCGACGAGATGCGGGCGAGCAGTTGAGCGTCCGTTGACATCGACCTCGGGTCATTACGCACCGGTCCGCCTCCTGGTTCGGTGCATGGCGTGACCGATCGTTCCAACCTTCGGGTCCCGTCCGCCATAGGACAATGGTCCCGGCGAACATAAAGGCCCAGGGCCTTTATGTTCCGAGCGCGGCCAGCACGTCGCGGCCCGGGTGCAGCACGCCGTCGAGGAACGCGGACGGCGTCGTGACGACACCGCAGCTCACGCCGGCGCGGAAGGACGCCTTCACGCGGGCGAGGACGGCCGCGGAGCGGCGGGCGGCGTCGAACGCCTCCACGTCGAGGCCCAGGGATTCGGCGCGGGACCAGAGGTGCGGGTCCTCGAGGCGGCCCTGGTCGGCGAACAGCGCGTCGTGCATGGGCCAGAACGCGCCCTGCTCGGCGGCCGCCTCAGCCGCGCAGGCGGCCGGCCAGGCACGCGGGTGCGAGGAGCGCACCGGGAAGTGCCGGAAGCACACCCGCACGTCCAGCTCCGCGAGCCGCTGGTCGAGCACCGCGCAGAACGGGCACTCGTAGTCGCCGTAGACGATCACCAGGCGACCGTCCCCGCGCACATGGTCATCCGGCCCCACCGGGGCCAGCGGGGACGAGCCGAGGTCGCTCAGAGGGCTCCTACAGCGCGTCGAAGATGAGGTTGGCGCCCGGGAGGACGCCGGGGTTCTCGGCCTGGTGGCTCCAGCGCACCGTGCCGTCCGGGTCGACGATGACGAGTGCGCGCTCCGCGAACCCACCCTCGTGGTAGACGCCGAACGCGCGGCAGGTCGCGCCCTTGGGCTCGAAGTCCGAGAGCTGCTGGATCTCGACGCCCAGCTGCTGCTTGAACGCGGACTGCGAGGGCGACGCGTCGCACGACACTCCGTAGAGCGTCGCGCCGCGTGCGGTGAAGTCTTCCAGCAGGTCGTTGTAGACCGACAGCTGGTCCGTGCAGACCGGCGAGAAGGCGAACGGGTAGAAGACGAGCACCGACGTACGCCCGAGCAGGTGCTCGCGCGTAAACGGCTCTCCCTCTTCCGTCCTCAGCGTGAAGTCGGGCGCGGGTTGGCCGGCCTCGACTACCACGCCAGCCCTACCTAGCGGCGCAGGCCGAGCTCGCGGATGAGCGAGCGGTAGCCCTCGAGGTCGTTCTTCTGGAGGTAGTTCAGGAAACGACGGCGGCGACCGACGAGCATCAGAAGGCCCCGGCGCGAGTGGTGGTCATGCTTGTGTTCGCGCAGGTGCTCCGTCAGGTGGTTGATGCGATGCGTAAGCAGCGCCACCTGGACCTCGGTCTTGCCGGTGTCGTTCTCGTCCTTGCCGAACCGCGAGATGATCTCGCGCTTTTGCTCTGCGGTCATGCTCATGTGCGGTCGTGCAGAGTAGCAGCCAGCACGCGGTCACGCCCGGCGTCTTTCGCTGCGTACAGCGCCTCGTCCGCGCGGGCGAGCAACGTCTCGGGTGTCTCCCCGTCCTCCCAGGTCGCGATCCCGATGCTCACGGTGATCGGAACGGGCGTCGGCGCGGCCGCCACTTCCTCGCGCATGCGCTCTGCGGCGTGCATCGCGGCGTCGCCGTCGGTGTCGGGCAGCAGGACGAGGAACTCCTCGCCGCCGAGCCGGCCGAGCTGGTCCTCCTGACGCAGGTGCGTGCCCATGGCGTGGGCGGCGGCCACCAGCACCTCGTCGCCGACCTTGTGCCCGTGCGTGTCGTTGACGCGCTTGAAGTGGTCGATGTCGCAGACCGCGACCGAGAGCGGGTGGCCGTGACGGCGGGCGCCGGAGACCATCCCCGCGAGCTGGGTGAGGATGGCGCGGCGGTTCGAGAGCCCGGTGAGCGCGTCCTCGCGCAGGAGCGCCTCCAGGCGGGCGCCCTGGGCGACCAGCTCGTGCTGGAGCTCCTTCGTGCGCGCGGCGGCCTCCACGCGGGTGAGCACCTCCCCGTCGGCGACCGGCTCGATCAGGTAGTCCTGCACGCCACGCCGCATGCCCTCCACCGCCGCGTCCGGCGACAGCTCGGGGCGTTCGATCAGGAGGATCGCGGTGCCGTAGGCCACGGGGTCGGACTTGATGTCGCAGACCAGGTCGCCGCTGATGTCGGTGTGGATGAGCGCCACGTCGGGCTCCCACGCCCGGCAGTGCGCGAGCGCGGCGACAGGATCATCCGTCTCGCGTACGTCGTGCCCGGCGGCGGCCAGGACCCGTGCGATCCGGCGGCGCTTCGGGGTCAAGGCATGGGCCAGCAGCACCCGCATGTTCGTTCGTTACCCCGTTGACGCCGAGTCAAGACTCGGACGAACGGCTACTTGTCAGACCAAGCGCGCGATCTCGTCCACGTCACGGTGCATCTGCTCGATCAGCGCCTCCGCCGAGTCGAAGCGCTTCTCGCCCCGGATCCGGTCCACGAACTGCAGCCGCAGCTCGCGGTCGTAGAGGTCGCCGTCGAAGTCGAGCAGGAACGCCTCGACGAGCAGCCCGCGCCCGGTCACGAACGTCGGACGCACGCCGATCGACACCGCCGCTGTCCACTCCCCCATCCCGGGCACGATCGCGCGGCACGCGTAGATGCCGTGGTCGGGCACCGCGAGCGTCGGGTCGGGCACGAGGTTCGCGGTCGGGAAGCCGAGCGTGCGGCCGCGCTTGTCGCCGTGGGCGACGATCCCGCGCGTCTCGAACGGCGCGCCGAGGAAGCGCCCGGCCTCGGCGACCTGCCCGCCGGCGACGAGCCCGCGAATGTGCGTCGAGGAGACGATCTCCCCGTCGAGCTCGACCATGTCGGTCACGCGCGTAGAGAACGCGGCCTGCTCGCTCAGCAGCGCCGCGTCGCCGCGTGCGCGGTTGCCGAAGCGGAAGTTCTCGCCCACGGACACCCAGGTGGCACCGAGTCGCTCGATCAGCTCGTGGTCGATGAACTCCTGTGCCGTCTGCCCCATCCGCGCCCCGTCGAACGGGACCACGATCAGCTCCTCGACCCCGAGCCCGGCGATCAGGTCGGCCTTCTGCGCGAGCGTCGTCAGCAGCTTGGGCGCGGCCTCCGGCGCCACCACCGTGCGCGGGTGCGGCTCGAAGGTGAGGACGCTGTCGGCGCCGTCGATCACGGCCCGGTGGCCGACGTGGACGCCGTCGAACTCGCCGACGGCAAGCCGGCGCTCGCGACGGTCGGCATCTGGCAGCCAGGTCGTCTTCACGCCCGGAAGCCTACGACGGGCTTCAGGAGGTCGTTCTCACGCGGCTCCGCGAGCGCGATCAGTCCGTCCTCGTCGCGCAGGCGGACGGTGCCGTGCGCGCTGCCCGGGACGGCGACGCCGTGGGCGGCCTTCGCGGCCGCCTCGCCGGTGAGCTCCACCGCGGGCATGAACGCCAGCGCGTCGTCCAGGGAGATCAGGCGCTCCTCGGACGCGTCGGCGACGTCGAAGTCGCCGATCCGCGTGCGCCGGAGCTCGACGCAGTACGCGTCGCCCAGCTCCATGATCAGCGACCGCACGTACGTCCCCGACGAGCACTCGATCACGAACGCCGCGCGGTCCTCCGTGCGCCACTCGCAGTCGAAGCGCGCGACGAACACCTGGCGTTCGGGGATCTCGACCGTCTCCCCCGCGCGGGCGAGCGCGTAAGCGCGCTTCCCGCCGATCTTGACGGCGCTGTAGGCGGGCGGACGCTGCGTGATGACGCCGGTCGGCAGGTGCAGCTCGCCGGGCATGTCCCCCGGCTCGATCTCGCCCTCCGGATCACCGGTCGTGGACGTGTAGCCGAGCCGCGCGACGGTCTCGTAGCGCTTCGGTTGCGCCATCAGGAACCGCTGCACGCGCGTGGCGCGCCCGACCAGGATCAGCAGCAGCCCGGTCGCGAACGGGTCCAGCGTGCCCGCGTGCCCGACCTTGGTGCCCTTCGGCAGCCCGCGTCGGATCCGGGCCACCACGTCGTGTGACGTGACCCCGGCGGGCTTGTCGACCAGCAGTACTCCGTCGTTCATGGCGATCAGAGCTGCTGGGCGAGCTGTTCCCGCAGGAACGAGACCAACTCGGGGAACTCGAGCTCGGTGGAGAAGCCGGCCGCGCGGCGATGGCCACCGCCGCCGCCCGCCCGCGCGATCGCGGAGACGTCCACGCGGTCGTCGGTGGCGCGCAGGGAGACCTTGCGCGTGCCGCTGCCGCCCAGCTGCTCGCGCACGAGGCCCGCGACCGCGGTGCCCTCGACGGAGCGCAAGTGGTCCACGACGCCCTCGGAGAAGGACTCGTCGGCGCCGGCCACGCGGTAGTCGTCGGCGGTGAGCTGCGTGACGGTCAGCAGGCCGCCGTCGAAGCGCTCGACGTTCGTCAGGCCGCGCGCCAGCAGCACGAGCTTGCCGTGCGGGACGCCCTCGTAGAGGTGCCGGTAGATCTCGTGCGGCTGCAGGCCGTTCGCGATCAGCTCCGCGGCCATCTCGTGCGCGCGCGGGCCGGTGTTCTCGTACATGAAGCGGCCGGTGTCCGTGACCAGGCCGACGTAGAGCGCGTCCGCCACCGCGGTGGACACCTCGACGCCCAGCCCGTGCGCGAGGTCCCAGACCATCTCGGCCGTGCACGAGGAGTGCGGGTCGACGTGGTTGATCGCGCCGAAGCGGGTGTTGTCGTGGTGGTGGTCGACGTTGACCACCAGTTGCGCGCCCGCGTCGCCGACCGGCGAGCGGTCGATGTTGCCGCAGTCGAGGAAGATCAGGACGCGCTCGCTCAGGTCGGCGGGCGGCTCGGTGACGAGGCCGTCGAGCTCGATGAAGCGGTACTCGTACGGCAGCGGGAACTCCTCGGCGGGCAGGAACGCCAACGCGTCCTTGCCCAGGGCCGCCAGCACGCCCTGCATGGCCGCGAGCGAGCCGACGGCGTCGCCGTCCGGGCGCTCGTGCGTCGTCAGGCAGAACCGCTCGTGTCCGCGGATCGCCTGCAACACCTCGTCCCGCGCCGATCGCGACCCGTTCGATCCCCCCATCAGGACGGGTCTTCCTGATCGAGAATCTCTGTAATCCGCATTCCGCGCTCCGGCGTGTCGTCGTAGACGAACTGCAGCTGCGGCGTGTTCTTCATCCGCAGCTCGGACCCGACGCGGCGCTGGAGGAAACCGTGTGCGCTGTCGAGCGCCTGCAACGTCCGCCGGCGCTCGCCGGGGTTGCCGAGCACCGACACGAAAACGCGGGCATGGCGAATGTCAGGCGATGTCTCGACTGCGGTCACGGTGACGAATCCGACCCTCGGGTCCTTCAGCTCTGTGGTGATCGCGGCGGACAAGACCTCCCTCACGGCCTCGTTGACCCGACGCATCCGATCGGAGGTCATCCTAGTGACTCCAGGTCTTCCCAGGATGCGAGCCGGTATTCAAGGCGAACCCCCTGTGGGAATCGGCCGTCCAGCGCACGCTGGATGGTGTCGACGGTGTGCTCGGCGAGCGTCACGGAGCGGGCCGCGATCGCGACCGCGAGCGTCGAACGCTGCCAGGAATCTTGGTGAGCCACTTCAGCCACGGAAACGTGTAGGCGCTCCCGGAGGAGCGCCTTTACGCGGTTGAGCTCGGCTCGCTTGCCCTTCAGCGAGCCGACCTCCGGAAAGAACAGATGCACGCGCATGAGAACCACGTACGCGTGCTCTTCCACGATCGTCTTAGGAGAGCTTGCGCTCCACCTGTCGGGTCTCGTAGACCTCCAGCGTGTCGCCCTGCTGCACGTTCTGGAAGTTGGCGAGCACGATGCCGCACTCGAAGCCCGTGAGGACCTCGCGCACGTCCTCGTTGAAGCGACGCAGCGAGCCGATCTCGCCGTCGTGCACGACCGAGCCGTCACGGATCACGCGCACCTTCGCGCCGCGCGTGACCTTGCCGTCGGTGACCATGCAGCCGGCGATGATGCCGATCTTGGACGCGCGGAACGTCTCGCGCACCTCGACCGTGCCGACGATGTCCTCGACGGTCTCCGGCGCGAGCATGCCCTCCATGGCGTCACGGAGCTCTTCGATCGCGCGGTAGATGATCGAGTACGTGCGGATCTCGACGCCCTCACGCTGGGCGAGCAGCGCCGCCTCGCCGACCGGGCGGACGTTGAAGCCGATCACGATCGCCTCGGACGCCGCCGCCAGGTTGATGTCGGACTCGGTGATGCCGCCGACGCCCGAGTGCACGATCTGCACCAGGATCTCGTCCTGCGGCAGCTTGGCGATCTCGTCCTCGAACGCTTCCAGGGAACCGGAGACGTCCGCCTTGATGACGACGCCGAGCTCCTTCTGACCGCCCTGCTGGTCGAACAGCTTCGCCAGCGAGAACTTGATGCCGCCACGCCGCGCCTGCGCCTCCTGCTTGAGGCGGTGGGCACGCTCGCCGGCGATCTGACGCGCCTTGCGGTCGTTCTCGACGACGCGCACGAACTCGCCCGCCTCCGGGACCGTGTCGAAGCCGAGGACCTCGACCGGCTCGGCCGGGGTCGCCGTCTTGACGCGCTTGCCCTTGTAGTCCGACATCGCCCGCACGCGGCCCCAGTGGGCGCCCGCGACGATGGCGTCGCCGATCTTGAGCGTGCCGCGCTGGACCAGGACGGTCACGACGGCGCCACGGCCCGGGTCGAGCTTGGACTCGATCACCGTGCCGGACGCATCGGCGTCCGGGTTGGCGGTGAGCTCCTCGATCTCGGCCGTCAGCAGCAGGCCCTCGAGCAGGTCGTCGAGACCGGCATGGGTCTTGGCCGACACGTCCACGAACATCGTGTCCCCGCCCCACTCCTCCGGCTGGAGGCCGAGCTGGGTCATCTCCGTACGGACGCGGTCGGGCTGCGCGCCCTCCTTGTCGATCTTGTTGACCGCCACGACGATCGGCACGTCGGCCGCCTTCGCGTGGTCGACGGCCTCGCGGGTCTGCGGGCGCACGCCGTCGTCGGCGGCGACCACGATCACGGCGATGTCCGTCGCCTCGGCACCACGGGCACGCATGGCGGTGAACGCCTCGTGGCCCGGGGTGTCCAGGAACGTGATGACCTTGTCGTTCTTGTGGACCTGGTACGCGCCGATGTGCTGCGTGATGCCACCGGCCTCGCCCGCGGCCACCTCGGACTCGCGGATCGCGTCCAGCAGCGACGTCTTGCCGTGGTCGACGTGACCCATGATCGTGATCACCGGCGGACGCGGCTCGAGATCCTCGTCCTCGTCCTCGTACGTCGGGTCCGCGTTCGCGTCCTCGGCGGCCGTGACGATCTCGATCTGCTTCTCGAACTCGTCGGCGAGCACCTGGATCGCCTCGTCGGTCAGCGTCTGCGTCAGGGTCGCCATCTCGCCGAGGCCCATCAGCTTCTTGATGACCTCCGGCACGGGCACGCCCAGGTACTCCGCGACGTCCTTGACGGTCGACCCGGAGTTGACGCGGATGACGTCAGCCTTCAGCGAGCTGGTGTCCTGCGCGACGGGCTCTTCGTAGGTACCGCGACGGCGACGGCCACCGCGACGGCGCGGCGGACGGTTGGGACCGCCAGGGCCACCGGGACCGCCGGGACGGCCAGGGCCGCCGCCGGGACCGCCGGGGCCGCCGGGGCCGCCCGGACGGCGCGAGGCCTGCGAGTCGATGACGACGCGGCGAACGCCGCCGCCGCCGGGACCCCGGTCTCCCTGAAGGCTGGTACGGGAAGGACGGCGCTGCTGGTCGCGGCCACCGGGGCCTTGACCGTCGCGGGCGCCGGGCTTGGGCTTGGGCTTCGCCTTCGGCTTGGGCGGAGCGATGTTCTCCGCGCGCGGGGCGCGGGCCGTGCCGTGGCCGAAGCCGGCACGGGCCTGCAGCGGCTGGGCCGGCGGCTTCTTGGCGACAGCGCCGTTGGCAGCGGCGGCCTTGGGCTTGGGCTTACCGGTGAGCGCAGCGTCGGCGAGCTTCTCGTCCACGGCGGTCGCGGCAGCCTTCACGTCAAGTCCGTACGCATTCAGGCGCTTGATGACCTCCGGGAGAGGCATCGAATATTGCTTGGCTAGCTCGTGGACGCGCTTCTTGGCCATGTTTGGGTTAAGTCTACGGTTTCCTGTGAGAGGGACACGGGCGCGCGGAACGCGCGGTTGAAGGCACGACGGGCTGTCGCGGCTTCGAAGCAGTCGCGGACTGGATGCAGCCAGGCGCCCCGACCTGGCAGGGACGCGCGAGGATCCGGCACCGCGCAACCGTCCACGTTAGCGAAGCGCAGCAATCGAGCCCGTGGCTCGACCGCTCCGCAGCCCACGCAACGGCGCCGAGGCCCCGCCTCGAGCTCGGACGCTCGGGGCGGGGCGGCGGTGCTGCTCGGCTTGGAACTACGCGCTGACGCGGTCCGTGTCCTGGTTGGCGAGCGCCTGGTGCGAGTCCAGGCCGCAGTAGCGCGACCCCGGCAGGCTGGCGTTCGGGCAGCGACGCCCGTTGCCGAGGATCGCGGCGCAACGGCCGCCGGTCTCCTCTTCCTCGCCGTAGCCGGTGTCCTCGTCCTTGGCGAACTCGGTCTCGCTCCGGATGTCCACGCGCCAACCGGTGAGGCGGGCGGCCAGACGGGCGTTCTGCCCCTCGCGGCCGATCGCCAGGCTGAGCTGGTCGTCCGGGACGATGACCGTGGCCTGCTTGTTGGTGTCGTCCACCAGCACCTCGCGCACACGCGCGGGGCTGAGGGCCTTCGCCACGAAGCGGGCCGGCTCTTCGTTGTACGGGATGATGTCGATCTTCTCGCCGCGCAGCTCGGACACGACCATGCGCACGCGGGAGCCACGCGGGCCCACGCAGGCGCCGACCGGGTCCACGCCGTCAGCGTGGGAGACGACCGCGATCTTCGAGCGGTAGCCGGGCTCGCGGGCGACGCCGGTGATCTCCACCAGGCCGTCGGCGATCTCGGGCACCTCGAGCTCGAACAGCTTCTTGATCAGCTCCGGGTCACGGCGGCTGACGATGATGCTCGGGCCGCGCGTCGAGGAGGAGACCTCCTTGATCACGGCCTTGATGCGCTGCGAGTGGTCGTAGCGCTCGCCGTCGACCTGCTCGGACTTGGGCAGCAGCGCCTCCACGCGCTCGCGCAGCTGCACGAGCGTGTAGCGGGAGTCGGACTGCTGGACGATGCCGGTGATCAGCTCGCCCACGCGGTCGCGGTACTCCTCGAACATCATGTCGCGCTCCGCCTCGCGGATCCGCTGCAGGATGACCTGCTTGGCGGTCTGCGCGGCGATGCGGCCGAAGTCGTGCGGCGTGACGTCGCGGATCTCGATCTGGTCCTCGAACTCGCTCAGGCGAGCGGGGTCGATGTCCGGAGCCTCCGGGATGATGACCTCGCCCGTCTCCGGGTCCACGCGGCGCTCGAGCGCGCCGGTCGCCTGCTCCTCGGCCTCGTCGAGGAGCTGGTCCTCGAGGTCCTCGGGCAGCAGGAACTCCTCGACGATGAAGTCGCCGGAGTCACGGTCCATGCGCACGCGGGCGTAGCGGGCCGCGCCGGGCTGCTTCTTGTACGCGCTGAGCAGCGCGTCTTCGAGCGCGCCCATCAGCTTCTCCTCGGAGATGCCCTTCTCGCGCCCGAGAGTCTTTACGGCTTCGACGATCTCAGCGGACATAGGCCTCAGTCTCCCACGAGATTCGAACGGTGGATGTCGGCGTAGGCGATCGACACGACGCCGGTCGACGCGGCAACGGTGACCGTGTCGTCGGTGGCGTTCAGCAACTCGCCGGTGAACGTCTTGTGGCCGTCCTTGGCCTCCCGCGTGCGGACCTTCGCCTTGCGCCCGACGTAGCGGCGGAAGTGCTCCGGCTTCGAGAGCGGGCGCTGCGTCCCCGGGCTGGAGACCTCGAGCGCGTAACGCTCGCGGAGCTCCGGCAGCTGGAGGGTCACGCGCTCGCACAGGTCGAGCGACACGCCCTGCGGATGGTCGATGAAGAGGCGAACAAGGTCGCCTCCGACGACCTCGGCGAGCAGCACCTCGACCTCAGGTTCCGTCTCCGCCAGACGGGCCTCGATCTCGGCCTGGATATTGCTCATGTCACCTCCCTTATTCATAAAAAAAGCGGGCTCTTCGCCCGCTTCCCAAAGTGGCCTACCGGCCGCGAAAAGCTTGTCCGTTCAGGTTAGCAGCGGACGCCACTTTCAGGCTGCATTGCGCGCACGATCCCGGTAGATCGCGTAGTCGCGGCGGCGGGGGTTCATGTTGGCGGCGAGCGTGAGCGGCTTGCGGGCCTCGCGGTTGCGCCCCAGCTGCATCAGGCTGCGGCCGAGGCAGAACAGCGCGTAGTCGTTCGTGGGCGCGCGGTCGACGACCGCCTCGAACTCCGCGCGGGCCGGCTCGTAGTTGCCGGAGCGGTAGTACGCCCGGCCGAGCGCCTCGCGGATCGAGGTCTTCTCCGGGTCCAGGTCGCGCGCCTTCTGCAGCGGGACCGTGGCCTGGTGGAAGTGCCCATCCTCCAGCAGCGCCATTCCTCGCTGGTAGAGGTCATAGACATCGTCCATCCCCTGGATTGTAGGCCTCAGCGGGGCGGCAGGGCCCACCAGGCGCGCAGGCGGCCGAGCACGCCTCCTCCCCGTGCGAGCTCGGACCGCAGGCCGCGCCGCTGCGCGCGCGTCGGGCGCGCCGGCTCGTCGCGGTAGCGGCTCTCGCGGAGCGCCCGGATGTACCCGGCGGCTTCCGGCGTGCGCTGGCCGAAGCGCAGCTCGAGCGCGTGCAGCGTCGTGCCCGTCGCCGGCACGCGGCGGGTGCGCTTGAGGGCGCGCTCGAGCTCCGACAGCGCGGGCGGCGCGCCGGCGCGCCAGCGACGGACGGCGACCGCGGCCAGCGCGACCACGGCCAGGCCGGCGAGCACGAGCAGCGCGTAGTGCCACCACGGGCGTGCCTCCTCGGCGACCGCGACGCCGCCGCCGCGGTCCTCGAGCGGGTCGGCCAGCGTGAGCGGCGCGCCGGTCGGCGACGAGCTGCCGCTGACCGACGCCGCGTCCGCGGGCTGGCTGCGCGCGGGGCTGGCGGCGGGGGTCGGGTCGAACGTCAGCCAGCCGTAGCCCGGGTAGTAGGCCTCGACCCACGAGTGCGCGTCGAAGTCGCGGACGACGTACTCACCGGTCTTGGTGTCGGTGGCACCGGTCGAGAAGCCGGTCGCGACCCGCGCGGGGATGCCGGCCATCCGCAGCAGCAGCGCCATCGCGCCCGAGTACTGCTGGCAGTAGCCCTGGCGGGCGTCGAACAGGAAGCCCTCGAGCGTGTGCGCCTCCGGCGGCGGGGTCTCGCTGTAGGTGAAGCGCGTCGTGTCTCCGAGGTAGGCGAGCACGCGCTGGACGTAGTCCTCCGGCGTGTCGGCGCCGTTGGCGAGCTCGCGCGCGAGGTCGTAGGTGCGCTTCAGCCCGGCCTGCTCGAGCAGGCCCATCGGGTTGCCGAAGGTGCCCTCGCGCGTGAAGAGGTCGTCCGGGTCCTCGCCGAAGAACGGGAAGCGGATGAAGTTGCGCGGTGAGCCGGTGACGGTGGGGTCGGCGGTGACGATCGCCGTGTACTCCTGCAGCGACTCGTCGTAGTCCGTGCTCGCGCGGCGGCGCTGGTTCTCGGTCGGGCGTGGCGTGTAGACCTCGGCCGTGTACGCGTCACCGCGGCGCAGCGTGCGCGGCGCGACGTACAGCCCGTCCAGCGTCGGCAGGTCGTCCAGCCGCGGGATGTCGACGTCGAACGCGTAGCCGGCCGTGATGAACCGGTCGGTGCGCAGGTTGCGGATGGAGACCTTGATCTTCTGGGTCGAGCGCTTGACGAGCCGCGGGTCGTCGTCGGGCACGTCGGGCGTCGTCGAGCCCATCCGGCTGCGCACCCACTTCTCGCCGTCGAAGATGTCGAGGTTCTCGGCCTTCCAGTACGCGGGCTTCTGCGCCGCGACCCGCAGCAGCTCGCGGCCGTCGCGCGGCCAGTGGAGGCCGTCGTAGCTGTGCTCCCAGCTGAACGTGGTCGACTTGGAGGTCGACGTCTCCGCCGCCCACGTCTCGTAGTCGAACCACGGCTGGTCGCGGTTGAGCACCGGCGCCGCCGCGAACGCGACCAGGGTGGTGACGAGCGCGAGGACGCCCGCCATCAGCGCATCCGTCCGGCGCAGCTTTTCCAGGCGCAGGAACGCGACCATCAGCAGCGTGAAGAGCGCGCCGCGCAGGAACTCGTGCTCCATCACCAGCGCGACCACCGGCACCACGTAGAGCGTCATCAGCGCGAGCAGCGCGAGGCCCGGGAACCCGAGCTTGCTGCGGCGCGGCCAGAACGCCAGCACCGCGGCCAACGCGACGAGCGCGGAGCCGCCGAGCGGGATGACCGTGCGCACCCAGTCGTCGAGCCCGCGGTAGGGCACGCGGATGCCCGGCAGGTCCGAGAGCGCTCGCGAGATCCCGCCGGCGAGCTCTCCCCACCCGGTCGGCAGGACCAGCTCGTCCGCCACCCGCCCGGCCAGCAGCATCAGCGCGGCGATCGGGACGAGCGCGGCGATCGCCCCGAGCGTCCGCGCCTTCGTCGTCGGCAGCCGCCCGGCCGCGAGCATCAGCCCGGCCGCCACCAGCCCGACGAGCGCGACGAGCCAGCCGCGGCCCGTCTCGGCCGGCTCGAGCAGCTGCATCCAGTGCAGCGACCCCCAGGCGACGAGCGCGAGGAACGGCAGCAGCCGCGCGACCGCCACCGGCAACACCGGCGTGCCCGCGCCGGCACGGACGCGCGGCGCCGGCGCGGAGACGGGCCGCGCGACGACGGCGGGATCGCGGTGCGCGGGGATGGCCGCGCTCACGACACGGCCTCCACGAGGGGCGACGCGGCGAAGGGCAGCGCGAGCGGCGCGAGCGGCGCGGCGGCGAGCCGCGGGGGCGGCGCGAGCGGCGCGGCGACGGGCGGCGCGAGCGGCGCGGCGGCGAGCCGCGGGGGCGGCGCGAGCGACGCGGCGACGGGCGGCGCGAGCGGCGCGGCGGCGAGCCGCGGGGGCGGCGCGAGCGACGCGGCGACGGGCGGCGCGAGCGGCGCGGCGGCGAGCCGCGGGGGCGGCGCGAGCGACGCGGCGACGGGCGGCGCGAGCGGCGCGGCGGCGAGCCGCGGGGGCGGCGCGAGCGACGCGGCGGCGAGCCGCGGGGGCGGCGCGAGCGACGCGGCGACGGGCGGCGCGAGCGGGGCCGCGGCGAGCGGGGCCGCGGCTCGGCGGACGCGCGGCGCGGCCGCCGTGCTCATGCGGCGCCCTCGAGGGCGGCGACCGCGGCGCCGCCCGAGTGGCGGCCGGCCGGGTAGCCGTAGCAACCCGCGACCTCGAGCAGGGGGCGGCGGCCGCCCATCTGGCCCGGGACGACCATCAGGCAGCCGCCCGGGGTGCGGCCCAGGCCGCGCGGGGCGCGGTCGACAACGCGTGCGGCGACGTAGATCACCAGGCCGCGGCGGTTCTGGGCGGCGGCCAGTGACGGGCCGACGTCCTCGCCGAGGAGCGCGAGGCGGACGTGCAGCGGCGGCCAGGTGGCCATGTCCGGCTCGATCACGGCCGCGCGACGGTCGCCCGGCAGCAGCAACGAGCAGCCCGTGCGCTTGGCGAAGTAGACGGCCAGCGAGGTCGCGGCCCGGACGGCGGCGTCGAGGTGCTCGGGCTCGGCGGGCGCGCGCGGGTCGAGGATCACGATCGGGCGCGAGTCGGCCTCGGAGATCAGCTTGCGCTCCATCAGGCCGGCGCCGCGCGCGAACGACTGCCAGTGGATGCGCGAGGCGGGCGAGCCCTCACGCCAGGGCCGCAGGCCGTCGACCTCGGTCTCCGCCGCCGCGAGCAGCGAGGCGCGGGCGTGCGCCGGGGTCGCGTCTCCCCCGCCCGCGGTGACGCTCACCGGGAAGACCCGCGGCAGGACGAGCACCTCGTCGGTGGCGGGGCCGGTGATCACGCGCTGGGCGAGCCCGAACGGGTCGCGCAGGACCAGGGCGGGGGGCGGGAGCTTGCGCCGGCCGCGCCGTCCGAAGGTGACCTCGATCCGCACGCGCGCCTGCCGGCGCGCGGCCGGGAGCCGCAGCGGCTCGGGCAGCAGCGGCTCGTCGATCCAGCCCGGCGGCAGCGGGAAGCGCCCCGCATGCGCGAACAGCTTGACCTGCAGCGGCTGATCCTCGACGACCGAGCGGGCACCGATCTCACGCGTGAGCTTCGCGCCCATCGAGCCGACACCGATCCAGATCAGCGCGCCCGCCCCGAGGAGCAGGAGCGCGGCGCCCGTCACGTACAGCGGCTCGGCGTCGAACGTGCCCGCCACGATCAGCAGGACCGCTCCGAGCGCCGCGCAGCCGAGAGCGGAGCGCACGACCGCTCCCTAGAGCGCCGGGACGGCGGCGATCGCGTCCCGGATGATCTCCGAGCGCTGCACGCCGGCGGCCTCCGGGGCGAGCATGATCCGGTGCGAGAGCACGGGGTCGGCCAGCGCCTGCACGTCGTCGGGCAGCGCGTGGTCGCGCCCGTGCACCAGCGCGCGGGCCTTCGCGGCGCGCAGCAGCATCAGGCCGGCGCGCGGGGAGGCGCCGAGCTCGGTGCGGTCGTCGTCGCGGGTCCGGCGCAGCAGGGTGACGATGTACTCGCGCAGGGCGCGCGACGCGTGCACGCGGTGCGCGGTCTCGACGGCGTCGACGATCTCGGCGCGGTCGGCGACCGGCTCGAGGTCCATCACGCGGTCGTGCGACTCGTGCCCCATGAGCATCCCGGCCTCCTCGGCGGCGGTCGGGTAGCCGAGCGAGAGGCGGACCATGAAGCGGTCGACCTGCGCCTCGGGCAGCGGGTAGGTGCCCTCGTACTCGACCGGGTTCTGCGTCGCGAACACCAGGAACGGGCGCGCGAGCTCGTGCGACATGGCCTCGACCGTGACCTGGCGCTCCTGCATGCATTCGAGGAGGCCCGACTGGGTCTTGGGCGACGCGCGGTTGACCTCGTCCACCAGCACGACGTTGGCGAAGATCGGGCCCGGGCGGAACTCGAAGCGCGACTCGCGCTGGTTGTAGATCTGCGTGCCGATGATGTCCGCCGGGAGCAGGTCCGCCGTGCACTGCACGCGCGCGAACTGGCAGTCGATCGAGCGCGAGAGCGCGCGCGCCAGCGCGGTCTTGCCCACCCCCGGGTAGTCCTCGACCAGGATGTGCCCCTCGCTGAGCATCGTCACGGTCACGTGCTCGAGGACCTCGTCACGGACCTGGACCGCCTTGCGGATGTTCTCCGTGATGCGGCGCGCGACGGATACCGCGGTGTCGATCTCCGCCTGCGCCAGGCGCTCGGGGACGGCTTCCTCGAGGGGTTCCATTCAGCGGACCTTTGTGTCGTTTGATGAAGAGCGGCTCAAGACGGAATCCAAGATGGCGGCCGCGACCGCGTCCTTGGACGTCTTCGGGACGTGATGCTCGCCGTCGGCCGTGACGATCCACACCTCGTTGTCCGCGGCGTCGAACCCGATGCCGGCACCGCTCACGTCATTCACGACGACGGCATCCAACTTCTTGCGCTCGAGCTTGGAGCGACCGTAAGCGAGTGCACCGTCACCGTGCTCGGCGGCGAACCCGACGAGCAGCTGGCCGGGGCGACGACGATCCGCGAGCGAGGAGAGCACGTCCGTTGTACGGACGAGCCGCAGATTCAGTTCCGCGCCCGTCTGGTCCTTCTTGAGCTTGCCGCCGTGGGCTTCCTCGGGCCGGTAGTCGGCGACCGCGGCGGCCATGATCAGCACGTCGCACGCGTCGAAGCGCTCGGAGCACGCGTCGGCGAGCTGAGCGGCGGTCGTCACGTCCACATACTCGATCCCCGGCGCGCGCGGGAGCGACACGTTCGCCGCCACGACGGTGACGTTGGCGCCGCGGCGCTTGGCCGCCTCGGCGAGCGCGAACCCCATCCGGCCCGACGAGCGGTTGCCGATGAAGCGCACGGCGTCGATCGGCTCGCGCGTACCGCCCGCGCTGATCAACACGCGCAGCCCGTCCAGCGCGCCCCCACCCGCCAGCACGTCCTCGACCGCGGCGAGCAGCTCCGGCGGCTCGGGCAGGCGCCCCACCCCGAACTCCCCGGGCGAACCCAGCGGTCCGACGCCGGGCTCGAGCACCGTGACCCCGCGCGCGCGAAGCGTCGCGAGGTTCGCCTGCGTGGCGGGATGCTCGTACATCGCGTTGTTCATGGCCGGAGCGACGATCAGCGGTCGCTTGCAGGCCAGCGCCGCGGCGGTCAGCAGGTTGTCGGCGAGGCCGTTCGCCAGCTTGGCCAGCGTCTCGGCCGTGGCGGGCGCGATCAGGTACGCGTCCGCGCGCTCGACCAGCGCCAGGTGCGAGAGCGGAGCGTGCTCAGGCAGCGGGTCGCCGGGGAAGACGCCGCGGAGCGGGTCCGGCTCCCACTCGGTGATGAGCACGGGCGCGCCGGTGATGCCGGCGAACGAGGCCGGCCCGACGAAGCGCGTGGCCGCCTCAGTCTGCACCACGCGCACGCTGTGGCCGGCCTTCAGGGCCAGCCGCGTGAACTCGAGCGCCTTGTAGGCCGCGATCCCACCGCACACACCGAGGAGGATGCGCGGCATGGGCGCTCCTAGCGGTAGCGGTACGCGACCTTGCCGGTCGCGACTTCCTCGAGCGCGATCGTCAGGTAGTTCTTCGACGCGGTGTCCACCATCGGGGGCGGGAACTCCTCGAACGTGCCCTCACCCAGGTTGTGGTAGTACGAGTTGATCTGCCGCGCGCGCTTGGCGGCGACGATCACGCTCGCGTACGGGGAGTCGACATGCTCGAGAAGGCGGTCTACGCGCGGAGAAATCACACCGCCATTCTAGCTGCGGCGATCCTCCTCATGTGCAGCACTTCCGCGAGCGCCGCGGACGTGCTGCGCGTCGGGTTGCGCGAGGAGGTCCACGGGCTGCTGGCGGGGCCGGACGGCGGCGCGTACGCGCAGGTCGAGCGCCCGGGCGGCAAGACGGACGTCGCGCGCGTGCTGCCGGACGGGCGCACCGTGCTCGCGCGCGGGTTCCCGCTCCTCGACGGCGGCGCGCTCGGCCCCGACGGGAGCGCCTGGTACGGCGGTGACCGGCGCTCGCGGCTCGTGCGGGTGGACCCGGCCGGGACCGCGCACACCGTCGCGGTCCCCGAGCCGGGGCTCCTGGCCCCACTCGCGAGCGCGCCCGACGGCACCCTGTGGGGGCCGAGCGAGGAGGCGGAGACGCTCACCCGCCTCGGCCCCGACGGCCGGCTCGAGCAGACCGCGAGCGGCCACGATCCCTGCTCCCCGCGCGGGCTGGACCGGCCGCCGCTCGTCCGCGCCGCCGACGGCGCGCTCTGGCTCGCGGACGAGTGCCGCGTCCTCACCCGCGACGGCGTGGTCGTCGAGCTGCCCGGCGGTGCCGACGCGCTGGCGGCCGATCCCACCGGCGGCGTCTGGGTGCTGCAGGGCGACGGGTACCCGTACGAAGTCGTGCACGTGACCGCCGACGGCCGGCTTCTGGCGACGACGTTGCCCCGCGGCAGCGCGAGCGACATCGCCGCGGCGCCCGACGGCAGCGTCTGGGTCGCGTTCCGCCGCTGCACCGTCACCCGCGTGGGCGCCGACGGGCAGGTCACCAACGTGCCGGCGCCGCTCGCCGCCAAGGAGCTCGCCTTCGACGGCACCGGGCAGCTGTGGCTCGCGAACCGGGCCCGGCTCGCCCGCGGGCTCGACGGCACCTGCGACGGCTCGGCACCGCGGGTGCGCGTCCCCCGGCGGACGTCGCTCGCCGCCCTGCGCCGCGGCATCCCGGTCACGGTGAGCGGCCGCGCGCACGTGACGGCCTACACGACCGCCGACGTGAAGGAGCCGGCCTTCAGCGCGACGCCGACCACGCGGACCCTCCCACGCGCCGGCCGGTTCCGTGCTCGGGTGGCCTACTCCGAGCGCCGCCAGATCGAACGATCGCCGACGACGGTCAGGGTCGTCGTGTCCGTGACCGATGACGAAGGGAATGAGGAAGGACACGAGTTCCGGGTGCGCGTGACCCGATGAGAGCCCTCGCGGTCGCGGCCGCGCTCAGTGCCCCGTTCGGGGGCTCCGTGTCCCAGCTCAACGTCGCCCCTGACGGGGCAGCGTGGGTCATGGAGGCCAACGGGAACCGTCAGCGCGCGCTGCGCATCACGCCGGACGGCGCGGTCCGCGCGACGACGCTCGAGACCTACGCCGCGACGACGACGATCGGCGCCGACGGCCAGCTCTGGTTCATCGACTACCAGAACACCCTGCACCGCATCGACGCCGGCGGGACCGTCACGCGTGTGCGTGACGGCGACGGGGACCAAGCGCAGCGTGACGTGCCCTCGAGCCTCGTGAGCGGACCGGACGGCGCGCTCTGGACGATGACCCGCGGCCGTCGGCCGGCTCTCCTGCGCTTCACGACCGACGGACCCGCGCAGCAGACGCCGCTGGAGCTGTCCGCGTGCGACACCCCGCTGGACCTCGGCGACCTCACCCGGGCCACCGACGGAGCCGTGTGGGCGTCGGACGCGGGCTGCGACCGGCTCGTGCGGATCGCACCGACCAGCGAGGCCCGCACCGTGGTCTTGCCGCCCGTCCTCGGCGTGCACGGGCTCGCCGCGGACGCCACCGGCGGGATCTGGTTCGGCGCGTCGACGTCGCTGGGTGGGCACGTGGACGCGGACGGCCGGATGACGTTCCTGCCGCCACGTCCGTTCGACAGCAGCCGCGAGCCCACGGCGATCGCCGTCGCCCCGGACGGCCGGCCGTGGTTCGCGACGGGGAGCTGTCGCCTGCTGCGCGTGAACGCGGCGGGCGGCGTCGAGAGCCGCCGCGCGCCGATCCCGGCGCGTGAGCTCGCGTTCGACGCCGGCGGCGGCCTGTGGCTCGCGAGCGAGCGACGCGTCGCCCGCGGCGATGCCCCCACCGACGACTGCGACGACCGACCGCCAGCCGCCCGCATCCGCGTGGACGGAACGATCAGGCGCGGCGTCCGGGTCACCGTCGACGAAGACGCCCGAGGGTCCGCGACGCTCGCCCTCCTCCCCGGCGGGCGCTCGAGACACGCTCGGCTCGGGCCGGATCGCCAGTTCCGGATCCGGGGCGCTCGCGGCGGCACGCTGCGGCTGAAGACGCCGCGTCGGTGGCACATCGAGCGCGGCGACGTGATCCACGTCGGCGTCTATCTTCGCGACGAGGACGACAACGAGGACATGCGTTACGCCGAGTTCCGCGTGACGCGCTGACGCGCGTTCCGGGTACGACGGCTCCGGTGAGAGCCTTCTGCACGATCATCGCCCTCTTAGCGCTCGCGGCTCCCGCGCACGCTGCCGACCTCCGCGTCGGCCTGAAGTCGTCCGTCCGGCAGCTGATCGTCGGACCGGACGGTGGTGCCTGGGCGCACGTGAGCGCCACGCGGAGCTCGCGCGTGGTGCGCATCACGCCGCAGGGCGCCCAGCGTTCGACGCGGACATCGGCGTACGTGGGTGGCGGGCTCGGGCCGGACGGGCGGGCGTGGCTGCTCGACGGTCCCGACCTGCTGCGGATCGACGGCAACGGCCTCGCGACCCGCACGCCGGTCGCGGCCGGCTATGACGAGCTCGTCACCGCCCCGGACGGCACGGCGTGGGTGTTCGACGGCGAGAACGGCGCGCGCCTTGCGGCCGACGGCACGGCGCAGCCACTGGACCTCGCCATCCCCGGCTGTCCGAAGGCGTATCCGCACGGGCTGACACGTGCGGCTGACGGCGCGATCTGGTTCTACGCCTCCCACTGCGGCTTCGTCCGCGTCCCGCCGGGCGGCACGCCGACGGTCGTCGCGAACCCCGACGAGGCGGGGACGATCCTTGCCCCCGACGCCCACGGCGGCATCTGGTTCTCCGTCCACATCGGCCCGGGCGGCGGGCACGTCGACACGAGCGGGCGCGTGACCCTGCTCAAGCGGCCCGGACACCTCGGCACCCGGGACGTCGCGGTCGCTCCGGACGGCAGCGCCTACTACGCCACCGGGCAGTGCTTCCTCACGCGCGCGGCCGCGGACGGGCGCGTCAGCCGGCATCCGATCGCGGTCCCGGCCACCCTCGTCGACTTCGACGCGGCGGGCGGCCTGTGGCTCGCGACCCCGTCCCGCGTGCGCCACACCACGCTCGACGCCCCGGCCGCGGGCTGCGACGACACGCCGCCGACCGTGCGGATCGTGCCCGATCCGGCCAAACCCGTCAGCCTGGCCGCGCTGCGTCGCCAGGGCGGCTTCAAGCTCACGGTCGGGGAGCCGTTCCAGGTCGAGGCGTACGTGTTCGACGGCCCGGGTGACTACAGCTTCGGGCACGTGTACACGTCCGTCACCGCCCGCGGCGGACGGACCGTGCGGATGGCCCTCGACGTGGACGAGCTGCGTGACCTCGCCCGCCAACGGGACGAGCCGCTGGCGCTGGTGGGGACGGTGCGCGACCGCGAGGGCAACGAGGGCGGCTTCGAGCACGAGCTAAGGCTGAAGCCATGAAGGTGCTCGCCACGATCGTCGCCTCCCTGGTCCTGGCCGCGCCCGCCCAGGCGCAGGACGTCTTCCGGCTGGGCCTCGGCGACAGCCTGGACACGGTCCTCACCACCCCCGACGGGGGCGCATGGGCGAGCGTCTGGACCCGTGACGGCGTCGAGATCCGCCGCGTGGCGCCCGACGGGACCGTGCGCACGACGCCCGCGCTACCGCCGCTCAACGCGCTCGTCCTCGGCCCCGACGGACTGCCGTGGCTGCTGTCCGGGATCTCGATCGAGCGCGTCGACGCCGCGGGGGCGCTGACCACCGTCGCCGCGGACGCGTTCGGCTCCGCGCTCGCCACCGGCCCCGACGGGACGGGCTGGATGCAGACGGAGGAGGACCAGATCCAGCACGTCGCGCCGGACGGCACCATCACCACCGCCGACGTCACCGTGCCCGGCTGCGCGTACTTCCGCGTGGAGACTCTGGCGCGCGCCAGCGACGACGCGATGTGGTTCTTCGCGAGCGGCTGCGGCGTCGTCCGCTGGCCCCGCGGCGGCACGCCCGCCGTGATCGCTCAGTCGGCCGACTACGTCCAGCGCCTGGTGCCCGACGCGACCGGCGGCATGTGGTTCAGCTCGTCGTACGCGCCCGGTGGCGGCCACATCGCCGCCGACGGCCGCACCCTCCGGCTGCGCGGGATCGAGCGCACGTACGACGTCGCCGTCGCGCCCGACGGCACCGCCTGGTTCACGACCGGCCGCTGCCGCCTCGCCCGCGCGAACGCCGACCGCTCCGTCTCGCTGATCCCGACCTCGATCCCCGCCCACGAGGTCGAGCTCACGCCGGACGGCGGGATCTGGCTCGGCAGCCGGGGCCGACTCCAACGGACGACGCTGGGCGCTGCCGTGGCCCCGGGCTGCGACTCCACCCCGCCGAAGGTCACGCTCACGCCCAGGCCCGGCAAGCGCTTCACGCTCGCGGCGCTGCGCCGCAACCGCGGCCTCACGATCACGGTCCGCGAGCCGTTCGCGCTCCAGGCCGCGTTCGTCGACGGCGACGGCGAGCCGTTCCGGCGCGCCGCGAAAGTCGTCGCGGCTCCCCGCGGCGGCAGCGTGAAGCTGCGGCTCAGCCCCGCGGAGCTGCGCCGGCTGGCACGGAGCAAACGCCCCGCCGTCAGGCTGTGGGGCGATCTGCGGGACCGCGAGGGCAACTACCTCGACCTCGAGCGGGAGCTGCGGGTCAGGCGCTAGGCGACGCCGCGGACGATCCGCTCGAGCGCGGAGACCGCGTCGTCGAGGCGGTCGTTCTCGACCACGTGCGCGAACTCGTGCTGCGCTTCCAGCTCGGCCTTGGCGACCGCGAGCCGGCGCTCGATCTCGTCCTTGGCGTCCGTCCCGCGGCCGACGAGGCGCAGGCGCAGCGTCTCCTCGTTCGGCGGGGCGATGAAGATCCGCACGGCGTCCGGCAGGGTCTGGGCGATCTGGCGCGCGCCCTGCACCTCGATCTCGAGCACGACGCTGTGATCGGCCGCGACGCGCTTCTCCAGCTCGGAGCGCAGCGTCCCGTAGCGGCGGCCGGAGTACTCGGCGTGCTCGACGAAGTCGCCTTCGACGACGCGACGGTCGAACTCCACGTCGTCCAGGAAGTGGTAGTGCACCCCGGGCTCCTCCCCCGGCCGCGGCGAGCGCGTGGTGGCGGAGACGGCGAGCTCCAGATCCGGCATGCGCTCCAGGAGCGTGCGGATCAGCGTGCCCTTCCCGACCCCCGAGGGGCCGGTGATGACGAAGACCTTGCCCGGCACCTAGCGGCGCAGCATGGAGATCAGCTCAGCGCGCTGGCGCTCTGAGAGACCACCGATGGTCTTCGAAGGTGAGATCCGGCAGACCTGCAAGACCTTGTTCACCTTTACGCGTCCGTACTTCGGGACGGCCAGGAGCATGTCGAACACCTTGGCGGTCTCGATGTACTCGGGAGGCTCCATCAGAAGCAGGTGGATGCTGGCCCGTCCAGCCTTGAGGTCACGCTTCAAAGACGCGCGCTTGGTCCGGATCTCGTTCGCGCGCTGGAGTGCCTCCATGCGCTGGACGAGGGAACGCTCAGGGGCAGCCGTGGTGGGCTTGGCGGGCGTCTTCGTCGCTGGCGGCATGGGCGGCGAGTCTACAGCGCTGGGAGCCGCCGACAAGGGTCCTGACAGAAACATCGCTTCACCTGAACTTGAGGTTCAATCCTTCGAGGGGTGTGGCATAGCAAGTCCTGCGTTTGCAGGACTTTTCCCTGGACCAATGTTCGGGCACGGACCGACCGTCCAGGTAGGCCTGGACCGGTGGTCGAGCTGGAGCTGCGCCCGCACGCAGTTCAGTACGGGCGCACTCTAGCCCATCGATTCAGGCGTGTACCCCGTTGCGGTGGAGCTCTTGCAACGAGATCACCGGAGGCTCGCTGAAGCGGGCGGCGCCGATGGCGCGAGCGGCCGCCATCCCCCCGGCGATGGTGGTGATGCACGGGACGCCCCGCGCGACCGCTGCCCGTCGGATCTCATACCCATCGCTGCGTGCGGCGGTACCGGTCGGGGTGTTGATCACCAGGTCGACGTCGCCCCGATCGATCCAATCGCGGACGTGTGGAGAGCCATCCTGGATCTTGTTGATCGTCTCGACCGGAATGCCCATCCGCTTGATCGCGGACGCCGTTCCGCGCGTGGCCACGATCCGGAACCCGAGATCGTGCAGCTGGGCGGCGATCCCCATCGCGGCCGCCTTGTCCGAGTCGGTCACCGTGAGGAAGACCGTGCCCTGCGTCGGCAGCTGCGTGCCGGCCGCCGCCTGGGCCTTGGCGAAGGCGGCGGGGAAATCCGTCGCGACGCCCATGACCTCACCGGTGGAGCGCATCTCGGGGCCGAGGAGCGCGTCCGAGCCGGCGAAGCGGTCGAACGGCATCACCGCCTCCTTGACGGACACGTGCGGGCCGCAGGGGTCCTCCGGCAGGCCCATGCCCGCCAGCTTCTCCCCCAGCATCACCCGGCAGGCGATCTTCGCCAGCGGCTGGCCGGTGGCCTTGGACACGAACGGCACCGTGCGCGACGCGCGCGGATTGGCCTCGATCACGTACAGGTCGTCGCCGTAGACGGCGTACTGGATGTTGATCAGGCCGACGACGCCCAACGCGCGCGCGAGATCGCTCGACGCCCTGCGGATCTCGCCGAGCATCTCCGCGCCCAGCGAGTGCGGCGGCAGCGCGCAGGCCGAGTCGCCGGAGTGGATCCCGGCCTCCTCGACGTGCTGCATGATCCCGCCGATCCACACGTCCTCGCCGTCGCAGATGGCGTCGACGTCGACCTCGATCGCGTTCTCGAGGAAGCGGTCGAGGAAGATCTCGCCTTGCGGGCGCGTGCGCGCGAAGTAGTCGGCGAGCATGTCCGTGTCGTAGACGAGCTCCATCGCGCGGCCGCCGAGCACGTAGGACGGGCGGACGAGCAGCGGGAACCCGACCTTCGGCGCGGCGCCCAGGGCCTCGTCCGGCGACTGCGCGAGGGCGTACGGCGGCGCCTTGAGCTCGAGCCGCTCCAGGAGCGCGCCGAAGCGGCCGCGGTCCTCGGCGAGGTCGATCGCATCCGGCTGCGTGCCCAGCAGCTTCACCCCGGCCGCCTCCAGCCCCGCGGCGAGCCGCAGCGGCGTCTGACCGCCGAAGGACACGATCACGCCCTCGGGCTGCTCGACCTCGACGATCGCGAGCACGTCCTCGAGCGTCAACGGCTCGAAGTACAGCCGGTCGGACGTGTCGTAGTCGGTTGACACGGTCTCCGGGTTGCAGTTGACCATCACCGCGTCCCGGCCCGACTCGCGCACGGTCATGGCGGCGTGCACGCAGCAGTAGTCGAACTCGATGCCCTGGCCGATCCGGTTCGGACCCGAGCCGAGGATCATCACGCTCGGCTTGTCGCCGCGCCGGACCTCGTTCGCCTCCGCCCGGTCCCAGGCGGAGTAGAAGTACGGCGTCTCGGCCTCGAACTCGGCGGCGCAGGTGTCAACCGCGCGGTACGAGCGCACGCCTTCGAAGGCGTCGTCGAGGTGGTTGAGCTCGCGCAGGTACCAGGGGTCGATCCCGGTCCGGGCGCGCACCTCGCCCTCGGAGACGCCGCGCTTGAACAGCTCGAGGATGAGGTCGAAGCGGTCGGCGCTCGGCGACTCCAGCCGCGTCAACAGCGCCTCGTCGCTGCCCGACACGTCGGGCTGCGAGTCCAGCTCGCGCGAGCGCAGGGCCTTGCCGAAGGCCTGGCCGAACGTGCGGCCGATGGCCATCACCTCGCCCACGGACTTCATGTGCGTGGAGAGCGTGGAGTCCACGCCGGGGAACTTCTCGAACGCGAACCGCGGCCACTTGACGACGACGTAGTCGAGCGTGGGCTCGAAGGACGCCGGCGTGGCCTTGGTGATGTCGTTCGGGATCTCGTCGAGCGTGTAGCCGACCGCCAGGCGCGCGGCGATCTTCGCGATCGGGAAGCCGGTCGCCTTGGAGGCGAGCGCCGAGGACCGCGACACGCGCGGGTTCATCTCGATCACGACGATCTCCTCGGTCGCCGGGTTGACCGCGAACTGGACGTTCGAGCCGCCCGTCTCGACGCCGACGGCGCGGATGACCGCGATCGCCTGGTCGCGCAGCTTCTGGTAGACGCGGTCGCTCAGCGTCTGCTGCGGCGCGACCGTGACCGAGTCGCCCGTGTGGACGCCCATCGGGTCGATGTTCTCGATCGAGCAGACGATCACCACGTTGTCCGCGTGGTCGCGCATGACCTCGAGCTCGAACTCGCCCCAGCCCA
Source organism: Solirubrobacter pauli (assembly GCF_003633755.1). Taxonomy (GTDB): domain Bacteria; phylum Actinomycetota; class Thermoleophilia; order Solirubrobacterales; family Solirubrobacteraceae; genus Solirubrobacter; species Solirubrobacter pauli. The sequence goes on from NZ_RBIL01000002.1 coordinate 1,654,286, forward strand.
GGATCGACTCGTCGATCAGGATCTGGCCGATCGGGGACGCGTCCAGGCCGCGCGCGACGATCTCGTCGAACTGCTCACGCGTGCGCGCGATGCCGCCGCCGCGCCCGCCGAGCGTGAACGCCGGGCGGATGATCAGCGGCAGGCCGAACTCGAGCGCGGCCGCGGCCTCCTCGGCCGAGGTGGCGATGATGTTGCGCGCGGTCCGCAGGCCGGCGGCCTGCATCGTCGCGTCGAACTCCTCGCGGTTCTCGGCGCGGTTGATCGCGTCGTAGTTCGCCCCGATCAGCTCGACGTCGTACTTCTCGAGCGTCCCGTCCTCGAACAGCGTCTTGGCGAGGTTGAGCGCCGTCTGGCCGCCGAGCGTCGGCAGCAGCGCGTCGGGGCGCTCGCGCTCGATCACCTGCGTGACCGGGCCCGGGAGCAGCGGCTCGACGTACGTCGCGGTCGCGAACTCCGGGTCGGTCATGATCGTCGCCGGGTTCGAGTTGACCAGGACGACCTCGTAGCCCTCCTCGAGCAGGACCTTGCACGCCTGCGCGCCCGAGTAGTCGAACTCGGCCGCCTGGCCGATCACGATCGGGCCCGAGCCGAGGACGAGGATCTTCTGGATGTCGGTGCGCTTAGGCATGCGCGGCCTCGAACAGCGCGATGAACTCGTCGAAGAGCCCGAGGGAGTCGTTCGGGCCGGGGCCGGCCTCGGGGTGGTACTGCACGCAGCCGGCGGGAACGTCGAGCAGGCGGATCCCCTCGATGGTGTTGTCGTAGAGGTTCACGTGGGTGAGCTGGGCGGCGCCGAGCTCGGACTCGATGATCTCCCCCGGCGTGCCCGCGACCGCGAAGCCGTGGTTCTGGGAGGTGATCGCGATCCGGCCGGTCCGCAGGTCCTTGACCGGGTGGTTGGCGCCGCGGTGGCCGAACGGGAGCTTGAACGTCTCAAGGCCGGCAGCGCGCGAGAGCAGCTGGTGGCCGAGGCAGATGCCGAACACCGGCTTGGTGCTCAGCAGCGTCTTGATGTTCTCGACGATGTAGTCCAGCGCGGCCGGGTCGCCCGGACCCGGGACGAGGAAGAACCCATCCGGGTCGGCCTTCAGGAGATCCTCGGCGGACGTCGTGCACGGGTAGATCTCGAGCGTCGCGCCGCGGGAGGTGAAGTTGCGGATGATCGAGCGCTTGATGCCCGTGTCCAGCGCGACGATGCGCGGGCCGTCGCCCTCGCCCGCGAAGATCGTGGGCTTGGCGATCGTCACCTCGCGCGCGAGGTCGCGGCCGACCATGCTCGGCTCGGCGGCGATCCGCTCGCGCGCCTCGTTCACGGGCACGTCGGCGGTGAAGATGCCGCCGCGCATCGAGCCCGCGGTGCGGATGTGGCGGACGAGCGCGCGCGTGTCCACGCCCGCGATGCCCGGGATGCCGTTGGCCTTGAGCCAGCTCAGCCAGCCCTGCTCGGCGGCCGGCGCGTCGTCGTAGTCGACCGCGGCGCGCATGATCGCCCCGCCCGCGTGGATGCGGTCGGACTCCATGAACTGCTCGCTGACGCCGTAGTTGCCGACGTGCGCGGTGGTGAAGGTGATCAGCTGGCGCGCGAAGCTCGGGTCGGTCATCGACTCCTGGTAGCCCGACATGCCGGTCGTGAAGACGACCTCGCCAGTGGTCGAGACGGGCGCGCCGACGGACTCGCCGTCGAAGCGCGTGCCGTCTTCCAGTAGGACGTAGGCGCTGCTCATACGGCGTTGAGGATCCTTTCCCGGTACACGATGCCGCCGGCGGCGATCGTGGTGACGACCTTGCCCTTCAGGCGGCGGCCGCCGAAGCAGCAGTTCTCGCTCTTGGACTCGTAGCCGGCCTCGCCGACTTCCCACTCGGCGTTCAGGTCGATCAGGACCAGATCGGCGGTGCGGCCGACGGCGATCTCCGGCGTCGGCAGGTCCAGCAGCGCAGCGCCCGCCGTGAGCTTCTCCACCAGCAGCGCCAGCGGCAGGATGTCCGCCGTGTAGACGGCGGCGAACGCGGTCTCCAGACCGGTCGTGCCCATCGGGGCCTGCTCGAACGGCACCTCCTTCTCCTCGCGCGCGTGCGGCGCGTGGTCGGTGGCGATGCAGTCGATGGTGCCGTCCTTGAGGCCCTGGATGAGCGCCTGGCGGTCGTCCTCGGTGCGCAGCGGCGGGTTCATCTTCAGCCGCGTGTCCAGCTTCTCGGCGACCGCCTCGTCGGTCAGCGTCAGGTGGTGCGGGCTCGCCTCGCACGTGATCTGCACGCCCTTGGCCTTGGCGGCAGCGATCACCTCGACCGACTCGCGCGCGCTCAGGTGCTGGATGTGGATGCGGCCGCCCTCGTAGCCGGCGATCGCGGCGTCGCGGGCGATCAGCGTGGACTCGCTGATGCTCGGGATGCCGGCCAGGCCGAGGCGGGCCGAGACGACGCCCTCGTGCATGACGCCCTTGCCCGACAGGGTCGGGTCCTCCTCGTGCAGGGCGATGATGCCGCCCGCGAGCTTCTGGTACTGCAGCGCCTTGCGCAGGATCCCGGCGTTGTGGACGGGCTTGCCGTCGTCGGTGAAGCCGAGCGCGCCGCACTCGCGCAGCTCGGCCATCTCGGTCATCGTCTCCCCCGCGAGGCCGCGGGTGATGCTGGCGAGGAAGCCGACGGGGATGCGCGCCTCGCGGCGGGCCTGCTCGCGCAGGGAGCGCAGGATTGGCGCGGAGTCCACGGTGGGCGTCGTGTTCGGCTGCGCGACGATCGCGACGAAGCCGCCGGCGGCCGCCGAGCGCGTGCCGGTCTCGAGGTCCTCCTTGTGCTCCTGGCCCGGCACGCGCAGGTGCACGTGCGGGTCGACGAAGCCGGGGAAGAGGTGACGGCCGGCGCCGTCGAGCGTCTCGGCGCCGTCGGCGGCCAGGTCGGCGCCGATCTCGGCGATCTGGCCGCTCTTGATGCGCACGTCGACGCGCTCGTCGATCCCCGTACGGGGATCGAGCACGTGGGCGCCCTTGATCAGGACGTCGGCGGGCGGGGTGGGTCGGTGGTCGAGCATGAAGTCCTAGGCGGGAACGGCGGTCGTGATGGCGGGCTTCGGCGCGTTGCGGCCCGTCAGAAGGTCATAGAGCACGGCCATGCGGACGACGACGCCCGCCTCGACCTGCTGGCCGATGACGGCCTGCGGCGAGTCGATGACCTCGGCGGCGAGCTCCACGCCGCGGTTGACCGGGCCGGGGTGCATGAGCACCTGGCGCGGGTGCAGCCGGCGGCCGTCGATCTGGTAGCGGGCCGCGTACTCGCGCAGCGACGGGACGAACGAGTCCGTCATCCGCTCGTTCTGCATCCGCAGCGCGTAGACGACATCGGCCTCGGCCAGGTCGTCGAGGTCGTAGCGGACCTCGCACAGCGCCTCCATCCCGCGCGGGATCAGCGTCGGCGGGCCGGCGACCGTGACCTTCGCGCCCATCATCTGGAACGCGAGGATGCAGCTGCGGGCGACGCGCGAGTGGGTGATGTCGCCGACGATCCAGATGTTCGCGCCTTCGAGCGAACCGAGCCGCTCGCGCAGCGTGTAGACGTCGAGCAGCGCCTGGGTCGGGTGCTCGTGCTTGCCGTCGCCGGCGTTGACGACGCCGGCCGTGGTCCAGCCCGCGACCAGCTCGGCCGCGCCGACGAACGGCGTGCGGATGACGATCAGGTCCGGCCGGTAGGCGGACAGCGTCTGGACCGTGTCCTTGAGCGACTCGCCCTTGTCCACAGCGCTGCCCGAGGCGGCGAAGTTGATCACGTCGGCGCTCAGCGACTTCGCGGCCAGCTCGAACGAGGAGCGCGTGCGCGTGCTCGACTCGTAGAACAGGTTCAGGACGCGACGGCCGCGCAGCGCGGGGACCTTCTTGATCTCGCGCTCGGAGACCTCGGTGAACGTCTTCGCCCGGTCCAGGATCTGCTCGATGCCCTGGCGGTCGAGGTCGTTGATGGACAGCAGGTGCCGCATCAGGCGAACGCCTCCTCGAGCTCGGTGATGGTGACCTCGTCGACGCCGTCGATCTCGGCGACGCGGACGTTGACGCGCTCGGCGCGCGCGGTCGGCAGGTTCTTGCCCACGTAGTCGGGGCGCAGCGGCAGCTCGCGATGGCCGCGGTCGGCCAGCACGGCGAGCTGGACGCGCTGCGGGCGCCCGTAGTCGAACAGCGCCTCGATCGCCGCCCGGACCGTGCGGCCCGTGTAGAGCACGTCGTCGACGAGCACGACCGTGTAGTCCTCGAGCCGGAAGTCGAGGTTGGACGCGTTCACGTGCGGGTCGGGCCGGCGGCTGGCGATGTCGTCGCGGTAGAACGCGATGTCGATGTCGCCGAGCGGCACCTGCTGGTCGAGCAGGTCGCAGACGAGCTGGTGCAGGCGGTTCGCGAGGAACGCGCCGCGCCGGTGGATGCCCACGAGGGCGACCGGACGGCCGTTGTTCTTCTCGACGACCTCGTGCGCGATGCGTACGAGCGTGCGGCGGATGTCGTCCTCGTCGAGGACGATCTTGGGTTCTGACACGCGGTTCCTTCCTGGCCTCTCCGGACCGGGTTAAAGGGACGCCGTCAACCTAGCAGCGGCTCAGGACGCTTCCGGCTCGTACTTGACCAGCTGCGGCTCGCCACGCTCGGGGAACGGCACCTCGATCGCGTCGAAGTCGCGCGGCACGACGGTGTTCTCGAAGGTCGCGCGCGCCTCGTCACGGATCTCGCGCGGGAAGTAGCGCGTGGACAGGTGCGTGAGCGCGAGCAGCTTGACCTTCGCGTCGAGGGCGAGCCGGGCGGCCTGGGCGGCGGTGGAGTGGCCGGTCTCGCGCGCGCGGGCGCGCTCGTCCTCCAGGAACGTCGCCTCGTGGATCAGCACGTCGGCGCCGGCGGCGTAGACCTCGGTCGTCTGGCAGGGCATCGTGTCGCCGGAGTAGACGATCCGGCGGCCGGGCCGGCCCTCGCCCATGACCTGGTCCGGCGTGACGCCGTCGACGGTCTCGCCGCGCTGGAGGCGGCCGAAGTCCGGGCCGGGCGTGACGCCGAGCTCGGTGGCGCGCTGCGCGTCGAAGCGGCCCGGGCGGTCGTCCTCGATCATCGCGTAGCCGAACGCCTCGACGCGGTGCTTGACCGGGAAGCCCTGGATGACGAACCCGTCGTAGCCGATCTCCTCGTGCGGGTCGAGGTCGCCGACGTCCAGCCGGTACTTCGTGCGGCCGATGATCGGCCGGATCACCTGCTGGAAGAGCGCCATGAAGCCGGGCGGGCCGAAGATCTCCAGCTGCGAGTCGCGGTCGCGCATGTCGAAGCTCTTGATCATCCCCGGCAGCCCGAGCCAGTGGTCCAGGTGCAGGTGGGTGATGAAGATCGCGTCCAGGTCCGGCAGCCCGACGCTCCGGAGCAGCTGGTGCTGGGTGCCCTCGCCGCAGTCGAACAGGATCCGCTCGCCGCCCGCGCGCAGCAGGATCGCGGGCAGCCCGCGCTTGGGCGTGGGCACCGAGCCCGCGGTGCCCGCGAAGAGGAGCGACAGATCCATCGGCCCGCGAGGCTAGCTGACGCCCGGCGCCCCATCGGCGCCCCGGGGCCCCTGGTCCCCGCGGTCTGCACAACGCTGCCCGACGGGCAGGGGCGCTCAGGCGGCGCGCAGCTCGGGACGCGGCGTGCGCCGCGCGTAGTCGATCGCGACCTTCAGGAACGCGCTGCCCGCGGGCGACTGCCGGCGCGCGGCGCGCCACACCAGCGCCACCGGCCACGTCAGCGCGTCGGGGCCGAACGGGCGCAGCTCGATCGGCGGGCCGGGCTGCTCGGCCACGGACCGCGGGATCACCGCCACGCCCAGCCCGCTGCTGGCGAGCGCGCGGACGGCCGCCATCTCGGTGCAGATGAACGCGTTGCGCGGCTGCAGGCCGCGGGCGGCCATCTTGCGCTCCAGGCGCAGCCGCATCGCGGAGTTCTCGCGGTAGGCGACGAGGTCGGTCGAGGCGACGTCCTCGAAGCTCACCGCGCGCTTGCCGGCCAGCGCGTGGTCGGCGGGCAGCGCGACCACCAGCTCGTCCTGGAAGACCAGCTCGGCCTGGAACTCGTCGCCGATCGCGTCCGGGTCGTGCGCGATGAACGCGCAGTCCAGCTCGTCGCCGCGGAGCGCCGCGAACGTGTCGTCCTGCGTGCCCTCGGTCATGTGGATCGCGACCCCGGGGTGCGCGGCCCGGAAGTCGGCGAGCATCGTGAACAGGTCGTATTGACCGGTCGGGTACAGGCCGCCGATCCGCAGCTCGCCCGTGAGCAGCCCGGTGATCTGCTCGAGCTCGTCCTGCAGCCGGTCGACCTCCGCGAGCGCGCGCTGCGCGTAGCCGAGGATCACGCGGCCCTCGGCCGTCAGCTCCACGCGCCGGCTCGTGCGGTGGAACACGTCGACCCCGAGCTCGGCCTCCAACCGCCGGATCTGCTGGGACACCGCGGACTGCGTGAGGAAGAGCTCCTCGCCGGCCTTGGTCAGCGAGCGGTGGCGGGCGACGGCTTCGACGGTTCGCAGGTGGCGGAGCTCCATGGATCCATCGTGCCAGCGCCGGCAGCCCAAGTCGAACTCATGGTTCTGCTGGCAGCCATCAGCCCAGCTGATGCCTGTGCGACAGCCGGACCAGGAGGTAGACGCCGGTCGCGCCGCACACGGCGGCCTGCGTGAGCAGCAGCAGGCGGTAGTCGAGCAGCGCCACCAGGCCCGCGCCGAGCGCGATCCCGAGCGTCTGCGGCAGCCCGAGCGCGAACTCGCTGGCGGCGTAGGTCCGGCCCTGCAGCGGCCCGGGCGTCGACCGCTGGATCAGCGTGACCATGCCGATGATCATCCACGGCACGCCGAAGTTGAAGAGGATCTTCCCGGCGATGATCACGGCGGCGAAGGAGTCCATCATCAGCAGGCAGCCGATGGCGAAGATCGTCATGCCGAGCGCCGTCAGCGCGGTCTCGCCGCGACGCCGCATGACGGTCGAGGCCGTCAGCGCGCCGGCGATCGCCCCGACGCCGCCGATCGCCATCAGCACGCCGTAGAACGAGTCCGGCTGGCCGAGCGCGCGCGGGATCTCGAAGATCACCGTCTCGCCGAAGCCCATCACGAGCATCCCCGCCGCCATGCCCAGCACCAGCCGCTTGAGCTCGGGGACGCGGGCGATCTGGCGCGCGCCCGCCGCGATCTCGTGCAGCCAGTGCCCGGTGCTCGGCTCCGGCCGGGGCTCGCGCAGCCGGAGCGCCACGAGCGCGCCGGTGGCGAGCAGGAACGTGGTGGCGTCGAGGATCGCCACGGCGCCGCCGCCCGCGACGGCGTACAGCCCGGCGCCCGCGACCGGCGCGACCAGCCGCAGCGCCTCGCGCACGGTCTGCAGCGCCGCGTTGGCCGACGGCAGCAGCTCGCCCGGCACCAGCGTGACCAGCAGCGCCGACTGCCCGGCGGCGAGCACGACGTAGGACGTGCCGTATACGAACGCGACGGCGTAGATGATCCACACGTCGCCCGCGTCCCGGACCAGCAGGAGCGGGAGCACCGACAGCGCCGTCAGCGGGTTGACCACCATCAGCAGCGTGCGGCGGCGCATCCGGTCCACCAGCAGGCCGCCGAGCGGCGACAGCAGGCCGGGCGCGACGATGCACAGGAACACGAGCCCGGCCGCCGAGCTCGAGCCCGTCAGCTCCTTCACCCACAGCCCGAGCGCGAGCCACAGTGCGGTGTCGCCGAGCAGGCTCAGCGACTGGCCGGCGAGGAACAGCCGCGCGTCGCGGTGGGCCAGCAGGCGTCTCATACGCGGTAGGAGAACGTCAGGAGCTCGACGCGCTCGGCGTCCTGCGGCGTGCTGTCGGTGCGCACGCGGCGCTCGCCGAACCGCTGGAGCATCAGCTCGACGATCTCGTCGCCGAGCGCCTGCAGCTCCTCCGCGGTGAGGTAGAGCCCCATCTGGTTCCAGCCGAGGGCGTTGCGCCACTCGCGCGGCTGCGAGCGGTTCTCCTCGAGCCCCTCCTCCGCGCGCGCCAGGTACCGCTGCGTCATCGTGCGGCTCAGCTCCCGGGCGGCGGTCGCCGTCTCCGGGTCGTCGTGCACCTCGCTGAAGCTCATGCCGAGGTACTTGCGCTTCCACGGCCGACGTCGCCCGGTGCCGCCCCCGGCCTCCTCGACGTAGCCGTACTTGGCCAGCTGGCGCAGGTGGAACGAGGCGTTCGCCGGGCTCTCCCCCACGATCTCCCCGGCCTCGGTGGCGGTCAGCTGCCCGTGGATCGTGAGCGCCTCCAGCAGCGCGATCCGGACCGGATGCGCGAGCGCACGCATCGCCTTCGGGTCGGTGACCTCGGGCATCCTGTCGAAAGCCATGTTTCGAAAGGTATCTTGCTATGTGAGCCGGATCAAGTCGAAAGTGATCTTTCGATCCTCGATCCGCGCCAGCCCCAGCGTGTGGTGCGGCTGGCGGCGCTTGTCGGTCGGCGACCCCGGGTTGAAGATCTGGAAGCCGTCCGCCCCGGTCTCGTGCAGCGGGATGTGGCTGTGCCCGAAGACCACCGCGTCCTCGTCGGGGAAGCGCCGTCGCATGCGCGCGAGCCGCCCGGAGGCCGGCCCGGCGTCGTGCACCATCCCGATCCGCACCCCCGCGAGCTCGAGGGTGCGCTGCAGCGGCAGCCGGGCCCGCAGCCACGCGTCGTCGACATTCCCGCACACCGCGTGCACCGGCGGCCCGAGCGCCTGCAGCTCTTCCAGCACCGACCGCTCCATGAAGTCCCCCGCGTGCAGGATCGCGTCCGCACCGACCAGGTGCTCGACCGGAAGCCGCCGCCGCCCGCGCGGCATGTGGGTGTCGGAGATCACCGCGAGGAGCATCTCGGCCGCTAAGCTACCTCGCCCCGAGCGCCCGTAGCTCAGTGGATAGAGCGCGCGCCTCCGGAGCGCGAGGTCGCAGGTTCGAATCCTGCCGGGCGCGTCAGGTGGATCGCCGTCGTGCGTGCAGCACGCCGCCGGCCGCGCCGAGTACCGCGCCGCCGACGAGGAAGATCCCGAACGCCGAGCCGTCGCCGGCGTCACCGTGGTAGAGGCCGCCCGCGAGGACGAGCGCGACGGCCATGGTGAGCGCCCACGCCGGGCCGGTGATCGCGCCCCACGCCGCCGCGCGTTGGAGCGTGCCGGCCCCCGCGGAGCGGGCGGCCGCGACGCCGGCGGCGACCGCGCCGGCGATCATCAGCGCGAGCAGGAGCGTGACCGCGGGCCAGAAGACGGCCGCGGGCAGCCGGTCGGCGTAGGAGAAGATCCGGAAGGCGCCGTCGGAGCCGGGGACGCGCTCGGGCGCGTCGACGGGGAACGGGAGGCCGAGCGCGCTGGTGGCGTCGGGGCGGAACAGCACGCCGGCGCTCAGGGCGGTGAGGTTCACGCCGTGGTCGACGGCGTAGGTGGCTTCCTCGATCAGCGCAGTGGCGGTGCCGCGGCCTTCGCGGACGCCGCCCGCGTCGGCGCCGACCTGCACGAGCCAGCCGACCAGCGCCACGACCGTGCAGACCGCCAGCACCGCCGCGAGCGGGCGCAGCGTGGACAGGGCGGCGGCGAGCGCGCGGGCGGCGGCCGGCGGCAGCGCCACCAGCTCGCGCAACGGCAGCACGCCGGCCGTGCCGATCAGCGCGCCGACGAGACCCCAGAGGACGCCGAGCGCGAACGCGTTGCCGGGGGGCGGCGACACGGCGGTGAGCTCCGTCTTGCCACCGAGGAGGGCGAAGACGCACATAAGCACGCCGAACGGCAGGGCGACGAGCAGTGCCCAGCCGAAGCGGGCGAGCGGCGGTGCACCCTCGGTGCGGTGCAGCTGGCTGCGCACCGCGAGCGCGAGCGCCGTGAGCGGGACGGCCAGCAGGATCAGCGGGTGCAGGCGGCGGCTGCCGGCGAGCAGCGTGTCGCTGCGGTCGACCATCGGCGCGAGCAGCGTGCCGACCGCCTGCCGGAACGTCTCGGTCGGCAGCGACGTGCCGATGCCGACGCTCCCGATCAGCGAGTTGTCGGGGGTGACGAGGGCGATCAGCAGCCCCGCCAGCAGCACCACGCCCGCCGCGATCGCGGCCGCGATCCCGGCCGCCACGGCCGCCGCGCGCGCCAGGCCTTCGACCGGAGGCCCGGAAGCGGGTGGGGTGCTGTCCGGCGCCGGGACCGCGCGGATCACGGCGGCCGTCGGGAACGTCGGCGCCGGGCGGTCCTCGTCGTGGTCCGGGAGGTCGAACTCGTCCTGCCGCGCGCCGCACGACGGGCAGACGTATGCGCGCGCGCTGAGTCGCGTGCCGCAGCTGGGGCAGAAGTTCACGTCGGTCAAAAGGGTTCCCGGTTGCCTCCCGAGCGCTGAGTGGATATCACTTGCGCCCGCCGGATGCGCGTCTTCGTCATCAGCGATATGGAGGGCGTGGCCGGGATCTGCCGCTGGGATCAGGTGATGGCCGGCGCGCCCGGGTACGAGGAGGGCCGCCTCCTCTACACCGAGGAGCTCAACGCGGCCGTACGCGGCGCGTTCGCCGCGGGCGCCACCGAGGTGGTCGTGATGGACTGCCACGGCGCGGGAGGCGACCGGTCGTTCAACTCGCTCGTGCCCGACCGGCTGGACCCGCGGGCGGAGTTCGTCGTGCAGACGCGCTGGACGGAGTACACCGGCTTCCTCGAGCAGGGCTGCGACGCCGCGCTGCTCGTCGGCCAGCACGCGATGGCGGGCGCCGAGCGCGGCGTGCTCTCGCACACGGTCAGCTCCACCAACTGGCACGCGCTCTTCTTCAACGGCGTCGAGGTCGGCGAAGTCGGCATCAACGCCGCGCTGTGCGGCACCTGGGGCGCGCCGATCGCCCTGGTCACGGGCGACGACGTCGTCTGCGCGGAGGCCGCCGCCCTGCTCGGCCCGGGCCTGCAGACCCTGACGGTCAAGACGGGGCTCGGCCGCTTCAGCGCCCGCCACCACTCCCCCGCGCGCGCCCGCGCCGACATCGAGCAGGCCACCCGCGCGGCGCTCGAGGACGTCACGCGCGCCCCGGTCTACGAGCCCGGGGCGCCGTGCACGATCACGGTCGAGCTCAACACCGCCGACCAGGCGGACCCGTACCGCAACCGCCCCGACGTGACCGTCACCGGCCCGCGGACGATCGAGGCGACCGCGGGCACGTGGTGGGAGGCCTGGCGGGCGATCTACCTCGCCCGCTGAGCCCCGGCGTGCGCGCCACGCGCGATCGCTGGTGGTCGTCAGGCGTCGATCGGCGGCCGCCAGAATCGTGCGGGGGTGCGCATGCCGGGGCTCTCAGCAGCCTTCCAGCTTGGCGCGGTAGTACCAGACGCTGTAGTCCTCGCGGATCAGCGTGAGCGTCATCGGCCGGCAGTCGGCGGGCGCGTCCAGCGCCGTGTAGACCGACAGCGTGTCGAAGCTCGGCCCGTCGAACATCGTGCCGCCGGTCTGGCGCACCTTCTCGCAGCCGAGCAGCGCGCCCGCCCCGAAGCGGTGCCCGCACTCGGTCACGGTGCCGGGCGCGCGGAACCAGAAGCCGCGCAGGCCGCCGCAGCCCTCGGCGGTCGCACCGGCGATGTCGCCCTCGTCGTTCCAGAGGCCCAGCGCGATCTTGCAGGACGCCGGGGCGAGCACCTCGGAGCTCTCGGACGTGTCCGTCGTCGACGTGCAGCCCGGGTCGGGATCGACGGCGGCATCCGCGAAGTGGTCGTCGACCATGCCGTCGCCGTCGTCGTCGACGCCGTTCGAGCACGCCGGTGCGTCGCTGCCCGTCTTGCAGCGCGCGATCGGCCCGTACAGCTCGGCGACCTCGCCGCCGGGACGGTAGAGGGCGATCGTCACCTTGCGCGCGCAGCTCGCAGGGCCGGTGAGGGTGAGGTTCATGTCCGCGGTGTCGACGGCCGGCCCGGTCGCGACGCCGTAGCCGCCGGACGTGGTGCAGGTCCAGCCGGGACCGCCGGTGAAGACCTCGCACGCGGCGACGCCCGGCGCGGCGTCCACGCGCACCTTCGTGAACTGGCCGCAGCGGTTGATGCCGACGCCCAGCCCCTTCGTGCTCTCACCCATGCCGGCGCCTGAGCCGTTCTGAAGGCACTCGGCGGACACGTCGACCTCGCCCGTCTCCGACGCGTCGTTGCCGTCGGCGCAGCCCGGGTCCTCGGCGTCGACCTGGCCGTCGCGGTCGTCGTCGGCACCGTTCGCGCACGGCTTGCCGGGCGGCGGTGGGGTCGGGGTCGGGGCCGGGGTCGAGCGCGCGGGCGGCGCGGCGATCCGCCCGCCGGTCGCCGGCGCGGCCGGCCCGGCACCGGGCGCGGGCGGCGCGGGCGCGGGCGCGGCGCCCAGCCCGAGTTGCGTGAGCACCGCCGCGGCGTCGGCCGGCGCCGGCTTGCCGCAGAGCTTCGCGGCCAGCACGCCGGCGAGGCCCTTCACGTCCGCCTTGCCCGCGAGGCGCTTGGCGAGCCGCTTGTCGAGGCCCGAGCAGGCGGGCGCCTTGCCGCCGCCGTCGAGCGCGGCCGCCACGGTCTTCAACCCCGTGACCTTGCCCTTGAGCGTGAGCACGACCTTGCCGCCGGCGGCCACGCCGCGCGGGCGCACGACCGCCACCGCGAGCTTGTCGCCCTTGACACCTCCGGCCACCGTGACGCCCGCCGGCGCGGACTTGACCTTCACGCTCTTGACGCCGCCCGCGAAGGTCACGGCGACCTGGCCTTCGGCGGGCAGCGGGAGCGACTTCGTGGCCGCGTGCGCGGCCGAGCCGGATATCAGCAGGACGCCCAGTGTCAGGAAGAGGAGCCGGAGAGCGGGGAGCATGGCGGGCGACGCTACGGTCATGGCCCACCCGGCGCATCGGGGATCTCCCTAGGAGCGGTGTTGAGCGACCTCCACGCTCATTTACCTCTAATCCGATCGGGTTTATGTATTTATCTCCCTCGTCCGTTTGCCATCGAGGGGGTCAACCATCTTGCGCACCCGCGCACTCGCGGCGTCCGCCGCCGTATTCCTGCTGTCCGCGAGCCCGGCGCTCGCGGCCGGCCCGCCCGACGAGAAGCTGCAGCCGTACGAGGCGACCGTGTCGCACGCGCAGGCCGGCATCGTCGCCGACTCGGGGATCGAGCTCGACCACGCCGGCTTCAAGGCCGGCGTCCTCGGCGAGCAGAAGCTCGAGATCGCCGTCACCAAGACCCAGGCCGCCGCGCTGGAGGCCCAGGGCGTCGAGCTGACCGCCCAGCAGCTCGACAAGCCGGGCGTCGTCGCCACCGGCGGCGACAGCCCCAACCCGTACTACGACGTCTTCCGCTCCTACTCGGAGCCCGGCGGCATCGCGGACGAGCTGCGCGCCGAGGCCGCCGCCAACAAGGACGTGGCCAAGGTCGTCGAGATCGGCAAGTCGCTGCTCGGCAAGCCGATCCTCGCCATCAAGATCACCGACGACGCGCGCAACGTCGCCGACGGCACGCGCCCGTCGGTGCTCTTCGGCGCCGTCAACCACGCCCGCGAGTGGATCGCGGCCGAGGTCGCCCGCCGCGAGGCGAAGTGGTTCCTCGAGCACAAGCGGGACGCACGCGTCGCCGAGCTGCTCAAGACGACCGAGATCTGGGTGCTGCCCGTCTTCAACCCGGACGGCTACGACTACACGTTCACCTGCGGCACCGGCGCGGCGGTCGCGCTCTGCGGCCCGGGCGCGGCGAGCTCCAACCGCCTGTGGCGCAAGACGCTGCGCGACAACAACAACGACGGCATCTACGGCAACGCCGGCGACGGCGTCGACCCGAACCGCAACTTCCCGGAGCAGTGGGCGCTCGACAACGAGGGCTCCAGCCCGACGCCGTCGGCCGAGGACTACCGCGGCCCGTACGCGAACTCCGAGCCCGAGAACGCGGCGTACGACCGCTTCCTGAAGAAGATCAAGCCGGTCTACAACCTCAACTACCACTCGGCCGCGCAGCTGCTGAACGCCTCCTTCGGCTTCATCACCAACCGCCCGTCCGACGACGACACCCTCTCGCGCGCGCTCAGCGGCACCGACGGCGACGCCGCGGTCGACCCGTACACGCCGCAGCAGGCGTCCGAGCTCTACGTCACCCACGGTGAGACCGTCGACTGGGCGTACCTGCAGCACGGCACGATCGGCTTCACGCCCGAGCTGGACACGGCCGCCACCGCGGGCGCGTCGGGCAGCTCGTTCGTCTTCCCGGACGACGAGACCAAGGTCCGCGCCGTCTTCGACAAGAACCTCGACCTGGCGCTGAACCTGGTCAACTCGGCGACGCACCCGGACCGGCCGTCGAACTTCACGCAGGACCCGGCGGAGTACCAGGTCAAGCCGACGGTCGACATCCAGCCGACCAAGTTCGACGTCTCCTACGGCGGCCCGCAGATCGTCGAGGCCGTCGTGCGCCGCTCGCTCGGCAACGTCGACGTCTCGGCCACGATCTCCGGCCCGGGCGGCACCTCGCGCTCGCAGCTGCTGCGCGCCACGCCCTACCTCGGCGGCGAGCGCTACGGCGACGTCCCGGGCACGTACTTCCAGCGCGTCCGCGTGACGCTGCCGGAGAACTGGAACACGGCCGCCGCGCCGCGGGTGCCGACGGTCGGTGACACGGTCGCCGTCACCGTCCGCGCGGGCGGGCAGCAGCAGCGCTTCTCCTACCGGATCGCCTCGACGCAGCAGGACAAGACCAAGAAGCGCGTGCTCGTGGTCGCGGCCGAGGACTACACCGGCACCTCGCCGAACCGCAAGGCCGGCTACGCCACCGCGCCGCGCTACCTGCAGCAGCACGTGGACGCGCTGAAGGCCGCCGGGTACGAGGTCGACACGTTCAACACCGACGCGCCGCCGCTGAACGCCGCCGGCGTCGCGGGCCAGCGCAACCCCACGTTCCTCGGCGTCTTCTCGCACTTCGACGCCGTCGACTACTACACGGGCGACGACTACGTCCCGCAGGAGCCCGCTGAGACCAACCCGCGCTACCTGAGCACGGCGACGGCCTTCACCGGCTCCAACGTGGTCGCCTCGTGGGCGGTCAAGGGTTGGTTCGAGCTGCGCGACTACCTCAACGAGGGCGGCAAGGCGGTCCTCGACGGGCGCAACGCCAACGTCACGTTCGCGTCCACCAGCACGAGCCTGACCGCGTACTCGAGCTTCCAGTTCTACGCGGACCCGCTGTACGGCTTCAACTACCCGCCCAACGGCGGCGGCGACGACGACCGTCCGGGCACGGCCTACCTGCGCCCGCACGACGTCAACAACGACATCGAGCAGTACTTCTTCGGCGTCGGCTCGCGGGCCGGCGGTTACGGCTCGACCACCTACAACGCCGCGCCGGTCGGCCCGGTCGGGAACGGCATCTTCGCCGGCGTGGCGCCGTTCAGCGTCGACACGGCGGCGGGCGACGACCCGAACACCGACGCGGCCGGCACCACCGCGGTCCCGCGCGCGAAGTCGGTCACGCGCCTGCGCACGCTGTCGAGCATCACCTCGCAGCAGCCACTGCGCCAGGAGCGCGCCGAGCTCGACGTCCAGACGACGCCGGCCCAGGCCGCCAACGGCGGCGTGGCCGTGTCCACCCGCGACACGATCACGTTCGGCTTCGGCCTCGAGCAGGTCGACCAGGCGACGCGCGAGACGCTCGTGGCGCGTGCCTTCAGCTACCTGCTGCCGACCGACGCCGACACGACGGCTCCGGTGGGCGACTTCACCTACCCGGCGGCCAACGCCTCGATCGGCTCCAACAGCCCGGTCGACGCCGAGGTCCAGGGCTACGACGAGCGCGGTGACGTCAAGGAGGCCCGCTACTACGTCAACGGCACCCTGATCACGACCGACAGGTCGTTCCCGTTCCAGTTCCGCTACTGGCCGACGGCCGCGCAGTCGGGCACGACGCTCACGCTCAAGGCCGAGCTCGAGGACAAGGCGGGCAACGTCAAGGCGATCGAGCGCCCGGTGCGCATCGTCGCCGAGACGCGGCTCGTCGAGGCGCCCCTGCCGGCGAACGCGCCGACGCTCAGCGGGTCGCCGACGGTCGGCTCCGCGCTGACCGTGGTCAACGGCGGCTTCCTCAACAACCCCGCCTCGACGACGGTGCAGTGGCTGCGTGACGGCGACGTGATCGCCGGCGCGTCGCAGTCGAGCTACACGCTCACCGCCGGTGACCTCGGGCACCTGGTGAGCGCCCGCATCACCGCCAGCAACACGGCGGGTGACGCGGACGCGACGACCAAGGGCCTGTACGTGTCCGCGGCGTCGAGCGGTGCGCAGGGTCCGCAGGGCCCCGCCGGCCCGACGGGTCCCGCGGGTCCGACCGGTGCCACCGGCGCGACGGGCGCCACCGGCCCCACGGGGGCGACGGGTGCCACCGGCCCCGCGGGTCCGACCGGCGCCACCGGCCCGGCCGGCCCGAAGGGTGACAAGGGCGAGAAGGGCGACACGCCGAACGTGCGCGTCACCTGCGACCTGTCCTCGGACGGACGCTCGATCGTCTGCACGATCACGGCGGTCTCCCCCGCGACGAGCAGCGCGAAGCTGTCCGGCACGGCGAAGATCTCCGGCGCGAAGACCACGAAGCGCTGGAGCGGCAAGGGCCGCGTGAAGGTCACGCTGAAGTCGGCCAAGCGCCTCAAGAGGGCGCCCAAGGTCGTCATCAAGGTCGGCGAGACCTCGAAGACGGTCCAGGCCAAGCGGTAGCTAGCTGCGCGGGCGGAAGCTCGCGTAGGCCCCGGAGTGGAACGCGGCGAAGGTCTTCGCCGCGTCCGGGGTCATCCCGAGATGCACGAGGTGGCGTGCCGCACCGCGATCGTCGAGCGGCGCGCCCTTCGGGTCTTTGTCCTGCTGGGGCTCCGTCATGTTTGTGACGTTACGGTGAACCGCTTCGGGAGGACACTGGCCAGAAGTCCGGAGTTATATTCCGGGCGCGTGAGCCTGGACGAGCATCGCACCGACTTCCTCGATGCCCTGCTGGCCCGGGATTCCGCGCGTGCCCGCGGGGTGGTGGAAGCGGCACTGGAGAACGGCACCCCGGTGCCGGACCTCTACCTGTCCGTGCTGGCGCCGGCGCTGCGTGAAGTCGGCCACCGCTGGGCGATGGGCGAGCTCAACGTCGCCGAGGAGCACTACGCGACCGCGATCGCGCAGTCGATCCTCGACGGGCTCTCGCGCCGGCTGCCGCGGGCGGAGCGGGACGGACGGCTCGCGGTGGTCACCGGCACGCCCGGTGAGCAGCACGCGCTCGGCGCGCGCATGGTCGGCGACTTCCTCGAAGCGGACGGGTGGGAGGTGATCCAGCTCGGCCCCGGTGTGCCCGCCGAGGATCTGTTCGCGCTGGTCGAGCGCGAGCAGCCGGACCTGGTCGCGCTGTCGACCGCGACGGCCGGAGCGCTGGACGGTGTCGCCGAGGTCCTGGGCGGCCTCGCGCGGCTTTCGCCACGCCCGTTCGTCGTCGCGGGCGGGCAGGTGTGGACCGCGTCCACCCGTTCGACGGCGCTGGAGCTGGGGGCCGATCACGTCGAGCAGGACCCGCGGCAGCTCGTCGCCTACCTGTACGAGCGGATCCCGCCACCCGGTTGAATCGGGTGTGGATGGATATGGACATCCGTCCGCTTGTCTCACCTCTGACTCATCTGTAGCGTCGTGACCCTCTGGGCGTGCGGGGGTGCACGCATCCACGGATGGAGGGTTTGTATGAGGGGTCGGCCTTTGGCCATCGTCGGAGGACTGCTGGCAGGCTTGGCGCTCAGCGCGCCGGCCTACGCGCAGCAGTTCAGCCCGGGCTCGCGGAGCCTCGGCGACCGTCTGATGCCCGCACTCGGCAACGGCGGCTACGACACGCTGCACTACACGAACACGTTCAAGTACGACCCCGCGGCGAACACGATGCTGCCGGGCTCGCAGACCGAGATCACGATCAAGGCGACGCAGAACCTGAGCGAGCTCGCGCTCGACCTGCGCGCGTACACGGTCTCCGAAGCCACGATCGACGGCATCGCCGCGGGCGTCGCGCGCGTGGGTGACAAGCTCGTCATCACACCGGCCGCCGGCATCGTCAACGGCCGCGAGTTCAAGCTGCTGATCAAGTTCTCCGGCACGCCGCTGGAGATCCAGGACCCCGACGGGTCGTTCGAGGGCTGGTCGCGGATCCCGACCGGTGGCTTCGTGGTCAACGAGCCGCAGGGCGCGATGGGGTGGTTCCCGTCGAACAACTACCCGTCCGACAAGGCGACGTACGACTTCTTCGTCACGATCCCGGCGACGCACACGTCGATGGCCAACGGCGAGCTCGCCGCGCGTACCGACAACGGCGACGGCACCACCACCTGGCACTGGTCGCTCGACTACCCGATGGCCACGTACCTGACGACGGCGACGGTCGGCGTGTTCGACTACCGCGAGTGGACCGGCTCGACCGCCAAGGGCAAGAGCGGCGACCCGCTGAAGGTGTACGACGCCTTCGAGGCCGCGCTCACCGAGGCGCAGCGCACCACGGCGCGCAACACCGCCAACCGCCAGGACGAGATCATCACGTGGATGGCCGGCCTGATCGGCCGCCCGTACCCGTACGAGTCCCACGGCACGGTCCTGCACCGCACCTCGCTCGGCTACGCCCTCGAGTCGCAGACCAAGTCGCACTTCTCCGGCTCCTCGATCAACGTGGGCACCCTCGCGCACGAGATCGCGCATCAGTGGTTCGGCGACAGCGTCGGCCCGCAGACGTGGGAGGAGATCTGGTTCAACGAGGGCTGGGCCACCTGGTGGGCCTGGCACTTCGCGAACAAGCTCAACGGCAGCGCGACCACGACGGCGCAGCAGTTCACCAGCAACTACAACTCGACGTCGCAGCCCACGCGCTGGAACGTCGCGCCGGCGGCGCTGGCGAGCGGGGCGAACCTGTTCGACACGTTCCCGGTCTACACGCGCCCGGCGCTGATGCTCGAGGCCTACCGGCAGATCGTCGGCGACGCCGCGTTCTACGGCTTCCAGCGCGCCCTGCTCGACGAGCACGGCTACGCGGACATCAACATCAACGAGTTCATCGCACTCGCCAAGAAGGTCGCGCAGCAGCAGGCGGGCTTCGAGGCGTCGAACCTGGCCAAGCTCGACACGTTCTTCACCCAGTGGCTGAAGACCCCGAGCAAGCCGACGATGACCCCGCAGGCGTTCTTCGCGAGCACGCCGGCCCCGGGGACGGTGTCCGGCACCGTGCCCGCGACGCTGGCGCTCACCCTGGGCGCGGTCCCGAGCCTCGGCTCGTTCCAGCCGGGCGTCGACCGCGAGTACACGGCCTCGACGAAGGCGACCGTCGTCAGCACCGCGGGCGACGCGACGCTGGCGGTCAGCGACCCCGGCCGCCTCACCAACGGCGCGTTCACGCTGCCGGAGCCGCTGCGCGTCGAGCTCGGCAAGACGAGCTGGGCCGGCCCGGTCTCCAACGAGGAGGTCACCGTGACCTTCAAGCAGCTCATCAAGGCGACCGACGCCCTGCGGACCGGCGCCTACTCCAAGACGCTGACGTTCACGCTGTCGACGACCACGCCCTAGGGATGCGCTGAGCCTGCGCCGCGGCCCCTACTCGGCGGGGTCGCGGCGCAGCGCGCGCCTGCCCGTGTGGAAGTCCAAGAACGTCCGCAAGGCGTCGAGGCTCATCTTCGTCAGCTCCGCGAGGCGCTCGGCATCGAGGTCGTCCTGCGGGGTGCCGTCCGGCTGGGGCTTCGGGGCGTCCATGTGCCCGGGTAATCGGCCGTTCCGTCCGAACCGCCGAATAGGTTCGCCCCCGTGGCCGCGATGACCATGTGCCCGCAGTGCGGGTCCACCTTCCTGCAGCCCTTGCGCTGCGAGGCCAAGGGCTCCGACGTCCTGCTCGTCGAGCTGCGCTGCTCCGAGTGCCAGACGTGGACCAAGGCGCCGCACACGCGCGCCGACATGAAGGAGCTGGACCGCCAGCAGGCCGAGTTCCGCGCCACGATCGTCGACGGCTACGAGCGCTCGGTCGCCGAGAGCATGGAGGCGCTCGCCACCTGCTTCGGGCACGCGCTCGAGCTCGACCTGGTCACGGCCGACGACTTTCGGCCGCGCACAGCCTCGGCCTAGACCGTATGGACCGTCGTCCTGAGCGGCGGTCCTGTCCGGGTCGGGTGTGAGGGTCGGCACCCGCGCATGAGATGCGCGGGTTGACCGTCGAGGATTGAGCCCTCGACGGGGACCGCAATCCTGGGGGTGCCCGGCAGCGACGACGCGGTGGCGTTCGCGGCCAGTCTGGGTGGGTCGGTGCGCGCGATGTATGAAGCCGGGCCGACCGGGTTCGTGTTGGCGCGCAAGCTGGCAGCTACGGGCGTGGATTGCCTGGTCTGTGCACCGGGACTGATTCCGCGGAGGCTGGACGTCGTCGATCTCCGTCCATCAACGTCCGTGGGCAGATCACGTGGGGCGGCGTCCAGCGCGCGGCGCTGGTCTCCCCGCGTGTCGCGCGAGTGCCCCAGCGTCGCGGCCGGGACACTCGCGCCCCCAGGCTCAGCCTTCGGTCGTGGCGCTCGAGACCGTCCCCCACCGCGAGAGCTTCGCGTCCTTCGGAAGCGAGCTGAGGGGCATCAGAGCCAGGTCCGTCGACGTTCCGGCGATGACGTAGCGCACGCTGGCGGCCTCCGCCGGCGAGTGCCACACGTTGCCCTGGACGGCGTGGGAGACGACCGAGCCGTCGGTCAGCGTGAACTCCACCTCTTTGACGGAGTCGGGCACCACGCCGAACGAGCTGCCGTAGGTCAACGTCGGGCTGCAGGTGATCCCGCCGGAGCCGTTGCCGAACTGGGTCACAAGACACGGCGTGGTCGACGATGGCACGATCGCCACCGAGCGCGTGTCGTCGCGATACACCACCCGCGCGTCCTCGAACCTGAGGCTCGGGTCCATTCCTGGGCCCTGCAGCCGGCGCGCCGCGGCCGGCGTGGCCCATCGCGAGATGTCGTCGTCCGGCGTGGCCGGACGCTCCAGGACGGAGTAGCCATCCGCCGCCGCGGAGGCCGCGTTCCCGGCCCCCGCCGACGCCGCGGCGACCACGCGCGGCGCCGAGGCCGGACCGAGCAGAAAGTAGAGCGCCAGCAGCACGGCCAGGCCGACGGCCGCGCCCGCGGCACGTGTGAAGGAGTGCGAAGCGGTCATCTTGATCACCAGTAGTAGATCGCCCAAGTGAAGTTGTCGTACGTCGTGCTGTTCGGGTTGTAGACAGCCCCGTGCCTCGAGGACGACGGGCCGTTGACGTTGTGCCAGAAGACGGTCTGGTTGCCTTGCGTGTAGCCGCAGACGGCATAGGTCATGCTGTTACCGCCGGAGAACGGCGTGGACGTGTAACCGCCCCAGCCGAGCCCGTATCCCGGACAGGCGGTGTGGTCGACGTCTGCGCCGCTGGACGAGATGTTCGTGTGCGCGGACGCGGACGCGTACGCGTTGCCGGCCGACAGTCCCTGGACACCCATGTAGGTGTCGAACGCCGCGGAAGCCGGAGCCGCGGCGACCACGGCCAGCAACGCCGAGGCGACGGCCGTGACGAGTACAGCTCGAAAGGGTGATAGCTGCGACATGTGTTGTGGGGCCTCGTTCTCAGTAGGAAGGAAACCTGGCGACGCCGCGTCCTCCTCGACGCGCCGTCCTGGACCAAGTCAGGAGACATCGGTCGCGTTGGGTTGTGCCGGGTGCCGCGTCGGGCGGGGCTCGTGGGTGTGAGCGAGCCCGCTCGACTCCCGCCTAACGACCGAAGGACGTCGTCGCATATAGGCGAAGAGTCCCGAACGAGAACTTTGTGACCATTACTTTGTCGAGATCGGACCATTCAGTCGGATCTGCCGTTTGCCTTGCTCACCTGCGTTGATGCGCCGACCCTCCGGCGGTCAGCGACGAGGAATCAAGATCGTCCCCCTCCCGTCGGTTGCCAGCAGCTCGATTCGTCCGCCGGCCGGCCCGGTTCCCGCGAGGACGTTCGCCGTCGGGTACACGCGCTCCGGAGAACCGCCGGCGCGGGGCACGAGCGCTCCGGTCACCGCATCGGGCACCAGCGCGAAGAAGTCCCGAGAGCCGCCCTCGCGGCTCTGCGTCGTGACCACCAGGGGCGTCCTCGGATCCGCGGCCTGCGAGATCGTCGAACAGCCCATGACGCCACCGCTGCCGCGGGAATGCCAGAGGCACACCTTCTGCTTGCCCCACGCGACGTACACCGTGTCGCTGCCGGCTTGGAGCGCGACCCGGATCTCGGCGAACCGGTCCTGCGCGACACGTGCCATGTTCTCGCGCAGACGATCTGCTTCGCGGCTGGCCGTCGTCGGCAGCTGAGCCACGCGGGAGAAGACCCGTACCGGATCCGGCGTCGTGTCACTGCGCGTGACGCCCTCCCAGCGCACGGTGACTTGCTCAGCCACCGGGGAGGCGACGAACGTGTTCTCGAGCACGGGGACCACGACCCGGGATCCGTCGTCGGCCGAGATGGCGACGCCCGCGACCCCGTCAGGGGCAAGGCCGATCAGGGTCGACGCGTCGCGGCCGGGCAGACGGAGGGTGAGCGCCTCTGCAGCCGCCTCCGCGACACCCTTGCACGCGAACTCCGGCGACTCCCCCGTGACCGTTGCCAAGAGGCAGATGTGCCCGTCTCGGGCAGGCGCCACGTAGATGTCCGGGCTCCCCGTGCGAGACGCGACGCGGAGCTCGTCCCAGGCGACGTCCAGGTGTTTGAGACCAGCGTCTGCGCGCAGTGCGGCGATGAGCGACGGCGTTGCGTGGCTCGAGGCGTCCGACAGCACGCCGAACGACGGCAGCGGCACGTCACGCGGAGACACACGGATGCCTTCGTCTCGTGGACCGGCCGACCGCTCTTCCGCGGGACCGACGTTCCCTCCCATCAGCGTGGTGCCGACGACCGCCAGGGTGGCGGCGACGAACGCGAGGAAGGCGGTGGCCCCCCGAGCGCCCGGTAGCGGAGAACGCGCGTACCGCAGACGGCTGGGCCGTGCCGCGGCCTGGACCAGCTCGCGCTCGAGCCTCGTCCGGAAGTCAGCCATCTCGATCATCCCCCAGTTGGGCTCGAAGCTGGGCGAGCCCGCGGCTGACACGCTTGCGGATCGTCGCCTCGGGCACGCCCTGCTCAACGGCGATCTGCTGGTAGCTCCGCTCGTCGAGCACGCGCGATCGAACCGCGTCACGTTGGTCCTCGGGAAGCTGCCCGAGCAGCGTCACGGCCACCGGCTCCGTCGCGAGCCGCTCGATCGCCGCGAGCTCGTCGTCGTCGAGCGCGTGGCGCTCCATCGCCAGGCGCTTCTGCGCGCGGCGCGAGACGCGTCCCCGCTTCCAGTACGCGTGCACCTGGTGGTTGACGATGCCGAACAGCCAGGCGTTGGGGACGCTCTTCGCCAGATCGAGCCCTGGAAGCGCGATCAGGGCGCGCGCGAACGCCTCGGCAGCGAGGTCCGCCACGAGCTCCGGATCCTCGACGCGTCGCGAGAGGAACGCCATGACCCAATCGATGTGGCGGCGATAGAACTCGCCGAACGCCTCCGGCTCGCTGCGCGCGCGGCGCAGCAGAGCGCGGTCGATCTCGAGGTCTGAATCGCCCATCACCTCGAAGTGTCCCGACGAGCCCGTTTGTGACCTGAGCCGGCGGGCCTCGAAGTCGTTGGGTGACGCGCCCTCCGCAGGTGCGCGCCACCCGACCTGAGCTCTACGCCGCTCGCGTCGCGGCGGGCAATACGCCCGCCGCCCGGAGCGCGGACACGATCGCCCGCGTCGCCGGAGAGCGGTTGAGCGTATAGAGGTGCACCCCCGGCGCGCCCTCCCCCAGCAGCTCGGCGGCCTGCGCGGTGGCGTAGGCCACGCCGAGCTCGGCGACGGCGCGCGGGTCGTCCTGGCGGGTCTCGAGCTCGCGGCGCAGCGCCGGCGGGATGGTGGCACCGCACAGGGCGGTGATCCGCTCGACCTGGCCGATGCTCGTGATCGGGATGATCCCCGGGAGGACGGGCACGTCGACGCCGCCCGCGCGCAGGCCGTCGACGTAGCGGCGGTAGTCGTCGTTGTCGAAGAACAGCTGCGTGACGAGCACGCGGACGCCGGCGTCGACCTTCGCGCGCACGTGCGCGAGGTCGTCGGCCCAGCCGCGCGAGTCGGCGTGGGGCTCCGGGTACGCCGCGCCGAGCACGCACAGGCCCGCCGCGGCGGCGAGCTCGGTCAGCTCCAGCGACGACTTCACACCGCCCTCGGGTGCGCGCCAGGTCGTCTCGCCGCGCGGCGGGTCGCCGCGCAGCGCCAGCACGTTGTCCGCGCCGCCCGCGGCGGCCTCGGCCAGCAGCGCGACGAGCTCGTCGCGCGTGAAGCCGGTCGCGGTGACGTGCGGGACCGCTTCCAGCCCGCGCTCGTGCGCCAAGCGGCGGACGACCGCGAGCGTCAGGTCACGCGTGGAGCCGCCCGCGCCGCAGGTGACCGACACGAACGCCGGCTCGAGCGCCGCGAGCTCCTCGATCGCCGTCCAGAACGCGAGCTCGGCCTCGACCGAGCGCGGCGGGCCGAACTCGAACGAGACGATCGGCTCGGTCCCCAGCTGCTCGTCGATGCGGGTCATCCGCCCGCCACCGCCGGGAGGATCGTCACCTCGTCGCCATCGGACACCGACGTGTCCAGGCCGTCGAGGAAGCGGATGTCCTCACCCTTGAGGTAGACGTTGACGAAGCGCCGGAGCGAGCCGTCGCCGTCGGCGATCCGCTCACGCAGCTCGTTGTGCTCGGAGTAGAGCCCGTCGAGCGCCTCGCCGACCGTGCCCCCTTCGACCGTCACCGAGGTGTTGCCGCCGGCCGCGTCGCGCAGCTGCGTGGGGAGCTTGACCGTGACCGCCATGGCTTACACCCCCACCGGAGCGAAGTGCTCGTCGAAGGCGTCGATGTCCGCCGGGATCGTGGTGACCTCGAACGTGTCGCGGACGGCGTCGATCGTCTTCAGGCCGTCGCCGGTGACCATCGCCACCACGCGCTCGTCCGCGCCGATGTCGCCGCGGGCGGCGAGCTTCGCCAGCGTCGCGATCGTGACGCCGCCGGCGGTCTCGGTGAAGATGCCGGTCGTCTCCGCGAGCAGGCGGATGCCGGCGCGGATCTCGTCGTCGGTGACCGAGTCGATGCTGCCGCCGGTGCGGCGCGCGAGCTCGACCGCGTACGGGCCGTCGGCCGGGTTGCCGATCGCGAGCGACTTGGCGATCGTGTCCGGCTTGACCGGCTTGCAGACGTCGGTGCCCGCCTCGAAGGCCGTGGCCACGGGCGAGCAGCCCAGCGCCTGGGCGCCGTTCATCGTCGGCACCTCGCCCTCGACCAGCCCGGCGTCGATGAACTCCTGGAAGCCGCGCGCGAGCTTGGTGAACTGCGAGCCGGACGCGATCGGGCCGACGACGCGGTCCGGGAGCTCCCAGCCGAGCTGCTCGACGGTCTCGAACGCGAGCGTCTTGGAGCCCTCGGCGTAGTACGGCCGCATGTTGATGTTCACGAACGCCCAGCCCGGCCGCTCGCCCGAGACCTCGGTGCAGAGCCGGTTGACGTCGTCGTAGTTGCCCTTGACGGCGACGATCTGCGCGCCGTAGGCGCCCGTGGCGAGGATCTTCTGCTCCTCGAGGTCGTGCGGGATCAGCACGTAGGCGGGCAGGCCGGCGGCCGCGGCGTGCGCGGCGACGGCGTTGGCGAGGTTGCCGGTCGAGGCACACGCGAGCGTGTCGAAGCCGAGCTCCTTGGCACGCGCCAGGGCGACGGACACGACGCGGTCCTTGAACGAGTGCGTCGGGTTCGCCGTCTCGTTCTTGATGTAGACCTCGCGCAGGCCGAGCTTGGCGGCGAGGCGGTCGGCCTTCACGAGCGGCGTCCAACCCGTCGGCAGCGCGCTGCGCGCCGGACCCTCGAGCGGCAGGAAGTCCGCGTAGCGCCACATCGTGTGCGGCCCGGCCTGGATCTTGCGGCGCAGCGACTCCGGGTCCCCCTCGGGCAGCGTGTAGCTGACCTCGAGCGGACCGAAGCAGCGCTCACAGACGAAGCGCGCCTCGAGCGGGTACTCGGTCTTGCATTCCTTGCACTTCAGGGCATCAGCCGGCATGTGATTTGAATCCTCCGCCCGGGTGTGCGGCGGAGTCTTCTTCGGCAGATGCACCGGGTGAACCCCAACCGCATCTCCCAGGCTTTCTCGTTGGAGCCTGATGGAATTGCCACCTTCTTCCCGGCGTGCGACCGGGAGCAGGTTGGCGGGGGTTCATAGGGCCAATCCCTCCCCCCCTCTGGATGCGTCCAGCTATGTGTCGGAAGCGTAGCGAATTTCCTTGAGCCGCGAAGTAGACTCTGGGAAATGCTGCCCCCGACCGACGATCCGCTCAGTCCCGGCTATGCCGAGCCTGCCCAGAAGCCCGTTCGGTCGCCGGGGTCGCGCGACCGCTGAGGTCACCCCCGAGCGCACCGAGCCGCGCGTCGAGATCATCGAGTCCCCCGGCCTGCGCTGGTTCAACGTCGAGCGCCCGCGCTCGCTCGAGCAGGCGTGGCTGGAGGAGCACTTCGACTTCCACGCCCTCGACCTCGAGGACATCCGCTCGCGCAACCAGCGGCCGAAGGTCGACGAGTACGACGAGTACCTGTTCATCGTGCTCCACTTCCCGCGCTACGACAAGAAGGTCTCGCGGCTCAACGCGGCCGAGGTGGACATCTTCGTCGGCCCGGACTTCCTGATCACGATCCCGAACGAGCCGCTGGACCCGATCAGCTACCTGTTCGAGCGCTGCCGCACGAACGAGGAGTTCCGCGACCAGCTGTTCTCCAAGGGCTCCGGCTACCTGCTGTACAAGATCGTCGACGACTGCGTGGACGCCGCCTTCCCGATGCTGGGCAAGATCGGCAACAAGCTCGAGCGCATCGAGGAGGCGATCTTCGAGGACGGCGAGGCCGAGGACGTCGTGCGCGACATCTCCAACGCCAAGCAGGAGATCATCAACTTCCGCAAGATCGTCCGGCCGCAGCGCGTCGCCTTCCGCGACCTCGAGCGCAACAAGGCGCGCTACCTCGCCGAGGACCTGGACATCTACTTCGACGACATCATCGACGCGTCCGAGCGCGGCTGGGACATGCTCGAGAACTTCAAGGAGGTCGTCGAGGGCCTCGAGGCCACGAACGAGTCGGCGATCGCCCACCGCACCAACCAGACGTTCCAGGTGCTGACCGCGATCTCGCTGATCTTCCTGCCGCTGACGCTGATCGCCAGCTTCTTCGGCATGAACGTGCACCTGCCGTTCGAGGACTCCCAGTACGCGTTCTGGATCATCATCGCGGCCATGCTCGCGATCGTGGTCGGCGTCGCCGCGTTCTTCAGACGGCGCGGATGGCTCTAGCCGAGCCCGCCGCGCGGCGGCGGATGCTCGTCGTCATCAACCCGGTCGCCTCGAAGATGAACGACCGGATCAAGAGCCTGGTCGTCTACGCGCTGCAGGGCCGCTACGACGTCACCACCGTCGAGACGCGGGCCAAGGGCGACGGGATCGAGCTCAGCCGCCAGGCCGCGGCGGACGGCTACGACGTCGTGCTCGCCTTCGGCGGAGACGGCACGGTCAACGAGGTCGCCAACGGCCTGCACGGCACCGGCACCGCCCTCGCCTGCCTGCCCGGCGGCAACAACAACGTCGTCGCCAAGCTCCTCGGCATCCCGACCGACCTGGTCGACGCCACCGAGCACCTGCTCGGCCTCGCCGACGACTGGGCGCCGCGCCGCGTGGACCTCGGCACGGTGAACGGCCGCCTGTTCACGTTCGCCGCCGGCATGGGCCTGGACGCCAGCGTCGTCGAGCGCGTCGACCGCAATCCGCGCCTGAAGAAGCGGTTCGGGCCGTTCTACTACGTGCAGTGCGCGGTCACGACGTTCCTGCGCAAGTACGTCGTCAACCCGCCGCGGCTCGAGGTCGAGGTCGACGGACGCGCCGTCGGCGGCGTCAGCCTCTTCATCCAGAACGCCGAGAACTACACCTACTTCCACCAGCGCGCGGTGCCGCTCGTCGAGGGCGCCCGGTTCGACTCCGGCAGCCTGGCCGGCGTCGTCCTCACCCGTGCGCGCCCGTACGACGTGCCGACCGTCACCTTCCGCGCCCTGTCCGGCGCGGCGCGGATCGCCAAGCACAAGGGCGTCGACGCCTTCGGCGCCTTCCACGAGGCGGTCGTGCGCTCCACCGACGGGCGGCCGATCCCGATCCAGGTCGACGGCGACCACATCGACGACGTGGACGAAGCGCGCTTCGGCGTCCTGCCGGGCGCGCTCACCGTCGTCGCCTGAACGACGAAGGGCCGCCGACCGCACGCAGGTGCGGCCGACGGCCCCGGTCACCGCACGTCGCTAGCGGCGCAGGGTGATCGTCTTCGTGCGCGTGGTCGCGGGCTTGCCCCAGTCACGCATCTGCACCGACACCGTCAGCTTCACGCTCTTCGGGCCACCCTTGCGGGCGAGCGCCTTGGCGATCGTCGAGGACGGCTTGAGCGTGACCTGCACCGAGTGCGGGCCCCAGCACTTGACGCTCTCGCTGTCGATCGTCGTGCGCTTGAGCTTGAGCCGCTTGCGCGTGGCACTGGAGACGGTCAGCTTCGCCGAGCCGTCCATCGCGCCCGTGCAGGCCACCGGGATCTTCACGCCGCGCTTGGCGAACGTCGCGCGGGTCACGCGCGAGGTCACCGAGCCGAGGCGGTAGGTCGCCGGCGTGTCGATCATCGGCGGCAGCAGCGTGCTCGTCGGCGCGAGCGGCAGCGGCTGCGGCGTCGCGCCACCGGCGCCCGGCGCGACCGAGTCGCCGATCTCGACGTCGAACGTCTGGCGGGACACGTTGCCCGCCTCGTCGGTCGCGCGCACCTCGACGGTGTGCGGCCCGACGCCCGCGACCTCGAACTCGCCGGTCGCGTCGCCGGCCTTCGGCTTGCCGGCCGACAGGTCCTCGATCGTGACGTTGCGGTACTGCATCCGGTCGTCGCCGCCGTGGTTCTGCAGGCCGATGAAGCCGCGCGTGAACTGCCGCAGCGTGGTGTTCGGGTCACCGGCACGGTCGGAGCTGAGCCCCGGCGCGTTGTCCCACTCGTTGATGACCTCGTCGTTGCGGCTGATCTTGTAGTGCTGACCGACGACCTCGATCTCGTAGTCCTCCCACGAGCCGCGCTTCGGGACGCCGATGTCCTCGATGCCGTTGTTGTCGAAGGTGTAGACCGAGCCGGTCTTGCGCGTCTCGCCGGACTCGCCGTCGTAGAGCTGGATCTCGTGGCCGCAGTTGATCGCGACCCACGCGGGGTCGTTCGCCGCGGCGCCGACCTTCGAGCACTCGTGGGTGCGCGGGGTCTGCTCCGGGTTCGGGAAGCGCACGAACACGCCGCCGTTGGAGTCACCCTCCGCGCGGCCCTCGCGGAACTGGAGCTTCAGGCGGAAGTCGCCGAAGTCCTGTGCCTTGAACCACAGCATGCCCAGCGAGTCGCTCGGGGTCGGCGAGATGCCGTCCGACCCGTCGTCGAGGCGCTCGAAGCCACCGGCGCCGGCCTGCTTCCACAGCGCGAGCGAGCTCTCGCTCGCGTCGAGCAGCACGCGCTCGTCCGTGGCCGCGTACGTCGTCCACGGGCCACCGTCGACGCGGTACTCGGTCAGCACCGTGCCCGACCCGGCGTCG
Organism: Solirubrobacter pauli; assembly: GCF_003633755.1. Classification (GTDB taxonomy): domain Bacteria; phylum Actinomycetota; class Thermoleophilia; order Solirubrobacterales; family Solirubrobacteraceae; genus Solirubrobacter; species Solirubrobacter pauli. Next base: position 1,683,914 of record NZ_RBIL01000002.1, read on the forward strand.
CCGTCGGGCGTGTCGAGCGACACCGTCAGCGGGCCCGTGCCCTCGTCGCCCTCGTAGCTGGCGTCGATCGCCGGGGCCGCGGTGTCGACGCGGAACAGGTACCGCTTGGCGGTCTCGACGTTCCCGGCCTTGTCGGTCGCGAAGTACTCGACCACGTGGTCGCCGGGCGTGTCGACCGTGAACGGACCCTCGTAGGTGCGCTGCGCGCCACCGTCGACGCTGTAGGTCACCTTGTCCACGGCGCCACGCGTGCCGTCGTTGGCGTTGAGCGCGAGCGTCGGAGCGCCCGTCCACCAGCCGAGCTGGCCCTGCTGGCCGCCGGTCGTCTCGACCGTCGTGCGCGGGGCGACCCGGTCCGAGCAGTCCACGCGGAACCAGTCGAACCCGGCGTAGTGCTCGGAGTCGGCGCCGTTGGAGACCTTCAGGCCGACCTTGATCGTCTCGGGGTCGCCCAGGTTGGTGATGTCCGGCCCGATCTGCTGCCAGCTCTCGCCGTTGGTCGAGCCTTCGGCGATGTAGGTGCCGTCGCCGTCCGAGCTCACCCGCAGGTACACGTCGCCGTCGGGCGCCGAGATCTGCGGACCAGCCTGGATGTCGCTGGAGTTGTTCCGGGTCGCGACCCACTCGTACTGGGAGAACGAGCCCTTCGAGATGTACGTGATCTTCGCGAACGTGTTGTTGCCGCCCGCGTCCTTCTCGCTCTGCCAGAGCACGAGACCGGCCTGCTCGCCCGAGTCCGTGAGCGTGGAGACGTCCACCTTGGTCTGCGCCTGCCAGCTGCCCGACGGCGCGTCCTTGAGGAGGACGTTCTGCGCCGTGGCTTCGTCGCCGATCATGTCGCCCTTGCGGACCTTCAGCCGCAGCGCGCCCTCCTCGAACGACTGCGCGGCGGTGTTCTCGCGCCGCACCGTCCACTGGGCCGTGTTCAGCGGCCCGGCGTTGAACTCGTCGTTGAGGTCCGGCACGCAGTTGTTCGCGGGCTTGATCTCGAAGGCGACCGACTTGACGTCCTCGACGTTGCCCGTGCGGTCGGTCGACTGGAACTCGACCGTGTACAGGCCCGCCTGCTGGCGGCGGATCGGCGCGGAGTAGCCGGTCCAGTCACCGCCGTTGATCCGGTACTCAGTCTTCTCGACGCCGCTGCCGCCGGCCGGATCGGCCGCGGTGAGCGTGAGGGTCACCGGACGCCGGTAGACGTTCGGGGCCTCATCCGGCGCGGACGGGCTGAGCGTCGCCGTCGTCACCGGCTTGGCGTCGTCCTTGCCCGAGAGCACGTCGACGTCGACGGTCTTGGTGTCGGTGCCGCCGTCCGCGTAGGTCACCTTCAGCGTCGCCGTGTAGCGCTTGGCGTCGGCGTACTTGTGCGTCGGGTTGGCCTCGGTGGACTTGGGCGAGCCGTCGCCGAAGTCCCACTCGAACGACTTGCCGCCCGAGCCCGCGGACGAGAAGCGGGCGCTGAAGTCGCCGATCGGGAACGCGCGCGGGTTGGCACCCGGGGTCGGCGCGCCACCGACGTAGTCGTAGCGGTAGATGCCGATCGCCGTGCCGGCGCGGAAGAACCCGTCGTAGGTCTGGACGTAGAGCGCGCCGTCAGGCCCGAACTTGGAGTCCATGTACGAGCCGCCCCACGACAGCGTGTCGCGCAGCGAGTCGGCCCACACCGGCAGGCCGGCGTTCTGGTCGGTGTCCGGGTCCAGCAGCAGGCCGTGCTTGACCGACGGGCCGCCGTTGTTGTGCAGGAACCAGCGGCCGTCCCAGTACTCGGGCCAGCGGCGCGAGTTGTCGTCGGTCGTCTTGTAGCGGTAGACCGGGCCGTTCATCACGGTCAGGCCCTCGTTGCGCACGAACGGGCAGCCCTGGGTCGGCGTCGCGCCGTAGTCGGGCGCCGCGACCTTGCCGTCCGGAGCGGTCGCCGAGCGCGGGAACTGCGGGCAGCCGTCGTTGCCGCCCTTGTTGCCGCGCGACCACCAGAGGTTGTTGCCGCGGACCTTGCCGGCGTCGGCGCCGGTGCCGGTCGTGTGCGGGAACTTCTTCAGGCCCGTGTTGTTGGGCGAGTCGTTGCGCAGGTTGTCGCAGTCGTACCAGCCGTTGGTGCCACCGGACGCCGGGCCGCCGGGGACGTAGCCCTCAGGGTTGTCCGTGCGCGGCGCGCCGTTGCTGAGGCGGTCGCGGTAGGCCTGCTTGGAGCCCATGCAGTAGGGCCAGCCGTAGTTGCCGGCATGGGAGATCTGGGCCGCGTTCTCGTACGTCGACGGGCCCCAGAGCGCGTCCGGCTCCTGGGCGTCCGGGCCGACCCACGCCGTGTACGGCGTATCCGTCTCCGGGTCGATCGACAGGCGGCTCGGGTTGCGCAGCCCCATCGCGTAGATCTCGGGCTTGGTCTTGCCGCCCTCGCCGTCCTCGGTCTCCTTGCCGTCGAACAGGTTCGGGCCGTTCGGCGACTGCGCGGTCGGCAGGTCGTAGGTGGTGCCCACGCCCGGATCAGCGCCCGCGGGGATGTCCTCGCGCGGGTTGAACCGCAGCATCTTGCCGTTGTAGTCGTTGGTGTTGCCCGCGGTGCGGCGTGCGTCCTGGTAGGAGTACTTCGCCTGGCCGCAGTGCGCGCTCGAGGCCTCGGTCGCCGGGCCCTCGGGGCACGTGGCGATCGGGTTGTTGCCCGAGTAGCCGAGCGGGCCGGTCACGGCCGGGTCGCCCGCGTTCTGCGAGGAGTTCGTGTCACCCGTGGTGACGTAGAGGTTGCCCTCGCTGTCGAAGCCCATGCCGCCGCCGACGTGGCAGCAGCTGTAGATCTGGGCGTCGTACTTGAAGATGATCCGCTCGGAGTCCAGGTCGAGCTGCTTGGTCTCGCGGTTGATCGTGAAGCGCGAGATGCGCGGCTGCGACATCTTCGAGATCCGGCGCTCGACCGGCAGGCCCTTCGGCTTGGTGTTCTCGTTGAAGGTCGGGAAGTACTGCAGGTAGACGTAGCCGTTCTCGGAGAACTTCGGGTCGGCGGCGATGCCGATCAGGCCGTACTCCATCTTGTGGTTGCCCTCGTCGGTGCGCTCACCGCCGGTGCCGCCGTCGCCGTAGACGGCGAGCGTGCCGGCGCGCGTCACGCCGCTGTTCTCGGCGCCCGTGTACTGCTTCGGGTCGAAGATGTGCACGCTGCCGCAGCCGATGCCCACGTTGGGGTCCGCGTGGCTGAACACGCGCGCGAACGACGGGACGTTGAGCAGGCGGCCACGCTCGGCGTCGGTGCGGCAGTCGCCGCGGCCGATGTACATGACCCAGCCGTTGTCGGCGATCGACAGGCCGTGCGACTCACCGCTGGTGGCGAGGCCGGTGACCGTCGCGCCGGAGCTGAGCAGCTTGGTGCCCTTGTAGTTGGCGTTGATGGTCGCCTTGCAGTCGGCCCGGACGAGGCCCGCGGTCCACTGGATCGCGCCGAGCACGTGCTTGGTGACGTTCGCGTCGGCCCAGGCGCCCTCGGTCCGGCCCATGCCCATGTAGAAGGAGCGGCCGCCGCGGTAGTCGCGGCACCAGGAGATCGGGTGGTCGGTGCCGCCGACGGACGTGCCGTCGCCGGCCGCCGCGTTGGTCGCGCGGTACCGCGCGACGGTGTGGACCTGACCCGTCGGACGGGTCTGCCACGTGTACCAGAGGTCGGAGCGGTTGACCTGGAGCGGGAGCTCGCGGGTCGCCGGATGCACGCGGTCGCCGGCGACGAGCGTCTTCGTCTCCGCGTCGGTCGGGTTGTTGCTCGGGCGCGCGCCGATCAGCCCGTTGACGAAGCTCGAGCCCGGCTCGACCGTCGCCGTGGAGCCGATGCCGAGGAAGCCGTTGCCCGCCTCGACGTAGGCCTGGAGCGCGTTCTCACCCGCGGAGTCGAGGACGTCGCCCGCGACGTTGACGAAGATCAGGGACTGGTAGCCCGCGAGCTTGGTCGAGTTGATGTCCGCGACGACGGCGTCCTCGGCGGTGAAGCCGTTGGCGGTGCCGAGCGACTTGATGGCGGCGACCGCCGCCCGGTTCGTGGCGTCGTCGGCGCCCTTGAGCACGAGCACCTTCGGCCCGGACTGGGCGTGTGCGGTCCCCGTCCCCAGCACCGCCAGCGCGAGCGTGAGCAGCAGTGCCCACAGCCAGCGTCCCCTCATGGCCTGATCTCCCCTCAGGTGGTACATCACGACTTCCCCTTCAACGTCACGGTCTGCGTGTCGACCCGCGCACCCGTCATGCGCAGCGTCAACTTGACCCGCACGGACGACTTCGTCCGCGAGAGGGCCCTGCGAATCGCGGCGGAGGGCCGCAGCGACACGGTCGCGCGTCCCTCCTCGCCGCAGTCGAGCGAGCGCTTGGCGAGCGTGCCCGACTTGAGCTTGAGCTTGCGGGCCACCGAGCGGGTGACCGTCGCGGTGAGCGTGCCGCGCGTGACGCCCTGGCAGCTCACGTTCACCTTCAGGCGCCCGCCGCGCAGCGCGGACAGCGTGCGCAGCCGGGTGGCGACGTCCTCGAGCGCCGCGAACGGCTGCGGCGCCGCCGTGGACGGCGCCTGCGTCTGCGGCGCCTGGAGCACGGTCGGCCCACGGACCGAGAACCGCGCGGTCTTGTAGTTCTCGACGTTGCCGACCTGATCGACCGAGCGGTAGTCCACGCGGTAGATCAGCCGGTCCGTGAGGTCGAACGCGCCCTCGTAGTCGGTCCACTCGCCCCCGTTGACGCGGTACTCGGTGGCCACCGCGCCGGAGCTGTCCTCGCCGTCGGTGCGGTCGAACGCGACGCGCACGGCGTTGACGTAGTCCGCGACCGGAGCGGCGCCGTTGAGGCGCACGGTCGTCGTCGGCGCGGTCACGTCGACGCGCACGTCGACCGACTTGGGCGCCTCGGCGTTGCCGGCGTTGTCGGTGGAGCGGTACTGCACCGACTGCGTGCCCGAGCCGCCCACGTCGAACGTGCCGGTGTACGGGGTCCAGGCGCCCGCGGCGCCGACGCGGTACTCGGTCGACGCGACGCCGGAGCCCGAGCCGTCCTGCACGCGCAGCGTGACCGCGACCTCGCTGTCGCTGAAACCGCTCGCCGGCAGCTCGGCCGGGTACGTGGCCACGGTGGTCGCCGGCGCGGTCGCGTCGATCTTGGCTTTGATGCTCTTGAAGGCGCCCGGGTTGCCGGCGCGGTCGTACGCGCGGTACTCGATGTTCAGATCGCCCTCGTCCGTGATCGCGACCGTGTCGGTGTACGTGCGCGCCGCGCCGCCGTTGATGCGGTACTGGATGCGCTCGACGCCCGAGCCGCCCGCCTCGTCCTCGGCGGTGATCGTGATCCGCGGCGGGTCCACGAACCAGCCGCTGGCCGTCGGCACGCCCTCGAGCGTCGCCGACGCGGTCGGCGCGCCCGTGTCCGTCGGGTACGGGTCGACGCCGTCGAGGTACGGCATCCGGAACGTGGAGCCTTCCTCCTCGAGCGTCAACGCCATCAGGTAGGCGCGGATGACGCCGCCCCCGGTCGTGCCCGTCGGCAGCTTGACCGCCTTGAGCACGCGGTCGGGATGCGGGTTGTCCACCGGCCGGTGGAAGATCGAGCATGGCGCGCCGTCGTCGCCGGTCCGCGTGTAGCGGCCCGGGATCGGCCCGATCGCGATGTGCGAGCCGGCCGAGGGGCCCTGGCACCAGTCGGCGAAGCTGACGTTGACGGTCTCGGTCGAGTCGTCGGCGTAGATCAGCGTGAAGTCGCCGCCACCGGCGCCGTCGGCGGTGGTGCCGAAGAAGTGCAGCTTGGTGTACCGGCGCTGCATGCCGCTCGCGAGCTCGAGCGTCTGCCCGTTGAAGCCCGCGAAGTTGTCGACGGCGCCGGTGGTGTCCGGCATCCGCAGCGGCACGTCGTCCACCGTGTCGTTCGGCCCCTCCGTGACGCTCTTGGAGGCGGGCATGAGGTCGCCCTTGAACGAGTACCCGCCGTTGATGTCGCTGCCGGCCCGGGTATCGGGGCGGGTGATGCCGATCGTGTCGAACACGTTCGTCGCCACGACCGCCGCCTGGCGGACGCCGACGCACGACGCTGGCGAGAAAACACTCGATCCTGTCTGGTGAATTACCGAGTCGTCAAGGCGACAATTCGCCTCATTGGACGTCCCTGCCCCCTGCTGCGAGGCGTTCGCGGTACCCGCCGAACCGACCGCCGCGCACAGCAAAACGACCACTCCCAGAGCACGCGTAGTCCGTATGGACCGCATTCCCCCTCCGATCTCCCCCTGCGTCATTCAGCTACGACTTGTCGTAAGCTACCACCCAATTGGAGCCGGAGTCACCGCTTTGGTTTCATAGGTGGCGGAAGTGCCTCACCGAACGGGCAGGATTTGGGGGGAGATCGGTGTCGGAGGAGAAAATGGTTCAGGGAAGGCGGCGTGTTGCTCGCGCCGCGGCGGGGGTCGCGCTGGCCGGAGCGCTCGTGGGCTCGGTCGGCGTTGCAGGGGCTTTCGGAGAACGCGCAGCGGACCAGCGGATCACGGTGCTGGGAAGCACCGAGTGGGACAAGAAGATTGTCAGCGTGGAGACCGGCGACACGGTCACCTGGAGCTGGCAGAACACGGCGCTGCCGCACAACGCGCGGGGTGCCTCAGGCCCGGACACCGACCCCAACTGGGTCGGCCAGGACACGGGGATCGACACCAGCGGGGAGCTGGTCTACACGTTCACGAAGCCGGGTGAGTACCACTTCATCTGCGACGTGCACCCGCAGGCCATGACCGGCACGGTGACCGTCACCGGTGACCCGATCGAGGCGACGCCGACGCCGATCCGCACCCCGACGCCGACGCGTACCCCGACGCCGGTTCCCACGACGCGGCCGGGTGGCGCGGCCACCCCGACGCCCGCCCCGGGCATGTCGGACCGCGTGACGCCGGCGCCGCGCGGCGCCGTCCGGGCGGACACCGTGGCCCCGGCGATCACCGGCCTGAAGGCCAAGGCCCGGACCCGCGGCGCGAAGGTCTCCTTCAAGCTGTCGGAGTCGGCGTCCGTGACGTTGCGCCTCAAGCACGCCAAGCGGACGGTGAAGACCGTGCGTGGCTCGTACCGCGCCGGTGCCGGCTCGGTGACGCTGCGTCGGATGGCACGCGGGACCTACCGCGTGGAGATCGAGGCTCGTGACGCGCGCGGCAACCGCGCCGCCGTCCAGCGCAAGACCGTGAAGGTGACCCGTTGATGGCTCCGAAGCAGCCGCCTCTCGACGCCGGCGGCAGCCGGCGCGACTTCATGCGCAACGGCTTCGGCTCGTTCGCGCTCGTCTGCACGTTCGCGGCGCAGAGCTCGCTGCGCGGCTCCGAGGTGACGAAGTCCAGCGCGCCGGCGACGTCCGCGGGGCGCCGCTTCCAGGCCGCGTCGCCGTTCACGCCGTTCACGCGTGACCTGCCGATCCCGCCGACCGCCGTGCCGGTGTCGACCAAGCAGGGCGTCGACGTCTACTCGATGGACATCACCGAGGGCATCGCCGAGATCCTCCCCGGGTTCGAGACGCCGATCTACGGCTACGAGGGCGTCTACCCGGGCCCGACGATCCGCGCGACCAAGGGCCGCCCGACGATCGTCCGCCAGACCAACAAGCTCGCGTTCGACTCGAACGTCCACCTCCACGGCGGCTACGTGCCCTCCGCGCACGACGGCCACCCGATGGACGTGATCCTGCCGGGCAAGAGCTTCGACTACACGTACCCGAACAAGCAGGACGCGGCGACGCTCTGGTACCACGACCACGCGCACGGCCGGACGGCGCACACGCTCTACTACGGCCTCGTCGGCACGTACCTGTTGTCGGACGACCGTGAGGAGGAGCTCGGGCTCCCGACCGATCCCGAGTTCGACCTCCCGCTCGTCCTCGCCGACCACGCCTTCAACAAGGACGGCTCGTTCCGGTACGCCGAGAACGTCGACCTCGGCTTCCGCGGCGACACGATCCTCGTCAACGGCGCGGTCTCGCCGCGGATGAGCGTCAAGCGTCGCCTCTACCGGCTGCGCTTCCTCAACGCGTCCAACGCGCGCTCCTACAACCTCAAGCTCGGCAACGGCCGGACGATGCTGCAGGTCGCGTCCGACGGTGGCCTGCTCGAGCGTCCGGTGTCCCGCTCGACGGTGCTCATCCACCCGGCCGAGCGCGTCGAGCTGCTGCTCGACTTCCGCGGCTTCCGGCCCGGGTCGGAGATCGTGCTCCAGAACGTCGACGGCGAGTCGGCCGGCACCAAGAACGTGCTGCGGTTCGACGTCGAGCGCGGCGGTGGCGCCGAGGAGTTCCGCGTGCCGCGGGGCCGGATGCGCACGCTCGAGAAGCTGCCCGCGCCCAACGCCAGCCGGCGCTGGGACCTGGGCCTGTCGACGTCGAACGGCGTGCAGTGGCGGATCGCGGACCGGGGCTACGACCCCGACCGCATCGACGTCCGGCCGCGCCTCGGCACGTCCGAGCTGTGGCAGTGGCACAACCCGTCCAACCGCGTGCACCCGATGCACCTGCACGGGATGCTGTTCCGGATCGTGGAGCGCTCGACGGGCGTCGTCCACCCGGCCGATCGCGGCTGGAAGGACACGATCGGCGTGCTGCCGGGCGAGACCGCCACGGTGCAGCCGTGGTTCACGCCCTACACGGGCCGCTACGTCTTCCACTGCCATGCGCTCGAGCACGGCGACAAGGCGATGATGCTGCAGCTGGAGGTCGAGCGATGAAGCGCGCGCTGATGGCGGGTCTCGGGTGCGTCGTCGCGCTGGTCGCGGCCGCGCCCGCCCACGCCGGCAACGTCGACGTGTTCGCGGTCGACGCGGGCGAGAAGTGGGACAAGTCCACGGTCAACATCAACCCCGGCGACACGGTGACCTGGCGGTTCGACAACACGGCGCTGCCGCACAACGTCGAGGCCGAGGGGACGAGCCCTGACCCGGCCTGGACCCCGACCGCGTTCAAGACCACGCCGCTCGTCGCCTCACCGCCCTCGCCCCCGTTCCAGTTCAACACGCCCGGCACCTACACGTTCGTGTGCGAGGTCCACCGCACGACGATGCGGGGCACGGTCGTCGTGGGCAATCCGGCGCCGGTCGTGGTGCCGTTGAGCGAGCAGAGCTTCGCCAACGACGCCGCGACGCCGGTCGCGCTCGAGAAGGTGGAGCTGGACAAGGCCAAGCCGAAGCTCTCGAAGGTGTCGGCCAAGCGCGTGGCGCGCGGCTCGGTGCGCGTGCGCTTCCGGGTGAACGAGGAGTCGACCGTGCTGGTCTCGCTCAAGCGGGGCGGCAAGACGGTCAAGAAGGCCGAGTACGAGGGCACCGGTACGCGCTCGGTCACGCTCAAGGGCGCGAAGGCCGGCCGCTACAGCGTCCAGGTGCGGGCCACCGACATCGCCGGCAACCGCTCCTCGCTGAAGAAGACGAGCATCACCGTCCGCTAGCGACGACGACGGGGCAGTCGACGGTCTCCACGAGATCGTCGACCGCGCTCGTCCCCAACCGCCGGCGCAAGCCGTGGAAGCGCTCGCCGCCGGTGACGGCGAGCAGCGGCTGATCGGCCGCGGGCGCGATCGTGGCGCCCAGGGCGTCCGCCAGCGTGGTCGCCGCGTCCGCGTCTCCCCCGGCCATCAGGCACGTGTCCCGGTCGAGCACCGGTGGGTGGCGCACGAGCACGACCGGGCACGGCGCGGTCGCCAGCAGCTCGTGCCGCAGCCGCGGCGCCAGGAGCCGCAGCGGACCGCGCAGGGGTCGCGTCCCGGCCACGAGCAGGTCGATCCGCTCGCGGCGCGCGAGCCACACGAGCTGCTCGGCGGTGCGGCCGCTGAGCACGTGCGTGCCGGCCGGCAGCGGGATGTCGATCTCGTCCGTCGCGGGCGGGACGACGTGCGCGACGATCAGCTCCGCGCCGTCGGCGCTCGCGAGGCGCCGCGCGAACGCGAGCGCCCACAGCGACGGCAGTGAGGCGTCCCAGGCAACGCAGATGCGACGCAACGGCATGCCTCCAAGGTGCCGCATCCGAACCGCCGCGGCCATGTGGCGCTCACCCCATCATCGGACGTACGGCCAGCCCCAGGACCTTTGACCAGCTAGGCCTATTCCGCCTGCGGCGCGTCCGCGGGACCATTCCGGCATGTCCTCCCCGAAGCCTCAGCCGAAGCTCCCGCAGGTCGTCGCGACGGCGCTCACGAAGCCGTCGGCGCACGACCGCCAGCGCGAGCTCGTCCGCGCCTCCCTGCTCTGCCGCTGAGCGAGGCTCCCCGCCGATGGCGGCGGACGAGCGCTTAGCGCCCGATCCCGGGGATCTTGTCGGCCAGCTCCCCGAGCGGACCGAGCTCGGCCCGGAGCGAGTCCAGCCGCTCGATCACGTTCCGGATCAGCGGTTCCAGGTCGTCGACCGAGTGCCGCACCGCGTGCATGTCCTCGTCGAGCGGCTCGATGCCCTTGCGCACCTCGCTGATCTCCTTGATCGGCTTGACCTCCTCGCGCAGCCCGTCCAGCTTCGTGCCGAGGAGCCCCACGCCCTCGCGGACCTTCGTGATCTCCTTGATCGGCTGCACGTCGCCGCGCAACGCGTCCAGCTTGGTCCCGAGCGTGTCGACACCGGCGCGGACCGCGCTGATCTCCTGGATCGGCTGAACCTCCTCGCGCAGCCCGTCCAGCTTCGGTCCCAGCTGCTCCACGCCGACCCGCACCGCGCTGATCTCCGTCCGCACCATCTGCAGCTCGGTCTGCATGCTGTCGACGCGCTTGAGCACCTCGTGCTCGAGCTCGGGCAGCCGCCGCGCGGCGTCCGCGACCGCACCGAGGTCGTCGAGAAGGCGGGCAACGATCGTGGGCGGGAACAGGCTGCTCAGGTTCATCGCCCGAGGCCTTCCCGTCGCGGCGGCGGGCTATTCAGCGAGGGAGCGGCGCCGCGCCGGGGTCAGCCGCCCGCGGGGATCACGCGGTAGGCGTCGAAGACGCTGTCGATGGCGCGCAGGCGGTTGATCGCGGCCTTCAGGGCCTGGGTGTCACCCACCTCGATGACGAACCGGTTGCGGGTCATCGGGTGCTGGACGAGGCAACGGGCCTCGACGATGTTGATGCCCGCCTCGGCGAAGGTGCGGGAGAGGTCCTCGAGGAGGCGGTGGCGGTCCCACGCGTCGACCTGGATCTCGACCTTGAAGCCGGTCTCGTTGTCGCCGTCCCAGGAGACGGGGACGAAGCGGTCCGGGTCCTTGCGCAGGGCGGCGACGTTCGGGCAGTCGTCGCGGTGGATGGTGATGCCGCGGCCGAGGGAGACGTAGCCGACGATCGGGTCGCCGCTGACGGGGCGGCAGCACTTGGCCAGGCGCAGCGGGACGTCGCTCACGCCCTCGACGCGGATGCCGAACTTGGCCGCGTTGCCGTCCGGGCGGCGGAGCGCGGGGGCCTTGCGGCGGTCCAGCAGCAGGTCCTCGCCGGCCGTGGGCTCCTCGACGCCGGCCTCGCCCTGCTTGAGGCGCTGCAGGACCTTGTTGACGACGACCTTCGGCGAGATCTTCGCGCCGCCGAGGGCGATGTAGAAGTCGTCGGCCTTGCGGAAGCCGAGCTCGCGGATGACGTCGGCGAGCAGCGGCGAGCCGGTGAGCTTCTGGGCGGGAAGGCCGGCCTTGTTGAGGTGCTCCTGCAGCAGCTCGCGGCCGGTGTGCTCGGAGTCGTCGCGCGACTCGGCCTTGAACCAGGCCTTGATCTTGTTGCGGGCGCGCGTGGTCTTCACCAGCGCCAGCCAGTCGCGGGACGGGCCTCGCTCGCGCTTGGACGTGAGGATCTCGACGATGTCGCCGCTCTGCAGCTCGTAGTGCAGCGGGACGATCTTGCCGTTCACACGCGCGCCGACGCAGCGGTGGCCGACGTCCGTGTGGATCTCGTAGGCGAAGTCCAGCGGCGTGGCGCCGATCGCCAGCGACTTGACCTCGCCCTTGGGCGTGAAGACGAAGACCTCGTCCTCGATCAGCTCGCCGCGGAGCTGGTCGGTGAACTCCGTCGGGTCCTCCGGGTCGCCCTGCCAGTCCAGCAGCGACTTGAGCCACTTGAGCTTCTGGTCGGTCGCGTCCAGGCGGCTGCCGCCGGCGCCCGCGTTCTCCTTGTAGCGCCAGTGCGCGGCGACGCCGTACTCGGCCGTCTCGTGCATGTCGCTCGTGCGGATCTGGATCTCCAGCGGACGGCCTTCAGGCCCGATCACCGTCGTGTGGAGCGCCTGGTACATGTTGAACTTCGGCATCGCCACCATGTCCTTGAAGCGGCCCGGAAGGGGCTTCCACAGGGAATGGATGACGCCGACGGCGCCGTAGCAGTCCTTGACGGAGTCGACGATCACGCGCATCGCCGTCAGGTCGTAGATCTCGTTGAACTCGCGACCCTTGCGGGTCATCTTGTTGTAGATCGAGTAGAAGTGCTTCGCGCGGCCTGAGATCTCGGACTGGATGCCGAGCGCCTCCAGCTCTTTCGCCAGGTAGCCGCCGGCGCGCGCCACGTAGCGCTCGCGCTCCTCGCGCTGCTGGTTGACCAGGCCCTTGATCTCCTGGTACTTGCGCGGGTGCAGCGTCGCGAACGCGAGGTCCTCCAGCTCCCACTTGATCGCGTGGATGCCGAGCCGGTGCGCGAGCGGCGCGTAGATCTCGAGGGTCTCCTTGGCCTTCTCGATCTGCTTCTGCTTGGGCATCGCGCCGAGCGTGCGCATGTTGTGCAGGCGGTCGGCGAGCTTGATCAGGATGACCCGGATGTCCGTGGCCATCGCGACCATCATCTTGCGGTAGTTCTCGGCCTGCGCCTCGTCGCGCGACTGGAACGTGATGCCGGTGAGCTTGGTGACGCCGTCGACGAGCGCCGCGACCTCCTCGCCGAACTGCTCGCGCACCTCGTCCAGGGAGGCGGTGGTGTCCTCGACGGTGTCGTGCAGGAGCGCCGCGCACAGCGTCTCGGTGTCCAGCCGCATGCCCGCGCAGATGCGCGCGACGCCGACCGGATGCGTGATGAAGTCCTCGCCCGACTGGCGGCGCTGGTCGGCGTGGTGCTCGCAGGCGAACAGGAACGCGGCCAGCACCTTCTGGCGGTCCACCGGCGCCGCGACCTCGTCCGCGTGCTCGGAGACGATCGCGAACAGGTCCTTCAGCAGCTCGTGCTCGAGCGGCGTCAGGTCGTCGGGGATGTCGACGGCCCCGTCGTCGGCGCAGATCGCGAGATCGACCGGCTTGTGCGGCGCGATCGCGACGACCGACCCGTCGCCGTCGGCGGTCACCGGGCTGGCACCGTCGATCGACGGCGCCTCGGTCAGGCCGCTTGCCGCCTCATGTTCGCGCTGGTCAGAAATTGTCTGCCGTCCTCAAGCCGTCGCTGGTAGGCCACAAACGCCGCCGAGTTCTCCAGCGCGGTGCGCTGCGGGTTCTCGGCTGCCTGGAGGCCCGGCCCATCGCGATCGAGGCTGACGAGCCCGAGCTCGGTGAGGACCCGCACCAGGCGGCCCGCGAGTGCCGCGGTCCGTGGTTGCGGTCCCTCGCCCCGAAGCAGCTGCTCGACCGCCTCACCGCCACTCACCCTGCTCGCGCGCACGGCGCGGTACATGGCGGTCAGCGGGTCGCGGAGGGCGAAGTCCCATTCGTGTATTCGTAGAGCAAAGTCTAGTTCAGGCGTACCCCACGCCAGGTGGGTCCATCCCTCTCCCGCATGGACCGTCTGTCGAGTCGGCGGGTCGATCGCGACGACGTGCACGAACGGCTCGGCCAGCTCGGGCTCGTCTTCGAGCGCCGCCCACGTCGTGAGCGCGAAGCCGCCGACCCGCTCCGAGAGCCCGCGAACGCGCGCGGACGCGTGCGCCGCGACGGCCAGCACGGGCTCGCCGGAGGCCACGAGATCGCCCAGCAGGCCGGCGATCCCGGTGCCGCGCAGGTCACGGGTGAGCCGCGCCGAGTCGCCGCATACATACGGGGTCTCGAGGTCGCGGTCGAGCTCGCGCAGCCAGCCCTCGCTGAACGCGCCCTCGCCGAGCACGTCGATCGAGCGCGGGGCGCAGCGTTGCGCGCGCCGCAGCACGAGCTTGGGCGAGACCGCCCCGTTCCAGCGGTCGATCTCCAGCCGCACCGCCGCGTCGGCCGGCTCGTCGGGCTTGACCGGGAGCGTGCCGCCGTTGCCGAACGCGACGCAGCGCGACTTCGCGCCGCCCGCGCTGAGCGTGAAGCGCACGTGGCGGCCCTCGCTCATCGGCTCCGGGTCGATCAGGTGCGCGGACGGGACGAGCAGCGACACGCCCGGGTTGCCCATGCCGAACGGCGCGAGCTCCTGCAGCTCCTCGGCGAGGTCCAGCGAGAGCGCGTCGCCCTGGGCGACGGCGTCGATCCGCACCTCGGGGCGCAGGTCCTCCTCCGTCAGCACCTCGTTCGCGTACGCCAGGAAGGACGCGCGGAAGGCGTCCACCTCGTCGCGGTGGATCGTGAGCCCCGCCGCCGCCTTGTGACCACCGTGGCGGAGCAGGTGCCGGGCGGAGGCGTTCAGGCCCCCGAGGAGGTCGAAGCGCGGGACCGAGCGTCCCGAGCCCGAGCCCTCGTCCCCGTCGAGCGCGATCAGGACCGCGGGCCGGTTGAAGCGCTCGACGATCCGCGAGGCGACGATGCCGATCACGCCGGGATGCCAGCCGTCGGCGGCCAGCACCAGCGCGTTGCCCGCCGGATGCTCGGCGACGAGTGCCTCGGCCTCGAAGCGGATGCGCGTCTCGACGTCCCGGCGCTCGCTGTTGACCGCGTCCAGCTCCGCGGCGACCGCGCGGGCCCGCTCGCGGTCGTCCGTGAGCAGCAGCTCGAGGCCGGCGTCGGCGCGGTAGAGCCGGCCGGCGGCGTTCAGCCGCGGACCGAGCCGGAACCCGATCGCGCTCTCGTCGAGGCCGCTCGGGTCCACGCGCGCCACGTCCATCAGCGCCCGCAGCCCGACCTTGCGCGTGCCGGCGATGGCCTTCAGCCCTTCGCGCACGAGCCGCCGGTTCTCGCCCTGCAGCGGGACGACGTCCGCGACCGTGGCCAACGCGACCAGGTCCAGGTCCTCGTCGCACAGCGCGGGGTCCTCCCCGATCGCGGCCAGCAGCGCCTGGGCCAGCTTGTAGGCGACGCCCGCGGCGCACAGCTCCGGGCAGGGGTAGCCGTTGAGCTTCGGGTGGACGATCGGCGCGTCCGGCAGGGCTCCGTCGGCGCGCGGCGAGTGGTGGTCGGTGACGATGACGTCCATCCCGAGCGCCTTGGCCGCCGCGACCTCCTCGACCGCCGTGACCGCGCAGTCGACCGTGATCAGCAGGTTCGTGCCGCGGGCCGCGAGCTTCTCGACCGTGTTGGCCGCCAGCCCATAGCCGTCGTCGATCCGCGACGGCAGGTACCAGTCCACGCGCGCGCCGACGGTGCGCAGCGCCCGCACGAGGATCGCCGTCGAGCAGACGCCGTCCACGTCGTAGTCGCCGTGCACGGTGATCTGCGACCCGCGCCCCACGTGGGCGATGATCCGCTCGGCCGCCTGCGCGAGCCCGGGCCACTCCCCCAGCTCGTGCCGCACGCCGGCGGCCAGGAACGCCCGCGCGGCCTCGGGCTCGCCGAGCCCGCGCCGGACCAGCACCTGCGCCAGCACGTGCGAGCAGCTGAGCTCCGCGGACAGCCGCGCGGCCGCCGCGAACGCATAGGGAGAGACCGACAACCGCGCGTCCACACCCAGAAACCTAGGTCCGCGTCAGGACGGAACGCCGTTTCTAAAGCGGGACTGTCCCGCTTTAGCAACCAAGACGCCGGAATGTCCGCGAAACGGCTCTGCGACGTGGGGAAAGATAAAGAGGGACTGTCCCCCTTTATCTTGGGAGTCATGGACGACGGGGCGATCCAAGCGTTGCGGGACCTGTACAGCGATCTCGAGATCGACGGGCGGGTCCTGGACCTGGGCGGGCACGGCTATGAGCACTTCGAGGTGCCGCCGGACGCGCTCGTCGTCCTCGACGGCGACGAGTCGGCGCGCTTGCCCTACGCGGACGCCGAGTTCGACGACGTCGTGCTCCTGCTCGGGCCGCCGCAGAAGAAGCCGAAGCAGCGCCTCGAGGACGTGGCGCGCGTGCTCAAGCCGGGCGGGCACCTGGTGTGCTCGTTCGTCGGCGGTGCCGACGATGCCGGGCGGGTGCGCAAGCTGCGCCAGTACTTCGACGGCTCCCCGTGGTTCTCGGGAGCCGAGAGTGACCTGCGGACGTCGCTGACGGGCAGCGGCGACCGGCTATGGGCCGTCTGGGCGACCAGACGGCCCTGAGCCAAACCCGCCCTCAGGCCGCCTGCGTCGGCAGGCGGCCGTGGCGGGATCGCACCGTTCCTCCTCAGTGAACGGGCGCGGTGGCCCCGGCGGCGCGCATCTGGCGCACGCCGAGCCACCACACGAAACCCATGCCCGCGAGGGCGCCGGGGATCGCTTCGAAGCCGGTCAGCAGGTTGGTGTCGTCCTCGGACGGGATGCCCAGGTTGATGAGCAGCCCGAAGACGATCGACCCCACGAGGGCACCGCAGAACGCGCCCACGATCCCGCCCCAGAAGTTGTCCGGCAGGAAGACGGTGAAGTGCCAGAGGGCCAGGCCCACCATGGTCCAGATGAGCAGAGCCATCAGCGCGGCCTCCCGTGACGCTTGTTGCGGGGCTTTCGGTCCTTCGCGTCGCCGTCGGCCGGCGGCGTGTCCGTGTCCGGCGCGGCCGACGACGGGCCCGCGGGCGGGTTCGTCGTGCCGTTGCCGGTGGTGCGGGCGCGGGCACGGCGTCCGCCGGTCGGGCGGCCACTCGTAGCGGCGGCCGCGGCCGCGGGCTGACGAGACGTCGCCTCGTCGATCCCGAGGTCCTTGACCATCTCCTGGAACTCGCTCGCCGAGACCTCCTGGCCGGCGGGCGCGGAGACGCTGCGGCGCTTGCGCTCCTTGGGCTGGACGTCGATCGGCCCGCCCTGGTCGGCGACCGCGTACGCGGGCACACGGCCGAGGCGCTCGAGGATCCGCGCGTTGCGGGCACGGAAGCCCGGCTCACGCTCCTTCCAGTGCTGGAGCACCGGCGTGGCGATGAAGATCGACGAGTACGTGCCGGACGCGATGCCCACGAAGAGGGCGAACGCGAAGTCCCGCAGGGTCTCGCCGCCGAACAGCATCAGCGCGAGGACCGGCAGCAGCGTGCAGAAGGACGTCGCCAGCGAGCGGACGATGACCTCCGACAGCGACCGGTTGACGATCTGGGAGAACGCCGCGCTCGGCATGCGAGGCACGTTCTCTCTGATTCGGTCCATCACGATGATCGTGTCGTACAAGGAGTAGCCCAAGACGGTCAAGAGCGCCGCGACCGTCGACGTCGTCACCTCCCGGCCGACGAGGGCGTACACGCCCGCCACGATCAGGATGTCGTGGAGCACCGCGATCAGGACCGGCACGGTGAACTTCGGCTCGAAGCGCAGTGCCAGGTAGATCGTGATGACGATCAACGACGCGATGATCGCGATCAAGGCCGAGTTCGCGACCGACTCACCGAAGCTCGGGCCGATCGACTCGACGCTCGGGCGCGTGTCCGCGGGGAAGCCGTACGCCTGCTCGAGGCGCTGGTTGGCTTCGTCGACGCGGCTCGGGCCGAGCTCCTCCGTGGAGATCTGCACCACGTGGTCGCCGAGGCCGCTGCCGGTCAGCGTCTGGATCTTCGCGTCGGAGAGACCGAGCGGGCCGAGCGTGTCACGCACCTGCTCGACGGTCGCCGCCTTCTCCAGCGACGCCGTGATCCGCGTACCGCCGTCGAAGTCGATGCCGAAGTTGATGCCGCGGCCCGACATGGCGAGCGCGCAGATCAGCAGGATGAGGCCGGACGCGGAGAAGAACCACTTCGCCTTGCCCATGTAGTCGATCTGGAACTTGTGCTTCTGCTCACCGGCGCCGAGCGCGGCCTTGGAGGCCAGCAGACGCGTGTTCCGGAGCGAGTACAGGATCGCCTGGGTCGCGAGCACCGCGGTCAGCAGCGACAGGATGACGCCGAGGCCGAGGGTGAAGGCGAAGCCCTGGACGCCGGAGGTGGCGAGGATGAAGAGGATGAACGCGACGAGGAACGTGACGATGTTCGCGTCCACGATCGCCGTCAGGCCCTTGCGGTAGCCCGTGACGATCGCCGTGCCGACCGATCTACCGGCCCGCACCTCCTCTTTGACGCGTTCGAAGATGACGATGTTCGCGTCGGCCGCGACGCCGAGGGTCAGCACGAGACCCGCGATGCCCGGCAGCGTCAGCGTGATCGGGATCAGCTTGACGACCGCGTAGAAGTACAGCGCGTAGATGAGCATCGCGATCGTCGCGATGACGCCCAGCACGCGGTAGAAGACGATCAGGAAGAGGGCGACGATGATGAAGCCCGCGATGCCGGCCTTCAGGCCCTGGTCGAGCGCCTGCTTGCCGAGGGTCGCGGAGACCTGCGAACGCGAGACCTCCGTGAGCTTGAGCGGCAGGGCGCCGATCTTCAGGACGGTCGCCAGGTCCTGCGCGGACTTGATCGTGAACGAGCCGGAGATCTGCGCGCCGGTCGAGCCGTCGATGCCGTCCGAGTTCTCGCGCCAGTTGATGTACGGCGCGGAGACCAGCTCGTTGTCGAGGGCGATCGCGAAGTGCTGCGAGGTCTGGATCGGGTCGCCGCCCAGGGCGTTGTCCGCGCCGCGCTCGGCGACGTGGCGGGTGATCGCCTGGAACGCCTTGCGGCCCTTGTCCGTGAAGTTGAAGGTCACGATCGGCTCGTTGCCGAGCGTCGTGTCGAAGGACTGCTCCGGGTCCTTGATGTCCGTGCCGGAGAGGCCGGGACGGTCCTGGATGACCCACCAGCGGTCCGGGTCCGGGTCGTCGGCCTCGGCCTTCTGCTCACGCAGCACGAGGACGCCGGCCGGCACCTCGATGAACTCGGCCTTGGCGCGCTCCTCGGCGGTCAGCGACTCCTCGGCGTCCTGGCGTGAGGCGAAGGTCTGGACGGCGCTCGTGTTGGTGCCGAACGGCTTCTTGGTCGCCTTGTCGAAGATGTACCAGCGCGGCTCGGCGCCCGCCTGGGACGGACCACCGGGTGAGTCGTCGGCGAGCGGGTCGAGGCCCGCGCCGACACCCACGTCGCGGCACTTGGACGCCTGCTCGACAGCCGCGCGCAGGCCGCTGATCGGCTGGCGCTGGTTGGCGTTCTGGTCCGGGTTGGTCTTGCAGTTCTCGTCGAGGAGGTTCGCTTCCCAGTCGTAGAAGTACAGCTGGGCGGTGGAGCCGACCTGATCGGCCGCCGCCTCGGCGTCTTCGACGCCCGGCAGGTTGACCTCGATCTGGTCATTGCCGGACTGGAACAGCTCGGCCTCGGAGACACCGAACTCGTTGACGCGCTGCTGCATGAGATCCAGCGAGCGCTGCATGGCGTCGGGTGTGATCGGCTGCTGAGCCGTCGCCTCCGCCTTGTAGACAAGCTGTGACCCGCCCTGGAGATCCAGGCCGAGCACAGTTTCCTTCGTGGCCACCACGGCGATCGAGCCGCCTATGAGGGCGACCACGAGAAGGAGGACGAATAGAGATCGACGGCGTTCAGACATGCAAAATCACGCGATGAGGGTACTCACACACGGCACGAGGCCAGTTGGCGGACGGATAGGTTTTCTGGCGCTACCTGGACGGCGTCAGGACGAGCAGGAGACCGCCGTCATCATCGTAGGCCGGAAACAGATCGGCTACCGCCTTCGCGGGCAGATCTCCTTCGGCGTTGACGATGACAGGCTTTCCGAGACGGCGTACTCCCCACTCCAGGGCCGTCCCGACATGATCCTCGCCTCCATCGAAGTCGAGGCCGAGGACATCCTTCACCGGGCGCCCGATGACCTTCTCGTCGGACAGGCCGGTGAGCTCGCGAGAGCCACGGCCGCAGCCGATGATCCGGCCCTCCTTGTCACAGACGAAGAAGGCGGCGTTGGGCGCCGGGTAGTAGTCGTCCAGCAGCTCGAACAGGAAGCCGAAACCGCACTTCGAGCACCCTTTGGGCACGTTGCGGAACCCGGACGTACGCTCGTTCGCGGTCGTCCGGTTGCCGCAGTTCGGGCAGATGAACAGATGAGCCATCAGAATCGTGAGGGTAGTCCCCGGCTTAAACGGACGCTATGGGCCGTTCGGCTAGAAGAGCCCGGCGGGGTCTGATGGCGGCTCGAGGCCGAGGTGGCGGAAGGCGTGCGGCGTGGCGCAGCGACCCCGCGGCGTACGCAGGATGAACCCGCGCTGCAGCAGGTACGGCTCGTAGACGTCCTCGACCGTGTCCTGCTCCTCGTGCACGGCGACCGCGAGGGTGGACAGACCAACTGGTCCGCCTCCGAACCGATCGCAGATGACGGTGAGGATCTCGCGGTCCAGTCGGTCCAGCCCCTCGTGGTCGACGCCCATCGCATCCAGGGCGGTGTACGCGGCCGTCGCGTCCACGGTGCCGTCGCCGTGCACCTGCGCGAAGTCGCGCACGCGCTTGAGCAGCCGGTTGGCCACGCGCGGCGTGCCGCGTGAGCGCTCGGCGACCGCCCGGGCGCCGTCCATGTGGACCTGCACGCCGAGCACGTGCGCGCTGCGGGCGACGATCGCCGCGAGCTCGTCGGCGTCGTAGAGGTCCAGCCGGTGCTGGATGCCGAAGCGGTCGCGCAGCGGCGTGCTCAGCAGGCCGGCGCGCGTCGTCGCCCCGATCAGCGTGAACGGCGGGATCGGCAGCGTGACGACCTTCGCGCCCGCGCCGACGCCGAACGTGATCGGCAGCTCGCCGTCCTCCATCGCCGGATAGAACGTCTCCTCCACCGCCCGCGGCAACCGGTGGATCTCGTCGACGAAGAAGACGCTGCGCGGCTCCAGGTCGGTCAGGAAGGCCGCGATGTCGCCCTTGCGCTCGAGCGCCGGGCCGGCGGTCTGCACGAACGGGACCTCCAGCTCCTCGGCGACGATCCGCGCGAGGCTCGTCTTGCCGAGGCCCGGCGGGCCCGCCAGCAGCACGTGGTCCAGCGCTTCGCCGCGGGCGGCCGCGGCCTTGATCGAGACGTCGAGCTGGGCCTTGAGCGCGGGCTGGCCGACGAACTCGTCCAGCCGGCGTGGCCGCAGCGACTGCTCGGCGTCGTCGTCCTCGCGGACGTGCGGCGTCTGGATCCGCTCCAGGTCGGCGCCGGGCGTGCGGATCATCGGCGCGACACCTTCAGGGCGTGGGTGATCAGCGCCTCGGGCGTGTCGCCCGCGGCGCCTTCGAGCAGCTTGTCGATCTCGGTCGGGGCGAAGCCCAGGCCGACCAGGCCGTCGCGGGCCAGGGCCCGCGGGTCGTCCGGCGTGAGCGAGGTGGCGGTCACCGCGTCCTGCACGTCCGGGATCTTCGTCTTGAGCTCCACGATGATCCGCTCCGCCGTGCGCTTGCCGATCCCGGGCACGGCCACGAGCCGCGCGGTGTCGCTCGCCGCCACAGCGGCCAGCAGCTCCCGCGGCGGGCCGCCGGAGAGCACGGCGAGCGCCATCTTCGGGCCGACGCCCTGGACGCCGATCAGCAGCAGGAAGAGGTCTCGCTCCTCCTCGGTCGCGAAGCCCATGAGCGTCAGCGCGTCCTCACGCACGATCAGGTACGTGAAGAGCGTCACCGGCTCGCCGATCCGCGGCACGTGGCTGAGCGTCTCGGCCGACACGCCGAGCCGGTAGCCGACGCCGCCGCACGAGACGACGACATGGTCGCCGCGGCGCACCGCGACCTCGCCGGACACGAGCGCGATCATGCGCCCACCCGTTCCATCGCGGCCTGCAGCGGCGCCCCGTTGGCGTGGCAGATGGCCACCGCGAGCGCGTCCGCCGCGTGGTCGGGCGTGGGCAGCTCCGGCAGCGAGAGGAGTGTCTGGACCATCCGCTGCACTTGCTCCTTCCCGGCCCGGCCGGAGCCCGTGACCGCGGTCTTGACCTGCTGGGGTGTGTAGGACGCGCACCGGATCGCCCGCTGGCCGGCGGCGAGGATGACCACGCCGCGCGCCTGGCCGACGGCGAACGCCGAGCGGGCGTTCTGGCCGAAGAACAGGTCCTCGACCGCCACGGCCTCGGGCTTGTAGGTGTCTATGAGCTCGCACACCCGGTGGTGGATGTGGGCGAGCCGCAGCCCGGCGTCCGTGCCCGCGCGCGTCTCGATCACCCCGCCGTCCAACGCGACCACGCGGCCGCGCTGGTGCGCGACTACGCCGTAGCCGGTGTTGGCGACGCCAGGGTCGATCCCGAGGACGATCACGGTCACCCTCCGAATTCTGCGTGGAGGGTCGGACGCCTTCCCGGCTAGGTGGGTAGCGAGGAGTCCGCGAACCCGAAGAACCAGACCGCGAACGCGACGAGCGCCAGCGCGACGGAGACGATCATCACCGTGTCGAGCACGCCGCCGCGGCGGGTGGAGGTCCGCTCGGCCCGCATCGAACGCAGCCAGGTCGCCCGGTGGCGCTCCTCGTGGCGGCCGGTGAGCCTGCCGTGCAGCCGGTCCAGCCAGCCGAGGAACTTGCCGACGACCGCCATCCCGATCGGCAGCCCGAGGATGATCAGCAGGTACGGCCCGGCGCTCGGCCGGGAGGAGTCCGCGAGCTGCGAGGCCGCGTAGATCAGCCCCAGCGGGACGCCGATCCACATGAACACGGACCCGACCGCCATCAGCAGCACGAGCGCCATCGCGGGCGGCGAGTAGGGCGAGCGGAGCATCGTCGGCCCTTCATGTTCCCGGAATCCGTTGCCACAATCGTCACGTGTACCGCGAGGTTGCTCCCCCGCCCGACCTGGCCGAGGCGGTCGCCTGCGTGTGGTCGAGCGTCTCCCGCGGCGGCGTGATCCTGCCGGACGGCTGCGTGGATCTCGTCTGGCGCGGTGACGGCCTGGTGGTCGCCGGCCCGGCGACGAAGCCCGCGCGGGCGGGCGTGCCGGCCGGCGTGCCCGTGTTCGGCGTGCGCTTCCGGATCGGCGCGGCCGGCACCGGCCTCGGGACGCCCGCGGCCGAGCTCGCCGATCTCAGCGTCGACGCCGGAGAAGTCCTGGGTCGCGACGCCTCAGAGCGGGTGGCCGAAGGCGGGCTGCCGGCGCTGCTCGGCCTGGTGCGCGAGCGGCTCGCCCCGGTCGACCCGATCGCCCGGGCCGCGGCGCTGGCGATGGCGCGGCCGGAGACACGGGTGGCCGAGCTCGCGCGGGCGGTCGGCCTGAGCGAGCGCCAGCTCCGGCGCCGGTTCCTCGACGCGGTCGGCTACGGGCCGAAGACGCTCGGGCGCGTGTTGCGCTTCCAGCGGTTCCTCGCGCTCGCCGCGGAGGAGCGCGGCGAGGGCGCGGCCCCGGCGGGGCGCCGCGGGACGCGCCGGGACATCTCCCCCGGCACGCGGAGCGCGGTCGACCTCGCGCGGCTCGCCCTGGACGCGGGCTACGCCGACCAGGCGCACCTCACCCGCGAAGCGCGGCGGCTGTCGGGCCGCACGCCGGCGGAGCTGCTGGCGAGCGGCGCGGGCCCGGCGGGCGAACGTGTCCGTTCCGTTCAAGCCGTCGGCGCACCGGGCGCGTACCGTCCGGCGGGATGATCGACCGAGCTGAGGCGTACATCTGGAAGACGGCGCGCGTGCTGGAGCAGCGGCGCTTCGAGGTGCTGTTCAAGGGCGGGGACCCGGAAGCGGTGAAGGCCGCGCTGGAGCCCTACAAGACCGCTGACGGCGGCTACGGCTACGCGCTGGAGCCCGACGGGCGCGGCCCGACGAGCCAACCGCCGCACATCTGGACGGCGCTCGAGACGCTGGAGGACGTCGGCGCGACCGACGAGCGCGTGCCGGACCACCTGCAGACGATCACCGCCTCCGACGGCGGCGTGCCCGTCGCGACGCCGAACATGCGCGACTGGCCGGTCGCGCCGTGGTGGGCGATCGGCACCGAGGGCTCCCTGCTCGCCACCGCCCTGCTGTACGCGCCGCTGTCCAAGCACCTGGAGCACCCGTGGCTCGACGGCGCCGAGGCGTTCCTGTGGCGGCAGGTCGACGGGATCGAGAAGACGCACCCGTACGAGGTCGAGGCCGCGATCACGTTCCTGGACGCGGCGCGCGACCGCGAGCGCGCGCAGGCCGCCGCGGACCGGCTGGGGCAGCTCGTGCGCGAGCAGGAGCTCGTCGGCACGCAGCCCGAGGGCTACACGGTCGGCGAGATCCACCACCCCCACGACTTCGCCAAGTCGGCGGACAGCCTCGCCCGTGCCTGGTTCTCCGACGCGGAGATCGACGCGTCGCTCGACCACCTCGCCTCCCGTCAGAACGACGAGGGCGGCTGGGACATCACGTGGGCCGTCTGGACCCCCGCGATCAAGATCGAGTGGAGCGGGCTGGTGACGATCGCAGCGCTCAAGACGCTGCGATCGTACGGGCGGGTCTAGCCGGCCACTCGTTCCAGGACGTCCGCCGGGACGTCGAAGTTCGCGTGGATCTCGTCGGTGTCGTCGAGGTCCTCGAGGGTGTCGATCAGCTTCATCAGCTTGGTCGCTCCCTCTTCGTCGAGCGGCACCTGCGTCTTCGGGCGGTAGGCGACGGAGAACTCCGTGACCTCGATGCCGGCCTCGGCCAGCGCGCTGCGCACCGCCGTCAGGTCCGACGGCTCGGTGAGCACCTCGAACACGTCCTCGTCGAGGACGATGTCCTCGGCGCCCGCGTCGACCGCCGGCATCAGGTCGTCCTCGGAGTAGCGCTCGCCGTCGACGAGCACGACGCCCTTCTTGTCGAACAGGTACGCGACCGAGCCGGGCTCGCCGAGGCTGCCGCCGTGCTTGCTGAACGCGTGGCGGACCTCCGAGCCGGTGCGGTTGCGGTTGTCCGTGAGCGCCTCGACGAGGATCGCGACGCCGCCCGGGCCGTAGCCCTCGTACATCACGTGGTCGTAGGACTCGGTGTCCGCACCGGAACCCGTGCCCTTGGCGATCGCGCGCTCGATGTTGTCCTTCGGCATCGAGGCGGCCTTCGCCTTCTGGACGGCCAGGCCGAGGGCCGGATTGCCGTCGACGTCACCGCCGCCTTCCTTCGCCGCGACGGTGATCGCCCGCGCGAGCTTCGTGAAGAGCTTGCCGCGACGCGAGTCGACGATCGCCTTCTTGTGCTTGATCCCAGCCCACTTGGAATGACCGGCCATGGAGGGGGATTCTAGAAGAGGACAAAGTCCGACACGCCTGCATTCGGGCTGCGTCATCGAGGACGACACGCCGGTGACCCAGGGGTTGGACCCGCCCCGCCAAGACAGCACCGGCGCACCTCGACGACCAAGGAAGTGCTCCCCATGCCGGCCGCTCCAGCCGGTCGCGTCCCGCTGCACGCTCGCGGCGGGGCCGATCGCCCCTGCGCCAGTACCCGCCGTGGCTTCATGCTCGGCGGCGGCGCCCTGCTCGCCTCGCTGCTCCTCCCGTCCGCCCGGGTCCCGCGGGCGCTCGCGGCCACCACCGCGCTCGACGACGCGGCCTACTGGGCCTTCGCCGACCGCATGCAGGACACGCTCGACGGCTACTGGCGCGGCGGCATGTACCGGCCGGAGCGGTCGATGGTCAACGCGACGATGCTGCTGACGCACTCCGCCGCGGCGGTCGCCGGCCACACCGGGCCGGCGCGCCGCGACGACCGCGTGCGCGAGCTCGTCGACCGGCTGTGCAACGGACCGGCCTGGGCGAAGAGCCCCGGCACCGGCTCGCAGGGCCACCTCCCCGGCTGGAAGGACGGCCTGACCGGCGGCGGCATCCAGCACCTCGTGGTCGACACCGAGATCACCTGGGGGCTCCTGCACGCGTGGCGTGCGCGGGACGTCCTCGGCCTCGACGGCGACCTGATCGCCGACCGCATCGTCCGCACCGCCTCCGGCCAGTTCTGGCGCTGGCCCGCGCTGCGCCTGAACCAGGCCAACTGGTACGTGCGCATGTACGCGGCGGCCGCGGAGGTCGGCGGCGACACGGCCGGCTTCCACGACCAGATCCTCAAGCAGCTGCGGCGCTTCGTCGACGGCGCGAAGCGGCCGATGAGCGGCGCGACGATCTCCAACCTCGGCCCGTCCTACCGCTTCCACTACCTCCCCGGCAGCTCCGACAACCACAAGTACAACCTCGACAGCGCCGAGTACGCGAACATCGTCTGCGGCATGCTCGTCGCCTACCAGCAGGCGCGTGCCGCGGGCATGCCGGCGCTGGACGCCACGCGCACCACCGTCATCCGCAACTGGTGCGAGCGCGTCCTCTGCGGCTACTGGACGCACAGCGGCTACCTGAACTGGGACACCGGCCTGGGCTTCAAGCGCTGGCACCAGGGCAAGAAGCTCGGCCTCTCGCAGGGCGCCCTGCTCGGCATCGCCGTCTGCGACGAGCTCTCCGACCACGGCGCCTGGGCCAAGCACATGCTCGACCGCTCGTTCGAGCTGTTCGGGCGCTGGACCGACCGCGCCAAGGGCCTGCCGCCCGCGAACGCGTTCGGCGTCCCGTCGATCGACGACAACGAGTCGAGTGCCCTGCTCGCCGCCGCCCGCGTGCAGGCCAACGCCGCCCAGGCCGCGCTGCTCGGCCTGGGCGCCAAGCGCGCCGAGGAGCCGCCGCCGCTGTACGCCTACGACCCCGACGTCGGCCGCCTGGCCGTGACCACCCCCGCCTACAACACCGCGATCGTCGCCGTCAACCGCGGTGCCTTCCCGTACGGCGGCCTGGAGCTGTCGCGCCTGTTCGACGGCCAGCAGGACGTCGCGGGCGGCGTCGGCGGGCGGCCGCCGGCCTCGTTCGGCGTGGTCGTGCGCGACGGCGGCGGGAAGATCGTCGCCGCGTCCCAGCGTGCCGTCGACCGCGAGCGCCCGCTCGAGCTGCTGTCGCCGCAGGACACCAAGCCGCCCTACGCGGGCGCGTTCTCGTCGCTGCGCGTACGCGGGAAGATCACCCGCGGCCAGATCGCGATCACGACCACCCACACGTTCCGCGCGACCTACATCGAGACCGCGTGGACCGTCCGGGGCGCCGACGGCAAGACCGTCGAGGTGCTGTTCCCGTCCTGGGGCAAGAGCGCGAAGGTCTGGGCCGTCAACGCCGCGGGCGAGCGCTCGTCCGTGCGCGGGTCGGTGTCGCTGGACGGCGTGGAGTGGTTCCACGTCGAGAGCGAGCAGTCGGGCTACGTCGTCGTGATCCGCAGCGGCGGTGACAGGGCGACCGCCGCGGCGCGGGCGGTGGCGGCGCAGGCGTCGGCGCCCAACCCCGGGCCGACGCTCACGGTCCGGGCGAAGGGCGGGTCCGTGGTCGCGCGGGTGGCGCCGGTGCGGTCGGCGGACGAGGCGCGCGCGATGGCCCAACGGCTCGTGTAACAGCCGGTGGCAGGGGGTGCGGAACGCCAGCGTCCCATACGGCAGCTGTGGTTCCGCACCCTCTATTCGGAGCGCGGTCGTGCGCGGCGGCCTCGATGGCCGTTGGCTACGGCGTGGCGACCGGCGACGCCGTCTCGGTCGGCGTCGCGGTCGGGGTGGCGACCGGCGTCGGCGTCTCGACGACCGTCGGGACGGGCGTCGCGGTCTCGACCGGCGTGGGCACGGGCGTCGGCGTCTCGACCGGCGTCGCCACGGGCGTGGCCACCGGCGTCGGCACGGGCTTGAGGCCCTTCGGCGGCGCCGGCCGCACGGGCTTCGTGTAGGCCTGCTGGGCGAGCCGCAGCAGCGCGCTGCGGCGCGCTCGCGATCCGGGCGGGGACGCGTGGAACTTGCGCGCGCCCGCGAAGAACGCCTGCCGCTCCTCGGCGGTCGGGTTCGTGCGCATGAACGCCTGGACAGCGCGGTTGTACAGCGCGCGGTCGTCGAAGCGGCGCGGGCGGGCCGTCGGCACGCGGCGCGCCTTGGGCCGGCTCTTGGCCGTCTTGGGCTTGGTGGGCACCGCGATCCGGGCCGACTCGGTGGAGGCGGTGGACGGCGGCGTGTCGACCGCGACCACGGGCGCGGCAGGTGCCGGGGCGTGCGGGCGGCGCGGCCGCTTCGGCGCGGCGGCGTCGAGATCGGCGGGCGTGACCATCGCGACCTGAGGTGCCTCGCTCGCGTGGTGCTTGACGACCGGGACGGTCACGGCGCTGCCGCCCACGACGAGCGCGCAGCACGCGCCGACCGCGACTTTCTGGACGGTCGCCACGCCACCACCACCGACGAGCTGGGCGAGCACGCCCCACGGGCTCCAGCCGGCGAGCCGGCGCAGGCGCGAGGGGCGCTCGCGCAGCAGCGCCTGGTGCGCCCGGCAGCCGGCGCAGCTCCACAGGTGCCGGCGGGCGAGCTCGCTCGCCCGGACGCCGCTCTCGGCGGCGACGTCGAGCGCGTCACGCACCGACACGCACGAGGTCTCACGGGCCTCGGCCGTCTGGCGCAGGTTCGCGCGGGCGCGCGCCAGCAGCGAGCGGGTCGTGTCGACGGTCGTGTCCAGCCGGACGGCGACCTCCTCGTGCGAGAGGCCGTCGAGCGCGCTCATCACGAGCACGGACTTCTGGCGGTCGGGAAGGCGGTGGATGTCGCCGAGCAGCTCGCGCGCCTCGGTGCGGTCGAGGAGCACCTCGGGGAGCTGGCCGGCGGCGGACGGGAGCGTCTCGAGCTCGACGCCGCCGACCGCGCGGACCTTCGCGCGGCGCAGCTCGTCCAGCGCCGCGTTGCGGACCAGCCGCAGCAGCCACGCGCGCGCGTCGATCGGCACGACGCCGCCGCGCAGGGCCGCGTCGGCGCGCAGGTAGACGTCCTGGATCACGTCGTCCGGGTCATGGCCGGAGCCGCGCAACAACCGCGCCGCCTGCCGCCGCAGCACGGGGCGATGACGCTCGAACTCGGTAGCGAACGACGTGTCCTCGTGGGTGAGCAGGGGATCCTCCTGGGGAGCGCGGGCGGGCGGGTGGTCGACTGGGGAGACGCAGCGGTCCGGATTGCGTGTCGCCTTTTCTTATTGCGTTCTTCGCCGCGTGTGACGGGGGGTTATCCGTACGCTCCTCGCGGTGCGGACCGAATTGCGTACGGCCCGAGCCGCCGCCTACGAGCGGGCACGGCCGGAGATCCTCGACCACGTGCCCCTCACCGCCCGCCGGGTGCTCGACCTCGGCTGCGCCACCGGGACCACCGGGGCGGCCCTGAAGGCGCGGCAGGAGGCCGAGGTCACCGGCATCGAGATCGAGCCCGACTACGCGCGCGAGGCCGAGCCCCGCCTGGACCGCGTGCTGTGCGCCGACGCGGCGACCGTCCCCGACGACCTCCACGGTCCGTTCGACGCGCTGATCGCCGCCGACATCCTCGAGCACCTGACCGACCCGTGGACGACGCTGCGCGCGTACGCGGACCTGCTCGCCCCGGGTGCGACCGTCGTCATCAGCCTTCCGAACGTCGCCCACTGGAGCGCGTACGCGTTCCTCGCCCGCGGGCGCTGGCCGCGCAAGCCCGAGGGCATCTTCGACGCCACGCACCTGCGCTGGTTCACCCGCCGCGACGCGCTGGACCTGCTCACCCAGGCCGGCCTGGCCCCGCACACGGTCGTCCGGCGCCGCTGGCTGCTCACGCGCGGCTCCCGGCTGGACCGGCTCGCCCCACCGTTGACGCTGTTCACCTTCCAGCACGTGATCGCCGCGAGGAAGCCCGCATGAGCTATGACCTGCACGGGTTCCGGGTGCCGCCCGGACGCACCGTCGAGGACTGGTACGAGGACGAGGAGCGCGAGCGAGCGCTGATCGCCGCCGACCCGACGCCCAGCGCCGAGGAACGCGCGGAGATGGAGCGGCTCGCCGCCGCGGTCCACGCCGTCGACCCGTCCGCCGAGCGCCACGACACGCGCGACCACATCGAGTTCACGAACGCCGACGCCGTGCAGGTGTCGATCTTCCGCGAAGAAGCCGGCATCTCGGTGCCGTACTGGTACGACGGCGAGCGGGCCGAGGCGGTCATGGTCCGCATGCAGGAGTACGCCGGCGTCCTGACCGAGCTCGGCGGCTTGACGTTCTACGACCCGCAGACCGGTGAGACGGTCACCGGCCCGGGTGCGTCCGACGCGTACGACTACGGCGTGCGGGCGACGCAGGGCATCGCCGAGCGCATCGCGGCCGAGCCGCCACCACCACCGCCACCACCGCCACCAGCACCGCCGAAGAAGCGTGGGTGGCTGTCTAAGCTCACGCGCCGTGACTGACCTCTCCCGCATCTTCAAGGCCTACGACGTCCGGGGCATCTACGGCACCGACATCGACGGCGACACGGCGGAAGCGATCGGCCGCGGACTCGCGCGGGCGCTGTCGGACCTCTCCGGCAAGCCCGTCGGTGACTTGAAGATCGGCCTCGGCCGCGACATGCGCCTCTCGGCCCCCGAGCTCGCGCTGCGCTACCGCGAAGGCCTGATGGCCGAGGGCGCGCACGTGGTCGACGCCGGGATGGTCGGCACCGAGATGCTCTACTGGCTCGTCGGCAGCCGCGAGCTCGACGGCGGCCTCATGTGCACGGCCAGCCACAACCCGAAGGCCTACACGGGCGCGAAGATGGTCGAGCGCGGCTCGGTCGCCCTGTCCGGCGACCGCGGGCTGGCGGAGGTCCGAGCCCACATCGAGCACGGGCTGGGTGAAGCGCCGGGTGGCGGCTCCTTCGAGGAGGTCGACCTCTACGCCGACTTCCAGAAGGTCGCGTTGCAGGTCATCGACGCGAGCGTGATCAAGCCGCTGAAGGTCGTCGTGGACGGCGGGAACGGCATGGCGGGCCCGATGGTCGGGCCGATCCTCGACCGGCTGCCCGTCGAGGTCATCGAGACGTACTGGACCCCGGACGGCGAGTTCCCCGACCACGAGCCGAACCCGCTCCTGCCCGAGAACCGCGAGTTCATCATCAAGAAGGTGCTCGAGACCGGCGCGGACCTGGGCATCGCCTGGGACGGCGACGCCGACCGCTGCTTCTTCATCGACGGCGAGGGCGAGTTCGTCCCCGGCGACTTCCTGACCGCGCTGCTGGCCGCGTCCGTGCTCGAGAAGGTCCCGGGCGCCGACATCCTCTACGACGTGCGCGCGTCCCGCGCGGTGCCGGACACCGTCGAGCGCCTCGGCGGCCGCGCGCTGGTCAACCGCGTCGGCCACGCGTTCTTCAAGACCCGCATGCGCGACGAGGGCGGCGAGTTCGGCGGCGAGGTCTCCGGCCACTACTACTTCAAGGCGTTCTACAACGCGGATTCGGGCACCATCCCGGCGTTGCTGATCCTCGAGCTGCTCTCCAAGCGCTCCGCCACGCTCGCCGAGCTGCTGCGCGAATACCGCTCCCGCTACTTCATCAGCGGCGAGATCAACTCGACCGTCGCCGACCAGCAGGCCAAGATGGACGAGATCAAGGCGCTCCACGGCGAGGCCACGATCACCGAGCTCGACGGCATCAGCATCGACTACGACGACTGGCACTTCAACGTGCGCCCCTCCAACACCGAGCCGCTGCTGCGGCTCAACCTCGAGAGCCTGGTCTCGCAGGAGGACATGGAGGCCAAGCGCGACGAGGTGCTGGCCCTGATCCGCGCATGATCCGGACCCTTCCCATCCCGACGCCGTTCCGGGTGGGGAAGGTCAACTGCTACCTGATCGAGGACGACCCGCTCACGCTCGTCGACGTCGGCCCCAACTCCGCGCAGTCGCTCGTCGCGCTGGAGGCGCGGCTCGGCGAGCACGGCCGCCGGATCGAAGAGCTCGAGCGGATCGTCATCACCCACCAGCACTACGACCACCTCGGGCTGGTCGGGATCGTCGCCGAGCGTTCGGGCGCCGACGTCGTGGCGCTGGACCTGCTCAAGCCGGTGATCGAGGACCCGAAGCCGTACGCCAAGGCCAACGACCAGCTCGCGCAGGCGCTGATGCTCCGGCACGGACTGGACCCGGTGGTGGTCACGGCGCTGGCCGCGATGTCGGAGGCGATGCGCGCCTGGGGCGGCCACGCGCCGGTCACGCAGACGCTGCACGACGGCGGCACGCTCGCCTTCGCGAGCCGCACCTTCGAGGTGCACCACCGCCCGGGCCACTCCCCCAGCGACACGATCCTCTTCGACCCCGGCAACGGTGACCTGCTCGCCGGCGACCACCTGCTGGGCAAGATCTCCTCGAACCCGCTGATCGCCTACCCGCTCGACGGCAGCACGGAGCGCCCGCACGCGCTGCGGATGTACATCGACTCGCTGACGGCCACGCGCGCGATGCCGGTCGGCACCGTCCTGCCCGGCCACGGCGACGCGTTCACCGGCCACGCCGCGCTGATCGACGAGCGGTTCGCGATGCACGAGAAGCGTGCGCGCAAGCTGGCCGGCCTGATCGCCGAGCGGCCCCGCACCGCCCACGAGATCGCCCAGTCGCTGTGGGGCAACGCCGCGATCACCCAGGCGTACCTGACGCTCAGCGAGGTCCTGGGGCACGTCGACCTGCTGATAGAACGCGGCGAAGTGATCGAGAACGAAGTCGACGGCGTGGTCGAGTTCAGCACCGGCTGAGACGTGGACGAGCTCGAAGTCATCCTCGTCGCGCTCCTGCTCGGGATCGCGGTCCTCTCGGCCGCCGCGCGGGCCATCAACGTGCCGTACCCGATCGTGCTGGTGATCGGCGGCGCCGCGCTGAGCTTCTTCCCGGGGCTGTCGGAGGTCGATCTCGACCCGGATCTGGTCCTGCTGCTGTTCCTGCCGCCGCTGCTCTACACCGGCGCGTTCTTCGCCAACCTGCGGGAGCTGCGGACCGCGATCCGGCCGATCTCGCTGCTGGCGATCGGGCTCGTGCTGGTGACGATGGTCGCCGTCGCGGTCGTCGCGCACGAGCTCGTCGACGGCATGTCGTGGCCGGCGGCGTTCGCGCTGGGGGCGATCGTCGGGCCGACCGACCCGGTCGCCGCGACGGCGATCGCCCGCCGGCTGGGCGTGCCGCGGCGGATGGTCTCCGTGTTGGAGGGCGAGGCGCTCGTCAACGACGCGACCGCGCTGGTGGCCTACCGGATCGCGATCACCGCCGCCACGAGCGCCGTCGCCTTCAGCTTCCTCGACGCCACCTGGGACTTCCTGTGGAAGGCGACGGGCGGCATCGCGGTCGGGCTCGCGGTCGGCTGGATCGTCGCCTTCGTCCGCCGGCGCCTCGACGACCCGCTGATCGAGAACACGATCGGCCTGCTGACCGCGTACGCCGCGTACGTCCCCGCCGAGCTGATGCACGTCTCGGCGGTGCTCGCCGCGGTCACCTCCGGTTGCTACGTCGGCTGGATGGCGCCGCAGATCTCCTCGCCCGCGACCCGCCTGATGGGCTTCGGCATGTGGGAGCTGCTCCAGTTCCTGCTCAACGCGTTCCTGTTCATCCTGATCGGGTTGCAGCTGCCGTCCGTGCTGGAGGCGCTGCAGGGCAGCTCGCCGGGCACGCTGATCGTCTGGGCCGCGGCCGTCAGCGCGGCGGTGGTGATCTCGCGCCTGGTCTGGCAGTGGCTGCTCGTCTACCCCATCCGCTGGCTCGCCGCGCTCGGCCTGCTCAAGACGCGTGGGCGCACGCGCTGGCAGGAGCGCACCGTCGTCGGCTGGGCGGGCATGCGCGGGGCGGTCTCGCTGGCCGCGGCGCTCGCGCTGCCCGCGGACTTCCCGTCACGTGACGAGATCCTCTTCCTCACGTTCGCGGTCATCTTCGTCACGCTCGTGCTGCAGGGGCTCACGCTCGCGCCGCTGATCAACTGGCTCGGCGTCGTCGACGACGGCTCCGAGGAGGAGCGGGAGGAGCTGACCGCGCGGCTGTACGCGACGCAGGCGGCGCTCACCCGGCTCGAGGAGCTCGGCGGCGAGGACTGGACGCGCGACGACACGATCGAGCGCATGACCGCCCAGTACGGCTACCGGCGCCGGCGCTTGAAGGCGCGCGCCGGGAAGATCGAGGACGACGGCTTCGAGGACCGCTCGACGCAGTATCAGACGGTCGTGCGGGAGGTGCTGGAAGCCCAGCGGCGGGAGATCATCCGGTTGAGGAACCACGGCACGATCTCCAACGACGTCATGCACCGGCTCGAGCGCGAGCTCGACCTGGAGGACGAGCGGCTAGAAATATGACCGAGAGGGCTGCCGCCCCCTCGAGACTCCCCCGCTTAAGCCGGGCGAGCGAAGTCTGCCGGCTCGATGAGCCCGTGACGCAGCGCGCCGATCATGGTCTCCACCTGCTGAGCCATGTGCTCGCGGTCGAGCTTGGCCAGCGCGCGGTGGATCAGGTCGGCCCGGCGGTCGAGCTCGACGTCGAAGCGCTCCGCGACGCGGTTGGTCACCGTGACCTCGCGCCACACGTGGCACTCGCCGCAGCGGAGCTGCATCCACCACGCCTCGGGCGTGACGGGCTCCCATTCGACGGGGTTGACGTAGTCCTTGCCGCAAGCGGCGCAGTGGTGGAGGTCGTCCTCGCTCGGGCGCGAGGAGCGCTTCAGGGCGCGGGAGAGCCAGTTCGAGTCCGGGGAGTGCATCGCAATCTGAGTATCGGCAGGAGAAGGGGTCTTCTCCAGGGGTACTAGCCGAACTTATGTTTAGGGCTAGCCCTCCCGGGTGAGGTGCGTCACTTTGGCGCGTCGGGGAGCCACTCGAGCAGCGCGCGAGCGGCCTCGTCACCCTCCCTTACCGCGTAGTTCGTTCCCCGATCCTCCGGGAAGATCTGCGTGGTGTTGGCCAGGACGAGGCCCCTCCGCGGGGTCTTCATGGCCGGGATCTTCTCGCGGTAGCCGACGGTGACGATCGGCTGGGCAGCCGGTTCGCGATGTGACCAGATCTGCTTGACCCAGGAGCGGTCGAACCCGGGGTTGATCGCCTTCAGGCCCGGCGTGTAGCGCGCGAGCAGGTCCTCGGGTGCGAGGTCCAGCAGCTCGTGGCCGGCCGGCAGGTAGTTGGCGACGTAGAGGAAGCGGCGACCGTCGTAGCGCTCCGGCGGGATCAGGTTCGTGTGCTCGATCAGGCCGACGAACGGCAGGTCGTCGTCGCCGATGTTCGTCCAGTAGTAGGGCGAGAACCGGCGGTCGACCTCCAGCAGCAGGCACAGCGCCGTGAAGTACTCGATGCTCCGGGCCTTCGCCAGGTAGGCCTCCGGGAGGACGCCGGGTTCGAGCACCTGCTCGAAGACGTCGTTCGGGAGCGTGGCGAGGACGGCGTCGTACCGGGTGGGCTCGAGCGTCTCGAACTCGCGCGGGTCGTGGCCCTTGCGGAAGCTGCTGGGCGCGCCCGGCGTGACCGTGAAGTCGGCGGAGAGCTTGGCGATCGGGCGGTCGATGAAGACGTTGCCGCCACCGGCCTCGATCCGGGCCTGCAGCTCGTGGAACAGCGGCTCCCAGGAGCGCTTGGGGTAGCCGAGCTTCTCCTCGGCGGCGTCGTCGCCCCGGCGAAGCCGCAGCTTGTTCTGCAGCCAGACCATGGCGACGTCGTCGGCGCGCTCGCCGAACTTCCCGCGCAGGAGCGGGCCCCACAGCGCGCGGTACGCGTCCTTGCCCATGTAGCGCTCGATCCACGTGCGCGCGGTGACGCGCTCGAACGGGCCGGGGGCGCCGGGACCGCGCTGGATCCCGAGCACCGCCATGCCCAGGCGGATGCGCGCCAGGGGCGGCAGCGGCTTGAAGCGCAGCAGGTCCATCGGGGTGACGAACGGCCACTGCTTGCCGTCGGCGAAGTAGGCGACGCTGCTGCTCAGCCACTCCAGCTCGTCCGGCATGCCCAGCTCGTCGTAGAGCGCGGCGATGTGGCGGTCCGTGCTGAACAGGTGGTGGTAGTAGCGCTCGAGCAGGTGCCCGCCGCCGATGTCGATCGTCGCCGCCTGGCCGCCGAGCCCGGGCCAGCGCTCGTAGACGTCGACGGTGTGCCCGGCCTGCGTCAGGCGCAGGCCGGCGACGAGGCCGGTCACGCCGGCCCCCAAGACAGCGATTCTCACGGAGACGGTTCCTCGACGTTGATGCGTTCGCCGACCACGTACAGCGGCCGGTGCTTGACCTCTTCGTAGATCCGCCCGATGTACTCGCCGATGATGCCGAGCGTGATGAGCTGGATCCCGCCGAGCAGCAGGACGATGATGATCGTGGTCGGCACGCCGCGCTCGAAGATGTTCGCGTAGCGGGCGACGACCGTCAGCGGGATCGCCAGGAAGGCGACGATGCTGAAGAAGAAGCCGAGGAACGTCGCCCACTGCAGCGGCCGCGACGAGAAGCTGGTGATGGCGTCGAAGCTGAACCGCAGCATCTTGCGCAGCGGGTACTTCGTCACGCCCGCGTGACGCTCCTGGCGCACGAACGGCACGGCGATCTGGCTGAAGCCGATCCACACGGTCATGCCGCGCAGGAAGCGGTTGCGCTCCGGCATCGCGAGCAGCGCGTCCAGGGCGCGCCGGTCCATCAGCCGGAAGTCACCCGACTCGACGGCGAGGTTGAGCCCGGTCAGGCGGCGGAACGTGCGGTAGAAGCCCTTGGCGGTGACGCGCTTGAACGCGGTCTCCCCCAGCCGTTGCTCGCGCACCGCGTACACGACGTCGATCCCGTCCCGCCACTTGGCGAGCATCTGCGGGATGACCTCGGGCGGGTCCTGCAGGTCCCCGTCGAGCATCACGATCACGTCGCCGCGTGCGTGCTCGAGCCCGGCGGTGAGGGCCGGCTGGTGACCGAAGTTGCGCGCGAGCGAAACGACCTTCACGCGCGGATCGCGCTCCGCGGCCCGCGCCATCGCGTCCCGCGTGCCGTCCTTGGAGCCGTCGTTGACGAGGATGAGCTCGTAGTTGAGGTGCCCGAGCGCCGAGGCGACCCGCTCCGTGAACGGGTCGACCGTGTCCTCTTCCTCGTACATCGGCGCCACCACGCTCAGCAGCTCCGGCTCGCGGTTCATGCGCGCCAGGGTACTGGCGTACTCTGCGCGGATGCTTCAGGGCGTCTTCGCAGCCGTGCTCACCCCGATGCGCGCCGACCTGTCGGTCGACCGCGCCGCCTACGCCGCGCACTGCCGGCGACTGCTCGACGAGGGCGCGCACGGCCTCGGGATCTTCGGCACCACCGGCGAGGCGAACTCGCTGTCCGTGGCCGAGCGGATCGCGGCCTGGGAGGATCTGGTCGCGGACGGGATCCCCGCCGACGTGCTGCTCCCCGGCACCGGCGCGTGC
Organism: Solirubrobacter pauli; assembly: GCF_003633755.1. Taxonomy (GTDB): domain Bacteria; phylum Actinomycetota; class Thermoleophilia; order Solirubrobacterales; family Solirubrobacteraceae; genus Solirubrobacter; species Solirubrobacter pauli. The sequence goes on from NZ_RBIL01000002.1 coordinate 1,720,996, forward strand.
GCGCTGCCGGACGCGGTCACGTTGGCGAAATCGGCGCTGGACGTCGGTGCGCCGGGCGTGCTCGCGCTGCCGCCGTTCTACTACAAGGGCGTCAGCGACGACGGCCTGTTCCGGTTCTTCGCGGAGCTGATCGAGCGCGTCGGCGACGACCGGCTACGGCTGTTCCTCTACCACATCCCGCCGATGGCCCAGGTGGGCTTCACGCCCGAGCTGATCGGCCGGTTGCTCGAGGCGTATCCGGGCGTGGTCGTCGGCACGAAGGACTCCGCGGGCGACCCGGCGCGGATCGAGCGGCTGTGCCGCGAGTTCCCCGACCTGACCGTGTTCGCGGGCTCCGAGCGGTTCCTGCTCGACACGCTGCACTGGGGCGGCGACGGCTGCATCTCGGCCACGTGCAACGTCACCGCACCGCAGTCCCGCCGCGTCTTCGACCTGTGGAGGGCGGGCGATCCCGAGGCGGCCGCCCAGCAGACGGCGCTGACCGAGGCGCGCACGTTCCTCGAGGGCTTCCCCCCGATCCCGGCGCTCAAGGCGATCATGCGCGCCCGCACGGGCGACGACGTGTGGACGAACCTGCGCCCGCCGCTCGACGCGCTCGACGACGAACGCGCCCGCGCGGTGGTCGCCCGGCTCTGATGGGTAGCGCCTCGGCATGACCATGGACCCCAAGCCGGACCCCGAGGAGCAGGACCAGGACCACGACCCGCGGCAGACGTCCGAGAACCCGGGCGGTCAGGCCGAGGCCGAGGACGAGCGCGAGAACATCGACGGGGACGACTCCGCCGCCTGATCGCGCGAGAAGCGGTCGCCGCCGTCTGACGGAGGCTCCTCCGGCGGGCGGCGGGTGACGAAGTGCAGCGCCAGGCCCGCCGCGAGGACGGCGAGGCCGATCAGCGTGACGGTCGGCTCCAGCCACAGCAGCAGCAGCGCGGCCACGCCGACGATCGCCCGGGCCGGCCAGGCGATCTCGCCTCTCAGCCAGCCCTCGAGGGCGAGGCCGAGCGCGATCACCGCGATGATCGAGACGACGACGGCGAACGCGATCGTCTCCAAACCGCCCTGGAGCAGCAGGCCTTCGCCCTTGGGCGCGAGCACGAACGCGAACGGGACGAGGAACGCCGGCAACGTGTACCGGCACGTGAGCATCATCGTCTTGAAGCCGTTGCCGCCCGTGATCGCGGCGGCGGCGAAGGCTGACAGCGCGGTCGGCGGGCTCACCTCGCTGAGGACCGCGTAGTAGAAGATGAACATGTAGGCGGCGAAGTCCTCGACGCCCAGGGCGACCAGCGCGGGCGCGACGACCGCGGCCGCGATGATGAAGCTCGCCGTGACGGGCACCGCCAGGCCGAGGATGAGCACGGCGACGGCGCTCAGGACGGCGGTCAACGCGAGCGAGCCGCCCGCGAGGTCGACGATCAGGCCGGCGAGCTTGAGGCCGAGCCCGGTGAGCGAGACGACGGCGACGATCAGGCCCGCAGCGGCGGTGGTGGCGGCGATCGGCAACACGCCACGCGCGCCGGCGACGAGCGCCTCCCAGACCTCCTTCGGCCCCATCCGGTCGCGGCGGTCGAGGAAGCTCAGCGCGAACGCGACCACGGTGGCGATCAGCACCGACCGGAAGGCGGAGAAGCCGACCGCGAGCAGGATCACGATCAGGAACAGGCTCGAGAAGTGGTAGCCCCAGCGGGCGAGCAGCTTCAGGACGCCGGGCGTGTCGATGTCCAGTCCGTGGACGGCGTGGCGGCGGGCGTCGGCCTCGATCGCCATCAGGATGCCGACGTAGTAGAGGACCGACGGGACGAGCGCGTAGACGAGCACCTGGAGGTAGCTGACCTCGAGGATCTCGGCGATGATGAAGGCGGCGGCGCCGAGCGTCGGTGGCGAGAGGATCGCGCCGATGCCGCTCGCGGCCATGATCCCGCCGCCCTGATCCTTCGGGTACCCGGCCTTGCGCAGGAGCGGCCAGGCGACGCTCCCCAACGTCACCGTGGTCGCGACGCCCGAGCCGGACACCGTGCCGAGCAGGAAGCCGGCGAGCGCGCTGGTGCGGCCCGGCCCGGTCCGCGAGCGGCCGAAGGCGGCGAACGAGATCTCGACGAAGAAGCGGGCGGCGCCGCTGAACTCGAGCACCGCGCCGTAGATCGCGAACAGGACGATGTAGGTGGCAGCGACGTCCAGCGGCACGCCGAAGATGCCTTCCAGCCCCATGTAGGACTGGCCGACGATGCGGTCGATCCCGTAGCCCTTGTGCCCGATCTGCGTCCAGTCCGGCAGCAGCCCGCCGAAGTACGCGTAGAACAGGAACGCGAGGCAGATCGCGGGCAGCGCCCAGCCGGTCGTCCGGCGGGTCGCCTCCAGCACGAGCAGGATCGACGCGACGCCGAAGAGCACGTCGAGCGTCTCCGGTCGTGCCGCGCGGCGCATCAGGTCGGGCGTGAAGACCGCGTAGCCGATCGCCAGCAGCGCGAGCACCGCGACCACGTAGTCGGCGACGGTCGGGCGCTTGGCCCGGCCGAAGACGATGAACGTGAGCAGCAGCGCGACCGCCAGGAACGCCGGCCGGTAGACCTGCGGCGCGAGCGGCTGGAAGACCCAGAAGATCGCGAACAGCGACAGCCCCGCGCCTCCCGCTGCGACCATCCGCGCCGGGAACCCGTCGAGCTTGCGCCCGGGCCGCTCGGCCTCGTACTCGTCCAGCAGCTCTTCGGTCTTCTGGCTCACTGCTCCACCACCAGCCTGAGATGGACGGGTCCGCCGTACAGCGGGACGTGCTTGGTGCCGGCGACGAGCGTCCGCTGCCCGCGCCGGGTGGCGGCGAGCGGCATCGTGGTGAACCGCGCGGGGCGGTCCGGACGCAGGACCCACAGCGATCCCTCGCGGCTGCGGGTGCCGTCGAGCTCGTAGTAGTCGAGGACGCGGCCGTCGCGCGAGGCGATGCTGTCCAAGACGAAGCCGCCGTCGGTCGCCCGGAAGCGCTCCTCGGCGGCGGCCCGATAGACGCTGTGCCGATAGGTGAGCGCGAAGTGCCCGTCCGCGGGCAGCGCCGCGCTCGCGACCTCGCGCCCCTGCCCGTCCCGCGCCACGACCTCTGCACCGCCGCAGCCGGAGAGCGCGATCAGCCCGAGCAGCGCCATCCGTCTCACTCGGCTTCCTCGTAGTAGCGCTTGGCGCCCTCGTGCAGCTGGACGGGCTCGACCACCTGCTGCGCGTCCTCGAGCGTCAGCTTCTCCGCCGACGGGTGGATCTCGGCCAGCTCGGCCTTGTGGTCGAACATGAGCTTCAGCAGGTCGTGCGCGAGCGTCGGGCTCATGTCCTCGCGCACCATCAGCAGGTTCGGGACGCTGATCGTCTTGACCGGTGGGACGCCCGGGTACTCGCCCTGCTCCACCTCCGCCTCGACGTACGCCTCGCCGTAGCGCTCGTTGAGCTTCGGCAGGTACGCGTCCAGCGGCAGCAGGACGATCTCGTCGGTGGTGGCGAGGTCGGTGATCGCTCCCGTGGGCAGGCCGCCCGACCACACGAACGCGTCGATCGAGCCCTCCCGCAGCGCCGCGGCCGACTCCCCCACGCCCAACGCGCGACGCGTCACGTCTTCGTCGGGGTCGAGCCCCGCGACCTCCAGCAGCCGCAGGCCGATCACCTCGGTGCCGGAGTTCGGCGCGCCGATCGAGACCGTCTTGCCCTCGAGGTCCTCGATCCGCTCGATGCCGGACGACTTCAGGGCCACGACGTGCGTGAAGTTCGAGTACAGCGTCCCGAGCGCGCGCAGCGGCAGCTTCTCGCCGTGGAACGAGTCGCGGCCCTCGACCGCGTCGATCGCCGTGTCCGCCAGCGAGAACGCGACCTCCGAGTCACCGTCGGCGACGAGGAACAAGTTGTCGACCGACGCGCTGGTCGTCTCGGCCGTCGTCGGGTGGCCGTTGGCCGAGAACATCTCGGCCACGCCGCCGCCGTACACCTGGTAGACGCCGCCGGAGCCGCCGGTCGCGATCGACATGCGGCCTTCACCGCCGGGCGGGTCCTCCAGCGAGCACGAGCCCAGCACGAACGCGCACCCTGCGAGCGCCACGAGGCCTCTCCTCCTCATGAAACCCCAGTTCCCGGTTTACACTCGGCTCATGCGCCGAGCGATGCAGGTCCTCTTCGTGCTCGCGCTTCCGGGACTGGTGTTCGGGTTCCTGAACTCGGTGCGGACCGACGGCGCCGGCGTCTACGACCCGATGCTGCCACCGACGGACCCCGGCTGGCAGAGCCTCGCGGCCGCGCTGCTGCTGGTCCCGCCGGCGTTGGTCGCGGTCTACGCGCTGGTCGTCGTGGTCGAATGGCTGCTCACAGGGCCACGCCCTGGTCGGCGAGCCAAGCCCTGACGTTCTCCGGCGGGTTGCCGTCGAACTCCGCCTTGGCGGCGTGCGCGAGGACGTGCTCGGGCGTGTTGTCGATCTCGTCGGGGCGGTGGGCGAGGTAGAGCGTGACGGCCTGGGCCATGACGATCGGGGCGTCCTCGTCGACGCCCCACATCACGCGCTCCTCGAGCCCGTCGAGGATGCCTCGCACGGGCTGGTCGGCGTCTTCGTAGCGCACGGCGAACTCCTCGACCGCCGGGTCCTCACCCGGCGGGTCGACGATCGCGACTGCGCGGCGTACGAGGTCGGCGAGGGAGATCAGGGTCCAATCCGTCGGCATGGATCCTGGCCTACCCAGGGCTCAGAACTCGATCACACTCCGGATGCCGTCCTGGTGGTGCATGAGCTCGAAGCCGTGGTTGACGTCCTCGAGCTTGATCCGGTGCGAGATGAACGGGTCGACGTCGAGCTTGCCGTCCAGGTAGAGCTGCACGAGCTGCGGGACCTGGTCGCGGCCCTTGACGCCACCGAAGCTCGAGCCCGCCACGCGGCGGCCCGTGATCAGGTAGCGCGGGACGACGTCCAGCGTCTCGCCCTTGCCGGCCACGCCCGTGACCGTGCACAGCCCCCAGCCCATCCGCGCCGACTCGACCGCCTGGCGCATCACGTTGACGTTGCCGGTGGCCTCGAAGGTGTAGTCGGCGCCGAAGCCGCCGGTCTCCTCCAGGACCTTCTCGACGGTGCCGTCGCCGCCGATCCAGGTGTCAGTCGCGCCCTGGCCGCGGGCGAGCTCCAGGCGATCCTCGCTCAGGTCGACGCAGATGATGCGCTCGGCGCCCTGCAGCCGCGCGCCGGCGACCGCGCCCAGGCCGACCATGCCGGCGCCGTAGACGACGACGGTCGACCCGGCCTCGACCTTGGCCGTGAACATCGCCGCGCCCATGCCCGTCGAGAGGCCGCAGGCGAACAGCGCGGCGCGGTCCAGCGGCGCCTCGTGCGGGACCTTGGCGAGCGCGATCTCCGGCATCACCGTGTACTCGGCGAACGTGCTCGTGCCCATGAAGTGGCGGATCGGCTCACCGTCGCGGCTCAGGCGCACCGTGCCGTCGGGCAGGTGGCCGAGGTTCTGCTCGGCGCGGATCGCCATGCAGAGGTTCGTCTTCGGCGACAGGCAGTGCACGCACTCGCGGCACTGCGGCGAGAAGAGCGTGACCACGTGATCACCGACGGCGACGTCCTTGACGCCTTCGCCGATCTTCTCCACGACGCCCGCGCCCTCGTGCCCGAGGACCGCGGGCGCGTAGCCGGACGGGTCGGCTCCGGAGGCCGTGTACATGTCGGTGTGGCAGACGCCGCACGCCACCAGCCGGACGAGCACCTCACCGGGCTTCGGGTCCGCCAGGTCGACCTCCTGGACGACGAGCGGCTTGCCGAACTCCTCCAACACCGCGGCACGCATCTTGGTCATGCGTGGGAACCTAGCGATCCATGTGGGTGATCTTCGACCTCAACGGGACGCTCCTCGATCCCGCCGCGCTGCTGGACCCGCCCGAGATCCCGATCGCCGCGCTCGACGAGGCGAACATGATGGCCATGGTCACCGTCCTGGCGGGCCGCGAGACGACGTTCAAGCCGCTGTTCGAGGCGGCGCTCCGGCGCGGGCTCGAGCGCGCCGGCCGTGAGCCGGTCGACGTCGACCTGGGCGGGATGCCCGCGTATCCGGACGTCCCGGACGCGCTGCGGTCGCTGCGCGGGGCCGGATTCCGGCTCGCGGTCCTGACGCAGTCCGCGGTCGAGCCGAGCGAGCACGCACTGGCGAACGCCGGCATCCGCGAGCACTTCGAGCACGTCCTGTCCGCTCCGGCCCTCGGCGCCTTCAAGCCCGAGGACCTCGCCTACGAGGCGGCGCTGGAACGCCTCGGGACGACCGAGGCGTGGTTCGTCGCCGGGCACTGGTGGGACGTGGCGGGCGCGACCTTCGCGGGCCTCAAGACGGCCTGGGTCAGCCGCACCGACATCGCCTACCCGGTCGCGATGCCCGAGCCGCACCTGCGCGGCACGGACATCGCGGACGTCGCCGCGCAGATAAAGGCCCAGGGCCTTTAGATCCGGCGGAAGAAGCGGCGCGCCGGCGGGCGGCGGAAGTTCTCCTGGGCGAGTGAGGCGTTGACCGCCACGAGGCCGACCTCCGCGACCAGATTGGCCAGGCCGATCACGTTCAGGCGGCGCTTGGTGCGGCGCTGCTGGTCGGTTGCCCTGGGGGCCGCGTGATCGCCGTCCGACAGCGGGACGGCGCCGTCCGGGGCCTGCTTGGCGAAGCGCATGCCCTGCGCCGCGCTCGCGAGGCCGGTGACGGCGACGGCGGCGACGAGGGCGTCCTTCGCGTAGGCGAGCTTGCGCTCGGTCGGCGACAGGCGCGAGTTGGCCGACTCGGCGGCGCGGGCGCCGATCCAGCCCGTGCCGATCGCCAGCAGCGAGAGCGAGTTGATCGTGCCGTAGCGGCGCCAGGCGGCGTTGACCACCTTGCCGCGCTCGGCCTCGTCGTGGATCTCGGTGACGCTCGGATGCAGGGCGAGTCGGGCGAACAGGTTGCCGCCGAGCAGGCCGGCCATGCCGACGTCGTGCGCGGCGCGGCCGAGCTTCGAAGCAGGAACGCTAGGGACGTGCATGAACGGGCTCTACCCGTCGGGCGCCCGGACCCTCGCGTCCCAGGCGGTCGTCCGGGTTCACCAGGGCGCACTTGTCCAGTGAGAGACAGCCGCAGCCGATGCAGTCGGTGAGGGAGTCGCGCAGGCGCTCGAGCTGCGCGATCTGCTCGTCGACGCGCGCCCGCCACTGCTCCGTGAGGCGCTCCCAGTCCTCGCGCTTGGGCGTGCGCGAGGCGGGCAGCTGCGCCAGCTCGTCGCCGATCTGCTCGAGCGTGAGGCCGATCCGCTGGGCGAAGAGGATGAACGCGACGCGCCGGATCACGGGCCGCGCGAACCGCCGGTGGCCGCCGCCGACGCGCTCGGACGCGATCAGCCCGCGCTCCTCGTAGAAGCGCAGGGCGCTGGTCGCCACGCCCGTGCGCGCGGCCACCTGGCCGATCGTGAGCAACTCCGCCACTTGAATTCAAGTATACTTGAAGTTTCACAATGCTCCCATGCTGTCCGATGCCTGCATGCAGGGACGTACATGAGAGGCCACCAAGTCCTGAAGCCCCATTTCCTCCTGGGACTCGGCGGGACGATGCGGTTCGGCTCCTCGAGTGAGCGCGCGCTGCGGATCGCCATGGAGCACGCCGCGGAGCGCGGCGCCGAGACGCTGCTGATCACGGGCGCGCGCCTGGATCTGCCCACGTACGACCCGGCGCTGGACCCGACCCCCGCGGCGGAGTACGTGATCGACGCGGTCGAGCGCGCCGACGGCGTGCTCCTCGCCTCGCCGTCCTACCACGGCGGGATGACCGGGCTGCTCAAGAACGCGCTCGATCACCTGGAAGCGCTGCGGGACCGCCCACGGCCGTACCTGCGCGACCGGGCGGTCGGGTTGATCGCCACCGGCGACGGCTGGCAGGGCCCGAACGCGACGCTGCAGACCCTGCGGATGACCGTCCACACGTTGCAGGGCTGGCCGACGCCGCTCGGGATCGCCCACAACGTCACCGACAGCGGCGTGGAGGCCGTGCGCCCGCAGCTGCACCTGATGGCCGACCAGGTGCTGGACTTCGCGAGCCTGCGCGCGGGTGCGGCCGTTGCTTGAAGTCAGCGGGCCGGAGGCGGCCGCCTATCTGGACTCGCACCTGACCGCGCCGGTCGGCGACCTCGCGGACGGCGACCGGCGACGGGCCGCGCTGCTCACGCCGAAGGGGACGTTGCTGGCGCTGCTCGACGTGCACCGCGCCGCCGGGGCGTTCCGGCTGCGCGGCGGCGACGAGACGGCCGCGCACGCGCTGACACGCGGGCGGGTCGGGTGGCGGGTCGACCTGACGCCGCTGCCGGCCGCACCGCCCACGCTGTCCGACCTCGAACGCGTCGAGGCCCTCGTGCCCGCCTTCGGCCCCGACATCGACGAGCGCACGCTCCCGCACGAGGCCGGGCTCGTCCCCGACGTCGTCCGGCTGGACGGCGGCATCTACCCGGGCAAGATGACCGTCCTGCGCCAGGAGCGCTCCGGGACGATCCACCGGGCGCTGCGCCGGCTCGCGCTCGAGGCACCCGTCGAGCCCGGCACGCCCGTGCACGACGACGAGGGCCCGCTCGGCATGATCGGCACGGCCGTCGTCTCCCCCACCCGTGGCCCGCTCGCGCTCGCGCTCCTGCGCCGTCGCGCCACGCCGGGGAGCCGGGTGCGCGTCGCCGGGGTGTCGGGTATCGTCGAGCCGTGACGCTGACCCGCGAGCAGCTCGAAGAACACCGCCGCCACGTCGCGCGCCACAAGGAGCCCGACGCTCCGCTGACGCCGCAGCAGGAGGCGATGCTGAAGCTGCAGACAGGCGTCGGCAACGCGGCGCTCGCCCGGGCGATGCTCAACCGCCAGCTCCCGGATCTGGTTCCGCGCCTCCAGCCGCCGCAGCCGATGGACGAGGCGGTCCGCCAGCACGTCGTCACCTACCTGGAGAAGATGCGGCTGGCGATCCAGCTGCACAACATGGAGGGCACGATCTCCATGCCGGAGCTGGTCAACCAGGTCCGCCAGAACGTGCCCGAGGCGCTCGCCGCCACGCCCTTCCAGATCGAGCTCGTGATCACCGAGATCCTCGCGGGCGACACGCCGCCGCCCGTCCGCAAGGTCGACACCAGCGACGGCCGCGCCGCGGAGGTCGAGGCGAAGATCCTCAACTCGATCCCGAAGCCGCCGAAGGAGCTCAAGCTGCACGCCGGGCCGGGCACGCTGACGTTCGCGTTCACGGGTGAGGCGAAGCTGCAGGCCGGGCCGGTCACCGCCACCGCCGACAAGGACGGCGCGTCGGTCGGCGTGTCCGGCGGCGACGCCTCCGTCACGGCCCAGGGCGCGTTCGCGGGCGACTCGTTCGGCCTGAAGGCGTCCGTCAAGGGCGTCGCGTTCGACGCGCAGATCAAGAAGGACAGCGCGACGAACCAGTGGTCGAAGTTCACGGCCAACGTGAAGATCCCGATCGCCGGCAACGAGACGGTCGAGGACCGCCCGCCGCAGGAGGAGATCGTCGCCGCGGTCATGCAGGCCGAGGCGGCCATCAACGAGGTCGCCGCCCACCTCGCGCAGGGCGGCAGCCCGACCGACGAGGTCGTCAAGAGCAAGATGGCGCTGATCAAGCCCGCGTTCGAGAAGGTCGGCGCGGCCGTCGAGGAGCGCAAGGGACCACAGGCGAGCGTGAAGCTGAGCGTCGGGACCGACGACCCGAAGCTCGGCAGCTACGGCGTCGTGAGCCTGGTCATCGAGTTCTAGAGGTGCGCCTGGTCGTTCCAGGTCAACAGCGCCCAGCCGTCGTAGCGCTCGCCCTCGATGAAGTAGTCGCGGCGCTGCTGGAACAGCGTGATGCCGGTGTTGATGTGACCCATCCGGTAGAGCGCCGGAAGGTGCGCGGGTGAGAACGCCTCGCGGAAGAGCGCCCTGCCCGTGAAGTAGTGGATGAAGCCCCAGTGCGAGACGCAGAGGATGCGCTCGCTCTCGACGCGCTCCGCCAGGCGCTCCTGCACGCGATCGACGCGCGCCAGGATCGCGTTGAAGGACTCCGAGCCCGGCTCGGCGTGGTCGGGCGGCGACTGCGGCATCCACGTGATGTGGCCCTCGCCGTCGAAGTTCGGCGAGACGGCGCGGTAGGCGTCCGACTGGACCGCCTCGTGCAGGTCCCCGTCGGTCTCGAACGGCAGCCCGAGGACCTCGCCGATGCCCTGCGCGGTCTCCTGCGCCCGCCCGTACGGCGACGCGATGATCCGCTCGATGCCCTCGCCCTTCAGGCGCTCGCCGAGCCCGCGCGCCTGCTCCCAGCCGCGCTCGGACAGGTGGTCGCCGTCTGCGGGCTCGGGCTCGCCGTTGCGCTCGGCGAGGTTGAAGAGCGACTCGCCGTGCCGCGTGAAGCAGACGATCACTGCGCGGCGACGTTCTTGAGGAACAGCTCGTGCACGCGGCTCTCGCCCGCGATCTCCGGGTGGAACGAGATCACGAGCATGTTGTCCTGGCGGGCGGCGACCGGATGGCCGTCGACCGACGCGAGGATCTCGACGGCGTCGCCGTACTCGGCCAGCCACGGCGCGCGGATGAACACCGCGCGCACCGTGCCGTCGATCCCCGGGATCTCGAGGTCCTCCTCGAAGCTCCTGATCTGGCGGCCGAACGCGTTGCGCCGGCACACCGTGTCCATCACGCCGAGGTGCTCGCGGTCGAGCATGATCATCCCCGCGCACGTGCCGAGCACGGGCTTGCCCGACCGCACGAAGTCCCGCAGCGGGTCGCCGAGCCCCTCGCGCTTGATGCCGAGCGTCATCGTGGTCGATTCGCCACCCGGCATCACCAGCCCGTCCAAGCCCTCCAGGTCGGCGGGCACGCGGACCTCGCGGACGTCCGCCCCGAGGTCCTGCAACATCTTGGAATGTGCCTCGAAGTCGCCCTGGAGGGCGAGGACGCCGACTACCAACCGCGGTTGGCCAGGAGCTGCTGCTCGTCGAGCTTGCGCGACTCGAGCGACTGCATGGCGGAGCCCAGGCCCTCGGACGCCTTCGCGACGCGGTCCGCGTCCCGGAAGTGGGTCGTGGCCTCGACGATCGCCGCGGCGCGCGTGGCCGGGTCCTCGGACTTGAAGATGCCCGAGCCCACGAACACGCCCTCGGCGCCGAGCTGCATCACGAGCGACGCGTCGGCCGGCGTGGCGATGCCACCCGCGCAGAACAGCACGACCGGCAGCTTCTGCTCGGCCGCGACCTGGCGGACGAGGTCCAGCGGCGACTGCAGCTCCTTCGCGGCGGTCGCGAGCTCCATGTCGTCCAGGGTGCCCAGGCGGCGGATCTCGCTGCGGATCGCGCGCAGGTGGCGCACGGCCTCGACGATGTCGCCGGTGCCGGCCTCGCCCTTGGAGCGGATCATCGCCGCGCCCTCGCCGATCCGGCGCAGCGCCTCGCCCAGGTGGGTCGCGCCGCACACGAACGGCACCTTGAAGCCCCACTTGTCGATGTGGTTGGCCTCGTCGGCGGGCGTCAGCACCTCGGACTCGTCGATGTAGTCGACCTCGAGCGCCTCGAGCACCTGCGCCTCGGCGAAGTGGCCGATGCGCGCCTTGGCCATGACCGGGATGGTCACGGCCTCCTGGATGCCCTTGATCATCGCCGGGTCGGACATGCGCGCGACACCACCGTCACGGCGGATGTCGGACGGCACGCGCTCGAGCGCCATGACGGCCACCGCGCCCGAGTCCTCGGCGATCTTCGCCTGCTCGGCGTCGACGACGTCCATGATGACGCCGCCCTTCAGCATCTCGGCCAGACCGGCCTTCACACGGAACGTCGCTTCGTCTCTCATAGCCGCAACGATGTTATCCACGCACGCGCCGGTGGCGGGGCTCGCGTCCGGGCGGCTGCTTCGGCTCCGGGCCCGGGTCCTCGACGTGCCACTCGCGCGTCACCGGGCCATCGATCGTCAGCGTCTCGTCGTAGTGGACGATCTCGAGCGGCTCGCCGTCCACCAGCTCGTAGGTGACGTCCTTGTGGCGGACGCGCACGCGGATGGACCTGTTCCGGTAGCGCACCCGGAACTCCAGCCGTGACAGCGCGTTGGGCAGGCGGGGACGGAAGCTGAGGTCGCCGCCGAAGTCGCGCATGCCGCCGAAGCCCGCCACGGCGGCGATCCAGGAGCCGGCGAGCGACGCGATGTGCAGCCCGTCGCGCGTGTTGTCCATGAGGTCGCCGAGGTCCATCCGGGCGGCCTCGCCGAAGTAGTCGTAGGCGAGGTCGAGGTGACCGACCTCCGCCGCGATGACGGCCTGCGCGCAGGCGGAGAGCGAGCTGTCGCGGACGGTGATCGGCTCGTAGTAGGCGAAGTCGCGCGCCTTCTGCTCGGCGCTGAACTGGTTGCCGCGCATGTACAGCGCCAGCACCAGGTCGGCCTGCTTGACGACCTGCGTGCTGTAGAGCCGGAAGTACGGCACGTGCAGCAGCAGCGGGTACTGGATGCCGTTGAACTCGAACGTCCGGTGGTGCGTGAAGCCCTCGGCCTGCGGGTGCACGCGCAGGCGCTCGTCGTACGGGATGTGGATGGCGGACGCGGCGTCGCGCCAGGCGGCGATCTCCTCGTCGTCGACGCCCAGGGCCCGCGCGTGGTCGACGTGCTTGGAGGCCACGAGCGCCGCGTGCCGCAGGTTCTGCTCGGCCATCAGGTTCGTGTAGACGTTGTCGTCGGCGACCGCGGAGTACTCGTCCGGACCCGTGACGCCGTCGATGTGGAACCGGCCCTCGTGGTCGTGGTGGCCGAGCGAGCGCCACAGCCGCGCGGTGTGGACGAGCAGCTCCAGGCCGGTCGTGGCCTCGAACTCCTCGTCGTCGGTGGCGCGCACGTACCGGATGACGGCGTCGGCGATGTCCGCGTTGACGTGGAAGCCGGCCGTGCCCGCGGGCCAGTACGCGCTGCACTCCTGACCGCGGATCGTGCGCCACGGGAACGCCGCGCCCTTGAGCTCCAGCGTCTTGGCCCGTTCCAGCGCGAGGCCCAGCGTGGCGTGGCGCCAGCGCAGCGCGTCCGCGGCGGCGTGCGGCTGCGTGTAGGTGAGCAGCGGCAGCACGAACGTCTCCGTGTCCCAGAACGCGTGCCCGTCGTAGCCCGGGCCCGTCAGGCCCTTGGCCGGGATCGCGCGCCGCTCGGCGCGAGCGCCCGCCTGCAGCGTGTGGAAGAGCGCGAAGCGGACGGCCTGCTGGAGCTCGCCGTCGCCGTCGATCTCGACGTCCGCGTGCTCCCAGAACCCGTCCAGGTACTCGCGCTGCTGCTCGGCCAGGCGGTCCCAGCCGGTCCGCTTGGCCGACGACACGGCGGCGTCGACCTGGTCGCGCACGCTGGGCAGCGAGCGCCGGCTCGACCAGCCGTAGGCGAGGAACTTGGTGAAGCACAGCGTCTTGCCGGGCTGCAGCTCCGCGGTCAGCCAGACCCGGCCAAGGTCGTGCCCGGCCTCCGCGCCGGCGACGATCCCGTCGACCTTCTCGACCACGTGGTCCATGCCCGCGGCCATCCGCAGCTTGCTCTTGTGCGTGCGGTGGACGAGCACGACGCGCAGGTTGTTGACCTCCTGCTCCTCGGCCTCCAGCGGCGCCTCGAGCGCCGCCGCGGCCCGCGGGTCGCGCGTCTTCATCGCGTTCGGCTCGTTGGCGACGAGCTCGGACTGCGCGACGATCCGCAGCGGCTCGTCGTCGCAGACCTTGATCTCGTAGCGGATCGCGGCGACCGAGCGCTGGACGAAGCTCACCAGGCGCGTCGAGGTGATCTCCACCTCGCGCCCGCTCGGCGAGCGCCAGCGGACGTGGCGGCGCAGCACGCCGTCGCGCAGGTCCAGCGACCGGGTATGCCCGAGCAGCTCGCCGTAGCGGATGTCGAACGGCTCGTCGTCGACGAGCAGCCGGATCAGCTTGCCGTTGGTGGCGTTGACGACGGTCTGCCCGTCCTCCGGGTAGCCGTAGCCGGCCTCGGCGTACGGCAGCGGCCGCGTCTCGTAGAAGCCGTTCAGGTACGTGCCCGGAAGCCCGAACGGCTCCCCCTCGTCGAGGTTGCCGCGCAGGCCGATGTGGCCGTTGGAGAGCGCGAAGACGGACTCGGACTGCGCGAGCACGTTGAGGTTCAGGCGCTCCTCGCTGACCGCCCACGGCTCGACGGTGAAGGCGGGATGGTCGATCACAGCAGCTCGGACAGGTCGTCCACGACGATGTCCGCTCCGTGCGCTTTGAGGGCTTGCGCCTGGTTCGCTCGGTTCACTCCCACGACGAACCCGAAGTGCCCGGCATGGCCCGCGGCCACACCTGCGAGCGCGTCCTCGAACACGGCGGCGTGCTCGGGCGCGACGCCGAGGCGCTTGGCCGCCTCCAGGAACGTGTCCGGCGCGGGCTTGCCCTTCAGCCCCAGCTCCTGCTTGACGCCCCCGTCCACGCGCTCCTGCATGAACCGGGCCATGTCCGTGACCTTCAGGACCTCGGCGGCGTTGTTGCTCGAGCTCACGAGCGCGCGCTTGAGACCCGCCGCCTCCGCCGCTTCCAGGTACCGCCGCGACCCCTCGTAGGCCTCCACGCCCTGCTCGCGGATCAGGCGCAGCACGAGGTCGTTCTTGACCGTGCCGATCCGCGTGATCTCGCTCTCGGGCGGGTGCACGTCGCGCGAGGCCAGGAAGTCCCTGATCCCGTCCTCGCGCGCTTTGCCGTCCACGTACTTGACGTAGTCCGTCGCGATGTCGAACGGATAGCCCTCGTCCTCGAAGGTGGCTTTCCACGCCTTGGCGTGAACCGCGGCGGTGTCGGTGAGCACACCGTCGAGGTCGAACAGGAGGGCGGTGATGCCGCCTGGCAGACCCAGCACGGCGTTGAGGCTAAGACCTACTTGAGACGGAACGCGCGGATGCGGTCGTCGTACTGCGCGCTGTCACGCGAGTACAGGCCGTACGCAAGCGCCTGCAGGATGCTCAGCAGGCCGGTGTGGCTGCGGACGAACGCCGGCGAGTTGCTCGAGTAGTAGAGGGTGCGCTCGGAGAGCTTGGCGACGTCGGAGAGCGTCGCGTCGACGATCGCCAGCGTGTTCGCGCGGCGGTGCCGGGCGATCTTCATCGCGCGCAGGACGAGCGGGTGCGGGCGTCCGGCCGAGAGGCCGATGACCAGCGTGCGCTCGTCGATCCGGCCGAGCCGGCTGAGCGCCTCCTGGGACGGGGACGCGGCGATCTCCGCGCGGACGTCGAGCAGCATCAGCAGGTGGCGCAGATAGGACGCGAAGAACGCCATCTGGTCCGTGCCCGCGATGAGGATCTTCTCTGCGGACGCGATCGCCTCGATCGCGCCGTCGACCTCGGAGCGGCTGACGTGCCGCGCCGTGTCCTCGACGTTGACGTGGTCGGCGGCGATCGCCTGCTCGAACGGCGACTGGTCGATGCTGAACAGCGGCGCCGACGGCTCGGGCGTGGTCGTCGTGCGGTGGTGGTGGCGGTACTCGTCGCGCGCCGCCTCCTGCAGCTCCGGGAAGCCCTCGAAGCCCAGTGCCTGGCTGAAGCGCACGACCGTCGAGCTCGACGTGTTCGCGCGCCGGGCGAGCTCCTCGGCGGTGTGGAAGGCGACTTCGTCGAGATGGTCGACGACGTACTGGGCCACGTCCTTCTGGGAGCGGGAGAACTCCTCGAAGCGCGCGGAGATGTACGTGGAAAGTGTTTGATGGCCGCGGGCGGCCGGCGGCATCGTGGCAGTCCTCGGCATGGCGAGGCGATCTTTCGACGGTCGCTCCCTAACCTCCTCCCGACTCATGCAATCCATTGCGACTCGACTCGACGGACCGGTGTTGCTCGCGCCGAAGCTGCACGGTGATGAGCGCGGCTTCTTCGTGGAGACGTTCCGCGCCGACGTTGCGCGCGAGCACGGCATCCCCACCGACTACGTGCAGGACAACCACTCGCGCTCGCGGCAGGGCACGCTGCGCGGCATCCACTTCCAGACGCATCCGGGCCAGGGCAAGCTCGTCCGGGTGGCGCGCGGTCGGGTGTGGGACGTCGTCGTCGACCTGCGGCGCGGCTCGCCGACGTTCGGCGAGTGGGAGGGCTTCGAGCTCGACGACGTGAGCGGCCGGGTCCTCTACATCCCCGTCGGCTTCGGGCACGGCTTCCTCGTGCTCAGCGACACCGCGGACTTCGTCTACAAGTGCACCAACTACTACGACCCGGCTACCGAGGCCGGCATCAAGTTCGACGACCCGGACGTGAACGTCGAGTGGCCCACGGACGAGGTCGAGCTGCTGTATTCGCAGCGTGACAAGGACGCGCCGCGCCTGTCGGAGATCGCGGACTCGCTGCCCTTCACGGTGTGAAAGGGCGCTTCGCACCCTCGCCGACCGGGGTCCTGCACCTCGGGAACCTGCGGACCGCGCTGCTCGCGTGGCTGTTCGCGCGGTCGGCGGGGTCGGCGTTCCTGCTGCGGATCGAGGACCTCGACGCCGGCCGCGTGCGACCCGGGTTCGCGGAGGCGCAGCTCGAGGACCTGCGCGCGCTCGGACTCGACTGGGACGGGGAGGTCGTCCGGCAGTCGGCGCGAACCTCGCTGTACGCGGAGGCGCTGGAGCGGCTCCCGGTGTACGAGTGCTTCTGCACGCGGGCCGAGGTGTCCGAGGCCGCGTCGGCCGCGCACGGGCCGGTCGGCGCGTACCCCGGCACGTGCCGGGGGCTGAGCGAGGCGGAGCGCGCCGCTCGGCGCGCGGCCGGGCGCGTGCCGGCGTTGCGGGTGGCGGCCGACGGTCCCGTCGTCACGTTCGTCGACCGCGTGCTCGGCGAGCAGTCCGGCTTCGTCGACGACTTCGTCGTGCGTCGCAACGACGGCGCGTTCGCCTACAACCTCGCGGTCGTGGTCGACGACGCCGCCCAGGGCGTCGAAGAGGTGGTGCGCGGCGCCGACCTCGTGGACTCCACACCGCGGCAGATCTGGCTCGGCCGTGCGCTGGGCGCGGCGGACCTGTCGTACGCGCACGTGCCGCTCGTGCTGGGCGCCGACGGACGCCGACTGGCCAAGCGCCACGGCGACGTGACGCTGCGCGAGGTCGCCCCGGACGCCGCCCTGGCCTGGATGGCCGCGTCGCTGGGATTGAGCGGCTCCTCCCCGCGTGAGCTGCTGGCCGGGTTCGATCCCGCCCAGGTCTCCCGCGAGCCCACCACCTACCCATAGACTCACGCCGACATGGTCGGCCGCACGGACGAGCAGGCCCACCTGGAGGCCCTCATCGACGCCGCACGCGAAGGCCGCAGCGGCGCGCTGCTGCTGCACGGCCCGCCCGGCATCGGCAAGACCGAGCTGCTCCGCCACGCCGTCGCGCGGGCCGAGGGGTTCGTCCTGCTGCAGGCGCGTGGGCTGGAGTCCGAGTCGGGCATCCCGTTCGCCGGCCTGGCCGAGCTCGTCGCGCCGCTGCTGGGCGAGCTCGACGCGCTCCCGGACGTGCAGGCGGCGGCGATGCGCTCGGCGCTCGCGCTCGGCCCGGCCACGGAGTCCGACCGCTTCACGGTGCCCGCCGCGCTGCTGTCGCTGCTCGCCCGGGCAGCCGACGAGCGTCCCGTGCTGGCCGTCGTCGACGACGTGCAATGGCTCGACGAGCCGAGCCTCGAGGCCTTCCTGTTCGCCGGCCGTCGCCTGGGTGCCGAGGGCGTGGCGATGCTCGCGGCCGCCCGCAACGACGCCCGCCGCGTCGAGGTCCCGTGGCTGCAGCGCATGGCCGTCGGCCCGCTGGCGGACGAGGACGCCCGCGCGCTGCTGGACCCGGCGATCGCGCCGGCGGTCGCCGACCGCCTGGTGGCGACGGCCGCCGGCAACCCGCTCGCGTTGCTGGAGATCCCGGCGCTGCTCACGGACGCCCAGCGGGCGGGTCGCGAGCCGCTCGCGGACCCGCTCCCGCCGGGCACGAGCGTGGAGCGTGCGTTCGCGGTCGCGCTCGACGCGCTGCCGGAGGCCACGCGCGCGGCGCTCCTGCTCGCGGCGGCGGCGAGCACGCGCCGGCTGGACGCCATCGGCCGCGCGCTTGCCGCCCACGAAGCGGCCGACCGGCCGGGCGCGGCGGCCGCGCCCGGCGACTCGCCCACCCCCGCCGTCGGCGACCGGTCCGCCGACCCCAGCGGCGACTCGCCCGCACCCGCCGTCGCGGACGTGTCCGCCGCGCGTGCCGCGGTGTCGGTGCGCGTCTTCGAGCCGGCCGAGGCCGCCGGCATCGTCGTGCTCGCCCGCGGCGAGCTCGAGTTCCGGCATCCGCTGATGCGGTCCGCCGTCTATCACGGGGCGGCGCCGGGCGAGCGGCGGGCGGCCCACGCCGCGCTGGCCGCCGCGAGTGCGGGCGCGGAGCGTGCGTGGCAGCTCGCGGCGTGTGCGGTCGCGCCGGACGAGGACGTGGCCGCCGCGCTGGAGGCTGCTGCCCTCGAAGCGCGGGGACGCGGGGCGCACGCCACCGCCGCGCGGGATCTGCAGCGGGCCGCGCAGCTCACGCCCGGCACGGCCACCCGGGCGCGGCGGCTGCTCGCCGCGGCCGGCGACGCGATCCGGTCCGGCGAGGCCGAGCAGGCGAGCGCGTGGCTCGATGAGGCGGCCGCGCTGGCCCGCGCGGACGAAGCCGTCGATCCGCTGCTCGCCGCGGACGTCGAGCGGCTCCGCGGGCACGTCGAGATGCGGCGCGGCTCACCGGTCGAGGCGAACGAGCGGCTCGTGGCGGAGGCCGACCGCGTTCGCGGGCGCGATCCGCGCCGGGCGGCCGCCATGTTCCTCGAGGCGTCGGTCGCGCACCTGATGACGGGCGATCCCGCCGCGCTCGTCGGCGCCGCCGAGAAGGCGCGGGCGCTGTCCGCGGGCACCGAGCCGGCGGTCGAGCTGCTCGCCACCGCGGTGATCGGGCAGGCGCAGATCGCGCTCGGCGAGATCGAGCCGGGTGTGGCCGAGCTGCGGGCGTGCGAGCCCTACCTGATGGAGGCGGACCCGCTCGGGATGGTCGAGATCGTCGGCATGGCCGGGCACGCGTGGACGTGGGTCGAGGACTGGGACCGCGCGACGAAGACGCTCGACCGCGTGCTCCGCGCGGCCCGCGAGGCCAGCGCCGTGTCGGCGCTCATCCACCCGCTCGCCGCGCAGGCGCACCTGGACCTGCGCCGGGGGCGCTGGGCGTCGGCGCTCGCGAGCGCGTCGGAGGCCGTCGAGCTCGCCGAGGACGCCGGGCAGCATGCGCTGCTCCCCCACGCGCTGGCGGCGCTCACGCTCGTGGAGGCCGGGCTCGGCCACGAGGCCGACTGCCGCGCGCACGTGGAGCGGGCGGGCACGGACGACCCGTACCGGCACGCCGCGCTCGGCCAGCTCGAGCTTGCGCTCGGGCGCGTCCCGGAGGCGATCGACGCGCTGGAGGCGGGCGAGCGGCAGATGCGCCGTCGCGGGCTCTCGTCCGCGGTCGTGCAGCTACGACCCGACCTGATCGAGGCCTACGTCCGCGCCGGACGGCGCGAGGAAGCCGAGGCGCAGCTCGCCACCCTGGAGGCCGACACCGCGGAGGGCCGTGCGGCCCGCCGTGCCGCGGCCGCCGAGGCCGCGGGCAACGTCCGCGCGCTCCGGGCCGACTCGCTCGCGTCGCTGCCGGTGGTCGGCGTCGGCCCGCGCTGGGTCCGCGCGGCCGCGGAGCGCTGCCGCGGGCTGCTCGCGCCGGACGACGCGTTCCGTTCGGTGTTCGAAGCCGCCCTGGCGCTGCACGAGGACCTGCCGATGCCGTTCGAGCGCGCCCGCACGCAGCTCGCCTTCGGGGAGCGGCTGCGCCGCGCCAAGCAGCGGGCGGAGGCGCGCGAGCCGCTCACGCAGGCGCTCGACGAGTTCGAGCGCCTCGGCGCGAAGCCGTGGGCCGAGCGCGCCCGGTCCGAGCTGCGCGCGACCGGCGGCGCCGCGGCGGGCCGCCGCGCGCCCGCGGCCGCCGGCCAGCTGACACCGCACGAGCTGCAGATCGCCGTGCTCGTCGCCCAGGGCATGACCAACCGCGAAGCGGCCGCCGCGCTGTTCCTGTCGCCGAAGACGATCGAGTACCACCTCGGCCAGATCTACCGGAAGCTGGACGTCCGCGGCCGCTCGCAGCTTGCCCGCCTGATGGCGATGGAGCTCCCCGAGGGCGAGCGCGACCCAGCCGTGCTCGCCGACGCGCTCAGCTGACGGTCCTTGCAGGAATGCGCCGCTTCACGTACAACCTGCTTTGTAGGTGCTCGACACGCTCTACATCGAAGACGTCACGCAGGCCGACGCGCTGCTCAAGCCCAAGCGCGTGGAGATCCTGCGCCATCTGGCCGAGCCGAACACGTGCACGCAGATCGGCGGCGCGCTCGGCGAGACGCCGCAGGCGATCTACTACCACGTGAAGCGCCTGCAGGCGGCCGGGCTCGTGACGCTGGTCGACGAGCGCCGCGTGCGCGGGATCGCCGAGGGCATCTACCAGGCGGTCGCGCGCTCGTTCTGGGTCTCCCCCGCGTGCGTCGGCCGGCTCGGGGAGCCGCGGGCGCGTGAAGAGCTGCTCGGCCTCGGCTTCCTGCTCAACCTCACCGAGGAGATGTCGCGCGACCTGGCGCAGCTGGCCGCGGGGCCGGTCGTGCTGCCGTCGTTCGGGATCGCGGGCGACATCAAGCTGTCGCCCGAGGACGGCGCCGCGTTCGTGTCCGAGCTCCAGCAGGCGTTCGGCCAGGTGCTCGCCAAGTACAGCGGCGGCGAGGGCCACACCTTCCGGCTCGCCCTCGCCTGCTATCCGCAGCGGCCCTAGGCCTCGGCCATCTCCTGCGCCTCCTCGACGGCGAGCTCGAGGTACGCGCGGCGCACGTTCGCGATGTGCTTGCCCTGGACGTCGACCGCCCAGTCGGCGAGCTCCTTCGCCTCCGCGTCGCCGGTGGTGGACGCGATCGTCTGGACGATCTCCCAGTGGCACAGCTCGCCCGCCTCGGCCATGCTCAGGAACTCGAAGCCGTCGAGCGCCTCCTCCTCGCCTTCGAGGTAGGTCTTCATCATGTCCACGGCCTCGCCCTTGGTCTCCCGCGCCTTCTCGCGGATGGCGGTCTTGCGGCCGTCGAGCGTGTCGATGTAGCCGTCGGTGCGGCGCTCGGTCTCGGCCGCCTCCTCGCCCATCCGGGCCAGGTCGCCCTTGAAGTCCTCGGCGCCGTCCATGCCCGCGACCTGCTTGGTCGCCTGCTGCGCGGCCTGCGCGAGGCCGAGCACCTCCGCGAGCTTCTCGTCCAGCGGTGTGAGTTCAGCCATGCCCGCGGATATACCCAACCGCGGGCGCGCCTTAATCCAGGCGTTCTTCGAGGCGCGCGACCGTGTCCCGCGCCTGGTCGCGCTCCTTGCGCGCGCCCTTGAGGACGCGTTCGGCCGACTCGGCCTCCGCCTTGGCCTCGTCGAACGCCCGCTTGGCCGCCTCGAGCGCCTCGTGGGCGCGCTCCAGCGTCACCTTGGCCTCCTGCGCGTCCTGCTCGGCGCCGCGGGCCGTACGCTCGCGGACCGTGAGCGTCCCGCGCGCCTCGCGCAGCTCGTCCTCCAGCGCGAGGCGTTCCCGCTCGGCGCGAGCCTCGGCCTCCTCGTCGCGCTTGGGCGGCGCGGCGGGCTTCTTGGCCGGCTTGGACGCGGCGAGCACGTCGGCGAGGTCGTCGCTGCCGCCGCCGGACGAGAACGGCCAGGCGCCGCCCGCCTGTGCCTCGCCGGTCAGGCGGCCGGCGGACAGCGCGGCGCGCAGGTCAGGGTCGCCGGCCGCGGCGCGCAGCGTCGTGCGCAGGCGGTCGGCCATCGCGCGTGAGAGCGGCTTGCCGCCGGGCTTGAGGTCGACGGCGGCGCGCATGACGTCGTCGACGGCCCGCCGCTCGGCCTGCGTCGCGGTGCGCAGGTTCTCGGCCCCGCCGCCCGCGAGGGCCGCGTCCTGCGCCGCCCGCAGCGCCGCGCCGGCGTCCAGGAGCGCTCGGACGAC
Organism: Solirubrobacter pauli; assembly: GCF_003633755.1. Lineage (GTDB taxonomy): Bacteria > Actinomycetota > Thermoleophilia > Solirubrobacterales > Solirubrobacteraceae > Solirubrobacter > Solirubrobacter pauli. The sequence continues at coordinate 1,742,952 of NZ_RBIL01000002.1, forward strand.
GTCGGGGTCCTCGCGAGCGATCTGGTTGGCCGCCCACGCCGCCGGCGTCGGCTTGGGGAGCTTCGCGATCCGCGCGGCCGCTTCCCGGTCGCCGGCCTTGCGGGTCTCCTTCGCGAGCGCGTCGCGGGCCGAGATGAACGCCTCGAGCGGAAGCGCGTAGAGGTCGTCCTCAGGCATCGATCGCCGCGATCGTCGGTTGGTTGCCGATCCGCCACGCGCGTGGCATCCCGCCGGTGGTGAACGGGGCGGCGAGGCTGCCGTCGGCCCCGACCGCGACCAGCCCGGCGGTGCCGAACGGGCCCAGCGCGTCGAGCGCGCGGTCGGCCGCAGCCGCCAGCGGCAGGCCGGCGTGCCGCATCAGCGCGTCGATCTCGTGCGCGAGCGCGACGCGGATGATCGCCTCGCCGTCGCCGGTGCAGGAGACCGCGACCGTGGAGTCGCACGCCCACGTGCCCGCGCCGATCAGCGCCGAGTCGCCGACGCGCCCCGGGTGCTTGCCGCTCGTGCCTCCGGTGGAGGTGGCCGCGGCGACGCCGCCGTGCGCGTCCAGCGCGACGGCACCGACGGTGTTGCCGCGCTGGTCGTCGCGGGCGTCGGTGCGGAACCAGTCGTCGGGCGCGGTCTCGACGCCCCGCTCCCGCGCGAACGCGGCCGCCTGCGCGCCGACGAGCAGCACGTGGCGGCCCTCGTCGAGCACGGCGCGAGCCGCCCTGATCGGGTTGCGGACGCCGCTGAGCGCCGCGACCGCGCCGGCCGCCCGGTCGGCGCCCCGCATCAGCGACGCGTCGTGGAGGACCGCGCCGCGCTGGTCGAGCACCGCACCGCGGCCCGCGTTGAAGATCGGGTCGTCCTCGAGCACGACCACCGCGGCCTCGACGGCGCTGAGCGCGTCGCCGCCGAGGTCGAGCACGGCGTGCCCGGCGTCGACACCCCGCTGCACGCCCGCGAGCGCCTCGGCCCGGTGCCCGTCGCGCCAGCTCCCCGCTCCGCCGTGGACGACGATCGTGATCACTGCCCTGAAGATACGTTGAGCTGCGGCGCGGGTCCGCAGTCGGCGAGCACCTGCCACCGCTCCGTCGTCACGAGCGGCCGGTAGCCGGGCGCGTCGGGCGGCTCCAGGCCTTGCCCGTAGAACCACTTGGACCGGATGATCACGGCCGGGCGCTCCGCGCGCGCGTCCAGGTCGCGCATCGGCAGGTCGAGCCGCCAGGCGACGAGCGAGCGGGCCCGCGCGCTCGTCCGGATGCGGCTGCACGCGACGAGCCGGTCGCGCCCTCCGGCCTCCGCGATCACCGGGTTCAGCGCGTCAGCGGCGTCGGCCCGCTGCCCGAGCTCGGTCCACTGGTCCCGCAGCGTGCCGCCGGTCACGACCAGGACGAGGGCGACGAGCACGACCGCGCCGAGGGGCGCCGCCCACGCCGGGGTGCCGGGCTCGCCGGCACCGGCCGCACGGCGCCCGCGCCGCCCCGTGCGCGCAGTCGCGGCGCGGCCCGCCGCGCGCACGGCGCCCGCGCCCGCCAGCGCGGCGCCCAGCGCGGCCGCGGCGACCAGGTAGCGCGGATTGCCCGCGTAGCCCGCGACGGTCATGACCGCCACGAGCAGGACCCAGGCGGCAGCGGCCGCGAAGATCCGGCGCGCGAGCGGGCCGCCTAGCACGGCGGCGACGAGCGCGGCGAGCACCGCGGGCAGCGTGGAGATCGTCGCCGTGTCGCTCAGGACGGCGAAGAACGGGACGTCGGCGAGCTTCGCGCTGCCGGGGCTCGGGACGCCGCGGGCGGTGTGCGAGGCGCCGAGCGCGCCGCCCGCGCCGAGCAGGTCAGGACCGAACCACAGCAGCGGCACGACCACGCCGGCCGCGATCACCGCGCCGCGGTCCTGGTCACGGCGCCAGAGCCAGAGCCCGTAGAGGCCGAGGAACGGCCACGCCTCCGGGCGCATCAGCGCGGCGGCCGTGCCGAACGCGAGCGCGGCGCGGGCGCGGCCGTCGAGGTGGGCGATCACCGCCCACAGCACCGCGGCGGCGAGCAGCCCCTCGGAGTTGCCGAGCGCGGTGTTGAACAGCCACCACGGCGACAGGGCGACAGCCGCGACGGCCGCCGCTCCGGCCCAGCGGCCGGCGAGCCGGGCGCCGAGCACGTACGCGCCGGCCCACGCCAGCAACCCGCCGGCACGCGCGACGATCAACCACAGCGCCGGCGCGGCCTGCTCCCAGAGTGCGAACACGACCGTGAACAGCACCGGGAACGGCTTCCAGGAAGGCCCGGTGGTCGTGTCCAACGCGAGCCGCTCGGTCTCCCGGCCCCAGACGAGCCAGGCGAGCGGGTCGAAGGCGAGCGCCCACGGCAGCAGCAGCGACAGCGCCGCCAGCGCGAAGGCGGCCAGGACGACCGCCAAGGGTGATCTCAACGAGCGCCCATCACGGCAGCACCAGCTGCGCGAGGACCACGAGCGCGACGATCATCGCGGCGATCAGGACCGCCGCGACCAGCCGCACGGACCAGAGCGCGATCGGGTTCGGCGGGACCTTCGGCACGCGCGTCGCGGCGCCCGTGCGGGCGGCGGCGACCCGCCGCGGCGTGTCGACGGGCGGACGGCCGCGGCCCGCGGCGGTCACCGGGCCGGGGATCGTCGGGTCCTCGCCGGTGATCGCGCCGTTGGCGTGCGAGCGGCGCTCCTCAGCGGCTTCCGCGCGCAGCACCTCGAGCTCGCGCCGGAGCGTGCGGCCGGCGGCGCGCTCGCGGTCGAGCTCGCGCTGGACGCGCTCGACCATCCGGCGGCCGGCCTCGTCGAGCTCGCCGTCCGGCACCTCGCTGTTGAGCAGCTCCTCGCGCAGCCGGGCGACCTCGGCGCGCTCCGCAGCCAGCAGCCGCTCCGCGTCCTCACGGGCGCGGTCGAGCTCCGCGCGCAGGCGCTCGGTCTCCTCGGCCTCGGCGACGATCGATCGCTGCGCCTCCTCGCGCGCCGTCGCGAGCCGGGCGTGCACCTCGGTCGTCGCGGCGCGCTCGGTCTCCACGCGCTGCTCGGCCTCGGTCTCGGCCGACGTGAGCGCCTCCTCGCGCTCGGCGAGCAGGCTTTGCAGACGCGCGACGTCCTCCCGTGCCACGGCCAGCTCGTTGGTGAGCCGGTCGCGCGTGTTCTCGGCGTCGGTCGTCCGGTCCTGCAGCTCGCGCATCAGCTCGCCGAGCGCGGCCCGCTGGTTTTCCTCGTCGCCGGACTGCGCCTGCAGCTGCTGGAGCTGCCCGGCCAGCGCGTCCCGCTCCTCACGGACGGCGCGCATCCCGTCCAGCTCGTCCTCGAGCGCCTCGTGCGCGGCCTTCAGGCTTCCGTGCGCGAGCCGGAGCCCGGCGAGCTCGTCCGCCTCGGCGCGGGCGGCCTCGGCCTCGTTGCGGAGTGCGTCGAGGTCGGCGGGCGGCTCCGCGCGGACCGCCTGCAGCTCGGCCGCGAGCCGCGCAGCTTCAGCACGCGCCGCCTCCAGCTCCGCCTGCGCCGCCGCGAGCGCCTCGGCCTCGGGCGCGAGCTGCGCGACCTCGGCGCGCAGCGCCTCGGCCTCGGCCCGCGCCGCCGCGGCCTCCTCGGCGGTGATCCGCACGGTGTCCACGTCGGCCACGGCCGCACGCAGCGAGGCGACCTCGGCGCGCAGGGCGTCCGCGTCCTCGCCGCCGGCGCGCAGCGCGTCCAGCTCGGCGCGCAGCGCGTCCGCCTCGGCGCGGGCGGCCGCAGCGTCCTCGCCCTCGGCGCGCGGCGCGTCCGCCTCGGCGCGGGCGGCCGCAGCGTCCTCGCCCTCGGCGCGCGGCGCGTCCTCCCCGCGCAGCGACTCGAGCTCCGCCCGCAGCATGTCCAGCTCGGCGCCGCTGCCGCGCAGGCGCTCGAGCTCGGCGCGCAGGGCCGTCACGGCACCGGCCTCGGCGCGGAGGCGCTCGATCTCGGCGCGCGCCTCCGCCAGCGCGGCGGCGTCGGCGCGGGCGACCTCGGCCCTGCCGGCCAGCCGCTCGGCGTCGGCACGGGCGGAGTCGGCCTCCACGCGAAGGGTCTCCAGCTCGCGCGTCAGGCGTTCGATGTCCCGGCGCGCGGTGACGAGGCGCTCGGCGTCGGGCCGTTCGTCGCGCAGGGCCTCCAGCTCGGCGCGCGCGGCGGCCAGCTCGGCGCTGAGGTCGGGGCGCTCGTCGCGGGCGCGGGCCTCGTCGAGCTCGACGCGGAGCGCGTCGCGTTCGGCGCGCAGCTCCGCGACGACCGCGCGGAGATCGCTCTCGGCGGTGACCTGGGTGCTGCGCCGGCGGCGCCGGCGCGGCGGCGGCAGCTCGACCACGAGCGAACGGCCCAGCTCGAGCTCCGCGCCCAGGACGTCGCCACGTGAGGCGTCCCAGGCGAACGTGGCCCGCCACGGACCGGCCTCCAACACCTCGGCGGACCCCGTCACGCGCGTGCGACGACCGCCGGCGTCGACGGTGATCGCCGGGCGCAGCAGGCGTCGCCCGCTCACGCCGTTCCAGCGGCCGACGACGACGAGCCGGTCGTCCGTCGTCCACTCGAAGCGCTCGAGCTCGAACGAGACGTCCTCGGCGCCGGGCATCAGCTCTGCTCGGTGTTCGCCTCGGGCTCTTCCGGACCGGGCCGCGGGTGCAGCAGCGAGCTGCTCGAACGCGCGACGGGCTGCTGGCCGGTCTCGGTCGGCGGCGGACGATGGTCGACGGCGGCGACGCGCTGGCGCCGGTCCCGCCCTTCGACCGCGACCGCGAAGGACACCTTCGAGAACGACAGCACCGCCCCGACGACCATCAGCAGCGCGCCGGCGAGCGACAGCCAGGCGCCGGTGCCGAGGTCCAGCTCGGCGGCGGCGGGCGGCGGGTCGAGCACCTGCGCGGCGACCAGCACGAAGGCCGCGCCGACGATCCAGGGCAGCGCCCGCTTGTCGAGGTAGTCGGCGTCCGGGGTGAGCAGGCCGACCGCGCCCACCACGCCGGCCACCGCCAGCGCCGCGAGCAGCACGTCGACGAGCTCGAACACCGCCCAGGCGTTGAACTCCCCGTACCAGTCGAGGAACAGGCCGATCAGGAGCAGCAGGGCACCGAACGCGAGCACGAAGGGCCCGATGTCGAATCTACGCGTCATCGCTCGCAAGTCTGACAAGGGGTGCCGCTGGACCGCCCCGCGCCCCCGTCACACACAAATTCGTTCTGAGGCTGACACGGCGCGTTTCCCGCCTCCACGCCTGGGCATCTTGTGGACCAGGCGCTCCGCTTTTCTCCCGACCGGACGTCTACTCCCCTCTCCTCACCGGGCGACCGCACCGCCGACACGGTGCGGTCGCCCGGCGTCCCCTTCCGCGGCGACGAGTGCCGCCGCCGATTCGGCGAGGTGACCCCGGAGGACCGTCGGCCCGTCGCGCTCCAGCCCCCGCACGAGCGCGGCGTGGTCGGCCGCCATGCGCTCGGCGCTCCAGAGCGGCTCGAGCTGGTTCATGAACAGCTTCAGCTCACCGTCGAGCGACGCGTGCGCGGCCGCGATCCGGGGCGACTCGGCCGCCTCGACGATCGCGCGGTGCAGCCCGTTGTGCGCGGCGTTGATCGCGCCCCACGCTCCGTCGGCGCACGCGCGCTCGAGCACCGCCAGCGCCGCGTGCACCGAGGCGGGCAGCGGCCCGCGCTCCAAGGCGATCCGCGCGGCCTCGACCTCCAGGGCCGTCCGCAGCTCGAACAGCGCGACGATCTCCTCGCCGGTCAGCCGCGCCACGCGCGCGCCCCGGTTGGTCTCGATCACGACGAGGCCTTCGCCGGCCAGTGCCCGCAGCGCGGCGCGCAGGGAGTGCCGGGCGACGCCGTACTGCGCGCACAGGTCCGCCTCGACCAGGCGTGAGCCCGCCGGGCGCTCGCCGTCGAGGATCGAGCTGCGCAGCGCCTGGGTTACCTCTTCGACCGCGGTCACGCAGGGACCGTAACCGGCCGGCGCACCTCGGGGGCGGCCAGCACGATCAAGCCGGAGAGGATCAGCGCCGCGCCGACCCCGGCCGGGACGCTCAGCTGCTCGCTCAGCACGATCACGCCGAGCAGGGTCGCGGTCAACGGCTCGGCGAGCGTCAGCGTCGCGGTCTCAGCCGCGCTCAGGCGCTTGAGCCCGCGCGCGAACAGCAGGTAGGCCGCGGCGGTCGGGACGACGCCGAGGAACAGCGCGAGCAGGAAGCCTTCGCCGGTGCCGAGCCAGCGCACGCCCGTGATCAGGAGCACCGGGAGCAGGAACACCGCGCTGAGCCCGAACGCGCCCGCCATCACGGTCTCGGGCGAGTGCCCCTGCCCGAGCATGCGCTTGGAGGCGTAGGTGTACGCGGCGTACGACGCGCCCGCCACGAGGGCGAGCGTGACGCCGAGGATCGAGATCGAGGCGTCGGAGCCGCTGAGCGCGAGCATCGCGACGCCCGCGCAGGCCAGCGCGGTGGCCGTCGCCCACGCGCGGGTGGGCGTGCGGCGCTCGAGCGCCCACTCGATCGCGCCGGCGAACGCCGGGCCGGAGCCGAGCGCGATGATCGTCCCGACCGCGACGCCCGTGTCCGCGACCGCGGCGAAGAACGCCAGCTGGTAGCTCGCGACGGCGAGCGCGCCGAGGATCAGCGGGACGCGCGGCAGGCCGCGCAGCCCCGACGAGAGGAGCGCCACCAGCACCAGCAGCGCGCCGCCGACGAGGATGCGGGCGGCGCCGACGCCGGCGGGCGACAGGCCGGCCGGCCCCAGCGCCTGCGCGGTGCCGGTGGTGCCGAAGCAGAGCGAGGCGAGCAGAACCTGAAGCCGTGACATGGAGCGATTGTTCCACAATCGCTCCTATTGTTCAACAATCCGCTGGATGAGCCGGTCGAGGATGCGGGTGGGCGCGCCGCGGGCGAGCGTGGCCTGGATCCGGGCGCTGTGCCCGAGGACGTAGCGCGTGCGCGGCTTCGGCGCGGTGAGCGCGTGGACGACCGCGTTGGCGACGACCGACGCCGGCATCCCGGTCTGCTCGGCCTCGAGTGCCAGCTCCCGCAGACGCTCGGCCATCCGCGCGTAGCGGCCGGTCGGCATCTCGCTCGCGGCGAGCGTGCGCTGCCAGATCGGGGTGGCGACGGCGCCCGGCTCGACCAGGGAGACGTGGACGTCGCCGCGCAGCTCGCGGCGAAGCGCGTCGCTCAGCGCCTCCAGCGCGAACTTCGACGCCGCGTACGGGCCGTAGAGCGGGAGCGCCACCCGACCGGAGATCGACGAGACGTTGACGATCCGGCCGTGGCGGGCGCGCAGTGCCGGCAGGCAGGCCTGGATCACCGCCAGCTGCCCGACCGTGTTGACCTCGAGCTGGTGGCGGAGCTGGTCGAGCGGCAGCGTCTCGAGCGGGCCGATGACCGCGATGCCCGCGTTGTTGACGAGGGCGTCGAGCTGCAGGTCCTGCAGGGCGGCGACGTGCTCGGCGTTCGTGACGTCGAGCGTGACCGGTGTGGCGCCGGCGTAGTCGAGCGGTGAGCGCGTGCCGGCGTAGACGGTGAAGCCGCGCTGGGCGAGCGCGAGCGCGGTGGCGCGCCCGATCCCGCTCGAAGCGCCGGTGACGAGCACGGTTTTCGGCATCGACGGCGAAACTACCGGCATGCTGTTCGCCGAGCTCGCCGCCGCCACCGAGGACGTCCGTGCCCAGCCGAGCCGGCTCGCGAAGGTCGAGCGGATCGCGGACGCGTTGCGCGCGCTCGACGCGGACGAGCGCGTGGCGGGCACGAGCTACCTCGCGGGGTCGCCGCGCCAGCGCGTGCTGGGCGTCGGCTGGGCCTCGCTGCGGGACGATCCGCCGCCGCCCGCCGAGGCGCCGTCGTTGACCGTCGCCGAGGTGGACGGCGTCCTCGCGCACGTGGCGTCGCTGTCCGGTGCGGGGTCGGTGGCGGCGCGACGGGCGGCCCTGGGCGGGCTGATGGCGCGCGCGACCGCGTCCGAGCAGGCGTTCCTGCGCAACCTCGTACTCGGGGACATCCGCCAGGGAGCGCTGGGTGCGGTCGTCGGGGATGCGGTCGCGAAGGCGGCGGGCGTGCCGGTCAAGCAGGTGCGGCGGGCGTTGATGCTGCGCGGGGACCTGGGTGCGGTCGCGTCGGTCGCGCTCGCCGGCGAGGACCTCGCGCAGTTCCGGCTGGAGGTCGGCCGGCCGATCGCGCCGATGCTGGCCTCCACCGCTCCGGACGTGGACGCGGCGCTGGAGAAGACCGGGCCCGCCGCGGTCGAGTGGAAGCTCGACGGCGCGCGCATCCAGGTGCACCGCGACGGCGACGACGTCGGCATCTTCACGCGGTCGCTCGATGAGGTGACGGCGCGCATCCCGGAGGTCGTGGAGGCGGCGCGGGCGTTGCCGGCGCGCTCGTTCGTGCTCGACGGCGAGGCGATCGCCCTGCGCGAGGACGGGAGCCCGCACCCGTTCCAGGTGACCGGGTCGCGGTTCGCCAGCACGTCAGGTGTGCTGCTCACGCCGCTGTTCTTCGACGTCATGCACCTCGACGGCGTCGACCTGCTGGACGCGCGCGGCGAGGAGCGGGCGCTGGCGCTGACCGCGCTCGTGCCGGAGCCGTGGCGCGTGCCGCGCGGTGGGCCAGAGCAGCTCGAGGAGGCGCTCGCGCGCGGGCACGAGGGCGTGGTCGTGAAGGCGCTGGACGCGCCCTACGAGGCCGGCCGGCGCGGGTCCGCGTGGGTGAAGGTCAAGCCCGTGCACACGCTCGACCTCGTCGTGCTGGCGGTCGAGTGGGGCTCGGGGCGGCGGCGCGGGAAGCTCTCGAACCTGTGGCTCGGCGCGCGCGGCGAAGACGGGTTCGTGATGCTCGGCAAGACCTTCAAGGGCCTGACGGACGCGATGCTCGCGTGGCAGACCGAGAAGCTGCTCGAGCTGGAGACGGGGCGCGAGGGGCACGTGGTGCACGTGCGCCCCGAGCTGGTCGTGGAGATCGCGTTCGACGGCGTCCAGACCAGCCCGCGCTACCCGGGCGGCGTCGCGCTGCGGTTCGCCCGCGTGGTGCGCCACCGGCCGGACAAGCCGGCGGCGCAGGCGGACACGCTCGAAGCGGTGCTCGCGCTCAGGAGCTCATGATGATCGCGCCGGCGATCGCGTTCAGGATGCAGATCGCGACGGCGATGATGCCCAGGATGAACCCGGCCTTGGCCTGACCGTAGCCACCCTTGCCGGTGCGCCGGATGTCGTTCTTGGCGACCAGGCCCAGCACGAGGGCGACGAGCGCGGGGACGATGCCGAGGATCGGCGCGAGCAGGCCGAGCGGGATCGCGATGATGCCGAGGATCATCGCCGCGACGGCGCGACCGTCGTTGCCCCCACGAGCGGCGGGCTCCTGGTGGTCGGACACCGGCGGCGCCGGCTGGTACTGCGACGAAGCCGTCGTGGCGGGGCGTTCAGGTGCCTCGGGCGAAGCGGCCATCGGTGGTTCCTCCTGACGGGTCGAGCAGGAACGGGCGCACGTCCCCGAACGGTGGGGAACGGTCCCGCGGATGTGCCAGCTCTGCTACCCGGGCCGGCCCCGTCGTAGGCCCGCTTTCTAGAGCACCACGACCACGAGCACGAGCAGCAGCAGCGCCGCCAGCACCACGACCCCGATGACCGCGTACCGCTCGACCGGCGTCCACTCCCGTTGACGCCCGGCCGCGCGCGTCGCCGGCACCCGCCGCGGCAACGGCGACAGCTCGGGCACGTCGACCTGCTCCCCACGCCGGATCGACGCCGCGAGGTCCGCCGCACGCGCCTCGGCCCGCTCGGCCCGCTCGATGGCAGCGGCGAGCTCCTCGTCCCGCACGGGAGCGACGAGCTCCGTGGTGGGCGGCGCGGCCGCACGCTCCCGCGCGCGGGCCTCGGCCGCGTCGGCCCGGGCGGCAGCGGCGTCGCGTGCCTCCTCGGCCGCGTTCGCCCGCACGGTCGCCTCGTCGCGCGCCTCCACGGCGGCGGCGAGCTCCTCGTCGTGCGGCGGAGCGACGAACTCCGTCGTGGCGGGCGCGGCGGCGAGCTCGCGCACGCGGGCCTCGGCGGCCTCCGCGCGGGCGACGGCCTCGTCGCGCGCGGCCTCGGCGCGCTGGATCGCGGCCTTGAGGTCCACGGTCGACGGAGCCGCGGCCGCGCGCGCGGCGAGCTCGTCGCGGGCCGCCTCGGCCCGTTCGGCGCGCTTGATCGCGGCGGCGAGCTCGTTGACCGGCGAGGCGGTCGCGGCTTCCGCGCGCTCGGCGCGCTGCAGGGCGTCGGCGAGCTCGCCGACGCGCGCCAGCGCCTCGGCCCGCGCAGCCTCCGCGCGAGCGAGTGCCTCGTCGCGCGCGGTCTCGGCCTCGTGCAGCGCGCCTTCGAGGCGGACGACCTCGTTCGCCCGCTCGACCGCGCTCGCGTGGTGGCCGGCGTGCGTCTCGAGCTGGCGCCGGGCGAGCTCGAGCTCCGCGCTGAGCCGCGCCCGGGCGGTGGTCTCCTCGGCGAGCTGCTGTTCGAGCTCGGCGATCCGGCGCGCGCGAGCGGCCGCTTCCTCGATCGCGGCGCTCGCGGGTGCGGTCGCGCCGGCGTCGGCGGGTGTGGCCCGGCTCGGCGTGCCCGCGCCGACGGCGCCCGCCGCACCGGCCCGCGCCGGCGGGTCCGACTCCGGGACGGGCCGTGGGGCGTCCGACGCGGTGGACCGGTCGGACGAGGCCGTCTCCGGGGCGTCCGCGGTGGCCTGTGCCGGCGAGTCCGTCTCCGGGGCGGGCCGTGGGGCCGTCCTCGGGGCGTCCGGCGCCGATGGCTGAGCCGGCGGGCCGTCCGGCTGCGCGGCGGCGTCCGGCAGGCCCGACGAGCCGGGCTGCGACGCATCCGGCGTCGCGGGTCGGACCCGCTCGCCCGGCGCGGCCTCGACCCGCGGCGGTGCGGGCGGCTTGGACGGTGCGGTCGGCGAGGGCTTCGTCGCCGTGCGCTTCGGGCGCGGGCGGGGCGTGAGCGTCACGGCGTGCGTGCCGGGTTCGCCGAGGTCGAGGACGACGTCCGGGGCGACTTCGAGGCGCGCGGCGGTGATCGGCTCGACGGGACCTCGCCAGGCGAAGGCGGCGATCCAGGCGCCCTCGGCGTCGGGGGCCCAGGGCTTGTGGTCGAGCAAGGCGATCATCCGGCGACGGCGGCCGTCCACGCGGACATGGAGGGTGGGGCGCATGAAGCGCTGGCCGCGCACGCCGAACCAGCGGCCACGGACTTCCAGCCGTTCGTCGTCCTGCCACTCGAAGCGTTCGAGCTCGAAGCTGAGCTCGTCAAGGCTCATCATCGGTGCGGCTACCCATCGTAGGCTGTCCGGCCGGATGAAGCGGCGCGTTGCGGTGGATCTCAGCGTCCTGCGCCAGTCCCGCGACCTGCGCCTGCTCGTGATCGGCGAGCTCTTCTCCGGGCTGGGATCGCAGGCGGCGCTGGTCGCGATCCCGTTCCAGATCTACCTCCTGACCGACTCGGCGGCGCTCGTCGGGCTGCTCGGGATCGTCGAGCTGGTCCCGATCGTGGTGTGCAGCCTGCTGGGCGGAGCGATCGCCGACCGGATCGAACGGCGTCGCCTGATGTTGACGGGCCAGGCGCTCGTCACGGCCTCCGCGATCACGCTGGCGGCCACGTCGGCGAGCGGCGACCCACCCGTCCCGCTGGTGTTCGCGCTCGCCGCGACCCTCGCCGCCGGCGCCACGCTCGACAACGTCACGCGGAGCGCGATCGTCCCCGCGCTCGCGAAGGACCGGCTGCGCGCCGCGCTCTCGCTCACCTACGGCTTGCATCAGGTGTCGGCCGTCGCAGGACCGGCGCTCGGCGGACTCATGATCGCCGCGCTCGGCACCGCGTCCGCGTACACCGCGCAGGCGATCGGCTTCGTGATCATGATGGGCATCACGCTCGCGCTGCCGCGCCTGTACCCGGCGCCGAGCGAGCAGGCGCACCCGCCGATCCTCGACTCGATCAAGGAGGGCCTGACGTTCGTCCGCGGCAACAGCGCGCTGATGGGCTCGTTCGCCGCCGACCTCGTGGCGATGACGTTCGGCATGCCCCGCGCGCTGTTCGCCGTGCTCGCGCTCACCGTCTACGACGCCGGCGCGACCGGCACCGGCATCCTCTACGCGTCCGTGTCCGCGGGCGCGGTCGTCGCCGCGCTGTCGACCGGCTGGGTCGAGCACGCGCGCTGGCTCGGCCGGATCGTGATCGGCGCCGTGATCGTCTGGGGCCTCGCGATCGCCGCCGCCGGCTTGATGCCGAGCCTGTGGCCCGCGGCCGCCCTGCTCGCGCTCGCCGGCGCCGCCGACAGCATCAGCGCCGTGTGCCGCAGCATCATCAACCAGACCGTCACCCCCGAGCACCTCCGGGGCCGGATGTCGGCGATCTTCATGCTCGTCGTGACCAGCGGCCCGCGCCTCGGCGACCTGGAGGCGGGTGTCGCCGCCTCCCTCACCACGGCGGGCGTCGCCGTCGTGTCAGGCGGCCTCGTCTGCGTTGCCGGCGTGTTGGTGATCGCCGCGCTCTTCCCCGCCCTCGCCGCCTACGACGGACGGGTCCAGAGCGGCGTGCGGGCTTGACGGCGTCCCCGCCGCCGCGGCCTTGGCCGTGATCGTGATCTTCACCTCGTCGTAGCTCTTCGTGCCTCCGGCCCGCACGGTGATCGTCCCCGCCGTGTCGCCGATCTTCACGACCCCCGAGGCGCTCACCGAGCAGCCCAGCTTCTCGCCCTGGATCGAGAACGTCGGCTTCGGGTTCTTGCCCTCGCCGTCGACGCTGACCTGCACCTCGTTCTGCGCCCATTTGCCCGACTTGGGCTTGGCGGGCGACGCCTCGACCGTCGTCTTGTCCGCCTTGGCGCTGCGGAAGACGGCCGGGCCGACGTACGGGATGTGCTCGCTCGCCTTGCCCGCCCCGATCCGCATCGCGAGCTTGCCGTCCTTCTCGACCAGCTCGCGGACGTGCTCGGTGGTGGTGAACGGCGCGTCCTCGAGCGTGTCCGACGGCAGCGTCCGCGCGTGGAGCTTCTGCGTCATCTTGAAGCCCTGCGGAAGCGCCTTCGCGGGCGACGGGTTCGACGCGTTCTTCACGAACGGCGCCGCGTCGATGCCGGCGGTGCTGATCGAGACCTTGTCGACCGTGTTCATCGCGCCCGCGCTCGACAGGAACCATCCCTTCGAGCCGGCCGCGTTCGCCGTCAGCTGGAAGTCGTCGCCAAAGGGCGTCTTCGCGCTGTGGGAGTCGAACTTCTCGTTGATGTTCGCGTCCGCGAGCCCGGACTGGCCCGCCCCGGACGAGTTGAACGTGTGCGTGAAGTGCGCCTCGTAGTTGCCGGCGACCGAGGACGCGGTCGACGCGATGTCCTTGGGCTTCTCGATCACGCGGAACGGCGCGTCCCCGAACGAGACGGCGTTGGTCGCCTTCGCCTTCAGCGTGCCGCCGGGCTGCTTGGCGTCCACGGAGACGACGCCGGTCGTCTCGTCGATCTTCGTCCCCGCCGCGGCCGACGCGGTCCCGGCCTCGAGCGTCCACTTGACGCCGGTCACGCCCGCCGGCTTGGCCGCGGCCGTGATGCTCGTGCCCGCCTCGAGCGGCAGCGTCGCCTTCTGCGGCGTCACCGTGACGCCGGACAGCGGCTTGTCCGCCGTCTCCTCGCGGGCGAGCGTGCCGGCCGCGATCGCCCGGCAGACGGCCTGGTTACCCGCCGTCCGCTGGAGGGACAGGATCGCCGGCTCGCTCATCCGGAGCGTCGGCGCCTTCGGCTGACTGCTTTCCGGCTCGTTGGCGCGCAGACGCTCCATCGGCCGACACTACAGGCGCCACCCGTCCCTCGGCAATGGCGCGCCCCACCGCCTGGTTCCCCGCGGTCATCTGCATCGACCGCAGGACCTCGTCGGACATCGGGACGCCTCTCATACCTTGATCGCCACGATCCGGTCGTCGCCCGCACGCGGGGAGCCGCGCCCGTCGCGGTTGGACGTCGCCACCCACAGCGTGCCGTCCGGCGCCGCGACGACCGTGCGGATGCGCCCGTAGCGCCCGCTCAGCAGCTTCGTCGGCTTGCCCGCGGACGCGCCGTCGAGCGGGATCTTCCACACGCACTCGCCCTGCAGCGCGGCCACGTACAGCGTGCGGCCGATGATCGCGGCGCCGCTCGGCGAGGCCTCCGACGTCGCCCAGGTCACCTTCGGGTTGGTGAACTTCCCCCCGGACGTGGAGCCGGTGCCCTCGACCTCCGGCCAGCCGTAGTTGCGGCCGCGCCGGATCAGGTTGACCTCGTCGCGCGTGTTCTGGCCGAACTCGCTCGCCCACAGCCGGCCGGACCGGTCCCAGGCGAGGCCCTGGACGTTGCGGTGCCCGAGCGACCACACGTGCACGCCGCCGCCGTCCGGGTCCATCCGCAGGATCTTCCCGTTGCGCGACTTCGGCTGCTGGGCCAGCGACGTGTCCCCCGCGTCGCCGACGCCCGCGTAGAGCTTGCCGTCCGGCCCGAACGCGATCCGCCCGCCGTTGTGGATGGACGCGCTGCGGAGCCCCCTCAGCACGACCCGCGCCTTGCCGCCGAGCTTGAACCGCACGATCCGGTTGTCACCGGACGTCGACGTCAGGTACGCGTACACGAGCCCGTCGGACCCGTACGACGGCGAGACCGCGAGCCCGAGCAGCCCGCCCTCACCCGCGTTGCGCGCCACCCCGGGCACGGTCATGACCCGCTCGGGATCGCCGCCGTCGGCCGGGATGCGCAGGATGCGCGCCGTGGTGCGCTCGGCGACGAGCGCGTCGCCGTTCGGCAGGAACGCGATCCCCCACGGCACCTCGAGACCGGTCGCCACGACCCGGCGCGCCGGCACGGCCTTCGGGGTCGGCGAAGGCCCGGGCGTCTCGTTCGGCGTGGCGGTCGCCGGGGCGGTCGTGGCCTTCGGCGCGGCCGCCTGCTCGGGCGCCGGCTCGTCGGAGGAAGACCCACATCCGACGAGGGCTGCCGTGCAGAGCAGGGCCGCGAGCGGTCTCACACCGGGCGCGGGTGGTGCCCTGGGAGCTTGACCACGGTGACGAAGAACTCGTCGATCTGGCGCACCACTTCGATGAAGCGGTTGAAGTCCACGGGCTTGGTCACGTAGGCGTTGGCGTGCAGGTCGTAGGAGCGCAGGATGTCCTCCTCCGCCTTCGACGTGGTCAGCACGACCACGGGGATGGACCGTAGCGCCGAGTCGGACTTGATCTCGGCCAGCACCTCGCGCCCGTCCTTGCGCGGCAGGTTGAGGTCCAGCAGCACCAGGTCCGGGCGGCCGTTCGCCGGGTCCTTGAGGTACTCCATCGCCTCCACGCCGTCGCCGACGATCTTGAGGCTGTTGCGCACCTTGTTGTGCTCGAACGCCTCCTCGATGAGCACGACGTCACCCGGGTCGTCCTCGACCAGGAGCACGCTGATCGGTTGGCTGTCGTCGTCGGTCATCGACTCTCCGTGTCTGCGGCTTCGGCGGGCAACGTGAAGTAGAAGGTAGAGCCCGTGCCAGTCGTACTACCCGTGTCGAGCCACATCTTGCCTCCGTGGTACTCGACGACCTTGCGGCACATGGCCAGCCCGATGCCCGTCCCCTCGTACTGGGAGCGCGGGTGCAGGCGCTGGAAGATGACGAAGATCCGCTCCGCGTACTCGGCGTCGATGCCGATCCCGTTGTCGGCGACGCGGAACCGCCAGTCGGCCCC
This sequence comes from Solirubrobacter pauli, assembly GCF_003633755.1. Taxonomy (GTDB): domain Bacteria; phylum Actinomycetota; class Thermoleophilia; order Solirubrobacterales; family Solirubrobacteraceae; genus Solirubrobacter; species Solirubrobacter pauli. Next base: position 1,758,621 of record NZ_RBIL01000002.1, read on the forward strand.
GTCGCGCTCCGCGGAGAGGTCCACGCGCGGCGCCGCCTCCGAGCGGAACTTGATCGCGTTGCCGATCAGGTTCTGGAACACGAGCCGCAGCAGCGAGGCGTCCCCGTGCACGACCGGCAGCTCGCCGTCGACCACGACCTCCGCGCCGCTCTCCTCGATCGCGCGCGACAGGTCCGCCCGCACGCGCTCGACCAGCTGCCCGGTGTCGACCTCGGTGTGCGGCTGCTCCATCCGGCCGACGCGCGAGAACGCGAGCAGGTCGTTGATGAGGTCCTGCATGCGCTGCGCGCCGTCGACGGCGAAGCCGATGTACTGGTCCGCGCGCGCGTCGAGCTGCCCGCCGTAGCGCTGCTGGAGCAGCTGGCAGAACGAGGCGACCTTGCGCAGCGGCTCCTGCAGGTCGTGCGAGGCGACGTAGGCGAACTGCTCGAGCTCCTGGTTCGAGCGCCGCAGGTCGGCCTCGGCCGTCTGCAGCGCTGCCAGCTCGGCGACGATCCGCGCGCGCATCGACTCCACGTCCTCGGCGAGCTCGACCACCTCGGCGGCGCCGTCGCTGTGCACGGGCCGGTTGAAGTCGCCGCGGGCCACGTCGCGCACGCGCGCCGCCAGCCCCTGCAGCGGGAACACCATCTGCTTGCGCAGCGTGCGGGCGACGAGCGCCAGGCTCAGCAGGATCACGACGCCGGTGAAGATCACCCAGAACTGCACGATCCGGGCGTTGTCGCGCAGGGCCGTGCGCGCCTTGGCACGGGCCGGCGTCAACTGCGCGGTCAACTCGCGGACGGTCGCGCGGAAGCGGTCGAACTGCGCCTTGCCCGCCTCCACCTGGGCGATGCTGCGCGGGCCGCCCGGGTTCGAGCTGGCCTGCGCGATCGTCTGGTCGGCGAAGTTCAGCTCCCAGTCGCGCGCGGCGCTCGCCACGGCGTCGATGTTGCGCCGGTACGGCTGCACGCTGTCGAAGCGCAGGCTGCCCTCGAGCCGCTGCAGCGCGTCGTCGGCGCGGCGGCGCCCGTCGCGGTAGGGGTCCAGGAACGACTCCTTCCCCGACAGCACGAAGCCTCGCACGCCGGTCTCCTGGTCGAGCATCGCGATCGACAGGTCCTGCGCCGCCAGGTTGGCCGGGCCGAGCTCGTCGATGATGTCGGCACGCGCGGCGCTCAGGTTGTTGAGCGCCCAGACGCTGCGGACGGTGCCGACGATCGCGATGAAGACCAGGAACGCGACGCCGCGCGCGAAGTACTGGCCGGCCCGCAGCCGCTTACCACGGCGACGTGGCCACTTCACTGCTTGCGCACCAGGAACGCGGCGACGTCGTCGAGCAGCGGGCCGCCGTTGAGCTCCTCGGCGCGCTCCACGAGCGCGGCGACCAGGCTCGGCGAGCCCTTGTCGACCTCGCCGCGGACCATGGCTTCGAGCCCTTCGCCCCCGAGCCGCCCGGCACCGATGCCGATGCGCCCCTCGATCAGGCCGTCCGTGTAGAGCAGCAGGGACCAGCGCTCGGGCAGCTGGTGCTCGTGCGCGGTCCAGTGGAAGTCGTCGACGACGCCGAGCGGCGGCTCGCCCTGCGCAGGTTCGAGGCCCTTGATCTCCGCGTCGGTGATCAGCAGCGGCGGCGGGTGGCCGGCCAGCTGGATCTTCACGCTGCGCTTGTCCGGCGCGATCGTGACCATGCAGAGCGTCGTGAACATCCACGTGTGGTGGCGCTCGTGGCCGTGCATGACCTGCAGCGTCGGCAGCAGCTCCTCCGCCGTGCGCCCGCCGATGACCAGCGTACGCCAGGCGATCCGCAGCGAGACGCCGAGCGCCGCCGCGTCCGGCCCGTGCCCGCTGACGTCCGCGATCACGGCGTGGACGGTGCCGTCCTCGGTCTGGACCGCGTCGTAGAAGTCACCGCCGAGGAGCGCGCGGCGCCGGCCCGGCCGGTAGTGCGCGCTGAGCAGGAGTGCCTCGTCGTGGACCAGCGGGGCGGGCAGCAGGCCGCGCTCGAGGCGGGCGTTCTCCTCGGCGTGCAGGCGCGCGACCTCGAGCTCGCGCCGCGCCTCGTCGGCCCGCAGGCGCTCGACCGCGTAGTGGACGGCGCGCGTGAGGCCCTGCCCGTCGATCTGGCCCTTGACGAGGTAGTCCTGCGCGCCGGCGCCGACGGCTTCCATCCCGCGCCGCTCGTCGTCCAGACCGGTGAGGACGAGCACGGCCATGTCCGCGCGGTCGGCCTTCAGGCGGTGCAGGCCGGACAGGCCCTGCGCGTCCGGGAGGTCCAGGTCCAGCAGGACGCAGTCGATCTCGGCCAGGTCCTCGCGGCGCGCCTCGGCGAGCGTCTGCGCGCGCACGATCTCCATGTACGCGCCACTGATGTTGAAGAGCTCCTCGACGAGCAGCGCGTCGCCGTCGTCGTCCTCGACGAGCAGCAGGCGGATGGGACCAGAGCTCGCCGCGGTGTCACGCGGCGCTCGGTTGACGGTCTCGGGAGGAATCAAGAAATCGGTGAGGTCGGGCCCGGAGGCCGACCCACTCTACCCGGCGGTTCGAAGCGTAATCCCCAGTTGCGCGGCCGCCAGGCCGAGCGCGAGGCTGCCGACGATGTTCAGCGCCGCCGCGGGCTTGGAGAGCCGTTCGGTCTCCAGCATCCAGGTCGAGAAGGTCGTGTACGCGCCCGCGAACCCCGTACCGAGCACGAGGTTCTCACCGATCAGGCCGAGCACGAAGGCGCCGCTGACGTTGACCGCCAACGTGCCGAACGGGACCGGCAGCCGACTCGACAGCAGGAAGCGCGAGACCGCCCCCAGACCGCCGGCGAGCGCGAGCAGGAGCACGGTCACACGCGCCTCCCGAGCGTCACCGCGGCGTAGCCGAGCACGACTGATGCCACGGCGTAGGCGATCGCCTCACCGAGTGCCAGGTCCTCGAGCAGCTCCACCTGCATCGTGGAGAACGTCGTGAACGCGCCGCAGAACCCGGTGCCGAGGAAGCGGGGCGAGCGCGTGACGACCGCCCCGAGGATGAACGCCCCGAGCACGTTGACCAGCAGCGTGTGCCACGGCACCGGCAGCAGCTCGTTGACGCCCGCGCGGGCGAGCGCGCCCAGGCACCCGCCCGCGAAGACCGCGAGCACCTCGGCCCGCGGCGGCGTGGAACGGGTGGTGGCGCCGCTCAGGACAGGGCGGGCAGGCCGTCGATGGACACGCGGTTGTGCTTGGCCTCGTAGGCGCGCATGGCGCCGGGGCCTTCCACGCGGATGCGCTTGGCGGTCGAGAGGTCGCTGTGCGGGCGCTCGCCCTCGTAGGCCAGCAGCGGCACGCCGTAGCCGCACGAGTCGGCGATCCGCTCCACGTGCACGACGATGATCGCGCGGCGCGCCTCCGCGGCCTCGGGCTCGTGGAAGCCGAGCGCCAGCAGCTCGTCGAACCGCGGGTCGTCCGGCAGGACCACCTCGCCGCGACCGTGCAGGCGCAGGATCCGCGGCGGGCCCTGGAACGCGCACAGCATCACGACGACGCGGCCGTTGTCACGGATGTGCGCGATCGTCTCCGCGCCGCTGCCGACGATGTCCAGGTAGGCCACCGTGTGCTCGTCGAGGACCCGCAGGGACCCGATCGGCCCCTTCGGCGAGACGTTGATGTGCCCGTCGGTCGCCGTCGGGGCGGTGCCGACGAAGAACATCGACTGCTTGTCGATCCACTTGCGCTGGTGGTCGTCGATGCTCTCGTAGATCCGCCCCATGGCGGGTGAGTCTAGATCGCGTGGTTGGCGTGGATCACGTTGTCGGGGTCCATCCGCTCCTTGACCGCGCGCAGGCGCGCCCAGGCGTCGGTCGGGAACGTCTCGGAGAGATCCACCCGGTCCTCGGCGAAATTCAGGTAGTGCCCGCGGTTCGTCCACGGGGCGAGCGCGGCCTTGATCTCGAATATCCGCTGCCGCTTGGCCGCGGCCATCTCCGCGTCGAGCACGAGGCCGCCCATGAACAGGACGAAGGCGGCGTCCACGCCGGCGGCGGCGCCGTGGCCCGGGGTCGCACGCCGCAGGGCGCCGCCGCACTGGCGCAGCTCGACCACGTCGAGCGGGCTGCCCGAGCCCGGGCCGGCAAGCGTCACCAGCTCGGCGATCGCCTCCACGGGCAGGGACTCGACCAGCGCGGTGTCGGCGGTCATCGGCATCGGGTCCTCGGGGTCCTGGTGCAGGCGGGCGAGCGCCGGCGCGGGGACCATCGCGAACGTGTCGATCTCCGGGCCGAGCGCCCGCAGCGGCGCGAGCGTCGCCGGGTCGCCCTGGACGGCGCCGTCGATCATCACGACGTTGCGGCCGCGCAGGAACTCGGGCAGCGCCTCGATCGGCGGCAGCTGCATGAGCCGCAGGGACGTGGTGACGTCGTCCGGGGCGGTCCGCGCCCAGTCGGCGTAGGCGGTCAGGACGCGCTCGGCCTGGCTCCAGTCCCAGAGCATGAAGCCCGCGTAGATCTCCCGCAGCGGGTAGAGCCGGAACTCGAGCGCGGTCACGATCCCGAAGTTGCCGCCGCCGCCCCGCAGCGCCCAGAAGAGCTCCGGATCGTGCTGCGCGTCCGTGCGCACGTGCTCCCCATCGGCCGTGACGAGCTCGATCGCGGTGACGCTGTTGGCCTGCAGCCCGTGGCTGCGCGCGAGCCAACCCATGCCGCCGCCGAGCGAGTACCCGGTGACGCTGACGGTCGGCGAGGACCCGTGCAGCGCGATCAGCCCGTGCGGCGCCGCCGCGTCGACCACGTCCTCCCACAGCGCGCCCGCCTCCGTGCGGGCGATCCGGCCGGCCGCGTCGATCTCGACGCCGCGCATCCCGCTCGTCTTGACGAGGACGGTGCCGCTCAGGTCCCCGAGCGGGCCGGCGTTGTGGCCGGTCGCCTGCCCGGCGACACGCAGTCCCTGCGCCCTCGCGGCGGCGACGACCTCGGCCACCTCCGTCGCGTCGGCGGGATAGGCGACGGCGGCGGGCCGCTGGTCGAGCGCCAGGTTGAAGCCGGAACGGGCCGCGTCGTAGCCGTCGTCCCCGGGGAGTGCGACAGCGCCGCCGCAGAGATCGCGGAGCGCGGGGACGGGATCGATCATCGTCATGCCGGCACCGTCGCCCGCGCGGGTTGCCGCGGCCTTGCCGCGAGGTTGCCCGCCCCTTGCTTCGCGCTACGTCTCGAGCGCGTGCGCGAGCTCGCGCGTCGACGTCGCGCCCAGCTTGCGCAGTGCGCTGCCCAGCTTGATCTGGATGATGCGCGGCGTCACGAACAGTTCCTGGGCGATCTCGCGCTCGGCCCGGCCCGCGGCGGCCAGCGCCGCGACGCGCCGCTCGGTCGCGGTCAGCGCCGACACGCCGCGGGCGACCGCCGCCGCCGGCTCCACGCCGACCGCGAGCAGCTCCTTGCGGATCTCCGCCAGCAGCCGCTCGGCGCCGCACACCTCGGCCAGCTCGTGCGCGCGGGTCAGCGGCTCGCGGGCGTAGTCGGGCCGGCCGGCGCGACGGCGCAGGACGCCCAACGCCGCCAGGGACTTCGCCAGCTCGAGCCGCGACGACCCGCGGCCGACGATCTCCACCGCCTCCTCCAGCCGTTCCAGACCCTCGGGGCCTTCGAGCAGGCCCAGCACGCGCAGGGAGCGCGCGACGGTGCCGGGCGCGCCCCAGTCGCGTGCCCGGTCGAGCTCCTCGGCGGCGAGCGCCACGGCCTTCTTGTTCATGCCCAGCGCGTCCAGCGCCACGGCGCGCAGGCCGCTCCAGCGGGCCGCGGCGGGGTTGTGGTAGTGGCGGAAGCGGTCCGCGTACTCCTCGCTGGCCTCGATCGCCTCCTCGTAGGAGCCTTCGGCCACCAGCAGCTCCAGGCGGGCGTTGCACCAGTAGCGGGCGCCGTCGGAGCGGGGCGAGCGCTCACGGGCACGCAGCAGCGCGGTACGCGCCTCCGGGAGGTTGCCGCGCTCGGTCAGGCACCAGGAGAGGTGAGCCGCGTTCCATTGCAGCGTGTCCGGGCCGTAGCCCCAGGACTCGGCCTGGTCGAAGGACGCGCGCAGCTCCTCCTCGGCGTCGAGCAGGTCGCCGCGCCAGAAGAGCGTGAAGCCGCGCCACAGGTACATGCCGGTGACGGCGAACAGGGAGCCGCGGCGGTGCGCGTCGACCATGCCCAGGTCGAACAGCTGCAAGGCCTCGTCGCGGTCGCCGACGATCAGCGGCAGCAGCGCGGCGAGCGTCAGCAGGTTCGGGTCGCGTGCCTGCAGCTCGCCGCCGGCCAGTGCCCGGAACGCCTGCGGGACGACCTCGTCGATGTGCCCGCCGGCCTGCGTCCACTCCAGCGCGGCGACCGCACCCGCGAGCTTCTCGCCCAGCGTCCGCAACGGCTTGCCGCGCCACTCGCGGATCGGGTGCATCTCGTCCGGGTCCATCGCCCCGAACGGCACGCCCATCAACGCGAAAGCGCGCAGGCCGAGCGCCTCGTCGGCGAACTCCGGCGGCAGCGCGGCGGCGGCCTCCAAGGCGACGCGCGAGCCTTCCGCGGGCGAGCTGGTGAACAGCAGCGCGCGGCCGAGCGCGTTGGCGGCGCGGACGCGCAGGTTCAGGTCCGTCAGCCCGTCGTAGGCCTCGCGCAGGTGCAACGCGCTGTCGGGGCCGCGGACGAGCGCCTCGGCCTCCCCCAGGTCCAGCAGCAGCCGCGGACGGTCCTCGGCGGCCGGCGGCTCCTCGAGCGCGCGCTGCAGGTAGCCGACGCAGCTGTCCACCGCGCCGCGCGCCATGGCGGCGTTGCCGGCGTCGTGCAGCAGCCGGGAGACCTGCGCGTCACCGCGTCCGGGCGTGAGCATCAGCTGGCCCGCGACCTGGTCCAGGCTCGCGCCGCGCTCGCGCAGCACGGCGGCGGCGCGGGCGTGCAGCAGCTCGCGCTCACCGAGTGGCAGGCCGGTGTAGACCGCGTCCCGCACCAGCGGGTGGACGAAGCCGGGCGGCGGCTCCGGGCGCAGGATCTCCGCGCGCGCCAGCGCCGCCATCGCGCCCGCGACCTGCGCCTCATCCAGGCCGCAGATGCCCGCGACGGCCGGCAGGTCGGCGCTCTCGCCCAGGACGGCGACCGCACGCGCGACGCTCGCCGCCTCACCCGGCAGTCGCGCGAGCCGCAGCAGCACGGAGCTCGACACGGCGCGCGAGCCGATCGCACGCACGACGTCGGCGTGCGCGGCGTCGGGTTTGACCTGATCGGTCTCCAGCGCGTTCAGCAGCTGGCGGACGAGCAGCGGGTTGCCGCCGGTGGTGCCGTGGCAGGCCTGGCGGAACGCGTCGTCGGGCTCCGCGCCGAGCCGCTTGGCGACCAGCTCGCCGACGGCCTCCTCCGAGAGCGGGCCGGGGCGCACGTGGGCGGTCGCGGGGTCGTTGGCGATCTCGGCCAGCAGCGCAGCGTCCGTCGGCGCGTCGCCGGTCCGGACGCTCGCGGTGACGAGCACCGGCTGGCCCTCCAGCCGCCGCACGAGGTAGGCGAGGAAGCGCAGGCTCGGGCGGTCGCACCAGTGCAGGTCGTCGACCTCGAGCAGCAGCGGGTGCTCGGCCGCGAGGTTCAACGTGAGCCAGTACAGGCCGTGCAGCGCGGCGAAGCTCGCGTCGCCGGCCGGGACGCCGTTCTCCGGCGAGGCGAACACGACGCCCGCCGCGGCCGCCGCGCCGGTGAGCACCGACGGGTCGGTGACCACGCCTTCGAACAGCTGGCGCACCACGCCGAACGGGAACTCGCGCTCGAGCTCGCCTGCCCGCGCGTTGAGCACGGTGGCGCCTTCGCCGGTCGCGCGGCGGCGGAACTCGGCCAGGAGCCGCGACTTGCCGATGCCCGGCGGTCCCTCGATCAGCACCGCGCGACCCTCTCCGAGGGTCGCCTCGGCGAGCAGGTTGTCCAGCACGTGGACCTCGCGGTCGCGTTCCACGAGCGTCGACGAGCGCGGGACCGGCTTCGGCCGCGCCGGCTCGGCGGCGGCCGGCTCGTCACGCAGCAGCTGCTGGTGGAGCGCGACCAGCGACGCGCCCGGCGAGCTGCCGAGCTCCTCGCGCAGCAGCACGCGGATGTCCTCGTAGACGCGCAACGCCTCGTTGACGTTCCCGCGTGCCTTGAGCACCTCCATCAGCACGCCCCGCGCCGACTCGCGGAAGGGCTGGCTCTGCACCGCGGCCCGCGCGGCCTGCTCGGCCTCGGGCAGCGCCGCACCGCCGAGCTGCGCGCCCGCGCGGGCCATCGCCTCCAGCGCCTCCACGCGCAGGTCGGCCAGCTCGGAGCGCTTCGTGTCGATCCACGGCGCCTCCAGGCCGGGCAGCAGGCCACGGTCGGCGATCTCGACGGCCTCGCGCGCGGCGTCCCACGCCTGGTCTGGGCCGGAGACGCGCGCCTCGCGCACGCACGCGTGGGCGATCTCCCAGTCGATCCACGTGTCCTCGGGGAGCACGAGCTGCAGCTCCGAGCGGCCCTCGAGCACCCCCGGGCCGAGTGCCTTGCGCAGGCGGCTGAGCGGCGGCGCGAGCAGCGACTCGTAGGCGGGCGGGGTGCCCTTGCCCGACCAGAGCGCCTCCGCCAGCTCGTCGCGGCGAACCGGCCGGTCGCGGTTGAGCGCGAGGTACGCGAGCAGCAGCCGCCCTTGGCGTCCGCGCAGGGACTCTTCGAGCCTCCGTCCCTGGAGCTCCACGATCAGTCGACCGCATAGCTGGATGCGGGTCGAGTCCCTCACGACCACGCGATGAATCTAACGAGCGCGAAGGTCGGATGCAGCTTTCTGATCCCTTCTGGACGAAGGATGGGTAGCGCTGCAGATATGAGCGAGCGCAAGGATTTGACGACGCGTCAAGGCCACCCGGTCTACGACAACCAGAACCTGCGAACGGTCGGACCGCGGGGCCCGGCGACGCTGGAGAACTACCACTTCCTCGAGAAGATGAGCCACTTCGACCGGGAGCGCATCCCGGAGCGGGTGGTCCACGCGCGCGGGGCGACGGCGTTCGGGCACTTCGAGGCCACGGGCAAGGTCGGGGACGAGCCGATCGCCAAGTACACGCGGGCCAAGCTCTTCCAGGAAGCGGGCAAGCGGACCGACGTCGCGCTGCGCTTCTCCACGGTGGCCGGTGGACGCGATTCCTCCGAGGCGGTTCGCGACCCGCGCGGCTTCGCGCTGAAGTTCTACACCGAGGACGGCAACTGGGACCTCGTCGGCAACAACCTCGGCGTGTTCTTCATCCGCGACGCGATCAAGTTCCCGGACTTCATCCACTCCCAGAAGCCGGACCCCGTCACGTTCGAGCGCCAGGTACCCAACCGGGTCTTCGACTTCATCTCGCAGTCGCCCGAGGCCATGCACATGGTCATGCTCGTGTTCTCGCCGCGCGGCACGCCTGCGTCCTACCGGACCATGCAGGGCTTCGGCGTGAACACCTACAAGTGGGTCAACGCGGCCGGCGAGACCGTGCTCGTCAAGTACCACTGGCACCCGAAGCAGGGCGTGAAGTCGTGGGCGGGCAGCGACCTCGCCACCGTCCAGGGGCAGGAGCTCGGCGTCCACACCAAGGACCTCTACGACGCGATCCTCGCCGGCGACCACCCCGAGTGGGACCTCTACGTCCAGATCATGGAGGACCACGACCATCCGGAGCTCGACTGGGACCCGCTCGACGACACGAAGACGTGGCCCGAGAACGACTTCCCGCTGCGTCATGTCGGCACGATGCAGCTCAACCGCATCCCCGGGAACTTCTTCGCCGAGTCCGAGCAGATCGCGTTCGGCACCGGCGTGCTCGTCGACGGGCTGGACTTCTCCGACGACAAGATGCTCGTCGGCCGCACGTTCTCCTACTCGGACACGCAGCGCTACCGGGTCGGCACGAACTACCTGCAGCTGCCCGTGAACGCGCCCCAGACGCGCGTCGCCACGAACCTGCGCGACGGCGAGATGGCCTACTACGTGGACGAGGCCGGCGACAACCCGTCGGTGAACTACGAGCCGTCGGTCACCGGCGGTCTCGAGGAGGCCGAGAAGCCGAGCCACGTCGAGCAGGGGCCGATGATCGAGGGCCGGATCGGCCGCGGGCGGATCCCGCGGACCAACGACTACAAGCAGGCCGGCGAGCGCTTCCAGCTCTCCGAGCAGTGGGAGAAGGACGACCTCGTCGCCAACCTCTCCGACGCGCTCAACCAGTGCGACCGCCACATCCAGGAGCGGATGCTCTGGCACCTCTACATGGTCGACGACGAGCTCGGCGCCCGGGTCGGCGAGGGCATCGGCATCGGGCTCGACGAGGTCAAGTCGCTCGAGCCGCTGGCGACGCAGACGCTCAACGACGAGGAGCGCGAGCGCCTCGCGAACCTGGGTCAGAACGGCCCGCGCGACGTCAGCGGCGTCGAGATGACCCACTGCGTGCCCAACGAGCGCGTCGAGGTCACCGAGTCGCCGGTCGGCGCGTAGAGCGCCCGCCGCGGGCGCGGAAGCTGCCGTGCCCGCGGCGTAAGCGGACATTTCGGCCCGTTAGCGCAAGTCTGGACGCTTGTTGGCGTTTGCGCTTTGTGTCCAACGGCCATCCCACGTAAAGCCGACATGTCCCCATTGCTGACAGCCCGCCCATCCGTTTCCGTCACGCTGCGGTTGCTGGCCGCCGTGGCCGTCACCGCGGTGGTGGCGGCGTTCGTCCCGCTCGCCGGCGGCGACCGCGAGTCCAGCGCCGCGATCCCGGCCTGCCTGGCCGTGGCGATCGTCTGCGCCGCGCTCTGCAGCCACCTGCTGTGGGCGTCCTCCAACGCGCTGGGCGACCGCTGCCTGCGCTGGCTCGCGATCGGCACCACCATCGCGTTCGTCGGGTTGATCACGACGCTGATGGCGCTCCCGAGCGTCTTCGCGGGCGGCGGGCCGGTCGACAGCGGCGCGGACTCCGCGGCCGCGCGCTACCTCGTCTGGCACGTCTTCCTGATCGCCGGCGCCGCGCTCGCGCTGTCGAGCGTGCGCGCGACGACCCGCAACCTGTCCATCTTCGGCGGCCTGGGTGCCCTCCTCCTCGCCTGGGCCGCCGTCGCTTCCTCCCCGTTCGGCGATCTCGCCAACGGGGACGGGTTCTCCCCCACGATGCGTGCGCTGGTCGGGCTCATCGTGCTGGCGCAAGCCGGCGTCGCCGTCCTCTGGTGGCGGCGCGCCGGCGGCGCCATGACGTGGGGTGACATGTGCGTGCTCGCGCTGATGGGCCTCAGCGCGCTGGACGCCTTCGCCTACATGTGGGCGTTCGGCCTGTTCGCCGGCTCCTGGTGGGCGTCATTGGCGCTGCGCGCCGGCCAGTTCGCGATCCCGTCGGTGGGTCTGCTGATCGGCTTCATCGCCGTGGCCGAGAAGCTGCGCGAGTTCGAGGACGAGCTCACCGCGAACCTCGTCGCCGAGCGTGAGCGCGCCCGTGAGCACGAGGAGCGCGTCACGCTCGACGTCCAGCGCCGCGAGCGCATCCAGGCGCGGATGCAGCGGATGATCGACGGCGTCGGCCTCGACGTGGCGTTCCAGCCGATCGTCGACCTCGCGTCCGGCCGTGTCGTCGGCGCCGAGGCGCTCGCCCGCTTCAAGGACGCCGACGGCAACGCGATCCCCACCGAACGCTGCTTCCTCGACGCGCACGCGGTCGACATGGGCGTCGACCTCGAGCTGGCCGTGATCAAGCTCGCCTTGCATTGCCACGAGGCGCGTCTGCCCGAGGGCCGCTACCTCGCGCTCAACGTCTCCCCCGCCGTGCTCGAGCAGGACGAGCTCGCCTTCGCGATCGCCCGCCACAAGAGCGACCGCCCGCTCGTCGTCGAGATCACCGAGCACCAGCCGGTCGAGGACTACGTCGCCCTGGGCGCCCAGCTCGACCGCCTGCGCGTGCTCGGCGTGCGCGTCGCCGTCGACGACGTCGGCTCCGGCTTCGCCTCCTTCCGCCACGTCACGCGCGTGAACCCAAACATCCTCAAGCTCGACCGCACGCTCGTCTGCGGCATCGACGACGACCCGGTCCGCCAGTCGCTCGCCGCCGCGATCGTCGCCTTCGCCAAGGACGTCGGCGCGACCGTCGTCTCGGAGGGCATCGAGAACGAGAACGAGCTCTGCTGCCTGAAGAGCTTGGCGGTCGGCTGCGGCCAGGGCTTCTACCTCGCGCGGCCGAACCTCGGCACGGTCGACGCCGAGGTGCCGCAGCTCGCCGCGGTCAGCTGAGGCTCAGCCGCGCGCCACGGTGGTGCGTACGACCGCGCAGAGGCGTCCTTCGCCGTCCGCGACGTCCGTCTCCCACACCGCCGTGGTGCGTCCCGAGTGCCGTCGGCGGGCCACCACGGCCATGGTCCCGGATACGACCGGCCGCAGGAACGACGTCTGGCTCGTCACCACCCGGCCGTCGCCCGCCGTGAGCGCGTCGGCGATCACCGCGTACACGCCGCCGTGGACCAGCCCGAGCGGTTGCTTCAAGCCGTCGGTGACGGGCACGCGGGCACGCACCTCGCCCTCCGTGGAGGACTCGATTTCCAGGTCGATCAGCGCAGATCCGCTCATGGCTTCACTAGGCTAGGGCGCCGATGCCGGCAAGCCGCGCCACCGCGTTCGACAGGCTGGCGCCCGACCAGCGCGCGGCCGTGGAGCTCGTCCTCCGCCAGGGACGGTCCTACGGCGAGCTGTCCGACCTGCTCGGGATGCCTGAGGAGACGATCCGCACCCGCGCCCGCGGCGGCTTGGCCGCGCTCGCACCGGACCTGCCGGCCCCGACGCGGTCGGGCGAGATCGCCGACTGGCTGCTCGGGCAGCAGTCCGAGGCGCACGCCAAGCGCACCCGCGAGCTCCTCCTGAGCGACCCCACCGCCCACGCCTGGGCGGCGACCGTGGCCGCCCCGCTGCGCGAGGCCGCCGGCGGCGAGGCCGTGCCGGCCCTGCCCACGAGCCCGGACGCGGAGCCCGCGCGCGTGAACGGCAAGGCGAAGCGCGGCAAGCCCGCGCCGGCTGACGACTCCCTGCGCGCAGGCGCCGGCCACGACGCGGCCGCGCGCGCGATCCCGGACTTCGGGTTCGACGACGACCCGCCGGCCCCGGCCGGCCGCGACCACGCGGCGCAGGCGCGGCCCGCCCACCGCGCGGCCGAGCCGGCCGACCGCGACGACGACGCGCGCCCGCGCCGCGCGGACGACGAGCGCGGCTCCTCGTCGCGGCTCGGCGGCGCGCTGCTGATCGGCGCCGCGGTCGTGGTCGTCGCGGTCGTCATCGCGTTCGTCCTCCTGCGCGGCGACGACGAGCCGGAGACCGCGTCCACCGGCTCCGACGTGCCCACCCAGACGGCGACGCCGGCCACGACGGCCGTCGGCACCGCGCAGTTCGCGCTGCGCGGCCCGGCCGGGTCGAGCGCGATCGCGCTCGGGCAGCTGTTCCGCGCCGGCGACGACACGGTGCGCTTCGCGATCGCGGGCCAGGGCATCGAGCCGAACGCCGACGGCGAGCGGTACTCGATCTGGCTCACGCGCAAGTCGGGCAAGCCGCTGCTGCTCGGCGACGTCAACGCGCCGGTCGGCAGGGACGGCCAGCTGACCGCGGCCGGCCCGGGCAACGACGACACCGACGCGTTCGTCCAGTGGCTGCAGACCTACGACAGCATGGCCATCACGCTCGACGCCAAGGGCGCCAAGGAGCCGGGCAAGGTCATCGTCACCGGCCCGCTCCCCACTGCCGCGGCCGGCGGCTAGTCCAGGAGCAGCTTGCCGGGGTTCATGACCCCGGCCGGGTCGCAGCGCGTCTTCACCGCGCGCAGCAGCTCCAGCCCCAGCTCGCCGACCTCGTCGCCGAGGTAGGGCGCGTGGTCACGGCCGACCGCGTGGTGGTGCGTGATCGTCCCGCCCGCCGCGACGATCGCGCGCGAGGCGGCGGCCTTGAAGGCGCCCCACTGCGCGACCGGGTCGTCGGACTGCGCGCCCAGCACCGTGAAGTACAGCGACGCGCCGGTCGGGTACAGGTGCGAGATGTGGCAGCCGACGTGCAGCCCCGGAAGCGCGGCCAGCACCGCACGGTAGAGCCGTTCCAGGTTGCTCCACGTCGTCGCCGTCTCGATCGTCTCGACGAGCACGCCGCGGTCCATCAGGTCGTCGCGCAGGTGCGGGCCGGCGAAGCGGGACTTCTCCCACGCGTGCCCCGGCGACGGCCCCAGCGGCAGCGCGCCCCCGCGGACGAGCTTGCGCGCCGCGCTGGCCCGTCCCGTCGCGCCCTGCCAGCCGCACACGAGCAGGCAGCGTCCGCCCAGCAGCCGCCGCCCGACCGTGCCGGTGCCGGCCAGCGCCAGCGACGTCCGCGTCTCCTCCTCGTCGGAGAGCCGCGCGATGTCGGGCGCGATCCCGTCCTGCTCGAGCGTTCGCAGCAGCTCGGCGCCGGCGAGGAACGACTCCACCGACCACGCGTCGTAGGACGCCTCCACCCGCCGCCGCACGCGCAGCGCCACGGAGGTGATCACGCCCAGCGTCCCCTCGGACCCGAGGACCAGCTCCCGCAGCGAGGGCCCGGCGGCCGAGGCCGGGGCGTCCAGCGTCGACAGGGCTCCCGAGGGCGCCACGCACGCGACGCCGACGACCTGCTCGTCGATCCGTCCGTGCCCGGTGGACGTCTGCCCGGCCGAGCGCGTCGCCGCGCACCCGCCGACGGTCGCCCACTCGTACGACTGCGGCACGTGGCTGAGCATCAGCCCTTGCGCGCGGAGCGCCGCGTCCGCCTCCGGCAGCCGGATTCCCGGCTCGAAGACCGCGATCAGCGACCACGGGTCGATCGAGACGACCTTGTCCAGCCGCCCCAGGTCCAGCGACACGAGCGCCGCGCAGCGCCCGCGCTCCCCCGCGAGCCCGCCGACCACGCTCGTCCCGCCCCCGAACGGCACGACGGCCACGCCGTACTCCGAGCACGCGTGCAGCACGGCGGCCACCGCCCGGGCGTCCCGCGGGATGACGACCACGTCCGGCGCGGACGCGAAGTCACCCGCCCGCGAGGCGAGCAGGTCCAGGTAGGACTTGCCGCGCGAGCGCAGCACACGGGCCTCGACGTCGTCGCGCACCTCGGCGACGGCCTCCATCCGCTCACGCAGCCCGGCGGGCAGTGCGGGCGCGGGCAGCGCGATCGCGTCGAGCTCGACCGGCCGGGAGACGACCTCACCCGAGACGCCGAGCTCGGACCGCAGGATCTCACCCGCGTGCTCGGGCAGCGACGGCCCGGCCCCGGGCTCGCCCCAGCCCCAGAAGACCTGCTCGCGCCTCACTCGCCCGAATACGCGATGAGCGTCTGCACGTCGATCCCGTCGAGCTTGGAGCGCCCCTCCAGGAACGCCAGCTCGACCAGGAAGCCGAACCCGGCGACGACGGCACCGCGCCCCTGCACCAGGTCCACCAGCGCGCGGGCCGTGCCGCCCGTGGCCAGCAGGTCGTCGTGGAGCAGCACCCGCGCGCCGCCTTCCAGCGCGTCCGCGTGCATCTCCAGCGCGTCCACGCCGTACTCGAGGATGTACTCGGCCGAGACGGTCTCGCCCGGCAGCTTCCCGGGCTTGCGGGCCGGCACGAAGCCGACGCCGAGCTCCCGCGCCAGCGCGCCGCCGAGGATGAACCCGCGCGCCTCCGCGGCCACCACGAGATCGACCTCCAGCGGCCGTGCCCACGCCGCCAGCGCCTGCACGGCCGCGTCCAACGCGGCCGGGTCCAGCAGCAGCGGCGTGATGTCCTTGAAGACGATCCCGGGCTTCGGGAAGTCGGGGATGTCGCGGATGTACGCGTCCAGGTTCATCCGGCGATCCGCCGCAGATCCCGGATCAGTAGCAGGTGCTTCAGGTGCGACGCGACCGCCGCGAGGTTCTCGAGCGCGTCCATCGCCTCGCGACGACGGTCCGGGTTGCGCGAGCGCAGGGCCGGGGCGAGGATCTGGTTCAGCAGCGCCGCCTCGCGCTCGGCCGAGGACTTGAAGACGCGCAGGTTGCGCCCGGCCACGCCGTACGCGGCCAGCTCGCGCACCGCGCGGATGATCTCGCGGTCGGTCTCGTCGTAGTAGCGCGTGTTGCCCCGCAGCTCGCCCTTGATGATCCCGAAGTCCTCGAGCTCCTGGACGAGCCGCGCCTCGGCGCCCGTGTCCTCGACGACGTCCTCGAGCGAGTACGTCGACCCGCCCGGACGCACCGACACCGACATCCGGCGCGGGGAGCCACCGCTGGGGCGGGGAGCCGCGCCGTCGGTCGCCGCGGGCGCCGTCGAGGCGTCCTCGACCGTCCGTCCCGAGGCCAGCTCCTGCCGGATCACGGCCAGCGGCATGTACTCGTCGCGCTGGAGGCGCAGGATCGTCCGCAGCCGCGCCACGTCGGAGGGCGAGTAGAGCCGGTAGCCGCCTGGCGTGCGCCGCGGCGTGACCAGCTTCTGGTCCTCGAGGTAGCGGATCTTGGAGATCGAGATGTCCGGGAACTCCTGCTGGAGCCCCTTGCACACCGCACCGATGGTCAGGGACTTGGCCTGACGCGGAGGATCCTTCGGTTGTTCGCTCGCGAGGGCGGCGTCGTCGGTCACAGCCACACTCAGCGCGCGAGGTAGGTGAGCTTGTACTTGCCGACCTGCAGCTCGTCGCCGTCCTCGAGCTTGTGCGACTCGATCCGCCGACGGTTGACGTAGGTGCCGTTCAGCGAGCCGGAGTCGTCCAGGAACCACGCACCGGACCGCCGCACGAGCACGGCGTGGTCGCGCGAGACGGTGACGTCGTCGAGGAAGATCGCGGCGTCGGGCGAGCGGCCGATGACCAGCCGGTCGCCCTCGAGCGGGAACGACTGGCCGACCCGGCCGCCGCCGGAGCGTATGACGAGTGCGCCTGTGGCCGCCGCGACATCACCGACGTCGACCGGCTTCAACTCGCCGGTCTTGTCGTCGATCATGTACGTCGCGGTGGTCGCGTCCTTGTCCCGCGTCTCCTCGCGCGTACCGACGTACGCGCCGCAACGCGGGCAGTAGTTCGCTCCCTCCGTGACGACGAACCCACACTCTGGGCAGTGACGGGCCAAGCTGGCCGGGCCTCCCCGTGCGGCTTAGATCGTGTCGTCGCCGGCGCCCGAAGCGCGACCGGCGAGAATGTCGGTCAGGCGCTGGACGTCGGCACCGGAGATGACTTCCTCGCCACCCTCATGCTTCTTGCGGAGGCGATTCACCAGCTCGGCGCGCAAGATGTCGATCTTGCCGTGCAGGATGCGACGGCGATAGGACACCTCCTGCTCCTCGTCAGTGAGCTGCTGGATGAGGTCCTTGAGCTCCTGGTCGGAGAGTGAACCGAGATCGGGGAAGGTGTCCATCTGTGAGCGAGTCCTCTCCTCTGGGCGACGAGACGGAAGGGGAAGCATAGCGTTCGTAAGGCTCAAGTAGAGCCTTGGCCTCGCGCCATGCGCAGACCATCACGAACGTACTGCACAGTCGAGCCGAGTACCAGCACCAACCCGACGTAAAGGCACGCTAGCGCGAGCCAGTCGACATTGCACAACGCGAAGAACAGCGCGCTGAACACCGGCCAGACGCCCCACCGGCCGAGCCAGTTGATCTTCAGCTCGACCTTCCGGTGCATCGCGTAGCGCGCCAGGCCCAGCATGAACAGCTCGCGCAGGGCCAGGACGAGCAGCGCCCAGCGCGGGAGCAGCTCGAAGTGCCAGCACACGATCACGCCGGCGAAGATCAGGAGCCGGTCCACGAGCGGGTCCAGCAGCGCGCCCATGCGCGAGTACTGGCCGGTCACGCGCGCCGCGATGCCGTCCAGGTAGTCGCTCCAGGCGATCACGGCGAACAGGACCGCGGGCAGCGCGTCCGTCCCGGACTCCGACTGCAACGCGAGCACCAGGAACACCGGCACCATGAGCAGCCGGATGTAGCCGATCGCGTTCGGGATCGTCCAGGGGCGCAGCGGCGCGTCGGAGAGCGTCTCCGGCGGCGGCGGGCCCGAGCGATCGAGCCCGGACAGCCGCCGGAACGTCAGCTTGGCTCGTTCTACGGGAGTGTCTTCCACAGGTCGTACGCGGCCTGAGCCGCCCCCTCGAGCGGGACGGAGCGCGTCTCGCGCCCGCGCCGGACCTGCGCTTCGACCTCGCCGGCCTCGATCGTACGCCTGCCGATCGTCAGCCGCAGCGGGCAGCCGAGCAGCTCCGCGTCCGCGAACTTCGCGCCGGGGCCACCGTCGCGGTCGTCGTAGACCACGTCCAGCCCGACCGCACGCAGCTCCTCGTAGAGCTTCTCGGCGAGCGCGTGCTCGTCGGTGCCGGCCTTGCCGAGCCCGACCAGGTGCACGTCGAACGGCGCCAGCGCGCGCGGCCACGAGATGCCCTTCTCGTCGGCGAACTGCTCGACCGCGGCGGCGCAGATGCGCGCGGGGCCGATGCCGTACGAGCCCATCCAGACCGGCTTGGAGGTGCCGTCCTCGTCCAGGAAGGTCGCGCCCAGCGGCACCGAGTAGCGCGTGCCGAGCTTGAAGATGTTGCCGATCTCGATCGCGGGCTCGATCCGGATCTCGTGGCCGTCGACCGTGTCGCCCGCCTCGACCGTGCGCACGTCCACCTCGGTGAACGTGAAGTCACGCTTCGGGTTGACGCCGCGGACGTGCTTGTCGGCCTCGTTCGCGCCGGCGATGTAGGAGTCGCCGTCCAGCGCGGAGTCGAGCAGGATCGGGACCTCGACGCCCAGCGGCCCGATGTAGCCGGCGGGGCCGATCTTGTCCGCGAACTCCGCCTCGTGCGCGGGGCGGAACGGAGCGCCGAGCGCGTTGCCGAGCTTGATCTCGTTGACCCGGTGGTCGCCGCGGACGAGCACGAGCCGGAGCTCGCCGGAGCCAACGATGATCGGGAACGCCTTGATCAGCGCGCCCGCGGGCACGCCGGCCAGCTTCGACACGGCCTCGATCGTCGTCGCGCCGGGGGTCTCGAACACCTCGGGGGCGTCCAGTGAGGCCGGCAGCTCGACGGGCTTGGGAGTCGCGGACGCGACCTCCACGTTGGCCGCGTAGCCGGGCGCGAGCGCGACGTCGTTCTCGCCCGCGGGGCACGGCGCCATGTACTCGTGCGCGCCGGTGCCGCCCATCATGCCGACGTCCGAGTCCACCCGGTACCACTCGAGCCCGCAGCGGTCGAAGATCTTGTCGTAGGCCTCGCGGTGCTTCTCGTAGCCGACGTCCAGGCCCGCCGCGTCGCGGTCGAACGTGTACGAGTCCTTCATGATGAACTCGCGGGTGCGGAGCACGCCGGCGCGGGGGCGCGGCTCGTCGCGCTCCTTGACCTGGAAGTGGTAGAGGATCTGCGGCAGGTCGCGGTAGGAGCGCACGACCTGCGCCACGTGCGTGGTGACGATCTCCTCGTGCGTCATCGCCAGCACCATGTCGGCGCCGCGCCGGTCCTTGAGGCGGAACAGCTCGCCGCCGATCGCGTCGTAGCGGCCCGACTTCTGCCAGATCTCGGCCGGGTTGAGGACCGGCATGAGCATCTCCTGGGCGCCGATCGCGTCCAGCTCCTCACGGATGATCTGCACGGCCTTCTGGTGCGCCCGGTAGCCCGCCGGGAGCCAGCTCCACAGGCCGGCGCCGACCTGCCGGATGAGTCCGGCGCGGACGAGCAGCTTGTGCGAGAGCGCCTCCGCATCGGCGGGCGGCTGCTTCTCGGTGGGAAGGAAGTACTGGCTCAGTCGGGTCATAGCGAGGCCCGAAGCCTAGTGCCCGGGGGTTACGGACCGGGCTGCGGTGATAGAACGCAGGAACCGACGCAGAGTTCGAACCCGCCGGGAGGCACATCCCACATGGCTTACGAAGTTCCCGCGCTGCCGTACGCGTACGACGCGCTCGAGCCGCACATCGACGAGGCGACGATGAAGGTGCATCACGACAAGCACCATCAGGCCTACGTCGACAAGGTCAACGCCGCGCTGGAAGGCACGGAGTTCGACGGCAAGCCGATCGAGGAGGTCCTCAAGAACCTCGACGCGCTGCCCGCCGACAAGCAGGCCGCCGTGCGCAACAACGGTGGCGGTCACTACAACCACGCGCTGTTCTGGGAGTGGCTGTCGCCCGACGGCGGCGGCGAGCCCGACGGCGAGCTGGGCGAGGCGATCAACGCCGCCTTCGGCTCGTTCGACGAGTTCAAGGCCAAGTTCAAGGACGCGGGCGTCACGCAGTTCGGCTCCGGCTGGGCGTGGCTCGTGTACGACGGCTCCGGCCTCGCGGTCACCAAGACCCCGAACCAGGACACGCCGCTCTCGGCCGGCCAGACGCCGCTGCTGGGCGCGGACGTCTGGGAGCACGCCTACTACCTCAAGTACCAGAACAAGCGCCCGGACTACCTGGACGCCTTCTGGAACGTGGTCAACTGGAGCAAGGTCGCGGAGCTCTACGCCGCCGCCAAGTAGTCGGCGAGCCGGGCTAGCCGGCTCCGCCGGTTGGCTCGGTCGCTTCAGAATCGCTTCGCGAATTCTGGTTAAGGGCGGTTAGTTTCCGCCCATTCCGCAACTCCCGTCCGGGCGGGGCGTTGGAATGTTCTCGATGACTGAGACTCGCCGACGCCGCGCCCGGCGGCTGTTCGCCGTGGCCGCAGTGTGCACCGCTGCCCTCCCCACGGCCCCCGCTTTGGCCGCCCCCGACCAGCTGTCCCTCATCGAGGATGAGAAGCTGATGCTCGAGTCGGGCCCCGAGGTCCAGGCTCAGGCCCTGGACGAGGCCAAGGCCCTCGGCGCCGACCTCATCCGCGCCAACGTGATCTGGGCCCGCGTTGCTCCTTCCTCGAACTCGACGAAGAAGCCCAAAGGCTTCAACGGGAAGAAGCCCGAGTCCTACGGCGGCAACTTCGCGATGCTCGACTCGTTCGTCGCCGGTGCCCAGGCGCGCGGCATGCAGGTGCTGCTGACGCCGACCGGCCCGATCCCGGCCTGGGCGTCGCGCTGCAAGGGCTCCGTCGCCGCCCGCAAGGTCTGCAAGCCCGACCCCAAGCTCTTCGGCGACTTCGTCCGCGCGCTCGGCACCAAGTACCCGACCGTCAAGTACTGGTCGATCTGGAACGAGCCGAACCTCGGCTCCTGGCTCAAGCCGCAGTACGAGGTCGTGGGCGGCGTCGCCGTCCAGAAGTCCGCGTCGCTGTACCGCTCGCTCGCGAAGTCGGCGATCTCGTCGCTGCGCGCCACCGGCCACAAGACGACGACCGACCAGATCTGGCTCGGCGAGACCGCGCCGCTCGGCGACGATCCGTCCGGCTGCTCGGCTCAGCGCAAGCTGCGCGCACCCAAGGGCTGCGCGAAGAAGATCACCAAGACCTCGCCGGAGACGTTCCTGCGCGGCGTGTTCTGCCTCTCCAAGTCGGGCGGCTCGCTCGGCGGCGTGGAAGGCAAGGAGCAGGGCTGCAAGGGCTACAAGAAGCTCGCGATCAACGGCTACGCGCACCATCCGTACACGCGCGGCGGTTCGCGGCCGCCGCTGTCGAAGACGAACGCCGGCGAGATCACGATCGGCGTCGCCTCGCGTCTGACCAGGCTGCTCGACCAGGCCGGCAAGCGCAAGCGCATCCCGAGCAAGCTCCCGGTCCACTTCACCGAGCACGGCTGGCAGACCAACCCGCCCGGCGTCAACGACATCTTCGCCGTGACCGACGCGCAGCAGTCCGAGTACATCAACCAGTCGGACTGGATCGCGTACAAGAACAAGCGCGTCAAGACCGTCGCGCAGTACAAGATCGTCGACGACCAGAGCATCGGCGCCGGCTTCCAGATGGGCCTGCGGCTCTTCAACGGTGGCGCGCGCAAGCCGTCCTACGACGCCTACAAGCTGCCGATCTGGGTGTCCAAGAAGGGCTCCAACGTGACCGTCTATGGGCAGGTTCGCCCGTTGGAGCCGGGAGCCGCCGGTACTGTGGACGTGCAGAACGCGCCGGCCGGGTCGTCGGCGTTCAAGACGGTGCAGAGCGTGCCCGTCACGTCCGCGAACGGCATCTTCACCGTGGACCTGCCCGACACGGGCGGCACGTGGCGGCTCAAGTGGGGCGACGTGACGTCGCGCCAGGCGGAGGTAGCGAGCAAGTGAAGCGTTTCGTGATGGCCGCCGCGGCGGCGGCAGCGCTGGCAGCGGCGGGTGCGCCCGCCGCCCACGCGGCGACCTTCGAGGTCGGCATGGAGGACGAGGGCCTGATCCTCTCCAACCAGCACCTCGCGCCCGCGGCGGTCGAGGCGTGGAAGAACTTCGGCGTCGACGTCGTGCGCATCCACGCGCGCTGGTGGGAGATCGCGCCGGCGGACAGCTCCACCACCAAGCCGTCCGGCTTCGACGCCGGCAACCACCTCGACCCGCAGTACGACTGGGCCAAGCTGGACGCCGCGATCGCGATGGTCCGCGCGCAGGGCATCCGCGTGATGCTCACGCTGACGGGCCCCGGCCCGCTGTGGTCGAGCTCGGAGCCGGCCAAGCGCAACCCGCGCTACAAGCCGGAGCCGAAGGAGTTCGCGGACTTCTCGAAGGCCGCGGCCACGCGCTACAAGGCCGACGTGGACCGCTACCTGATCTGGAACGAGCCCAACCAGAAGGGTTGGCTCCAACCGCAGTGGGAGAAGATCAGCGGCAAGTACCAGCCGGTCTCGCCGCACATCTACCGCTCGCTCGTGCGCGCCGCGCAGCCGGTCGTCAAGGCCGCGGATCCCGGCGCGGAGGTCGTGATCGGTGAGCTCGCGCCGGTCGGCAACAAGCCGATCAGCGTCGACACGCCGATGCGTCCGCTGGCGTTCCTGCGCTCGTTCGGCTGCGTCGACGATCGCTACAAGTCGATCAAGACGGGGCGCTGCAAGGGCTTCAAGGCAGCCAAGGGCGACACGCTCGGCTACCACCCGCACCCGCAGAAGTACGCGCCGGACCGCGTGAACCCGGACCAGGACGCCGCCCAGTTCGGCGACCTCAAGCGCCTGTTCACGACGATCGACAAGCTGCGCGCCCGCAAGCGCATCAGCATCTCCAAGACGATCCACCTGACCGAGTTCGGCTACGAGACCTCGCCGCCGGACCCGTCCTCGGGCATCTCGACCACGCTGCAGACCAAGTACCTGCAGCAGGCGTCCTACATCGCCTGGGCGACCAAGCGCGTGCGCGGCCTGTCCTTCTACCAGTGGGACGACGAGCGCGTGCAGAACCTCGGCAGCGGCACGAAGCGGTACTCCGGCTGGCAGACCGGCCTGCGCTTCAACGACGGCCGTCCGAAGCCGGTCCTGTCGATCATGGCCTCGCCGTTCGTGATCGACCAGAAGCCGGGCGCGAAGTCGGGCCTCCTCTGGGGCCAGGTCCGCGCCGAGGCGCAGGGCCAGGTCAAGATCGAGGAGCGCGCGAAGGGCTCGTCGGAGTTCAAGACGCTGACGACGCGCAACACCAGCGCGGACGGCACGTTCTCCTACCGCCGGACGCTCAAGACGGGCGCGTCGTACCGGTACGTGTGGACGCCGAAGCCCTCGCTGCTGGACCCGAACCCGCAGCCGCGGACCTCGGGCATCATCGACCTCTCGAAGAAGGAGAAGAGCCGCTACAAGGCCGCGGCGGCTCTCACCACCACGTCATGAGCATCGAAGCGCGCCAGGACCCCGCGGCCTTCTACACGGCCGGCTACTCGCTGGACGACCATGAGCACCGGCTCAAGATGGGCCGGTGGCGGGCGATCGGCGCGCGCTCGAAGGCGGCTCACGCCTCCGAGCTGTGCTCCCGGGCGGGGCTCACCCCCGCCCGGGTGGTCGAGATCGGCTGCGGCGACGGCGCGCTCCTGAGCGCGCTGTCGGACCGCTGGCCCGCCGCCCGCTTCGACGGCTTCGAGCTGAGCGCGCCCGCGATCGAGATCGCCCGCGGGCGCGACATCGCGCGCGTCGAGCGGCTGGAGGCGTACGACGGCTCCCGGATCCCCGTCGAGGACGGCACGTACGACCTCGCGATCCTCTCCCACGTGCTCGAGCACGTCCCGGACCCCGAGCCCCTGCTGGCCGAGGCGGCCCGCGTGGCCAAGCACGTCCTGGTCGAGGTGCCGCTGGAGAACAACCGCTCCGCGGCCCGCCCGGCCAAGCGCGCGATCTCGGCCTCGATCGGCCACCTCCACGCCTTCGACCGCGCGGCCGTGCGCGCCCTGGCCCGCCGCGCGGGCGTGCGCCCGGTCGCCGAGCTGGCCGACCCGCTCGCCCGCGAGCATCACGCCTTCTTCGCCGACTCCGCCAAGGCCCGCGTGGCCGCGGCCGCCAAGTGGGCTGTGCGCGCCGCGTCGCACCGCGCCCACGCACCGAGCGCGGAGCGGTTCTTCACGGTGCACTACGCGGTGCTGGCCGAAACGGCCTAGAAGCCGGCCGCGAACATGAAGGTGCCTGGCACCTTCATGTTCGCCTCGCGCCCCTCAGGCGCGGGTGAAGCGGCGGCCCGCGACCGGGCTCAGCGCCTCGTCGATCGCGTCGGCGTCGGCCTTGGCCTTCTCGAGCTCGAGGGCGGCGAGGCGCTCCGGCGTCATCGCCGTCGCGTCCTCTTCCTCGGCCAGCCAGGCGGCGGCCTCCGCGGCGGCGGCCGCGTCGCGCGTGACAGTCTTGCCGGAGGCGTAGTACTTGTCGATCTCGGCGAAGAGCTCGTCGACGAGGTTCTCGGTCCGGACCTTCTTGATCGGCTCGCCCTTCGAGTAGATCATGCCCATGTCCTTGGCGCCCGTGATGCCGAAGTCGGCGTGGCGGGCCTCGCCGATGCCGTTGACGGCGCAGCCGAGGACCGAGACCTCGATCGGGTCGTCGTAGGCCTCGAGGCGGCGCTCGACCTCGGCGACGACGGAGTCCATGTCGAACTGGAGGCGGCCGCAGGTCGGGCAGGCGATCAGGACCGGGCCGCGCTCGCGCAGCTTCAGGGCCTTGAGGATCTCCCAGGCGACCTTGACCTCTTCCTCGGCGTGGAACGTCGACAGCGAGATCCGGATGGTGTCGCCGATGCCGTCGGCGAGCAGCGTGCCCAGGCCGACGGCGCTCTTGAGCGAGCCGGACCACTTGGTGCCGGCCTCGGTGATGCCGAGGTGCAGCGGGTAGTCGATCCGCTCGCTGAGCAGGCGGTTCGCCGCGATCGTGTTCGGGACGCTCGTGGACTTGATCGAGACCTTGAAGTCCTCGAAGCGCAGGCGCTCCATCAGGTCGACGAACTCGGTGGCGGCCGTGACGAGCGCCTCGACCGGGTTGGTCATCTCGAGCTCGTGCAGGTGCTTGGGCAGCGAGCCGGAGTTGACGCCGATGCGCATCGGCACACCCGCGGCCTTGGCGCGGTCGGCGACCTCGGCGACCTTCTCGGGCCCGCCGATGTTGCCCGGGTTGATGCGGATGCAGTGGGCGCCCGCGTCGATCGCCTTCAGGGCCAGCGTGTGGTTGAAGTGGATGTCGGCGATGATCGGGATCGGCGACTCGCGCACGATCGTCTTGAGCGCCTCGACGTCCTTCTCGCGCGGGACGGCGCACCGCACGATGTCCGCGCCCGCGTCGGCGACGCGGCGGATCTGGTCCATCGTGGCCTGCAGGTTGGCCGTTTCGGTCTTGGTCATGGTCTGGACCGCGACCGGGGCGCCCCCGCCGATCTGGACACCACCGACGGTCACTGAGCGCTTGGAAGCCATTGGACACCAGTCTAGAGGCGCACCCCTCGCTCAGGTGTAAATGACTTGAAGCCGAAAGGTTCCGTAGCTAATATTTCGGTATCGAATCTTTTGGAGTGAACCCGTGACCCTCGAACCCCACGTCAAGCGGATAGCGATCGCCGTCGTCCTCGGCTCGATCATGTCCGTCCTTTCTACGACCATCGTCAACGTCGCGCTGGAGACGCTGTCGGTGAAGCTCGACTCGCCGCTGGACGACGTCCAGTGGGTCGTCACCAGCTACATGCTCGCGCTCGCGGCGGTCATCCCGGTGTCCGGCTGGGCCGTCAACCGCTTCGGCGCGCGCCGTCTCTACGTCCTCAGCCTCATCCTCTTCACCGCCGGCAGCGCGCTCTGCGGGTTCGCCTGGAACCTGGAGACGCTGATCGGCGCCCGCGTGCTGCAGGGCCTCGCCGGTGGCCTGCTCGTCCCGATCGGCCAGATGGTCCTCGTCCGTGCCGCGGGCCCGGGCAACATGGCGCGCGTGATGAGCGCGATCGGCGTGCCGATCATCCTCGCCCCCGTCTTCGGCCCCACGCTCGGTGGCCTGCTCGTCGAGCACATCAGCTGGCAGGCGATCTTCTTCGTCAACGTGCCGGTCGGCATCGTCGCCGCGGTCGCCGCGCTTCGCCTCCTGCCGCGTGACGAGATCGCCGGTGCCGGCGAGAAGCTCGACGCCATCGGCCTCGCCCTCGTCGCCACCGGCCTGGTCGGCATCACCTACGGCCTCGCCGAGAGCGGCACGACCGGCTCGATGACCGCCGCCGCCGTCCTCGTTCCCGCCCTCACCGGCGTCGCGCTCGTCGCCACGTTCGTCGTCCGCGCGCTGCACATCCCCAACCCGCTGCTCGACGTCCGCCTGTACGCCAACAAGGCGTTCGCCTCGGCCTCGGTCACCACGTTCGCCCTCGGCGCCGTGCTGTTCGGCGGCATGGTCCTGATGCCGCTGTACTTCCAGCTCGTCCGTGGAGAGGACGCGGTCACCACCGGCCTGCTGCTGATGCCGCAGGGCATCGGCGCCGCGCTGGCGATGGCGCTGTCCGGCCGCGTCACCGAGCGCCTGGGAGGCGGTCTCACCAGCGTCCTCGGCGCGAGCGTCATGATCGTCGCCACGCTGCCGTTCGTGCTGATCGACGAAGCCACGCCGCTCACCCTGCTCGCCGCCGCGATGGTCGTGCGCGGGTTCGGCATCGGCATGTCGATGATGCCGGCCATGACCGCCGCTTACGCGACGCTCGAGCCCGAGGCGATCAAGGACGCGACGCCGCAGCTGAACGTCCTCCAGCGCGTCGGTGGGTCGATCGGCACCGCCATCCTCACCGTCGTGCTGCAGAAGGGATTCACGTCGAGCGCGCCCGCGGTGATGGCCGGCAGCTTCGCCCACACGTTCGGGTGGGTGATCGGCATCGGCGCCGTCGCGCTGCTGCCGACGATCATGCTGGCCGTGATCGAGCGCCGCCGCGTGACCGAGCGCGAGCCGGAGCTGGTGCTGGCATGACCGACGAGGTCCGCGCCGCGATGAGCGAGCTGCTCGCCGCCGAGCGCCGGCTGCGTGGCCGCGACCCGCACCGCCCCGGCGACCTGTCGGCCACGCAGGTGCGCGCGCTCTTCCAGCTCGAACGCGGCGAGGCGTGCACCGCGGGCGAGCTGGCCAAGCGCGCGGACCTCTCCCCCGCGTCGATGACCGCGATGCTCGACCAGCTCGAGCAGGGCGGGATCGTCGAACGCCACCGCAGCGAGAAGGACCGCCGGCAGGTGATCGTCTCCCTCACCGACGCGGGCCACGAGATCCTCGCGGCGCGACGCGCCCACATCGAGGCGCGCACGCGGGAGGTCCTCAGCGTCTACAGCGACCACGAGCTGGAAGCGGCATCGAAGGTGATGCGCTCGCTCGCCGGGTTGCTGGACGGCTTCGGGAGGTAGGGACAACCCCCGCTCAGGATGGGGGTCTCCACGCAGTGTGCCGCGCGTTCGGCGCGGCACACTGGAGTACTCCGGCCGACCACGGCGATACCGCGTGGTCGGCCGCTGACTTTCTCTTCGGGCTAGGACAGGCGGAAGGTGGACACGAGCTGCTCGAGCTCGGCCGCCGTGCCCGCCAGGTCCTGCGCCGACGCGGCGATCTCCTGCGTCGAGGCGCTGGTCTGCTGCGTCGAGGCGGAGACCTGCTCGCTCGAGGCGCTCGCCGACTCGGCGACCGTGGCCACGCCGACGACGTCGTCGGCGATCTGGTTCGCGTCCAGCGACAGGGCCTCGACGGCGCCCGCGATGTCCGCGGCGCGCGCCGTGACCTCGTCGACGGCCGCGCCGATGGCCTCGAACGCCGCGCGGGCGCGCTCGACCGTCTGCGTGCCACCCTCGGTGCGCTCGGCCGTGTCGGCCACCATCGCGACGACGTCGGTCGTCTCGCGCTGGATCTCGCTGATGAGGCCCGCGATCTCGCCGGCCGCGGACTGCGACTCCTCGGCGAGCTTGCGGACTTCCTCGGCCACGACGGCGAAGCCGCGGCCCTGCTCGCCGGCGCGAGCGGCCTCGATCGCGGCGTTGAGCGCGAGCAGGTTGGTCTGCTCGGCCAGGCCGGTGATCGTGGTCACGATGCCGCCGATCTTCTCGGACTTGGCGGCCAGCGTCTCGATCGCGCCGGTCACGCCGGACGCGGACTCCGCGAGGCCGCTCATCGCGGCGGACGCCTCACCGGCGGCCACGAGGCCCTCGGTCGCCATGCCCTTGGCCTTCTCGGCCTCGCCGGCGGCCTCCTGGGCGCGCTCGGCGCTGTCCCGGGCGGTGCCCGCGACGCGCTCGGCGGCCTCACGGACGGCCTCGACCTTCTGGACCTGGATGTTCGTGCCCTCGGCGACCTCGCCGATGGCGACCGCGATCTCCTGGATCGCGCGACCGGCCTCGTCGGAGGTGCCGGCCATCTGCTTGGAGGCGTCGCTGACGCCGTTGGCGGTGCTGTGGACACGGCCGACGATGCCGCGGAGGTCGTCGACGAGGCGGTTGAACGCCTTGCCGAGCACGTCCTTGTCGGAGCGCTCCTCGACGTGCACCGTGAGGTCGCCGTCGGCGACGGCCTCGGCGGCGACGGCCTTCTCACGCAGGTACTCGACCGTGCTCTCGAAGGACGTGGCCAGCTGGCCGATCTCGTCGCTGGTCGTGACGTCGATCTGGACGTCCACCTCGCCCTTGGCGACGCGCTCGGCGGCCTCGGTGACGGTGCGGATCGGCTTGGTGAGCAGGTTCGAGACGAACAGGATCACCAGGCTGATGAGGATCAGCGCGACGATGCCGACGATGAACAGCGTGTTCTGCAGGCTCTTGACCGGCGCGAGGACCTCGGACTTCGGGACGGCGGTCAGGAAGCTCCAGCCCGCGGCGTCGATCTTGTTCCAGCTGAGGACGATCTCCTTGCCCGTGAAGGGGTCCTTGGTCTCGAGCTGGCCGTCCTTGCCGGCGGCGATCGAGTCCGCGACCTGCTTGAGCTCCGGGTTCTCCGTGGTCTCGGCGAGCTGGGCGAGGCTGACCTTGCCGGTCTTGGACTTGTCCGGGCTGGCGAGCAGCACGCCCTTGCCGGAGACGAGGTACGCGTAACCGGTGTCGTAGACCTTGATGTCCCCGAGCGCCTTGTCGATCGCGGTGAGCGTGCTCGCGGTGCCCGCGTAGCCGACGATCTTGCCACCACGCGTGACGGGAGCCTGGTAGGTCACGTACATCGCGCCCTCGTACTCCATCGGCTCCTGCGCGCCCGGCTTCGGGTCCTTCACGTACGCCTGCGCGCCCGCGAGGCCGTCCTTGCTGGCGGTGACGGCGATCTTGCCGCCTTCCACGAGCGCGGCGCTCGGCTGGAAGGAGCCGTCGGCGGCGGTGCCGGGATCTCCCTTGTGGGCCGCGTCGGCGTTGAAGCTGTTCGGCAGCGTGCCGCCGTAGACCGCGACGACGCTCTGCGCGTTCGCGGTCATGAGCGCGGACAGGCCGGCGGTGGCGTCGGCGCGATCGTTGCTCGTGGACAAGATCATGCCGGCGGTGTTGGCGATGCCGAGCACGTTGGCGACGCCGGTGTCGATCTTCGAGGCCTCGACGGCGGTGCGCTGGTTGAGCTCCGAGTAGGAGGACTCCTTCTGCGCGCCACCGGCCTTCGAGATGGCGATGAACGTCACCGCGGCCAGCGCGACGATGACAGGAACGAGGATCAGTGCCAGCATCTTGCTGCGCAGTGATCGGAGCTTGGGCATGGGTGGCGGTCTCTCCTTGAGGTTGCCTTGATCTGAACTTGACCTCAGGAATCGGACCGACACGTCCAGGCTTGAGCCGTCTTTATGAGTACATGGCTTCGATTTCTCCCGCGTATTTCTGGAAGATCGGCGCCCTTTTGAGCTTCATCGTCGGTGTCAGCTCGTCTCCGCCGGGCACCCAATCGCCGTTCAGCACGGTGAAGCGCTTGATCTGCTCGGGCCGTGAGAGCGTCGCGTTGGCGGCCTCCACGGCCTCGGCGACGACGCGGGAGGCGTCCCCGACGGTGGCGGCGTAATCCGGATCGAGCACGAGCAGCGCGACGTTGTACGGGCGCCCGTCCCCGACGACGCAGGCTTGGCCGATCAGGGGAGACGCGCCCTTGAGCGCCGCCTCGATGTTCGCCGGCGACATGTTCTTGCCCGCCGCGTTGATGATCAGCTCCTTCTTGCGATCGACGATCGTGACGTAGCCGTCCTCGTCGATCGTCGCGACGTCGCCGGTGTGCAGCCAGCCGTCGTCGTCCAGCGCCTCCGCCGTCTTGTCGGGCAGGTTGCGGTAGCCGACCATCACCACCGCCGAGCGCGCGAGCAGCTCGCCGTCCTCGGCCAGCTTGAGCTCCACGCCCGGCGACGGCAGGCCGACCGTGCCGATCTTGATCCGCTCCTCCGGGTTGGACGCGCCCGCGCCGCACGTCTCGCTCATGCCCCAGATCTCGGCGAGCGGGACCCCGATCGCGTGGAAGAAGACGAGCACCTCGCGCGGCGTCGGCGCCGCGCCCACGTTGACCAGCTTCGCCTCGTCGAGCCCGATCGCCGCGCGCAGCGGCGCGAACAGCTGCTCCTCCCCCAGCTCGACCGCGCTCTCGAGCGCGTCCGGCACCGGGCGGCCGGCCTGGCGCAGCTCGACGACCTGCTTCGCGGCGCCGAGCACCGTCTGCGCCTGCTGGTTGTCGGCCAGCTTGGCCTCGATCCCGGCCTTGAGCTTCTCCCACACGCGCGGGACGGCGAAGAACCAGGTCGGCTTGACCGCCGGCAGCCACTCGCCGATCCGGCGCGGGTCGGGGCAGGTCGTGATCGTCATCCCGTAGACGATCGGGAGGTAGTGGTGCGCGGTGCGCTCGGCGACGTGCGCGCTGGGCAGCCACGAGATCACGCGTGAGCCGTCCGGGAAGCCGACCCGCCGCTCGACCGCGTCGACCGCCGCCATCTCGTTGCGGTGCGAGAGCTGGACGCCTTTCGGCGGGCCGGTCGTGCCCGACGTGTAGATGATCGTGAGGATGTCGTCGGGCGCGACGGCGCGCCAGTCAGGTTCGAAGCCCTCGACCGAGTGCGCCTCGATCTCCTCGACCGTGAGCACGTGCTCGACGAGCGGGCGCATCACGTCGGCGAACGGCGCCTCGACCACGGCGACCTTCGCGCCCGCGTCGCCCACCACGTACGCGATCTGGTCCGGTGCGGACGTGAGGTAGATCGAGAACGGCGTCGCGCCGAGCATCGTGGTCGCGAGGTCGGCGACGATGAACTCAGGCCGGTTGCAGATCATCAGCGCGACGGTGTCGCCGCGCCCGACGCCCAGGCGCTGCAACCCGCCGGCGAACGCGTCCACGCGCGCCTGCAGCTCGCTCCACGTCCAGGCGATCTCGTCGTCCTTCGTGCGGACCGCGATGCGGTCCGCGTCGTCCTCGACCGTGAGGCGGAACGCCTCGGCGATCGTGGACGCGTGCACTGAGCGTCTCTCCCCCATGGGACGACGCTACCGAATGCCGAAGCCGCCGTTCTGCAGTCGGTCGATGTCGTTGCTGAGGCCGATCACGAACAGCATCAGCACGAGCGCGAAGCCGACGAACCCGGCGCGCTCCATGACGCTGAACGGGATCGCCTTGCCACGGACCTTCTCGGCCAGCGCCCAGAAGATGTGCCCGCCGTCGAGCGGCAGGAACGGGAACAGGTTGATCACGCCGAGGCTCAGGGAGATGAGCGCGAGCACGTAGAACGTGAGGACCGCGTCGTTCTCCTTGATCGTCTGGCGCGTCTGCTCGTAGCCGCCGACGACGCTCCCGAGCTCCTCGCGCTTCTCGGCCTTGAAGATCTGGGCGATGTGGCTGACCGTCGTGGAGGTCACGACCCACATCTGGTCGACGGCGACGCCGGCGGAGTCGAACAGGCCGACGTCCTGGCGGCTGGCCTCCTGGTCGTAGCCGAACCCGAAGCGGTTGCGCTTGGTCTCGGGGTCGTAGAACGTGTTGCCGGTGATCGTCACCTCGCGGCCGCCGCGGTCGACGGTGAACGACACGGCGCCACGGTCCTTGTGCGAGTTCACGCCCTTGGTGACCGCGCTGATCTGGTCCTGGTAGCTGCCCGTGAGGCGCTTGCCGTCGACGGCGAGCACCTTGTCGCCCTCCTGCAGCTTGCCCTGCGCGGGCGTGCCGGCCTGGACGGCGCCCACCACGAGCGGCGGCTCGACCGGCCCGCGGGCCATGAAGACGCCGGCGAGGATGACGAACGCGAGCACGATGTTCACCAGCGGCCCGGCGCCGATCACGACGATCCGCTTCCACACCGGCTGGCGGTAGTAGGCGCGGTGCGCGTGCTCCGGCGGGATGTCCTCCGCCGGGTTCATGCCGGTGATCTTCACGTAGCCGCCGAGCGGGATCGAGCCGATCGCGTACTCGGTCTCGCCGCGCTTCTTGCGCGCGATCAGCGGCGGGAAGAACAGGCTGAAGCGCTCGACGCGCATGCCGACGGCCTTGGCCGCGAAGAAGTGGCCGGCCTCGTGCAGGATGATCAGCGCGGCGAAGCCGACGAACGCGAGCAGCCAGCTCATCTAGGCGTGCACCTGCTCGATCAGGTCGGCGGCGATCTCACGCGCCTCGGCGTCGGTCACGTACAGCGCCTCGAAGTCGTGCACGCGGCGCGAGCCGAGCTCGTCCAGGACGCCCTCGATCACCTGCGGGATGCCGACGAACGGCAGCCGGCCGTTGAGGAAGGCGTGGACGGCGACCTCGTTGGCGGCGTTGAGCGCGCACGGCGCGGTGCCGCCGGCGACGGCCGCCTCGCGCGCCAGCCGCAGGCACGGGAACGTCTCGAGGTCCGGTGCCTCGAAGTCCAGCCGGCCGAGCTCGATCAGGTCCAGCGGCTTGATCGGCAGATCCGCGCGGTCCGGGTGGTGGAGCGCGTAGCCGATGGCGACCCGCATGTCCGGATAGCCCATGTGCGCCTTGGTCGAGCCGTCGCACAGCTGGACCATGGCGTGGATGATCGACTGCGGGTGGACGACGACGTCGATCTTGTCGTACGGCGTCCCGAACAGGTGGTGGGCCTCCATCACCTCGAGGCCCTTGTTCATCAGGGTCGCGCTGTCGATCGTGATCTTGCCGCCCATCCGCCACGTCGGGTGGTTGAGCGCCTCCTCGACGGTGATGTGCTGCAGGTCCTTGCGGCCGCGGAACGGGCCGCCGGACGCGGTGATGATCAGCTTGTCGACCACCCCGGGCGGCTCCCCGGTGAGCAGGTGGTGGATGGCGGTGTGCTCAGAGTCGATCGGGATCAGCCGGGCGCCGGTGGCCTCGGCGAGCGCGGTCACGAGCTCGCCGCCGACGACGAGCGACTCCTTGTTGGCGAGCGCGACGTCCATCCCCTCGGTGAGGGCGACGATCGTCGGGCCCAGGCCGGCCGAGCCGACGATGCTGTTGAGCACGAGGTCGGCGCCGGACTCCGCGACGAGCTGGACGAGGCCCTCCGGACCCGACAGCACTTCGCCGCCGGTCCAGTTCTCGGCGGCGCGCGCGGCCGCGTCGGCGTCGGTCAGCGCGATCCGCTTGACGCCGCGCTCGATCGCCTGCTGGACGAGCGGGAGGTGGTTGCTGCCGGCGCTCAGGCCGACGATCTCGAACTGCTCGGGGGCGCGCTTGACGACGTCGAGCGCCTGGGTGCCGATGGATCCCGTGGAACCCAGGATGAGAAGCCGCTTCACGGTGCCTCAGTGTGGCAGGGGCGAGATGTGGGCCGGATAAGGTTCGCGCATGCCTGGACCGATCGTGTTCCTGCACGGGGTGATGGTCGACGGAACCCTGTGGGATGACGTCGTGGCGCGGCTCCCGGACCGCGAGTGCGTCGTCCTGGAGCTGCCGCTCGGGTCGCACACGACGCCGGTGCCCGATCGCGCGCAGCAGACGCCCGCGGGCGTGGCCGCGTGGATCGTCGGCGAGCTGGAGCGGCGCGACCTGCGCGACGTGACGCTGGTCGGCTGCGACACGGGCGGCACGCTCGCGCAGCTGGTGGTGGCGCGCGACGCCACGCGCGTGTCGAAGCTGGTGCTGACGCCGTGCGACGCGCTGGAGGTGTTCCCGCCGGCGCTGTTCAAGCCGCTGTTCCGGTTGGGACGCGTGCCGTTGCTCATGCGCGCGTTCCTGGAGCCGCTGCGGTTCAGCCCCGCCCGCCGGCTGCCGATCGCGTTCGGGTGGCTGACCAAGCGCGTGGACGCGGCACGCCTCGCCCGCTGGGGGACGCCGGCGCTCCGCGACTTCGAGGTCCTGCGCGACGCCGCCCATTTCGCGGCGGCGTGCTCGCCGTCGATCACGCTGGATGTGGCGCCCAAGCTGCGGGCCTTCGGGGGTGAGGTCGTGATCGTCTGGCCACCCGAGGACCGCTGCTTCCCGATCGAGCTCGGCCACCGGCTCGCGGCGCTGTTCGCCGACGCGCGCGTGGTCGAGGTCGAGGACTCGTACTCGTTCGTGCCGGTCGATCGGCCCGACGTGCTCGCCTCCGTCCTATGAGCGCGCACTGGGAGGAGCAGGCGGCGAACTGGATCGCGTGGGCGCGCACGCCCGGCCACGACGTCTACTGGTCCTATCGCGACGCGTTCTTCGAGCTGGTGCCGCCGCCCGGCGGGGGCGCGCTGGAAGTGGGCTGCGGTGAGGGCCGCGTGTGCCGGGACCTCGCCGCGCGCGGTTGGGACGTGACGGGCATCGACGCCTCCTTGCCGCTGCTGGAGGCCGCGCGGGCCGCCGATCGCGGTGGCCGGTACCTGCTCGCGGACGCGTCGGCGCTGCCGTTCGAGGACGGCGAGTTCGACCTCGTGGTCGCCTACAACTCGCTGATGGACATGGAGGACATGCCCGGCGCGGTTCGCGAGGCCGAGCGCGTGCTCGCCCCGGGCGGCGCCTTCTGCATCACGATCACGCACCCCATAGCCGACGTCGGGCGGCTGGCCGACGACGGACGCTCGTTCGTCATCGACAAACCGTACGTACAACCGGGACTGTACGATGGGACGTTCGCCCGGGCGGGCCTGACGATGCACTTCAAAGGCTGGACACGGCCGCTGGAGGCCTACGTTCGCGCGCTCGAGGCCGCCGGCTTCGTGATCGCGGCGCTGCGCGAGCCGGCGTCGCCGGTGGAGCCCGCTCGCACCGTCCCGATGTTCCTCATGCTCCGAGCGGTTCGCGGCGCCGGCTAGCGGGAGTCCTGGCCTCCAGGGCCATGACTCTCAGCCCAACGAGCCCGCAGAGCGAGGCGGGGCCGGCCATTCGATCTCCCGCCTGACGGCCTGCGCGTCGTCGCCCAGCAGGTACAGCGCCATGTCGATGCCCGAGGTGACGCCGCCCGCGGTGACGATGTCGCCGGCGTCGACGTAGCGCTCGTCCTCGGCGACGTCGGCACCGGCGGCGCGCAAGTCCTCGATCGCGGTGTGGTGCGTGATCGCGCGACGGCCCGCCAGCAGACCCGCTTCGGCCAGCAGCATCGCGCCCGTGCACACGGAGGCGATCCGGCGCCCGGCCGCGTGGCGCTCGACGAGCTTGGCGCCGATCACGCCGCGCTTGGCCTCGCGGTAGGCGCCGCCGCGATCGTTCCAGCCGCCGCCGGGGATGACGAGCAGGTCGGGGTCGCCGAGCACGCCGTGCGGGACGACGGTCGTGCCGTGCGAGGAGGTGACGCGACCCGCCGGCTCGACCGTGACGTAGCGGACGTCACGGCCGGCCGTGCGGAAGACCTCGAACGGGCCGAACGCGTCCAGGTCGTCGAAGCCGTCGAACAGCAGGATCTCGATCGTCATGCCGACGATCGTCGCCGGAGCGCGGGGTCCGGCGCGAGTGGCAGGAATGCCAATGTCCGGTACGATCCGGCCAATGCTCCATGAGGTGGCCGTGCTGGCGCTGGAGGCGGTGGTCCCGCTCGACCTGGCGATCCCCGCGCAGGTGTTCGGCAACTACGAGGAGGTCCCCTACCGCGTGACCGTGTGCGCGGCGACGCCGACCGTGCGCACGACGGCGGGGTTCACGGTCATCGGCGAGGCGGGGCTGGAGGCGCTCGCGCGCGCGGACACGGTGATCGTCCCGGGCTTCTCGCCGCACCTGCGCGCGCTCGAGCCGTCCGTGCTGGACGCGCTGCGCTCCGCGCCTGGGCGGATGGTCTCGATCTGCACCGGCGCCTTCGCCCTCGCCGCCGCCGGCCGGCTGGACGGCCGGCGTGCGACGACGCACTGGCGCGACGCCGCTGACCTCGCCGCCCGCCATCCACGCGTCGAGGTGGAGCCCGACGTGCTCTACATCGACGACGGCGACGTGCTGACGTCCGCCGGCGTCGCCGCGGGACTGGACCTGTGCCTGCACATCCTGCGCCGCGACCACGGCGCGGCGCTGGCGGCGTCGATCGCGCGCCGGATCGTCGTGCCGCCGCACCGTGACGGCGGGCAGGCGCAGTACGTCGAGCAGCCCGTGCCCAAGCACCCGGGCGGGTCGCTCGCGAGCACGCGCGCCTGGGCGCTCGGTCGGCTGCACGAGCCCCTGACCGTCCGCGCGCTCGCCGCCCACGCGCATGTGTCCGAGCGCACGTTCGCGCGGCGCTTCCACGCCGAGACCGGCACGTCCGTGCTGAGCTGGCTGCTGGCGCGGCGCGTCGACGCCGCCCGCTCGGCGCTGGAGACGACGTCCGCCTCGATCGACGACATCGCCGCCGAATGCGGGTTCGGCACCGCCGCGAACCTGCGCAAGCACTTCCGCCGGCACGTCCACGTCACCCCGACGGCGTACCGCCGCGCGTTCAGCCGCGCGACAGCGGCCTGATGATCCAGACGGTGACGAGCAGCAGCCCGATCGCGCCCGGCCCGGCGATCACGATCCAGCTCTCGTACAGGAACGACGTGACCATCGTCAGCGCCAGGATCAGCGCCACGCCCAGGCAGGCGAGGCCGGCGATCAGGTACTTGTTCGCCGACTCGATCACGAACGTGCGGTCACGTTGGTGGAAGCGCAGCCGGTGTGTGGCCGACGGCGCGATCAGGAAGACGACGGACGCCGCCGTGCACAGCAGCGCCGCGTAGAACACCGTCTTCTCGAACGCGGTGACCTGCTCGAAGCGGTTCGCGAACGGCACGGTGAGCAGGAACGCCAGGAGGAACTGCACCCCCGGCAGCGCGACCCGGAGCTCGTTGAGGAGCTCCATCATCTGGCGGTCGCGCTTCTCCTCCTCGTTCATGCCAAGAGCAGCCACACGTAGTAGCCGGCGACCAGCGCGAACAGCGCGGCGTCCACGCGGTCCAGCGCGCCGCCGTGGGCCCCGAACAGGGTCCCGGTGTCCTTGGTACCCATGTCGCGCTTGATCAGCGACTCGAACAGGTCACCGATCGGTGCGGCGATCACCACGGTGAGGCCGAGCAGGAGGCCGTCGACGCCCGAGATCCAGCCGTCGTCGGAGTAGGTGCGCGACCAGTACCAGACGATCAGCGTGCCGATCACGACGCCGAACAGCAGGCCCTCGACCGTCTTGTTGGGCGAGATCGCCGGCGCGAGCTTGCGGCGCCCGAACGCGCGCCCGCCGAAGTAGGCGAACGTGTCCCCCACGAACGTGCCGAGCAGGATCATCACGACGAGCGCGCCGCCGTGGTCGAGCCCGCGCAGCATGGCGGCGTGCGCGACGCCGAGCCCGATCCAGACGATGATCAGCAGCGTCGCGGAGATCGACGCGGTCACGCGCTCGCGCTGCGGCATCGCGACGGCCAGCGCGAACGTCACCGGCACCGTCGCGGCCAGCGCGAGCAGCACCTGGCGCTCATCGCCCGCGGTGCCGGCGACGACCAGCCCGAGCACGCCGAGCATCGCCGCGAGCCGCACCGGCCGCGCGCGCTCGAGCATCACCGACAGCTCGTGCACGCAGATCACGGCCAGCAGGCCGATGCCCGCGGCGAACACCCACCCGCCCTGCCAGATGATCAGGACGGCGAACGCCACCGCGGGGATCGCCACCAACACCCGGTTGATGACGTCGGACACGCCTCAGCGCCCCCCGAAGCGGCGCACGCGCGCCTCGTAGGAGGCGAGCGCCTCTTCGAAGTCCTCGCGCGAGAAGTCCGGCCACAGCACGTCGGTGAAGTGCAGCTCCGAGTACGCGGCCTGCCACAGCAGGTAGTTGGAGATGCGCTGCTCGCCGGACGTGCGGATCAGCAGGTCCGGGTCGTGCATCTCCGGCGCGTACAGCAGCTTGCGGAACTCCTCCTCGCCGCCGCCCGTGTACTGCGCCGCGGCGTCGAGGATCTCCGAGCGCCCGCCGTAGTTGAAGGCCACGAAGAGCGTGATCCGCGTGTTGGCCGCGGTCTTCTCCTCCGCCCACTGCATCTGCTCGAGCAGCTCCGGCAGCACGCCCTCGCGGCGGCCGACGAAGCGCATCTTCACGCCCTCCTCGTGCAGCTCGGGCGTCTCGTCGATGATGCGCGCGCTGAACAGCGCCATCAGCGCGTCGACCTCGTCCTGCGGGCGGTTCCAGTTCTCCGTCGAGAAGGAGTACAGGGTCAGCTCGCGCACGCCGAGGTCGACGGCGTCGCGCAGGCGCGCCTTCACCGTGTCGGCGCCTGCCTTATGGCCTTCAGCGATCGGGACGCCGTGCTGGTGAGCCCACCGCCCGTTGCCATCCATGATGATGGCGACGTAGGTGGCGCTCACACCTCAGTGATCTCGGCTTCCTTGGCCTTGAGGGCCGCGTCCAGCTCGGCGACCTTCTCGTTGGTCAGCTTCTGGAGCGCGTCCTCGGCCCGGTGCTCGTCGTCCGCCCCGGCTTCGCCGGCGTCCTTGAGCTCCTTGAGGTCGTGCATGACGTCGCGCCGGATGTTGCGCAGCGCGACCTTGCCTTCCTCGGTCAGGC
The DNA here is from genome assembly GCF_003633755.1 of Solirubrobacter pauli. GTDB lineage: Bacteria > Actinomycetota > Thermoleophilia > Solirubrobacterales > Solirubrobacteraceae > Solirubrobacter > Solirubrobacter pauli. The sequence goes on from NZ_RBIL01000002.1 coordinate 1,797,605, forward strand.
CGCGAACGACCTTCACGAGCTGCTTGCGGCGCTCCTCGGTCAGCTCCGGGAGCTGCAGGCGGATGATCTGGCCGTCGTTGTTCGGCGTGAGGCCGAGGTCCGACTCCAGGATCGACCGCTCGATCGCCTTCAAGGAGCTCTTGTCGTACGGCTGCACGGTGATGAGCCGTGCCTCGGGAGCGTTGACCGTCGCCATCTGCTTGAGCGGCGTCATCGTCCCGTAGTACTCCACGTTGATGCGGTCCAGCAGCGAGGCGTTCGCCCGGCCGGCACGCACCGACTGGAATTTCTGGCGCGTCGCATCCACGGACTTGTCCATGTGCTCGCGCGCGTCTGCAAGTAGTTCGTCGATCACGTGGTCACCAGCGTCCCAACTCGGTCGCCGGAGATTATCCGGTTGATGTTCGAGTCGTCGGCCATGTCGAAGACACGGATGTTGAGCTTGTTCTCCATGCAGAGGGCGAACGCCGTCTGGTCCATCACCCGCAGGTCGCGCTGGAGCGCTTCCTTGGCGGTGATCTCCGCGATGAACTCGGCGTCCGGGTCCTTGCGGGGGTCCGCCGTGTAGATGCCGTCGACGCCGTTCTTGGCCATCAGCAGGATCTCGGCGTGCATCTCCACCGCGCGCAGGGCGGCGGCGGTGTCCGAGCTGAAGAACGGGTTGCCGGTGCCGGCGGCGAAGATCACGACGCGCTTCTTCTCGAGATGGCGCATCGCGCGACGGCGGATGTAGGGCTCGGCGACCTCGGAGATCGTGATCGCCGACTGCACGCGCGTGTGCACGCCGCGCTTCTCCAGGGCGTCCTGGAGCGTGAGGGCGTTGAGCACGATCGCCAGCATGCCCATGTAGTCGCCCGTGGCGCGGTCCATGCCATCGGCCGCGGCCGAGAGGCCGCGGAAGATGTTGCCCGCGCCGAGGACGATGCCGATCTCCACCCCACGGTCGTGGACCTCTTTGACCTGGTCGGCGATCCGTCCGACGGTGCCGGGGTCCGTCCCGTAGTCGAGCGGGCCCATGAGGGCCTCGCCCGACAACTTGATCAGGACCCGGTTGAAGACCGGCTCAGCCACTTAGGCGCCGACCGCGAAGCGGGCGAAGCGCTTGATCACGATGTTCTCGCCGGCCGTGCCGGAGAGGTTCGCGCGAAGCTCCTCGATCGTCTTGCCGTCGTACTTGTCCGTGTTGACGTGCGGCTGGTTGAGCAGCACGTTGTCGTTCATCCACGCCTTGAGCTTGCCCTCGGCGATCTTCGGGCGGATGTGCTCGGGCTTGTCGGCGGCCTGCTGCTCGAACACGCGCAGCTCGGCTTCCTTGGCCTCGGCGGGGATCTCGTCCTCGGAGACGTAGAGCGGCGCGGCGGCGGCGATGTGCAGCGCCACGTCACGCGCGAAGCTCTGGAAGTCGTCGTTGCGGGCGACGAAGTCCGTGTTGCAGTCGATCTCCACGAGAACGCCGACCTTGCCGTTCGAGTGGATGTAGGAGGCGACGGTGCCCTCGGTGGCCTCGCGGTCGCCGACCTTGAGGGCCTTGTCGCCGAGGCGGACGCGCAGGAGCTCGACGGCCTGGTCGAGGTCGCCCCCGGTCTCCGTCAGCGCCTTCTTGCACTCCATCATGCCCGCGCCCGTCCGGTCGCGGAGCTCCTTGACCTGCTTGGCGGAAATGGTGGGAGCGGTCACTTCTCTTCCTTCGGCTCGTCAGTGGACTCGGCGGGAGCGGCGGCCTCGACGTCGGCCGGGGCCGCGGCAGCGGCTTCCTCGGCGACGGCGCTCGGGCCCGGCTCCGGGGCGGCGGCCTTCGGCTTGGCCTTGGCCTTGGCGGCCTTCTGCTTCGCCTCGGCGGCGGGCGCCTCGGCGGCCTCGGCGGCCGGCGAAGCGGCCCCCTTCTCGGTCTCGGCGCCCGTGGGGTTCTCGACCTGCTCGGCGCTGCTCGGGCCGGGGGTGCCGGCGGCGGCGACGGCGGGCTCGGTGGCGGCCTGCTCGGCGGCGGCAGCCTCCTTGTCGGCGGTGCCGGCGGCGGCCTTCGGCGCGGCCTTGACGGCGGCGGCGACGTTCGCCTCGGCGACGTCACGCGGCTCACCGGCGGCCTGCGTGAGGGCGGCCTCGGCCTCGGCGCGCTTGGCGGCCTCGGCGGCGGCCTTCTCCTCTTCCTCGCGGCGGGCGCGCTCCTCGGCCTCGCGCTGCTGCTGAGCGGCGGCCTCGGCGCGCGCGGCCTCCTCCTCGGAGCGGAAGCGGGCGCGGCCCTGCTGGACCACGTCGCCGATCGCCTGCGTGATGATGTTGCAGGCGCGGATCGCGTCGTCGTTGCCCGGGATCACGTAGTCGATGCCGTCGGGGTCGGCGTTCGTGTCGACCAGGCCGATGATCGGGATGCGCAGGCGCTGGGCCTCGCGCACGGCGATCGCCTCGGTCTTGAGGTCGATGACGAACATGGCGTCGGGGACGCGCGTCATGTTCTTGACGCCGCCCAGGTTCGCCTGAAGCTTCTCGAGGTCGGCCTCGGCCGCGAGGCGCTCACGCGTCGGCAGCAGCTGCAGCTGGCCCTCGGAGGCGTAGCGCTCGAGGTCGTGCAGGCGCTTGATGCGCGCGGACATCGTCTGGTAGTTCGTGAGCAGGCCGCCGAGCCAACGGTGGTTGACGTACGGCATGTTCGACGCGGTGGCGATCTCCTTGATGCCGTCGCGCGCCTGCTTCTTGGTGCCGACGAACAGCACCGTGCCGCCGCGGTGGGCGATCTCGGTCGCGAAGCGCTGCGCCTGCTCGAGCAGGGCCTGCGTCTTCAGCAGGTCGATCAGGTAGATGCCGCCACGCTCACCGTGGATGAAGCGGCGCATCTTGGGGTTCCAGCGGCGGGTCTGGTGACCGAAGTGGACACCGGCTTCCAGCAGCTCCTTCAGGCCGACTTCGGCCATGGAGTATCTCCTTGTTACGAGTGATCAGATTCCCGGGCAACGAGGAGACGCGAACCCGGCGCAATCGGTACGCCGGGCAGGAATCGCGCCCTCGAGATACGCGCTCATCTGGAGCTGCGCAGCCCGGGGTCGGGAACGTGTGGCGAAGAGTTTAGAAAAGTTTTCGCGGACGCCTGCGTTAGGACTGAAGACGAGCGGGCCGGGGTTCCCCTACGCCGAATGGTCTGCTCGTTCTCCTGACGCCTGCCGGAGGGCCCTGACCAGGTCCTCCGGCAGTGGCGCCCGCAACTCCATGGGCGCCCCCGTCTCGGGGTGCTTGAACGCGAGGCGGTGCGCGTGCAGGAACTGCCGGGAGAGCCCGTGCCGGCCGGCGTGGCCGTACTCCGGGTCGCCGGCGACGGGATGCCCGATCGCGAGCAGGTGCGCGCGGATCTGGTGCGTGCGGCCCGTCTCGAGCGTGACCCGCAGCAGCGTGTCGTCGGGCAGCGCCTGCTCGGTCTCGAAGTGGGTGATCGCGTCGTGCGGGTCGTCCGTGTCGGTGGACATCTTCGTCCGCACGCGGCGGTCGCGGCCCAGCGGCGCGTCGATCGTGCCGCGCTTGGCCGACGGGCGCCCTTCGACGAGCGCGAGGTACTCGCGGGTGACGTCGCGGCGGCGGAGGGCCTCCTGCAACGCGAACAGCGTCTCCTCGTCGCGGGCGAGCACCAGCAGGCCGGACGTGTCGCGGTCCAGCCGGTGGACGACACCCGGGCGATCCGGGTCGGTCCCGCCCGCCACGCGGCCCGCGAGCGCCTGCACGAGCGTGCCCTCGCGGTTGCCGACGCCCGGGTGGACGACGACGCCGGCCGGCTTGTTGACGACGATCAGCCGCTCGTCCTCGTAGGCGATCTCGAACTGCGCCGGCGGCACGTCGACCTTCGGGCCTTCGGGCGCGGCCTCGACCTCGATGGTCTCGCCGCCCTGCAGCGTGAAGCGCTTCTGCTTGGGCTTGCCGTCGACGCGGACGAGCCCGGCGTCGATCAGCTTCTGCGCCTTGGCGCGCGAGCCGACGCTGCCCGCCAGGAAGACGTCGAGCCGCTCACCGGCGGCGCTGTCCGGAACCTCGATCATTTGGACGCTTTCTCGAGTACGAAGACCAGCACGACCACGCCGAGCGTGACGGCGATGTCCGCGACGTTGAACGCGGGCCAGTGCGGGATCTTGATGAAGTCGGTGACCCACCCGAGCCGGATCCGGTCGATCAGGTTGCCGACCGCGCCGCCGAGCAGCATCCCGGTCGGCAGCCACACCAGCCGCGTCTTGAGGTGGGTGAAGAAGAACGCGAGCAACGCCGCGAGCGCGACGCAGGCGATGACCACGACGAGCGCGCCACCGCCCGAGAACATGCTGAAAGCCACGCCCGTGTTGCGGGTGTGGACGAGCTTGAGGCCCAGGACGAGGTCGACCTGCTCGAAGCGGTCGATGTTCGCGACGACGATCGCCTTCGTCACCTGGTCGAGCGCGACGACGCCCGCCGCGACCAGCGCGGCCCGTCCGACCGTGCGGCCGGCGGTCATCCGCGGATCAGCGCGACCAGCAGGCGGCCGCCGATCGTCAGCACGAGGATCGCGACGATCGGGCTGAAGTCGATCGGGCCGAACTGCAGGCCCAGGCGCCGGAAGATCCGCAGATACGGGTTGGTGACGTCGCGCAGGAAGTCCAGGACGGCGTTGAGCGGGCGCGAGTACGGCACGCGCACGCCGAACGTGAACACCCACGAGACGATGATCGAGGCGAAGATGATCAGCGTGTAGACGAAGATCAATGCCGCCAAGAAGTCCGCGATCTCCTCGCGCAACGTCAGCCTCCCACCACGTCGTCCATTGCTTGGGCCAGGGCCGCGCGCACACCGCCGCGCTCCAGCGCCGCCAGCCCGCGCGCGGTCGAGCCACCGGGTGAGGTGACCCCGCGGCGCAGCGCGAGCGTGTCGGTCTGGGTCAGAAGTGCGGCGGTGCCGGCCATGGTCTCGGTCACCAGTGTGGCGGCTTGGGCCGCCGGGATGCCGTGACGGATCGCCGCGTCCGTGTAGGCCTCGACGAACAGCGCCCAGTACGCGGGCCCGACGCCGGTCACCGCGCCGGCGACGTCGAGCAGCCGCTCGGGCACCTCGACGACGCTGCCGACACGCTCGAACAGATCCTTGACGAGCTGCGCCTCGGGCCGGTCGGAGGCGGCGAGCACGCTCACGCCGCGACGCACCGCGGTCGGCGTGTTCGGCTCCACCCGGATCACCGGCGAGCGCGGGTACACGGCTTCGATCTCGGCGACCGTCGCGCGGCCGAGGATCGACACCACGAGCTTGTCGGTCGTGATGCCCTCGGCCACGGCCTCGAGCTGGTACGGCTTGTGCGCGAGGATCACGACGTCGGCGCGCTCGAAGACCTGCTCGTTGGTCAGCGCCTCGCCGCCGAGCTCGTCGACGAGCTGCTGGGCGCGGCCGGAGCCGGAGTCGCTGGCGTAGACGGGCTTGCCCCAGCCACGTGCCAGGGCGCTCGCCATGTTCCCTGCCCCGATAAAGCCGATTCTCATCGGCCGGGCAGTCTACGACTGGTTGAAGAAGCCCTTCTCGATCAGCGCCGCGCGCTCTTCCGCCGAGACCTCGACGTTGCGCGGCGTGAGCAGGAAGACCTTGTCCGCGATGCGCTGCATGCCCCCGTCCAGGGCGTACGTGAGCCCGGACGCGAAGTCGATCAGGCGCTTCGAGAGGTCGGCCTCGGAGCTCTGCAGGTTGATGATCACGGGGATCGAGTCCTTGAACTTGTCGGCGACGTCCTGCGCGTCGTTGAAGGACTTCGGGACGACGAGATGCACGCGGACCTCCCCACGGCCGTTGGCGGCCCGTGACGCGGTCCCTCCCACGGTACGCAGCTGGGTCGTGCGTCGCTCGGACGGCGAGTCATCGCCGAAGATGTCGTCGATCTCGTCGCGGCGGCGACGCGACTGCAGGCGGCGGACGTTCGGACGTTCCTCGTAGCGGCTCGCGATCTCACGTTCGGGCTCGCGCTCACGCTCCCGCTCACGGGGCGTGTACTCGGGTTCGTCGTCGTCGTAGTACTCGCGATCCTCGGCGAGGCCGAAGTACACGAGGACTTTGCGGAAAGAGTTGCTCACGGGATCGACTGACGGTTCGCGGCAGGGACGGGTTTCCCTGCAAACATCCTAGGTGTACAGGGTCGTGCCGATGCGCACAATCGTTGCACCCTCGGCTGCAGCGACCGCGAAGTCCTGGCTCGTGCCCATGCTCAGGTGCTCGAGCCCGTGCTCGTCCGCAAGCGCCCTCAGGCGCGCGAAGTGCGGCCGGCTCGCCTCCGGATCGGACGCGAACGGCGGCATCGTCATCAGGCCGACGACCTTCACCGGCGACTGCTCCAGGTAGCGCGGCAGCTCCTCGGGCGCGATGCCGGCCTTGTCGGCCTCGCCGGCCACGTTGACCTCGAGGAGGATCTCGGTCTCCGGCGCCGCGTGCTTGGCCAGCTGGCTCAGCGCGGACTCGCTCGCCACCGAGTGGATCAGCGTCGCGTACGGAAGGATCTGCTTGACCTTGCGGCTCTGCAGCTGGCCGATGAAGTGCCAGCGGAAGTCCGGGAACCGGCTCGCCTTGTCCTCGAGCTCCTGCGCGCGGTTCTCGCCCAGCAGCGTGAGCCCGGCGTCCCTGAGCGTCCCGACTTCGTCCAGCGGCACGTACTTGACCGCCGCGAGGATCTCGACCTCGTCGGGGTTGCGACCCGCGTCCGCGATCTCGTTGCGAATCCGATCGAGGTTGGCGCGGATGCGGTCGGCGTCGAGGCCGGTGAACTGGCGCGGCATGGAAGCTGACAGCGTAGTGCCGCGACTCAGAGCTTCGCGAGCGCCTACCGGGCGTCTCGCCGCGCCTGGCGGCCGCCGACGATCCCGCACGTACCACCAGTATGCGCTGAATCGCCGACGACCCCCAGCCACGACGATCGGGCCCGCTATGCACGCGCGAAGCTCCGACTCGCAACACTGGGCCCGTGTCGGAGCCCGCGCCCGCCGCCCTTCGGGGCGGCCAGGTCTACGTCGCGCTGTTGCGCCGTCCCGGTGCCCGCGTGCTCTCGTTGGCGTGCACGCTCGGCTGGCTCGGGTTCGCCGCGACCGGGCTGGCGATCGTGCTGCTCGTCGAGGCGGAGTCGGGCTCGTTCGCCCGCGCCGGCCTGGCGGTCGGCCTGTTCTCGGCGGGCGCTGGGCTGTTCGCGCCGCTGCGCGGGCGCCTCGTCGACCGCGTCGGCGCGCCCGCGCTGGTGGCCTTCGCGGCGTCCCAGTGCGCGCTGCTGCTCGTCGTCGTGTGGACGGCGAGCCCGCTCGTGGCCGGCCTGGCGGGAGCGGTCGCGCCGCCGCTGATCGCGACGGCGCGCACGGTCTGGCCGCGCGTGGCCGGCCCAGAGCTCACCCGCGCCGGCCACGGCCTGAACGCGCTGCTGGGCGACATCGGCACGGTGCTCGGACCGGCGCTGGCCGGCGGGCTGGTCGCGCTCGCCGGCCCGCAGGTGGCGCTGGCGGCGTTCGCCTGCGGCCCGCTGGCCGGGGCGCTGCTCGTCGCCCGGCATCCGGCGTTGCCGCCGCGGGAGCGCACGCCACGCCGCGCGCCGACCGCCGCCGCCTCGCCCGCCCCCGCGGTCGCCCACCGGCGTGGTTCGCCGTTCTCCCCCGGCCTGGTGACGCTCCTCGTCGCGGAGCTCGCCCTCGGCGTGTCGGCCGGGGCGATCGACGTCGCGGCTCCGGCGCTGGCGGGCGGCGCGCCCGGGCTCTCCGCGCTCGCGCTCTCGGCGATGGCCGTGGGCAGCATCTTCGGCTCGCTGTGGGGCGGGCAGTCGACGATCGCCGCGGACCGGCGTTTCGTCGCCGGCGTGGTCGGCATGGCCGTCGCGCTCGCGGGCTGCGCGTTCGTCACGTCCTCCTACGCGCTCGCGGCGGTGCTGCTGCTCGCCGGCGTCGGCTACGGGGTGTTCAACGTCGGCGTGTTCGAGCTGCTCGACGTCGTGGTCCCGTCGCACCGGGCGGTCGAGGCGCTCACGTGGCTCACCACCGCCGGGAGCCTCGGCATGGCCGCGGGCGCCGCCGCCGCCGGGCAGCTCGCGCACGAGTCACCGCGCTCGGCGCTGGTCCTCGTGGCGGTGGCGACGGCGCCCGGGGCGGTCATCGCCCTCGGACGCCGGCGCACGCTCACGACAGCGCGGCGCTGAGCTGGGCCGCACGGTCGGGCGCGCGGCCCTCGAGCATGGCGACCGTCGCCTTCTCCAGCCCCGCACCGATCTGCGCGCCGGTGAGGCCACGCTCGATCAGGTCCCGGCCGCCGATCGCCAGCCGCTTCTGGCTGAGCTCGTCCCGATAGCGTCGCGCGCCCTCGTCGCCGGCCGCGATGAGCAGGTCGATGGTCTCCGGCCGCTCGCGGCGCAAGAGCCGCCACAGGTCGGCGTCCGGCACGTCGGTACGGGTATGGAGCTTGAGCGCAGCGGTGATGTCGGGGGCGTCCGAGAGCGCGCCGTACTCCCCCAGGAGGTGCGGCGCCTCGGCCAGCAGCAGCCGGACCTCGCGGTTGATGCGATCCTGGCTGACGGTCTTGAGCAGGTCGAGGTCGAACCGCGCGGCAGTGCGCGGATCCGGCGTGAAGCCCAAGCGGGCCGCGTACCGGACCATGCGCAGCATGCGCGTGGGGTCGTCGACGAACGAGCGGTCGTGCAGGATGCGCAGGACACCGCCGCGCAGGTCGTCGAGGGCGCCCGGGAACGCGACCTCGCGCCCGTCGAGTGCGCGGGCGATGGCGTTGATCGTGAAGTCGCGGCGGGCGAGGTCCTGCTCGATGCTCGCGCCGAGCGTGACCGTCGGGAGCGCGCCGGGATGCGCGTACGTCTCGGTGCGCGCGGACGTCAGGTCGAAGCTGCCGGAGCCCGTGCGGATCGTCGCGGTGCCGAAGCGCTCGTGGACGGTCAGCGCGCCACCGAGGCGCTCCGCGGCGCGCCGGGCGACCGCGATCGCGTCGCCCTCGACCACGAAGTCGTACTCCTTCGGCGTGCGGCCCAGGAGCTCGTCCCGGACGGCTCCGCCGACCAGGTAGACGTGCGGCTCGTCTCTCAGCGCCTCGAACGCGTCCATGCCCCACATGTTCCGTTAAGTGGCCCGACTACCCTGCATCGCCGATGACGGCCAGGAAGAAGTGGATCCTGGGGGCCGCCACCCTCGTGCTGCTCGTGCTCGCCGCCGGCGGCGCCGTGTTCGCGCTCACCCGGCCTCCCGAGGACGTGAACAACGCGGACGTCGCGTTCGAGGAGGAGCCGACGGTCACCCCCGTTCCCTCCGCGATCCCGACCGAGCCTCCCGCGAAGTCCAAGAAGGTCGACCCGCTGCGCAACTTCGTGTGGGCGGGCTACGGCTACTCCAAGGACCGCCGCCGCTACCTGCCGGCGTCCAAGCTCCTGCGGCCGCCGTTCCGGCGCGTGTGGACCTACCCGGGCTCGATCCTGATGGAGTTCTCGCCCGCGATGGCCGAGGGCAAGCTGTTCCTGCTGCGCAACAACGGTGCGCTGCACGCGGTCGACAAGCGCACGGGCAAGGCCGTCTGGAAGAAGAAGATCGGCGTGCTGGCCGCGTCGACGCCGGCCTACGGGAACGGGCGGATCTTCGCCACCGTGCTCTCGCGCGGGAAGGGCAAGGCGGGCGCGGTCTTCGCGCTGGACGCCAAGACCGGCAAGATCCTCTGGAAGCGCCTGCTGCCCTCGCGCTCGGAATCCTCCCCGGTCTTCGACGGCGACCGCATCTACTTCGGCTCCGAGAACGGGACGATCTACAACCTGCGCGCCGGCGACGGCGCCGTGCGCTGGACGTTCAAGGCCTCTGGCGCCGTGAAGGCCGGCCTCGCACTCGCCAACGGCAAGCTCTTCTTCGGCGACTACAAGGGTCGCGTCTACGCGATCCGGCAGACCGACGGCAAGCAGATCTGGGCCTCCACCACGCGCGGCGCGAAGTTCGGGCTCGGCTCCGGGCAGTTCTACTCGACGCCCGCCGTCGCTTTCGGCCGCGTGTACGTCGGCAACACCGACGGCCGCATGTACTCGTTCTCGTCCTCCAACGGCAAGCTCGCGTGGACGAAGGGCACCGGCTCCTACGTGTACTCCTCGCCCGCGGTCGCCCAGCTGCCCGGCGAGAAGCCGCGCGTCTTCTTCGGCTCCTACGACGGCTCCTTCTACGCCGTCGACGCCCGCAACGGCAAGCAGCTCTGGCGCCACAAGGAGGGCGGCAAGATCAGCGGCGCGCCGACCGTGGTCGGCGACATCGTCTACTACTCCAACTGGGGCAAGAAGACCACGACCGGCCTCGGCGTGCGCACCGGCAAGAAGGTCTTCTCGATGGGCCGCGGCGCCTTCAACCCGGTCATCAGCGACGGCCGGACGATCTTCCTGACGGGCTACTCGACGCTCTACGCGCTCAGGCCCGAGAAGCAATAGGCCGCATCGGGAAGCCGGCCTCGCTGAGCGCCTGCTTGACCTCGGGGATCGAGTGCGTCCCGTAGTGGAAGATCGACGCCGCCAGGACGGCGTCGGCGCCGGCCTCGAGCCCGTCGACCAGGTGCTGCGCGTTGCCCACGCCACCTGAGGCGATCACCGGCACGTCGACCGCCTGAGCGATCCGGCGCGTGAGCTCGAGCTCGTAGCCGTCCTTCGTGCCGTCGCGGTCCATGCTGGTGAGCAGGATCTCCCCGGCACCGCGCTCCACGCCTTCCCGCGCCCATTCGATCGCGTCCCGGCCCGTCGGCGTCCGGCCGCCGGCGACGTACGCCTCGTAGGACCCGTCAGGCCGCTGCTTCGCGTCGATCGCGAGCACGACGCACTGCGCGCCGAACACCGTGGCGAGCTCGTCGATCAGCTCCGGCCGCGCGATCGCCGCCGAGTTGATCGACACCTTGTCGGCCCCCGCGTCGAGCACGTCGTGCGCGTCCTGCACCTGCCGCACGCCACCGCCGATCGTGAACGGCACGAACACGTCGTCCGCGGCCCGCCGCGCCAGCTCCACCACGGTCGCCCGCTTGTCGCTCGTCGCCGTGATGTCCAGGAAGATCAGCTCGTCGGCGCCCTGCGCGTCGTAGTACGCGGCCAGCTCGACCGGGTCCCCGGCGTCACGGATGTCGATGAACTTCGTGCCCTTGACGACGCGGCCGTTGTCCACGTCCATGCAGGGGATGACGCGCTTGTAGTGCACGGGGTATGACCCTAGCGACGCCCCCGCTAAGGACGAGCTAACCGCTCCGTAAGACCTTCCACGATGGCGTGACCGAAGCGGACCGATGGGGTCTATATGGGCATGACCAGACAGGATCTCAAGCAGGTTGAAGCCATCGTCCTCGACCCCGAGCCCGATGAACGCGGCAACGTCTTCGTCATCGTGCGGCTCGAAGACGAGCGCTCGACCGCGCTCGCCTTCAATGCCAACTGAGCCGCCTACTTGCCGTCGAGGGCCGCCTGGCCCTCGGCCACCGTGAACTTCTTCTCGTAGAGCGACTTGCCCGCGATCACGCCCGACAGGTTGACCTGGCGGAGCTCGGCGAGCGCGCGCAGGTCGTCCAGCGTGCCGATGCCGCCCGAGTAGATGAAGCGGCCGCGCACCGCCTCGGCGACCGTCTTGACGGACTCGATGTCGGGACCGGTCAGCTTGCCGTCGCGGGAGACGTCGGTGTAGATGAACGACCGCACGCCGCGGCCGGTCAGGCGCTCGATGGCGTCGACGACCGGCAGGGACGTCGTCTGGGTCCAGCCCTCGGTGGCGATCATGCCGTCCTTGACGTCGACGGCGATCATGATCCGCGGGCCGAACTGGGTGATGATGTCGTCCAGGAAGTCGATGTCGCGGAACGCGGCGGTGCCGATGACCGCGCGCTCGGCGCCGGCGCGCAGCGCGTCGCGGACCGCGTCGACCGTGCGCAGGCCGCCGCCGTACTGGACCGGGATGCCGGTCTCGCTCGTGATCCGCCGCAGGTGCTCCAGCGACTTCGGGGAGCCCGAGCGCGCACCGTCGAGGTCGACGACGTGCAGGTAGCGAGCGCCCGCCTCGACCCATGAGCGGGCCGCGTCGAGCGGGTCCGCGTGGTAGGTCGTGGCGTCCTCGAACTTGCCTTCGACCAGGCGGACCGCCTGGCCTTCCATGATGTCGATCGCCGGGTAGAGGATCATGCGACCAGCGCTGCGGCCAGCGCCGCGAAGTTCTTGAGCATCTGCAAACCGTCGGTGGAGGACTTCTCGGGATGGAACTGGGCGGCCATGACGTTGTCGCGCTCGACGACGCTCACGAACCGCTCGCCGTACTCGCCGGTGCCGACGACGTCGGACGCGTCGGCGGGGCGGCAGGCGAAGGAGTGGACGTGGTAGAAGGCCGCGGCCTCGCCGAGGCCCTCCGTCAGCGCGGAGGCGCGCGAGAAGGACACGAGGTTCCAGCCGATGTGCGGCAGCCGCGGCGACTCGAGCTTCGTGACGACGCCCGGCAGGATCCCGAGCCCCTCGGCACCCTCGTGCTCGGAGGAGGACTCGAACAGCAGCTGCATGCCGAGGCAGATGCCCAGCACGGGCACACCGGCGGCGGCGCGCTCGACCAGCTGCTCGCGCAAGCCGCTGCGCTCGAGGTTGCGCATCGCCTCCGGGAAGGCGCCCACGCCGGGCAGGATGATCGCCGAAGCGTCCCGCACGTCGGCGGTGATCACGGATTCGGCACCCACGTGCGCCAGCGCCTTCTCGACGCTGCGCCGGTTACCCATCCCGTAGTCGGCGATCGCGATCACGAGGTCAGCGTCCCCTTGGTGGACGGGACGCCGGGCTCGTCCGGATCGATGGCCACGGCGGCCCGCAGCGCCCGCGCGAACGCCTTGAAGCACGCCTCGACCATGTGGTGGCCGTTCGTGCCGGCGGCGATCTGGATGTGCAGGGTCAGCCGCGCGGCGCTGGCCACGGCGCGGAAGAACTCCTCGGCCTCTTCGTAGTCGAACCCGTTGATCGTCCCGCTCGGCAGCCGGTCGAACCCGCCCACGAGCGTGTACGGGCGGCCGGAGATGTCGAGCGAGCACTCCGCGCGCGCCTCGTCCATCGGCACGACCGCGTGCCCGTAGCGGAAGATCCCGCGCCGGTCACCCAGGGCCTGGTCGAGCGCTTGCCCGAACACGATCCCGGTGTCCTCGACCGTGTGATGCGAGCCGGTCTCCAGGTCGCCGACGACCTTCACGTCCAGCTCGAGCCGGCCGTGTCGGGCCAGCAGGTCGAGCATGTGGTCGAAGAAGCCGACACCGGTCGACCGCGTGCCCTCGCCGTGCCCTTCCAGGCCCAGCGACAGCGTGACGTCGGTCTCCCCGGTCTTGCGGGAGATAGAGGCGGTACGAGTGCTCACGGGCGGGGATTCTGACGCAAGCGCATCGACGCGGCGTGGGCCGGGAAGGCCTCGGCCTCGGCGATCGGCACGCCCGCGGCGGCCAGGGCGGCGCCCGCGGACCCCACGCGCACCTCGGCCATCCGGCGCCGGAAGTGGCGCACGTTCAGGCCTGAGGCGAAGCGCGCGGCGCCCTCGGTCGGCAGGACGTGGTTCGAACCCGCGACGTAGTCGCCGAACGCGGTGCCCGACGAGGACCCCACGAACAGGCAGCCGGCGGAGCGGATGCGCGGCGCCAGGGCCTCGGCCGCCTCCCCCGCGATCTGCAAGTGCTCGGGCGCGAGCTCCTCGACGAACGCCAGCGCCTCGTCCATGTCGGCCACGAGCACGCCGTGCTGCGCGTCCAGCGCGTCGAGGATCGCCTGCGAGTCGGAGACCGCGACGGTCAGCGAGCCCTCGCCGTGCTCGCCCTGCCCGGCGAGGTCGGCCTTCAGGGCGTCGAGATCGGCGCCCTCGGTGGCGACCACCGTCAGGTCGGAAGGCCCGGCGAACCCGTCGATGCCCACGACGGCGGACACCTGGCGCTTGGCCTCCTGCACCCACAACGACCCGGGGCCGACGATCACGTCGACCTTCGGGATCGACTCGGTCCCGTACGCGAGCGCCGCCACCGCCTGGGCGCCGGTGACCGCGAAGTACGCGTCCGCGCCGCACAGCTCCGCCGCGGCGACCATCACCGGGTGCGGCGCGCCGACGACGTAGACCTCGTCCACGCCCGCGGCCTGGGCCGTCATGACGCCCATGACGACCGTCGACGGGTACGGGTTGCGGCCGCCGGGCGCGTAGACCGCCGCGCGGCGCACGGGCACGTCACGCAGCTTCACGGAGTGGCCCTGGGGCAAGGTGACGAGGCGATCCTCGTCCACGCCGGCCTCGGCCACCGCGCGCACGTTGTGGATCGCGACCTCGAGCCCGGCGCGCACGTCGTCGGCGAGCGCTCCGCCGGACGCCGTGAACGGCGCCTTGGTCCCCGCGCCGAACTCCGCCTCGAGGCGCTCCAGCTCGGCGTCACCGCCGGCCCGCACCGCCTCGATGATCGTGGCCACCGGCTGAGCGATCGACGCGCCGGTGGGCACCAGCGCGCGGATCTCGTCAGCGCGCACGGAGCTTCTCCACGACCGCGTCGATCTCCGCCGCCTTGACCCGGTAGGACACGGGGTTGGCGATCAGCCGCGCCGTCGCGACCGAGATCTCCTCGCGGATCACGAGCCCGTTCTCGCGCAGGGTCGTGCCCGTGGCGGTCAGATCGACGATCCCGTGGACCATCCCGGTCAGCGGCGCGAGCTCGACGGAGCCCTTGACCTCGACGATCTCCACCTGGCGGCCGGTCTTCTCGAAGTAGGCGCTGGCCATGTTCGGGTACTTGGTCGCGATCCGCATGATCCCGAGCCGCCGCAGCGCCTCGGCCGCGGGGTCCTCGCCCTCGACGGTCGCGAACACCATCCGGCAGCGCCCGAACCCGAGGTCGAGCAGCTCGTAGACGTTGCGCTCGGGGTGCTCGGCGAGCACGTCCTTGCCGACCACGCCGATGTCCGCCGCGCCCGCCTCCACGTACGTGGGGACGTCGGACGGCCGCATCGTGATCAGGCCGGCGTCCTCGAACAGCAGCTTGCGGTCGTTCGCGCGCACCTCGGTGGTGTCGATCCCGAGCAGGTCGAGCCGCTCGAGCGTGTCCTTCATCAGCGCACCGCGCGGGACGGCGATCCTCATCGAGCCTCCTCCAGCGCGGCCGCGTGCACGCGCTCGACGTCCAGCGCCCAGCCCGCGGCCGGCAGCGACCGCCCGAAGCGGCCCAGCAGGTCGTCGTAGCGCCCGCCGCCGCCCAGCGGCGAGCCGAAGGCCGCGTCGTAGACCTCGAACACCGGGCCGGTGTAGTAGCCGAGCGTGCGGACCAGGCCGAGGTCGAAGATCACGCGCTCGGCGACGTCCTCGGACAGCAGCGCGAAGACCTCGCGCAGCGGCTCGCCCTCGGGCACGATCTCGACGCCGCCGCGGGCCCGCGCGACGTCCAGCAGATCGGCCGCGCCGACGCCGCTGAGCTCGCGCTCGAGGCCGACCATGTCGCGCGCGGCGAGCTCGCGCAGGATCGCGTGCCGCGCGCCCTCGGGCACGCCGTGGGACTCGAGCAGGCGACCGAACAGCGACGCGTCGCCCAGCCCCACGCGGTAGGACTTCAGCCCGGCGGCGTCGAGCGCCGCGCACAGGACCGTGACCGCCTCGGCGGTGCCGGACGGCCCCGGCGCGCCGACGAGCTCGATGCCCGCCTGCAGGATCTCCCGCGGCTGCAGCCGGTGCTGGCGCACGGCCCGGTAGGCGTGCGCGATGTACGAGAACCGCAGCGGCGTCGGCGCGCTGCCGTAGCGGGTGGCCACGACGCGCGCGATCGGGATCGTCATGTCCGAGCGCAGGACGAGCACGTTGCCGTGCTCGTCGAACAGCCGGTACGCGGGGTCGGCGGCCGCGGAGTCGCCGCGCGTGAGCACGGCCTCGTACTCCAGCGCGGGCGTCGCGACCTCGCCGTACTCGAAGCGGTCGAAGACCCCGCGCATGGCGTCGGTGATGACGCGCAGCTCGCGGAGCTCGTCCGGGAGCACGTCCCGGGTGCCGCTCGGAATCGGGTGGATCACGCCGGCACGCGCTCGAGGTTCGCGCCCAGCGCCCGCAGGCGCTCGTCGATGCGCTCGTAGCCGCGGTCGATGTCGCGCACGTTGTGGATCTCGCTCGTGCCCTGGGCGCACACGGCGGCGATCAGCATCGCCATGCCCGCGCGGATGTCCGGGCTGGACACGCGCGCGCCGCGCAGCTGCCGCGGGCCGATGACGATCGCCCGGTGCGGGTCGCAGATCGTGATCTCCGCCCCCATCGAGATCAGCTTGTCCACGAAGAACAGGCGGTTCTCGAACATCTTCTCGAAGATCAGCACGCTGCCCTCGGCCTGGGTGGCGAGCGCGACCGCGATCGACGTCAGGTCGGCCGGGAACGCGGGCCAGGGGCCGTCCTCGATCTTGGACTGGTAGTCGCCGGCGTCGCGCTGGACGACGAGCTTCTGGTTGCCCGGGATGTGGCAGGTGCCGTCCTCGCGCATCTCGGACTCCAGGCCGAGGCGGCGGAAGGCCAGGCGGACCATCCGCAGGTCGTCGGCGACGCAGCCCTTGATGTCCAGCTCGCCGCCCGTCACGCCCGCGAGGGCCATGAACGAGCCGATCTCGATGTGGTCGGGCGAGACCGAGTGCTCGCAGCCGCGGAGCTTCTCGACGCCGTGCACGGTCATGACGTTGGAGCCGATGCCCTCGATCGCCGCGCCCATCTTGTTGAGCATGCGGGCCACGTCCTGGACGTGCGGCTCGCAGGCGGCGTTGCGGATGATCGTGGTGCCGGGGACGCCCGCGGCGGCCATCAGCGCGTTCTCGGTACCCATCACGGACGGCTCGTCCATGAAGAAGTCGCACGAGGTGAGCCCGCCCGCGGGGGCGGTGATGACGATGTCCTTGCCGTGCTCGACCGTCGCGCCGAGCGCGCGGAAGGCGTCGAGGTGCGGATCGAGCCGGCGGCGGCCGATCACGTCACCTCCCGGCGGCGGCATAGTCGCGCTCCCGAAGCGCGCGAGCAACGGGCCCGCGGCCAGGAACGAGGCGCGGATGCGCTCGGCCAGAGCCGCGTCCACGTGCGTCTTGCGCACGTCGGCCGCGTTCATCTTGACCGTGTTGAGGTCGATCCGCTCGACGGTCACGCCGAGGTCCGCGAGCAGCTCCAGCAGCGCCTCTGTGTCGCGGATCGCGGGGACGTTGTGCAACGTCACGTCCTCGTCCGTGAGCAGGGCGCAGGCCAGCAGCGGCAGCGCGGCGTTCTTGTTGCCTGCGGGGGTGACGGTGCCGGACAGCGGCACCCCGCCTTCGATGACGAACTTCTCCATGGGGGCGGCGGCTAGGCTACCGAGTCTCATGAGCCTGCCCATGACGCGCGACGAAGCCTGGACGCTGTTCTGCGAGTGGACGGAGTCCGAGAGCCTGCGTCGTCACGTGCTCGCCGTCGAGGCCTGCATGCGCGCGTACGCGCGCAAGTTCGGCGAGGACGAGGAGCGCTGGGGCATGGTCGGGATGCTGCACGACCTCGACTACGAGCGCTATCCGGACCTCCACACCGGCCATCCCCGCTACGCGCTCGCCGAGCTCGAGCGGCTCGGGTTCCCGGAGGACATGGTCCGTGCGGTCGCGTCCCACGCGGACTACCTCGAGGTCTCGCGGGACACGCCGATGGAGAAGACGCTGTTCGCCGTCGACGAGCTGTCGGGCTTCGTGATGGCCTGCGCGTACGTCCGGCCGCAGGGCATCGCCGGCATGACGCCCAAGTCGGTCAAGAAGAAGATGAAGACGCCCGCCTTCGCGGCGGCCGTGGACCGCGAGGGCATGCGCGAGGGCGCGGAGAACCTCGGGATCGACTTCGACGAGCACCTGACGTTCGTGATCGCGGCGCTGGAGCCGCACGCCGAGGAGCTCGGGCTCTCCGGCACCCCTGCCGCGGGCTGAGCCCGAGTCGATCGGCCGGGCTAATCTGCCCGGGTAATGCTGAAGATCATCGTCCTCGAGGGCGACGAGACCGGCCAGGAGCTGCTCGAGCAGTCCATCCGCGTCCTCGACCCCTCGCTGCTCGGACTCGAGCTCGAGCTGGTCCACTACGACCTGTCGCTCGAGAAGCGGCGCGAGACGAACAACGAGATCGTCCACGAGGCGGCGCGCGCGATGCGTGAGGCCGGCTTCGGGCTGAAGGCGGCGACGATCACGCCGGAAGGCCGCGACGACGTCGGCTCGCCGAACCGGATCCTCCGCGAAGAGGTCGACGGCAAGGTCATCGTGCGCACCGGGCGGCGGATCCCGGGCGTCGTCGGCCCCGTGTCGGGCGTCTACCACCCGATCTCCGTGGTCCGCATGGCCGTCGACGACGCCTACGGCGCCAAGCAGTGGCGCGAGGGTGAGGACGACGAGGAGTCCGCGTTCATGACGATGCGGATCTCGCGCTCGACCTGCCGCGCGGTCGCCGAGTACTCGTTCATGTTCGCCGAGCGGATCGGCGCGAAGGTCTACGGCGGGCCGAAGTGGACCGTCTCCCCGACCTACGACGGGCTGCTCAAGGAAGAGATGGACGCCGCGGCGGCCAAGTACCCGGACGTCACCTACCAGCCGGTCCTGATCGATGCGCTCTACGCGGGCCTGATCAGCGGCGCGGCCGACTCACCACTGGTGATCCCCGCACTGAATCGAGACGGCGACTGCCTGTCGGACCTCGTGATGCCGATGTTCGGCTCGATCGCGGGCGCGGAGTCGGTGCTGCTCGGGTTCGACGCCGACTACAACGTCGAGGTGGCGATGGCCGAGGCGCCGCACGGCACCGCCCCGTCGCTGTACGGCAAGAACCTCGCGAACCCGATGGCGATGCTCCTCGCCTGCGGCTCGGTGCTCTCCTACGCGGGCGCGAAGGGCCACGAGGGCGCCGACCGCGCCTCGCGCGCCGTCTACGAGTCCGTGCTCGAGGCCACCGCCTCCGGCGTCAAGACGATCGACCTCGGCGGCCACGCGACCACCTCCGAGTTCACCGACGACGTGCTGGAGCGGATCAAGACCAAGATGGAGGTCTGGTCCTCGCTCGGCTCGAGGTGACGTCTCGACACCCGCCCCATCGGGCATGATTGGGGACGGGTGGACGTCGAGGCAAGCATTGCGCAGGTAGCGGGGATCCTCGTCAGCGAGGGGCTCCGCTACCACGTGTCCGGCGACGGGCGCACCTACCGGCTGCGGTTCGACTCGGCCGCCGTCTTCATCGACTTCCGCGAGTGGCAGGACGACTCGGTCGTCATCATCGTCCACTCCCCCGTGCTGCAGGACATCGATCCCGCCAGCCCGGGCGCGGCGCAGGCGCTGAACCTGCTCAACGACCTCAATCGGAGCTTCTTCTTCGTGAAGTTCACGTTCCGGGACGGCGTGCTGGTCGCGCGCTACGACCTCCTCGGCGAATCGCTGCAGACCGGCGAGCTCGTCAACGCGATCTACGAGATCGCGGGCGCCGCCGACCGGCTTGACGACGAGCTCGCCGACGCGCTCGGCGGCAAGCCGTTCGAGGTCAAGCTGAACGAGAACGGCGACTGAAATCGCCAGCTGCAAGTTTCGTTGCAGCAGGGGAACCTCTGTTCGGCTCTAGAGCGCCGAATCCGCTCTTTCCGGGATGACGAGCCCGCACGTTGGGACTTTTTCCGTCCGAGCGGATCCGTAGCCTTGCGAACACATGTTCCCTTCGATGACCAGACAACGCCCGAACAAGCGCTCGCTTCGCGAGCTGGTGCGCGGGGCCATGGACACGGCCCTGGAGCTCGTCACGCTGGGTGAGGCTCACCGAGCGACGTCGACCGCGTCGCCCGCCCCCACCGTCGTGCACCCGCACCGCCGGACGCTCGATCATCGTCGTATCCACCGGAAGCGCCAAGGAATGGTGCCGCCCCGGCCACAGGTGTGCATCTCGCCGGTTCATCGCCCGGTGAGCAGCTCCCCTTCGGTTCATCGCCCGAAGAGCAAGAGCAAGCGCAACGCCTGATCCTCCGCGCCCGCCGGCGATCTGGTCTGGGAGGACTGATCGCACGGCCGGGCCGCGGAAGGAACATCGCGCCGTTCGGGCGCGGCGAGAAGTCTTTCCGCGAATCGCTAAAGGTCTCGCGGGGACGTGCCGATAGAAGGGGTAACGCGGGTGATGGGCGGGCTTTGCCGAGCCTTTGCCGATGCTTTGCTGCCGCTGCCGAAGATGCGCGGCATGAAGAACATCAAGGTCGCCCTCACCTCTGCAGTCCTCTTCGTCCCGGTGCTCCTGCCGACGATCGCCGAGGCCCGCGCCACCTGGACCTAGTCCGCACGGACGTCCAGAACGCAGAGAAGGCCGCCCGATGGGCGGCCTTCTGCGTTTAAGCGCTCGCCGCGGCTACGGCTGGTCCGTGGAAAGCGTGTAGGTCAGCGTCTTGGCGTAGGTGCCGGTGCGGAGGGCGTCGCCGGCGGCGATCGGCTGCTTGAACTCGAGCGTGACCTTGTCGCCGCTCACCGGTGCGCCGTAGGTGAGCAGTTTCAACGTCGTGCCGGAGACCGTGCCGAACGGGTTGCCGGTGTTCGCGGCGTTGACGGCCCGGGCGCTGAGCGGCTGCGGGAGCGTGAAGCTGCCGTTCACCAGGTGGCCGGGCGCGGTCGCGCTCGGGTCGACGACGCTGAGCGTCGCCTCGCCCGCGGTCGAGAGCACGGTGACGTCGCTCTTGGCGGTGTAGTCCTGCGCGAAGCCCGGCGTGAACGCGCCGAACGTCGGCGGGGTGCCGAGGCTGAGCGCGAGCGTCGCCGGCACCGAGCCCGTGACCGTGCCGGTCGTGGTCGTGGTGACCGCCGGAACGTCGAGCTCGGTCGAGACGACGCTGCTCTGCCCCGCGGAGTCGGTGATCGTCGCCGTCAGCACGACGTGCTTGCCGATGTGCGCGTACGCGGGCCGGTACTCGAACTCGTACGGCGCCGTCCCGAGCGTCGCGACCGGCACGCCGTTCGCGCTCAGCGCGACCGACTTGACGCCGAAGTCGTCGGCGGCGACCACGACCGGGGAGATGGTCTCGTCCCAGGCGACCGTGGTCGGGCCGTACGGGTCGACGATCGCGCCGGTCGGCGCCGCGTCGACGGTGACGGCGGGCACGCTCAGCGGCGCCGGCGCCTGCGGCAGCGGTGTCCCGCTCTCCACCGGGCCCGTCGTCGTGCTCGTACCCCAGTAGTTGCCGGTCACGAGCGCCGCCGTCGTGCCCGTGTTGGTGAGCCCGCCGAGCAGGCTCGAGCCGGTCGCCGAGAAGCCGCGCACGATCGGGTTGCTCGGGTCCGCGCCGGTCTCGGCGTCGGTGAGGACGACCTGGCCGGTGATCTCGCTGCCGGAGATCGCGCCGCGCTGCCCGTACGTGTAGCCGACCGATCCCTGGATCCGCGAGCCGACGACGTTGCCGTAGGCCTTGATGCCCGAGCGGGTCGTCGTGGTCGCGGCACCGTCCGCGCCGCGCGCGTCGTCGAACAGCACGGTGCCGTTGACCAGGCTCTTCTCGATCGTCACCTCGCGCCGGATGCCGGCCTCGGCGCCCTGGAGCGAGTTGGTCATGACGAGCCCGTAGCTGTACGGGCCGCCGTCGGCCTTGATCGTCCCGATCCGGCTGTTGGCGATCCGGCCGCTCGTGTTGAAGAACGCGACGGCGGCCTCCGCGTAGGCGTCCGGGGATTCGATCGTCACGCCTGACAGGTCCAGGAAGTTCTCGTTGTCGTCGGACGAGCCGCCGGACTGGCGCGAGATCGTCACGACGTTGCCGCCGCCGTCGCGCAGGTACGGCGCCGTCCCCGCGAGGGAGGCGCCGAGCGCCGCGGCCGGGCGGATCGTGACCTTGTCCGCGCCGGCGCCCTTGATGGTGAGCGGCTTGGTGATCGTCAGCCCGTTGCGCGATCCCGTCTGGCTCGGCGAGTTGTTGCCCGAGGCCGGCACGGACTGCTCGTAGTACGCGCCGGCGCAGATCACGACGGTGTCCCACGGCGCAGCCTGGTTGACCGCTGCCTGGATCGAGGTGAAGGCGGCGTTCGGGCAGTCGGCCTTGTCATCGTCGACCGTCCAGGTCGACGCGTAGGCACTGGTCGGGGCGAGCGCCGCGAACACCGCGGCGGCCACGACAACAGGGACTCGTCTCATGTGTTCGGAAGGACCTTTGTCAGTGAGAGATGACCGCGCAGCCATCAGTGGCGCGCGGTTGCAGCGGCCGCAATCTACGTGGCCCCCTGGTCCTGTTGTTATGTGAATTCAGTCGGTCGTTGACCCGTCACCTTTCTACCGGTGGTCCACACAACCGGCCCCACCTCCGGACGTACGATCTCGCCGCTTCGCCGCGCACGGCCACGCTGCCGTGCGAGCACGGACGCACCCATGAATCGACCGCACGGAGAACTGGTGACCCCTGCCCTTAAGGCCCTCGCGCTTGCGCTCTTCTTGGCGGTGCTCGCGCCGGCGACATCGCTGGCCGCACCGCCCGACCCGCTCGACCGCGGGCCCTACACCGTCACGACCCTCGACCCGCTGAAGATCGGCACGGTGGACCTGCAGGAGCCGAACGCCGCCGGCGGGGCCACCACGGGCACCGCCGCCGCCGCGACGGTCCAGCTGCGCGGCTCGATCTACTACCCGGCCAACCGCGCCAGCGGGTCACCCGTGATCGTCCTGGTGCACGGCAACCACTCGAGCTGCGACACCGGCTCGGCGCCGAACTGCACCGCGTTCAAGCGCAACGACCGCGGCTACGCCTATCTGGGCGAGAACCTCGCGAGCTGGGGCTACACGGTCGCGTCGATCGACCAGGACCAGCTGATGTACTACCAGGACGGCACCGCCCGCGGCATGCATCAGCGCCGGATCATCATCGCGGCGATGCTGGACAAGCTGTGGGACGCGAACGTCGCACCGATCCCGATGGGCGACAACGCGAACATCGGCGGTGCGCTCGTCGGCAAGCTGGACTTCTCGCGCGTCGGCCTGATGGGCCACTCGCGCGGCGGCGACGCGGTCAGCAGCTTCATCGACTACAACCGCACGCGTCCTGCACCGGGCCGCAAGTACAACCTGCGCGGCGTGATCGCGCTCGCCCCGGTGGACTACGAGCGCCGCGCGCCGTACGGCGTTCCCTACATGACGATGTTCGGCTACTGCGAGGGCGACGTCACGAACCTCCAGGGCGCCCGCATGTTCGAGCGCAGCCAGTACATCGCCCCGGGCGACCCCTTCCCGCGGATCCAGGTGTCGATGCTCGGCGTCAACCACAACTGGTTCAACTCGGTGTGGTTCGCCGACGGCGACGACGCGACCGGCACCGACACCGCCTGTGGCACGTCGCAGCCGAACAACATCCGGCTCAGCGGCGGCACGTACACCGCGGCCACGCGCGGCTCGGGCGACCCGGCGCTGATGGGCGACCAGGAGAAGGCCGGCCTCGCGCTCATGGGGTCGTTCTTCCGCCGGTACGTCGGTGGCGACGTCGCGTTCGACCCATACATGACGGGCGAGCTCGGCGAGGACGGCGTCTCGCCGCAGATCCCCGTCTCCGCGTGCCCGACGTCGCCGTCCGGGACGCGGATCCCGTGCGCCGAGCGCAACATGGTCACCTACTTCGCCGAGCCGGCGGCCCGGCGTGACGTGCTGCGCCCGGAGACGGACACCCCGCTCACGGTCAGCGCGGTCGGAACGGCGATCACGGGCAGTGGCTTCGCGAACCCCTACCAGGCCGGTAGCGGCATCAGCCCGATCCCGCCGACCACCGCGGGCGGATTCGACTGGTGCAACCCGGAGCCGATCTACTTCACGCCGTCCTCGTTGGGCTTCTCCGGGCTTCCGACCGCGACCAAGGGCTGCCCGCTGCCGGCGGCCAGCGCGCTCGGCGGCCAGAGCGGCACCCGCGAGAACGCGCCGGTCAACCACTCTTACGGGATGCAGCTCGCGCTCGCGTGGGAGCAGCCGGCGTCGATCGCGACGCGGATTCCCGCCGCGTCGGGCGACGTGCGCGGGTTCAAGACGCTCACCCTGGGCGCGGGCGTGAACTTCTTCGACACCCGCAACCCGCCGCGCACCGGCGACGCCGTGTGGAACCCGGCGCTCACGACGCAGGACTTCTCGATCGTCCTCGTCGACAAGAACGGGAACACGGGCACCGTCGCGGCCGGCTCGCCGCGCTACGGCAACGCGCTGCATCAGACGACCGGGTCGACCACGGCCCGGACGCACGTCGTGCTCAACGCGATCCGCGTGCCGCTGCAGGACTTCGCCGCTCAGGGCGTCGACCTCGCCAACGTCCGCAAGCTCGAGCTCAAGTTCGGCGAGCTGGGCAAGCCCGCCACCGGATCGATCCAGCTCTCCGACGTCCGCTTCCAGGAGGCCGTGGGCGGCTCGGCCGTCTACACCGACAAGCTCGCCGACATCCCGCCCACCACGGCGCCCGCGCCGGCGGCGACCGTGAAGACGGCGGCCGCGGCGACCGGCGGCACCAGGGCGACGGCCACTGAGCTCGGTGCCCCGGCGTCCGCGCCCGCGACGACCGGTGCCGTGGCGAAGCCGGCGGCGTGCTCGCCGACGCTCAAGTCGGCGACCGTCAAGGCCCGCACGCTCGTCCTGAAGGGAGCGACGACGTGTGCGAGCCCGATCCGCGTGACGGTCGCGCGTGTCGGCAAGGCGAGCAAGAGCAAGGCGCTCCGCGTGAAGGTGGCCGGAAGCGGTTGGACGGCGAGCGCGAAGCTCGCCGCAGGGCGCTACAAGGTCACAGTGGCCGCCGCGACGCGGGTCGTGACCGTCCGGTAGCCCAACCGATACAGCGCAGCACCGCAAAGGGGACGGCCGTTTCGGCCGTCCCCTTTGTCGTTTAACCCGACGCCGTGGCGCGTTCCGGTTTGTCGGAGGACGTACCGGCGCCGATCGAGTAGATCACCAGCTGCCCCGGACCGCTGGGCTCAGGGACGGTTTCCCCGCGCGCGAGCCCCAGACGGTCCGCGACGGCGATCGACGACCGGTTGTCGGGGTCGATGCACGCGATGACGCGCTCGAGTCCGAGCTCCGCGAATCCGCATTCCAGCGCGAGCCGCCCGGCCTCGGTCGCGAACCCGCGACCCCAGGCGGACGGGTGCAGCCGCCGCCCGATCTCCACTTCAGACGCGTACGCCGGGAACCACAGCGGGTGGCATAGCCCGGTGAACCCCACGCACGCGCCGGCGACCTCCACCGCCCACAGCCCGAAGCCGTAGCGGTCCCAGTGGGCGGCGAACCGGGCGGATTGTCCAGCGGACTCCTCGGGCGTGAACGGCACCCCGGCATTGAGGAACCGCACCGCTTCGGGCAGCGCGTTGAGCGCGGCGAGCGCCGGCGTGTGCGTCGGCGCGTGCCAACGGCGGAGCACCAGGCGCTCGGTCGTGATCAGCTCGGTATACGCCATAGAACGACAAAGAGCCGCCCACTGGGCGGCTCGTCGTACTGCTTATTCAAGAACTGGCGGCGACCTACTCTCCCAGACCCTTTCAGGTCAAGTACCATCGGCGCTACGGGGCTTGACTGCTCTGTTCGGAATGGGAAGAGGTATTTCCCCCGCGCAATAGCCACCAGAAATTTGTCAAGACCTCGCCTCAAGCGGGCCTTCAAAGCTGCACAATCCTGCCAACGACGGGCATCACGGAAAATATATCCGTCAAGCCCTCGAACCATTAGTACCGGTCTGCTACGAGCGTTACCGCTCTTCCACATCCGGCCTATCAACCTGGTGGTCTACCAGGGTTCTTACCCTCTCGAGGAGGTGGGAGAATTCATCTCGAGGTCAGCTTCCCGCTTAGATGCCTTCAGCGGTTATCTGGTCCGCACGTAGCTAACCTGCGGTGCCCTTGGCAGGACAACAGATACACCAGAGGTGCGTTCATCCCGGTCCTCTCGTACTAGGGACGAATCCTCTCAATTCTCCAACGCCCACGGCAGATAGGGACCGAACTGTCTCACGACGTTCTGAACCCAGCTCGCGTACCGCTTTAATGGGCGAACAGCCCAACCCTTGGGACCTACTTCAGCCCCAGGATGCGACGAGCCGACATCGAGGTGCCAAACCGAGTCGTCGATGTGGACTCTTGGACTCGATAAGCCTGTTATCCCCGGAGTACCTTTTATCCGTTGAGCGACGGCACTTCCACTTGCTACCGCCGGATCACTAAAGCCTGCTTTCGCACCTGCTCGACCTGTCGGTCTCACAGTCAAGCTCCCTTGCTGCTTTTGCACTCTGCGTACGATTTCCAACCGTACTGAGGGAACCTTTGCGCGCCTCCGTTACATTTTGGGAGGCGACCGCCCCAGTCAAACTACCCGCCTGGCACTGTTCACTGCCCGGATAACGGCGCAGTGTTAGAAGCACAATACATCAAGGGAGGTATCTCAAGGTTGGCTCCACATCAGCCGCAGCCAATGCTTCAAAGCCTCCCTCCTATCCTGAGCGAGATGCACCGCACTCCAATACCAGGTTGTAGTAAAGGTTCACGGGGTCTTTCCGTCTAGCCGCGGGTACTCGGCATCTTCACCGAGACTGCAATTTCACCGAGCCCATCGTTGAGACAGCGTTCAACTCGTTACGCCATTCGTGCAGGTCGGAACTTACCCG
This sequence comes from Solirubrobacter pauli, assembly GCF_003633755.1. Taxonomy (GTDB): domain Bacteria; phylum Actinomycetota; class Thermoleophilia; order Solirubrobacterales; family Solirubrobacteraceae; genus Solirubrobacter; species Solirubrobacter pauli. The sequence goes on from NZ_RBIL01000002.1 coordinate 1,824,173, forward strand.
ACAAGGAATTTCGCTACCTTAGGACGGTTATAGTTACCGCCGCCGTTTACCGGGGCTTAGTTTCAGTGCTTCGGCTTGCGCCTAACACCTCCACGTAACCTTCCGGCACCGGGCAGGCGTCAGCCCCTATACGTCGTCTTACGACTTAGCAGAGACCTGTGTTTTTGGTAAACAGTCGGTTGAACCTATTCACTGCGGCCCTCTCGGGCTCCGCACGCGAGGTGCTTCACCCTACTAGGGCGCTCCTTATCCCGAAGTTACGGAGCGATTTTGCCGAGTTCCTTAACGATGGTTATCTCGATCACCTTAGTATTCTCTACTTTCCCACCTGTGTCGGTTTTGGTACGGGCACGTGCAATCTCCCTAGAGGCTTTTCTCGGAGGCATGGCGTCCGGGACTCGCCGGCTTACAGCCAGCTGTCATCGCACCTCAGGTTATGGAGCTCCGCATTTATCATGAGCTCCCCCTACATGCTTGACCCAGGACTACCGTCGCCTGGGTTCCCATAGCCTTCCCCGTCCCCCCATCGGTCAAATGATTGCGACGTGGTACAGGAATATCAACCTGTTGTCCATCGACTACGCCTTTCGGCCTCGCCTTAGGTCCCGACTAACCCTAAGCAGACGAACTTTACTTAGGAATCCTTAGGAAATCGGTGGAGGAGATTCTCACTCCTCTTTCGTTACTCATGCCGGCATTCTCACTTCCCAGGGCTCCACGGCTGGGTTCCCCCGCCGCTTCACTGCCATGGGAACGCTCTCCTACCGCTCGACTTACGTCGAACCCGAAGCTTCGGTGTCTAGCTTGAGCCCCGTTACATTATCCGCGCCCGGACACTTGACCAGTGAGCTGTTACGCACTCTTTCAAGGATGGCTGCCTCTAAGCCAACCTCCTGGTTGTCTATGCACCCGGACATCGTTTGCCACTTAGCTAGAACTTAGGGACCTTAGCTGTCGGTCTGGGCTGTTTCCCTCTTGACGCTGAAGTTTATCCCCCAGCAACTGACTCCCGGAGTAGCCGTGACGGTCTTCGGAGTTTGCCTGATTTCGGTAAGCTGGTGGGCCCCCTAGACCAAACAGTGCTCTACGGCCGCCACGGAATTTATCCGAGGCTATACCTAAATATATTTCGGAGAGAACCAGATATCTCTGAGCTTGATTAGCCTTTCACTCCGACCCACAGGTCATCCGCCCAGTTTTCAACCTAGGTCGGTTCGGTCCTCCACGCGGTCTTACCCGCGCTTCAACCTGCCCATGGGTAGCTCGCTCAGTTTCGGGTCTACCGCCTACGACTAAATCGCCCTATTCGGACTCGCTTTCGCTTCGGCTCCGCTCATCGCTTAACCTTGCCGCAGACGAGTAACTCGCCGGCTCGTTATGCAAAAAGCACGCCGTCACAGAACAAGTCTGCTCCGACCGCTTGTAGGCACACGGTTTCAGGTACTATTTCACTCCCCTTCCGGGGTACTTTTCACCTTTCCCTCACGGTACTTGTCCGCTATCGGTCACCAGGGAGTACTTAGCCTTGGAGGGTGGTCCCCCCAGATTCAGTCCGCGTTTCACGGGAGCGGACCTACTCAGGTACCTCATCGGGAGATCAGCTCGATTTCGCGTACGGGACGATTGCCCTCTGTGGTGCGCGGTTCCACGCGCTTCCGCTATCGACTGATTTGGTAACTCCCGCCGAGAAACACACTTCTCGGACAGAGGCCCTACAACCCCGAACTGGCAACGCGTGTGCGCTTACACCAGCCCGGTTTGGGCTATTCCCCTTTCGCTCGCCACTACTCGGGGAGTCTCGGTTGATTTCCTTTCCTCCGGGTACTGAGATGTTTCAGTTCCCCGGCTTGCCCCCATCCCGCCTATATATTCAGCGGGTGGTAACGCCGTACTAACAGCGCTGGGTTTCCCCATTCGGAGATCCGCGGGTCACTGGCTATTCAGCGCCTAACCGCGGCTTATCGCAGCCGTTCACGTCCTTCATCGACTCCTGGTGCCAAGGCATCCACCATGTGCCCTTCCTATCTTGACGGTGATCCGCAATTACTTGCGTAATTGCAGGTGATACCCGTTCACACCGCCGGTGAAGGCGGTGTTCGTTGGCATGATTGTGCAGTTTTCAAGGTCCGCTTCGAGGCGTCGCCCGGACTGGGCGGACGGTCTCTCAAAACTCAACAGCATGCCCGAGCTAAGTGCTCGAGCCAGGTCCGGTCGACGTTAGGTACCGAGTCAAACTCGAGGCGGACGGTATGCCCACCTGGTTGTCGCCGGCGCTCCAAGTCCTGGAGCTTCCCTAGAAAGGAGGTGATCCAGCCGCACCTTCCGGTACGGCTACCTTGTTACGACTTCACCCCAGTCACGAGTCCCACCTTCGACGGCTCCCTCCACAAGGGTTAGGCCACCGGCTTCGGGTGTTACTTGCTTCCATGGTGTGACGGGCGGTGTGTACAAGGCCCGGGAACGTATTCACCGCGGCAATGCTGATCCGCGATTACTAGCAACTCCGCCTTCATGTAGGCGGGTTTCAGCCTACAATCCGAACCGAGACGCGCTTTAAGGGATTCGCTCCACCTCACGGTATCGCAGCCCTCTGTACGCGCCAATGTAGCACGTGTGTAGCCCTGGACATAAGGGGCATGATGACTTGACGTCATCCCCACCTTCCTCCGGTTTGTCACCGGCAGTCTCGCATGAGTCCCCAACTAAATGCTGGCAACATGCGACGGGGGTTGCGCTCGTTGCGGGACTTAACCCAACATCTCACGACACGAGCTGACGACAGCCATGCACCACCTGTGATCGTGCCCCGAAGGGAAGCCCTGTTTCCAGGGAGGTCACGAACATGTCAAGCCCAGGTAAGGTTCTTCGCGTTGCGTCGAATTAAACCACATGCTCCGCTGCTTGTGCGGGCCCCCGTCAATTCCTTTGAGTTTTAGCCTTGCGGCCGTACTCCCCAGGCGGGGCACTTAATGCGTTAGCTTCGGCACGGAGGGAGTCGACACCCCCCACACCTAGTGCCCATCGTTTACAGCGTGGACTACCAGGGTATCTAATCCTGTTTGCTCCCCACGCTTTCGCGTCTCAGCGTCAGTAACGTCCCAGCGAGCTGCCTTCGCAATTGGTGTTCCTCCTGATATCTGCGCATTTCACCGCTACACCAGGAATTCCACTCGCCTCTTCCGTACTCAAGCCCGACAGTATCCACCGGCATCCGAGGGTTGAGCCCCCGACTTTCACAGCGGACTTACCGGACCGCCTACACGCGCTTTACGCCCAATGATTCCGGACAACGCTTGCCCCCTACGTATTACCGCGGCTGCTGGCACGTAGTTAGCCGGGGCTTCTTCTGAAGGTACCGTCACTCCACAGCGCTATTAACACTGGAAGCTTCGTCCCAACTGAAAGGGGTTTACAACCCGAAGGCCTTCTTCCCCCACGCGGCGTTGCTGCGTCAGGCTTTCGCCCATTGCGCAAGATTCCCCACTGCTGCCTCCCGTAGGAGTCTGGGCCGTGTCTCAGTCCCAGTGTGGCTGATCGTCCTCTCAGACCAGCTACCCATCGTCGCCTTGGTAAGCCGTTACCTCACCAACAAGCTAATGGGCCGCGGGCCCGTCCCAATGCGAAGGCCGAAGCTATCTTTGCTGGACTTCCTTACGAAAGTACAGAACATCCGGTATTAGCCCGAGTTTCCTCGGGTTGTCCCGGTCATTGGGGTGGGTTACCCACGTGTTACTCACCCGTTCGCGGCTCTGCCACGGACCGAAGTCCGCTTCGTCGCTCCACTTGCATGTGTTAAGCACGCCGCCAGCGTTCGTCCTGAGCCAGGATCAAACTCTCCGTGAAGAACTTCACAAAGAGTGTCTCTCGCTACACGAGAGCCGACCAGTACACATGAGGCCGGCTGAGCGATTGACAGGGTTACTGCTCAGTACTGCTGGTACTTCTTACTACTTGATTCCTTATTCCGTCCACCCTGGGTTACAGGGCGTCGGAGTAACGAAACCTGGACACAATCGATGACTAAGGAAGCCATCAATGTGCATGCTGTTGAGTTTTCAAAGACCGCTGCGCCTCGCTTGCGGCGGGGATTCCGCCGAGTGCTGCGCTATGTTGGAGCCTAGCAGCTCCGTGTCCGGCGCCGTTTGGCTCCAGGCCTTGAAGCTTAGCGCCTCAGGCCCGGCGCCTCTTGACTCCGGGCCGAGAAGCTTAGCGCGTCTCGCCCGGCGCCTTTCGGCTCCGGCCCTATGAAGCTTAGCGCTTCAAAGGGGCAGTGGAGTTTAGCGTACCCGCCTCCCGGACCACAGTCCTGTCGGCCGGAGGGCGTTGCCTCACCCCGCTGCGGCGCAGAAGAGTAGCAGCGCCTCTCCGGCCTACAAGGGGCCGCCGAAGAAATTTTTCAGGAGCCCCGTTTCGAGGCCCCTCAGACGCCCTCGGCGTGCCGCAGCGCCCCATCGTGTGCGCGCCCCCGCGTGTGCGCGTCGCGCGGCCGTCCGGCTCGCGCCAGTTCCCGGGGGACGTCCTGTAGGCGCCCTCCCCCCGCGCGCTTGCTTCGTAGCGATCGCGCGTCGGTGGCGGCGGGGACGCGCCTGTGTGCGGGACCACGTCGCTCGGACACGGTGCGCTTCCCGTCTAGACAGCCGAGGCAAGGCGCCGCGGAAGCAGCACGCCTCCCTAGCTGGTCCGCGCCTGATGCCAGACGGCGGCGGCCGGCAGGTGGGGATCGGCCGTGCCGGTGGCGGCCGAGCCGACCCAGGACGAGCTCCGGGGAGCTCGCCGGCGTACCGGCGCAGCTCGCGCCGCCTCGCTTGCGTGCCCACGCCGCCTCGCATCGTGCCCGCGCCGCCTCGCGCCGCCTCGCGTCGTGCTCGCGCCGCCTCGCGTGCGTGATCGCGCGCGGCGCGCCCGTGGGCGGGCGCCGCGCCTGCCCGCTCGCCCCCCAATCGCTGGTGCCCACCGAGTCACGGCCGTCCCGGCGCCCGGCCGACGGGTTCGTCCGTTGCGCGCTCCTCGGTTCGGGGGAACCCGGTTCAAGCCCCCTGGCACGGGGGCCGATCACCCCAGGGAAGGGGCGCCGGCGGCGCCTCAGCAGGCGGACGGTTCCGTCCAGGCCGATGCTAGAGTCGAACGACCTGGCCGGGCTTGGTCCGCCCGCCACCCGCCTCGGCTTGATCCGTGGCAGAGTCTCCGGTCCTAGGTCGGGGACCCAGCACCCTGTCATGAGCGATCGCGAGCGAACCACCACCACTCCGGGCGAGGCAGACGACCTCAACGGGAACGGGTCGGTCGTTGAGTTCCCGCGTGAGCGCGCGCGTACGCGTAGCGGCAAGGGCGGACGACTTCGGTTCTGGCCCCGCCGGCGGCGCAAGAAGCGCTTCCGGGTGCGCAAGCTGCGGGTGCTGATCGTCCTGTTCTTCCTGGGGATCCTCGCGGCGATCTCGACGGCGTTCGGGCTGTTCATGGCGCTCGCCGCGGACCTTCCGCGGCTCGAGCCGCTGGACGCGCCGGCGCAGCCTTCGGTGCTGCTCGACAAGCGCGGGGAGCAGATCGGGACGCTCACCGGCAACGACCGGCGGATCTACCTGTCGGAGGAGCAGATCGCGCCGGTGATGAAGCAGGCGATGGTCGCGATCGAGGACCGGCGCTTCTGGACGAACTCGGGCGTCGACGTGCGGGGCATCCTGCGTGCGGCGTTCCAGAACACGGCCGAGGGCCGGGCGGTTCAGGGCGCCTCGACCATCCCGCAGCAGTACGTGAAGATCCAGCTCGCCGCGGAGAACGAGCGCACCGTGTTCCAGAAGCTGCGCGAGGCGGCGCTCGCCTACCAGCTCACGCGCCGGTGGTCGAAGGACCGGATCCTCCGCAACTACCTGAACACGATCTACTTCGGCAACGGCGCGTACGGCGTCGAGTCGGCCGCGCGCACGTACTTCGCGTACAACCACGACAAGTGCGAGCCCAACTGCGCCGCGGTGCTGCTGCCGCACGAGGCGGCGTTGATCGCCGGCGTGGTCGCCTCGCCCAGCGCATACGACCCGGTGGCGCACCCGGTCGCCGCGCAGAAGCGCCGTGACCTGGTCCTCCTGCGCATGTACGAGCTCGGGAACATCCCGCGCGACGTGTACGAGGAGGGCAAGCGGCAGCCGATCCCGACGCGGTACGACCTGACCTTCCCCAAGGAGGACACGGAGTTCCCGTACTTCACGTCCTGGGTCAAGCAGCAGGTCGTCGACCAGCTCGGCGGCGGCCAGCAGGGCGCGGCGAAGGCGTTCGACGGCGGTCTGCGGGTCACGACGACGATCGACTCCAAGCTTCAGCGGGCCGCCGAGAAGTCGATCAAGGACTGGCTGCCGAACCCGGACGGTCCGCGGGCGTCGCTCGTGGCCATCTCCAACAAGGACGGCATGGTCCGGGCGATGGTCGGCGGCGACGACTACGCGGAGAAGCCGTTCAACCTGGCCACCCAGGGCCAGCGCCAGCCCGGCTCGTCGTTCAAGCCGTTCGTGCTCGCCGAGGCGCTCAACCGCGGCATCAGCCCAGGTTCGACGTGGGAGTCGAAGAAGCTCACCTACATCCTCAAGGGTGGTGAGCGCTTCACCGTCAACAACTACGACGACGCCTACGCGGGCGTGACCACGCTCGCGAACGCGACCACGTTCTCCGACAACGCCGTCTTCGTCCAGGTGGCGAAGAAGGTGGGGATGAAGAAGGTCGCGCGGCTCGCGCGCGAGATGGGTGTCCGCACCTCGGTGTCCACGAACCTCGCGAGCGCCCTCGGCGGCCTGCGCCGGGGCGTCACGCCGCTGGACATGGCCCACGCCTACGAGACGTTCGCCACCGGCGGCCTGCTCGTCACCGGCAGCCTGTCCCCCGGCCAGAGCAAGCGGAGCCTGCCGGTCCCCGGCCCCGTCGGCATCGAGAAGATCGAACAGGGCAAGGGCAAGAAGGCCAAGGTCGTCAAGAACGAGAACGGCAAGCGGATGGTGAACAAGCGCGAGCGCACGCGCGTGCTCAAGCCGCACATCGCCTCCCAGGTCCAGCAGATCCTGACGAACGTCGTCAAGGAGGGCAGCGCGACGCGCGCCCAGATCCCGGGCGTGATGGTCGCGGGCAAGACGGGCACGACCGAGTCCTACGGCGACGCGTGGTTCGTCGGCTGGACCAAGGAGTACACGGTCGCCGTCTGGGTCGGCTACCCCGACAAGTTCAAGCCGATGGAGACCGAGTTCCAGGGTGAGCCGGTCGCCGGCGGCACCTTCCCGGCCGGCATCTGGAAGTCGTTCATGATGTCGCTGCTCAAGATCGACCCGCTCCCGAAGGCCGACGGCGGCAACGGCCGCGAGAAGCCGACGCCCACCCCGAGCGGCGTCGCTCCGGGCACCGCCACGCCCGCCCCGACGTCCGCCGCGCCGCCCCCGTCGTCGACCGACGGCACCGGTGGCGGCACCCAGGCCCCGCCCGAGAACGAGGCGCCGCCCGCGCAGACGCCGGTGCCGACCGCGCCGCCCGCCCAGACACCCGCCCCGACCGTCGCGCCGACCGACCCGGGAACGGGTGGGACCGGCGGAGCCGGTGGCACCGGTGGGACCGCGCCCGCCGCGGGCGGCACGGGCGCCACCGGCACCGGCTAGACCCGCGCGGCGCGGAAGCTCCGCGCGGGACGCACGGCGGGACCCACGCGCGGCGCTGACCGAGCGCGGCGCTGACCGAGCGCGGCGCTGACCGAGCGCGGCGGGCGGCGCGGCGCTCAGCTCAGGTGACGCTCTTGGGTGCGGTGCGTGACTCGGGAGCACACCGTCGGGCGGCGCGTCAAGCAACTCGCGCTTCGCGGCGAGCCGCTTGACCCGCCGGGCGCCGGTGCGCTCTTGTGCGGGTGAGCGGCTGCGCCGGATTGCGCCCGGGCGCGGGCCTCGCGCGCGTCCCGGGGGCGGGTTCGCCGCGCGAACGTCGAGTTTTGTACCTATGCAGTCGGTCTCGCGACGTTCGCGTGCCGGACGCCACGCGAGCGTTCACTTTTCCACCTGTGCAGTGGGAACGTGCACGCTCGGTGCGGCTGAGCCCGCGGGCGCGGGTTGGCCCCACGCGGGGGCTCGCCGGCCCCAGCCGGCCTGACCAGCCCAGAGCACGCCGGCGTGCGGCGGGTCAAGCGGCTCGCCCGCGAAGCGACCGAGCTGCTTGACGCGACGCCCGACGGTGTGCTCCCCGGACGCGGCCGCGAGGCCCGGCGCGTCGCGCGCTGAGCGCCACGGCGATGGCGCAGCGGGATGACGGCTCAGCGCAGCGACGCCCGGAACCCCGGCGGCCAGGGCTTCGACACCTCGCGGAATCCGAGGGCGCAGAACCGCCACGGCAGCTCCGCCGCCTTGGTGATGCCGATCCGTGGGCCGGTCACGTACTCCAGCGGCTCCCCGCGGCGGATCACGATCGGACCGTCCACCAACGACGTGTTGTTCTCGGTGAGGTCGATGCCCATCGCCTGGGTGAGCTTGCCCGGGCCGTTGGTGAGCTCGCCCGCGCCGCGGCGCTCGCGCATCGCCTCGAGGCCCTCGAGCGGCTCGAGCGCGCGGATCAGGACCGCCGCGCCGACGTCGTAGGACTCGCAGACGGCGTTCAGGAGCGCGTGGATCCCGTAGGACCGGTACACGTAGGCCGTGCCCGGGGCTCCGTACAGCACGGAGGTCCGGGCGGTCAGGCCGACGTAGGCGTGGCAGGCCGGCTCGGTGTGGTGATAGGCCTCGGTCTCCACGATCCGGCCGGCGCAGCCCTCGAACTCGACGATGCAGCCGAGGAGGTCCGGTGCGACGTCGAGCACCGGCCGGTCGTAGAAGTCAGCGCCCAGGGAGATCCGCGAAGCGATCTCCCCAGCCGAGGTCGACTGCCCCGGCGAAGCCGGCGGCGTCGACGGAGCGCCTAGGTCGTCTGATCGAGTGCTGCCTTGGCGTGGGCGAGCTGCTCGCGCACCCGGGCCAGCGAGGTTCCGCCCTCGCTCTCCTTGGACTCCAGCCACGCCCCTTGGGATAGCACCGCGTAGAAGTCGTCATCCAACACCTCGGAGTGCTCGCGGAGCTCCTCGGGCGTCAGCTGGGACAGCACGCGGCCCGACTCCACCGCGGTGCGCACGAGCCCGGCGACGATGCCGTGCGACTGCCGGAACGGGATCCCGCGCTTGACGAGCATGTCCGCCACGTCCACGGCCGCGAGCATCTCGTCGGTCGCGGCGGCGGCCAGGCGCTCGCGCTTGAACGTCATCGATTCGAGCATCCCGCGCGCGGCCGCGAGCGTCAGCTCGAGCGTGTCGACCGTGTCGAAGAGATGCTCCTTGTCCTCCTGCATGTCCTTGTTGTAGGTCAGCGGAAGCGCGTGCATGACGCCGTGGAGCCCGCTCAGGTGGGCGACGATCCGCGGCGCCTTCGCCCGCAGCAGCTCGGCCGCGTCCGGGTTCTTCTTCTGCGGCATGATCGAGCTCGACGACGCCCAGTCGTCTCGCACCTCGCAGAAGCCGAACTCCTCCGAGGACCACAGGACGATCTCCGCGCCGAGGCGCGAGAGGTGCGTGGCACACGTGGCCGCGGCGTTGAGGTAGTCGAGCACGAAGTCGCGGTTGGAGACCGCGTCGATCGAGTTCGGGACGACGCCCGCGAAGCCGAGCTCGCTCGCCACCAGCCGGCGGTCGGTCGGGAAGTTGACGCCCGCCAGCGCGCCCGCGCCCAGCGGCAGCTCGCTCGTCCCGCCCAGCACCAGCTCGAACCGCGCCGCGTCGCGCTTGAACATCCAGAAATAGGCCAGCAGGTGGTGTGACAGGTACACCGGCTGCGCCCGCTGGAGATGCGTGTAGCCGGGCATCGGCCAATCGAGATGGGCCTCCGCGACCCGCACGAGCACGGTCTGCAGATCCTGCAGCGCCTCGATCGCCCGCAGCGCGTGCGCGCGGGTGAACATCGCCATGTCGGTCGCGACCTGGTCGTTGCGGGAGCGCGCGGTGTGCAGCTTGCCGCCGACCGGCCCGACGATCTCGGTCAGCCGGCGCTCGACCGCCATGTGGATGTCCTCGTCGTCGTCGAGGAACTTGAACTCGTTCGCGTCGAGCTCGGCCTGCACGCGATCGAGGCCCTTGAGCAGCTCGTCGCGGTCGGCATCGGTGATGATCCCCGCGGAGGCGAGCATCGTCGCGTGGGCCCGCGACTGCTCGACGTCATAGGGATACAGGCGCCAGTCGAAGCCGATCGAGGCGTTGAGCGTGACGAAGACGGGATCAGGTGGCAGCGAGAAGCGCGACATCGCCCGCCATCATGACCCAAGATGGATTTGCTCGTCCGCCCCGCGCGCCCCGACGACGCGTGCGTCCCGCTGCTGTTCGAGTCGGCGAAGCCGTACTACACCGCCTACGCGGGCAGCGAGCGCCGCGCGCTGAAGCTGCTGCAGCGGGCGTTCGCCCAGCCCGGGCACGCCGCGAGCTTCGAGTACACGCAGGTGCTCGTGACGCCCGAGGACGACTTCGTCGCCGGCGTGCTCACCGCGTTCCCGGTCCGCGATGGCGACCGCCTCTCGCGCCGCTTCATCCGCCTGACGCTCACGCGCGTGCCGCCGTGGAGCCTGACCGGCACGTTCAAGCACCTGTACGCGGCGGGCGGGGTCGCGCCGCAGCCACCGTTGGACGCCTACTACGTCGACGCGCTCGCGGTGCACGAGCGCTACCGCCGCCTCGGCCTGGCGCAGCGCCTGCTCCGCCGCGCCGAGCAGGACGCCGCGCGGGCCGGCTGCCGGCGCCTCGCGCTGGACACCGGCCTGCACAACACCCCGGCGCGCGCGCTGTACGACGCGTACGGGTTCCGGGAGCGCGAGGTCCGGCGCGCGCCGAGCCCCCGCATCGCCAAGGCCCTAGGCGGCCCCGGCTTCGTGGGCTACCTGAAGGACATCGGCTAGCGCTTCGGCGACCTCCGCGACCTGCCCCTCGGACAGCTCGGGGAAGAACGGCAGGGCGATCGACCGCGCGGCGACGTCCTCGCACACCGGGAACATGCCCTCGCGGTAGCCGAACGCCTCGCGGTAGAAGGACATCAGGTGGATCGCGGGCAGGTACGGCTTGGACTGCACGCCACGGGCGAGCAGCGCCCGGATCGTCTCGTCGCGGTCGACCGACCGCGGGAGCTGGACGACGAACACGAACCAGCCGCGCACGTCGCCGCCGAAGTCCTCGCACGGCAGCTCGAGGCCTTCCACGTCGGCCAGCGCCTCGCGGTACCACGAGGCCACCCGCGCGCGGTCGGCGAGCATGCCGTCGAGCCGGTCGAGCTGGACGAGCCCCAGCGCGCAGGCGATGTCCGTGAGCCGGTAGTTGAAGCCCAGCCGGTCGTGATCCAGCCAGCCCATGTCCGGCGCGCGGCCCTGGTTGCGCTCGGAGTCCACGCGCTCCTTGTGCTCGGCCGAGCCCATCGTGAGCATCCCGCCCTCACCCGTGGTGAGCTGCTTGTTGGCGTAGAAGCCGAACGCCGACGGATGGCCGCGGCCGCCGACGCGCACGCCGTCGGCGTGCACGGCGCCCAGCGCCTCGCACGCGTCCTCGACGATCGGCAGCCCGTGGGCCTCGAGCGCCGGCGTGTCCGCGGGGTAGCCGAAGATGTGCACCGGCAGCAGCGCCGTCGTCCGGTCCGTGATCGCGGCCGCCGCCGCCTCCACGTCGAGGTTGAGCGTCACCGGGTCGATGTCGACGAACACGGGCTTCGCGCGCTCGTACAGGATCGAGTTGGCCGAGGCTACGAACGAGAACGGCGACGTGATCACCTCGTCGCCCTCGCCGACGCCCACCGCGCGCAGCGCGAGGTGCAGCGCCGCCGTGCCCGAGGAGACCGCGGACGCGTACGGCGCCCCGACGCGCGCGGCGAAGCCCGCCTCGAAGGCCGGCACGCGCGGGCCGAGCGAGAGGTGCCGCGAGCGCAGCACCTCGACGACGGCGGCTTCTTCCTCGGGTCCGAGGACCGGACGGGCGACCGGGATCACGACGAAGAAGGGTGCCCCGGGGCTCGGACGGGCCGCGCGCCGGCCGTCACGAGGAGGTCGTCGCCGACGCCTGCGAGCGCAGCATGCCCGCTTCCAGCGAGTCCACCAGCGCGTCCCACGACGCCTCGATCACGTTCTCGTGCACGCCGATCGCACCCCACGTCGACTCGCCGTCGGACGCGTCGAGCAGCACGCGGGTCGTCGCCCCCGTCGCCTTCCACTCGTCCAGGATGCGGACCTTGAAGTTGACGAGCTTGATGTCCCGCAGGTGCGGGAACCGCTCGCCGATCGCGGCGCGCAAGGCCTGGTCGAGCGCGTGGACGGGGCCGTTGCCCTCGGCCGTGCGCACGAACCGCTGGTTGCCGACCCAGACCTTGATCGTCGCCTCGGTCTCCACGCGCCCGTCGGCGCGCTTCTCGGCGATCACCCGCCAGGACTCGAGCGTGAAGAGCGGCTGGTAGTCGCCGGTCTCGCGCTTGATCAGCAGCTCGAAGGAGCCGTCGGCGGCCTCGAACTGGAAGCCACGGTGCTCGAGCTCCTTCACGCGCTCGACCACGCGCGAGGCGGTCACGTCGTCCAGGTCGCCGCCCGCGTGGGCGATGACCGTGCCCTTGCCGGCCAGCTCGCTCACGAGGACCTCGCGCGAGTTGCCGACGACCGCCGGGTCGATGTGCTCGAACGTCGACGGGTCCGCGTTCACGCCCGCGACGTGCATGCCGCCCTTGTGCGCGAACGCGTTCTTGCCCACGTACGCCTGGTTGGCGTTCGGCTGCAGGTTGAGCATCTCCGCGACCAGGTGCGACGCCTCGGTCAGCCCTTCCAGCGATGGCAGGCACTGCTTGCCCATCTTCAACTGCAGGTTCGGGATGATCGAGATCAGGTTGGCGTTGCCGCAGCGCTCGCCGTAGCCGTTCATGGTCCCCTGAACCATCACCGCGCCCTCGGCGATCGCGGCCAGCGAGTTGGCGACCGCGCACTCAGCGTCGTTGTGCGTGTGGATGCCGAGCGCGGCGCCGGGCAGCGCCTCGCGCACGGCCCGGACCGCCGACGCCACCTGGTGCGGCAGCGTCGCGCCGTTCGTGTCGCACATCGTGAGGTTCTCGGCACCCGCTTCCAGCGCGGCGGTCAGGCACGCGATCGCGTACCCGGAGTCGTCGAAGAAGCCGTCGAAGAAGTGCTCGGCGTCGTAGATGACGCGCTTGCCGGACGCCACGAGGAAGGCGACCGACTCGGCGATCATCCGCAGGTTCTCCTCGCGGTCGACCTTCACGACCTTCTCGAGGTGCAGGCCCCACGTCTTGCCGACGATCGTCGACACCGGCGTCCACGACTCCGCGAGGACGCGCAACGCCGCGTCCTCCTCGGCGGAGACGCCACGCCGGCGCGTCATCCCGAACGCGCACACGTCGGCGCGCAGGCCGGCGTCGCGCAGGCGCTCGAACAGCTCGAGCTCCTTCGGGTTCGAGGTCGGGAAGCCCGCCTCGATCATCGGCACGCCGAGCTCGTCGAGGATGCGCGCCACGCGCACCTTCTCCTCGACCGAGAGCGACATCCCCTCGCCCTGCATGCCGTCGCGCAGGGTGGTGTCGTAGACGACGACGTCCATTACGAGACCGCCGTCGGCACCTTGTCGAGCCAGTCCGCGTAGCGCTCGGACCGGCCGTGCAGCGCGTCCTCGAAGATCGCCTGGATCTCGGTCGTGACCGGGCCGCGCGTGCCGTCGCCGACCGGCTGGTCGTCGACCTCGCGGATCGGCGTCAGCTCGGCCGCGGTGCCGGTCATGAAGATCTCGTCGGCGCGGTAGAGCTCACCGCGCGCGATGTTGCGCTCGACGACCTCGTAGCCCTGGTCGCGCAGGATCTCGATCGCCGCCGCGCGGTTGATCCCCTCGAGGATGTCGTTCGCGAAGCCCGGCGTGTGCACGACCCCGTCCTTGACGAGGAACAGGTTCTCTCCCGTGCCCTCGCAGACGTAGCCGTTGGCGTCCAGGAGGATCGCCTCCTCGTAGCCGGCCTTGTCGGCCTCGATCTTCGCGAGGATCGAGTTCAGGTACTGCCCGCCGGCCTTCGCCGTCGGGATCAGGGCGTCCGACGAGATCCGGCGCCACGACGACACGCGCGCACGCACGCCGTTGAGCTTGCCCTCGTCGCCGAGGTACGCGCCCCACGCCCAGACGGCGATGATCACGTCCACCGGGCAGTCCAGCGGGTACAGGCCCATCGGCCCCGCGCCACGGAAGACGAGGGGCCGGATGTAACACGACTTCAGACCGGATGCGGTGATCGTCTCGAACGTCGCCTGGCGGATCTCGTCCTTCGAGAACGGGATCTCCATGTGGTAGAGCGCGGCCGACCGGAACAGCCGGTCGATGTGGTCCTGATGGCGGAACACCGCCGAGCCGCCGTCCGGCGTCTCGTACGCGCGCACACCCTCGAAGACGCTCGTCCCGTAGTGCAGCGCGTGCGTGAGCACGTGGACCTTGGCGTCCTCGTGACCGACGAGGTCACCGTTCATCCAGATCTGATGGCTCACGTCACAGCTCCTCCAACACCGCCTTGGTCACCTCGGCGGTGGTCGCGGTACCGCCCAGGTCCCTGGAGCGGATGCCCTTGTCCAGGGCCTTGTCCACGGCCGATTCTACGGCAGCCGCCTCGGCCTCCCGGCCGAGTCCGTGGCGGAGGAGCAGCGCGCCCGAGAGGATCATGCCGATCGGGTTGGCGATCCCCTGCCCGGTGATGTCGGGCGCCGAGCCGTGGACGGGCTCGAACATCGACGGGCCGTCGCCGCCCAGCGACGCGGTCGGCAGCATGCCGAGCGAGCCGGTGAGCATCGACGCCTCGTCGGAGAGGATGTCGCCGAACATGTTCTCGGTGACGATCACCTCGAAGTGGCGCGGCGCCGAGATGAGCTTCATCGCGGCGGCGTCGACGAGCTCGTGCTCGAGCTCGATGGTCGGGAACTCCTCGGCGTGGATGCGCGTCGCCACGTCGCGCCACAGGCGCGAGGTGTCCAGCACGTTCGCCTTGTCGACCGACGTCACGCGCGACTTGGCCGCGCGGAAGCCGGCGCGGACGATCCGCTCGATCTCCTCGACCGTGTAGACCAGCGTGTCGTACGCGCGGCCGTCCTTGGTCCCGCGCTCGCCGTAGTACAGGCCGCCGGTGAGCTCGCGGACGATCAGCATGTCCACGTTCTCGATCAGCTCGCGCTTGAGCGGCGAGGCGTCGTAGAGCGCCGGCAGTGGGCGGATCGGCCGCAGGTTGGCGTACAGGCCGAGGCCGGCGCGGAGGCCGAAGAGCGCGTCCTCGGCCCGGACGGCGCCGGTCTCGTTCGTGTCCCACTTGGGACCGCCGACCGCGCCGAGCAGCACGGCGTCGGAGGCCTTGCAGGCCGCCATCGTGTCGTCGGTCATGGCGACGCCGTACTCGTCGATGCCGGCACCACCGACTTTGTGCTCGTCGTAGGTGAGGTCGGTCGCGACGGCGTTCAGGACCTCGATGGCGGCGGTGGCCACTTCCGGGCCAATTCCGTCACCGGGGAGAAGGGCAATGTTCGGCATAAGTTGCGGGACCCTACAGATTGAGAGTGACGGGGCCAGGACGCTCGCGCGAGGACTCGTACGACGAGATGTCCTCGGCCTTCTGCAGCGTGAGCGCGATGTCGTCGAGCCCGTTCAGCAGTCGGTGGCGGCGCTCGGCTTCGAGCTCGAACGGCACGGAGCGACCGGCGAAGCGCACTTCGAGCGCCTCGAGGTCGATCTCCGCCTCACCGGCCTCCATCAGCGCCCTGACGTCCTCCTCGGGCAGCACGACCGGCAGCAGGCCGATCTTGGTGCAGTTGGAGAAGAAGATGTCGGCGAAGCTCGAGGCGACGATCGCCTTGAAGCCGTAGTCCTGCAGCGCCCACGGCGCGTGCTCACGCGAGGAGCCGCAGCCGAAGTTCGCGCCCGTCGCGAGGATCGGGTTCTTGGGCAGCGACCAACCCGGCTCCTGCGCCCAGTCGTAGAACAGGAACTCGCCGAAGCCGGTGCGCTCGATCCGCTTGAGGAACTGCTTGGGGATGATCTGGTCCGTGTCCACGTCCGCACGCGCCAGCGTGGTGACCGGACCCGCGACGACCTTCACAGCGTCCATCTAGTTCCACTCCCGGATGTCGACGAAGCGGCCCTCGATCGCCGCGGCGGCGGCCATCGCCGGCGACACCAGGTGGGTGCGCCCGCCGCGGCCCTGACGGCCTTCGAAGTTGCGGTTGGAGGTCGACGCGCAGCGCTCGCCCGGGTCCAGCGTGTCCGGGTTCATGCCCAGGCACATCGAGCAGCCCGCGGTGCGCCAGTCGAAGCCGGCCTCGCGGAAGATCACGTCCAGCCCCTCGGACTCGGCCTGCTTGGCCACCTGCACCGAGCCCGGCACGACCATCGCGTTCTTGACCGTCGACGCGACCTTGCGGCCCTTGACGATCTCGGCGGCGGCGCGCAGGTCGCCGATCCGGCCGTTCGTGCACGAGCCGATGAAGATGCGGTCGAGCGTGAGCTCGGTGATCGGCGTGCCGGCCTCCAGGCCCATGTAGACCAGCGAGCGCTCGTCGGTCTCGCCGTTGGGCTCGGGCACCGCGCCCGCCACGCCGACGACCTGCCCGGGCGTCGTGCCCCACGTCACCAGCGGCGAGATCTTCGACGCGTCGACCGTGATCTCGTGGTCGAACGTCGCGCCCTCGTCGGTCTTGAGCGTCTTCCAGTACGCGACGGCCTCGTCGAAGTCCTCGGGCGCGGCGACCCGGCCGCGCACCCACTCGAACGTGGTCTCGTCCGGCGCGATCATGCCCGCGCGCCCGCCGCCCTCGATCGTCATGTTGCAGATCGTCATCCGCTCCTCCATCGAGAGGTTGCGGATGAGCTCGCCCGCGTACTCGACGACGTAGCCGGAGGCGCCGTTGGTGCCCATCTGGCCGATCGTGCCGAGGATCAGGTCCTTGGCGGTGACGCCGTGGCCGAGCTCGCCGACGTAGTTGATCCGCATCGACTTCGGCTTGGGCTGGGAGAGCGTCTGCGTCGCCAGGACGTGCTCGACCTCGGAGGTGCCGATGCCGAACGCGAGCGCGCCGAACGCGCCGTGCGTCGCCGTGTGCGAGTCGCCGCAGACGATCGTCATGCCCGGCTGGGTGACGCCCAGCTCCGGGCCGATGATGTGCACGATCCCCTGGCGGTCGGACCCGAGCGAGTAGACCGGGATGCCGAACTCGTCGCAGTTGGCCTCGAGCGCCTCCACCTGGCGGCGCGAGAGGGCGTCGCGGATCTTCGCGCTGACCGGCGTGCCGTCGGTCGGCACGTTGTGGTCGGCGGTGGCGAGCGTGCGATCGGGACGGCGCACCTCACGACCGGCGAGCCGGAGGCCTTCGAAGGCCTGGGGGCTCGTCACCTCGTGCACGAGGTGGAGGTCGATGAAGATGAGCCCCGGCGCGATCTCGTGCGCGGACCAGATCTTGTCGAACAGCGTGGTGGGGGTCATGACCGGCGCAGGCCCGCTGACACGATCGCCAGCAAGACGGCCTCCTCCTCTCCGAGGTTGGCGAAGTGATGTGACAGGTCGGCGTCGAAGGTCACGGAGTCACCCGCGGTGAGCTCGTGCTCGATGTCCTCGACGTGCAAGGTGACGGTGCCGCGCTCGATCAGGGCCGTCTCACGCGCGCCCGGCTCGTGCCGGGGCGGGTCGCCCGGGCCGCCGGTGACGGCGCCGGGAGCCAGCGTGTGACGGGTGACCTCGGCGCGCAGGCCGGGCAGCGGCGGGGTGAGGAGCTCGTAGGCGTGTCCGGCCGTCCCGCCGCGACGGCCTTCGCCGGCGCGCACGATCGAGACGGTGCCCTCCTCGTCCAGGCGCAAGAGCTGCGACAGGCGCAGCTCCAGGCCGGACGCGATGCGGCTGGCCACCTGCAACGTCGGGCTCGTCTCCCCGCGCTCGACCTGGCTGAGCATCGGGGCGGAGACGCCGGACCGCTCCGCGAGGTCGCGCAGTGAGAGGTCCATCGCCTCTCGCAACGCCTTCACGCGCGGGCCGACGGCCGCGACGGTGGGATCAGCAGCTGCCGCCATTACGCCTGTACGTTATCGCATACAGGCGTTCTTTCAACACTTCAGGTGCGGCAGCATCAGTTGCGCCAGTGGTCCAGCATCAACGCGGCTCCTTGGTTGGGCCGCGCGCGTTCCCCGGCGCACGGTATGTCGGTCCTGTCGCAACCGGCGCCTGACACGTCGACTGCTCAAGGTGCGGGTTTCCGGACCATCAACACCGCAAACCGCGGTGAAGGGTCATACGTCCGAACGACAACTTCGCCGGTCACTACGGTGGAAGCGTGATCGACGGGCTTCCGGACGCGTTGGTGCTGGGCGGCGGCGGGACCGTCGGAGAGGCGTGGCTGCGCGGCGTCCTGAACGGGATCGAGGCCGGTAGCCAGCTCGACTTCCGCGACTGCGAGTACCTGGTCGGCACGTCCGCCGGCTCGATCGTGGCCGCGACGCTCGCGGCGGGCAAGCGCCCCGACGCGGGCGAGCGCGCCGCGCGCGAGTGGGCGCGGGCGGTGCCGGACGAGCTCGACGAGGTCGTGGCGCCGCGGTTCGCGGCCGTCGGCAAGGCCGCGCGGGCCGCGGCGACGCCGTTCGCGAACGTCGCGCTGTCGGTCACGGCACCGGCCGGCCGGCTCGCGCGCGCCGCCGTGCTGCGCCGCGCGCCACGCCCGGAGCGCTCGCTCGCGGAGCTCGGCACGCACGTCGACGCCCTCGGCGCGCGCTTCGACGGGCGGCTGCGGATCTCCGCCGTGGACCGCGCCACCGGCAAGCGCGTGATGTTCGGCGCCCCGGATGCGCCCCGGGCGACCGTCGCCGAGGCCGTGCTGGCCTCCTGCTCGGTGCCGTGGATCTTCGCCCCGGTGACGATCGGCGAGCGCGAGTACGTGGACGGCGGCGTCTGGAGCCTGGTGAACCTCGACGCCGTGCCCGCCGGCCGCGGCTCCCGCGTGCTCGTGCTGGTTCCCACCGCAGGGGCGAGCATCGCGGCGCTGCGCACGGCGACCTCGCTGGCGCTCTCGCGCGAGGCGTCGGCGCTGCGCGGCCGCGGCGCGACGGTGACGACGATCGTCCCCGACGACGCCAGCCTGAAGGCCATGGGCCCGGACCTGATGGACGGCAGCCGCGCGGGTGCCGTGGCCACCGCCGGGTACGCGCAGGGCCGTCGCGCAGCCGGTGCGTGACCGCCCCGCTGCGCTTAAGTCCTCAACTCGCGACGAGAAGCGGCCGATGTTCGCCAGGTGACCAATCGCTCACTTCGGCTGCGGCTGCTCCCCGCGCTGGTCGGCACCGTCCTGGTGATCGCGGCGATGGTGTGGGTGGCGCAGCGCGCGGCGAGCGACGCCGATCGGGCGCGCCAGGCGCAGATCGTCATGGAGCACCTCCGCGCCGAAGCGCGCGGCGGGCAGGTGGATCTGTGGCGCAGGGTGGCGACGCGGACCGGCGAAGTCGCCGAGCAGGTCGGGGTCACCTCGGCCCAGGCGGTCACCGCCGACCTGCAGCGGCTCCATGAGCTCGAGCCCGGCGACGCGAGCGTCAACGGGGTCGCCGCCGCGTTCGCCGCGGCCTACGCCGCTGAGCTGCCCGCGATCAACATGATGCGCGACGACCCGGCGCGGGCACGCGGGCTCGCGGTCTCCCACTTCGCGCCGAGGATGCTCGAGGTCGAGCGCCGGCTGGACGTGGCCATCGCCGGCCAGGCGCACGCTGCCGCGGCCGCGCGCACCCGCGCGGGCGCCGCGACCGCCGGCTCGCTCGTCTGCGGGCTGCTGCTGCTCGGCCTGCTCGCCTGGATCGTCGCCCGTGCCCGCCGCCGGGCGGCCATGCTCGAGCACGGCCGCGAGGCGGAGCGGCGGCTGCGGGCGCTCGTGCGCCACTCCTCCAGCGTCGTCGTGGTGATCGACGCCGACACGCTCGTGCTCTGGGTCACCGAGTCGGTCGAGCGGGTCCTCGGGCTGTCGCCGAGCACGCTGATCGGCCGGCCGCTGCTCGACCGCGTGCACCGCGAGGACCGCGGGATCGCCGAGGAGCTGCACGCCGAGCTGCTGACGGGAAGCGGAACACGTGAGGTCACCTTGCGCCTCGAGGACGGCTCCGGCACCGTCCGCCACGTCGAGGTGATCGCCGAGAACCACATCGACGACCCGTTGATCGGCGGCGTGCTGCTCAACCTGCGCGACGTCACCCAGCACCTCGCGCTCGAGAACCAGCTGCGCCGCCAGGCGTTCCACGACACGTTGACCGGGCTGCCCAACCGGGCCCTGTTCGAGGACCGGCTCGCGCAGGCGCTGGCGCGTGAACGCCGCCACGGCGGCGCCGTCGGCGTGCTGTTCGTCGACCTCGACGACTTCAAGCTCGTCAACGACAGCCTCGGCCACGCGGCCGGCGACGAGCTGCTGCGCGCGGTCGCCACCCGCCTGGCCGACGGCCTCCGGGACACGGACACGGCCGCGCGCTTCGGCGGCGACGAGTTCGCCGTGCTGCTGCCCGAGCTCGTCGACGGCCTCGCCGAGGCCGAGGGCGTCGCCGAGCGGCTGCGCGCCGCGCTCCAGCTGCCGGTCGATGTGCGCGGGCAGGCGCTGACCCTCACCGCCAGCGTCGGGATCGCGCTCGCGGCGGGCGGCGACACCTCCGAGGACGTCCTGCGCAACGCCGACGTCGCCATGTACGCCGCCAAGGAGCGCGGCAAGGGCCGCCTCGCCGCCTTCGAGCGCGAGATGCACGAGCGGGCGGTCGAGCGGCTCGAGCTGGGCCGCGACCTCGAGTGCGCGCTCGGCCGCGGCCAGCTCTCGCTCGCCTACCAGCCGATCGTGCGGCTCGAGGACCACACGCTGTTCGGCGTCGAGGCGCTGCTGCGCTGGGAGCACCCGTGCAGCGGGCCGATCTCGCCCGCCCGCTTCATCCCGATCGCCGAGGCCACCGGCCTGATCGTGCCGATCGGGGAGTGGGTGCTCCGCACCGCGTGCCGTCAGCTCGCCGAGTGGGAGGACCCCGCGTTGCAGCTGAGCGTGAACGTCTCCGTCCGGCAGCTCGCCGACCCGGGTTTCGTGGCGACCGTCGCCGACGTCCTCGCCGAGACCGGGATCGCGCCGCAGCGGCTCACGCTCGAGCTCACCGAAGGGCTGCTGGCCGACGACGGCGAGGACACGCTGGAGCGCTTCCGGGCGCTCAAGGTCCTCGGCGTACGGCTCGCGATCGACGACTTCGGCACCGGCTACTCCGCGCTCAGCTACCTGCGGGCCTTCCCGATCGACGTGCTGAAGATCGACCGGTCGTTCCTGCGCGGGGTGACCGAGGACGCCGAGCGCGCCCGGCTCGTGCACGGCATCATCGAGATGGGCCGCTCGCTGCAGCTCGCGATCGTCACCGAAGGCATCGAGGAGCCCGCCCAGGCGGCGTTGATGCACGAGCTGCGCGCGGAGCTCGGCCAGGGCTACCTGTTCTCGCGCCCTGTCCCGCCGGACCGGATCGCCGTGCTGCTCGAGCACGGGATGCCGGTCCAGGCGGATGCGGCGCTCAGGGCGTCTGCGTGAGCACCGGCTCGCCGCTCTCGGCCGACTCGGCCGCGGCGATGACCTTGCGCTCCACGTTCGAGAGCGCGCGTACGTAGGCGAGCGCCGCGGCCTCGATGATGTCGGTCGACACGCCCTGGCCGGACGCGTTCTGCCCGGAGAGCTCGAGCACGACGCTGGCCTCGCCGAGCGCGTCCTGGCCGGACGTGATCGCGTCGATGCGGAAGTCGCGGAGCTTGACCTCGCGGGTGGTCGCCGCGTTGATGGCGCGGAAGATGGCGTCGATCGGGCCGTCGCCGGTGAAGTCGCCGCGCACGGTCTCGCCGGCGGGCGTGACGATCTCGACCGTCGCGTGCGGGGGCCGGCGGCTCGAGGCCTCGACGTCGAACCACTCGAGCGTGTAGGCGCCCTCGTCCGTGCGGAGCTCGTCGGTGACGAGCGCCTCGAGGTCCATCGCCGTGACCTGCTTCTTCTTGTCCGCGATCTCCTTGAAGCGCTTGAACGCCTGGTTCAGCGTCTGGCCGCTCACGTCGTAGCCCAGGTCCATCAGCGCCGACTGCAGGGCGTGACGGCCGGAGTGCTTGCCGAGCACGATCGAGTTCGCGTCGTCGAAGCCGACGGAGGCGGCGGACATGATCTCGTAGGTCGAGCGCTCCTTCAGGACGCCGTCCTGGTGGATGCCGGACTCGTGCTGGAAGGCGTTGCGGCCGACGACCGCCTTGTTGGGCTGCACGCCGTAGCCGGTGAGGCGGCTGACCAGGCGGCTCGTGCGGGCGATCTCACGCGTGTTGACGCCGGTGGTGAAGCCGACGGCCTCCTCGCGGGTCTTGAGGAGCATCACGATCTCCTCCAGCGACGCGTTGCCTGCGCGCTCCCCGAGCCCGTTGATCGCGCACTCCACCTGGCGGGCGCCCGCCTGCAGGCCGGCGAACGAGTTCGCGACGGCCAGGCCGAGGTCGTTGTGGCAGTGGACGCTGAGGACGATGTCCTTGAGCCCCGGCACGCGCTCGTACAGCCCGGTGAGGAACGCCGCGTACTCGTTCGGCATGGCGAAGCCGACGGTGTCCGGGATGTTGATCGTGGTCGCGCCCTCGTCGATCGCGGCCTGGAGCACCTCGGCGGTGAAGTCGATGTCGGCGCGGGTGGCGTCCATCGGGGAGAACTCGACGTCGTCCACGAGGCTGCGGGCGTGGGCGACCGCGGCGCGCGCCTGGCCCAGCACGTCCGGCCGCGTGGAGTTCAGCTGGTGCTGGATGTGGATGTCGCTCGTGGAGATGAACGTGTGCACGCGCGGGCGCTCCGCGTCCTTGACGGCCTCGGCGGCGCGCTCGATGTCGGCGGCGTGCGCACGCGCGAGGCCCGCGATGACCGGGCCGTGCACCTCCCTGGCAATCGCTCGTACAGCTTCGAAGTCGCCCGGCGAGGCGATCGGGAATCCAGCCTCGATCACGTCCACGCCGAGGCGCGCGAGCTGGTGGGCGATCTCCAGCTTCTCCGTGGTGTTGAGGCTGATGCCCGGCGACTGCTCGCCGTCGCGCAGCGTGGTGTCAAAGATGATGACCCGGTTGGGGTCCATGGCGCAGCTCCTTTTCTGGACTCTTCTCGCTTCTTCTTCGGTGTGAGTTCGCGGCTAGCGGCCGCCCACGCAGCAATCCCCCTAGCGGGGGAGGAGAAGAAGAAGGGAAAGGCCGAACGGCTGCATCGCGACCTCGGACTGTAGCTCAGACATGCCACCCGTGCCAATGGTCGAGCTCGATCCAGGCGCTCGTGCGCGTGCGGTCGCGGACCGGATAGGCCTCGCCGCGGTAGTGCGTCGAGAGCCGGTCGATGTCCACGAGGTCCGTGTCCGGCTTGAGCTCGACCACCCGGCCCTGCAGCGAGACGTGCCGGTACCAGTCGCTGTCGAGCACCGTCAGCGACACGCGCGGGTCGGCCTTCAGGTGCTTCAGGCGAGCGCGTGAGTCGTCGAGGTTGACGAGCACCCGGCCGTCCTCGAACAGGTACCAGGTGGCGACGGTGAGCGGGGAGCCGTCGGGCTTGAGCGACGCCATCACGGCGGGATGCGGCTGGGACAGCAGCGCCTGGAGCTCTTCGGGGAGCGGGGGCTTGGGCATCGCCGCGTTCTATCAGGTCGTCGGGCACGACATTCCGTATTCGTTATATTCTAATAATTATGCCCCACGTGCCCGCGCTCAAGGCCGAGTTCTTCAAGGCGATCGGCCATCCGGTCCGGATCCGCGCGCTCGAGCTGCTCAGCGAGGGCGAGCACTCGGTGTCGGACCTGCTCGCGGCGATGGACGTCAGCCAAGCCCACCTCTCCCAGCAGCTCGCGATCCTGCGCCGCGCCGGGCTGGTCGTCGCGCGGCGCGAGGGCGCCAACGTCTTCTACGCGCTCACCGACGCCCGCATGGCCGACCTGCTCGCCGTGGCGCGGGAGATGCTGGTCGACATGGCGACGGCGACGCGCGACGAGCTGCTGCGCGCGTGATCGACCGCCTGCGCGCGCTGCGCCCGCGGCGGCACGACTACCAGGGGCTGCGACGCGGATGGCCGGGCGAGCTGCTCGCCGGCGTCACGGTCGCGGTGGTCGCGCTCCCGCTGGCGTTGGCCTTCGGCGTCGCGTCCGGGCTGGGTGCCGAGGCGGGCCTGGTGACCGCGGTCGTGGCGGGTGTCGTCGCCGGCGTGTTCGGCGGCTCGCACGTGCAGGTCAGCGGGCCGACGGGGGCGATGACCGTCGTGCTCGTGCCGGTCGTCGCGTCCGTCGGACCGGGTGGAGTCGTCGTGGTCGCGCTGCTCGCCGGAGCGATCCTGGTCTTCGCCGGCGTGGCGCGGCTCGGCCGCTACGCGAGCGTGCTCCCGTGGCCGGTGGTGGAGGGCTTCACCGTCGGCATCGCGGTGCTGATCTTCCTCCAGCAGGTCCCGCCCGCGCTCGGCGTGGAGACGCCCGACGGCACCAACACGGCCGTGATCGCGGCCCGGGCGCTCGCGGACTGGGCGCCCGCGCAGTGGCCGGCGCTCGCGATCGCGGCGCTCGTGGCCGCGACGATGGTCGTGCTGCCGCGTGTCCGCCGCGGGCTGCCGGCCGCGCTGATCGCCGTGGCCGCGGCCACCGTCATCGCCGAGGTCGCCGACCTCTCGGTCGACCGCATCGGCGAGATCCCGTCGGGCCTGCCGCTGCCGGAGCTGCCCACGTTCGTCGCGGGCGACCTCCCCCGGCTGCTGTCGGCGGCGCTCGCCGTGGCCGCGCTGGGCGCGATCGAGAGCCTGCTGTCGGCCAAGGTCGCCGACGGGATGGCCGACGCCGAGCCGCACGATCCCGACCGCGAGCTGTTCGGCCAAGGCCTGGCGAACGTGTCCGTGGCGTTCTTCGGCGGCATGCCGGCGACCGGCGCGATCGCCCGCACCGCCGTGAACGTGCGCGCGGGCGCTCGGACGCGAGCCGCCGCGGTCATCCACGGCGTGGTGCTCGCCGGCTCGATGGTCGCGCTCGCCTCGCTGCTCGCACGGATCCCCCTCGCCGCCCTGGCCGGCGTGCTGATGGTCACCGCGGTGCGGATGATCGAGTTCGGCACGGTCGCGCACGTCGTCCGCTCGACGCGCGACGACGCGCTCCTCGTCGTGGTGACCGCGTTCGTCACCGTCGCCTTCGACCTCGTGCTGGCGGTCGGCGTCGGGGTCGCGCTGGCGTCGTTGCTGGCGCTGATCGCCGTGGCCGACAGCACGTCGTTCGAGCGCGAGCCCATCGACTCGGTGGACGTGGACCCGGCGCTCGAGCACGCGCTGCTCCACGAGCACATCGTCGCCTATCGCCTCGACGGCGCGCTGTTCTTCGGAGCGGCCGAGCGCTTCCTGCTGGAGCTGGCCGACGTGAGCGACGTCGAGGTGGTGATCCTGCGGCTCGGGCGGCTGCGGGTGATCGACAGCACCGGGGCGCAGGCGCTGAGCGACCTGATCGCGCAGCTCGAGCGCCGGGGCATCACCGTGCTGCTCACGTCCGTGCAGCCGCAGCACCGGGCGCTGATCGAGCACGTGGGCGTCATCGGCCGCCTCGCACACGAGAACCACCTGCTTCCCACGCTCGCGGACGCGCTCGTCCATGCCCGCCGGCACGTGCGAGGGCCCGGGAGCCTGAAGCTGGCCGGAAACGGGTAGATCGCCGCCCGTGGCCGCGATCTCCCCCTCTCCCCGCCGTTCTCGCAACGACCTGCCGCGCTGGGCCGGCACGCTCGGACTCGTGCTCGGCAGCACGATCGGCGCGGCCGCCTGCTTCGGGCTCGCCGCCCTGCTCTAAGCAACCACGTCCGCGATCAGCCGCACGATCCGGTCGGCGTCCCGGCCGGTCGGGTCCTGGTCGGGGTCGTAGATCACGAAGCTCATGCCGATGCAGCCGCCCGCGGCAACGGCGCCGGTCAGCAGCGCGGTGAGCTCGTCCCAGCTCAGCCCACCGGGCTCGTTCTCGCCGCCCGGCACGCCCTGGGCCGGGAGCTGCAGCGGATCCAGGACGTCCAGGTCGACGTGCAGCCACCACGGGCTTCCGACGTGCGCGACGGCCTTGGCGCCCGTCGACGCCTCGACCTCGCCGAGCGGGCGGACGTGCACGCCCAGCCCGGCGAGCGAGGCGACGTCGAACTGGGCGCGCCACGCATCGTCGCGCGGGCCGATGAGCGCGAGCGCGTCGCGCTCGAGCGCCCGGAAGTCCAGCCCCGCGGGCAGCAGGCCGCCCGTGAGGCCGAGCAGCAGGCCGATCTCGGTGTTGGCCGCCTCGCCGTCCTCGGACACGTCGAGCGGCATCGTGTCCTCGTGCCCGTCGACGCACAGCAGCCCGACCGGCGCGAGTGCCGGGACGATCCCGAGCAGCACGGAGCAGTCGCCGCCGACGACGACCGGGAACCGCGTCGCCGCCGCCACACGCCGCCCGAGCGCGTCCGCCATGACCAGCAGCGCGTCCTCGTTGATCAGGCCGGTCCGCGCGCCCCGCTCCGGGATGCCGGCCGGCAGCTCCAGGTCTCCCCCGTCGTGCGCGCCGAGGGCCGCCTGGAGACCGGCCGCGCGCAGCGCCGTGGCGGCTCGCGCTTGATGGCCGGGTCTCCCGTACCCGTCGAACGGGACGCCGATGAGCTCGATCGCCATCACCGGAACGGTACGCCGACGGGCATCCCGGTACGCTCGGCGCCGTGTCAGGGAGCATCATCGACGCGGCCGCCCGCTCCGGGCCCGCCGCCGTGCCGTGAAGGCCGGACAGGCACTCGGGTTCGGCGCCTGGCTGCTGGTCATCGCCTGGCTCGTCCTGTACCTCGTCGGCGAGCAGGCCGCGTCCGGCTGGTGCCTGATCGCTGCGGGCGCGCTGCTGTTCGTCGCGGGCCCGCTGTTCCGGCGATTCGGCGAGGGACAGGTCCGGCTGACCGGCGCTGTGATGATCGGCGCGGCCGTCTTCTTCGTCGGCTTCGGGCTCGCGGTCGTGACCTCGGCCTGAGATGCGACTGAGGTTTGCCTGAGCGGGGTACCCCGTTCGCCGCAATGGTCGCTCGCAGCCTGCTTACCGTCGCGCTGACGCTCGTCGTCACCGCCACCGCCTCCGCCGCACCGGCGAGGTTGCCGTACGTCAACGGCACCGTCTCCGACCTGCTGGTCGACGGGGACACGCTGTACGTCGGCGGCCAGTTCACCGTCGCCGGGACCGCCGCCGGCCCGCTCGTGCTCGCGCGCGGGGACACGGGAGCACTCGTGCGGACCTTCCCCGGGTTCGGGAAGACCGGCGAAGGCGACATCTCCGCGGAGGCGGTGCTGAGCGACGGCGCCGGCGGCTGGTACGTCGGCGGCGGCTTCGCACGGGTGGACGGCGAGCCGCGCCACGGCCTCGTGCATCTGCTCGCCGACGGGTCCGTCGACCGGGCCTTCAGCGGTCCGCCGCGCTGGGGCGCTCACGTCCTGGCACGCCACGGCGACGTCCTCTGGCTCAACGGCTGGTCGGGCTATGAGGAGGAGACGCCGGAGGCCGAGCGTGGTCCGCGTCTGCTGGCGCTGAACGCGCGCACCGGCGCGCCGCTGGCGATCGCTCCGGCTCTGTCCAGCGCGGTGACGGACCTGGACGTCGAAGACGGGCGGTTGTTCGTCTCGACGCGGCGGCACGGCGTGTACGCGTTCGACGCGGCGACCGGCGCCGCGACGGGGTGGCACGTGTCCGCCGGCCGCGAGGTCGAGGCGATCGACGTCGACGGCGGCGTGGTCTGGGCGACCGACCAGGCACCGGGCCAGGAGTCCGGCGAGTCCGACGTCGTCGGCTACCGGGTGAGCGACGGGGCGGCCCTGCCCCAGACGTTCCGGTACGCGGCCGACGCGACAGATCTGGTCGCCACCGAGGACTTCGTCTTCATCGTGTGCGACTGCTGGCGGACCAACCAGCCGTCGCTGCAGGCGTACGACCGCGACACGGGCCAGTACATCGACCTGCGGGCGATGAAGACCGTCGAGCGCGTGGCGGTCGGTGGCGGGCGGCTCTACGCAGGCGGGCCGGGCGGCTACGTCGCGTATGACCTGGCGACGCTGCAGCGCGTGCCGTGGGCCGTGGACCTGCTCGACGCGCGGCCACGCGCGATCGCGGTCGCCCCCGACGGCACCGTCGCGCTGGCCGGCTACAACAGCGCGGTCGCCGGCGCCGCGCGGACGAACCTCGCCGCGTTCCGCCTTTCGACGGGCGAGCTCCTGCCCTTCGACCCAGCGCCGCTGACGCCCCTCCCGGACTGGTTCGGGCCGGGCTATGCGCCCGCCGTATGGGCGTTGGAGAAGGCCGGCGACCTGCTGTTCGCGGCCGGCTACTTCTCCCGCGCCGCCGGCGTCCCGCGCAAGAGCCTCGCGGCGTTCGACCTCCGCACCGGCGCGCTGGTCGACTTCCCCGAGCCGCGCAGCCGCCTCGTGCAGGACCTCGTGGTCGCCGACGGCAAGCTGATCGCGGGCGGCGAGATCATCGAGGCGTTCGACCTCGCGAGCCGCACCAAGCTCGCCTGGGAGGCGTGGCCGCACGACGCGGTCCGCGCCCTCGCGGTGGTCGACGACACGCTGCTCGCCGGCGGTGAGTTCTACGCGGTCGAGATGAAGGATGGCCCGATCGTGCCGCGCAAGTTCCTGGCCGCGTTCCACGTCTCCGACCTGTCCCCGTCGCCGCGGTTCGCGGCCGAGCCCAGCAGCTATGTCAACGACATCACGCCTGACGGCGCGGGCGGCGCCTTCCTGGCCGGCTACTTCCGCGTGCTGGGCGCCGTGCCGTCCGACTTCGTCGGCCACCTCGACGCGACCGGCGCGCCCGAGCCGAACTTCCCAGGCTCCGACGGCTACGGCGCCGGCTCGGTGGTCGCCGACAGCTCGCACCTCTACGTGTCCGGTGTCGACGGCCTCGGAGGGCTGCCGCGCCGGGGCTCAGCGGCGATCCGCCTCGCCGACCGCTCGGTGACCGCGTTCGACCCGGGCGTCGGCGGTCGCGCGATGATCCCGCTTCCGAGTGGCGAGCTCCTCGTTGGCGGTGACTTCCGGTCCACCAGCCACAACTCGTCGAGTGGGATCGGCTGGTTCCTACCAGACGGGAGCACAGCGGTCCCGGCGCAGGGCGGCGGCACCGGCACGAGCCCGGGCACGGGCGGCGGCAACGGCCCGAGTCCGGGCGGCGGCAACGGCAACGGCGCGGGCGGCGGCGACGGCACGGGCGGCACACTCGGCGACGCTGCCCCGGACGGAGGCACCGGGGCCGGTGGCGATACCGGCGCGGCCGACGGCACGAACCTCGGCGGCGCGGGCCGCACCGGCGCGTCGAGCAGCGGCGAGCCCGTGGACGCTCGTGCGCGCGGCTCCCGCGTGCGTGTGGCCTTCGCCTCACGGCGGGTCTCGCGCGGGCGGGTCTCGGTGCGGGTCGCTTCGCCGGCCGGTGGGCGCGTGACCGTGCGTGTGCGGCTCGCGAGCGGCCGACGGACCGTGCTCGGCCGGGCGACCGTCACGCTGCGTCCCAGCGTTGCGCGCGTCGTGCGGATTCGAGTCGCCGGGCGCGCCGTCCGGCGAGCGGTCGTGGCCGAGGCCGAGGCGACGGTTAGCCGCGCGGTCCGTCTGCGCTGATCGCGCGGCCGTCAGCGGGCGACGTGCATGCCCAGCGCGCGCGGTGCGGCGACGGCCGCGCGCGTGATCAGGTCGACGCGGCCGCCCTGCTCCTCCAGGCGCTCCTTGCGCAGGAAGGCACGCCGGACCATCGTCCCGCCGGTGATGGCGAACGGCTCCGACGGCACGCGGACCGGGCTCGGATCGGTCACCGCGAGGTCCGTGGACTCGCCGCTGGCGAGGGCGGCCAGCGCGCGCCCCGCGAGGTGCGAGGGGCCGACGCCGTTGCCCGTGAAGCCGAAGGCGTAGTGCACCGGGCCGTCGTCGAGCGTGCCGATCTGCGGGAGGTGGCTCGGCGAGACGTCGATCGGGCCGCCCCAGGCGTGGGTGACCGCCCGGCCGGTGAGCTGCGGGAACATCTCGACCAGGTGCGCGTGGGTCTCGTCGGCGACCTCGGGGTCGACCTCGACCTTGCCGTGCAGGCGCGCTCCCGCGGCGAGGCGGCCTCCGCCCCACCCGAAGGCGATCCGGCCGTCGCGGGTCGTGCGGAAGTAGTGCACGAACGTGCGCGCGTCGGTGATGCACTCGCCGCCTGACCAGCCGAGCTCGTCGAGGACGTCCGGGACCGGCTCGGTCAGGACGATGTGCGAGGAGGTGACGCTCAACCGGTTGCGCAGCGGCGGCACCGCGCGGGTGGCGGCGTTCATGGCCAGCACGGCGGCGCCCGCCCGGACGCGACCGCCGTCGGTCTCGACCACGACCTCGCGCGGCCCCGAGCGCAGCGCGTTCACGCGCGAGCGCTCGCGGATCACGTCCAGCAGCTTGGACCGCAGGCCGAGCGCGAGCCGCGCCGGCTGGACCGTGGCGTCGTCGGCGACGAGCAGGCCACGGCGGAAGCGAGGCGAGTCGCAGCGCGCGCGGGTCTCGGCCTCGGTGAGCGCCCGCACGCGGTCGCCCGGCGCCGCGGCCAGGATCTCGTCCAGCACCGCGTCGTGCGCCGGCGCCGTGGACGCCATCACGTAGCCGCCCGGCGTGAACCAGGCGTCCACGCCCTGCGCCTCGCACCACGCGCCGATCGAGCGCACGCTGTCCGCGGAGGCGTCGCACAGCTCGAGCGCACGGTCGCGGCCGAACCGCTCGACCAGCGACGGGAAGTGCGTCCACAGCGTCTCGCAGAAGCCGCCGTTGCGCCCGCTCGGCCCGTGCCCGCACAGATCGGCCTCCAGCAGCCGCACCGACGCGCCACGCTCGCGCAGCTGCCAGGCGGTCCACATGCCGGTGTAGCCGCCGCCGATGATCACCACGTCGGCGTGCTGCTCGCCCTCCAGGACGGGCGCGGGCGTGACCGGACCGGCTTCGGAGAGCCAGTAGCCGTGAGCGGTATGAACCATCAGCCGACGTAGAAGCGCTGCGACGCGTCGGCCAGCACGGCCTCCGTCTTCGCGGCCATCTCCTCGAGCTCCTCGCGCGTGGACGTGAGCGGAGGCGCGAGGTGCAGGACGGCGTCGCCGCGATCGTCCGGGCGGGCGATCAGGCCCTCCTCGAGCAGCCGGCCGGAGAGGAAGCCGCGCAGCAGCTTCTCGCGCTCCTCGGCGCTGAAGCGGGACGCCTCGGCGTCGCGGACGAGCTCCAGCGCCCAGAAGAACCCCGCCCCGCGGACGTCGCCGACCATCGGCACGCGCTGCTTGATGCCCTCGAGCAGCTCGCCGATGTACGGCTCGAGCGCCCGCACGTTCTCCAGCACGCCGTCGCGCTCGAAGATCTCCAGGTTGCGCAGCGCGACCGCGCTCGCCACCGGGTGCCCGGCGAACGTGATCCCGTGCATGAGCATGCGGCCGTCTTCGTACAGCGGCTCGGCGATCTTGTCGGAGACCAGCACGGCGCCCATCGGCGCGTACGCGGACGTGATGCCCTTCGCGCACGTGATCAGGTCCGGCGCGACGCCGTACCGAGCGGACGCGAACCACTCGCCGATGCGGCCGAAGCCGGTGATCACCTCGTCGGCGACCAGCGCGATCCCGTACTTGTCGCACAGCGCGCGCAGGCCGGGCCAGTACCCCTCGGGCGGGACGAGGCAGCCGCCGGCGTTCTGGACGGGCTCGGCGATCAGCATCGCCACGGTCTCCGGGCCGGCCTCGACGATCGTGCGCTCGGCGTCCTCGAGCAGGCGGCGCGTGAACGCGGCCTCGTCCTGGGCCTCGGGGTCGCGGTACGCGTTCGTGTTCGCGATCCGCGTGACCGGGATCGGGGCCGCGCCGAACGGCTCCTTCATCGGGCGCACGCCGGTGAAGCTCAGCGCGCCCAGCGTCACGCCGTGGTAGGCGATCTCGCGCGCGATCGCCTTCACGCGCTGCGGCTCGCCCTTGGCCAGGTAGTGCTGGCGGACGATCTTCCAGGCGGCTTCGACGGACTCGGAGCCCCCGTTGGTGAAGAACACGCGGTTCAGGTCGCCGGGCGCGCGCTCGGCCAGCGCCGCGGCGAGCTTGATCGACGGCGGGTGCGCGGTCGCCCAGTTCGTGTTGAACGCGAGCGTCGACATCTGCGCCGACGCGACCGACGCCATCTCCTCGCCGTAGGAGTAGCCGATCTGGCAGCAGAACAGCGAGCTGAGGCCGTCGAAGTAGCGCTTGCCCTCGGTGTCGAAGACGTACGAGCCCTCGCCGCGCTCCAGGACGAGCAGCGGCTTGCCGCCCGGCCCGAAGGCGCCGTTGCGCGTGAAGTGCATCAGCAGGTGCCGGTGCGCCTGCTCCTGGAGCGAGTCGAAGCCAACCGTCTCGGGCGCTGTCATGGGCTCCATGCTCGCCCGCGCTTCCCGGACCTGGCAATAGGCGGAACGTCGCGACCGGTCACGCTGACGCCGACAGACCGTCACGCTGGACGAATAGGCCGCTTGTCGCTTTTCGAACGAGGGCACACCATGCCCCCAGTGACGCGATGGATCGTTCTCGCCGTGCTCGCCGCCGTCGGCGCCACGCTGCTGATCACCTGGCCCGAGGTCAAGGAGGAGACGGGGCCGCAGAAGGCCGCGTCGCTCTACGGCTTCCGGTGCAAGGCGCCGTGCGCGTACGGACCGTCGTACGTCGCCTACCGGGCGAGCAAGCTGTTCGCCACCGACGTCAAGCCCGGCGCGTGGGAGGACAAGCCACTCAACCCGACGCCCTCGATCGGTGCGATCGCCGACTTCGGCGACGGCCATGTCGCCTTCGTCGAGGACGTGCTGTCCTCCGGCGCGATCGAGATCAGCGAGCTGAGCGAGCGCACGCTGACGCGACGGACCGTCACGCTCGACGACGGCTGGCCTCGCGGCTTCCGGCTGGTCGGCGCGCGGCCCGCGCCCGGCCCGGACGACGGTACCCCGCCGACCGGCGACCTCAGCGACATCTAGCTCGGGCCGAACGGGCGCCGCGCCGGAACCCGCCGCACCGCTGGCAGGTCGCCGTACGCCTCGGAGTCCCGGGTGGTCGTGCGTTCCACGCTCGCGCCGTAGCGCGCCGCGGTCGCGTTCGCGATCCAGGTGACGGCGCGCCGGGGGTCCGGGCTGCCGAACATCAGGATCGCGCACGGCTCGTCGCCGGCGCCGACCGTGATGTGCGCCGTTCCGGGCGGTGAGTGGAAGTAGTCCCACTGGCGCATCCGGCGCTCCTCGCCCTCGACGACGGCGACGCACTCGCCGCTCAACACGAGGAAGCCCTCCTGCGCGTCCTCCTCGTGGTAGTAGCCGTTGGACTCGCCCGGCTGGAAGACGTGCACGTGCACGCCGATGCCGGGGCCGTCGGGGTCCGCGTCCGGGGCGTTGAAGTCCCGCCACGTGCCGAATCCGGGCGCCGACTCCCAGGCGAGCCGGCCGAGGTTCGCGACGAACCAGCCGCCGTCGAGCGGAACCTGGCCCTCGGGCGTGACCTGCATCTGAGCCTCGCGCATGCGCGGTGTGTACCGCACCTACGTGCGCGCGCCGCGACGGAACCGTCGCGCGCGCACCGCGAGGTGCAGGCCGAGCACGACGTCCTCGTCCTCGAGCGAGACGCCGAGCGCCTCCTCGATCCGGCGCAGGCGCAGGTACAGCGACTGGCGCTCGAGGTGCAGCGCCCGCGCCGCCTCGGCCTTGCGCCCGCCCGCGGCCAGGTAGGCCTCGAGCGTGTCCAGGAGCACGCGGCCCCGCGGGGTGCCGTCGCCCAGGAGCGGGCCGAGCTGCTCGGCCACGAACGCCTCCAGCTCGGGTGTGTCGCGCAGCTCGTGCAGGAGGTCCGTGACGCCCGGGCGCCGCGCGTCGTACCAGCGCCGGACGTCGAGCGCCGTGGCCGCGCCCGCCGAGCGCCGGACCCGCCGCAGGCCCTGGCCCGCCGCCGCCCACGTGTCCGCCGGCCCGCCGACCGCGAGCGCGGCGTCGGCCGGGCCGAGCCCGTGCCGGTCGAGCGCGCCGTGGAACAGGTGGGCGACGTGCTCGACGAGCGCCTCGTCGTAGTCGCGCGAGCCGAGCGCGAGCAGCACGAGCAGGTCGACGTCGCGCGGGCCGAGCAGGACCGCGAGGCCGGTCGACGCGAGCGCGCCGCGCAGATCACCGGACAGTCGCGTCCACGAGATCCCGTCGGCCCCTTCCGAGCGGCCGCGCGTGTAGGCGGGGCGGCGCCAGGCCGCGACCAGCGGCAGCAGCGCGCCGCGGCCGGTGCCCGGGAAGCCGAGCGCCTCGGCGCGACGGCGGGCGTCGGCCTCTTCCACGCGGCCGTCGGCCAGCTCGGACAGGAACGCGCCGCGCGAGCGGGCGCGCAGCTGCTCGTCGTGCTGCTGGGTGAGCAGGTCGATCGCCACCGCGAGCGCCGCGCGCTCGATCGCGACGCGGTCGAAGTCGTCGAGCCGGTGCTCCAGCGAGAGCGCCATCACGCGCCCCCACGAGGAGTCCAGCAGCCGCACGTCCGCGCACAGCACGCCCTCGGCGGTCTCCCCGCGAGCCTCGGCGCGGTGCACGTCGGCCCACGCGGACAGCGCCAGATCGTCACCGGGCGGTCCGCTCACGTAGTAGACGAGCGATCCGCCCGCGTCCTCGAGCACGACCGGGCTCTTCACGGCCGCGCACAGCTCGGCCAGGATCTCGGGCACGCCGCGCCCGCGCAGGATCAGCTCGGTGAAGCGCCGGTGGATCTCCTCGCCGCGGGCGAGCAGCGCGTACTGGGCGTTGATGACCGCCGCGTGCACGGCCTCGGTGATCTCGATGAAGCGCACCGGGCGGTGGAACGCGATCACCGGCACCCCCGCCCGCGCGCAGCCGGCGACGACGGCCGGCGGGACGTCGCGCCACGTGCTCCCGAGCTCCACCGCCAGCGCGGCGACGCCCTGGTCGACCAGCGAGCGCGTCCATGCCGTCTGGTGCACGGGATCGCCCGCCGGGCCCAGTCCCGTCGTCAAGACGAGCTCGCCGCCCTTCAGCAGATCGTCGGGGTCGGGCATCTCGATCACGTGCGCCCAGCGGATCTGGCGGTCCAGAGCGGCATCGCCCACCACCACCTCGGGGAGTGCGCGTCGGACCACCGGCAGTTCGAGCACGTCGGCGAGGCTCAACATGACGTTCTGTCAGTCATGATGGCGGAACATCCGACCCACTGTCCATTGCGACGGCTTGACGCAACCGGAAAGGTGGGCAACGGTCAGAGGAAGGAGCGAGGGTGGCAGCAACGGAGGCCGAGGCCGACATCCATCTGGATGGCGTCAGCAAGCGCTTCGGGGAAATGACGGCGGTCGACGACCTCACGATGTCGATCCCGCGCGGGAGCTTCTACGCCATGCTCGGCCCGTCCGGGTGCGGCAAGACGACGACGCTGCGCATGATCGGCGGGTTCGAGGACCCGACGGCGGGCAAGGTCTACCTCGGCGGCGCCGACGTCACCCAGCACCCGCCGTACAAGCGCGACGTCAACACCGTCTTCCAGTCGTACGCGCTCTTCCCGCACCTGAGCGTCGAGAAGAACGTCGCGTTCGGCCTCGAGCGCAAGAAGATCGGCAAGTCCGAGGCGCTCAAGCGCGCCCACGAGGCGCTCGAGCTGGTGCAGCTCGACCACGTCGGCAAGCGCAAGCCCGCGCAGCTCTCCGGCGGCCAGCAGCAGCGCGTGGCGCTCGCCCGCGCGCTGGTGAACCGACCCCGCGCGCTCCTGCTCGACGAGCCGCTCGGCGCGCTGGACCTGCGCCTGCGCAAGCAGCTGCAGATCGAGCTCAAGCGGATCCAGCAGGACGTCGGCATCACGTTCGTGCACGTGACCCACGATCAGGAGGAGGCCATGAGCATGGCCGACACGATCGCGGTCATGAACGGCGGCAAGATCGAGCAGGCGGGCTCGGCCACCGATCTCTACGAGCGCCCGCGCACCGCGTTCGTCGCCAACTTCCTCGGCATCTCGAACCTGATCGACGCGAAGGTCACCGGCGACCAGCGCGTGACCACGCACGACGGCGCGCAGCTCCATGCGCCCGAGTGCGCCGGGCTCACCGGCGACGTGCGGATCGGCGTGCGCCCGGAGAAGATCACGCTCGTCCCCGCCGGCGAGGCCGTGCCCGACGGGTCGAACGTCCTCAAGGGCAAGATCCTCGTGGCGGCGTTCCTCGGCGTCTCGATCCAGTACGTCATCCAGGCCGCCGGTGGCGAGGAGCTCAACGTGTTCGCGCAGAACTTCAGCGGCTCCGAGCCCGAGGCGCTGGCCGTCGGCCGCGAGGTGCAGCTCGTCTGGCGGCCGGAGCACACGTTCGTGGTGGAACGTGGCTGAGCACACCCGCCGCCGGTTCCTCGGCCGCGGCGGCTCGCTGGCGCTGGCCTACGCGCTCGCGGGCTGCGGGATCGAGGGGACGCTCGAGCAGGCCGAGAAGGCCGCGACGCCGATCCCCGAGATCACCCACAAGAAGGTCCCGATCGGCAACTGGACGTTCTCGAACTGGCCGCTGTACATGGACAAGGCCATCCTCAAGGACTTCGACAAGCAGTTCGGCGGCCACGTCAAGTACGTCGAGGAGATCAACGACAACGACGAGTTCTACGGCAAGGTCCGCCAGCAGCTGCAGTCCGGCACCGCGATCGGGCGCGACATCGTGACGCTGACGGACTACATGGCGGTCAAGTGGGTCCGCAACCGCTACGTCGAGCCGCTCGACAAGAAGAACATGCCGAACGTCGTCAAGAACCTCGTCGACAACCTCAAGTCGGTGCCGTACGACAAGAAGCGCGAGTTCACGGTGCCGTACCAGTCGGGCGCGATCGGGCTCGGGTACAACCCGAAGAAGACCGGCCGCAAGCTCAACTCGGTCAACGACCTGTTCGACCCGGCGTTCAAGGGCCGCGTGACCATGTTCACCGAGCCCTACGACTCGGCCGGCACGACGTTGCTCGGCATGGGCATCGACCCGACGACGGCCAAGATCGACCAGATCCTCGCCGCCATCGACAAGATCGGCAAGGCCGCCGACGCCGGCCAGTTCCGGCGCTTCACCGGCAACGACTACTCGACCGACCTCGCGAAGGGCAACATCTGGGTCGCGCTCGCCTACTCGGGCGATCTCGTCCAGCTGCAGAGCGACAACCCGGAGCTGGAGTTCGTCTACCCCGACGAGGGCGCGATGACCTTCACGGACAACATGATGGTCCCGGCCAAGGCGGAGCACATCTACGCCGCCGAGACGATGATGAACTTCCTGTACGAGCCGGAGATCGCCGCCAAGCTCGCGATCTTCGTCAACTACCTCT
Organism: Solirubrobacter pauli; assembly: GCF_003633755.1. GTDB lineage: Bacteria > Actinomycetota > Thermoleophilia > Solirubrobacterales > Solirubrobacteraceae > Solirubrobacter > Solirubrobacter pauli. The sequence goes on from NZ_RBIL01000002.1 coordinate 1,861,533, forward strand.
CGCCGGTGAAGGGCGTCCAGGAGATCGTCCAGAAGACCGACCCGGACATCGCCGAGAACCCGCTGATCTTCCCGCCGGACGAGATCCGCGCGAAGCTGCATTCCTACCCCGCGCTCTCGGACTCCGACGAGCGGACCATGAAGGAGGCGATGGCGAAGGTGACGGGCGCCTGATGAGCCTCAACACGCGCCGCAAGCTCCTCCCCTGGCTGTTCATCGGCCCCGGCCTGCTGTGGCTGCTGATCTTCTTCCTGTACCCGCTGCTCAACCAGGCGTCCGTGTCGCTGATGACCGGCAACCCCGAGCAGGGCTACGAGCTGACGTGGGCGTTCCACAACTACTGGGACGCGATCTCCGAGTACAAGGAGCAGTTCGGCCGCTCGATCGCCTACGCGGGCATCTCGACGCTGCTGTGCCTGATCATCGGCTTCCCGCTCGCCTACTTCACGGCGTTCCACGCGGGCCGCTGGAAGAGCTTCATCCTGCTGCTGATCATCCTGCCGTTCTTCATGAGCTACGTGCTGCGGACGGTGGCCTGGCAGCTGATCCTGTCCGACGACGGCGCGGTGGTGAGCTTCTTCCAGAAGATCGGGCTCGTCAGCGACGACGGGCGCCTGCTCGCGTCGAGGACCGCCGTGATCGCCGGCATCACCTACAACTTCCTGCCGTTCATGGCGCTGCCGCTGTACGTGGCGCTGGAGAAGATCGACCCGCGCCTGCTGGAGGCGGCGACCGACCTCTACGCGTCACGCGCGACCGCGTTCCGCAAGGTGACCGTGCCGCTGGCGCTGCCGGGCATCTTCGCCGGATCGCTGCTGACGTTCATCCCGGCGTGCGGTGACTTCGTGAACGCCGCGCTGCTCGGCACGCCGCAGCAGTACATGATCGGCAACGTCATCCAGTCGAAGTTCCTGAACATCCTCGACTACCCGCAGGCCGCGGCGCTCAGCTTCACGCTGATGCTGTTCATCCTCGTCGGGATCTTCCTGTACGCGCGGGTGCTCGGCGCCCGCAACCTCACCCAGGCGGCGATCTGATGGCAGTCGAAGCCGCACCCGCCGCCGGGCGGGCCGTCGAGGAAGAGATCGCGGGGCCGCCGACCGGTGGCGGGTCCAAAGGCCGCGACAAGCTCCGCCACGGGCTGCTGGCCCTGTGGTCGGTGCTCGCGCTGCTGTACCTGTTCATCCCGGTCTTCATCGTCGTCCTGTTCTCGTTCAACGACAACCAGGGCCGCTTCAACTTCACCTGGCAGGGCTTCACGCTCCGCCACTGGGCCGACCCGTTCGCGGACCCGGACCTGGCGAAGGCGCTGACCAACAGCGTGGAGATCGCGCTGATCTCGACCGCGATCGCCACGGCGCTCGGCACGTTCATGGCGATGGCGCTCGTCCGCTACCGCTTCCGCGGCCGCAGCACGGTCGACTTCTTCGTGTTCATGCCGCTCTCGTCCCCCGAGGTCGTGCTCGGCGCGGCGCTGCTGGCGATGTTCCTCACGCTCAACATCAACACGGGCTTCGTGACGATCGTGATCGCCCACGTGATGTTCACCGTCTCCTACGTGGTGGTGACCGTGAAGGCCCGATTGGAGGGCATGGACCGCCACATCGAGGAGGCGGCCATGGACCTCGGGGCGACCGAGTGGACCACGTTCCGAAAAGTCACGTTGCCGATGATCGCGCCCGGCGTCGCCGCCGCGGCGATGCTCGCGGCCGCGATCTCGTTCGACGACTACGTCATCACGTCGTTCAACGCCGGCCAGACGCAGACGTTCCCGCTGTTCATCTTCGGCGCGACCCGCCAGGGCGTGCCGGCCGAGGTCAACGTCCTGGCGACGATGCTGCTGATCGTCGTCCTCGGCCTGATGGGCGTCAACCTGCTGATCCAGCGTGCGCTGGCGCGGCGGGACTCGAAGCGGACGGACTGAGCGCCTTCCCCGTCTCGACGTCGAAGTGATGCAGGCGATCCGGGTCGAGCGTGAGCTCGATCCGGTCGCCGACCGCGATCGGCGCGCGGGCGTCGAGGACGACGGTGAACGACGCGCGGTCGTCCTCGGCGAGCAGGACGTCGTCGTCGGCGGCGCTCGCGTCGAGGGCGTCGGCCAGCGCCGCGCTGCGCAGGCGCGGGGCGTCGATGCCCGCCACGACGTGCGTCTCCGTGCCGAGCCGCTCGACGACCTGGACGACGGCCGGGATGCCCGGGCCGAGCTTGAGGTCATGCGGGCGGATGCCCAGGATGCAGCGGCCCTCGACCGGCGACGGCACCGAGCACGTGCCGAAGCGGCCGCCGTCGGCCTCGACCAGGTTCATCGCGGGTGAGCCGATGAAGGCGGCCACGAACAGGTTCGCGGGATGGTCGAAGAGCTGCTCGGGCGTGTCGCACTGCTGCAGAACGCCGCCGCGCAGGACCGCGACGCGCTGGCCGAGCGTCATCGCCTCGACCTGATCGTGGGTGACGTAGACCGTCGTCACGCCGAGGCGCTCGTGCAGGCGGGAGAGCTGGGCGCGCATCGAGACGCGCAGCTTCGCGTCGAGGTTGCTGAGCGGCTCGTCCATCAGGAACGCCTGCGGCTCGCGCACGATCGCCCGGCCCATGGCCACGCGCTGGCGTTGGCCGCCCGACAGCTCGCCGGGCTTGCGGTCGAGCATCTCCTCCAGGCCGAGGATGCGCGCCACGTCGTCGACGCGCTGCGCGATCTCGGCCTTGCTCGTCTTGCGCAGCTTGAGCCCGAACCCGAGGTTCTGGCGCACGGAGAGGTGCGGGTAGAGCGCGTAGCTCTGGAAGACCATCGCGATGTCGCGCTTGCGGGGATCGAGCAGCGTCACGTCGCGGCCGCCGATGTGGATCGTGCCGGACGTCACCTCCTCGATCCCGGCGATCAGCTTCAGCAGCGTCGACTTGCCGCAGCCGGAGGGCCCGACGAGCACCATGAACTCGCCCTCCTGCACCTCCAGCGAGACGTCGTCGACGGCCATCGGCCCGTTCTTGTAGGCCTTCGACACCGCGTCGATGCGGATGCTCAACTTCGTCCTCCTACGCGTTCGCGGCCGTCGACCAGGACTTGCCGGATCTCGAGGCGGTCGTCGAGCACCACGACGTCCGCCGGCGCCCCGGGGGCAAGGCGTCCGAGATCCGGCCGGCCCGCGACCCGCGCGGGCACTGCGCTCGCAGCCGTGAGGGCGGCTTCGAGGCTCACGCCGAGGGAGTGCAGGTTGCGCACGGCCTCGATCATCGTCAACGCGCTGCCCGCGAGCTGGCCCTCGGGGCCGCGGACGACGCCGTCCTCGGCCTCGATCCGGCGCCCGCCCAGCACGAACTCGCCGTCGCCCATACCGGCGGCGGGCGCCGCGTCGGTGACGAGCGCGAGCCGACCGCCGGCGGCGTTCCACGCGACCCGGACCGTGTCCGGCGCGACGTGATGCAGGTCCACGATCATCTGCACCAGCACATCGTGCCGGGCGAGCGCGGCGAAGCCAACACTCGGATCGCGTGACGTCGACGGGCGCATGGCGTTGAAGAGGTGGGTGACCGTCGTGATCCCGCGGTCGAAGCCCAGGTGTGCCTCGGCGGCGGTGGCGTCGGTGTGGCCGGCGCTGACCGTGACCCCGCGCGCGACCAGCTCGTCGACGAGCTCGAACGCCCCCGGCAGCTCCGGCGCCAGCGTCATTTGGGACACCGGGGCGATGTCCAGCAACCGGCGCAGGAGCGCGAGGTCGGGCGCGGAGAGATGCGCGGGGTCGTGCACGCCCGCGCGGCGCGGTGACAGGAACGGGCCTTCCAGGTGCGCGCCGAGGACGCGCGCGCCGATGCCGCCCGCGGGCATCTTGCGCAGCGCGTCCAGCAGCGCGGACTCCGGCGCGGTCACGAACGTCGGCTGGAACGCCGTCGTGCCCGTCGCCAGCAGCGCCTCCCCCACCCGCACGTACCCCTCGTGGTCGGTGGCCATCAGGTCCACGCCCGCGAAGCCGTTGACCTGGAGGTCGACGAAGCCCGGCGCGGCGATCCCGCTGCCGGCGCCCGAGAGCCCGACCTCGACGATCGACCCGCCGTCGACCGACACGTCGCCGGGAACGAACGTTCCGTCCACCAGCGCGGCTGAGACTCCGAGCCTCATCCTTTGACCGCTCCCGCGGTGCGCGCCGTCATCAGGTGCTTGCGCGCGAGCACGAAGACGATCGCGACCGGCAGCGTGTAGAGCACCGACGTCGCCATCACGGCGCCCCAGTCGGTGTCGCCGCGCCCCACGAACGACTGCAGCACCAGCGGCACCGTCTTGCGGTCCTCGTCGTTGATGAACGTCAGCGCAAGGAGGAACTCCTTCCAGCCCTCGAGGAAGCTCAGCACGGCCGTGACCGCCAGCCCGGGTGCCGCGAGCGGCAGCACGACCCGCCACATCGCCCCGATCCGCGTCGCCCCGTCGATCCGCGCCGCGTGCTCGAGCTCGTCCGGGATCGACAGGACGAAGCCACGCATCACCCAGATCGCCAGCGGCACGCTGAACGCCAGGTAGGTGATGATCAGCGACCAGTACGTGCCCAGCAGCCCCGCCTTGCGCATGGTCACGAACAGCGGGATCACGAGCACGACGAGCGGGAACATCTGCGTCATCAGCACGAGGATCAGCAGGATCCGCGTGATCCGCGCCCGGTAGCGGGCGAGCACGTAGGCCGCGCCGGCGCTGACCAGCAGGCAGATGACCATGGTCCCGCTGGCCACGATCAGCGAGTTCAGCAGCGCACGGCCGACGTGCCCCTCGCCGAGCACGCGCGGGTACTGGTCCCACTGCGGGTCCGACGGCCACAGGTCGGGCGTGCGCGTGTAGATCTCCGACCGCGGCTTCAGCGACGTGATCACGACCCAGTAGACGGGGAACAGCGCGAACGTCGACACGGCGATCATCGCGAGGTACATCCATCCGCGCTTGAGCAGCCACCTCACGCGAGCTCACCCTCCTTGCCGACCAGCCGCACGTAGATCAGCGCGAACGCCAGCAGGATCACGAACAGCACCACCGCGACCGCGCTTCCCAGCCCGTAGTGCGACAGCGCGAAGCCCTCGCGGTAGGCGGCGACCGCGGCGGTGTCGGCCGACCGGTCCGGCACGCCGGCCGCCATCACGTAGATCTGGTCGAAGATCTTGAAGTCCCAGATCGTCGAGAAGATCACCAGCACGGCGACGATCGGCCGCAGCAGCGGCAGCGTCACCAGCCGGAAGCGCTGGAACGCGTTCGCGCCGTCCACGGCCGCCGCCTGCAGGGTCTCCTTCGGGATCGTCTGCAGGCCCGCGAGCAGCGACAGCGCCACGAACGGGAACGACTGCCAGACGACCGTGATGAAGATCGCCACGTACGCGGTCTCGCGGTCGGCGAACCACGCGAAGTCCTGGAACCCGTCGAACCCGAGGTTCACGAGCCCCCAGTTGACGAAGCCGTAGCGCGCGTCGAACAGCCACTTCCAGATCGCGCTCGCCGCCAGCGCCGGCACCGCCCACGGCAGCAGCACGGCGATCCCGAACAGCAGGTTGCCCTTGAGCTTCTGGTTGAGCAGCAGCGCGACGCAGAACCCGAGGACCATCGTCCCGACCACGCACGCCGTCCCGAACACGACCGTGTTCACGAGCGACGTGCGCAGGTGCTCGTCCGCGAAGACCTCCTTGAAGTTCTCCAGGCCGACCCATTCGGAACCGCCGTAGATCAGCTCCCCGAGGCCGGTGTCCGTGAACGACAGGTAGATCGTGCGGACCAGCGGGTAGCCGACCAGGCCCGCGATGATGGTCAGCGCCGGTAGCAGCAGGAGAACCGGAAGGGTCAGCCGGTTCACCGCTCGACGCGCGACCACCATCGCGGGAGGGCGCGAGGAGGTGCGCCCCGCCTGGACGGCTGCCGGGGCCGTGCTCACCCGGCGAACTCCTCGTCCATCTTCGTCGCGAGGTTGGCCGCCGCCTGCTGGCCGGTCTCCTCGCCCTTCATGACCTTCTGGATCTGGCCGTCGAAGATGTTCGCGCCCTCGAGCCCGCCCCACTTCGGCGACGGCGGGTACACGGCGGACGCGTTGAGCAGCTGCTCGGCGAACGGCTTCCGCTGCTCGTCCTCGAGGTAGCCCGACGCCTGGATGCCGGCCGTCGTGCCCGGCAGGAAGCCGATCTCGCTCGTGAACTTGTTCAGCTGGTCGGGCTCGAGCATGAAGTCGACGAACGCCGCGCCGAGGTCATGGTTGCCGGACTCGGTGAACTGCACGAGGTGGCTGCCGCCGGCGAACGCCGTGCCCTTGCCCGACGGCCCGGTCGGCGTGAGCGCGGTGCCGATCTTCTCCTCCAGCTCGGGCTTGGTGGCGATGATCGAGTTGTAGCCCCAGCCGCCGGCGATCAGCATTGCGATGTCACCGTTGATGAACGCGGTCTGCGCGTCGGGCTCCTCCCAACCGATCGCGGCCTTCGGGACGTAGCCGTCCTTGTAGAACGAGGCGTACCAGTCGAGCGCCTGCGCGGCCTCGGGCGAGTTGAGCGCGCTCTTCCAGGTGTCGCCGTCCTGGGTCGCGATCTCGCCGCCGGCCTGCCAGATCGTCGGCAGGTACATGTGCTCGGAGAGCCCGGTGAAGCCGACCGGATACACGCCCTTGTCCTTCGCCTTGATCGCCTTGGCCGCGGCCTCCATGTCGTCCCAGGTCTTGGGCGGCTCGACGCCGGCCTTCTCCAGCAGGTCCTTGCGGTAGATCAGCGAGCGCGCGCCGGCGTACCACGGCTTGCCGTAGACCTTCCCGTCGAGCGTGGCGGCGTCGACGAGGCTGGAGACGTAGTCGTCCTTGGCGATCTCGGGCTGCTCGAGCAGCGCGCCCTGGTCGGCGAACTCCGGCGTCCAGGTCGTGCCCATCTCGGCCACGTCCGGCACCTTGCCGCCGGCGATCGCGGTCACGAACTTGTCGTGCGCCTGCGCCCACGGGACGAACTGGATGTCGACCTTCGTGCCGGGGTGCGCGGCCTCGAAGTCGGTGCCGTACTGCTTGACCACGCCCTGGATCTTCGGTGATCCGGGGTCCATGATCCAGACGCTGATTGAACCTTCGAGCTTGGCGGCCTTCTCGCCGCCGTCCGTCGACGCGTTCTTGGCCGCGCCTTCGCCGTCATCGCCACCGCACGCCGCTACGACGGTCGCGAGCAGGATCGCGACCGCAATGCCGAACTGCTTCATTCCCTCTTCCTCTCTCTCCTGAAGAACCCGCCTATCTCAGGGCGGGGCGCAACTCCGTGACCAGCCGGTACCGGTCCCCGCGATACACGGACCGGACGAACTCCACCACCTCCCCTCCGTCGCTCGTGGTGGTGCGTTCGAACAGGAAGGCGGGCGAGTGCACGGGCACGCCGAGCAGCTCGGCCTCCTCCGGTGAGGTCACGGTCGGCTCGATGGTCTGCACGCCGGACGCGATCGTGATGTCCCGGCGGACGCGCAGCAGCTCGTAGTACGAGTGGTCGGAGAGCTCCTCGCGGCGCAGGTCGCCGAGCAGGCGGCGAGGCGCGTGGAGCCACTCGATGGCCATCGTCTCGTCGTCGGCCAGGCGCAGGCGGGTGATCACCCAGACCTCGTCGACCGGCGAGATCTGCAACCGCTGCCCGAGCTTCGCGCCGGCGGCCATGCACTGGAAGTCGACGACGCGGCTGCCGGGACGCATCCCGCGCCGGGTCATGTCCTCGCTGAACGACGTCATCGTCAGCGGGAGCGCGATCTTCGGTTCCGCGACGTAGGTGCCGCTCCCGTGCCGGCGCAGCAGGAGCCCTTCGCGGACCAGCTCGTCGATGACGGCGCGCAGGGTCGGGCGCGAGACGCCGAGGTCGGTCGCCAGGCGCCGCTCGCTCGGCAGTGCGTCGCCGACCTTCAGGTCGTCGAGCATGCCGAGGATCTCGTCGCGCACGAGGGCCTGCTTGCTCCCCCGGCCGTTGGTGTTCGCCAGTCCCGTCATCGCTCCGGGGCGGCAAGCTACCAACTGGTCAACTAGTGGTCAAGACCACTTCTCGCGAGAGTAAAGAAACCTTTGCCGCTTCCGATGATCCGGGCATGGCTCGGTCACGGCTGCTCCCTTCTCTCATGCTGCTCGCATCGCTCGTGCCCATCGCCGTCGTCGCCGTGCTCGGCCGACGCCACGCGATGATGAGCCCTGAGGTGCACTTCGGGCTCGTCGTGGCGGCCGCCGCGCTCGCCTGCGCCGGCGCGCTCGCGCTGAGCATCGCCGGTGCCCGCGGTCGCGACGGACGCGCCGTGCTGATGGGCACCGCCTTCAGCACGATGACCGCGCTCTTCCTGGTGCACGGCCTCGCCACGCCCGGGATCTTCGCCGACTTCAACGGCATGCTGCCGCTGGCCGGCGGGCTCTCGGTGCCGGTCGGCGCCGGCCTGCTCGCGCTCACGGCGCTGCCCGCGCTGCGCCGCCCGCTCGACGTGCGGCCGCTGGTCGCCCTGCAAATCACGCTGTTCGTCGGCGTGCTCGTGTTCGGCGTCTACGGCCTGCTGAACCCGACGGTCATGCCGTCGGTGCCGCAGGCCAAGTCGCACCCCGCGATCGGCCTGCTCCTCGCCGGCGGGTTCTTCCTCGTCGTCCTCGTCGGCCGCGCCGTCCGCACGTACCTGCTGACGCGCCGCGCCGCCGACCTCACCGTCGCGCTGGGTTGCGTGTGGCTGGGTGTCACGCTGATCGCGAACCTCGTGATCGGTCCCATGACGATCGGCTACTACGTCGGCCACGTGCTCGAGATCGCCGCCGTCGCGCTCGTCGGCGTGCCGGCCGCGGGAGACCTGCGCCGCGCCGGCGCCTCGCGCCCGCTCGTCGGCGACCTGACCGCGACCGAGCTCGTCGCCTCCGAGGAGGCCTACCTCGGCCCGCGCGTCCGCGCGTTGATGGTCCAGCTCGAGCGCCGCGACGTCTCCACCGAGGAGCACACCCGCCGCGTCGCCTTCCTCGCCGCGCGTGTCGGCGAGGAGCTCAAGCTGTCGGCGACGTCCCGTCGCCACCTCGCCGTCGGCGGCCTGCTGCACGACATCGGCAAGCTCTCCGTGCCGCTCGAGATCCTCAACAAGCCGGGCAAGCTGACCGACGACGAGTTCGCCGCGATCAAGCGCCATCCGGACGACGGCCGCCGCCTGCTTGACGAGCTCGGCGGGTTCCCCGAGACGGTCAAGGCGCTGGTCTCCGACCACCACGAGCGGCTCGACGGCAGCGGCTACCCGCGCGGCCTCACCGCCATGGACATGAGCCTGGAGACGCGCATCCTCGCCGTCTGCGACGTCTACGACGCGCTGGTCTCCGACCGCGTGTACCGCGCCGCCTGGTCGCCCGAGCGCGCCTTCGCCCTGCTCGAGGACGAGGTCGACGCGTACGACCAGCGCGTGGTCGCGGCGCTGCAGCGCGTGATCACGCCCGAGGCCGCGCCGAGCTGGGTCGCCGACCTGGCCGACCGCGCGGCCGAGGCGGCCGGGACGAAGCGCGTCCCGGCCCCTCGCGCGATCTGAGTCCTACAGCTCGATCGAGCGACCGCTGACGAAGCCGTCGCTCTTGGCGATCTGATCGATCACGGCCTCCGGCACGGCGCCGTCGGTCGTGATCGCCATCACGGCGAGGTCGCTGCTCTCGCCCTCGCCCGGGGCCTGGCGGCCCACCGCGGCGGCGGAGATGTTCACGCCGGCCTCGCCGAGGCTGGAGCCGACGCGGCCGACCATGCCCGGCACGTCGCTGTAGCGGAACAGCGTCAGGTACGGGTCGTCGATCTGGAGGTTGAAGCGCTGGCCCCAGGCCTCGAGCAGGTGGGGGCGGTGCTTCTGGCCGAGCGTCGTGCCGACGACGCGGACCGAGCCGTCCTTGCCGACGAGCGTCACGCGGACGAGGTCGGCGTAGTCCTTGGCCTGCGTCTCGCGCGTCTCGGAGATCTGGATGCCGCGCTCCTCCGCGAGGGCGGGCGCGTTGACCAGGTTCACGGCCTCCTCGGTGCGGCCCGCGAACAGGCCCGTGAGGACGGACAGCGTGAGCAGGCGCGTGTCGCGCTCGGCGATCCGGCCCAGGTGCTCGATCTCGACGCGCTCGACCGAGTCGGCGAGGCTGGCGGCGATCTTGCCCAGCTTCTCGGCGAGCGGGACGAACGGGCCGAGGACCTCCATGTCCTCCGCGCTGATCGCGGGGATGTTGACGGCGGTCGTGACCGAGCCGCCGGTGAGGGCGGCGACGACCTGCTCGGCGGTCTGCACGCCGGCGCGGTCCTGGGCCTCCGCGGTGGAGGCGCCGAGGTGCGGCGTGACGATGACGTTCGGGTAGCTGAAGAGCGGGTGCTCGGTGATCGGCTCGGTCGTGAAGACGTCCAGCGCGGCGCCGGCGACCTTGCCGGAGTCCAGCGCGGCCTGCAGGTCCTCGTCGACGATCAGCGGACCGCGGGCGACGTTGATCAGGCGCACGCCGTCCTTCGTCTTGGCGAGCGTGTCCGAGTTGATGAAGCCCTGGGTCTCCGGGGTCTTCGGCAGGTGCAGCGTCAGGAAGTCCGCGGCGGCCAGGACCTCGTCGGCGTTCTCAGCCTTCTCGGCGCCGATCTCGCGGTAGCGGCTGTCGGCGGTGAACGGGTCGAACGCGATCACGCGCATGCCGAACGCACGGGCGCGGATGGCGACGAGCTGGCCGATGCGGCCGAAGCCCAGGACGCCGAGGGTCTTGCCGTCGAGCTCGGTGCCCCCGAGCTTGCTGCGCTCCCACTTGCCGCTCGTGAGGCTCGCGTGCGCCTGCGGGATGTTGCGGGCGAGGGCGAGGATCAGGGCGACCGTGTGCTCGGCGGCGGCGACCGTGTTGGCCTCCGGCGCGTTGGCGACGATGATGCCCTTCTTGGAGGCCGTCTGGACGTCGACGTTGTCCACGCCGACGCCGGCGCGGCCGACGACCTTCAGGTTGTCCGCGCGCTCGAGCACCTCGGCGTCGAGCTTCGTGGCCGAGCGGATCAGGATGCCGTGGAAGCCGCTGATGCGCTCGAGCAGCTCCTCGCGGGTCCAATCGGTTCCTACTTCGACGTCGAAGCGCTCCTTGAGCATGTCGACGCCGGTCGCGGCGATCTTCTCCGCGACGAGAACCTTGTACGGCTCGGTCAGTGCGTTCATGGGGAGAGGGGTTCCTGACAGTGAGAGGGGACCCCTCGGAGAGTAGAAGCCGGGTTCGCCCGCAGATGAGTCAATCCGCACGCGAACCCGACGAACGGCGGGCGGCTAGCCCTCTTCGAACTCGGTGTCGATCCAGGACATCATCGAGCGGAGCTGCTTGCCCTCGGTCTCGATCGCGTTGGCCTGGCCCTCGGCACGCATGCGCTGGAAGTTCTCCTGGCCGGCGCGGTTCTCGGCGATCCACTCGCGCGCGAACGTGCCGTCCTGGATCTCCGTCAGGACGTCCTTCATGTTCTGACGCGTCTGGTCGGTGATGATCCGCTTGCCGCGGGTCAGGTCGCCGTACTCGGCCGTGTTGGAGATCGAGTGGCGCATGCCGGTGATCCCCTTCTCGTACATGAGGTCCACGATCAGCTTGAGCTCGTGGAGGCACTCGAAGTACGCCATCTTGGGGTCGTAGCCCGCGTCCACCAGGGTCTCGTAGCCGGCCGTGACCAGCTCGGAGACGCCGCCGCAGAGCACGGCCTGCTCGCCGAACAGGTCCGTCTCGGTCTCGTCCTTGAACGTCGTCTCAATCACGCCGCCGCGCGTGCCGCCGATGCCCTTGGCGTAGGCGAGCGCGAGGTCCTTGGCGTTGCCGGACTCGTTCTTGTGGATCGCGATCAGCGCGGGGACGCCGGAGCCCTCGGTGTACTGGCGGCGGACCAGGTGGCCCGGGCCCTTCGGGGCGACGAGCGCCACGTCGACCTCCGGCGGGGCCTCGACCTCGCCGTAGTGGATCGAGAAGCCGTGGCCGAAGAGGAGCAGGTTGCCGGGGGCGATCCCGTCCTTGATCGACTCGTTGTAGACGTCGTGGTGCTTCTCGTCGGGCAGGAGCACCATCACGATGTCACCGCGCGAGGAGGCGTCCTCGATCGTCGTCACCTCGAGGCCGGCGGCCTTCGCGTGCTCGACCGACTTGCTGCCCTCGCGAAGGCCTACGACGACGTCTACGCCCGAGTCCTTGAGGTTGCGGGCGTGCGCGTGGCCCTGGGAGCCGTACCCCAGGATGGCCACGGTCTTGCCCTTCAGCAGGTCCAGATCCGCGTCGTCGTCGTAGTACATGGGTGGCGATCTTAGGCGGTCGCCGACGCCACCCACGTCCGCGCGGGGATGATCAGGCTGTCGTCGGGCTGGGTGAACGGCTGCGCGGCCTCCTCCAGCTCGGCGAGCACGTCGCTGCGGGTGGCGAAGTCCAGCCCCTTGTCCGCGTCGCCCGTGCGCGTGGACAGCTGCGTCTGGGCGACCCACCAGTCGTCGACGTCCTCGTAGCGCATCGCGAACTCCACCGCCTCGACCTCGGGCTCGAGGAAGCCGGCCGTGGCCATCGTGTCCTCGATCACGTTCGGGTCCTGCCACGTGAACTGGCCCGGGGCGCCGGGCTCGGGGGGCTCGAGGATGCCGCGCCGCTGGAGGATCCGCACCGGCAGCGTGCTCCACAGGTTGTCGTCCGGGCCCGACCACGCGGCGAGTGCGACGGTGGCGTCGCGCTTGAGGATGCGGCGGGTCTCGCGCAGCGCGAACTCGGGGTCGTCGAGGAGCATGTACCCCCAACGGCAGAGCACGCCGTCGATCGAGCCGGCGACGACGTCGATCGGCGCGCTCAGGTCGATCTGCTTGAAGCGGACGTCGACGGTCTGCGGTGCGCGCTTCTGGGCCGCGGTGAGCATCTCGGGCGCGAAGTCGCTCGTGATCAGCGTGCCGCCGGGCTGGATCAGCTCGGCGGCGAGGAAGCCCGTGTCGCCGAGGCCGGCGGCCAGGTCGAGGATCGTGTGGCCCGGCTGCGGCCGGACGAGGTCCACCAGCCGCGAGGACACGGGCATGGTGTCGCGCGCCATCTGGGTGGCTCTCGCCTCCCAGCCTTCGGCCGCGCGCACCCAACGGTCACGGGATTCGAGCGTCATGACGCAGAACCTAAAGGTGCCAGGCACCTTTAGGTTCCACGCCCGGCGGGGCTAGAGGTTCTCGACCACGTAGTCGATGCAGGCGGTGAGCGCCTTGATGTCGTCCGGCTCGATGGCCGGGAACATCGCGACGCGCAGCTGATTGCGGCCCAGCTTGCGGTACGGCTCGGTGTCGACGATGCCGTTCGCGCGCAGCGTCTTGGCCACGGCGGACGCGTCGACGTCGTCGTTGAAGTCGATCGTGCCGACGACGAGCGAGCGCTTGGCCGGGTCGGTGACGAACGGCGTCGTGTAGGCCGTCGACTCGGCCCAGGAGTACAGGTGGTCCGAGGAGGCCGTGGTGCGCGCGACCATGCCGTCGAGGCCGCCGTTGGCGAGCATCCAGTCGATCTGGTCGGCCAGCAGGATCAGCGTGGCCAGCGCCGGCGTGTTGTAGGTCTGGTCCTTGAGCGAGTTGTCCAGCGCCGTGGACAGCGAGAGGAAGTCCGGGATCCAGCGATCGGTGCCCGCGATCTCGGCGATCCGCTCCTGCGCCGCCGGGCTCGTCAGCGCGAGCCACAGGCCGCCGTCGGAGGCGAAGCACTTCTGCGGCGCGAAGTAGTAGACGTCGGCGTCCGCGGCGTTGACGGGCAACCCGCCGGCGCCGGACGTGGCGTCGATCAGGACCAGGCCGTCGCCGACGCGCTCGACCGGCACCATCACGCCCGTGGACGTCTCGTTGTGGGCCCACGCGACGACGTCGGCGGACGCGTCGGCGGTCGGCGCCGGGGCATCGCCCGGGTCGGCCTTGACGACGATCGAGTCCTGCAGGAACGGCGCGGCGTCGGTGCACTTGGCGAACTTCGAGGAGAACTCGCCGTAGGTCAGGTGCAGCGCGCGCTCGCGCACGAGGCTGAACGTGGCGGCGTCCCAGAAGGCGGTGGTGCCGCCGTTGCCGAGCATGACCTCGTAGCCCTCGGGCAGCTGGAACAGCTCGCTCAGGCCGGTGCGGACGCGGCCGACCAGCGACTTGACCGGCTTCTGGCGGTGCGACGTGCCCATCAGCGCGACGGCGTCATCCGAGGCCAGCGCCGCGAGCTGCGCGGGACGGACCTTCGACGGGCCGCAGCCGAAGCGGCCGTCACCCGGCTTCAGGTCCTCGGGGATGGTCAGGGCGGTGTCAGTAGCGGACACTGAAGCTCCTCGTTGATCGCGATGGAATGGTTGCCCAGGCGCGCGACCGTACGACGCTCGTCGCTCCCCGGTGGTGCTCCACCTAAGCGCCAGTTGCGACAGCCGGTTTCAGCGTAGCTCACGCCGCAGGACCTTCCCCGCGGCGTTGCGTGGCAGCGCGTCCACGCGCTCGATGGCCTTGGGGACCTTGAACGGCGCGAGCCGCTCGCGCGTGAACGCTTTGAGGTCGGGCGCGGGCCCGCGGAGGACGACGGCGGCGGTCACCGCCTCCCCCCACTCGGGGTCGGGCCGCCCGAACACCGCGGCCTCGGCGACCGCGGGATGGCTGAGCAGCACCGCCTCGACCTCCTGCGGCATCACGTTCTCACCGCCGCTGACGATCGTGTCCACCTTGCGGCCGTGGACGATCAGCCGCCCGTCCGCGGTGAACGTGCCGAGGTCGCCCGTGGCGTGCGTGCCGCCGACCACGGACGGCCCGGCGACGACGATCTCGCCGTCGGGCGCGAGCTCGATCGTCAGGCCCGGCAGCGGACGACCGGACGTCTCGGTGTCCCCCACGTCCGCCAGCGCGACGGCGCTGCACGCCTGCGTGAGGCCGTACGACGGCCGTACGGGCCAGCCCGCAGCGCGGGCGCGCGTGAGCAGCGTCGGGTCGGCGGGGGCGCCGCCGAGCATCACCGTCGTCAGCGTCTCCGGCGGCGGGGCGTGGATGAGGCGGGCGAGCTGGGTCGGCACGAGCGAGGCCACCGTGATGTCCGGCGTGTCGGCCGGGCCGAGGACGGCCGTGGTGCGCGAGTGCGCGGCGCGCAGCAGCACCATCAGGCCGCCGATGTGCGAGAGCGGGAGCGGGCACAGCCAGCGCCCGGGCGCGATCACCGACAGCACCGCGTCCGCGTTCGCCTCGATGTTCGCCCGCGTGAGCGCGACCGGCTTGGGCACCCCGGTCGTCCCGCTCGTGTGCATCAGCAGGCCGAAGCCGTCGCCGGAGATCTGCGCGCCGCGCTCGAGCTCGGTGATGACCTGGCCGGCCCCGGCGGTGCGCCGTTCAGGCTCGCGCAGGTCCACCGGCACGACCTCCACGCCCGCCCGCAGGCACGCGTGCAGCGCGACGACGAAATCCAGCGACGGCGGCAGCGCCAGAGCCACGCGCGGCGCGATGATGCGGACGGACGACGCGCGCTCGGCCAGCTCGTCGTACGTGAGCGCCCCCTGTGGCGTCTCGATCGCGTTCACGACCGCCGAGACTAGCTATGGTCATGCGCCGTGAACTGGACTTCTGCCGCCGATTACCAGGACATCCGGTACGAGCTGTCCGGTGACGGGATCGCCAAGATCACCATCAACCGGCCGGAAGTCCGCAACGCGTTCCGCCCCGAGACGATCATCGAGATCTCCGACGCGCTGGAGAAGGCGCGCGAGGACGAGACCGTCGGCGTGATCATCCTCACCGGCGAAGGCCCACTGGCCTTCTGCTCCGGCGGCGACCAGCGCGTGCGCGGCGACACGGGCTACGTGCCGGGCGGCAAGTCCGTCGGGCGCTTCCACGTGACCGACCTGCACGTGCAGATCCGGCGCCTGCCCAAGCCGGTGGTCGCGATGGTCGCGGGCTACGCGATCGGCGGCGGCCAGATCCTGCACCTCGTGTGCGACCTCACGATCGCCGCCGACAACGCGAAGTTCGGGCAGACCGGGCCGCGTGTCGGCTCCTTCGACGGCGGCTACGGCGCCTCGCTGCTCTCGCGCCTCGTCGGGCCGAAGAAGGCCAAGGAGTTCTGGTTCCTGTGCCGCCAGTACGACGCGCAGCAGGCGCTGGACATGGGGCTCGTGAACACGGTCGTCCCGCTCGACCGGCTCGAGGAGGAGACGGTGCAGTGGTGCCGCGAGATGCTCGCGCTCTCCCCCTTCGCCCTGCGCCTCGTGAAGCTGTCCTTCCACGCTGAGGAGGACGGCATGGCGGGGATCCAGCAGCTGGCCCACGACGCCAACCTGCTCTTCTACGGCTCCGACGAGGCGAAGGAGGGGCGCGAGGCGTACAAGGCCAAGCGCCGCCCCGACTTCTCCCAGTTCCCCAAGCGCTCGTGAACCCGCACATCTGGTTGATGGCCGCGCGGCCGCGCACGCTGCCGGCGGCCGCGGCGCCGGTGCTCGTCGGCACCGCCTACGCCGCCACGCTCGGCACGTTCCGCCCGCTGACGTTCATCGCGACCCTGCTGGGCGCGCTGCTGATCCAGATCGGCACGAACCTCTCCAACGACTACTCCGACGCGCGCCGCGGCGCTGACACCGAGGACCGGCTCGGTCCCGTGCGCGTGACCGCGGGTGGGCTCGTCCCGCCCAAGCAGGTGCTGATCGCGACCTACGTCGCCTTCGGCCTGGCCGTGCTCGTCGGCGTGTACCTGGTCGTCACGAGCGGCTGGCAACTGCTGCTGGTCGGCCTGCTGTCGATCGTGGCCGGCGTGCTCTACACCGGCGGGCCGCGGCCGTACGGCTACGAGGGCCTCGGCGAGGTGTTCGTGTTCCTGTTCTTCGGCATCGTCGCCGTGACCGGCACGTTCTTCGCGCAGCGGGAGGAGCTGATGTGGGAGGCGTTCGTGCTGGCGGTGCCGGTCGGCCTGCTCGCGACCGCGATCCTGATGGTCAACAACATCCGCGACCAGGAGACCGACCGGCGGGCGGGCAAGCGCACGCTGGCCGTGCGGCTCGGGCGCGACCGGTCGCGGATCGGGTACGCGCTGACGGTCTACCTGGCGTTCGCCACCGCGCCGCTGGCCTGGGCGTTCGGCGGCGAGCACCTCACGCCGTGGCTGCTCCTGCCGTGGCTCGCGCTCCCGCTCGCGGCGCCGGTCGTGCGCGTCGTGCGCAACAAGGTCGACGGGCCGTCGCTGAACGGCGCGCTCGCCCGCACCGGCATGCTGCAGCTCGCGTTCTGCGTCCTTTTGTCGGCGGGGCTGCTGCTGTCCAAGTGATCGCGCTGAGCGTTCGCACCGAGCGGTTCACGCTCGCCTCGCCCCTGCGTGCCTCGTGGGGCGAGCTGCGTGAGCGCGAGGTTCTGATCGTCAGGCTCGATTTTCCCGATGGGCTGTGGGGCGAGGGCGAAGCCGCGCCGCTCGAGCCCTACGACGGGGTCTCGCTGGGGTCCGTGCGCGCGGCGCTGGACGCGTACGCCTCGGTGCTGGGCGGGCTGGAGCCGACCGCGGATGTGCTCGCGGCCTGCCGGGAGGTGGCCGACCTCCCCCAGGCGCTGGCCGGGGTCGACCTCGCGCTCTGGGATCACGCGTCGCGCCGGACGGGCACGCCGCTGGCGCGGCTGATCGACCCGCGTGCGGTCGGCGCCGTCCCGGTGAACGCGACCGTGGGCGTCGCGGACCCCGCCGCCGCGGCCGCGGCAGCGGCCACGGCCGCGCGCGAGGGGTTCCGGTGCGTGAAGGTCAAGGTCGGGCTCTCCGGCGACGCGGCACGGCTGGCGGCCGTGCGCGCGGCGGTCGGGCCCGAGGTCGGCATCCGGGTGGACGCCAACGGCGCGTGGCGGACCACCGCGGAGGCGTTGGAGCGGCTGCGCGAGCTCGAGCCGGTCGGGCTGGAGCTGTGCGAGGAGCCCGTGCATGGCATCGAAGGGCTGCGGGCGGTCCAGGCGGGCACGAAGGTGCCGATCGCGATGGACGAGACGCACGCGCCGGGCGCCGGCGGCGTGCGCGCGGTCTGCTTGAAGATCACGCGCGGCGGCATCACCGGTGTGCTGGCCGACGCGCGCGCCGCGCGGGCGGCCGGCGCGGACGTCTACCTGGCCTCGACGTTCGACGGCCCGCGCGGGATCGCCGCCGCCGTCCACACGGCCGCGGCGCTGCGCGTCACGCGCTCCTGCGGTCTCGCCACGGGCGCGCTCGCCGCGCGCGCGGGCGTCATCGAAGTTCCGCAGGCCGTGGGTCTGGCCTGAGCGGCCGGTAGTGTTCGGCGCATGGCACCCGAATGGCCTGAAACCCCGGATGACGCGGTCGATCCCGCGCTTGCACCACTGATCGAGGCCGGCGAAGGCGAGAGCGAGGGCTTCGAGCTCGCCGAGGCGGATCTGATCGAGCACGCCGAGCACGGCGACCAGCACGGCACCGACCCGATCACGCGCGACGCCGCGGCGTTCGACGAGCTCTTGGAAGAGGACTTCGAGGGCGACGACTACGCGGAAGCCGACGAAGAGGGCGACCCGAACTGGTAGGCGAGCGATCGTGGCCGCCGACTGCGTCGGCGCCGGCCGCGTTCGCTCAGGAGATCGCTTCGCGGATCGTCCCGGCCACCGCGTCGGGATCTTCGAGCTGGGGCGCGTGCCCCGTGCCGGGGATCACGACGTGGTGCGCGTTCGGGAGCCGCTCGGCCATCCGCGTCGCGATCGCGTGGAACTTCTCGTCGCGCTCGCCGGTGATCAGCGTGACCGGGATCGTGAGCTCCGGGAGGCGGTCCCACAGCGGTGCCAGCGTCCCGGTGCCGAAGCCGCGCAGCGCTTGGGCGAGGCCGGGCGGCGTGTTGCGCAGCCGGTCGGCGTAGGCGGCGGCGCGGACGCGGTCCGATTGGCCGTCCCAGAGCGGCAGTCGGCCCCACTCGCGCGCGAACGCCTCCACGCCGATCGTCTCGATCTTGGTGGCGAGCGCGGCGTCGGCCTGGCGGCGGCGCTCGCGCTCGGCCGGGTCGGCGAGGCCCGGGCTGGCGCCGATCAGGATCAGGCGGTCGACGGGCAGGCTGAAGGCCGCGTGCAGCGCGATCCGTCCGCCCATGCTGTAGCCGGCGAGGGTGAACGGCGCGGCCGGCGCGAGCGCCCTGAGGTAGGCGGTGACGGCGTCCAGGCTCGCCGTGCGCTGCGCCGCTTGGCCGTGTCCTGGCAGGTCCGGCGTGAGCACGCGATAGCGTGACGGCAGCGCCGTCGCCGTCCGCCGCCAGCTCTGGCGGGTCTGCGTGAAGCCATGCAGCAGGATGAGTGGCGGCAGCATCGGTCTCTTCAATCATGCCCGGAACTGACACGTACCTCTGCCTGCGCCCGTTCGTGGACGAGCTCGTCCGCTGCGGCCTGCGCGACGCCTGCACCTCTCCGGGGTCCCGCTCGACCCCGCTCGCGCTGACCTTCGCCTGGGAGCCGCGCGTGCGCGCGACCTCGCATCTGGACGAGCGCTGCGCCGCCTTCTTCGGGCTCGGCCTGGCCAAGGCGACGGGTGTCCCCGCCGCGCTGGTGTGCACCTCCGGCACCGCGGCCGCCAACTACGCGCCCGCCGTGCACGAGGCGTACGAGGCGCGCGTGCCGCTGATCGTGCTCACCGCGGACCGGCCGCCGGAGCTGCGCGAGATCGGCGCCGGGCAGACGATCAACCAGACCGGGCTGTTCGGCAGCGCCGCCAAGTGGTTCTTCGAGGTCGACGACTTCCCGGCCTCCCCCGGGCGGGTGCGCTGGCTGCGCCAGCTCGCGTGCCGCGCGTTCTGGACGGCGCTGGATGGCCGCCCCGGCCCCGTCCACCTGAACTTCTCGTTCCGCGAGCCGCTGATCCCGGACGGTGAGAGCGGGGTGCCGGAGGACGACGTCGTGCCGGGCCGCGCCGACGCGCGCCCGTGGGTCGTCCGGCCGCGCGCGCCGAGGTTACCCGCGGACGAGCTGATCGACTCGCTGCGCGACCAGATCAAGCGGGCGGCGCGGCCGGTGATCGTGGCCGGGCGCTCGGAGCGCGACCCGCGGCTCGGGGCCGCGCTGGACGCGTTCGCCGAGCGGGTCGCCATCCCGCTGCTCGCCGACCCGCTGTCCGGTGCGCGGCGCGGGCCGGCGGCGGTCGCGCACTACGACGCGCTGCTGCGGTCCTCCGAGTTCGCCGAGGCGCACGTGCCGGACCTCGTGCTGCGCGTCGGCGACCTGCCGACGTCCAAGCCGCTCCGCGCGTGGCTGGCGTCGTCCGGGGCCGAGCAGATCTCGTTCGACGCCGAGACGGCCTGGCAGGACCCCGACGGGTCGGTCGGCACGATCGTCTCCACCAACGTGCGCTCGACGCTCGCGGCGCTCGGGTCCGTCATGGGCAAGAAGCGCGGCGACCGGTCGTGGCTGGAGGGCTGGCACGCGGCCGACCGCGCCGCGGCGGGCGCGATCGCCACCGCGCTGGGCGACGAGCTCAACGAGCCGCGCGTCTCCGCCGAGCTGGGCTCCGTGCTGCCCGACTCGGCCGTGATGGTCGTCGCCTCCTCGATGCCCGTGCGGGACGTGGAGACGTTCTTCCCGGCCCGCCCGTCCTCCTTCCGCGTGCTGTCGAACCGGGGTGCCAACGGCATCGACGGGACGGTCTCAACCGCGTTCGGCGTGGCCGCGGCCGGGCACGGCCCGACCGTGCTGCTGATCGGCGACGTGGCGCTGGCGCACGACGTCGGCGGCCTGATCGCCGCGGGCCGGCTCGGCCTCAAGCTCGTCATCGTCCTGATCGACAACGACGGCGGCGGCATCTTCAACTTCCTGCCCTCCGCAGGCCAGGGCCAGCCGTTCGTCGACCACATCGCGACGCCCCACGGGCTGGACTTCGCCCACGCCGCCGACCTCTACGGCCTCGGCTGGGAGCGCGTCGCCGACGTCCCGGCCTTCCGCGACGCGCTGTCCCGCGCGTTGACCGCCGACCGCACCACGATCATCTGCGTCCGCACCTCGCGCGACGACAACGTCGCCCTGCACCGCCGCGTGTGGGAGTCCGTCCGCGCCGCCACGTAGCGTTGAACGCCGCCGTGTCGTCCGACATCCACCAGGTCTCCCTGCTCTCGGTCGAGCCGACCGCGCCGTCCACCCGCCGCACCACCGCCAAGGGCATCGCGGCCGGGGACATCGTCGAGGTCGACAAGCGCGGCCGCCGCTTCCACGCCCTCGTCCTGGAGATGCAGCAACTCGAGTCCAACCGCTTCGAGCTCTCGGTCCGGCCCCTCGACTCGCGCATCTCCTACCGGACGGCCACCGTCCGCGAAGTGGTCGAAGTCTGGCGCCGCGCGGGCCGGTAGCCTCCCCGCGTGCCCGCTGACGACGACCACCAGCTCGGCTACCAGGCCCTCCCCCGCGGCGTCCCCGTCCTCACCTCCGACGGCGTCCGACTCGGCACCGTCCACCGCGTCCAGGACAACGCCCGCGAGCACATCTTCGACGGCATCGTCGTCAAGACCGACAAGGGCCGCGTCTTCGTCGACGCCCCCGAGGTCGCCCGCATCACCCTCCGCCAGGTCACCCTCTCCATCGACGCCACCGAGGCGCAACACCTCCCCGAGCACCGCGGCACGCTCGGGGCGATCGAGACGAACTTGAAGCGCTCGGGGCGCCGCTGGCGCCGCCGCCTCGGCGGCTAGGGGCAGACCACGATCAGGTGGAACCCGTAGATCTGCGGCGTGCCGTCGGCGTGGAACGTGCGCACACGAACCTTGCCGTTATCGGTCCGCTCGACGGTGATGCGACCGCCGGCGGGGTCAGAGTTGCCCGCCCCAGGCACCTTGGCGAGGGTCGCGATGGGGATGCAGTGGCCCACCGGCTGAGCGAAGCTGACGATGCTCTCGCCCGTGGACGAGTTCAGGACGATCGGGAACAAAGCCGTTCCTGCAACGCGCTCTCCGGCGTCATTGACGACCGCCCAATCGGTAGCGACTGATTCTCCAGGCGCTCCCGGAGACCCTCGGTCGCCCTTCGGTCCCTGCGCCCCTGTCGGCCCCTGTACGCCAGCAGCGCCCGCTGGTCCCGTCGCCCCGCGCAGTGAAGCAACCGCTGAGGGGGAGAGATCCCGAGTACCCAGCGACCTGTCGCGAACGTTGGCCGACGCGACAGCGTCCCGTTGCAACTCCGCCTTACCCACCGACCGGCTACGAAGCTCGCGTGCGCCCACGCTGTCTCGCGGCAAGGAGAACGCCGCGTATCCGGTCCCTCCCAGAGCCACGAACACGGCGATGGTCGCCATCACATTCGCATACGTGAGCACCGGACGCAGCCGGCGAAGCAGATTGCTCATGGATTCACGACCACATGGGTTGTCACCGACTGGCTGGGCGCGTAAGGGTAGCCCGACTCCTCCGGAACGAGAACACGGAAGCTGTAGCGCGTCCGAGCGGTGGTGCCTGTGAAGCGGTAGCGGAACTGCCATCGCCCATCGCCCTTGCGAGCGCGTGGCGTCCCGAAGGTCCTCCAGCCGCGGTTCGTCAGGGCCTGCAGAGTGAGCACCTTGCCTGCGTCTGGGATCGGCCCAGATCGGAGGCGCCCGGTGAACAGCACGCTGTCCCCATTCCGGAGCGACCGACGATCCGGCTTGATCGTGACCGCGGCTCGCACCCGCAGGTCGACGTCATCGACTCCCGGCTGGTTCGCGGGTGTCCCCGGATAGGCGAACCGCAGCTTGCGCGCCGGCCCTGGCGTGGCCCGGAACTGGAACGCACCCTTGTTCGTCGTTCGCACCGTTGCGAGGTACCGCCACTCATCACCGGGCAGATCGACGCGCTCGAGCACTTGGACAGGAGCGCCGGCACGCGGCGCGCCCGATGAATCGCTCAGGGTGCCCTCGAGCGGCACGGCCGTACCGTAGTCGGCAAGCGGCCGATCCAGCAATACCGTCCGATACTGCGGTCGTCCCTTCTTGGCTTTCGTCTTGACACGGCTGAGCAGACCCACCGTCAGCTCGCTCGCCGCGCGTGCCGGCAGCTGGAGGACCATCGGCGTTCCGCCGCTGCGCGAGGTCACCGACCGCTCGTTGTGCGCAGCGTCGATCAACCGTGCCCGCACGTCATACCTCCCTCCCGCGAGCTGAGCGTCGTCCGCGATGGCCGAGTAGAGGGAGCCGCCGTGAGTCTCAACCGGAAGCGACCGCCACGTGCCCTCGCCCGTACGCCGGATCTCGATCTCGGCGCTGGTGAGTCCCGACATCGCGTCTCCGGCGCGGAGCAAGAGCCGCGACGGGTCTTGAGGATCGGACGGCAGGAACTCTCCCGTCGGTGGAGCCGGGTCGTAACGGAGAGGCTCGAGAACCGCAGGGTTCGCATGGTCCCAGTTGCCGGCGCTATCCCGGAGGGACATGCGCAGTGTCCAGGCCCCTGGCCCTGGAACCTTGACGCGGTCGGAATTGGTGCTGCTATCCACGCTCTTCGTGGTCTTCACGCAGCCTGCGGTCTCGTACGCTGGATTGCCGGCCGGACAGAGCTCATACTCCGCCGCAACGACCTGCGCCCGACCGTCGTCGGGCGGGTTCGCCCAAGAGATCTTGAACTCGTCCGCGCCGCGCCAGCCGTCGCCATCATCGAGCGTGAGCCTCCTTGGAGCGGGAGGCGCCGTGTGATCGACGAGCAGTTGCTGCGTAACCGTCGTCGTCCTATCAGCGACGTCTGTCGCCGAGACGTCGAGGGTGTATACGCCGTCATCGAGTTCGTCTACATCGACAACGGTGCTGACGGTCCGATTGGCAGTGGAGCACGGGGCCAGCTCGGTGTTGGCGGTGAGGTCGAAACACACGTTGCGGCTCGCGCCGATCTCACGTTGACGTTCGCGCAACACGACCCTGAGCAGCCTGAGCCCGACGTTGTCCGTCGCAGCGAACTCGAGCGCCACCGACTTGCCCCCGTACCATGCCGACGGCGCAGAACGGACCGACGTGATCGTCGGCGGAGCCTCGTCGGAGACGGTGAGCTGGAGATCCTCCAATGCGAACGCCTGACCGGCCGGTTTGCAGGCCGACGATTCGCAACGCATCCCGATGGCGAGCCGCGTGGTACGGCCCAGCGGGGTCGAGATCGCCCGGTAGACGTAGGGCGTCCGGTCGATGTCCGCGAATCTCGTGCCGGTCGTCGCGTCCCAGATCGCTGCCCGGAAAGTGCCACCGCTGTCCGTCGAGAGGGACCGTCCGCTCAAGTGGGTGAACGCGGCGTTCGGCGGCGCCTGCAGCTGCCACGACACCGACGAGCCCTGAAGCCCGTCACCTGCCGGGGGCATCGTCACCGTCAGGCGCGACGCCCCGTCCGGGATCGTGCAGAACCGATTGGCGCTGGCGGCCGCCACCGACGCTTGCACGAGCTGCCACGGCAGTGGTGTGGTCCGGCATGCGTTGACCACATACGTACCCGCATGTCCGTCGGTCGCCGCAGATCCGACGCCGCCGACCGCGACCATTGCCGAGATGAAGATCCGCCTGATCCTGCTCACCAATCCTCCCTTGTGCTTCTCAAGACTCGCGCCCCGCACTCAGGGTCGCCAGACCGCAGCG
Organism: Solirubrobacter pauli; assembly: GCF_003633755.1. Classification (GTDB taxonomy): domain Bacteria; phylum Actinomycetota; class Thermoleophilia; order Solirubrobacterales; family Solirubrobacteraceae; genus Solirubrobacter; species Solirubrobacter pauli. The sequence continues at coordinate 1,885,984 of NZ_RBIL01000002.1, forward strand.
AACGCGCACTGTCGTTCGTGTAGGCCGAGCAGGGAAAAGCTCGCCCCCACATTCCGGGGCGCTGTCAGCGCGCTGACTGGTGAGGTCAGCCTGCGAGGATCGGGAGGAGCGCGCCGAGCTTGATCTCGGTCTCGTTGAGCTCGGACGCGGGGTCCGAGTCGCGCACCACGCCGACGCCGGCGTAGAGCCGGGCTTCGGTGTCGCGGAGGAGGGCGCAGCGGAGGGCCACGCAGAACTCGCCGTCGTCGTTGGCGTCGGTCCAGCCGATCGCGCCCGCGTACCAGCCGCGGTCCAGGCCTTCGAAGGCGGGGATCAAGGGGGCGGCCATGGCGTGGGGTTCGCCGCCGACCGCGGGGGTCGGGTGCAGGAGGGAGGCGAGCTCGATCGCGCCGACCGGGTGGGCGAGCTGGGCGCGGATGGGCGTCGCGAGGTGCTGGATGTTCGCGACCTTGATGACCTCGGGCTCGTCCGGGGCGGCGACCCAGACGGCGTGGGGGCGCAGGGCGCGGGCGATGCGGCGGACGACGATCGCCTGCTCCTCGCGGTCCTTGTTGGAGCGCAGGAGCTGCTCGCCGAGGTGGTCGTCGACGGCGGGATCGGCGGAGCGGCGGGTCGAGCCGGCCAGCGCGACCGTCTGCGCCCGCGCGCCCTCGCGGCGGACCAGCAGCTCCGGAGACGCGGCGACGAAGGCGGCGTCGCCGCGGCCGGCGCAGAAGACGTAACAGGACTCGAAGCCCGAACGGAGCACGCCGAACACGGCGGCGGCGTCGTGGGCGGTCGGCGCGTTCACCGTCACCTCGCGCGCGAGCACGATCTTCTCGAAGGCGCCGGCGCGGATGCGTTCGACCGCACGGGCGACGGCGGCTTCGTAGTGCTCGGGCGGCGCGACGGAGTCGATCCGGAAGTGGCCGACGGGCGCCGGGTCCAGCAACGGCAGCGGCGCCAGCGACAACCCCGCCGCACGCGCGGCCAGCCGGGCAGCGACGTCTTCGGCGGTGTCGTCGGGACCGACCAGCGCGGCCAGCGTCAGCCGCACGTCCTCCCCACGCCGCGCGAATGACACCTCGGGCACGACCAGGTCGGCCGCTTCGAAGCCCGCCCAGTGCGGGGCCTTGCCCCCGTCGGGCGCGAACGCGAAGCCGCCGACCGCGACCAGACCCGCGCCCGGAGGGCCGTCCGGCAGGTCGCTCACCGCGGTCGCCGCGAGCGCGCGCCAGGCGGCCGCGACCTGCTTGAAGCGTGCCGGGCCGGACGCCGTCAGCCGTGCGACCGTGCCCAACGCGGCGAGCGCGGCGCCCGCGCGGTCCGGCTGCTCGAAGCAGAACCAGTGGTCGTCCACGCCACGCGACGCGAACACGACCGCGGACGGGTCCACGTCGGCGCTCACGCGCTCGGTGTGGCCGAGCAGCACGGGCGCGCCGGACTTGCGCGCAGCGCGCACGGCGCGCTCGGCGCGTTTGAGTAGCGAGGGCGAATCAACAGCGAGCCCGCCCCCTGGCGTGAGATGGCCGACCGTCAAGGCCATACAGGGTATGAAGGCGGGCGGCGCCACTGGGCGCCGCCCGTCACACAGCTCAGGTCTCGCCGCGCCCGCGGGAGATGGCGATCTCGCCGGTGCGGGCCATCTCGATCAGCCCGAAGGGCCGGACCATCCGCTCGAACGCCTCGATCTTGTCGAAGGACCCGGTGACCTCGATGATCACGGACCGCTTGGAGACGTCGATGATCTTCCCGCGGAAGATCTCGACCATCTGCATGACCTCCGCCCGGCTCGAGCCGTCCGCGGACACCTTGAACAGCGCGAGCTCGCGGGCGACCGTCTCGGTCGGCTCGAGGTCGCGGATCTTGATGACGTTGACCAGCTTGTGAAGCTGCTTGGTGACCTGGTCGATCGGGTGCATCGCGCCGTCGAGCGTCAGCGTGATGCGCGACAGCGTCGGGTCGTCGGTGGGGCCGACCGCGAGCGTGTCGATGTTGAAGCCACGCCGGGCGAACAGGCCGGCGATGCGCGTGAGCACGCCCGGCTTGTTCTCGACGAGGATCGAGAGGATGTGCTTGCGGCCCGTCCGCAGGCCGACCGACGCCTCCAGCTCCTCGAGCGAGAGGACTTCCTTGGTTCCTGGCTCACCCATGGCTCAGCCCACCATCTCCCGGGCGGCGGCGCCCGGCGCGATCATCGGGTACACGTTCGCCTCGCGCGTGACCTTGACGTCCACGACCACGGGGCCGGGGGTCGCCAGCGCGGCCTTCAGGTCCTCGACCAGTGTGCCCTTCTCGGTCAGCTGGACGCCGGTGGCGCCGTACGCCTCGGCGAGCTTGACCCAGTCCGGGAACGAGCCCATGTCGACGTTCGAGTAGCGGCGATCCCAGAACAGCTCCTGCCACTGGCGGACCATGCCCAGGTAGCCGTTGTTCATGATCACGCACTTGACCGGCACGTCGAACTGGCGGGCGGTCGCCAGCTCCTGGATGTTCATCTGGAACGAGCCGTCGCCCGTGAGCAGCACGGACGGGACGTCCGGGACGGCGATGGCGGCGCCGATCGCCGCCGGCAGGCCGAAGCCCATCGTGCCGAGACCGCCGGAGTTGATCCAGCGGCGCGGCTGGTTGAAGTGGAAGTACTGCGCCGCCCACATCTGGTGCTGGCCGACGTCCGAGCTCAGGATGCAGTCGCCGCCGGTCGCCTGGTAGAGCGACTCGACGAGGTACTGCGGCTTGATCTCGCTGTCCGCGCTGTCCTCGTACTTGAGCGGGTGCTGGGCGCGCCAGTGGTCGATCCGCTCCCACCAGCCCGCGAGCCGCGCGGCGTCGGGCTCGAGCGCCCGGTACTCGCCGACGAGCCGGGCGAGGATGCGCTTCGCGTCACCGACGATCGGGATGTGCGCCGGCACGTTCTTGGAGATCTCGGCCGGGTCGATGTCGATGTGGATGAACTTCGCGCGCGGGGCGAACTCGCTCAGCTTGCCCGTGATGCGGTCGTCGAAGCGCGCGCCGATCGCGACGATCAGGTCGGCCTCGTCCATCGCGTAGTTGGCCGTGCGCGTGCCGTGCATGCCGAGCATGCCCAGCCACTGCTGGTCGGGCGCCGGGAAGACGCCCAGGCCCATCAGCGTGCACGTGACCGGGAAGTTGCCCGAGCGCGCCAGCTCGACCAGCTCCTCCGCCGCGCCGGCGGAGATCGCGCCGCCGCCGGCGTAGAGCACGGGCCGGCGCGCGTTGGCGAGCGCCTTCGCGGCGAGCCGGATCTGCTTGGAGTTGCCGTCCAGCGTCGGCTGGTAGCCCGGCAGGTGCACGTCCTCGACCGGCTGGTAGTCGATCTCGGCGCGCGAGAGGTCCTGCGGGATGTCGATCAGCACGGGACCGGGGCGGCCGGTGCGGGCGATGTGGAACGCCTCGTGCACGACCCGCGGGATCTCGGCCGGGTGCTGAATGACGAACGAGTGCTTGACGATCGGCATCGTGATGCCGAACGTGTCCGCCTCCTGGAAGCCGTCCGTGCCGAGCAGCTCGGTGCGCACCTGGCCGGTGAAGGCCACGAGCGGGACGGAGTCCATCATCGCGTCGGTGAGCGGCGTGACGATGTTGGTGGCGCCCGGGCCGGAGGTCGCGAAGACGACGCCGACCTTGCCGGAGGCCTTCGCGTAGCCCTCGGCCGCGTGACCACCACCGGCCTCGTGGCGGACGAGGACGTGGCGGATGCCGGCGTCCACGAACGCGTCGTAGGTCGGCAGGTTCGCCCCGCCGGGGTAGCCGAATACGACGTCGACGCCTTCGGCCTTGAGGCATTCCATGATGGCGTCGACAGCACGCATCATCGGCTGGTCAGCTCCTTCCAGGGGGACTCGCGAGGGGCACGGCGACAGCCGAGTTTACCGCTGCGCAGCGGCCGATTCAGGCTCGACCGCGAAGTCCGGGAAGTCGAGATCCGTCCCGCACCGCATGCACATCTGGTCGTGGAGCTTCACGAGCTTCCCGCAGGTGGGGCATTGACGGCGCACTTCGTCGCGGTCGGAGCGGTACAGGAGCGCGATCGCGAGGCCGATGACCGGCACCACGACGCCGATCGCGAACCAGATGAAGAACGACGAGCCGCGCACGCGCCCGATCAGGCCTGTGGCCAGGCCGAACCAGGCGCAGAGCAGCAGGTAGATCACAGTCGGCGCAAGATTTTACCCGCGAAGATGACCGCGAGCACGATCATTCCGAGCGTGATGAAGAGCTTGATGATCCCCGCGATGGCACCGATCACGGCCGTCACCAGGAAGATCGCGACGAAAGCCACGACCGCGATGCCGATCAGCTTCAGGGCGACTGAACTCAGCGACGACTGATTGCTCATGTGGCGCACTGTAACGCGCCACATTGAAGAGCGGCTAATCGTGTATGCGCTTCAGGTGCGCGAAGCGCTCGGCCCGCTGAACCTCGCGGTCCTCGAGGCGCAACCGCGCCAGGCGGTAGCGGCGCACCGCGGCGTCACCGCGGCCGGACGTGGGCACCAGGGCCAGCCGGCGCACAGGCAGCGCGGTGGCGGAAGCAGTCGCGGTCGGGCTGATCATGGACTGAATGGTGCCGGGACGAACACCCTGCACACATGGCCCGGGTGATGAAGTTTCGACCAGCCCGACTATCCACAGTGTCCAGCCGCCGCGTCCAGCGCGGGACGCTGCCGCTGCGGGAGACGCCTCCGCACGCGCCAGCGCGCGCCCGCGAACGCGTGGTTGGCCACCGTGGCGAAGCCCTCCTCGTCCTCGCGCAGGGCGAGCAGCAGGTGGGCGATGCGGTCCGACGACGGCAGCGATGGCTCCGGGACGCGCACGCACCAGCAGTGCACGCGGCGGCCCCGGACGAGCAGCGCGCCCGCCTCGCCCACGAGCCAGACGCCGAGCGCGCCGCGCTCCAGCACGAGGCCGGTGCGGGCGTGCAGCTCGCGGGCGTCGTGGCCCACGAGATCGCCGAGCAGGCCGAGCGCGGTCCGCTCGGGGTCCTCCCCCATCCGCGCCCGCGGCTTGACGACCTTCGCCCCGCGGTTGGCGTAGAGCTCCGGGATCACCCACGCGTGCGCGAGCAGGATGACCGCCACGACGGCCGCGACCGGGTGCAGGGTGACGAGCAGCGCGGCGACGGCGACCAGCGGCACGACCTGGGCGACCATGGTCAGCGTCCACGACCGCGCGTAGGTGGAAAGGCGCGCCGGCGTCATCGGCGCGCGCCAGGAAACTGACGCCCGCTCGGGGAGGGCGGCCGCGCTCACGCGACAGCACCGCCCCGGGGGCCCTGATCCACGCGGCTCGCGCCGCGGCGCCTCCCAGGCAGGGTCAGCCGCCCGCGATCGGCTTGCGGAGGATCACCAGGTCGGCCTCGAGCGGCAGCTCGCGGACCTGCTCCGCGTGCCCCTCGCCCTGCGTGACGACCGCGTAATACCCCTGCTCGAGCGCGCTGCGGAGCGCAACTTCGGCGTCGGCGGCGTCCTCCGCCGACGTCCATTCCGCCAGCGTCGTGTGCCCCGTCTGGTCCATGCGTACGAGCCGTGCCATGAACCAAGCGTACGCCCAACATGGTCAAGAAGCCTCTTGTTTAGCCGATGTATGGATCGTGGACGAGTCGACGACCCTGGTCCGGCGCCTCTCGCTGTCGCCGCGGGAGCTGCTGGTGTGGGCGTACGTGCTCGCGCTGAGCGTCGCGGCCGCCTTCGCGTGGCTCCTCGTCTCGCACGACGCCGTGCCGCACGGCGAGCCGCACCTGTCCTGGTGGGCGGTCGCGCTCGGGTTCGCGGCGGCCGAGCTGTGCGTCGTCCACGTCCGCTTCCGCCGCAGCGCGCACTCGTTCAGCCTCGCCGACCTGCCGTTCGTCTTCGGCCTCGTCTTCGCGACCGGCGACGACTTCATCCTCGGCGCGATCATCGGCCACGCCATCGTCCTGGGCCTGGTCCGCCGGCTGGAGGTCGTCAAGCTCCTCTTCAACCTCGCGCAGCTCGCGCTCGCCGCGACGCTCGCCGCCGGGGTCCTGAACCTCATCGCCGGCGACGGGGACGCGATGGCGCCCGCCACGTGGATCGGCCTCTACGCCGCGACGCTCGCCTCCGGCGGCCTGACGATCGTCCTGCTCGGCCTCGCGATGGCGTTCGCCGAAGGCCGTCCGAGCTCCTCGATGCTCGCGCAGATGTTCGCCACCGACGCGCTGGTGACGCTCATCAACGCGTCGATCGCGATCGCCGCGGCGCTCGTCGTCGCCACCGACCCGCGCGCGGTGCCGGTCCTGCTGATCCCCGCGCTGACCGTCTTCGCCGTCTACCGCGCGTACATCTCCGAGCGCCAGCGCCACGAGCGCCTGGAGTTCCTCTACGACGCGAACCGCACCCTCAGCCGCTCCCCCGAGGTCGCCGAGGCGCTCGAGGCGCTGCTGGCCCGCTCGCTCGAGGCCTTCAACGCCGACGTCGCCGAGGTGATGCTCCACACCGCCGACGGCGATCCGCTGCGCACCACGCACGGTCCCGGAGACCTGCGCACGAGCATGGAGCCCGCCGACCGCGCGATCGCCGAGGAGCTCGCCGGCTTCGTCGACGCCGACCACCCCGTCGTCAGCCTCACGCCGCCGTTCGGCTCCCCCCACCTGCGCGCGCACATGCAGGCACGCGGGATCCGCCACGCGATGATCGCCATGCTTCCGGGCGAGGAGCGCGTGATCGGCACGATCCTGCTCGCCAACCGGGTCGGGCTCGAGCGCTCGTTCGGCACCGACGACCTGCGCCTGCTGGAGGCGCTCGCCAACAACGCGGCCGTCGCGCTCCAGTACGACCGGCTCGAGCAGGCCGTCAACAAGCTGCAGTCGCTCCAGGACCAGCTCCACCACCAGGCCTACCACGACCCGCTCACCGACCTGCCGAACCGCACGCTGTTCATGGAGCGCGTGCGGACCGAGCTCGCCGACGACGGCGCCGCCGCGGTGCTGTTCGTCGACGTCGACGACTTCAAGACGATCAACGACTCGCTCGGCCACCACGTCGGCGACGCGCTGCTCGTCTCGGTCGCCGAGCGGATGCGCGGCTGCGTCCGGCCCGAGGACACGATCGCCCGCCTCGGCGGCGACGAGTTCGCGGTGATGATCCCCGGCGTCGGCGACCCGCTCGTCGACGGCCGCGCGGTCGCCCGCCGGATCCTCAAGGCGTTCGAGCTGCCGGTCGAGGCCGGCACGGAGCTCGTCAGCGTGCACCTGTCCGTCGGCCTCGCGAGCAGCCTGCAGAGCGGCGGGGACGGCGACGAGCTGATCCGCAACGCCGACGTCGCCATGTACCAGGCCAAGGCCAAGGGGAAGGCGCGCTTCGAGCTGTTCGAACCGCAGATGGCCGCCGCCATCCTGCGCCGTCACGACCTCAAGGAGGAGCTGGCGAAGGCGATCGAGCGCGAGCAGATGATCGTCCAGTACCAGCCGATCGTCGCGCTGGACTCCGGGCGGATCGTCGCCGCGGAGGCGCTCGTGCGCTGGGAGCACCCGTCACGCGGGCTCGTGCCGCCCGGCGACTTCGTGCCGCTGGCCGAGGAGACCGGCCTGATCGTGCCGCTCGGCCGCTTCGTCCTGCGCGAGGCCTGCCAGCAGGCCCGGCGCTGGCAGGACGCCGAGACCGACTCGACCGTCGAGCCGCTGCGCATGCACGTGAACCTGTCGGTCGCCGAGCTGCGCGATCCCGACCTGGTCAAGAACGTCCTCAAGAGCGTCGAGGACGCCGGCATCGACCCCCAGCAGCTCGTGATCGAGATCACCGAGTCCCAGCTGCTGGCCGCCGCCTCGGTCGAACGCTTCCACGAGCTGCGCGCTCTGGGCGTGAAGATCGCGCTCGACGACTTCGGCACGGGCTACAGCTCGCTCAGCTACCTGCACTCGCTGCCGCTGGACACGCTGAAGATCGCCAAGCCGTTCATCGACGGCCTGACGTGCGGCCGTCGCGAGTCCAGCTTCGTCGGCATGATCGTCGACCTCGCCAAGACGCTCGAGCTCGAGGTGATCTCCGAGGGCATCGAGACCGCGGCGCAGCTGGCCGCGCTGCGCGAGATGAACGCGGGCCTGGGCCAGGGGTTCTTCCTGGGCCGCCCGAGCGCGGCCGCACCGCGCCTGGCGCGGACGACGTACTAGCTAGAGACGCTTGTACGCGAGGCGCGTGATCGCCCAGGTGACGATCAGGCCGGCGACGCAGGCGACGGCGGAGCCGACGTGCGACGTCGTGCTGTAGCTGAACGCGTAGAGCGCCAGCGCGGGGCCGGCGATGAAGAAACCGAGCAGGAACGTCAGGGCGGCAAGCCCGGTGATCACGGCGTGGCGGCGCTCGTCGGTGGCTTCCACCTGGCGCTTGGACTCGAATGCGATGACCTGACCCATGAGGCCATCTTCCTTGAGCGCCGCCCCCACCTGAATAGGACGAGTGTCCAATCGGGCTAGACTGGGGTCTTCACCCCATGCCCGGGAGGTCTGGCGGCGCTCTGCGCTGCTGCTAGGGTGACTTCGTCTATTTACGAGCCAGCGTGCAGGAGTCTGTAGGAGAACATGGGGCGTCATACCGGACCAGTTGAAAAGCTCTCGCGCCGCGAGGGCGTGGAGCTCTTCCTGAAGGGTGAACGCGCCCTCAACGGCAAGTCCGCTCTCGAGCGTCGTGGCGACAATCCGCCCGGCCAGCATGGGGCGAATCGCCGCCGCAAGCAGTCGATCTACTACACGCAGCTGCGTGCGAAGCAGACCGCGAAGCGCTACTACGGCGTGCGCGAGAAGCAGTTCCGCATCTACGTGAACAAGGCCAACCGCGCCTCCGGCGTCACCGGCGAGGAGCTGCTGCGCCTCCTGGAGCGCCGTCTGGACAACGTCGTGTACCGGCTCGGCTTCGCCGGCACGCGCGCGCAGGCCCGCCAGTTCGTCAACCACGGCCACGTCCTGGTGAACGGCAAGAAGGTCGACATCTGCTCGTACCTGGTCACGCCGGGCGAGACCGTCAAGGTCAAGGACAAGGTCCGCGAGACCGCCTCGCAGGCCACCGAGCTGACGGGTTCCGTCGCCGGCTGGCTGCAGACGGACTTCGACGCCCTCGAGGGCAAGGTCCTGCGCCTTCCGGAGCGCAACGACATCAACGCGCCGGTCAACGAGCAGCTGATCGTCGAGCTCTACTCGCGCCTCTAAGCCTTAACGCGAAAGGGCCCGCACGGATTCGTCCGTGCGGGCCCTTTTGCGTTTAACGGCCTAGCCGGCGCGGATCTCGCCGCGGGTGATGCGGTAGAGGCCGACGGCCAGCGGCGCGACCAGCCACACGCACATCGAGACCCAGAACTGGGCCCACTCGGTGGCGTTGGCCACGCCCTCGGTCAGCGGCGTGGTGGTGCGCGTCGTGTCCACCCAGTCGGCGACGCTGTCCATGAACGGGATCGCGCCGGCGATGCCGAACGCCAGCGGCAGCGCGAAGTACATGACGACGGCGACGGCCGAGTTCAAGAACGCGGCGCCGAACGCGATGCCGGAGAGCATCGCGGTCAGCAGCACGATGCAGATCTGCAGGAAGACCGTCGGGCCCATCGTCCACGCGCCGTCGACCGCGACGATGGCGACCACGGCGAGCACGAACGCGATCGCGAGCACCACCGCGCCGAGCACGAGGCCGGCGGCGATCTTCGCGCTCATCACGCGCATCCGCTGCGGCACGAGCGTGAACGTGATCAGCGCGGTCCGCTGCGACCACTCTGAAGAGACGAGCAGGATGCCGATGATCGGCAGCAGGATGCTCGCCGGGAGCATCGCGAGGCCGAACATGTCCCGCAGGATCATGTCGTCGGTCTCGCCGAAGATGCAGAACAGGATCACGACCGCGAACGTCAGCAGCGCGGCGGCGAGCTGCAGCCAGAAGCCGGCCCGCGTGTCGACCATCTTGCGCAGCTCGACCAGGGTGAGCTTGGGGAACGAGATCGCGGGGTTCATGCGGGGGTCTCCGTGAGCTGGAAGAAGAGGGTCTCGAGGCCGGCGCCCTCGGACGGGGCCAGGTGGGTGAGCACGACGCCGCCGTTGAGCGCGGCGCGCCCGACGGCCTCGGCGTCCGCGTCGACGACGTAGGACTCGTCGTCGAGGCGTTGCGCGGCCAGGCCGGCGCTGTGCAGCGCGTTCTCGAGCTCGCGCGGGTCGGTGGCCTTGACCAGGACGCCGGTGCCGGCGAGCAGCTCGTCGCGCGTGCCGTCGGCGACGATCTTGCCCTGGCCGATGATCAGCAGCCGGTCGGCCACCGCCTCGACCTCGCTGAGCAGGTGGCTGGAGAGGAACACGGTGCCGCCGCGGTCGGCGAAGTCGCGCAGCAGGCCGCGCATCCAGCGGATGCCCTCGGGGTCCAGGCCGTTGGCGGGCTCGTCGAGGATGAGCACCTGCGGGTCGCCCAGCAGCGCGTTCGCCAGCCCGAGCCGCTGGCGCATGCCGAGCGAGTACTGGCGCACGCGCTTCTTCGCCGCGGACGTGTCCAGCCCGACGAGCGTCAGCAGCTCGTCCACCCGCGCGTCCGGCACGCCCATCAGCCGGGCGCTGATGATCAGCGCCTCGCGGCCGGAGCGGCCCGGATGCTGCGCCGCCGCGTCCAGCAGGACGCCGACGTGCCGGCCGGGGTTGGCGATCGTGTGGTAATCGCGGTCGAGCACCGCGCACGTGCCGGCGTCAGGCGTGGAGAGCCCGACGAGCATCCGCATGGTCGTGGTCTTGCCGGCGCCGTTCGGTCCGAGGAAGCCGGTCACGGTGCCGGGCTCACAGCGGAACGAGACGTCGCTGACCACCGCGCGCCCTCCGAGGCGCTTCGTCAGTCCTGTCGCTTCGATCATGCCTCAGAGCTTCGACCGCGAGCGCCCGCGGGGGATCGGTCCGTCGGCTCTTTCGGGATCGACTTCAGTAGGGGGTGTGGCCCCGTGCCCGGGCGTACGCTTGTGCGTCCGTGAGTCGGCAGATGCTCCCCAGCGCCCTCCTGCAGGAGTCCGGCGGCAAGCGCACCGCGCGCGACTGGCTGGTCGACGTCCTGATGTTCCTGCTGGCCGTGCTGGTCGGCGTGCTCGTCTACGCCGAGTCGGCGGAGTCGCACTCGGAGATCGAGAACCTGATCGACGTGGTGCTGGGCGTCAACTCCGTGGTCGCGCTCTGGTGGCGCCGTCGCTGGCCGGCGGGCACCGGCCTGCTGATCACCGCCGCCAGCGCGTTCTCGGCGTTCTCGGCCGGGGCGGCGCTGATCGCGCTGTTCAACATCGCGCTCCGCGGCACGCGGCGGCAGATCATCGCGGTCACGGCGATCGGCGTCACCGGCGGGATCGTCTACACGCTGATGTACCCGACCGACGACGACGTGCCGATGCTCGTCGAGCTGCTGATCGCCGTGCTGATCACGCTCGTCGTCGTCCCGTGGGGCCTGTTCACCCGCACCCAGCGCGACCTGCTGCGCACCTCCCGCGAGCGCGCGGAGAAGGCGGAGGCCGAGCAGCGCGCGCACGTCGAGGCGGCGCGCGAGGCCGAGCGCCGCCGGATCGCGAGCGAGATGCACGACGTGCTGGCGCACCGGCTCTCGCTGCTGTCGGTCCACGCCGGCGCGCTCGAGTTCCGGCCGGACGCGTCGCGGGAGGAGATCGAGCAGGCCGCGGGCGTGATCCGCGCGACCGCGACCGAGGCGCTGCGCGACCTGCGCGACGTCATCGGCGTGCTGCGCACCGGCGACGACAGCACCGCCCCGCCCCAGCCGACGCTCGACGCGATCCCGGGGCTCGTGGAGGAGTCGCGCGCGGCGGGCATGCACGTGCGCTCCCGGATCGACGCCAGCGGCGGCGAGGTGATGGTCGGCCGCACCGCCTACCGCGTCGTCCAGGAAGGGTTGACCAACGCCCGCAAGCACGCGCCGGCCGCCGCCGTCGAGGTGACCGTCGGCCCGGCCGACGAGCGGCTGGTGGTCGAGGTCGTCTCGCGCAAGTCCGCGCTGGCCCCACCCGCGCAGCCGGGCGGCAGCGGGCTGATCGGCCTCACCGAGCGCGTCGCGCTCGCCGGCGGCACGCTCGAGTGCGGGCCCAACCGGCGCGGGGACTTCGTACTGCGGGCGGTGCTGCCGTGGACGTGATCCGCGTGCTGCTGGTCGACGACGACGCGCTGGTCCGCTCGGGGCTGCGGATGATGCTCGCGGGCGCGCCGCAGGTCGACGTGGTCGGAGAGGCCGACGACGGGCGCGGCGTGCTCGCCGCCGTCGACCGGCACCATCCCGACGTCGTCCTGATGGACATCCGGATGCCGCAGCTCGACGGGATCGAGGCCACGCGCCTGCTGCGCGCCCAGCCGTCCCCGCCCGAGGTGATCGTGCTCACGACCTTCGACGCCGACGAGCTGGTGCTGCGCGCCCTGCGCGCCGGCGCGGCCGGGTTCCTGCTCAAGGACACCCCGCCGGCGGAGATCGTGCGCGCGATCGAGCACGTCCACGCCGGTGAGGGCACGCTCTCCCCCACGGTCACGCGGCGGCTGATCGCGCTCGTGGCCGACGACGGCGGCCGCCGCGAGACCGCCCGCGCGAAGCTGTGCGCGCTCAGCGCCCGCGAGCGCGAGGTCGCCGACCTCGTCGGCCAGGGCTGCTCGAACGCCGACATCGCGGCGAAGCTCCACATGAGCGTCGCGACCGTGAAGGCGCACGTATCCCGCCTGCTCGTGAAGCTGGGGGCCGAGAACCGCGTGCAGGTCGCGCTTCTCGTGCAGGACGCTTCCTGACCGGCCGTTCACGGTCTACGACAGCGCTCACCGGAGCCGGTGCCAGTGCGCTCCTGCGTCGGGGCTCTTCCAGAGTCCGTTGCCGGCCAGCGCCAGGTATCGGTCCTTCCCGTCGACGCTCAGCGCTGAGACGCCGCCGTCCAGCGGGCGCGGCAGGTGACGGAGCATGCGCCAGCGACGCCCTCCGTCGGAGGTCGCGGTGAACCCGTAGCCGAAGCTCATGAACGCACGGCGGTCCGTGACGGCGCTGAACGCGAAGAAGTGCCCAGGCCCGCCGAGCCGGCCGACCGCGGGCGCACCGACTCCGGGTAGGGGCGCCCGGGACCGCATCACGAAGGTCCGTCCGCCGTCGACGCTGGTGTGCACCTCGAGCGCCTCGGCGCCGGCGCCGCCTGAGCCGACGCACACGAGCCACAGCGTTCCGGACGCGAGCCACTGCACGTCCGACGAGCGCTTGTGGCCGACGGCGTCCCCGGAGCAGGGTTGCCGGCGCTCGGTCCAGCTCCGACCGCCGTCACGGGTGACCAGCACGAACGCCTTGCCGGCGGCTGAGGACCGGCTCGGACGCAGACCGGCGATGACGCCGTCGGCAGCGTCGGCGAAGGAGATGTCCACCGCCGGCCCTTCGAAGCCGCCGACGCGCAGCCGGCGCGTGTGCCAGGTGCGGCCACCGTCCTCGCTGCGCGTGAGCCAGGTCCGCCGGCCCCGGGCGCGCAGCGCCCACGCGCTGGTCGACGTCGCGGTGATGTGGAAGACGTCCCGCACCGCGGTCGGCTTCCACGTCCGCCCGCCATCCGCCGTGCGCCACAGCCGGCCGTTGCTCGCCTCGGCGTACCCGAGTCCGTTGGAGAGGACGGTCGCCGTCGCGTCCGATCGGCCGCCGACCTTCAGACGCTGGAAGGTCCGGCCGCCGTCGCGCGTGATCCGCTGGTCACGTCCCCCTCGTGGCCCGACGTCGAAGGCCACCGTGCCCAGCCCGTCGACGACGCTGACGTCGGCGAAGAACGGATCCGCACCTGCCTGCGAACCGCCGAGCGACGCCGCCACCGCGACGGTCGCGAGTACGAGTCGAGCGAGCCGACGGAGACCGGTCATCCCGCTATTGAAGCGCTGCGCCCTGGCTCATCGACGCGCGCTGGGTTACGATCGGTGGTCTCCGACACCGAGGAGGGCGATGAGCATGAGCGACGTCGCTGGCAGGCGCATGACGGCCGAGATCGAGGGCGACTTCGTCGTCTTCCTGATCGGCGCCCGGTTCAACAACAAGTTGCAACTGGGGCGCACGCTGCTCGACCTGGGTGGACGACGCGGGATGAGGCACATGCTGGACTACCTCGTGGCCCATCCCGAAAAGGGGCTCCTCGCCTACGAGATGGGTCTACCCACGATCGTCCAGTACTGGCGTTCCTTCGAGCAGCTGGAGGCCTTCGCCAAGAACCAGGACGATCCGCACCTTGCCGTGTGGCGGCAGTACTGGCGACGAGTCGGCAGTACGTCACGCACGGGTATCTGGCATGAGACGTTCCTGGTCAGAGAAGGCCAGTACGAAGCGGTCTACGGCAACATGCCGCCGCACGGGCTGGGCAAGGCCGGACGGCTCGTGCCCGTGTCGGAATCCTCCAGCGCTCGCAGCCGGCTCAAAGCGCTCAACGTTTGAGCCGTCGACGGGGCACCCCCGATCGAAGCCAGTGATCTCGGCGACGCCGACGGAGACCTCGCGCCCGCGGCTGCGTGCGGCTCGGCACCGGCCACTATTACCAGGAGATTCGTATGGAATCGGAACCCTGACCTTGACGTAGGTCAGCACCTTCGGATGTAATCGGCGTCACGGTCCGATGGGTACGCACGCCCCCCGACTCGGCCGTCACGGAGGACAACTTGCGCCGCGGTCGACTCATCGGATGCCTTTGGCTGGCCATGCTCATGCTGGCCGCCCCCACACCCGCGCGGGCGGCCGCGGACCCGCCTGCCAACGACGCGTTCGCCTCGCCGGTCGTCCTGACCGGCGAATCGGTCGTGCGCGACGTGACCACGACCGGCGCCACGAGCGAGCCTGGCGAGGCGGCGGTGCTGCCCGGGGCCGGCGCGAGCGTGTGGTTCCAGTGGACGGCACCGGCCAACACGATCGTCTCGATCAACGCCTGTGAAGCCGACTTCACGCCCGTGCTCGGCGTGTTCGTGGGTTCCGGTCTGGCGAACCTGAGCCGAATCGACAGCGGCTGCACCGCGTCCTTCGGCACGGGCGGAAGCCCGCTGACCGTCCGGATCGCGGTGGCGGGCGAGAACGGCGAGACCGGCACCGCGCGGCTGACGATCAACCCGCCCGCGGCCAACGACGACTTCGCCGCCGCGAAGCAGCTCGACCCGCTCGACGGCGTCCTGTACGACTACGGCAGCACGCAGTTCTCGACTCGCGAGGCCGGCGAGCCCGACCACGCCGACGGCGGCGGCGCGCACTCGCTCTGGTACCGCTGGACGGCCACGCGCACGTCGCAGGTGACGATCGACACCTGCAGCTACCCGGGCTTCGACACGACGCTGTCCGTCTACACCGGCACCAGCCTCGCCCAGCTCCAGCCGGTCATGCAGAACGACGACTCGTCCGCCTGCCTGGCATCGCCGAAGGGCTCGAGCGTCTCGTTCCTGGCCGAAGCCGGCCGCGAGTACCGGATCGCGGTCGACGGCCACGGCCCGTCCGCCTCCGGCACTTTCACGCTCACGCTCCACGGCCCGCCGCTCAATGACGACTTCGCCGACGCGCGCGAGATGTCCGCGCGCTCTGGCCACTACAACACGACCGAGGGGGCGAGCAAGGAGCCCGGGGAGCCCAACCACGGCGGCGACGCCGGCGGCCACTCCGTCTGGTTCAAGTGGACGGCGACCCGTTCGCGGACGGTGACGCTCTCGCTCTGCTTCGCCGCGTTCGACCCGCTCTACGCGGTCTACACGGGCAACGCGGTGAACGCGCTGACCCCCGTGGCGACGACCGCGCCGGCGCCGTCCGACGATTGCACCGGCGGCGGGCAGACCACCTTCCAGGCCGTCGCCGGGACCACCTACCGGATCGCGCTCGATGGCAAGGCGGGCGCGAGCGGCACCTACTCGCTCGACTTCCCGCCGGCCAACGACGACTTCGCGGGCGCGGTCGCGGTCAACACGATCAGCGACTACGAGAACTACGAGAGCCTCGCCCGCGCCTCGCGCGAGCCGGGAGAGCCCGATCACGGCGGCATCGGCCGCAGCGCGTGGCTCACCTACCGGTCCGAGACCACGCAGACGGTGACGCTCGACACCTGCCTGTCGGACACGCCGACCGTGCTCGCGGTGTACACCGGCACGAGCGTCGGCGCGCTCACCAAGATCACCGGCTCGACGACGCCGGGCAGCTACTGCTCCGCGGGCAGCAGCGGCGTCGGCGTGACGTTCACCGCCCAGGCGCAGACGACGTACCGGATCGCGATCGACGCCCGCACCGCCGCGCTCGGCGCCTACTGGCTCCGGTTCGCCACCGCACCCGTCAACGACGCGTTCGCCGCCGCCCGCGAGCTCACCGGCACCACGATCTCAGGCACCACCCGCGGCGCGACCAAGGAGACCGGCGAGCCCACGCACGCCGGCATCCCCGGCGGACACTCGGTCTGGTACCGCTGGACCGCGCCGAGCACCGGCAGCATGACGCTCGACGCCTGCGGCGACGACCAGATCTACTCGGGCTACGTCGACACCGTGCTCGCCGTCTACGAGGGCGACGAGCTCGGCTCACTGACCCAGCTGGCGGCCAACGACAACGGCCCTGCGTCGTGCGCGAACGGGAATCCGCAGGCCTCCTCGGTGACCTTCCCGACGGTCGCCGGCAAGCAGTACCGGATCGCGGTCGACGGCGCGTTCGGCCATGCGGGCAGCTTCCGGCTCGTCTTCCCGGCCGCTCCGGTCAACGACGCGTTCGCGACCGCGACCACGTTGACCGGCCAGTTCGTCAACATCACCGCCGCGAACGCCGGCGCCACCAAGGAGGCGGGCGAGCCGGCGCACGCGGGCGACGCCGGCGGTCGCTCGGTCTGGTACCAGTGGACGGCGCCGACCACGAGCCGCTACGTGCTCGACACCTGCAACGCGAGCTTCGACACGCTGCTCGCCGTCTACTTCGGCAGTGCGGTCGGCGCGCTCGCGGAGATCGGCCGCAGCGACGACGCGGTCGCCTGCGGCGTCGGCTCGACTCGCAGCAGCGTCACGTTCAGCGCGACGGCGGGGACGAGCTACCGCTTCGCGATCGACGGCAAGAACGGAGCGTCCGGCTCGATCCCGCTCACGCTCGCCACCGTCGCGGGCAACGACGACTTCGCGACTCCCTACTCGCTCACCGCGAACACGTACTCCACCCGGGGAGCGAGCCGCCAGGCCGGCGAGCCCGACCATGCCGGCAAGCCGGGCAGTGCCTCGGTCTGGTTCGTGTTCTTCGCCAACGCCACGGGCCCGGTGACGATCTCGACCTGCCCCGCCGGCGGCTTCACCAGCTACGACACCGTGCTCGCGGTGTACAAGGGCTCGACCCTGGCGACGCTGGACCCCGTCGTCTCCAACGACGACTCCGAGGCCTGCGGCGCGGGCTCCAAGCGCAGCCTCGTGACCTTCACGGCCACGGCCGGCACGTCCTACCGGGTGGCCGTCGACAGCAGGGACGGCGTCACCGGCTCGCTCTCGATGGACCTCGACGCCAAGCCCGGCAACGACGACTTCGCGTCCGCCACGACGCCGGCCTCGGAGGGCTCGCTGCTCTCGGGCTCGACCCGCTCGGCCACGCGCCAGGCGGACGAGCCCGCCCACGCCGGCGACAGCGCCAGCGGCACCGTCTGGTACCGCTGGATCGCGCCCACGACCGGCCCGGCGACCTTCGACACCTGCACGCTGCCCGGCCTGCGCACCGACACGATCATCGCGGTCTACTCCGGCACCAGCCTCGGCGCGCTCACGCCTGAGGCGAGCAACGACGACACCGCGGGCTGCGGCGACGGGACGCAGAGCCGCGTCACGTTCCCCGCCAGCGCCGGGCGCGAGTACCGGATCGCCGTCGCGGGCAAGGGCCTCGGCGGGCCGTTCTACCTGCAGCTGACCGCGGTTCCCGCCAACGATGCGTTCGCCACGCCTCGAGGGCTGGGCTCCATCGCCCCCGCGTTCAACGGGAGCAACCGCAGCGCGACCAAGGAGGCCGGCGAGCCCAGCCACGCCGGCAACGCGGGCGGCCACTCGCTGTGGTTCAGCTTCCTGGCGAGCAACAGCGGGACGGTCACGATCGACGCCTGCAACTCGCTGATCGACACCGTGCTCGCGGTCTACACCGGCACGGCGCTCAACGCGCTGGAGCCGGTCACCACGGGCGACGACGAGTGCGGAACGCAGAGCCGGGTGCGGTTCCCGGCCGTGGCTGGGACCGTGTACCGGATCGCGCTCGACGGCAAGAACGGCGCGATCGGCTCGGTCTCGCTCACGCTTGGCCAGGCACCGGTCAATGACGCCTTCGGGGATGCGATCGAGCTGCTCCCGAATCCGCCGGTGGCGATCGCCGAGAACGGCTACGCGACTGCCGAGGCGGGTGAGCCCGCGCATGCCGGCCAGCCCGCGACGCGCTCGGTGTGGTGGCGCTGGACGCCCGAGCAGGACGTGCGGGTGACGATCCAGGTCTGCCAGTCCTCGAGCGCGCTGAACCCCGTCCTGGCCGTCTACACCGGCACCGCGTTGAACGCGCTGACGCCCGTCGACCAGGCCGGGCGGACGAGCGAGTGCCGGCTGAGCCTCGCGGCGAAGGCGGGCACGACCTACCGGATCGCGGTCGACGCGAAGTCCGGCGGCGGCACGTTCGGGCTGGCGATCGTCTTCCCGCCGGACAACGACGACTTCGCCAACGCGCGCTTCGCGTCGCCCTATGGCAGCAGCTACGGCACCAACGATGCCGCCACGGTGCAGGCCGGGGAGCCCGACCACGCCGGGATCGCCGGCGGGCACTCCGTCTGGTACCGCTGGACCGCGACCCAGACGGGCACCACGACGCTCAGCACGTGCGGCTCCAACACGACCTTCGACACACTGCTCGCGGTCTATACGGGCACCGCCGTCGGCGCCCTGCAGTCGGTCGCCTTCGACGACGACGGCTGCGGAACGGGCAGCCGGCTGACGTTCACCGCGGTCGCCGGCACGGAGTACCGGTTCGTCGTGGACGGCAAGGCGGGCGCGGTCGGCTCGTTCTACCTGCGGCTCACCCCGCGGCCGGACAACGACGACTTCGCGGAGGCGCCCGGGATCGGCCGGATGAGCCTGGACGCCTCCAACGAGAACGCGACGGCGCAGGCCGGCGAGCCGCAGCACGCGGGACAGGTGGGCGGTCGCTCGGTCTGGTACGCGTGGACGGCGAACCGCTCGGGCGACGTGCGGATCGCGATCTGCAAGGCCGAGTTCGACACGCTGCTGGCCGTCTATCGCGGCAGCGCGCTCGGCTCGCTCACCGAGGTGGCGCGCAACGACGACTCGGACCGCTGCGGTGCGGGCGCGACGCGCAGCGCCTTGACCTTCGCGGCCACGGCGGGCACCCGATATCTGATCGCGGTCGACGGGAAGGCGGGTGCGCAGGGTGCGTTCACGCTGCAGTTCGACCAGCCCGCCAACGACAACTTCGCAGACGCAGAGACGCTGACCGGCCGAGAGACGAGCGTGTCCGGCGACGGCTCGGCCGCCGGCGCCGAGGCCGGCGAGCCCGATCACGGGCTCTTCATCCCCGCGTCCCGCTCGGTCTGGTACCGCTGGACGGCGCCGATCGACGGTGCGTACACCTTCTCGACGTGCACGAGCAGCACGCGGCTGGCGCTCTATCGCGGCGCCTCGCTGGCCACGCTGACCCCTGCGACCGTCACCGGCGGGTTCAGCCCGACCTGCGCGTCGTCCTACACCATCCAGGCGACGGCGGGCACGGAATACCGGATCGCGGTCGACGGCTACGAATTCAACCTGACCGTGGTCGGCCCGCCGGCCAACGACGCGTTCGCCGACGCGCGCGACCTCGGCTCGAACTTGAGCATCGGCTCCGAGCGCAACACGAACGCGTCCCGTGAGACGGAGGAGGTCGCGAGCGCCGCGCACTCGGTCTGGTACCGCTGGACGGCGCCGCGCACCGGCGAGACGACGATCGACACGTGCTCGCTGGCGGACTTCGACGCGGTGCTGTCGGTGTTCACGGGGACCTCACTGGCCGCGTTGACGCCGATCGCCTCCGGGGACGGCTGCGGCGCGTCGCGGGTGACGTTCCCGGCAGTCGCGGGCACCGAGTACCGGATCGCCGTCGACGGGCTGGCCGGCGCGACCGGACGCTTCGGGCTGCGCTTCGAGGTGCCGCCGGCCAACGACGCGTTCGCTGCGGCGGAGCCGTTGACCGGGTCGGTGACCGGCACCAACGCGCACGCGTCCAGCGAGCCGGGCGAGCCGCAGCACGCGGGTGTCGGGGGCGGACGCTCCGTCTGGTACCGCTGGACCGCGGCCGCGGCGAGCCGGGTGATCGTCGACACCTGCGGGTCCGCGCTGGACACCGTGCTCGGCGTCTACGCGGGTGCGAGCGTGAACGCGCTGACGCAGATCGACGCCAACGACGACAGCCTCGCCTGTGCGCCCGGCGTGCCCGGCAGCCGCGTCGTCTTCGACGCCACCGCGGGCGCCTCCTACGCGTTCGCCATCGACGGCAAGGCCGGCGCGGCGGGCACGTTCGTGCTCCGCGTCACCCTCGTCCCGGTCAACGATGACTTCGATCGCGCGACCGCGATCGCCACCGACGCCGACTTCGTGCCCGGCGACACCCGCGGCGCGTCGCTCGAGAGCGGCGAGCCCGCGCACGGCGGCCGCAGCGGGCTCGTGTCGGTCTGGTACCGCTGGACCGCGCCGGTCAACGGCACCGTGCGTCTCGATGCGTGCGGGCCGGACCGCGAGATCGCCGTCTACACCGGCAGCGCGGTGAGCGCGCTCACGGCTGTGTCGGGCAGCGGCTGCCGGGTCAGCTTCGAGGCCGTGGCGGGCACCGCGTACCGGATCGCGGTGGCGACCCCGGCGGACGCCACATCCTCCTTCACGCTCGCGCTCACGCGTCCGCCCGCCAACGACCGATTCGCGGCGGCCACGCGGGTCACGTCGGCCGCCGCGGTCGTCTCCGGGACCCTCGACCTGGCCGGCCGCGAGCCGGGCGAGCCTGTGGCGCTGACTCGTTCGGTCTGGTACCGCTGGACGGCGCCGACGAGCGGGCGGGTGCGGATCGCCGGCTGCGGCGCCGGGACTCCGTCCGTCTACACCGGCACTGACGTCGCCGCGTTGACGCTCGTCGCCGCGGGCACGACCGGGCGCTGCGGCTCCCTCGCGACCTTCGACGCGGTCGCGGGGACCGACTACGCGATCGCCGTCGACGGGGCGCAGACGACCTTCAAGCTGGCGATCAACGGGCCCGCCAACGACGACTTCGAGGACGCGGCCGTGCTCACCGGCGCGGCGGCGAGCGGCCGGGCGTCGACGCTCGCCGCGACCGCGCAGGCCGGCGAGCCCGCGCACTGGAACGGCGCGACGGGCTCGGTCTGGTGGAAGTGGACGGCGCCGTCGTCGGGCACGTTCGCGGTCAGCACCTGCGGCAGCTCGTTCGACACGGTGCTGGCGATCTACCGGGGAACGAGCCTCGCGGGCCTGACTTCGTTGGCGGCCAACGACACCGGCGGCAGCTGCGGAACCGGCTCGCGCGCGACGTTCACGGCCACCGCGGGAACCACCTACGCGTTCGCGGTCGACGGCCGCCTGGACACGCTGCGCGGCGAGGTCTCGCTCACCCTGAACGCACCGACCAACGACCTCTTCTCCGCGCCGGTCAACGTCACGGGGGCGTCGGTGAACGGGACCAATGTGGGGGCGAGCGTCGAGAACGGCGAGCCGCTGCACGGCGGCGCGGGCGGCGCGTCGGTGTGGTTCACGTGGACCGCGCCGGCCTCGGGCATCGAGCGTGTGTCGGCGTGCGGCGCGACCGGCTTCGAGCCGATGGTCGCGGTCTACACGGGCTCGTCGCTGGGATCGCTGACCCGCGCGGCCTCGGCCACCGGCGACTGCTCGGCCACCTTCAACACCGTCGGCGGGACCACGTACCGGATCGCCGTCGACGGCCGCGACGCCGCGACCGGGACGTTCGCGCTCGCGTTCGAGCGCATCTCGCCGGCCAACGACGCGTTCGCCTCGGCGACCGCCCTGACCGGCGCGGCGCCGGTCGCTTCGCAGGGCACGGCGGGTGCGAGCGCCGAGACGGGCGAACCCGCGCACGCGGGTGTCGCGGCGGCGCGGTCGGTGTGGTTCCGCTGGACGGCGCCGGCGAGCGCGACGATCCAGTTCGACACCTGCGACTCCGACTTCGACACGCGGATCGCGGTGTATCGCGGCTCGTCACTCGGCGCGTTGCAGACCGTCGGTGGCGACGACGACGGCTGCGGCGGCGGTCGCAGCCGCGTGCGGCTGCCGGTGACCGCCGGACAGGAGTACCGGATCGCGGTCGACGGCGCGGCTGCCGGCTCCCTCGTCCTCCGCGTCAACCGGCCGTTCAACGACCCCTATGGTGAGCCCGAGCCCGTCCCCGAGGCGCGTGTCGTCACGGGCACGACGGTCGGCGCCACGCGTCAGCCGGACGAGCCCGGCTCATCCGCGCAGACCGTCTGGTACCGCTGGTCGGCGCCGGCCGACGGCCCGGTGAGCGTCGCGGTCACGTGCCCGGGTGGGGCGCAGGTCCTGCTCGCGGTGTTCGATGCGGGTGCGCAGGCCCAGCGGCTGTCCGCGCAGGGGTGCAACGGCGCGGGTTCGACCCGGGCTCGCGGCACCTTCACGGCTGTGGCCGGCAGCGCGTACCTGATCGCGGTCGGGCATGCGACGGCGGTCGCGGGCGGGACGTTCGTCCTACGTGTCGGCGTGCCCGCCAACGACGACTTCGCGGATGCCGCGGTGCTGTCCGGGACGCACGTGGACGTCAACGCCTCCACGGTCGCGGCGAGCGTCGAGACCGGCGATCCGCTGTCCGCCACCGGGGCGTCGTTGTGGTGGGCGTGGACGGCGCCGGCGAGCGGGTCGGTCAGCGTCGACGTGTGCGGCTCGGCGATGACGCCCGGCGTGTACACCGGCAGCGCGGTGGGCGCGCTGACGGCGGTCGGGACGCGCAACGGCTGCACCATCACCTTCGCGGCGACGCAGGGCACCCGCTACATCGTCGGGGCCGGCGGCTCGGCGGGCGACTTCGCGTTGCACCTCGACGCCGCGACCGACACGACCCCGCCCGACACGTCGATCACAAACGGTCCGGCGGAACGGATCAACACCGCCGACGCGACGTTCGCGTTCGCTTCGACCGAGTCGGGCTCGACCTTCGAGTGCTCGCTCGACGGCGCGGCGTTCGCCGCCTGCGTCACGCCCCACGCGGTCCACGGCCTTGGCGAGCGCGAGCACACGCTGCAGGTGCGGGCGATCGATCCCGCGGGCAACGTGGATGCGACACCCGCCACGCACACGTTCACCGTCGACCGAACGGCGCCGAACACGACGATCACCGCCGATCCGGCGCCGTACACGTCGCAGCCGTCGGTCGCGATCGCGTTCGACGCGAGCGAGACGTCGACGTATGCGTGCTCGTGGGACGGCGGCGCGTTCGCGCCGTGCGGCTCGCCGTTCACGCGCTCGGGGCTGGCCGACAAGCAGTACACGTTCTCGGTCCGTGCGATCGACGCGGCCGGCAACGTCGATCCGACGCCGGCCACGACGAGCTTCTTCGTCGACGCGGCGGCGCCGGAGACGTCGATCAGCGGCGACCCGCCGCACGACGTCTCGGCGCGGCCTTTGGCGGTGGCGTTCGGGGCGAGCAAGACCGGCGTGACGTTCGCGTGCAGCCTCGACGGCGCGACCGCCGCGCCGTGCACCTCCCCGCACACGCTGTCCGGGCTCACCGACGGCGCACACCGCTTCACGGTGGTGGGCACCGACCGCGCCGGCCACGTGGACGCGACGCCGGCCGAGTACCTGTTCGTCGTCGACGGCTCGCCGCTGACCGCTCGCGCGGGCGATGACCGCACCGTGCTGCGCAACACAGCGGTCGACTTCGACGCGTCCGCGTCGCGACCGGTCGGCGGCATCGAATCCTACGTCTGGGACTTCGGCGACGGTGCGACCGCAACGGGAGTGCGCGCCTCCCACGCCTACGCGAACGCGGGCAACTACACGGCCAAGCTGACCGTGACCGGCGCGTCCGGGAGCTCGAGCGCGACGGTGCGGGTGCGGGTGCTCGCGCCCGCCGGCAGCGTCAGCGTGACCGTCCGCGACACGGGCGGCGCGGTGCTGGCCGGCGCCGACGTGCTCGTCATGCTTCCGAACGGAGGACGCGTGCAGTCCGCGACCGGGCCCGACGGCGTCGCTCGGCTCTACGGGCTCGCGGACGGCAGCTACACGGCCTACGTCCAGGCCGCGGGGCACGTCCCGGCGACCACCGAGCTCACCGTGAGCAACGGCGAGGCGAACGCCGCCGCGACGCTCCGCCCGGGCCCGGTGGCGGCGGCGACGCTGTCCGTGCACCGGATGACGCTCGCGCAGATCCTCGCCGCCGGCATCAACCCGAACGACCCGGCCAACCAGAACGCGTTCGAGTTCACCACCCGGCTCAGCTACGGCGGGGTCGACTACAACCGGACCTGCATCGTCGCGAGCGGCGGCTGGGTCAACTGCGGCGGTGGCAGCGGCTCCAACGGGCTCCCGCCCGGCTGGAGCGGCCGCGCCTACTACCCCGATCCCGACGGCGAGCCCACGATCGTCTGGATGGCGATGGAGGGCGAGGCCCGCTGGCTGAAGGAGTTCTTCTCCGTCGACCTGATCGTCCAGAACCTCGCACCCGGGGGCTTCACCTTCACCGGCGGCCAAGCCCGGCTGAACCTGCCCGACGGCCTCAGCCTGGCGCCCACCTCAGCAGCCCAGTCTCTGACCAAGACGGTCGCGGACATCGGTGGCAACACCTCCCGCGCCGTCAACTGGAAGATCCGCGGCGACCGCGAAGGCTTCTACAACCTCTCTGTCGACTACTCCGCGACGATGGCCCCGTTCAACACGCGCGTCGTCCTGCGCGGCGAGACCGCCTCCCCCTTCCGCGTCTGGGGTCTCTCCGCCCTCCAGCTCGTCATCGACACCGACGACGAGGCCAAGGACCTGCACCCCCAGACCATGCGCGTCGGCCTCAAGAACGTCTCCGACGTCCCGGTCTACAACGCCAGCCTCGAGCTCAAGGGCGACCCGTCCAACGGCATCGTCATGCAGCCCCGACAGCAGTCCGAGTACGCCACCAAGTCGATCCCCGCCGGCGGCACCTTCTGGGCCGGCCCGTATGTCCTCGTCGGCCAGGTCACCGGCCAGATCGGCGGAACCGGCGACCTCAACCTCTCCCGCTCCTTCGTCCGCCGCGTCGCCGGCGACGCCAACGAGACCGCCACGATCATCAAGCACCCCCGCGTCCCCGCGATCGACGCCACCCCGAAGGTGCGGGTGCTCGAGCCCCCGCTCGGCGACGAGATCGCGCTCAGCTGGGACCCGATCCCGGGGGCGACGCAGTATCAGGTCTACCGGACCAAGAACCTCTCCGACGGCTTCCCGGCGGAGCCGTGGATGACGACGACCAAGACCTCGTTCGTGCTCGACTCCGACGCGTTCGACGATGACTACCTCGCGGTCAGCTCGGTCGTGAACGGCGAGCTGCGGATGCGCCACGCCGTGCTCGGCCACGTCCTGCGCACCACCACGCCGTCTTGCGACGACCCCGAGCAGCCCTATGACGGCTTCCGCTGGAACGCCCCCGCACGCACCAACACCCCGGCGAACTGCTCGGTGATCGATGGACCGACCACGGTCTCATGGACGGTGGTCTCCGACAACGGTCCCGTGACGATGCGGCTGGCCGGCGACGAGCGCGTGCGGCTCTGGGATTGCGAGAACACGACCGCGACGAACGGGACCACCCACTCCGCGACGGCGCGCTGCACGATCGCTGGGCCGCGCACGGGCTCCAACGCGACGTTGCAGGTGATGGCCGACGACGGCTTCGGCACGTCGGTTCGCACCTACCGCGTCGCGGTCGACTTCCTCGGCTACGTGTTCGAGAACGACGGCATGAGCAACGGGTTCGCCCGTGACGCGCACCTCAAGCGCGAGGACGTCCTGCCCGATTCCGCGATCCGCGAGATCTTCAAGGAAGAACAGGCGGTCGAGGAACGCGACGACCTCTGGGAGCTCGCGGATGCAGGCACGTGCTACGGCATGGCGCTCAGCGGCGCCCGTTTCGACGCCGAGATCGTCCCCCTGCGAAGCCCTTCGCTGGGCCGGTCCGATGACCTGTGGGACCTGGCTGACGAGAGCCTGCTTCCCCCGCCCAACGGCGACACCCGCCCCGTGTACACGAAAGAGCTGCTCAGGCGCCTGATGATGGACATGGTGTCGCAGCGGTCGTGGGACGCCACGTATGACAAGGTCAAGCAGTACGGCCAGTTCGTTGATTCCAAGGACACCGCGAAGTCGGTCTACGACACGTTCAACCGGGTCATGGCCCTCGGGAAATGGCGCGACAGCGACTTCGGCACGTCTGGCCCTGCCAACACGGGCCTCGCGGTGGTGACCATCCATTGGGCGAAGAACTGGTGGGCGTTGCCCGACGAGCACTTCGGCCATGCCGTGGTGGCCCACGGCCTGCGCCGGGAATCGGACGGAACGACGCTGATCGATGTGTGGGACAACAACTACCCCGGCGAGACCAAGACGATCGAGGTCGAGAAGGACGGCACCGTGCGCTACGCGCCGTCCGAGATCGACGGTAAGTTCTCCGGTACGGGGTCCAAGCACGTGGAGATCGCGGCGCTGCCGCTCTATGAGGCTCGCGGACTGCTGTACCGCAGCAAGGACGGCTCCGACACGGCGATCGCCGACGTTCCGGCGAGCACCCACCTCGAGGCCGGCGCCGACGCGAACATCATGCCCGTCCTCGCCGGTGGCAGGGAATACGCCGGCGTCTCCGCGTTCTATCGATCGCAGCGGGCGACGATGCGGCTCGTCGGCGATCAGCCGCGCGCGACCGTCCGCGGCGAGCATGTCGTCGCCAACGTCAAGCGTGCGAGCGGCACCGGCGAGCTGCAGACGACGTTCGACCTGGCCGCGGGCTCGCTGCAGGCGACCGGCGGACCGGTGACCCTGACGATCGACCGCGACGGGCGCCGGTACACGAGCACGGGCGCGTCGAAGCTGACCGTCGCGCCCGACGGGTCGGTCGATTCGGTGCCGGACGGAACCGGTGCGCGTGTCGAGGTGACCGGTCCGAGCGGCGTGGTTCAGAGCTATGTCCCGACGGTTCAGGCTCAGCCGTCGCCGACGCCCGATCCTGGCGCGACGCCGACGCCGACGCCCACGCCGGTGCCGCCGACCGGTGGCGGTGGGACGACTCCGCCGCCGCTGAAGCCTGCGCTCGGTGGGTTCAGCGCGGCGAAGTCGGTCAAGGCGTCCGCGCTGGCGAAGGGGCTGAAGCTGACCCTCAAGGGCGCTGTGAAGGGTGCGACGGTGAAGGTGCGCGTGCGCGAGCTGAAGGGCGCGAAGCCTGGGAAGCAGGTGGCGACCGCGACGATGAAGGCCAAGGGCAAGGCGACGGAGGCGATCACCGTGAAGGTCTCCAAGACCGCGGCGCGCAAGCTCGCCGGGAAGCGGCTGCTGGTCGAGGTGACGGCGACGCTCAAGGGCGCCGCGACCGTCACCAGGACAGTGCAGGTGGCCGTCAAGCGTTGAGACCGCGCGGCCCACGACGGGCCGCGCGGTCGCAAGGTGGTTAGACGCCCAGCTGCTCGCGGAGGAGGCGGTTCACTTCGCCTCCGTCGGCGCGGCCCTTGGTCTCGCGCATGATCGGGCCGACCAGCGCGCCCATCGCCTTGGCGTTGCCGCCGCGGATGCGCTCGACCACGTCCTGGTTCTCGGAGATGACCTTGGCGACGATCTGCGACAGCTCGCCGCTGTCCTCCATCACCGTGAGGCCCTCGGCCTCGGCGATGTCGGACGGGTGGTCGCCGGTCTCGACCATCTTGTCGAGCACGGTACGG
The DNA here is from genome assembly GCF_003633755.1 of Solirubrobacter pauli. Lineage (GTDB taxonomy): Bacteria > Actinomycetota > Thermoleophilia > Solirubrobacterales > Solirubrobacteraceae > Solirubrobacter > Solirubrobacter pauli. The sequence continues at coordinate 1,913,865 of NZ_RBIL01000002.1, forward strand.
GCGGAGCCGGCCGTGACCTTCTTCGCGCCCACGAGGCCCGCGAGCGCCGCCAGCTGGGCCGGGACGACCGGGGACTGGTGCGGGTCGGCGTCCGCGCCGAGGCGCGTGCGCAGCTCGGTGACCCAGATGCCGGCCGCCTTCGCGTCACGGTCGCCCTCGACGGCGACGCGCTCGAAGTACGTGCCCCAGGTGGGCTCGTAGGCGAACAGGTGCGCGGTGTCCCTGGGCAGGCCGAAGTCGGACTCGTAGCGCGCCTCGCGGTCGGCCGGGAGCTCGGGGATCGCGGCCTCGGCGGCAGCGATCATCTCCGGCGTCGGGACGAGCGGGACGAGGTCGGGCTCCGGGAAGTAGCGGTAGTCGTGCGCCTCTTCCTTGGAGCGCAGCGAGCTGATGCGGCCGCTGACCGGGTCGTAGTGCAGGGTCTCCTGCGTCACCTGCTCGCCGGACTCCAGCAGGGCCGTCTGGCGGGCGATCTCGGCGTTGATGCCCTGGGCGACGAACCGGAACGAGTTCATGTTCTTGAGCTCGGTCTTGGTGCCCAGGCCCTTCGAGCCCTTCGGGCGGATGGAGACGTTGGCGTCGCAGCGCAGCGAGCCCTCCTCCATGTTCACGTCGCTCACGCCGAGCTGGCGCAGCGTCTCGCGCAGCAGCTGCAGCCAGTCGCGGGCCTGCTCGGCCGAGTGGATGTCCGGCTCGGTGACGATCTCCGCGAGCGGGGTGCCGCCGCGGTTGTAGTCGACGACCGAGGACTCGGAGCCGTGGATCCGGCCTGAGGAGCCGGCGTGGACGAGCTTCGCCGCGTCCTCCTCGAGGTGGATGCGGTGGATCTTGACGTCACCCAGCTGGCCGCCCAGGCACAGCGGGATGTCGTACTGGGAGATCTGGTAGCCCTTGGAGAGGTCCGGATAGAAGTAGTTCTTGCGGTGGAAGATCGACCGCGGGGCGATCTCGCAGCCGAGCGCGAGGCCCATCATGATCCCGTACTGGACGGCCTGGGCGTTCGTCACCGGCAGCGTCCCCGGCAGGCCGAGGCAGACCGGGCAGGTGCGCGTGTTGGGCTCCTCGCCGAAGCTCAGCTCGCACCCGCAGAACATCTTCGTGCGGGTCTTGAGCTGAACGTGGATCTCCAGCCCGATGACGGGTTCGTATTCGGTGCTCATGCGTACGCCTTGCTTCCGTCGAAGCCGATGGCCTTCTCCAGCGCCAGCGCCGCGTCGAGGATGCGGTTCTCGCTGAACGCCGGACCGGCGATCTGGAAGCCGACCGGGAGCCCCTCGGAGAGGCCGTTCGGGATCGAGATCGCGGGGATGCCGGCCAGCGACATCGGGACCGTGCAGAAGTCGTTGAGGTACATCGCCAGCGGGTCCGACGTCTTCGAGTTGAGCTCGAACGCGACGCCCGGCGCGGTCGGCGTGACGATGAAGTCGAACTGGTCGAACGCGTTCTTGAAGTCCTGGGCGATCAGCGTGCGGACCTTCTGCGCGCGCCCGTAGTAGGCGTCGTAGTAGCCCGAGCTCAGCGCGTAGGTGCCCAGCATGATCCGGCGCTTGACCTCCGCGCCGAAGCCCGCCTCGCGCGTCTGGTTGTACATCTCGAGCAGCGAGTCGGCCTGCTTGCGGAAGCCGAAGCGCACGCCGTCGTAGCGCGCGAGGTTGGACGAGCACTCCGCGGGCGCGATCAGGTAGTACGCGGCGAGGCCGTGCGGCGCGTGCGGCAGGTGCGTGGTCTCGACGGTCGCGCCGAGGCTCTTGGCCAGCTCCAGCGTCTCGTTGAAGGCCTTCAGCACGCCCTCCTCGATGCCCTCGCCGGACAGCTCCTCCGGCACGCCGAGGCGGATGCCCTTGAGGCTGTCCGCGGTCGGGATGCGCACCGGCTCGGGCAGGCCGAGGCTCGTCTGGTCGCACGGGTCCTGGCCGACCATCGCCGACAGCAGCATGGCCGTGTCCGTGACGTCGCGCGTGAACGTGCCCGCCTGGTCCAGGCTCGAGGCGAAGGCGATCATCCCGTAGCGGGAGATCGCGCCGTACGTCGGCTTGAGGCCGACGATGCCCGTGAGCGCGGCCGGCTGGCGGATCGAGCCGCCGGTGTCCGTGCCGATCGACCACGGGGCCGTGGCGCCCGCGACGACCGCGGCGCTGCCGCCGGACGACCCGCCCGGGACGCGCGTGGTGTCCCACGGGTTGAGCGTCGGGCCGTAGGCCGAGTTCTCGGTCGACGAGCCCATCGCGAACTCGTCCTGGTTCGTCTTGCCCAGGAGCGTGCCGCCGGCGTCGTCCGTGAGCTTCTTGACCGACGTCGCGCTGTACGGCGGGCGGTAGTCCTCGAGGATCTTCGAGCCGGCCTGGCTCGGGATGCCCTCGGTGCAGAACAGGTCCTTGATCGCGATCGGCACGCCGGCGAACGGCTTGCTCGTGTCGATCGCCGGCGTCTCGTCGGCGACCCAGACGTACGAGTTGTACGGGTCGGCGGCCGCGCGCTTGCGGTAGAAGTCGAAGTACTCCTGCGCGTCCAGGTCACCGCTGCGGATCGCGTCCGCGGCCTGCTTGGCGGTCAGCTCGATCATGACGCGCCCGGGCTCGGGACGCGGAAGCCGCCGTCGGCGGCGTCCGGGGCGCTCGCGAGCGCCTTCTCGACCGGCATCGACGGACGTGGCACGTCCGCGCGCAGCGCGTTCTCGACGTCGATCACGTGCGAGGTGGGCTGGACGTCTTCGAGGTCGAGCTGACCGATCAGCTCGATGTGATCAAGGACTTTGGAGAGTTCGCCGCCGAAGCGCTCGACCTCCTCGGGGGTGAGCTCGAGGCGGGCAAGGCGGGCGACATGGAGAACCTGGTCGCTGCTGAGCATTGGCGAAGATGTTAGGCGGGTGCAGCGCGAGGCACCCACGTGCCCGCGTACGCCAGCGTCGCCGCCACCAGCGCGACGTACGCGCCGTAGGCCACGTTCGTCTCCTCGGGTTCGAACACGATCCGCGCGGCGACGAGCACGATCGCGACCCAGCCGACCGCTCTGGCGGCCGTTTGCGCCTTCGCCGAGCGCGCGGCGGCGAGCACGAGCAGCGCCAGCGCGGCGAGGGCGAGGTCGACGACGAGCAGCTGGTCCCACGCGCTGTGTGGGACGACCAGGAGCTCGTCCCAGTCGCTGGCTGGGAACCTGAGCCCGAGGTCGGGCCACGGCGCCCAGTACCAGCGCGCCGAGAGCGAGACGAGCAGCGCGAGGCCGCCGAGGCCGGTCGCGAGTGCCCGGGCGTCCCACCGCTGCGGGACGGCCGCGAGCGCGGCGCCGGCGAGCCCGACCCACGCGCCATACAGCAGGGGCGCGTAGCCCTGCTCCGGCCGGTCGAGCAGGACGTGGGCGACGAGCACGAGGGCGACGAGCCCGAACACGGTCCGTCCGCGCGGCGCGACGACGACCGCCAGCGCGAGGGCGGCCAGCAGCACGTCGAACAGCGAGAACGCCTGCCACGCCGACCCGAGCTCGGTGACCAGGATGTGGACCCCGTGGTCGCCGTCGTCGACCGACGTCATGCGTTCGCCATACCAGGGCAGCAACAGCGCGCCGAGCAGGACCAGCCCGCCGAGCCGGTTAAGCCACGGCACGCGGTGCCTCCCCGCTCGCCAGCCAGGCGGCGCCCCAGGCGACGGTCGCCGCGACGAGCGCGACGTACGCCCCGTAGTCCGTGGTGTATGGCGCGGGTGCGATGACGATGCGCACGGCCACGAGCACGACCGCGAGCCAGCCGACGGCTTTGAGCCGCGCGGCGGGCGCCGCTCCGTGCAGCGCGACGAGCGCGGCCAGGACGGCGATCGCGGCGACCAGGACGTCGACGACGGCCAGCCGCTGCCACGCGGTCCACTCGAGGCGCGTGCCTGCGTCCGGCACCGGCGTGCCCGGGTACAGCGTGGCCAGCGTCGCGCCGTACCAGGGCAGGGCCAGCGACAGCAGCAGCACGAAGCCCGCCCCGCCCACGAGCGCCTCGGCCGGGCGCGGCCTCCGCTCCGGCCAGGCGGCCATCAACGCGCCCGCAAGGCCGACGAAGCCGCCCCACGAGCGCTCCGCCGAGCCGTACTCGGGCAGCTCGACAAGCCGGGTGGCGATGACGGCGACCGCCGCCCAGGCCGCGTACACGCGCAGGCGCGGGACCAAGACGATCACCACGGCGAGCGCGGCGAGCACCACGTCGAGCAGCGCGAGGCTCCCCCACGCGCTCTCCAACCACGAGCGCGGAGTCGGCGGTGGCGGACTCGGCTCGCCCTCGATCCGCAGGACGCCGAACTGCTGGTGGATCCGGAACCAGGGCAGGAACAGCGAGCCGAGCAGGACGAGCCCTCCGGCCCGGGCGAGCCGTGCGCTAGGCGCGCCCACTGATTCCGCGTGCGGCGACCAGGGCGGCAAGGGCGGCGGCGAGTGCGATCCACACGCCGTAGCTCGTACCGAGGTCGCCGGGACGCCAAACCAGCTTGACCGCCACGAGGGCGGTCGCGAGCCCCGCGAACGCGGTGGCCGGGCCCGGGAAGCGGCGGAGGGCGAGGCCGACGATCGCGAACGCGAGCGCCGCGAGGAGCACGTCGACGACCGCGAACGCGTCCCAGGCCGAGATCGTGGCGTCACGCGTCTCGGTGAAGGCGCCCCGCGTGATGATGAACGCGGTCGCGTCGTACCAGGGCAGGAACAGCGACGCGAGCAGCACGAGCCCGCTCAGCGCCGTGAACGCCCTAGCCGGCATGGGGCGCCGGGCGCCGGGGCACTTCGGGGGCGGTCGCGCCCGGGGTGGACTCGTCGCGCAGGGACAGCCACGAGCCGACCCAGCCGACGAGCGCGGCCAGCGGGGCGACCCAGCCGCCGTCGCCGAACAGCCAGTCGAGCGCGGCGATCAGCAGCGGCAGCCAGCCGAACGCGCTGGCCAGCACGGCGGTGCGCACCGCCTTCGCCGGCCCGGAGGTGGCGACGCTGACGACCGGCACGGCGAGGAACAGCAGGGCGAAGACGATCAGGACGACGGCTTGCAGCGCGCCCATGTCCTCGCCCCAGTGCAGGAGCGCCGCGACGAGCAGGGCGAGGCCGCCAAGGCCGGCGATCGGCTCGCCCTTCCTCATCAGACGGCCGCAGCCGCCTTCGCGGCCTGGAGCGTGTTGCGGAGCAGCATCGCGATCGTCATCGGACCCACGCCGCCCGGCACGGGCGTGATCAGGCGCGCCCGTTCGGCGGCGGCCTCGAACTCTACGTCGCCGGTGAGCTTGCCGTCCAGGCGGTTCATGCCGACGTCGATGACGACCGCGCCCTCTTTGACCCAGTCGCCCTTGATCAGATGCGCGACGCCGACCGCGGCGACGAGCACGTCGGCGCGACGGCAGACCTCGGCGAGGTCCTTCGTGCGCGAGTGCGCGGTGGTGACGGTCGCGTTGGCCTGCAGGAGCAGCGCGGAGATCGGCTTGCCGACGAGGTCGCTGCGCCCGACGACGACGGCCTCCGCCCCGCTGAGGTCCACATCGTGGCGCTTGAGCAGCTCCATGCAGCCCAGCGGCGTGCACGGGCGCAGACCCGGGAGGTTCTTGTGCAGCAGGCCGGTCGAGATCGGCGTGAGGCCGTCGACGTCCTTGCCGGGCGCGATCTCCTCGGTCAGCTTCGGGCCGTCGATGTGCGGCGGTGGCGGAAGCTGGAGCAGGATGCCGCTGACGGCGGGATCGGCGTTGAGCTGGTGCAGCAGCGCGCGCACCTCCGCCTCGCTCGTGTCAGCCGCGAGGCGATGGTCGAAGCCGCGCATGCCGACCTCGGCGCACGCCTTCTGCTTGCCGCCGACGTACACCGCGGACGCGGGATCGTCACCGACGAGGACCGTCGCCAGACCGGGGGCTTCGTTCCCCGCGGCGACCCATTCCGCGACCTCGTCGCGGATCTCGTTGCGCACTTCCTGGGCGATGGCCTTGCCGTCGATGAGCGTCATCCGGCGCGTGAGGCTAGCGTTTCGGGTCGATGCGATTCACCACGCGCCCCGAGCTGAACGGCACCTTCGGGATGGTCGCCAGCACCCACTGGCTCGCGTCGGCGGCGGGGATGGCCGTGCTCGAGCGCGGCGGCAACGCGTTCGACGCCGCGTGCGCCGCCGGGTTCGCGCTGCAGGTCGTCGAGCCGCACATGAACGGGCCGGGCGGCGACCTGCCGTTGCTGCTGTGGGACGGGTCGCGCGTGCGCGTGATCTGCGGGCAGGGACCGTCGCCCGCCGCGGCGACCATCGACGCCTACCGCGAGCGCGGGTACGACCTCGTCCCCGGCATCGGGCCGTACGCCGCGTGCGTGCCGGGCGCGTTCGACGCCTGGTGCACGCTGCTGCGGGACTTCGGCACGTGGGAGCTCGCCGACGTGCTCGCGTTCGCGATCGGCTACGCGCGGGACGGCTTCCCGGCCACGCCCGGGATCATCAGCGCGATCGCGCGGCTGGACCCGGCGTGGGACGTGTCGGCCGCGATCTGGCGGGCGCGTGACGGACGTCTGCGCAACCCGATGCTCGCGGACCTGTACGAGCGGGTCGCGACCGTCCACGGCCCGACGCGCGAGGCGCGGATCGACGCCGCGCGTGACCGCTGGTATCGCGGCTGGGTGGCGGAGCAGCTCGTCGCCGGCTTCCTCGCGCCCGAGGACCTGGCGGCGTACCGGGCGGTCGTCGAGGAGCCGGTGTCGCTGCGCTTCCGCGACTGGACCGTGTTCAAGACCGGCCCGTGGGGCCAAGGACCGGTGCTCCTGCAGCAGCTCGCGCTGCTGCCCGACGACCTCGGCCCGTTCCTCGGCATCGACCACGTGCACACCGTGATCGAGGGCGCGAAGCTCGCCTTCGCGGACCGCGACGCCTGGTACGGCGACTCCGCGCCCGTGCCGCTCGACCTGCTGCTGTCCGCCGAGTACGCGGCCGAGCGCCGTGCGCTGATCGACGACACCGCCTCGGGCGAGCTGCGACCCGGCGGCCCGTCGCCGCGCTACCCGACCGTGCGCGCCGGCGCGGTCGGCGACGCCGAGCCCACGCGCGGCGACACCTGCCACCTCGACGTCGCCGACCGCTTCGGCAACCTCGTCAGCGCGACGCCCAGCGGCGGCTGGCTGCAGTCCTCCCCCGCGATCGACGGGCTCGGCTTCGCCCTCGGGACGCGGGCGCAGATGTTCTGGCTGGAGGAGGGCCTGCCTTCGTCGCTCAAGCCGGGCGTCCGCCCGCGCACCACGCTGTCGCCGAGCATGGCCGTCCACGACGACGGCACCGTGCTCGCGTTCGGCACCCCCGGCGGCGACCAGCAGGACCAGTGGTCGCTGCAGTTCTTCCTCGCCCATGCGGCGTTCGGCCTGAACCTGCAGGAGGCGATCGACGCGCCGATGTTCCACACCGACCACTTCCCGAGCTCGTTCCACCCGCGCGAGGTCGCCCTGCGCGCGGTCACGGCCGAGGGCCGCCTGCCGGCGGACACGATCGCCGCGCTGCGCGAGCGCGGCCACGCCGTCGACGTCACACCCGACTGGTCGCAGGGACGGCTCTCCGCCGTCTCACGCGCGCCCGACGGGCTGCTCCGCGCGGCCGCGAACCCGCGCGGGATGCAGGGCTACGCCGTCGGCAGGTGACTCAGGCGAACGGCCGGTCTTTGCGGGCGTGCTGGTTGACGCCCGCGAAGATCATCAGCGCGAGGCCGACGACGGTGGGGATCGCGCCCAGGACGGCGATCGCCACGCCGATGCCGACGGCGTTGTGGTCCAGCAGGAGCGCCATGACGACGCCGATCACCACCAGCGGCACGCCGATCATGACGAACCGGCTTCCGCTGCCGGTCAGCTTGCGTTCGGTTCGATTGGCCATGAGCGGAGGCTTCCCGCTCACCGCGTCTCTCAAGCGGTGGCCGGCTTGCGCAGGCTCGACGTGCGCAGGATCACGAACGCCAGCAGGCAGATGGCGGACAGGACGAGGTAGGCGACCTCGTCGCCCGCCGCCTCCCCGAGGTGCGAGCCGCCGATGTCCCCCAGGCTCTGGCCGGTGGCCCAGGTGAGGTTCATGAGGCCGAACGCGAGGCCCTGCTCGAGGCCGACGTGGTCGGCGCCGTCCGAGAGCATCGCCATCGCGGGTGTCCACAGCAGGCCGATCACGGGCGAGCCGACGATGATCACGATCGCCAGCAGCAGCGCCGTGTCCGGCCACGGCAGCACGGCGAACGTCACGGTGCCGCCGACGAGGCCGGCGAGCAGCGGTGCCATCCGGCCGCGGCGGTCGCTGAAGCGGCCCGCCAGCGGGCTGACGATGGCCTCGAAGCCCGCGGCCAACAGCCATGTCGCGCCGATCGCGGCCGACGCCGCGCCGAGCTCGTCCATCCGCAGCGGGCCGAGCACGGACAGCGTGCCGAACAGCAGCCCCGGGATCGTCACGAGCAGCAGCCCGACGCGGACCTCGCCGTTGCTGAGCGCGCCGAACAGGGCGCGGAAGGAGCCGTCGCCGACCGGCTGCGCACCGGGCGTCCTGGCCGTCCACACCATCAGCCCGACGCCGACGACGCCGACACCGCAGAACACGAGCGCGTACGACGTCAGGTCCGCCGCGACGCCGAGCACGGGGCCGAACAGCGCACCCGCGATACCCGCGCCCATCGCGGTGCCGATCATCTGGCCGCGCTGCTCCTTCGGCGCCGCGCCGGCGATCCAGCCCATCGCACCGGCCCACGAGGCCGCGCCGCCGACGCCCTGCACGAAGCGGGCGGCGTCGAGCAGCACGATCGAGTCCGCGAAGGCGAAGACGACGCTCGCGCCGGTCATCAGCGCGAGGCCGACCAGGACGGTCGGCTTCACGCCCACCCGCGCGGCCATGTAGCCGCCCGGCAGGCCACCGACGAACGTGCCGATCGGGTACGCGGCGGCCAGCACGCCCGCGCCGGTCTTCGACAGCCCGTACTCCTCCGTCAGGTCGGGGAGCAGCGGGGTGATGGCCGCGTAGAACGACGTGTCCACGAGGACGACGATCGAAGCGAGGAGGAGCAGGGCACGCATGGACTCCGTCGACTCTAGGAGTGGGCCTGCCGCCCCACGAGGCGGCTAACCCCACACCGGCAGGGTTCGAACCGCGACCTACCGCTTACGGATCGGCGCCACGTCGGCCATGAGCGAGCGGTCACGCCCCTCGCCCGCGAACCGCACGACCACGATCCCGCCCGGCTGCAGCCCGGTCACGACGCCCTCGCCCAGCTGCGCGTGGACCACGTCGTCGCCGACGTTGAACAGCGCCGCGTCGTTGGTGTCCCCGCCCGCGTACTCGGCCGACGCCGCCGCGGCCTGCGACCACGAGGCCACCCGGCCCGGTGCCGGGAAGCCGCGCGAGATCCGCGCCGGCTGGTCGGTCAGCTCGCGCGGGAGCTCGTCCAGGAAGCGCGACTTGACCGCCGGGCTCGCCCCGCCGCCGTAGCCCATCCGCCGCCGCGCGTGGCTGAGCGTGAGCTGGCGCATCGCCCGCGTGAGGCCGACGTAGGCGAGCCGGCGCTCCTCCTCGATGTTGCCCTCTTCGATCGAGCGGCTGTGCGGGAACTGGCCCTCTTCCATGCCGATCATGAACACGATCGGGAACTCGAGCCCCTTCGCGTTGTGCATCGTCATCAGCGTCACGAGGCCGTCGTCCTCGCGCAGGTTGTCCGCGTCGGCGAACAGCGAGGTCTGCTGGAGGAACTCGTCCAGCGAGCCGCCGTTCTCGGCGTTCATGTCGTACTGGGAGGCGGCGGACACGAGCTCCTGGAGGTTCTCGATCCGGCCCTGGGCCTCGATCGTCCGCTCGGCGTGGAGCGCGTCCAAGTAGCCGGACTGGTGCAGGACGGCGTCGAGCAGCTGCGCGACGGGTCCGTTCTCGTCCGCCCGCTCCTTGAGCGCGGTCATCGTGTCCATGAAGCGCCCGATCGCGTTCTTGGCCGCCTTGGTCAGGCCGGGCACCTCGCCCTCGGCGGCGTCCCACACGGTGAGCCCGGTGTCGTTGGCGTAGCCGAGCACGCGCGAGAGCGACGTTTGCCCGATGCCGCGCCGCGGCGAGTTCGCGATCCGCGTGAACGCCGTCGCGTCCTGCGGGTTGACCAGGAACGTCAGATAGGCGATCGCGTCCTTGACCTCGGCGCGCTCGTAGAACTTCGGGCCGCCGATCACCTGGAAGCCGACGCCCGCACGGGTGAGCATCTCGTCCAGCACGCGCGCCTGCGCGTTCGTCCGGTAGAAGACGGCGATCTCCGACTTGGAGACGCCCTCGTCCACGAGCCGCTGGATCTCGGCCGTCACCCAGCGCGCCTCCGCGTGCTCGTCGGCCATCTCCCGCACGCGGACCGGGTCGCCCTCCCCCACGTCCGTCCACAGATGCTTGGGCATCTGCCCGCGGTTGTTGGCGATCAGCGCGTTCGCCGCGTCCAGGATCGTCTGCGTCGACCGGTAGTTCTGCTCGAGCTTGACCACGTGCGCGTCCGGATAGTCCTCCTCGAACTCGAGGATGTTCCGGATGTCCGCTGCGCGGAACGAGTAGATCGACTGCGCGTCGTCACCCACCACGGCCAGGTTGCGGTGCTCGGAGGTGAGCAGCTGCAGCCAGCGGTACTGGACGTGGTTGGTGTCCTGGTACTCGTCGACCATCACCCAGCGGAACTGGTTGGAGTAGTTGTCGCGCACGTCCTGGTGCTTCTCCAGGAGCTGGACCGAGTTGACGAGCATGTCGTCGAAGTCCATCGCGTTCATCCGCAGCAGCTCGCGGTTGTAGTCCTTGTAGATCTCGGCGACGATCTCCTCGAACGGCGAGCCGACCGTCTCCGCGTACTGCTCGGGCGAGATCAGCTTGTTCTTGGAGGTGCTGATCTGCGACTGCATCGCGCGCGGCGTGTAGCGCTTGGTGTCTATCCCGCGGTTGTCCAGGCACTGCTTCATCAGCCGGCGCTGGTCGGCGGAGTCGTAGATCGTGAACTGGCGCGTGAAGCCGAGCTTCTCGGCGTGGGCGCGGAGCATCCGGGCGCACGCCGCGTGGAAGGTCATCACCCACATCGCCCGCGTGGCGCGGCCGACGAGCAGCTCGACGCGCTCGCGCATCTCCGCGGCGGCCTTGTTGGTGAACGTGATCGCGAGGATCTCGGACGGGCGCGCCTGCTGCGTGCGCAGCAGATAGGCGATCCGGTGCGTGATCACGCGCGTCTTGCCGGAGCCGGCTCCGGCGAGGATGAGCATCGGCCCCTCGCCGTGCGTGACGGCGTCGCGCTGCGGCGGGTTGAGGCCTTCTAGGAGATCGTCGATGGCGGCGTCGGCGGGCATGATTATGGCCCCTAGGACGCTAGCGCTCCGCCCGGATAGGCTCGGCGGCTTGAGCTCCCTCACCGACGAGATCCGCGAGAAGGCGGCGCGCGTCGCCCGCAAGGCGACCCGGGTCCGCATCGAGGAAGACGCGATCGAGGCGTACGCGCGGGACCTGCCCGCGCAGTCGCCACCCGCGCCCGAGCTCGCCGACGCCGACGACGAGGCGCGCGCCGCGTTCAGCCTCCAGCTCAACGCGATCAACTTCGGCAGCGGCTGGTTCCCGACGCTCAACAAGCCGGACGGGCTGTCGGGGTTCCGCACGGTCGAGGCCGGCCTGCGAAGGCACGGGCCGTACGCGATCGAGGAGCTGCGCCGGGTCACGCCGGCCGAGATCGCCGCCACGCTGGGCCAGGCCCCCGACCACGAGCTGATGGCGCTGTTCGCGCGGGCGCTGCGCGAGCTCGGCGAGCGGGTCGGCGACTCGTTCCTCGGCTTCGCGCGCGGCGGCGACACCACCGCGATCGCCGACGAGCTCGCGAGCTGGCCGACCTGGTACGACATCTCGCCCTACGACGGCGAGGCGATCCCGTTCTTCAAGCGCGCGCAGATCGCGGCCGCCGACCTCGCCCTGGCGGGTCTGACCGACCCGGCCGGGCTGGACCGGCTGACGCTGTTCGCCGACAACCTGGTCCCGCACGTGCTGCGGATCGACGGGGTCCTCGCCTTCGACGCCGAGCTCGTCGCACGGATCGACGCCGGCACGCCGATCGAGCACGACTCGCCCGAGGAGGTCGAGATCCGGGCGGTCGCGCTGCACGCGGTCGAGCGGCTGGTCGCCGCGCACGGCGGCACGACCGCCACCGCCGTCGACCACGCGCTCTGGCACCGGGGCGCCGCTCCGGAGTACAAGGCGCACCCGCGTCATCGCTCCCGTACAACGGCGTACTAGGTGTTGAGCCGACTCAACGGGAAAATCCCCTCGGCTCACCCCGGATAAGCGAGAATCAGTCGTTGAAAGTACGCGCCTGAGGAGCGCGTGCTCTGAAGAGGGGGTTGGTTCTTGAGGTATAGGTTGCTCCCCGCGCTCGCGTGCGCGGGGATGCTGTGCGTGGCGCCCAGCGCCTACGCAGCCACACTGACGGTCGACGACGACAAGGCGGACTGCCCCGCAGCCACCTTCACGTCGATTCAGGCCGCAGTCGACGCCGCCAAGACGGGTGACACGATCACCGTCTGCGCGGGCGACTACTCCGAGGGCACCGGCGCCCCCGGCACGAACGCGGTGACGATCACGAAGAGCGTCGACATCAAGGGCGCCGGCGCTGATCTGGTCTCCATCACGCCGAAGGCGAACCCGCTGGTTCGCGGCAGCATCATCGAGGAGGGCACGCCGGACATCCGCAACGGCGTGGGTGACATCGTGGCCATCGTCGGCACCCCGACGCAGCCGCTCACGGTCAACATCTCCGGCGTCACGGTCGACGGCTACGACCCGCAGGGCCGCGAGGTCGCGGTCGAGGCGGGCATCCTGTTCCTCGACGCCAAGGGCTCGGTCATCCGCTCGCGCGTGACGAACGTCGTCACCTCCGAGGGCGACAACGCCTACACCCGTGTCGGTGGCTACCGCGGCGCGCAGCCCGGCATCGGCATCGTCCAGACTTCCAACGCGCTGCTCGCCCCCGTGGACGGCGCGCGCAAGCTGACCATCGACCGCACGCGCGTCGACAAGTACAACAAGATCGGCGTCCTGATCGACGGCTCGCAGAACGACGCGGCGCCGTTCATCCCGTCCGGCACGGTCAACTGGGGCGTCATCACCGCCAGCCAGATCGTCGGCCGCACGCAGTGCGTCAACTACGCCGGCACGGGCAACTGCGCCTCCGTCGGCCTGCTCACCACCGGCCCGCTGTTCGGCCAGGACGGCCTGCGCGTCACCAACGGCTCCTACGCCACGGTCGACAGCTCGCTGATCTCGCAGAACCTGGTCAACGGCACGGGCGCTCCGACGCGCAACGCCGCGACCAACAACGAGAACCTGACGCTCGGCGCCGGCGTCCGCTACGCGGGCGCGAAGATGACGTCGTACACCGACGCCACCGGCCTCGTCGTGCACTCGCGGATCGACCGCAGCAACATCGTCGACAACGCCTACGGCGCGCTCAACGTGCAGGCGGACGGCACGACGGCCAACGTCGGCTATCCGATCCCGATCGTCACGGGCAACCCGCGCCCCGGCTACGGCAACCTGCTGATCGCCGAGGGCAACTGGTGGGGCCTGCGCTTCAACTCCACGACCAACCCCGGTCCCGCGATCTCGCCGACCACGAACCCGCAGACGCCGGAGAACCCGGTCAACGGCGTGCCCACGGCCAACGCCACGGGCTCGACGGACCAGACGTCCAACGCGGTCGACTTCTTCCCGTACCGGAGCGGCCCGCAGTCTGACCCGACCAACGGCCAGCTGCCGGTCCTGACCGCGCCGATCCCGGTCGACGACGCCGCTCCGGCGGTCTCCCTCGCCGGCCCGGCGAGCGCCGCCCGCGGCGCCACCATCACGCTCTCGGCCGCCGCTTCCGACGACTTCGGCGTCAAGCGCGTGCGCTTCGCCGAGGGCCTGACGACGCTCGGCACCGCGACGCTCCCGCCGTACACGCAGAGCGTCACGATCCCGGCCGACGCGGCCTGCAACAGCGTCCGCACCTACAGCGCGGTCGCCATGGACTCGCTCGGCCAGACGAAGTCGGCCACGGTGCCGGTCACGGTGACGTGCTCGACCACGCCGGAGCCCACCCCGACGGCGACGCCGACGGTCACGGCCACCCCGACGGCGACGGCCACCGCCACGCCCGGCAGCACGCAGACCGTCACGGTCGGCGGCACGGTCGAGAAGGACTACGACCCGACCAAGACGGTCAACGCCGCCCAGGGCTCCGGCCCCGCGGCCGCGTTCGTCTCCTGGCCGCGCTCGATCGCGGGCAAGTCGAAGGTCGTCTTCACCGCCAGCTCCGCGGCCGGCATCAAGTCCGCCGCCGTCGTGCTCGGCAGCCGCACCCTGTGCGTCGTCACCGCCGCGCCGTTCGAGTGCTCGTTCGCGCCGAAGGGCTCGGACGTCGGCGGCCAGGCCCTGCGCCTGATCGTCACCGACAACGCCGGCGCCACCACCGAGCTCACCCGCAACGTGGTCGTGTCGCGCTTCGTCGCGTCGCTCAAGGTCACGGTCTCCAAGAAGGCCGTCAAGGGCGGCTTCAAGCGCACGCTCACCGGCAAGGTCAGCTTCCCGTCGGCCGTCACCAAGGCCCAGGCCTGCTCCGGCAAGGTCCTGCTGACGATCAAGCGCGCCGGTCGCAGCGTCATCAACCAGGAGGTCAAGCTGTCGAAGGGCTGCACGTTCTCCCGCTCGATCACGTCCAAGTCCGCGAAGCAGTCGTTCACGGCCGAGGTCAAGTTCGCCGGCAACAACGTGCTCAACGCCGTCGGCAAGAGCCGGAGGTTCTCGTGATGTCCCTGCGTAAGAGCCTCTCCGCCGTCGCGATCACGCTCGCCGCGATCGCCGCCGCCCCCGCCGCCGCACAGGCGGAGGTGGACCCCGTGGGCTGCACGCAGACCCTCGGGTACGACAACACCATCCCGACCTGGGACCAGTACTGGGCGGGCAAGAACGACCCGGATGCGGTCCTTCCGCTCGGCCAGGGCACGACGGGCGCCGGTGGCGGCGCCCCCGTCAACGGCTCCGGCGCTCCGACGCCGCGCGGCCGCAACCTCAACCGCGTCCTCCAGCAGTACTGGGGCGCGATGGTCGAGGCGACCAAGAACAACACGGGCTCCAAGCCCAAGCTGATCCAGAAGTACCTCGGCAAGTCCTACCTGGGCCGCGACTTCTCGTTCTACGTCGCCGGTACCGCGGACAACCTGTCCCGCCTCGACACGCCGGACGGCGACGCCGCGTTCTGGCGCGGGGTCCGCGCGGGCGACATCCCGACCGAGGTCGGCGTCGAAGCTGCGGGCGAGCGGCCCGCGTTCGCGTGGGTCACGGCGACCCCGCACGGCGGCGAGGCCGCCGGCGCGGAGTCGATCACGCGCTCCATGTACGAGCTGCTGGCCCGTACGGACTGCGAGAACGCGAAGCGGCTGAAGAACCTCGACGTCTTCTACCAGCCGGTCCGCAACCCGGACGGTCGTGACGCGGTCACGCGTACCTCCGCGTTCGGGTTCGACCACAACCGCGACTTCGGCACGCAGAACCAGATCGAGAACAAGTTGATGCTCCCGGAGATCAACAAGTACCCCGGTCTGTTCTTCATCGACGCGCATCAGCAGTCGAACGGGTACTTCTTCCCGCCGAACGAGGACCCCGTCCATCACGAGATCTCCTCGTTCTCGCTGAACTTCATCCAGAACGGGATCGGGCCGGCGCTGCAGCGGGCGTTCAACGACCAGTCCGCCCAGTACCAGAACTACAACTCGTACGACATGTTCACGCCGGAGTACGGCGACACGGTGCCCTCGCTGATCATGGGCGCCGCGGGCATGACGTACGAGAAGGGCAACAGCGAGGTCTACGGCAAGCAGGTCTACGACCACTACCTCGCGATCGACACGACGATCAACGTCACGTCGGACGACAAGGTCAACCTCCTCTCCAACTGGGTCCGCCAGTGGGGCGAGGCGGTCCAGCAGGGTGAGCAGTGCGCTCTGCAGCCGAACAAGCTCGTCAGCCCGCTGCACGACACGATCAAGCAGCAGCCCAAGGGCACCGTGTGCGGCTACTTCTTCAAGCCTGGCCAGCACACCGCCGACACGGCGGCGCTGCTCAAGCACCTCCAGAGCACGGGCGTGAAGGTCTTCACGCTCGACACGCCGGTGGCCGTCAACGGCTACCACGAGTTCGGCAACACGAAGGCCGGCGGCGAGCCGCAGTCGGTCAACGGCCAGACGCTGCCCGCCGGGACGTTCTACATCCCGATGGCCCAGGGCATGAAGCACTGGATCCAGGCCGTCCTCGGCGAGAACCCGTTCATCCCGTACGACTACTTCTACGACGTGGTGACCTGGAGCTACCCGCTCCAGCGTGGTCTCTCCGGCTCGGGCTTCCTGATGCAGCCGCTGTCCCCGGGCGTCAAGATGACGGCGCTCCCCACGGACGCCAACTTCGGCACCGTCCCGACGGGCGTGAACGCGGTGTACGCGTTCAACACCGACTCGGCGCGTGGCCTGGGGCTGGCGATCGACCTGCTCGACAAGGGCGTCAACGTCTACCGCGGCGCCGCGCCGTTCACCGCGGCGGGCAAGCAGTTCTACTCGGGCGCGGCGCTCGTCGACGGCGCGTCGCTGGCCGGCAGCGGGGTCAACCTGGCCACGCTGGCGCAGAAGCGCAACACCCCGGTGACGGGGCTGTCGAGCTTCCCGGTGGCCCGCAAGCAACTGGTCAAGCCGAAGATCGGCCTGTACACGAACGCGGCGACGATCCCGTCGAACCCGCTGTTCGTCTCGGGCGCGAACGTCAACGGCACGAGCGGGCACTGCGCGCTCACCAACGGTGGCGCCAGCTTCTGCGAGGCGCTGCACTCGCTGGCCGTCAAGAACGAGATCCCGCTGTCGACGCTGATCCCGGTCACGTCGACCGACATCACCGACGGCAAGCTCGTCTCGCAGGGCTTCACCGCCCTGATCAACCCGGGGTCGACGATCCCGACGACGACCACGACGGGTGGCGTCACGACGATCAACGCCACCGGTGAGGCGCTGCGCGCGTTCATCAACGGCGGCGGCAACTACGTCGGCTCCAACGCCGGCGGCGCCACGTCGGTCCGCTCGATCAACGTGACGAAGCTGAACACGATCTCGACGACGAACCTCCCCGAGCCGCTGATCACGCCGGGCGCGACGTTCGACGGCACGTACGACACGACCAACCCGGTCGCCTGGGGCTTCGACCTCGGCGGCTGGATCTACCGTGACTCCTCGGGCAACCCGGTGTTCGACACCGCCACGCTCGACGGCGCCTCGGTCGTGACCTACGGCGCCACGCCGGACGAGAAGTACGGCTACGAGTCGGGCGCGACGATCCTCACCGCCCGTCCGGCGGTCGTGGACGTGCCGTTCGGCTCCGGTCGCAGCGTCCTGATCGGGTTCAACCCGTTCTACCGCTCCTGGAAGGAGCAGGACGAGCGCCTCGTGCTCAACGCGGCGCTGTACCCGAAGGGTGCGACGATCGGCGCTCCGGCGCCGTCGCCGGAGTCGGCTGCGCCGGCCCCGTCGGCCGCCAAGGTCGAGGCCGTCGCGGCCCCGGTCGCGGAGGCCAAGTTGACCGAGACGCCGCGCGCCGCCGTGCGCCCGGCCTCCAAGGCCGACCGTGACGTTCGCATCACGGTCAAGCGCTCGCAGGCGAACAAGCTGAAGACGGCCGTCAAGGTGGCCAAGCTCAGCAAGTCCGTCAAGAGCAAGATCAAGTACACGAAGACCAAGACCACGTACACGCTCGTGGTCAAGGGCGTCCGCACGTCCGACGAGCACGGCCGCAAGGAATGGGTCTCGCGCGTCACGATGGCGCTGGACAGCCTGAAGGTGCGCCCGGTCTCGGCGCTCCTCTAGCTGGTCGGGGGACGTCCCGGGGCTCGCGCGGCGAGCCCCGGGGCGTGCCGTCCCTTCCACCTGGGTAGGGGTTCCTCGCCAGGAACCGCGCGCGGGAGGAGAGACGGCGTGTACAAGCAGGTGCTGGACCCGGTCGGCGACTCGCTGTTCGCGAGTGCGCTGGTGGCGATGATCCCCCTCGCCACGCTGTTCATCCTGCTCGGCGGCCTGAAGCTACGTGCCCACATCGCCGGCCTCGCCGCGCTCGCGGTGTCGATGGTCATCGCGATCGTCGTGTGGGGCATGCCGTTCGGCACGACGGTCGCCGCGGCGACCGAGGGAGCGGCGTTCGGCCTGTTCCCGATCATGTGGATCGTCTGGAACGCGATCTGGATCTACAACATGACCGTCGACACCGGGCACTTCGCGGTGCTGCGCCGGTCGTTCGCGACCATCTCCGACGATCAGCGCATCCAAGCGGTGATCATCGCGTTC
Source organism: Solirubrobacter pauli (assembly GCF_003633755.1). Lineage (GTDB taxonomy): Bacteria > Actinomycetota > Thermoleophilia > Solirubrobacterales > Solirubrobacteraceae > Solirubrobacter > Solirubrobacter pauli. Next base: position 1,932,195 of record NZ_RBIL01000002.1, read on the forward strand.
TGCTTCGGCGCGCTGCTCGAGGCGCTGGCGGGCTTCGGCACGCCGGTCGCGATCACCGCCGTGATGCTGATCGCGGTCGGCTTCAAGCCGATGAAGGCGGCCGCCGTCGCGCTGGTGGCCAACACCGCGCCGGTCGCGTTCGGGGCGATCGCGATCCCGATCGTCACGCTCGCCGGCCTCACGGACATCCCGAAGGAGGACCTGGGCGCGATGGTCGGGCGCCAGACGCCGCTGCTGGCGCTGTTCGTCCCGCTGATCCTCGTCGGCATGGTCGACGGCGCGCGCGGCGTGCGCGCGGTGTGGCCGGCGGCCTTGGTCGGTGGCGTCACCTTCGCCGTCGGCCAGTTCGTGTGCTCGAACTACATCTCGGTCGAGCTGACCGACATCTTCGCCTCGCTCCTCTCGGTGGCCGCGATGGTCGGCTTCCTGCGCGTGTGGCAGCCGGGCGACCCGCTCCTGGTCGAGAACGAGGGCGGCGGCCGGCCGGCGATCGCGGGCGCGGCCGCGCACGACGCGGCCCACGAGGCCACGGTGCGCCGCCGCGAGGGCCACGGCAAGGACTCCCCCCGCGAGGTCTTCGAGGCCTACGCGCCCTACCTGATCATCATCGTCATCTTCGCGCTCGCCCAGGTCGGCCCGATCAAGGACTTCCTGGCCAACGGCGCCCACAAGTTCACGTGGCCGGGCCTCGGCGAGGTCACCAACGCCGACGGTGAGCCGCCGAGCGCCGTCACCTACAACTTCAACTGGCTGCCGGCCGCCGGCACGCTGCTGCTGATCTGCGGCCTGATCACGATGGCGGTGCTGCGCATCTCCCCCGGCCGTGCGCTCCGCTCCTACGTTGCCACGCTCAACCAGCTCAAGTGGGCCACGCTGACGGTGGCCGCCGTGCTCGGGCTGGCGTACGTGATGAACATCTCGGCGCAGACGCTCAGCATCGGCACGTGGATCGCCGGCGCGGGCGGGGTGCTGGCGTTCCTGTCGCCGATCATCGGCTGGCTCGGGGTGGCCGTGACCGGCTCGGACACGTCGTCGAACTCGCTGTTCGGCGTGCTGCAGGTCACCGCCGCCAAGGAGGCGGGGCTCGACCAGACGCTGTTGGCGGCGGCGAACTCCTCGGGCGGCGTTCTTGGCAAGATGATCTCGCCGCAGAACCTCGCGATCGGCGCCGCCGCGGTCGGCCTCGACGGCGAGGAAGGTGAGCTGTTCCGACGGGTGTTCGGTTGGAGCGTCGCCCTGCTGCTCGTCATGTGCGTGCTCGTATATCTGCAATCCACGGCGGTGTTGTCATGGATGGTCGTGTAGTCGAGGAGTTGAGCCGGATCGTCGGGGCCGAATGGCTCTATACGGCCGAGCATCAGCTGCGCACCTATGAGTCCGACGGTCTGCTGCAGTACCAGGGCACGCCCGCGTGCGCGGTGTTGCCGAGCACGGCGGAGGAGGTGCAGGCGGTCGTGCGGCTGTGCGCCCGCGAGCAGATCCCCTGGGTCGCGCGCGGCGCGGGCTCCGGGCTGTCCGGTGGCGCGTTGCCCGTCAAGGACGGCGTGCTGGTCGTGCTCACGCGGATGAAGCGGATCCTGGAGATCGACCTCGACAACGGACGCGTGTGCGTCGAGCCGGGCGTGACCAACGCGAACGTCAGCGCGGCCGTCGGCCCGGGCTTCTTCTATCCCCCGGACCCGTCGTCGCAGATCGTCTGCTCGATCGGCGGCAACGTGGCCGAGAACTCCGGCGGGGCGCACTGCTTCAAGTACGGGTTCACGACCAACTACGTGACCGGGCTCGAGCTGGTGCTCGGGGACGGTGAGCTGGTGCAGATCGGCGGCTACGAGCTGGACTCGCCGGGCTACGACCTGCTCGGCGCGTTCGTCGGCAGCGAGGGCACGCTCGGCGTGGCGACCAAGATCTGGCTGCGCGTCGTGCCGTCGCCGGAGACGGTGAAGACGCTCGTGGCCTTCTTCGACTCCACGCACGCGGCCGGCGAGGCGGTGTCGCAGATCGTGCAGGGCGGGGTCGTGCCCGGGGCGATCGAGATGATGGACGCGAAGGCGATCGAGGCCTCGGAGATGATGGCCAACGCCGGCTATCCGGTCGGCCGTGCCGCGGCGCTGCTCGTGGAGCTCGACGGCGCCGAGCAGGAGTGCGAGGCGCGCTTCGACGAAGTGGTCTCGATCTGCGAGCAGTGCGGCTCCGACGACGTGCGCGTCGCGCGCGACGAGGCCGAGCGCCAGCTGTTCTGGAAGACGCGCAAGGCCGCGTTCCCGGCCATGGGCCGCATCTCTCCCAACTACTTCGTGCAGGACGGCGTGATCCCGCGCACCAAGCTGCCGGAGGTGCTCGAGCGGATCGAGCAGCTCGGCGAGGAGTACGGGCTGATCGTGGCCAACGTCTTCCACGCCGGCGACGGCAACCTGCATCCGCTGGTCTGCTACGACGGCCGTGTGGAGGGAGAGGCCGACCGCGCCGAGGAGCTGAGCGGGCTCATCCTCGAGGCCTGCCTCGACGCCGGCGGGTCGATCACCGGCGAGCACGGGGTCGGCGTCGACAAGAAGAAGCACATGCCGAAGATGTTCGCCGAGGAGGACCTGGACGCGTTCCAGCGCCTGCGCTGCGCGTTCGACCCCGACGGGCTCGCGAACCCGGGCAAGGTGATGCCGACGCCGCGGCTGTGCGGCGAGGTGCCGGGTCCGTACCGCGTGCATCCCCTGGAAGCGGCCGGGCTGGCGGAGCGGTTTTGAGGCCGGCGACCCTGCAGGAGGCGGCCGCGCTGCTGAAGGCGCAGCAGGCCCCGATCCGGCCGATCGGCGGCGGGACGAAGCCGTGGATCGTCTCGCGCGACGAGGCCGTCCTGGAGACGGGCGGGCTGGACCGGATCCTCGAGCACAACGTCGGCGACTTCACCGCGGTGCTGGAGGCCGGCGTGCCGTTCGCCGACGCGCAGCGGACGTTCGCCGAGCACGGCCAGCGGCTGGCCTGGGATCCGCCCGATCCAGGCGGGGCCACGATCGGCGGCATCGTCGCGACGGCCGACTCCGGCCCGTTGCGGCACCGCTACGGCGGCGTCCGTGACCTCGTGGTCGGGATCAACGTCGTGCTCAGCGACGGGACGATCGCCAAGGCCGGCGGCAAGGTGATCAAGAACGTCGCGGGCTACGACCTGGCCAAGCTGTTCGCGGGCTCGCACGGCACGCTCGGCCTGATCGGCTCCGTGGCGGTGCGACTGCACCCGCTGCCCGATCGGACCGCGACGGTCGCGATCGAGCGCGACGACCCCGACGAGCTGCTGGCCGTGGTGCTCGAGCACGCGCGCCGGCCGCTCGAAGCCGACCGCTTCGACGTCACCTGGCAGGACGGACGTGGGCGCATGCTGCTCGAGTTCAGCGGCGCGTCGGCGCACCAGCAGGCCGAGCGCGTGGGCACGGTGAGCGACGTCGACTGGGACGACGTGCGCGCCCTGCAACGCGGCACGGTCGTCGTGAAGGTGTCCGGCCGCCCGACCGACCTGCCGGACGTGATCCGCGCGGCGTCGGCGCACGGCGGGACCGTCGTGTCGCGCGCGGCGCTCGGGCTGTCCTGGATCGCGCTGCCGGACGCCACCGGCGTCGCGGCGGTCCGCCAGGCGCTCTCGCCGCGGCACTGCGCCGTCCTCGACGGCATCAACGAGGTGCCCGAGGCGGCGCCCGGACAGGCGGTCATGGAACGGTTGAAGGCACGCTTCGACCCGGCGCGGATCTTCCGCCCGGGCAGCTTCGTAGGAGGGATCTGATGAGCGAGGTGGGACACGCCACCGGCGCCACCGAAGGCGCGCCGCGTGAGCCACGCAACGCCTGGGACCCGGAGCGGCCCGCGCCGGAGATGGACCTGATCCGCGACTGCGTGCACTGCGGGTTCTGCCTGCCGACGTGCCCCAGCTACGCGGTGTTCGAGGAGGAGATGGACTCGCCGCGCGGGCGGATCCTCCTCATGCGGGTGGGGCACGAGGAGGGCGAGGAGATCTCGCCGGAGATGGCCACGCACTTCGACCGCTGCCTGGGCTGCATGGCCTGCGTGACCGCGTGCCCGTCGGGCGTGCAGTACGACAAGCTGATCGAGCGCGTCCGGCCGCAGGTCGAGCACTCGGAGGCGCGCTCGTGGCAGGAGCGCGCGTACCGGCGGCTCATCTTCGCGCTCTTCACGCACCCGGGGCGGCTGCGGGCGCTCGTCCCCGGCTCGGCGATCGCGCCTCGTCTTGCGCCGCTGATGCCGTCCGAGCGGCTGCGCTCGATGCTCTCGCTGGCCCCGCCCGCGCCGCCGTCCGCGATCGTCCGGCGCCTGCCGAAGGTGCGTGGGACCAAGGCGCCGGTCAAGCGCGGGACGGTCGCGTTCATGCAGGGTTGCATCCAGCGCGTGTTCTTCGGCGACGTCAACCAGGCCACGATCAACGTGCTCTCGGCCGAGGGCTGGGAGGTCCACTCCCCCCGCTCTCCGCGCTGCTGCGGCGCGCTGCCGATGCACGCGGGCGTCGACGAGGAGGCGATCCCGCTCGCGGAGGCGACGATCGCCGCCTACGAGGGCTTCGACAAGATCGTCACCAACGTCGCCGGCTGCGGCTCGGTGATGAAGGACTACGGGCACATCCTCGGCACCGACCGCGCGCGGGAGTTCTCCGCCAAGGTGATCGACGTGCACGAGCTGCTCACGTCCGAGGAGCCGCAGGCCGTGCGCAAGCCGATCGCGCTGCGCGCCGCCTACCACGACGCCTGCCACCTCGCGCACGCCCAGGGCGTGCGGATCCCGCCGCGCGAGCTGCTGCGCGGCATCCCCGGCCTCGAGCTGCTCGAGCCGCAGGAGTGGGAGCTGTGCTGCGGCTCGGCCGGCATCTACAACCTGCTCCAGCCCGAGGCCGCCGCCAAGCTCGGCGAGCGCAAGGCCCGCAACCTCAAGGCGACCGGCGCGGAGGCGATCGCGGCCGCGAACCCCGGCTGCGCGCTGCAGATCGCCAAGCACCTGGAGCTCCCGATCTACCACCCGATGACCCTGCTGGACATGTCCCTCCGAGGAGTGAAGCCGTGAGCCACGTGAAGGCCGCCGCGCCCCCGACCGATGCCGCCGCCCAGATCCTGACCGACGAGGCGATCGCCTTCGTCGGCGAGCTGCAGGAGCGGTTCGGCGCGCGGCGCGCCGAGCTGCTGGCGGCCCGCAAGCAGCGCGGCAAGCCGTCCGGCTTCCTGGACGAGACGCGCGAGATCCGCGAGGGCGACTGGCAGGTGCCGCCGCCTCGGCCCGACTACGAGGACCGGCGCGCGGAGATCACCGGCCCGACCGACCGCAAGCTCGTCATCAACGCGCTCAACAGCGGCGCCAAGGGCTTCATGGCCGACTTCGAGGACGCGAACTCGCCGACCTGGCAGAACCAGGTCGAGGGCCATCTGAACCTGATCGACGCGATCGAGGGCACGATCACGTACGACAGCGCCGACGGCAAGCACTACGAGCTGATCGAGAACCCGGCGACCCTGCTCGTGCGCCCGCGCGGCTGGCACCTGCCGGAGAAGCACCTGACGCTCGACGGCGAGCCGGTGGCCGGCGCGCTCATGGACTTCGGGCTGTACGCGTTCCACTCGGGCCATCGGCTCGCGGCGCGCGACAAGGGGCTCTACCTCTACCTGCCGAAGATGGAGCACCACGAGGAGGCGGCGCTCTGGAACGACGTCTTCACCTTCACGCGTGAGTCGCTCGGCCTCCCGGCCGGCCTGATCCGCGCGACCGTGCTGATCGAGACGCTGCCCGCCGCGTTCCAGATGGCGGAGATCATCCACGCGCTCGGCGAGCACTCCTACGGCCTCAACGCGGGCCGCTGGGACTACATCTTCTCGATGATCAAGGTCTTCCGCGACGACCCGGACTTCGTGCTCCCGGACCGCAACGACGTGAAGATGACCGTGCCCTTCATGAAGGCCTACACCGAGCTGCTGGTCAAGACCTGCCACGAGCACGGCGCCTTCGCGATGGGTGGCATGGCGGCGCTGATCCCCTCCCGCAAGGACGAGGCGGCCAACCAGCGCGCGATCGAGGCGGTCAAGGCCGACAAGGAGCGCGAGGCCAAGGCGGGCTTCGACGGCACCTGGGTCGCCCACCCCGACGTCGTCCAGACCGCGCTCGACGCGTTCGACGAGGTGCTCGGCAACCGCCCGAACCAGATCGACAAGCAGCGCTACGACGTCGAGGTGACCGCCGACCAGCTGCTCGACGCCGGCTCCACGCCCGGCGAGATCACCGAGGAAGGCCTGCGCTCGGACGTCAACGTCGGCTTCCAGTACATCTCGTTCTGGCTCGGCGGCCGCGGCGCCGCCGGCATCAACAACCTGATGGAGGACGCCGCCACCGCCGAGATCTCCCGCTCCCAGATCTGGCAGTGGGTCAAGCACGGCAAGTTCGACCGCGACCACGTGCGCAAGGTCCTCGACGAGGAGATGGAGAAGATCCGCGCCGAGGTGGGCGACGAGACCTGGCAGAAGGGCCGCCCCGAGGAGACCAAGAGGATCTTCGAGCAGGTCGCGCTGAGCGACGAGTTCCCCGACTTCCTGACCCTCCCGGCCTACGAGTACATCGACTAGGAGACCGCGCCGATCGTTGCCATCCGGTACGCATACGGGATGGCAACGATCCACTTCACCACGCAGACGACGGTGACGCCGGAGCAGTTCACCGCCGCCGTCACCGACTTCGGCCCTGGGCGCTCGCAGATCTTCGGCAACACCGACGACGGCCAGCTGAAGGTGCACGACCAGGGCGCCGACTGGGCCGACGTCACCGAGGGCAAGGGCCCGGCCTGGGAGCGTCTGCGGTACGACTGGTCGGACCCGAACCGCATCCGCATGACGACCACCGACTCGAACACGTGGGGTGGCGCGTCGTCGCACACGTACACGTTCCAGCAGCGGGCCGACGGCACCACCGGCATCGACGTCGTCGTCGTGCGTGAGGGCAAGAACCTCAAGGGCCGGCTGATCGGGGCCATGCTCGGCGTGATCGGCAAGCGCTTCTTCAGCGGCCAGTTCGAGAAGACGGTCAAGGCTGTCGAGGCGCGGACCGCCACGACCACCTCCCCGGCCTAGTCCTCCGGGCGCTCGCCGGCGTCCGCCATGCGGACGATCCGGGGGTCGAACCGGCCGATCACGTCGACCAGGTCGGTCTGGGCGGCCATCACCGCCTCGATGTCCTTGTAGGCGAACGGGTTCTCGTCGATGCCGGCCGAGAGCAGCTCCACGCCGCGCTCCTCGAGCACCGGGCGGACCATCTGCCAGTTGAACTGCTGCGTGGCCGCCTTGCGGCTCATCCGGCGGCCGGCGCCGTGCGAGGCGGAGTCGATGCTCTCCGGGCGGCCCTTGCCGCGCACGACGAACCCGGGCGCGGCCATCGAGCCCGGGATCACGCCGAGCTCGCCCTCGGCCGCCGGCGTCGCGCCCTTGCGGTGCACGACGACCTCGCGTCCGTCGCGCTCGGAGGTCCACGCGTAGTTGTGGTGGTTCTCGACGCCCGCCAGCACCTCGGCCTTCAGGTGCCCGACGACCCGCTCGTGGATGACCGCGTGGCACGCCGAGGCGTACTCGCCCATCAGCCGCATCAGCTCCAGGTACTCGCGGCCCGAGTCGTGGTCGAGGTCCAGCCACGACAGGTACGAGAGCTCCTTCGGCAGCTCCGGGCGCAGCTCACGCGCGAGCTTGGAGTAGTGCCCGGCGATCTGCGCGCCCGCGCCGCGGCTGCCCGAGTGCGAGAGCAACGCGACGTAGCGCCCGGCCTCCAGGCCCAGGTCGGCCTCCGGCAACGTGAGCAGCCCGAACTCGACGAAGTGGTTGCCCGAGCCGGACGTGCCGAGCTGCTCCCGCGCGCGATCGCGCAGGCGCGTGGCCAGCGGCGTCAGCGTCCAGCGGTCGTCGTCCATCGCCTCGTGGTCGGCGCGATTGCGCAGCTTCGCGCCGGTCCCGAACTGCGTCTGCTTGAGCAGCGCCTGCTTGAGCTGCTCACGGGTCCCGGGAGCGTCGAGCCCGTCCGGGTCCACGTCGAGCACCGACAGCTTCATGCGGCAGGCGATGTCCACGCCGACGGCGTACGGGATCACGGTGCCCTCGGTCTCGAGCACGCCACCGATCGGCAGCCCGTAGCCACGGTGGGCGTCCGGCATCAGCGCGCCGCGCGTCGCGCTCGGCAGCCGCAGCGAGTTGCGCATCTGCTCCAGCGCGCCGGGATCGGCGTCGCCGCAGTAGTTCACGTACGGGGCGGGAGCATCGCGCTCGACGAACCGGCGGGCAGCCTCACGCGCGTCCTCGACGAGGCGCTGCGCGAGCGGCGCGAAGTCGGGATCGTCGAGGGACCGGTCAGGTGCGGCCGCGATCTCGGCCAGCCGCTGCAGCGCGACGTCGCGCCCCAGGTGCTTGACGGCCTTCGGGATGCAGCTCAGCGCCACGCCCATCGCCGGGCCGTCCGGAATCCCGGCGGCCCGGATGTCTCCACCACGGATCTTGCTCACACCGGCCAAGATAAAGGCCCTGGGCCTTCATCTTCGCCGACTGAACGGGTTCGAGCCCTAGCGGCCCGCGATGCGCTCGCGCGCGGTGGCGATGGCCGCGAGGCCCTCGTCGAGCGCGCGGTTCGCGCCCGCCTCGTCCCCCTGGCGGTTGAGGTCGTTCGCGCGGGTGTAGGCCGCAAGGGCGCGGTCGTAGTCGCGGCGGCCGGCCTCGCCGAGGGTGACGTCGAGCTCGAGCGCGCGGATCTGGTCGCCGAGGCGGACGAAGTCGTTCGTCTGGTTGATCTCGCCGACCTCGGAGCGGCCGTCGTTGCGGGCCGCGCGGTCGCGGCGACGGGAGACGATCAGCAGCACGCCGCCCGCGAGCACGCCGACGAGCACGATGCCGACGATCACGCCCGCGATCGTGCTGCCCGCGCCGCCGCCGGACTCGGACTCGTCGATGAACTGGGTCAGCGCGGCCTGCAGGTCGTCGGGATGGTCGGCGCGCGCCGCGATGCCAGGCCCGGCCGGGATGGTGCGGACCTCGTCGCCCGCGACGAGCGCGTAGCGGCCCTTCTCCCCCACCGCCTGCCGCAGCTCGCCCAGCGTGCGGCCGGCGCTGCCCTCGACGGCGCTCGCCGGCAGGACGGCGACGTAGACCCTCTGGTCGCCGATCGCCTGGCGCAGCGCGCCGGCGTCGACCTGGCCGGCGAGCTCGGCGCCCGGCGCCACGTAGACGGGGTCGCTGCGGAGTGCGCTCGCGGCCTCGCTCACGCTCTGCGCGGCGGCGGAGGCCGGGAAGGCGAGGACGGCGAGCAGTGCCACGAGGATGCGCATCTAGCCCTCCAGCAGCGTCTTGAGGCGCTCGAGGTCGGCCTTGAGCTTGGTCTCGAGCCGGCCCTGGACGATCGGGATCAGCATCTTGGCCGTGAAGCCGCTGGCCTTGGCCTCCATCGTCTGGGTGAGCCGCGTACCGGCGTCACCGCCGTCGAGGACGTACGCGCTCTCGACCTTCACGCCGTTGGTCTCGAACGCCGTCGCGGCGCCCCGCGGCGGGTCGTACTGCACGATCTCCATGGCGAGGGCGAGGCCGCCGGCGAGCGTCAGCTTCTGCGTGACGGTCGTGCCGGTGCCGAGCGGCCCGTCGACGTCATAGCGCTCCAGGTCGGACGTCCACTGCGGGACCTTGTCCTCCTCCAGCAACCAGGGGAAGACCTCGGACGGCGGCTTGGAGACGTCGATCGAATGCGAGAATGAGGGCACGAAGCCCAGAGTATCCGCGAAGCGATGCTCAAAACCGCGATGGGCACGCGCCGGCGAAGCCGGCCGCGCACATGCAGCGTCGGTCACCCGCCCGCGGGGCTCGGGCCACGCGCCGGGCGCAACGGCACGACCGCCGCCACCTTCCCGGGGTCCTCGCCGCGCAGCGTCGCGACCTCGCGCTCGAGGTCGGCGATCCGCGCCGCCATCTGCTTGAGCGCGTCGGCGATCGGGTCCGGCAGGTGCACCCAGTCGGCGTCCGGCCCCTCGGGCTTGCGCCCTTCCACGCGCACGGGATGCCCCGGGTTGCCGACGACGGTCGAGTTCGGCGGCGCGTCGTGGATGACCACCGTGTTGGCGCCGATCTTCGCCCCGTGCCCGATCGTGATCGGGCCCAGGAGCTTCGCCCCGGAGCCGATCGTCACGTTGTCCTGCACCGTCGGGTGGCGCTTACCGGTCTCGAAGCCGGTGCCGCCGAGCGTCACGCCCTGGTAGAGCGTGACGTTGTCGCCGACCTCGGCGGTCTCGCCGATCACGACGCCGATGCCGTGATCGATGAACATGCCGTCGCCGATCTTCGCCCGCGGGTGGATCTCGATCCCGGTCAGCGCGCGCGAGAAGTAGGCGATCGCGCGCGGCGCCACCGGCACCTCCGCCGTGACGAGCGCGTGCGCGACGCGGTGCATCAGCAGCGCGTGCAGGCCGGGCCACTGCGTGAGGATCTCGGCGGTCGAGACCTGCGCGGCCGCGGGGTCGCGCTCGCGGACCGCCCTGATGTCGCGCCGCAGCTCCCCGGAGACCCGGCGGATCGTGCTCAGACCCAGCATCCGCGCCACACCCTACCCGCCACAGTCCGCGCAGTCGGTGCGCCGCTGCACATGCACGCGGGTGAACTCGAGCGTGGCGAGGTCGACGCTGAGGAAGTAGTCGAGCAGCGGCGGCTGCGCGCCCGACAGCAGCTTGATCGCCTCCAGCGCCTGCAGGGAGCCGAGCGTGCCCGCCACCGGGCCGAGGATGCCGGCCTCGGCGCACGACCGCGCGTCCTCGGGCTCGACCGGGAACGCGCAGCGATAACACGCGGTCGCGCGCGGGAGGATCGTCATCACGAGCCCGCTCCAGCCGACCGCGCCGCCCTCGATCAGGTCGATCCCCGCGTCGCAGCAGGCCCGGTTGACGGCGTACCGCGTCTCGAACGAGTCCGAGCAGTCGATCACGAGGTCCTGGCCCTCGACGAGCCCCGCCGCGTTCGTCTCGTCCAGGCGCACCTGGTAGGGCTCGATCAGCACGTCCGGGTTCAGGAAGCGCAGCTTGGCGGCGGCCGACTCGACCTTGGGGACGCCCAGGTCCGGCGTGAAGTGCAAGGGCTGGCGGTGCAGGTTGGAGACCTCGACCACGTCGGAGTCGACCAGCCCGATCCGGCCGACGCCCGCACCCGCGAGGTACTGCGCGACCGGCGTGCCGAGCGCGCCCGCGCCCACGACCAGCACGGACGCGTCGCGCAACAGGATCTGCTCGCGCTCGCCCCACTCGGGCAGCACGAGCTGGCGCGAGTAGCGCTCGACCTCGGCCTCCGACAGCAGCGGTTGCGAGACGGGCGCGGCGGCCGGCCGCTCCTCCTTCATCGCCTCCTGGGCGCTGATCGCCGCCCGCGCGGCCGACTGGAACGCCCCGCGCAGGAAGTTGCGTCGCGAGTTGTCCATCACGCGGCCCGCACGATCGTGATCCGCGTGCCGGCGCCGTCCACCGCGTGCCCCGCCTCGCGCGCGGAGCGCGGGACGTTCGTCTCCGCCTCGCCCGCCGGCAGCGTCACCTCGAGCGTCTCACCCGCCGCGAGCCGCTCCAGCTCGAGCTTCGTGCGCACCCACGTCATCGGGCAGCGCAGCGTGCTGACGTCCAGGGTGTGGGCCACGTCGGCTACGGTAGCGGCCCGGATGTCACGCCCTTCGTATCTGATTCTCCACGGCTATCAGGGCTCAGGCCCGGGACATTGGCAGTCCTGGCTCGCCGGCCGGTTGCGTTCCGGTGACGCCGCGGTGCACTTCCCCGACCTGCCGGACGCGGACCAGCCGCGGCTGGAGGCCTGGCTCGACGCCCTCGAGCGTGAGCTGGAGCAGTTCTCCGAGCCGCCCGTGGTCGTCTGCCACAGCCTCGCCTGCGTGCTCTGGCTGCATCACATCGCGCGCGGCGGCCAGCCGGCCGAGCGCGTGCTGCTCGTGGCGCCGCCGTCCGCCGACGCGGTCCCCGAGGCGCTCGCGCACTTCTTCCCCGCTCCGGACGTGGCGCTCGACAACGCGCGCCTGGTCGCGTCCGACAACGACCCGTACTGCCCCGCCGGTGCGGCGACCGTCTACCCCGGCCTACCGACCGACGTCCTTGAGGGCGACGGCCACATCAACACGGACGCCGGCTACGGCCCGTGGCCGGCGGTCGAGGCGTGGGCGCGCGAGCACGCCACGCCCGTCACGCCACGAGAGCGGTGACCAGCTCCCGGATCGCTCCGGGATAGCGGTACGTCAGCCGCGCGTGCGTGCCGTCGAAGAGCTCGCACGTGTAGTCCACGCCCAGCTTCGCCAGCTCCGCCGCGAAGGCCTGGGCACCCAGGTCGAGGAAGTACTCGTCGCGACGGCCCGCGTCGACGTAGATGCGCTTCATCGAGCGCAGCGCGTCGGCGTGCCGCGGCGCCATGCGCACCGGGTCCTTCTCCAGCCACTGCGCCCACACGTCGTCGATCAGCCGGCCGTTCGCGTCGAACGGGATCAGCGCGCGGCCCGGGTTGGCCGGATCGGGTGAGTAGGCGGCGGCGTAGCCGTAGAGCTCGAGCAGGTGGACCCACTCCCACTTCGGCGGGTCGGTCGCGGCGACGGTCTCGAAGAACGTGTCCCAGGAGCCGTCGAACTCCTCGCGCAGCTGCCGTGCCCGCTGCGGGAACTCGGGCAGGTAGCAGGACTCGAAGAGCGCGTCGCCGGCGTGCGAGGCCAGCGCGCCCCAGACGTCCGGTCGCAGCATCGGCACGGCCAGCGCGCCGTAGCCGCCGCTCGACTTGCCCGTCAGCCCGCGATGGTCACGCGAGGCGGCGGTGGGATAGCGGTCGTCCACGAACGCGACCAGCTCGTCGCACAGGTAGTCCAGGTAGCGGCCCGTGCTCGTCGAGTTCAGGAACTGCGAGCCGCCGAACGACGTCCACGCGTCGACGAAGACCACGATCGCGTCCGGGCACCCGCCGCCCGCGAACAGCGCGTCGAGGCGCTCGATCATGTTCGGCTCGAACGGCTGGCGCGTGAACCACATGTCGAGCTGGCCCGTGTAGCCCTGGATGACGTACACGCTCGGCAGCGGCTTCGGGTGGTCGAGCTCCACCCCGGGCGGACGGTAGACGTACAGCGGGCGCCGCGACGGGTCGTCGAGCGGGTTGCCCGCCAGCGCGTCGGACTCCACCACCAGACGGTCGAGCGTGCCGTGCAACGGCCGCTCCCACGGCGCGCCTGCCGGCCCTTCGACCTCCCGGATCATGACGATTGCGAGGCGGGCGGCTCGGGAGCGAAGAACGGCAGCGACACGTAGCGCTCGCCGGAGTCCGGGAGCACGACCACGATGCGCTTGCCCTCGGCCTCCGGGCGCGCGGCGACCTGCAGCGCGGCCCACAGCGCGGCCCCGCAGGAGACGCCGACCAGCACGCCCTCGCGGCTCGCGGCGTCGCGCGCCGTCTGCAGCGCGTCCTCGTCGTCGACCGGGATGATCTCGTCCAGCACGCCGCGGTCCAGCACGGGTGGGATGAAGCCGGCGCCGATGCCCTGGATCTTGTGCGGGCCGGGCCGGCCGCCGGACAGCACCGGCGAGGTGAGCGGCTCGACCGCGATCACCTGGATGTCCGGGTTCTGCTCTTTCAGGAACGAGCCGGCGCCGGTGATCGTGCCGCCCGTGCCGACGCCCGCGACCAGGTAGTCGACCTTGCCGTCCATCGCCTCCCAGATCTCGGGCCCGGTCGTGCGCCGGTGCGCCTCCGGGTTGGCCGGGTTGGAGAACTGGTCGGGCAGGAAGTAGCCGTCCTCGGAGCCCATCGCGCGCGCGGCGGCGACGGCCTCGTTCATGCCGCCCATCGACTCCGTGATGTGCACCTGCGCGCCGTACAGGCGCAGCAACCCTTCGCGCTCGCGGCTCATGCCCTGCGGGAGCGTGAGGATGAGGTCGTAGCCCTTGGCCGCGCAGACGAACGCGAGCGCGATGCCGGTGTTGCCGCTCGTGGCCTCCACGATCGTCGTGCGGCCCGGCTGGATCCGGCCCTCGGCCTCCGCCGCCTCGATCATGGCCACGCCGATCCGGTCCTTGACGGAGCCGCCCGGGTTGAACATCTCGAGCTTGCCGAAGACCTCGGCACCGTTCTCGGGTGCGAGGCGCTTGAGCTGCACCATCGGGGTCCGGCCGACGTGATCGGCGATGTTGCTCGGAATCATCGGCGCCTTAGTCTGGCAGCGCCTTGTGGTAATCGTCGATCCGCCAGCGCTGGGACATGCCGACGCGCTCGTACAGGCGCAGCGCGTTCGGGTTGTCGGAGGCGACGTTGAGCGTCACACGCGTGTAGCCGTTGGCGGCCGCGGCGGCGAAGGTGGCGCGCAGCAGCGCCCCGCCGAGCCCGTGGCCGGCGTGGTCGGGATGCACCGCGAGCAGCTCCACGTAGGCGACGCCGTCGTCCCAGCGCCGCACGAGGGTGAAGCCCTTGCCGGGCTCCACGCGCGACGTCGCCGGGTCGAGGTTGTGCGCGTGCAGGTGCCGTGCGGTCCACGCGTCCTCGGGCCGGTGCACGTAGTCGGGGATGCGCGAGAACGCGGCGTCGTAGACCGCGAACAGCGCGTCCGCGGGGTCGAGCGCGCGGAACGCCGGCTCGCCCTCGTCGGCGAGGTCGCGTTCCAGCCGGTAGTAGGAGCGGACGACGGCGAAGCCGTGCGCCTCGAGCAGCGCCCGCGCGGCCGTGGCCCGGCTGCCGATGCCCTGCCGCAGCCGCGTCTCGCCACGCTCGCGGGCGCGCCGTTCGGCCCACTCGAGCAACGCCGTGCCCGCGCCTTCGCCTTCCCGCGCCGGGTCGACGACCGCAAGCAGGTCACCCGAGCGGAAGTGGGCGTAGCCGATCACGTCGCCGTCGGCCTCGACGACGATCGCGTCGTACTCGAGCTCGAACCCCGGCTCCGCCCACTCGTCGCGCAGGTCCTCGAGCGAGTAGTCGGGCTCCCCCATCTCCGCCACGTCGACCGCGATCACGAGCTCGGCCGCGCGCGCCGCGTCGGCTTCGGTGGCGGGGCGCAGCCGGATCATGCCGTGATGTCCCGCTTGCGGAGCATGAACATGCCGGCCGCGACGAAGATCGCGGCGTACAGCGCCAGCAGCAGGCCGGCCGGGAACCGCCCGAGCAGGACGTCGTCGTCGGGCGAGACGCCCACGAGCCAGTTCGCCACGGCGCCCAGGCTGTACTTCGGCAGGATGTCGTCCAGCGCAGCGCTGAGCGACAGCAGCCCGGTCGCGAGCGGCTCGATGACGAAGACGTAGACGAGCGCGCCGACGATCGCGCCGACCTGGTTGCGCACGAGCGCGCCGACGCCGACGCCGAGCGCCGCGTAGAGCCCGCACACGAGCGTGCCGCCGAGGATCAGGCCGCCGCGGCCGAGCTCGTCGGTGGGGAAGTCGCGCGCCGAGCCGAGGACGGCGACGATGACGACGATCAAGACGGTCGAGAACAGGCCGATCGCGAGGCCGGTCAGCGTCGCGGCGAGCAGCTTCGACGTCATCAGCCGGATCCGGTTCGGGACGACGAGCAGGCTCGGCGTGATCGTGCCGTGGCGGAACTCGGTCGTCGCGGCGAGGATCCCGATCAGCAGCGAGAACGTCTGGATCAGCTGGCCGATGAAGAACAGCAGCGGCTCGATCGGGTCGCTGGTGATGTCGGCCAGCGCGCAGATGAGGATCGTCGGCAGCAGCACGAGCAGGGCGCACGCGGCCAGGAAGGCGTAGAACGTGCGCGTCGTCCGGAGCTTGAGGAACTCCGCGTTGATCAGGCGGATCATGACGGGCCTCCCGTGGCGCCGGTGAGCTCGAAGTAGACGTCCTCGAGGGACCCGCCGATCGAGACCAGCTCGGAGATCACGATCTGGTGCTCGGCGATCACGCGGCCGACCTGCTCGCCCGAGCGGTCGGAGACCGTGATCTGCGTGGCGTCGCCGCTCACGCGGGCGCCCTGCGAGTAGAGGATGTCGCCGAGGCGGCGCACGTCCGGGCCGGACACGCGCACGCCGCCGTCGCGGCCGCTGCGTGCCATCAGCTCCTGCAGCGGCCCCTGCGCGACGCTCTTGCCCTTCGCGATCACGACCACGTCGTCGGCGGTCTGCGAGACCTCGGCGAGCACGTGGCTGGAGACGAGCACGGCGCGCCCCTCCCCCGCGAGCCGGCGCAGGAAGTCGCGCAGCCAGCGGATGCCCTGCGGGTCGAGGCCGTTGGCGGGCTCGTCGAGCACGAGCACCTTCGGGTCGCCGAGCAGCGCGGCCGCCAGCCCGAGCCGCTGGCGCATGCCGAGCGAGTACCCGCCGGCGCGCCGGTGGGCGGCGTCCTTGAGCGCGACGAGCTCCAGGAGCTCCTCCACGCGCCGGTTGCCGATGCCCGCGGCCCGCCCGAGCGTGCGCAGGTGGTTGCGCCCGCTGCGGCCCGGATGCAGCATGCCGCCGTCCAGCACGGCGCCCACGGTGTGGATCGGGTCGTTCAGCGTCGTGAACGGCTGCCCGTGCACGGTCGCGGCGCCCGAGGTCGGGTTCACCAGCCCGAGCAGCATCCGCAGTGTGGTCGTCTTGCCGGCCCCGTTCGGGCCCAGGAAGCCGGTGACGCGTCCTTCGTCCACGGTGAACG
This sequence comes from Solirubrobacter pauli, assembly GCF_003633755.1. GTDB lineage: Bacteria > Actinomycetota > Thermoleophilia > Solirubrobacterales > Solirubrobacteraceae > Solirubrobacter > Solirubrobacter pauli. Next base: position 1,948,828 of record NZ_RBIL01000002.1, read on the forward strand.
ACAGGTCGTCGACGGCTGTGACGGGCCCGAAGCGCTTCGTCAGGCCCGCCACCTCGATCGCGTGTGGCATCGGTGAGAGAACCTAGCGTGATCAGGGCCGCGCGCGCCGCGCTGCAGCGCCTAGGCCACGAGCGCGGCCTTGGCGAGGCGGCTGACGTCGTCCGCCAGCACCTCGGTCTCGCCGGTGCGCAGCGCCTCGAGCGTCGCGTCCACGACCTGGCTCGGCGGGATCTTGTCCTCGGCCGGGACCGCCGCGGCCAGGTCGGTGTCGATGAAGCCGGCGTGGACGCCGACGACGAGCGTGTCCGCCAGCTCCTCGCGCAGCGCGGTCGTGATCGACCAGGCGGCCGCCTTCGTCGCCGAGTAGACGCTCAGCGAGAGCAGCGGCCGGAACGAGGCCACGCTCAGCACGTTCACGAGCGCGCCGCCTGCGAGCTGCGGAGCGAACGCCTGCGACACCCGCAGCAGCCCGATGTAGTTGACCTCCATCAGCCGGCGGGCCTCGTCGAGGTCCGCGGTGAGCGGCGTCGCGAGCGAGCCGATCCCCGCGTTGTTCACGACGAGGGTGACGTCGGTCAGCTCAGCCGCGGCTGCAGCCACCTGGGCCGCGTCGGTCACGTCGAGCTGCACCGGGATGACGCCCTCGCTCGTGACGGTCTGCGGGTCACGAGCGCCCCCGTAGACCTTCGCGCCCGCGGCGACGAGCGCCTCCGCGTAAGCCTTGCCGAGCCCGCGGTTCGCGCCGGTCACCAGCGCCACTGCTCCATGAAGTTCCATGGATTTGAAACTAGCAGCGTGGGTTGCATCATGCAACCCACGCTGCTCCCTGAAGAGGAACTGTCCCTCTTCAGCGACAGATGTCGCGTTCTCGCTAGGCCGGGGTGAGCCGGAACCGCGCGACGATCCGCTCGAGCTCCTCGGCGGTGCCGGAGAGCGACTCGGCGGAGGCGGCGATCTCCTGCGCGGCCGCGGACGTCTCCTGCGCCGACGCCGAGACCTGCTCGGTGGCGGCGGAGGAGCGCTCGGCCAGGTCGGTGACCGCGCCGATGTCGCTCTGGACCGAGCCGGCGCCCGTGGCGATCGACTCGACGATCGAGGCGATGTGGCCGACGCGGCCGCTCATGTCCTCGACCGAGGCGCCGATCTGCTCGAACGCGTCGCGGGCCTGCTCGACGGTCGCCGCGCCGGCGGTCGTGCGCTCGTTGGTGCGCTCGACCACGTTGACGACGTTGTAGGTCTCGCGCTGGATCTCCTCGATCAGCCCGGAGATCTGGCCGGCCGCGCCCTGGCTCTCCTCGGCCAGCTTGCGGACCTCCTCGGCCACGACGGCGAAGCCCTTGCCCTGCTCACCGGCGCGGGCGGCCTCGATCGCGGCGTTGAGCGCGAGCAGGTTCGTCTGCTCGGCCAGGGACGTGATCGTGGCGACGATGCCGCCGATCGCGTCGGACTTGATGCCGAGCGCCTGGATCGCGCCCGCGACCTCCTCGGAGGACTCGCGCAGCGCGTGCATGGCGCTGGTCGCCTCGGCGGCGGCGTCGACGCCGGCGCGGGCGACCGCGCGGGCCTCGTCGGCCGCGTCACGCGTCTCGCGGGCGGTGCGGGCCGACTCCTCCACGTGGACGGAGACCTCGTCGACGGCGACGCGGGCGTCGCTCACGGAGCGGACCTGGCTCTCGGCGCCCTCGGCGATCTCGCCGATGGCGAGCGCGATCTCACCGATCGCCCGGCCGGTCTCGTCCGCCGAGCTGGCCATCTGCTGCGAGGCGCTCGCGACCGTGGAGGACGCACCGGCGACGTCGCCGATGGCGGTGCGCAGGCCCTCGACCATGCCGTGCAGGGCATGGCCGAGCGCGTCCTTCTCGCCCCGCGGGACGACGTCGGTCGTCAGGTCGCCCTGGGCGATCCGGTCCGCGGAGCTGACGCTGTCGCGCAGGTAGTCGACCATGCCTGCGAACGCCTTGCCGGCGTCGCCGAGCTCGTCGTTGCCCGTGAGCTCGATGTCCTGGTCCACGTCGCCCTGGGCGATGTGGTCGGCGGCGTCGACGAGGCGGCGCAGGCCGTGCTTGATCGAGCGGATGATCATCGTCGCCACGACGACACCGGCGAGCAGGCCGCCGGCGAGCAGGAAGAGCGCGAGGTTGCGGGTGCTGGTCGCGGCGTCCGCGACCTGCTCGACCGAGTCGGCGGCGGCCGCGGCGTTGGCCTTGTCCCACGCGGCGATCGCGGCCTTGGTGTCCTCCCAGGCCTGGTCGCCCGGGCCGGAGGAGATGAGGCCGGTCAGACCGCCGATGTCGTTGGCCTGCAGCGCGAAGACGCCCTTGGTGACGTCCTGGTACTTGGTCCACGCCGCGACGAAGGCCTCGAGCTGACGACGGTCGGCAGCGCCGCTCGCGTACTTCGAGCGGTAGTCGTTGAGCGCCGTCGTGACGTCGGCCAGGTTGCCGTCCAGCTCCTCCTTGTCGGACTGGCGGACGACGAACAGGATCTGGTTGCGGCGGTACTTGCCGGTCAGGTCCTTGAGCTCGCCGATGGTGCGGGTGGCGGGGACGACCTTCTGGCCGATGTTCTCCGTGTCGGCGCGCATGCCCGACGTCCGTGAGACCGAGAAGTAGCCGAGGATCGCGATCAGGGCCAGCAGGCCGGCGAACGCCGCGATCAGCTTGGTAGAGATGGTGAGGCGCAAGGCAGTGAGTCCGATGGAGGGAACGGGGCCTCCCGGTCATCGGACGCGCACGATGCGTCTTGCGCGTATGTGAGCTTTCTCGCTCTAGATGTAATACATGGTCGCGCCGGCGGCCTGGTTCTCGCGCTCGACGACGTCGTTGATCGTCGTCTTGGCGAGCACCGCGCGCGCCGCGGCGGCGGCCTCGGCGAAGATGCCCTCGGCCTCGGCGCCCAGGCGGCCGTCGAGCAGCTCGACGACCTCGAGCACGGTGACCTCGCCGGGCTCGCGGGCGAAGGCGTAGCCACCCTTCACGCCACGCTGCGAGCGCAGGATGCCCGCGCGGCGCAGGACGGCGAACAGCTGCTCGAGGAACTGCACCGGCACGTCGCGCCGGCGGGCGAGCTCACCGATGGGAACCGGACCGGCCCCGCCGGTGCGGGCAAGCTCGGCCAGCGCGCGGATCGCGTACGGCGACTTGGTGGTGATCGAGAGCACGCGCCAATCCTGACACGCGCTCCGGATGGGCGCCCCGCCCGAGTAGGTCGGATGATCGGGGCGGGGCGGCGGGGATGTCCCCTGCTTCTACAACCAGCCGCGCTCGGTCGCGTGCAGGACGGCCTGCGCGCGGTCCACGGCGCCGAGCTTGCCGTAGATGTTGTGGAGGTGCGTGCGGACCGTGCTCGTGGAGAGCGAGAGCTCGAGCGCGATCTGCTTGTAGACCATGCCCTGGGCCAGGCGCTTGAGGACGTCCAGCTCACGTGAGGAGAGCGGGCACGGCTCGACCGCGCGCGGGCGGTCCTGGGACGGGTACGGAAGGTCGTAGAGCACCGAGCGCAGCTCGGAAGGACCGAAGCCGACCGTGCGCGCGGCGCGCAGCAGCTCGGTCGAGGAGACCGGGGACCCCTGCGAGTAGTGCGCGAGCATGTCCGCGAGGCGGACGAAGGCGGCGTCGCCCTGCGCGTCGTCGGAGTGGTGGCGCTCGATCGCGGACGCGACCGCGTTCGGCAGGTTCCAGCGGCGAGCGAGGACGCCACCGACCAGCGCGTGGTCGACGCCGAGCTCGCGGCGCTCGTAGTGCAGGCGCTCCTCGGGCGTGCGCGCCGGCCCGTGGACCTGCTTCGGGTAGCCCGGGTAGGCGTGCATGAGCACGAGCTTGCCGACGTCGTGCAGGAGCGCGGTGACGAGCAGACGGTCGCGATGCGCGTAGCCGGCGGCGGCCGCGAGACGGTCCGCGGCGCGCTGGACGGCGACGGCGTGCAGGCGGAAGCGCTCGGGAGCGGCGTCCCAGGTCTTGCCGCGCTCGAAGAACTCGAACGTCTCGGCGTTGGCCGCGAGGCGCTGGACGGCCTCGGGAGAGAGCACCTCGACGGAGGAGACCACCGACTCGACCTGGCCGCGCTTGGGCGACTCCAGGCCGTTGGCCAGCCGCATGACGGAGATGACCAGCGCCACGTCCGACTCGATCGCACGCACCACGTCACCCGTCGACGGGTTCTCCTCGGCGATCAGCGCGAGCAGGCGGTTCCGCGACTCGGCGAGCGCCGGGAAGACCTCGAGGGCCTCGAAGGCCGCTGTGAGTCGCTTGCCGTGCCCCTCGTTGCGGGGCCGGCCGACGACGGCGTACGGCGCGTCGCCGCGGGGGCGGGGCCGGACAGCGGCCGGTGCGGTGGCGGTGCTCATGAGTGAGTCATCGACCGCAGGAAGCTGTTCTGGAGTGTGGCCGGTAGTCACGGGCAAGTCACCTTGACCGTCTATCGGCAATCGTCGACCGATGGTTGAGGCCCCCGCCACGTCGTCCTCCTCGTTCCCGCCTACGCCTCGCCCGCACGTCCCACCCGCTTGAGGGTCTCCTCGCGCTCCAGCAGCGCGACCGTTCCGAAGATACTGGGTGAAACGGTCGGACCGGTAGAACAGACCGCAAAAGGCCGCCGGTTCGGGCGTCCTCGACGCTCGACGCGACGGTCCACCCCGCAATTTGCGTCATCGGGCGAACCGCTGGCCGGCGAGCCGGAGCGGCGTGAGAAGGAACTGTGGGGCACTTGTTCTCGTAGGTACCCCGAATCCGGCAAATTGTGAACCCACGCCATTTCGAAGGGCCTCGACGCAGTTGTTCCGTCCGAACTGGTTGCTAGCGACAGACGCAGTCTCCTGCGCCGAGGGCCGGTTGTACAGTCAGCGCCCATGTTGATCGGCGCACACGTCTCCCCTGCCGGCGGCCCGGCGAACGCGGTGACCCGCGGCGAAGAGCGCGGCTGCCGGTCCATCCAGATCTTCAACCAGTCGCCCCGGATGTGGAAGGCGCGCGTCTACAACGACGAGGAAGTGGCCGCGTTCCACGCGGCGATGGAGGCCTCCTACGTCGTCGAGGCGCTCGTCATCCACGCCGTCTACCTGCTCAACTGCGCTTCCGAGGACCCGGAGATCCGCTCCAAGTCGCTCGAGTCGCTGAAGGTCGCGCTCAACGCGGGCGCGCAGCTGGGCGCCGTCGGCGTGGTGCTGCACCCGGGGTCGGCGCTCAAGGACGGCGGTCCGGCCGACGAGGCCATCGCGCGCGCCGCGGAGGTCATCCGCGAGGCGCTCGACGAGTCAGAAAAGTGCCCGCTCCTGCTGGAGGACACGGCCGGCGCGGGCGGCACGCTCGGGCGCTCGTTCGAGGAGCTCGCGGCGCTGATCGACGGCGCCGGCGGCGGTGAGCGCCTCGGCGTCTGCCTGGACTCGTGCCATCTGTTCGCCTCCGGCTACGACGTCCGCACCGCCGAGTCGCTGCGCGGCGTGATCGACGAGTTCGACAAGGTCGTCGGCTGCGACCGGCTCGGCGCGCTGCACGTGAACGACTCGATGACGCCGCTCGGGTCCAACCGCGACCGCCACACGAACCTCGGCGACGGCGAGATCGGCCGGGAGGGCATGATCGCCTTCCTCTCGGAGCCGCGCTTCGAAGGCCTGCCGGTGATCTTCGAGGGCCCCGGCCGCCTCGGCAAGGGCGTCGAGGCCGTCGACATGGCCTGGGCGCACGACCTGCGCTCGCGCGGGCTCGCCGCACGGCTCAGCTGACTCACAGGGCGCTCCCAGGCTCCCACGCGATCCTGGGGCCATGCCTCATGACGATCATGACCTCGGGCTGAGCCACGACCTGCCCCGCCTGATCAGCCGTCGCCGGGCGCTCGGCGTGCTGCTCGGCGGGTTCGGCTCAGCCGTGGTCGTCGCGTGCGGCGGCACGAGCTCGCAGGATCGGAGCACCGCCGCCGGCGGTGACCAGATCCCCGAGGAGACCGCCGGGCCGTTCCCGGGCGACGGCTCCAACGGCCCCAACGTGCTCAGCGAGAGCGGGATCGTCCGCTCGGACATCACGCGCAGCGTCGGTGACGCCTCCGGCGTCGCCGAGGGCGTCCCGACCACGGTCAACCTCAAGCTCCTCGACGTCACGGGCGGCGGCGGACCCCTCGCGGGCGCGGCCGTGTACCTCTGGCACTGCGACCGGGAAGGCCGCTACTCGCTGTACGACGACGCGGTCGCCGGCGAGAACTACCTGCGCGGGGTCCAGGAGTCCGGCGCCGACGGCACGCTGACGTTCACGACGATCTTCCCGGCCGCCTACCAGGGCCGCTGGCCCCACATGCACTTCGAGATCTACGAGAGCCTCGACGCCGCCACGGCCGGGCAGGCGAAGCTGCGCACGACGCAGCTCGCGATTCCGCAGGACGTCTGCGAGGCCGTGTACGCCACCGCCGGCTACGAGCGGAGCGTCCAGAACCTCGCGGCGACGTCGCTGGACGACGACATGGTGTTCGGCGACGGGTACCGGAGCCAGCTCGCGAGCGTGAGCGGCAGCGTCGAGGACGGCTACACGCTCACGCTCAACGTGGGCGTCTAGGCGGCCGCGGACGCCGAGGCGCCGAGGATGCCGTCCAGCTCCGCGCGCAGACCGGCGTTGCGCGCCTGCACGCGATACCCGGCGCCGAACTTCAACCGCCGCAGGCCGGTGCGCGTGTGCATCTCGAGCACGAACTCGGTCTCGCCGGGATAGCGCTCGAACAGGTCACGCAGGTCGTCGATGACCGTCGCCGGCAGCTGGGCGGCGTGCACGCGGCGCTTGAGGGCGGTCGGCGCGGTGGCCGCGACCTTCGCGATCTGCGCCTTGGCCTTCTCGATCTCGGCCTCGCTCGGGTCGAACTTCTCGACGCTGGAGACGACGAGCGAGACCTTGCCCTGCTCCTTCTGCTCGACCTTGCCCTTGACGAGCATCGTCGCGTCGGTCGCGATCAGCTCCTCGATCGAGGCCATGACCTCGTCGAAGACCACGATCTCGACGGAGTCCTCGAGGTCCGCGAGGGTCGCGAACATCATCATCTTGCCCGAGCGCGTCCGGATCTTCTTGGACTCGGTGATCATGCCGCCGACCTTGCGCCAGTCGCCGTCGCGCGTGCCCGGCAGCTCGGCGATCGTGCAGTCGGCCTTCACCTGCAGCGCCGCGGCGACCCGCTTGAGCGGGTGCTCGGAGATGTAGACGCCGACGGAGTCCTTCTCCATCGAGAGCAGCTCGTTCGGCTCGAACTCGTGCGTCGGGACCGGCGGGTGGCTCGGCGCGGCCGTCTCGGTCGCGCCGCCCGTGTCGAACAGGTCGAAGATCGAGCCCTGGCCCATCTGCGCGTCCTGCTGGGCGCGCTGGCCGGCCGACTGCGCGGCGTCCAGGACCTCGAGCATGCCGCGGCGCGTCGCGCCGGTGGAGTTGAACGCGCCGCACTGGATGAGCGCTTCGATCGAGCGCTTGTTGACGGCACGGCCGTCCACCCGCTCGCAGAAGTCCCAGATGCTCGTGAACGGGCCGTCCTCGCGGGCGACCTTGATCGCCTCGACCGCCGCGTAGCCGACGCCCTTGACGGCGTCCAGGCCGAAGCGGATGTTGCCGTCCACGACCATGAACTCGTGATCCGACAGGTTCACGTCGGGCGGCAGGATCTCGATGCCCATCTGCTCGGCCTGGTTGACGAAGAACGGGACCTTGTCCTTCGTGTCCATGACCGACGAGATCAGCGCGGCCATGTACTCGGCCGGGTAGTTCGCCTTCAGCCAGGCGGTGCGGTACGAGATCAGCGCGTAGCAGGCCGCGTGCGACTTGTTGAACGAGTAGTCCGCGGACTTCTCGTTGGTCGCCCACAGCGACTCGATGACGTCGTTGGCGACGCCGTTCGCGCGGCAGCCCTCGATGAACATCGGCTGCAGCTTCGCCATCGCGGCGCGGTTCTTCTTGCCGATCGCCTTTCGGAGGTCGTCCGCCTGCGGGCCGGTGAAGTTCGCCAGGGACTTGGCGATCTGCATCGCCTGCTCTTGGTAGAGGATCACGCCCTTGGTCGACTCGGTGATCGGGATCAGCCGGTCGTCGATGTACTGGATCGAGTCCGGGTTGCGCTTGCCGCGCGAGTACGCGGGGATCTGATCCATGGCGCCCGGGCGGTACAGCGCCACGAGCGCGACGAGGTCCTCGAACTCGGTCGGGTTGACCTTGCGCAGGGACTCGCGCATGCCCTCGGATTCAAACTGGAAGACGCCGACCGAGTCGCCCCGGGCCATCATCTCGTAGGTCTTCACGTCGTCCAGCGGGATCGCCGCGATGTCCGGGCGCTCGCCGCTGGAGCGCTCGATGATGTCCAGCGCGTCCTCGATCACGTCGAGGTTGCGGAGGCCGAGGAAATCCATCTTCAGCAGGCCGATCTCCTCGATCGGCTTCATGCTGAACTGCGTGACGGTCCGGTAGACCTTGTTGCCGTCGTCGTCCGTCGTCTTCGCGTCGGCGAGCTGCAGCGGGACGATGTCCGTGAGGCTGCGGTCGGAGATCACGACCGCGGCCGCGTGGATGGACGCGTTGCGGACGATGCCCTCCAGGCCCTGCGCGACCTCGACGACCTGCGCGGCCACCGGGTCCTTCGCCACCTCGTTCGCGAGGTCCTCGCCCGGCTCCAGGCACTCCTTGAACGAGGGCGAGCGGCCCATGATCGGGTCCGGGATGAGCTTGGAGAGCTTGTCGCCGACGCCGTAGTCGTGGCCGAGCACGCGCGCCGCGTCCTTGGTGGCCGCGCGCGGGAACATGCGACCGAAGGTGATGATCTGGGCGACGCGGTCGGCCCCGTACTTGTCCTTCACGTACGCCATCACGCGCTCGCGGCCACGCACGGAGAAGTCGATGTCGATATCCGGCATCGACACGCGCTCGGCGTTCAGGAAGCGCTCGAACAGCAGGTCGTAGGCCAGCGGGTCCACGTCCGTGATCCGCAGCGTGTAGGCGATGATCGAGCCGGCGGCGCTACCACGGCCCGGACCGACGGCGACGCCGTTGTTCTTGGACCAGTTGACGAAGTCCCAGACGATCAGGAAGTAGGCGTTGAAGCCCATCTTGTCGATGACGCCGAGCTCCATCTCCATGCGCTCGAGCGCGTGCGCGGGGATCGGATCCCCGTAGCGCTCGGCCATGCCCTGCAGCACCAGCTTGCGCAGGTACTCCTTCTCCGACAGGCCCTCGGTCCACTCGAAGCGCGGGATCAGCTGGCCGCCGAGCGCGATCTCGACGTCGCAGCGCTCCGCGATCTCCAGCGTCGACTCCAGCGCGCCGGGGAAGTCCGCGAACGAGTCCACCATCTCCTGGGTGGACTTGAGGTAGAACTCGTTCGTGCTGAAGGACATCTTCGGCGCGGCGAGCGTGGACTTCGTCTGCACGCACAGCAGCGCGGCGTGGTTGCGGAAGTCCTCCTTGCGCAGGTAGTGGACGTCCGCCGTGCCGACGAACGGGCGCCCGGTGTCCTGCGCGAACTTGCGCATGCCCTCGTTGACCTGCTCCTGCTCGGTCAGGCCGTTCTTCTGGACCTCGAGGTAGACGTCCTCCGGGCCGAAGATCTGGATCAGCTGGTCCAGGTGCTCGCGCGCCTCGTCGTACTTGCCGTCCATGATGCGCTGGCTGGTGCGGGACGCCAGGCAGCCCGTGAGCGCGATGACGCCCTCCGAGTGCATCGACAGCAGCTCGAGGTCCACACCCGGCTTGCCGCGGTGCAGGCCCTCGAGGAAGCCCTTCGAGGACAGCGTCGTGAGGTTCTTGAAGCCCTCGTTCGTCGCGGCGAGCAGCGTGAGGTGGTTGCGCTCGACCTTGCGGTCACGCACCGTCCGGTCGTCGACGAAGTACGCCTCGAGCCCCAGCAGCGGCTTCACGCCGTGCTTCTTGGCCGCCTTGTAGAGCTCGACGGCACCGTTCATCACCCCGTGGTCGGTCAGCCCGATGGCGGGCTGGTCGTAGGCCGCCGCGCGCTCGGCCAGCTTGTCGATGTTGCAGGCTCCGTCGAGGAGCGAGTACTCGGAGTGGACGTGGAGATGGGCGACGGATGGGGTGCTCACGGGGAGGGAACCATAGGTGTCGCATCGGACCGAATCGACGCCTCCCCCGGAACGTGCGGAAAACTGCCGGGTCATGGCCTCCTACTCGTCGCTCGGCGTGCGGCGCGTGATCAACGCGTGCGGGATCTACACCGACCTCGGCGGGTCGTCGCTGTCCGCCGGCGTGTGGGCCGCGGCGGCCGAGGCGAACGCGACCTGGGCGGCCATGGACGAGCTGCTGGACGCGTCCGGGGCGCGGATCGCCGGGCTGGTGGGCGCGCCCGCCGCGCGGGTCGTGCCCGGGGCGTCCGCGGGGATCGCGTTGGCCGTCGGGGCGTGCGTGGCGCGCGGCGACGGGGCGCGGATGGAGGCGCTGCCGGCGGTGCCGTCGGACGTGCTGGTCCAGCGGGCGCACGCGGACGCGTACGTGTACGCGCGGTGTGCCGCCTTGGCGGGTGCGCGGGTGCGCGCCGTGGATGACGTCGTGGCGGCGTTGGAGACGGGCCCCGCCGCGGTGCTGCATCCGGCGCACCTGGACGACGTGGGCGAGCCGCTCCCGGTCGTCGCGGCGGCGGCCCACGCTCTGGGGGTGCCGGTGATCGTCGACGCGGCGTTCCAGTGCTTCCCGGTGTCGGCGTTCGGTCGCTGGTCGGCGGGTGGTGACCTGGCCGTGTTCTCGGCCAAGTACTTCGGCGGGCCCAACGCGGGCGGGTTCGTGGCGGGGTCGGAGGCGCGCGTGCGCGACGTGGCCGCGTTGGACTTCGTCGGCTACGAGAGCGGGCCGTGGCGGACGTTCGGGCGGGCGTTCAAGCTCGATCGCGCCGGCGTGGTGTCGGTCGTGGCCGCGCTGGAGGAGTGGCTGGCGTGCGATCACGCGGCGCGGCTCGCCGGCTACGAGGCGCTGGCGGCGCGGCTGCGGGACCGGGTCGGCGGCGAGTTGTGCCGGTTCACGCTCGACGAGCGGGTCCTGGCCGAGGGGCCCTTCAACGCGGTGCGCCTCTCTGGGCTGGCGAACGTCGCGGACGAGCTCGCCGCCGGTGACCCGAGCGTGCGCGGCGTCGTCGACGGGGACGCGCTCGTGCTCAACGTCGAGGCCCTGTCGTCGCTGGACGTTGACGAGCTCGCCGCGATCCTGTCCGCACGCTGTCCAAACTGAACGAAAGACCTGGCCTCAGCCGCGTGAACCCGTCAGACGTTTGTCCGTTGACACTGTGTTACTTGACAGTTCCACGCGATCCTCAGAGCATCGTGCCAATGCTGGTCACCGTCGTCTCCATGGCGCGCCGTAGCGCTGCTGCGCCTCTCGGCCCTGCGCCGTTCGCGCCGCGCCGGCGGGCACCGCGACAGGTCCGTGCACGGACCTCGTACGCCCGTGCGGTGTCCGCACGACGACTCACCGGTTCTTGGAGCGGATTGTGACCTTGGTCCCGCTCGAGCGGACCTCCCCCGCCGACACGATCACGGAGACGCTTCGTGACGAGATCCTCGCCGGTCTCTTCCCGCCCGGGACCGGCATCTCGGACAGCGACGTGCAGTCGCGGCTCGGCGTCTCCCGCGACCACGCCCGCGCCGCCCTCGGCCGCCTGGAGCGCGAGGGCCTCCTCGTCCACTCGCTGCACCGCGGGCTGGAAGTCGTCCGGCTCTCGGTCGACGACGTCCGCGACCTGTACGCGACCCGCCGCACGCTCGAGCTGGCCGGGCTGGAGGCGATGGTCCGCAAGCGCCCGGCCGACGACGTCTGGCTGCAGGCCGCCGTCGTGTCCATGACCGAGGCCGCCAAGGCGGGCGACGGCCGCGCCGCGGTCGCCGCGGACGCCGCGTTCCACCTCGCGATCGTCGCCTCCGCCGGCTCGCGCCGCCTGCGCACGGCCGCCGAAGCCGCGCTGCGCGAGCTGCGCATCATCCTCGCGGTCGCCGACCGCGTCTCGTCGGACCTCGACGACCTCGCCGCCGACCACGCGGGCCTGTTGGACGCGCTCGTCCACGCCCCGCCGCCTTCCGCGCGCGCGGCGCTGCTCGACCACCTGCGGCGCGGCGAGTCCCGCGCGCTGGCGGTCACGCACGGGGCCTAGCCACCGCGCGCGTCGTCCATCCCCGCGCCGCGCCGCCCGCGCTGCGCTATCCGCGCGGCGGCGTGTCTACGCGCGGGCCAGGTCGGTCCAGCGCTTGAGCGTCGCGACGGCCGTGCGGTCGCCGCGGATGACCGGCAGGTCGCCCGGCGCGGCCGGCTCGCCCTTCAGCAGGCGCTCGAAGGCCGCGCGCGACATCGTGACGGTGGCGTCCGCCGCGGCGCCCGCGGCGTGCTCCACGACGCTCAGGCGGACGCCGTCGCGGGCCGTGACGTACCAGGCGCGCGGGCCGAGCTCCGTGATCTCCTGCGCGACCGTGAACACGTGGCCGCGCGTCCATTCCGGCGCGACGGCGTACGGCAGCGCGGCGTAGACGAGCGCGGGCTCGAGCCGCGCTCCGGCCGCGACCGCCTGCGCCAGCGTGAGCGACGAGTCGGGCAGCGCCCGCAGCGGCTTCGCGCGCCGCCGACGGCCCGTGATCCGCGCGCCCGACCGGAAGCGGCCGAGCTTGGTCCGATCGCCCGCGAGCAGCTCGGCCAGCATCAGCGGCTCGCCCGCGATGTGGAACGCGGCCTCCTTGCGCGGGCGGCGCTTGGCGATCCGCTGCACCTCCGCCCCACCGTGCCCGACGGTGACGGCGAAGGTCCCGTGCCCGCGCACGGTCAGGTCGTACGACAGCGGCTCCTCGAGCACCGCGGCCTGTGCGGGCAACAGCCCGGCAAGCAGCGCGCCGGCGGTGAGCGAGTCCTCGCGTGCGAGCTCCACCAACGCGCGCCGCAGGCCGGGCGCGGGCTCCGTGACCCGGCGAAGCGCCTCGGCCGCGGCCTGTGCCGCGACCCGCGCGGCGACGGACGCGACCAGCACGGGACGGTGTGCATTCGCCGGGTCCTCCAGCGCGACGGGTGGGTGCTCCTCGACCACGCGGACGGGCGGCGCTGGCACGGCCCACGTCTCGGTGCCGTCGGGGGTCGGTGGGACGCTCGGGGCGGCTCCCACGGCGGGTGCAGCCACGACGGCGCGGTTGACGGCCAACGTGAACGGCGCGACGTCGTGGGCCCCGGACGGCGGCGCCGCAGCGTCGTCCGCCGAGGTTGCCGACGTGACCTTGTCGGCCCCGGACCGCGACGCCGCAGCGCCGTTCGCCGAGGTGGCCGGCGTGAACGGTGCGACGTCGTCCGCCACGGACGGCGCCGCCGGGGCGCGGTCCGCCTCGGGCGGGGCCGGCGCGGCACCGTCCACCGGTGCGGTCGTCGCGGCGTCCACGGGCGGCGCAGTCGTGGCGTCGTGCGCCGAGGGCGGGCCGGCGTTCGTCGTTGCGGAGTCGGTGTTCGGGGTCGCGGGCTGCGTCGGGTTGGCGATCGTGGCCGAGGCCGCCGCCGCGATCAGGCGGGAGACGGGCGATGCGGTGACGTCGGCCGGGGCCGGGATCGTCGCGCGGAGGGAGCTGGCGGCCGCTTCGAGGGCTGCGACCAGGCGGTCGGCCTCCTCGGTCGGGCGGGCGGGCGCGGTGGCCGCGGCGTGGGCGGCCTGCTGGCTCGCGAGCTCGGTGAGCGCGCCGGGCGGGACGGGGCTTCCGAGGGCCGACTCGGCCGCGGTGCGGGCGATGCGCTCGGTCTCCAGCGCGGAGCGCAGCTCCGTGATCTCCGCACGGGCGCGCTCGAGCTCGGCGCGCAGGTCGGCGAGCTGGGATTCGGCGGTGAGCACCGAGCGGTCCGACGCGCGGGCGGCCCGCTCGGCCTGCAGGTCGGCGCGGGCGCCGGCGAGGATCGACTGGACCGCCTCGCCCGTGGCGCGCTCGGTCTCCCGGGCGTGGGAGATGGCTTCGGCGGCGCCGGACACTTCGAAGCCGTCGACGGCTGCCGCGGCGTCCGTGGGCTCGTCGGTCGGCGGCGCCGTCCACGGCAGCGGCTCCGGACCGGCGGGCTGGTCCCGCGGGGGCGGCGCCACGGCCGGGCGGCGGGACGCGAGGTCGATGACCTTGACCTCGGCGCGGCCGTCCGGCGGGCCGGGAAGCGTGACGCGGGCGCCGTCCTCCCAGGCCAGCACCGCGACCGTCCAACTCAGGCCGGCGGGCACGAGGAAGTCGGCGGTGCGATTGAACCGCGCCCGCGGACCGGGCTCTATGCGGTGCTCACCCGTGCGCGCGGACTGCAGGACGAGCGCCGGCGGCTCGCCCCGCCCGAACTCCACGCGCAGCACGTGCGCGCCGCCCATGGCGGGCAGCCATTGGACGCCGCCGGGCAGCGCAGGGGAAGGTGACTCGGCCACGACGCCTCATGCTTGCAGGCGGTCCGGCGGCAAAAACGGCGGTGCGCCGTTATGGAAACGGCGCCCCTCGGTCACTCCGAGTCGCGCGCGGCGCGAAGGAGCGCAACCGTCACGGCGATCGCCACGGCGACCGTCCCGCCCGCGAGCAGCGACTTGGGCACATAGGTACGGCCGTACTTGCGGCGCAGCACGAACTTCAGTCCGAACCAGACCACCCGGCCGAGCAGCGAGTAGAACATGGCCCGCACCCTACCCGGCCCGGGAGCCCGGCAGGCGCGCGGGACGAACCACGCGGGGTGACGACGCTTGCGCGGGTGGGACGTGGCGCAGAGTGGGCGCGCGCCCGCAGTGCTCGTGGTGGGTTTGCTGGGCTCTGCCCAGCAAAGTGACCAGTCACCGAGTGAGTCGTCAGTTGATGTCGCCCAATGGCCGAGCCGGGCGCCACAGGCGCCCTCCGCGCGAGGCCTCAGTACCGGTGCCGCGGCTGCCGGGCGATGGCCCGCTCGTAGCGGAAGCCCTCGCCGTCGTCGGCTTCTTCGTAGCCGACGTCCTCGGGCGTGTCGTCGGCGTCACGGACGTCCCTCAGCCAGTGAGCGCCTGAGAGGTCGGTGCGGCCGGCGGCCTCGTCGAAGAGCCGAGCGTTGTCGATGTCGAGGATCTCGGCGGAGCGGCGGTGCAGGGCGGGGACGGCGAGCGCCTCGCGGGGGTCGCCCTCCTGCGCCAGGGAGGCGGCGACCAGGCCCTGGACGCAGGGCTCGCCCGACTCCATGCGCACGGCCAGGGCGGCCATGCGCTCGCTGAACACCAGCAGCAGGCCGGCGCGGACCCCGTCGATCGCCTCGCGGAAGACGGCTTGGCGGCCGGGCGAGGATTCGCTGAAGGCGCGGACCGCGCGGGCGACGCGCTCGTCCTCGGGGCAGGGGATACGGCTCCGGTAATAGCTCTCGCCGGGCGGCATGTCCAGCATTCCGAGCAGCTCACGAAGGTCCATGGCCCCGGCTAGTCAAGCATGCGCGACGGCGCGACGGTAGTCGGAACCGATACGCCACACTCAAGAGGTGCCCGTGAGCATCTGCGACGTGGGGCCGCGGGACGGCCTCCAGAACGACAAGGTGACGCTGGATCCGAGGACTCGCGCGGAGCTGTGCACGCGGCTCGCCGGCGCCGGGCTCACCCGCATCGAGGCCGTCAGCTTCGTGCACCCCAAGCTCGTCCCGCAGATGGCCGGCGCCGAGGAGGTCTTCGAGCACCTCCCCACTGACGACGGCGTCGCGTACAGCTCGCTCGTCCTCAACCGCAAGGGCCTGGACCGGGCGCTCGCGACCGCGACGACGGAGATCCACGTCGCCTACCCGGTCACCGACACGTTCGCCCAGCGCAACCAGAACGTCACCGTCGAGCAGGCGGCGCAGATCGCGACCGAGATCATCCAGGCCACCGACCTGAAGGTCACGGCGACCATCTCCGTCGCGTTCGGCTGCCCGTTCGAGGGCAAGGTCGACCCGGGCCGGGTGATCGAGCACGCGCACCGCATGGCCGAAGCGGGCGCGGACGAGGTCATCCTCGCCGACACGATCGGGGTCGGAACCCCGCACCAGGTCAAGCAGCTCGTCCCCGAAGCCCTCAAATCCGGCAAGCCCGTCGGCCTCCACCTCCACAACACGCGCAACACCGGCTACGCGAACGCCTACGCCGGCCTCGAGCACGGCGTGACCGTCTTCGACGCCTCCGTCGGCGGCCTCGGCGGCTGCCCGTTCGCGCCGCGCGCAACCGGCAACATCGCCACCGAGGACCTCGTCTACCTGCTCGAGAACGAAGGCGTCGTCACCGGCGTCGACCTCGACGCCCTGATCGAGGTCGCGCACTGGCTGAGCGCCACGATGGGCAAGGAGCTACCCGGCCTCGTGCAGCGCGCGGGCAACTTCGGCTAGCCCGACCACGTCCCCGTAGCGGCCCGCGATGTCCGCCAGCGACTGCTCGTGGGCCGCGGCCGACCGGTCGCCCACGCACTCGCGCGGGATGATCGGCGCGAGCCCGTGCTGCATCGCGTCCACGACGGTCGCGCGCACGCATCCCGAGGTCGAGGCGCCGCACACCACGAGCGTGTCGAAGCCCGCGACCATCGCCCCGAACGGCGTGCCGAAGAACGCGCTCGCGCCCGACTTCGAGATCACCGGCTCCGTCTCCAACCGCCCGAGCCGCGGATCGACCTCGACCCACGGCGTCCCCGGCGCGCACGTCCGCAGCGCCGGCACCTTGCGCAGGAACACGGCGGCGGCGGCCTCCCCCACGTCGTCGTAGACCACCGTCGTGAAGAAGACCGGGACACCCGCACCCCGAGCGACATCCAGCAGCTCCCGCACCGCCACCAGCACCTCGTCGAGCGCGCACGCCAACGGCGACGACGGGTCCGTGAACCCGCGGTTGAGGTCGACGACGACCACGGCGGGGCGCGAGCCGAAGCCCACCGCCCCGCCGAAGCCCTCAGGCACGCGCCCGTTCCATGGCGGACTCGGGGCTCTCCAAGGGCGACCAGCGCAGCGGCGTGGCGGGCGACGGAGCCGGCAACCCGGTCTCCGCCTCGCAGGACGCCAACGCCTCCGCGATCGGCGGCCCGAAGTCGAACGCCAGCGGCTCGCCACGCTCCTCCCGCTGCCGAGCACGCTCCGCCGCGGTCGCGTCAGGGTCCCCCACGACGACGCCGTAGTTGCGCAACGCGCCCTCGACCGACACGAGCCCGAAGGCCACGTCCCGCTCCACCGCCTCGACCGGCCGCTCCAGCCGGTCCTTCCAGCCACCGCCACCCGCGGTGCGGTAGATCAGCATGTCGCCGGGCGCCACCTCCACCTCGTCGCACTTGGCCGGCAACACCTGCTCGGTCCCGTCCGCCCGCCGCAGCACCTTCTCCGACCGCGCGCCCGGCAACCCGCCCAGCACGCCCCACGGACGCGTGAGCCAGCGGTCGTCGTGGATCGAGACGTGCCCCGGCTCCAGGTACACGTACCGCTTCTCCACGCCGTTCCCGCCGCGGTGCAACCCCGCACCGCCGCTGTCGGTCACCGTCGTGTACCCGTCGACCCGCAAGGGGTAATACGCCTCCAGGTACTCCGTCGGGATGTTCTCGAACAGCGGCCACCACGAGTGCCCATCCATGCCGTCGCCGATCGGGCGGCCGGGAATCCCGCCGTAGAGGATCTCCATGGCGTAGAAGAACTCGCCGGACTCCTTCCAGCCCGAGTAGAGCATGTAGGGCGACGTGCCGTAGCCCGCCGCCGTGTTGAGCTCCGGCGCCTGCTTGGTCAGCGCCCCGCCCAGCACGTCGAACAGCCGCGCCAGCCCGTGCGTGCGACAGCCCAGAGCGGCGGGATACCGCGGCGCGAGCAGGCACCCTTCCGGCATCACGACGTGCAGCAGCGGATAGAAGCCGTCGTTGAACAGGATGTCGGGGTCGTTGACCATGATCAGGTAGACCCCGATGAACATCTTGAACATGCCCTCGGAGAGGTAGAAGTTGATCGGCCCGAGCGCCTGCGGATCGGTGCCCGACCAGTCGAACCAGGCCTCCTCCCCCTCCCGCCAGATCGTCAGCTTCATCTTGTACGGGCCGTTGCCGAGCCCGTCGTCGTCGATGTAGTCCTCGAAGGTCTGCTTCTCCTCGGGGATCGCGAGCAGGATCAGCTTGCGCATCGCCTCGTGCGTGCGGTCGAGCAGCGCCTGCAACGTCGCCAGGTAGACGTCCTTGCCGAAGCGCTCGCACAGCCCCATCACGCGCTTCTCGCCCGCGTGGCAGGCGGCGATGATCGCGAACAGGTCCGCCCGGTTCATCTCGGGCAGGCGCATGTTGTTGAGGATCAGCTTGAGGACCTGCTCCTGCACCTCGCCGCGCTCGACGATCTTCAGGGGCGGGATGATCAGGCCCTCCTCGAAGATCGTGGTCGCGCCGGTCGGCAGCGAGCCCGGCAGCCGCCCGCCCGCGTCCATCTGATGGCCGAACTGCGAGCACCAGCCCACGAGCTCGTCCTCGTAGAACACGGGCACGAGCACGAGCCAGTCGTTCGTGTGCGAGATCGACCCGGAGCACTTGTACGGGTCGCTCGTGAGGATCACGTCGCCCGGGTACACCCCCTGGTCCCAGTCGGCCATCATCTCGTTGATGTAGGCGCCGAACTGGCCGACCACCATCCGGCCCTGCGGGTCGGTGATCATCGGGAACTCGTCGTGCTGCTCGCGGATGACCGGCGACATGGCGCTGCGGAAGAGCACCGCGTCCATCTCGAAGCGCGCGTGCCGCAGCGCGTTCTCGATGATGTCGACGGTGACCGGGTCGACCTCGAGGTCGGGGATCTCGGCGATCTTCATCACGACCCCTTCCGGATCAGGACGTTGAAGTAGCGATCGACCTCGGCGACGTAGCCGTCGAGCACGACGGTCGTGGAGTCGAACTCGGTGATGATCGACGGCCCCGGGACGATCGTCCCCGGATGCAGGTCCGCGCGGGCGTGCGTGCCCGGCTCGAGCATGGCCTCGACCGGGTCCTCCTCCGGCAGCTCGGGCTGTGGCCGGTCGCCCGTGCCGACCGCACGCAGGTTGACGATCTCCGACGCCGTGTCGTGCATCCGGAACCCGTACAGCTGCTCGTGCAGGTCGTTGAAGCGCGACTCGAGGTCATCGCCCCAGGGCACCGGGATCTCGTAGCCCTGCCCGCGGTAGCGCATGTCGGCCAGGAACTCGATCTGCTGGTCGGCCGCGGCGATGCCCTGCGCGTCCATCCACTCCCGCGCGCGGCCCTCGAGCTCGCCGAGGATGGCGGACGCGTCCCCGACCTCGGACGTGAGCTTGATCAGCGTCTGCGCGAACTCGTTGCGGAAGCCGGCGACGAGGTCGCCGAGCGCGCAGAGGAGCCCGGGCGACGGCGGCACGATCACCGGGAAGGACCCCATCAGCTCCGCCACCGCGTTGGCGTGCAGCGGGCCGGCGCCGCCGAAGGCGACCATCGCGAACTCGCGCGGGTCGTGGCCCCGCTGGACGGAGATGACCCGCAGCGCACCCGCCATGTTCTCGTTGACGATCCGCAGGATGCCGTCGGCGGCGTCCTCCAGGGACAGCCCCATCGCGTCCGCCACCTTCTGCACGGCGGTGCGCGCGGCCTCCACGTCAAGCGTCATCTCCCCGCCGATCAGGTCCGCCGGCAGATGGCCGAGGACGACGTTGGCGTCGGTGACCGTCGGCGCCTCGCCGCCCTGCCCGTACGCCGCGGGACCGGGCTCGGCGCCGGCGCTCTGCGGCCCGACGCGCAAGGCGCCGGTGAGCTCCGGGACGTGGGCGATCGAGCCGCCGCCCGCGCCGACCGTGTGCACGTCGACGCTCGGCACCTTGATCCGGAACTGGCCGATCGTGGTCTCGCGCCCGATCGTCGGCTCCCCCGCCTGGCACAGCGACACGTCCGTGGACGTCCCGCCCATGTCGAACGTGAGCACGTTCGGGAACCCGGCCCGCGCCGCCACGTACAGCGCGCCCGCCACCCCGCCCGACGGGCCCGAGAGCACGCCGTAGACCGGGTTCCGCGCCGCCTCCTTCGGCGTCATCACACCCGCGTCCGAGCGCAGGATGTCGACCTCCGTCCGGACGCCCATGTCGCTCAGCGAGGACTGCAGGCGGTCCACGTACTGCGCGACCTGCGGGCGCACGTAGGAGTTCATGCACGCCGTCAGCGTGCGCTCGTACTCGCGGAACTCCGGGAGCACGGCGCTGCTGATCGTCACCGGGAAACCCGGGTGCAGCTCCTCCACCAGGTCGGCGATCTCCTGCTCGTGCGCGCCGTTGACGTACGAGTTGATCAGGCTGATCGTGAGCGACTCGACCCCGCTCTCCACCAGGTCCCCGATCACGCGCGTCACCTGCTCGCGGTCGACCGCGACGAGCGTGTTCCCGCGCGCGTCCATCCGCTCGATCGCCTCCCGCGTGTCCGCCAGGGAGGCCGGCGGGTCGGGCTTGACCATGATGATCCAGCCCGCGAGCGGCCCCGGGGTCTGCGAGCGCGCGAGGTGCAGGATCTGCCCGAAGCCCTGCGTCGTGATCAGCCCGACGCGCGCGCCCTTGGACTCGAGCACCGCGTTCGTGGCGACCGTCGTCCCGTGCACCACGTTGGCGAGGTCCGCCGGCTCGATCCCCGCTTCCGCGCAGATCCGGCTCACCCCCTTGAGCACGCCCTGCGATGGATCCGAGGGCGTCGACGGGGTCTTGACCCGCCACTGCCGATGGTCGCCGTCGTCGACGAGAAACAGGTCGGTGAACGTCCCTCCGACGTCCACCCCGAGCCGATACGCCATGCCGCTCCTTTCAGCCTCGTCCGAGCTCCTCCAGCACTGCGTCCGTGTCCGCCCCCACGGTCCAGCGTGCGGCCTGGCGGATGGAGCCGGGCGTCCGGCTCAGCTTGGGCACGATCCCCGGCACGGTGATGCGCCCGTGGACCTCGTCCTCGACCTCCACGAGCAGCTCGCGCTCGCGGAAGTACGGATCCTGGTAGACGTCCTCGGCGGTGTAGACCGGCGCGCACACCACGCCGCCGCCGTTGACGATCTCGTCCAGCTCGTCGGCCGTGTGCTCGGCAGCGAACGCGCCGATGATCTCGTCGAGCAGGTCCTCGTGCTCGCCGCGGGCGTGGTGGGTGGCGAACCGCTCGTCCTCCCCCAGCTCGGGCTGCCCCATGATCTTCGCCAGGCGCCGCCAGAGCGTGTCGTGGTTGGCCGCGATCACGACCCACTTGCCGTCCTTGGACCGGTAGACGTTGCTGGGCGCGATCCGCGGCAGCCGCGGGCCGGTGGGCTGGCGGACGAAGCCGGTCTTCTCGTACTCGAGCGTGCTCGACTCGCTCATGGCGAAGCACGCGTCGACGATGCTCGCGTCCACCACCTGGCCCTCCGCGCCGTTCGCGCGGGCGATCAGCGCGAGCAGGATGCCCTGGAACGCCGACTGCGCCGCGAGCGTGTCGCCGAGCGAGATGCCCGACCGCGGCGGCGCCTGGTCGGGATAGCCGTTGATGTGCCGCAGGCCGCTGATCGCCTCGCCCGCGGACGCGAACCCCGGGCGGTCGCGGTAGCGGCCGGTCTGCCCGTAGCCGCTCACGCGCGCGTAGATCAGGCCGGGGTTGCGGGCGTGCAGGTCCTCCGGCCCGAGGCCCCACTTCTCCATCGTGCCGGGGCGGAAGTTCTCCAGCACGATGTCGGCGCCCGCCGCCAGGTCCGCGGCGATCCGCTGCCCCTCCGGCTCACGCAGGTTCAGGGCGACCGAGCGCTTGTTGCGGGCGAGGATCGACCACCACAGCGAGCGGTCGTTGTGGCGCAGGCGGCCCCAGTCGCGCATCGCGTCGCCGTCGCCCGGCGCCTCGATCTTGATCACGTCGGCGCCGAAGTCGCCGAGCAGCGTGCCGGTGAACGGCCCCGCGAGCAGCTGGCCGAACTCGATCGCTCTGAGCCCTGTCAAAGGTGCGTCGGCCATGTCTCCTCCAGGAAGGCGATCGCGCCGAGGATGTGCATGCGCATCACGGCCTCGGCGAGCTGGGCGTCACGGGCACGGAAGGCGTCGACCAGCCGGCGGTGGCACAGCAGCGACTCCTCCCGCTGGCGCTCGTCGTGCCAGAAGTGGCTGCGGAAGGTGCGGGGGATCCCGGTCGCGGCCCGCATGGCCACGACCAGGCGCGGGCTGTGGGCGGCCTCGACGATGATCCGGTGGAACGCCTCGTTGGCGACGATGGGATCGGGGTCGTCGCAGAGCGCCTCGAGCCGGGCGATGTCCTCGGGGCTGATCCGGGTGGCGGCGAGCGCGGCCGCGTGCGGCTCCAGCAGCGCGCGCAGCTCGTACAGGTCCTGCAGGTCGTCGCGGTCGAACGTCCGCACGACCGCACCACGGTTGGGCTCGACGTCCACGAGCCCCTGCGCCTCGAGCTGCAGGAGCGCCTCGCGGACCGGCGTGCGGCTCGTCCCGAACCGCTGCGCGAGCGCTTCCGCGCGCAGGCGCTCGCCCGGCTTCAGCTCCCCTTCGAGGATCGCCTCTTCCAGCAGATCGCGCACACGCGGCGACGCCATCTTGCATACGAAATCATGCCCAGAGGCGGTGCGCAAGCCCGATACAGGGCTTTTTGCATGCAATCAGCGGTCGAGACCGGGCGGTGGCTCGTCCCAGCGCTCTCCGCTCGGGGCGGCGGGAGGCGGCTCGGGCGCGGGCGTCGCCGGCTCCTGCCGGCGCAGCGTCCACACCACGACGAGCGTCATCGCGGCCAGCGCGAGCAGCAGGGCCGTGATGAGCGCGCCGAGCGACGTCGTGGGCGCGGCGGCAGCGGGCAGGTTGGTCTGCGTGACGCCGTCCACGCCGCCCGCCCCGGGCGTGCGCTCGGCGTCCACGTCGCCCGTCCGCCGCGGCTTGCGCGCTGCTCCGCGGTCGCCGTCCCGGCCGCCGCCGGCGCTCGGCCGGATCGCGCTCGCGACCGGCTCGGCGTCGGCCCGCGCGGTCGGCGGCGCCACCGCGGCGACGCACCCGCCGCGCTGCGCCAGCGCCCGCAGCTTCCGCAGCCCGGCCCGCTCGATCCGTGCGACCTTGCGGACGCTGACGTCGAGCCGGCGGGCGACGCTCGCCCGCGTCCGGGCCGGCTGGCGGCCGACGCCTGCGCGGAGCGTGAGGACGCGGCGCTGCTCGGCCGGGAGGGCGTCGAGGCAGCCGGTCGCGCGCGTGACGGTCTGGACGAGCCGCCGGTCGCGGCGCTGCGCGGCGCTCAGCCGTGTGAGGTCGACGCCCGCCGGCACCGACGGCCCGCGGGTGCTGCCTGAGCACGTGCCGGGAGTGGAGCAGCGGCGCTTCGCCGGCTCGCCACCCGCGCGGGAGCCGCTTCCGCCGCCCGCAGCAGAACCGGAGGAGCCGGAGCCGCCGCCACCGCCCGTGGCGGAGCCGCCGCCGGACCCGGAACCGCCGCTGGAGCCGGACTCGCCGCTCGAGCCGGATCCGCCGCCCGTCGTCGAGCCGCCGCCCGCGCTCGTCCCGCCGCCACCACCGCCGCCAGAGCTCGAAGGCGGCGCACCCTGCGGTGCGTTGGGCGTGGGCACGGGTGCCTGCACCGTCGGGACCGGCACCTGCACCGTCGGCACGGGCACCGGCACCGTGGGGACCGGCACCTGCACGGTCGGCACGGGCACCGGCACCTGCACCGTCGGCACCGGTACCTGCACGGTGGGCACGGGCACCTTCGGGAGGTTCTTCGTGGGGTCGGGCAGCTGCGCGAAGGCGGGCGCCGTGATCACCACGGTCAAGACTCCGGCGCCGATCAGGCTTCGCGTTCTCACTCCACGGCGCGACTTACCGCAGACCGATCTCCGTCAAACCAGAGCGGCGGCGATCAGGTCTGCTCGATGATCCCCCGGGCGAGTCGCGTAAACAGCCGCCGGGCACCCGCGACCTCCTTGGGCCCGCTGTCCCGGCGCTGCAGCACCTCGACCACGAGCGCGCCGAAGCGCTCGACCACGAGGAAGCGCTCGAGCAGGGTCGAGCCGCCGAGCTCCGCGCGGGCGGAGAGCCGCTGCGTCGCCGCCTCGGCGACGTCCCAGTCGGCGGCGTCGCACGCCGCGGCGACGCGCTGGGCCCACTCGCTGAGCTCCGCGACCCCCGTCTCACGCGCGAACCAGCCGTGGCGGCCGGTCTCGTACAGGCCGGCGGCGACCGACTGCAGGCGGTCCGGCTGCATCCGCAGCAGCTCGGCGACCACCGGCAGCGGCGCGGTCGGGGTGCCGACCTCGCGCAGCTGCGTCCGCGGGCGCCACGCAGGCCCCGCGCTGAGCCGGTGCAGCTCCGCGACAGGGAAGCGCCGGTGCCCGCCGGGCGTGCGCACGACGGCGATCCGCCCGGTGTCGGCCCACCGGCGGATCGTGCTCGGGGAGACGCCGAGGACGTCGGTCGCCTCGCCGAGGGCGACGGTCGGCTCGGCCGCCTCGGCCACCGGCGCCTCGAGCGACCAGGCGACGCGGTCGGGCGCGAGCCCCGCACGCAGCAGCGCCTCGACCTCGGTGGCCGGCGCGGGCCGGGCGACGCCGAAGCCCTGCACCGTGTCGCAGTCCATGCTGGCGATCCACGACGCCTGCTCGGGCGTCTCCACGCCCTCGGCGATCACGGTCACGTCGAGCGCCGTCGCCATCGAGACGATCGCCCGCAGGATGTGGCGGTCGCTCTCGGCATCCGCGATCCCGGCGATGAACGACCGGTCGACCTTCAGCCCGTCCAGCGGGAAGCGCTTGACGTAGTTCAGCGACGAGTACCCCGTCCCGAAGTCGTCGAGCAGCAGCCGCACGCCGAGCGCCTTCAGCCGCTGCAGGTGCGCGAGCGGCGAGCCCGCGTCCTCCATCAGCACCGTCTCGGTCAGCTCGAGCGCCAGCCGGTCGGGCTCGAGCCCGCTCTGCTGCAGCGCGTCGCCGATCTCCTCTACGAGGCCCGGCGCCGCGATCTGCCGCCCGGAGACGTTCACGGACACCCAGACGCGCGGGAGCGACGGATCGGCGTCCCAGCGCTTGAGCTGCCGGCACGCCTCGCGGATCACCCAGCGCCCGAGCGCGAGGATCAGCCCCGAGGACTCCGCGGCCGGGATGAACTCGCCCGGCGGGACGAGCCCGCGCTCCGGATGCTGCCAGCGCACCAGCGCCTCGAGCCCGATGGTCTGCCGCTCATGCAGCGAGACGAGCGGCTGGTAGTGCAGCACCAGCTCATCGTTCTCCAGGGCCCGGCGCAGGTCGTGCTCGAGCCGGATCCGCTCGGCGACGCGCCGTCGCATCGTGCGGTCGAACAGCTCGTAGGTCGTCCCGGGCTGGTCCTGCGCGCGCTGCAACGCGGTCTCCGCGTCGCGCATCAGCGAGTCCGCGCTGCTCGACACCCAGTCGCCGAGCGCGACACCGATCGACACCGCGGGCTGCAGCACGTGCTCGCCGACCACCACGGGGGCGTCGAACGCGCCGATCACGCGACGCACGATCTCGATCGTGCCGCGCTCGCCGGAGATGTCCTCGCAGACGATGCCGAACTCGTCGCCGCCGAGCCGCGCGAGCGTGTCGCCGGCCCGCAGCGCGCCCTCCAGGCGGCGGGCGAACGACGCCAGCAGCTCATCGCCGACCTCGTAGCCGAACGTGTCGTTGATGTCGCGGAAGCCGTCGACGTCCAGCGTGAGCACGGCGACGGACTCGCCCTGCCGCCCCGCGCGGGCGATCGCGTGCGTGACGCGGTCGGCGAACTGTTCGCGGCCGGGCAGGGCGGCGAGCTCGGGCGGCTGCGACGGCCGCTCGCGCCGGTCGGCGCCCGAGTTCGAGACGAGGTGCGCCGCGGTCTCGACCACGCGCTCCTCCCCCGCCGTGAACGAACGGGTCTCGTAGCTGGCGGCCGCGAGCCAGCGGCGCGGCCCCGGCCCGAGGCCGAGCGGTGCCACGATCGCGCCGCGCACACCCGCCCCGCGCCACACGGACGGGAGCCGGCCGCCCTCGAGCAGCCGCGCGGCGCCCGGCAGCTCGTCCGCGACCGGCATCGCGAGCGGCACCGAGCCGTGGGCCGCCACCGTGGCCGTCGTGCCGTCGGGCCGGCGCTCGAGCACCATCGCCGCGTCGACCGCCAGCGCGCTGCCGATGCCCGCGGCGGTGGTCCGCATCAGGTGCGCGTCGGGCGTCCCTTCCAGCGCGAGCCGCCCGAGCGCGGCGAGCATCTCCTGCGCCCGCACCTCGCGCGCGAGCGGGTGATGCGCACGGCGCGGCTCCTCGACGTCGACGATCTGGCACAGCCCGTAGCGCGAGACACCCGCGGCGTCACGGGCGAGCGAGAGGACGACGTCGCAGGCCACGGGCTCGTCGCCGGCCGCCAGCAGCCGGAGCCGGCGGCGGCTGAACTCGACTTCACCGGCGTGCAGGCGCCGCACCGCGTCCTCGGCGGCGGGAAGGTCGTCCGGATGGAGGAAGCTGCGGGCCCCGTCACGCGCCAGCAGCGCGTGCGGCGAGGCACCCAGCACCTCGGCCAGGCGCTCGTTGAGGTCCACGACGCGCGGCCGCACCGGGTCCAGGGTGAAGATCGCGATGCCGGCCGACGAGTAGCGGAACGCGGTCGCCAGCCGTCCGTCGCCGAGCAGCTCGAGGCGCCCGGCGCGCACGGACGCCTCCAGGCGCTCGTGCATCTCCCACGCGTCGCGCTCGCGCACGAGCGGCTCGGTCAGCGCGTCCACCAGCGCCAGCACCGCCGCGCGGTCGACGTCGGTCAGCGGCGGCTCGCCCGCGTGCCGGCCGACCACCACGACGCCCGCGATCCGCGCCGCTCCCGGCCGGCGGACGGGCACGCCGAACAGCGAGTGCAGGCCGAAGTGCAGCGTGTGCGGGCCGGCGGGCGGGCCGATCCAGCTCGACAGCTCCTCGGGCTTGCCGGTCCGGTCGAGCGTCTCGCCGCGGCGGAACGCCTCGAGCAGCGTCGGGCCGGGCCAGCCGGAGTCGTGGCCGACGAACTCCGCCTGGTACGCGGCGATCTCCGGCTGCACGGCCGCCGCCGCCATCGGCACCACCGCGCCGCGCAGCGCCGACTTGAGGTAGATGACGCACGCGCACCCGTGCGTGCGCGCGAACAGCTCGGCGACGTCCTGCAATCCGCTTCGGCCCGCGGCGCGGCCCTCCGCGATCAACCGAGCAGCGGCGTGGGTGACGTCAATGGCCTGGCTGGACATAGAGCGGCGGGGACCCTAGCCGTCCAGAGACCGATCCGCGCCACTGCATTGGATCCTGCTCAGCAGTGAGAACCCTGAATCGCGGTGCATCGGGATGCACCGCTTTCCAGGTGTCAGATTTCGAGCATTTTGAGGCGATCGACGGCGTCGTCGATCTCCTCGGGCGACACGATCAGCGGCGGCAGGAACCGCAATGTGGTCGCTCCGGTGGCGTTGATGATCAGGCGCTGCTCGGTCAGCGCGCGGGCGGCGAGCTTCGGCGCTTCGGTGGTGATCTCGGCCGCCACCATCAGCCCGCGACCGCGCACCGAGGCGACGTACGGCAGCTCGCGCAGCTTCTCCACGAGCCGCTCACCGCTCTCGCGCACGCGCGCGAGGAACGCCTCGTCGTCGATCACGTCGAGCGCCACGTTCGCCGCGGCACTCACCACGGGCCCGCCGGCGAACGTGGACCCGTGGTCGCCGGGCGCGAACACCGACTGCAGCTTCGGGCCGATCACGAGCGCGCCGATCGGCAACCCACCGCCGAGGCCCTTGGCCAGCGTCATCGCGTCCGGCTCGACGCCGAGCTGCTCGTACGCCCACAGCGAGCCGGTCCGCCCCATGCCGGTCTGGACCTCGTCGAACACGAGCGCCGCGCCGACCGCGTCGCAGGCCGCGCGGATGCCCGCGAGCAGCTCCGGCGACATCACGTTCACGCCCGACTCGCCCTGGATCGGCTCGATCAGGACGGCGGCGGTGTCGGCGTCCACGGCGGCGGCGATCTCCGTCGCCTCGATCGCCCGGAACCCGGGGACGAGCGGCGCGAACGGCGCCTGCTTGGCCTCCTGCGGCGTGGCGCTCAAGGCGCCGTAGGTGCGGCCGTGGAACGCGTTGAGCGCGACGATCACGTCGCCGCGCGGGCGGTGCTTGCGCACGAGCTTGATCGCGGCCTCGTTGGCCTCGGCGCCGCTGTTGCAGAAGAACACGCTCTCGCCGAACGAGCGCGCCGCGAGCCGCTCCGCCAGGCGCACGTTCGGCTCGGTGTAGAAGAGGTTCGAGACGTGCATGAGCCGGCCGACCTGCTCCTGGACGGCCGCGACGACCTGCGGGTGGCAGTGGCCGAGGTTGTTGACCGCGATCCCGGACAGGAAGTCCAGGTAGCGCTCACCGCCGGAGTCCGTCAGCCAGGCGCCCTGCCCGCTGACGAACTCGACGGGGTAGCGCGCGTAGGTGTTCGCCAGGCTCACGTCGCCGGCCTCACTTTCGTCCCGATGCCGGCGTCCGTGAACAGCTCGAGCAGCAGCGAGTGCGGCAGCCGCCCGTCGATGATGTGCGCGTAGGTGACGCCACCGTGGATCGCCTCGACGCAGGCCTGCAGCTTCGGGCGCATTCCGCCCTGCATGTGCTCGAGCGCGGCCTCGACCTCGTCGGCCCCGGCCTCGGAGATGACGCTGTCGGGGTCGGCGGGGTCGCGCAGCCACCCGGCCACGTCCGTGAGGAACATGACCTTGTAGGCGCCGGTGGCGCGGGCGATCGCGCCGGCGGCCTCGTCGGCGTTGACGTTGTGCGAGCGGCCGTCGCGGTCGGCGCCGACCGAGGCGATGACGGGGATGTAGTCCTCGGCGATGTGGTTGATGACGCCGATGTCGACGCGGTCGATCTTGCCGACGAAGCCGATGTCCTCGCCGCCGGGGCCGGTGGTCGTGGACACGCGGAACAGCTGGCCGTCGTCGCCGCTCAGCCCGACCGCCGGCTGCCCGTGGCGGTTGATGCGCGCGACGATGTCCTTGTTGACCTTGCCGATCAGCACCATCTTCGCGATCTCGACCGTGTCGGCGTCGCTGACGCGCAGCCCGCCGACGAACTCCACCGGCATGTTCAGGCGGTTCATGTAGGCCGTGATGTCCGGCCCGCCGCCGTGGACGATGATCGGGTTCAGCCCGACGTACTTGAGGATCACGACGTCGCGCGCGAAGTCCTCGCGCAGCGCCGGGTCGTTCATCGCCGCGCCGCCGTACTTGATGACGACGGTCTTGCCGTGGAACTCCCGGATGTACGGGAGCGCCTCGAGGAGTGTCCCGACATCCCTCATGTCGTGTAGTCCGCGTTGATCGTCACGTACTCGTGCGAGAGGTCGGAGAAGAAGACCTCGGTCTCGGCTCCGCTGCCCGGCAGGACGACGTCGTACTCGACCTCGTCCCCGCTGACGGCCGCGTTGAGCGCGTCCTGGTCGAACTTGATCGCCATCCCCGCCGCGCACACCTGCACGGACTCGATGAAGACGTCGACCGCGAGCGGCGACGTGTCCGTCAGCGCGCCGCCGACGGCCTGCACGATCCGGCCCCAGTTCGGGTCCCCGCCGTGCAGCGCGGCCTTCACCAGCGGCGAGTTGGCGATCGCGCGCGCCGCCCGCTCGACGACCTCGTTCGAGCCGCCGCGGACGACCACGCGGCCGATCCGCTTCGAGCCCTCGCCGTCGCGGACGATGTCCAGCGCGAGCTTGCGCAGCGCCCAGTCGAGTGCCTCGCCGAACTTCGTCGCGTCCTCGGAGTCCGCCTCGAGCGTGACGCCGGAGGCGCCGCTCGCCTGGAAGATCACCGTGTCGTTGGTGGAGAGCTGGCCGTCGACCGAGATGCGATCGAACGAGCGCTCCACGCACAGGCCGAGCAGCAGGTCGGCGAACGTCGCGTCCAGCGCGGCGTCGGTCTGCACGAAGCAGAGCATCGTCGCGAAGTTCGGGGAGATCATCCCGGCGCCCTTGGCCTGCGCCGTGAGCCGCACGGTGCCGGCCGACAGCGCGACGTCGACCTCGACCTCCTTGGCGAACTGGTCCGTGGTCTGGATCGCCTCGGAGAAGTCGCCGTGGCCGTACTCGCGCAGATCGCCGCGCGCGCGGACGATGCCGCGGATCACGTCGCCGGCGTCGAGCTGCACGCCGATCACCCCGGTCGAGGCGACGGCGACCTGGTCCTCGCGCACACCGCCGGCCATCGCCGCGGCGCCCTGCGTGCGCGCCGCCTGCTCGAAGCCCTGGTTGCCGGTGGCCGCGTTCGCGTTGCCGGAGTTGACGATCACCACGCGGATCGCGTCCTGGCGGGCGCGCTGCTGGGTGAGCACGACCGGCGCGGCGAGGATGCCGCTGCGCGTGAAGCGGGTCGCGCTCACGCAGCCGGGCTCGGAGCAGACCAGCAGGCCCACGTCCATCCCGCCGCTCGGCTTGATCCCCGCCGCGACGCCCGCGGCCTTGAAGCCCTTCGGGAGGTCGCCGGGGTTGTCGGTCACGTGCGCGGGGCGCTCGAGCCACCTGCTCATCTGAGACCCTCCGTCTCCGGCCGCCCGAACATCAAGTTGAGGTTCTGCACCGCCTGCGAGGCGGCGCCCTTCCACAGGTTGTCGATCGCCGCGAAGACGATGATCCGGCCCGTGCGCGGGTCGTGGTGCCACGAGATCCGCGCGTAGTTGGTGTCACGCACGTCGATCACGCCCACCGGGCCGCGGCGCAGCTCGACGAACGGCTCGGCGGCGTACAGGTCGTCGAACCGCTCGGCGATCTCGGCGGCGTCCACGTCGCGCGACGGCGTCACGTAGGACGTGACCAGCTCGCCCTGCGCGAGCGGCAGCAGGTACGGCGTGAACGTGACCGTGACGTCGTTGCCGAGCGCGCTCAGCTCCTGCTCGATCTCGGGCGTGTGGCGGTGGCCCTCGATCTTGTACGGGGTGACGTTCTCGTCGGCGGCGATGAAGTGCGTGCTCGGGGACGCGCCGCGGCCCGCCCCGGAGACGCCGGACTTGCCGTCGATGATCACGTCGCCGATCAGGCCGGCCCGCGCGAGCGGCGCCAGGCCGAGCAGCGCGGCGGTCGGGTAACAGCCCGGGTTGGCCACCAGGTCGGCGCCCTTGACGGCCTCGCGGTTGAGCTCCGGCAGGCCGTAGACGCCCTGGCCGAACAGCTCCGGCGCCTTGTGCTCGCCGTACCAGTCGTCGTAGGTGGTCCGGTCGCGCAGCCGGAAGTCGGCGGACAGGTCGACCACGCGTACGCCCGCCTCACGCAGCTGCGCGACGACAGGTGCAGCCGCACCGTGCGGATAGGCGACGATGGCGGCGTCCGCGGTCTGGCCGGCGTAGGTCTCCAGCTCGAGCGGCACCCGCGTCTTGGGGTGCACGTCGTCGAGCCGCTGCCCCGCCTCGGCCCGCGCGGTCACATGCGAGAGCTCGAAGAACGGGTGTCGGTAGAGGATCTGCGCGGCGATCGCGCCGGCGTAGCCGACGGCACCGAGGACGGCGACCTTGGGGTTAGCCACGGAGCTCACCCTCCAGCTTGCTCGCCACCGCCTTCACGACCTTCTCTCGCTGCGGCGCGATCTCCTCGTCGGTCAGCGTGCGGTCCGTCGCGCGGAACTCCAGCCGGACGGCCAGCGACGTGCGGCCCTCGTGCGCGTACACGTCGAAGACGCGCACGTCCCGCAGGAGCTTGCCGCCCGCGCCCTTGACGACCTCGACCAGCTCGGCCGCCGTGCGGTCGGCCGGGATCCAGAACGCGAGGTCCTGGCGGATCACCGGGAAGCTGGTCATGTCCTCGTAGAGCGGCGTCGTGACGGCGTGCGGGAGCACCGCCGCCAGGTCGAGCTCGAAGCCCGCGACGCGCCCGAGGTCGAACTCCTCGGTGACGCCCGGGTGCAGCTCGCCCAGCCAGCCGGCGTCCTCGCCGTTCACGAGCACGCGGGCCGCGCGGCCCGGGTGCAGGAACGGGTCGCTGCCGCGCACGACCGTGAAGGGGACGCGGAGCGCGCCCAGCACGGCCTCGAGCACGCCCTTGGCGGCGAAGAAGTCCGCGGTCGGCGGGTTGGGCTCACCCCACGACGCGGGGCGCAGCTTGCCGGTGAGCAGCGCGCCGAGGTGCATCCGCTCGTCCGGGAGCGGCGTCGAGCGCGCCTCCGCGGCGGTCGGCGTGCGGCCGTGCGGGCGGTCGAAGTAGACCGAGCCCTCCTCGAACAGCTTCACGTCCTCGGCGCCGCGCGCCGTGTTGTGGCGCACGCTGTTCAGCAGCGAGCCGAGCAGCGTCGTGCGCATCACGCTCAGGTCCTCCGAGAGCGGGTTGCGCAGCTTCACGGCCGGCAGGTCGATCCGCAGCTTGCGCGCCAGCTCGGGCGACTGGAAGCTCCAGCCGATCGCCTCGCTGAAGCCCGCGCCGACGAGCGCGTCGGCCGCGCGGCGGCGCAGGCGCTGCTCGGGCGTGAGGCGGGCGCTCATGCCGTGGCCGGGGATCGTCGCCGGGAGCTTCTCCAGCCCCCACAGGCGCGCGACCTCCTCGATCAGGTCGACCTCGCGCGTGACGTCGTTGCGGCGGAAGGCCGGGACGGTCACGTCCAGGCCGTCGCCGGCGTCGTGGACGCCGAAGTCAAGGCGCTCGAGGATCTCGGCCTGCTCGCCGAGCGGGATCTCGGTGCCCAGCAGGCGCGTGACCTTCTCGTCGCGCAGCCGGATCGTCTGCGGCTCCGGGCCCGGCCCGCCGATGTCGATCGTGCCTTCCACGAGCCGGGCGCCGGTGAGCTCGAGCATCAGCTGCGTGGCGACGATCTGGCCTTCCATCGCCTGCTCGGGCGCGAGGCCCTTCTCGAAGCGGCCGCTCGCCTCGGTGCGCAGGCCGAGCTTCTGCGACGTGCGCTGCAGGGTCGGGCCGTTCCAGTTGGCCGCCTCCATCAGGACGCGGGTCGTGGTCGGCTGCACCTCGGAGCGCTGACCGCCCATGATCCCGGCGATCGAGGTCGGGCCGTCGCCGTCGTCGATCAGGTGCATGGAGCTGTCGAGCGTGCGCTCCGCGTCGTCGAGCGTGAGCATCTTCTCGCCGTCCTTCGCCCGGCGCACGACGAGCTTGCCGCCCGCGACGAGGTCGAAGTCGAACGCGTGCAGCGGCTGCCCGGTGAGCAGCATCGCGTAGTTGGTGATGTCGACGACGTTGTTGATCGGGCGCTGGCCGGCGGCCATCAGGCGCGCCTTCAGCCAGCGCGGCGACGGGCCGATCTTGACGTCCTCGAACAGGCGCGCGGTGAAGCGCGGGCAGAACTCGGGGTCCTGCACCTCGATCGTGACGCCCTCGATCGGGCCGGGCGTGCCCGGGTCCTCCGCCCACGGGGCCGGCTTCAGCGGCTGGCCGGTCGCGGCGTGGACCTCACGCGCCACGCCGTAGACGCTCAGGCAGTCCGGGCGGTTGGGCGTGATCTCGAGCTCGAGCACGTCGGTCGCGATCGGCAGGACGTCGGCGAGCGGCGTACCCGGCACGAGGTCCTCGTCGAGGACCATGATCCCCGCGTGGTCGGAGCCGATCGACACCTCGTCCTCGGCCAGGATCATGCCGTTGGACGGCACGCCGCGGAGCTTGGCCTTCTTGAGCTTGGTGCCGTCGGGCATGACCGAGCCCGGCAGCGCGACGCCGACGGTCTGGCCCGCGGCGACGTTCGGGGCGCCGCAGACGATCGTGGCCACGTCGCCCTCGCCGATCGCGACCTGGCAGACGCTCAGCCGGTCGGCGTCCGGGTGCTGCTCGCGCTCTAGGACGCGGCCGACGACGAAGTTCTCCAGGGCGGACACGCCGTGCGTGTGCACGCGGTCGACCTCGGTGCCGGTCATCGCGAGGCGGCTGGCCAGCTTCGAGGCCTCCATGCCGGGGTCGACGTAGTCCGTCAACCAGAACAGGGGCAGCCTCATCCGAATTGCTCCAGCAGTCGAAGGTCGTTCTCGAAGAACATGCGCAGGTCCGGCACCCGGTGCTTGAGGAAGGCGATCCGCTCGATGCCCATGCCCCAGGCGAAGCCCTGGTGCTTCTCGGGGTCGTAGCCCTCGACGTAGCCGTACAGGTTCGGGTCCACCATGCCGGCGCCGAGGATCTCGATCCAGGCCGTGCCCTTGCACAGCGGGCAGCGCGAGCCGTCCCGCAGGAAGCCCTGCTTGCAGTTGAAGCAGCTCACGTCGAGCTCCACCGACGGCTCGGTGAACGGGAAGAAGTGCGGCCGCAGGCGGACCTCGCGGTCGTCGCCGAAGATCGCGCGGGCGAACGCGAGCAGCGTGCCCTGCAGGTCACCGAGCGTCAGGTCCTCGTCCACCGCCAGGCCTTCGACCTGGTGGAACTGCGGCGTGTGCGTCGCGTCGTTGTCGGGCCGGTAGACCCGGCCCGGGACGATGATGTAGAGCGGCGGCTCCTGCAGCTCCATCTGGCGGACCTGCATGGGGCTGGTCTGCGTGCGCAGGACCACGTCGTCGGCCACGTAGAACGTGTCCGCCTCCGACCGTGCCGGGTGGTGCACGTCGTGGTTGAGCGCGTCGAAGTTGTAGTAGGCGAGGTCGATCTCCGGGCCCTCGACCACGGAGAAGCCCAAGCCGACGAACACGTCCTCGATCTCGCGCCGGGTGGCGGTGAGGATGTGCAGGTGGCCCGCGGGCGTGGCCGGCGTGCCGGGCAGCGTCACGTCGACGACGTCCGCGGCGAGCTTGGTCTCCAGCTCGACGGCCTCGAGCTCGGCTTGGCGGCTGTCGACCGCGGCCTGCAGCGCCTGTCGCGCCTGGTTGGCGCCCTTGCCGACCGGCCCTCGCTCCTCGGGCGGGAGCTTGCCGACGTCTCGCAACAGGTTCGGCAGCTCGGCTTTACGGCCGAGGAAGCGCACACGGATCTCCTCGAGGTCCGCGGTCGAGGCGGCGGCGGCGACCGCGGCCTCGCCCTCGGCCCGCAACTGCGCGATCCGGTCGGCGGTGGCTGTGCTCATGGGCGCGTGATCCTATTGGTGAGTTCGTACAGGGAGACGGTGGCCGCCATGGCGGCGTTCAAAGAGTCTGCGTGGGCGATCGGGATGTGGGCGACTTCGTCGCAGCCGGCGATGAACTCGTCCGACAGACCTTCGCGCTCGGCGCCCACGACGAGCGTGACGTCGCCGTCGACGCGCTGCAGCGGCGCGCCCTCGCGCGCGGCCAGCGCGATCTTGCGGCCGGGCAGCTCGGCGGCGCTGCGGACCTTCGCGACCGGCATCGAGAAGATCGCGCCCATCGACGCGCGCACGGCCTTGTGCGACCACGGGTCGGCGCTGCCCGGGCCGAGCGCGACTGAGCTCGCGCCGAACGCGAGCGCCGAGCGGATGACCGTGCCGACGTTGCCCGGGTCCCCCACGCCCCACAGCGCGACGCACAGCGGGCCCTGCGGCTGAGACCAGCGCATCGGGTAGACGCCGATCGCGCGCGTGGACGAGCCCAGCTGCGAGACCGTGGCCATCACGTGCGGAAGGACCGGGATGCCCTCGAGCCCGGAGTCGGAGGTGACGTAGCGGGCGACCGGATGCCAGCCGGCGGCGTCGGCCGCCTCCAGCAGGTCTTCGCCCTCGGCGACGAACGAGCCCAGCTTGTCACGCCAGCGCTTGCCGGCGAGCTTGCGGACCTCTTTGAGGGCTTCGTTGTGGGAGCTGGAGATGGCTTCAGTCATGGGAAACAAAAAAGGGCGCCGCTCCGTGTCGGAGGGGCGCCCTTGTGAAGGCTCGGCGGATTCGAGGTTGCCTAGGCCGCCGAGGCCTCGCGGGCGCGGTCGACGAATCGGCGGAAGGTCTCGGGGTCGCGCACGGCGATGTCGGCCAGGACCTTGCGGTCCAGCTCGACGCCGGCCAGCGACAGGCCGTGGATGAACGTGCCGTACGACATGCCCTCCTGGCGGGCAGCCGCGTTGATGCGGGTGATCCACAGGCGGCGGAAGTCACGCTTGCGGTTGCGACGATCGCGGTACGCGTACGCGTCCGCCTTCATCATCGCTTCCTTCGCGCGCTTGTACGAGGAGTTGGCCTCCCCGCGGAAGCCCTTCGTCCGCTCGAGGACTTCGCGACGCTTCTTCTTGGCGTGGACGCTGCGCTTGACGCGGGTCATCGGCCGTTTCCGTTCAGCATCGTCTTTGCACGGCTGGCGTCACCCTTGACGAGCACGATCGGCAGCGCCATATGACGCTTGCGCTTGGGTGACTTCTTCTCGAGGATGTGGCTCGAGAAGGAGTGACGGGCCACGACCTTGCCGGTACCAGTGACCTTGAAGCGCTTCTTTGCGCCGGAGTGCGACTTCATCTTGGGCATAACCGGCGAGGCAGTATAGCCACCCGCTTCGGGGTGACCCTCACCGCCCCGCCGAGTCAGCTCATTCGGGCTTGTCTTCAGCCTCGGGCAACTTGCCCGGGCCGAGCATCATGGTCATGTTGCGGCCGTCCTGCTGGGGACGCTGCTCCACGACGGCGAGCTCGTCCAGATCTTCGGCGAGGCGATTGAGGATCATCTCGCCACGCTCCGGATGGGCCATCTCGCGCCCTCGGAACATGATCGTGACCTTGACCTTGTCGCGCGCCTTCAGGAAGCGCTCGACGTGGCCCTTCTTCGTGTCGTAGTCGTGCTGGGCGATCTTCGGCCGGAACTTGATCTCACGGACGTTGATCGTCTGCTGGTGCTTTCGGGCCGACTTGGCCTTCTGCGCCTGCTCGTACTTGTACTTCGAGTAGTCCAGGATGCGGACCACGGGGGGCTTGGCCTCCGCAGCCACCTCGACCAGGTCGAGGTCCTTCTCCTGTGCCCGCCGCAGGGCGTCTTGGGTGCGCATGATGCCAACCTGCTGACCGGTGTCGTCGATGAGACGGACCTCGGGAACGCGGATGCGTTCGTTGACGCGGGTGGTATCGCGCTCCGGCGGCTGCCGGTCGAACCTACGAGGGACCGGCATTTAGCTGGTGTGGGCGCCGAGCGTCAAGAACGCGGCGCGGTCTGGGAACGCGTATTCAACGCCCACCAGTATAGACAGATTCTGCCCGCGCGCGGAAACCTCTCGTTCCTTCAAGCACGAGCGCGCTGGGCCGAACACCCCGGCATGAGCTTCAGGATCAAATCGCTGAGGAGCCGGATGCTGCTCCTCGTCCTACCGGCCGTGGTGGTGGCCGTCGGGGCCCTCACCCTCTTGTCGGTCTCGCGCGCGACGTCACACGAGACCGACTCCGCGTACCAGACGCTGTCCGAGCGCACGCAGGCCGAGGCCGCGCGCGTCGAGACCCAGGTCTCGGCCCAGAAGCGGCTCGCCGCCTCGGCGGCGGCCGACATCGACGCCACGCTCGGCCTCGACAACAAGGCGGCCTACGGGTTGCTCAGCGGCCAGCTGGCCACCAACGAGCTCGCCGAGGCGATCATCGCCTACGTGCCACCCGGCTCTTACACGGGCACGCTGGCGGGCCCGCTCGCCGGCTCCGTTCCCGCCGTCGCGCGCGCCGAGGGCAAGATCACGCCGTTCCCGATCGGCAAGTTCGACCCCAAGTCGCCCGACCTCGCCGCGCAGAAGGCGAACCCGGGCACGATCGCCGCTGAGCCGATCGTCTATGAGGGCGACCCCAAGGGCACGTTCACGGCCCCGGTGCGCCGCAACGGCGAGGTCGTCGGCTACGTGCTGGTCGGCGGTCCGCTCAAGACGATCTTCGCGCCGGTCGCGAAGATCAAGGTGCTCGACAGCGGCCACGCCCTCGCGGTCAGCGCCAAGGGCATGGTCGTCGCCGCTCGCGACTCCAAGCTCAACGGCAAGGCGACGCTGGCCAAGCTCGCCGTGGAGAAGCAGAACCCGGACCTGAAGACGATCTCCGACGCCGTCGCGGCCGGCAAGGGCGGCCAGCTGGAGACGACCGACCCCTTCACCGGCAAGCGCTCGGTCGTCACGTGGTCGCCGATCACGTCGGCCGGCTGGTCGGTCATCACCTCCGTGCCGGTGGACGAGGTCCTCGCGCCCGTCCACAGCCTGCGCAACCAGATGCTGCTGCTCGCCCTGCTCGCGCTCGTCGCGATCGGCGGCGTGCTCGTGTTCGTCGCCACGCGCCTGACGCGTCCGATCGTGGCCGTCACCGAGGCCGCGGAGCGGTTGGCCGACGGCGACGTCGACGTCCAGCTGTCGACCGGCGAGCGCGACGACGAGGTCGGGCGCCTCTCGACCGCCGTCGGGCGCACCGTCGAGTACCTGCGCGAGAAGGCGACGCTCGCCGAGCAGGTCGCCGGTGGCGACCTGACCGTCGACGCCAAGCCCCGCTCGGAGCGCGACCTGCTCGGCAACGCGTTCACCAAGCTCGTGAACGACCTGCGCGACGTCGTCGGCCGCGTCACCGGCACCGCCGGTGAGGTCTCCGCCGCGTCGCACCAGATGGCGTCGACCTCCGAGGAGGCCGGCCGCGCGGTCCACGAGATCGCGAGCGCGATCGGCGATGTCGCCGAGGGCACCAACATCCAGGTCCAGAAGGTCGAGTCGGTGCGGGAGGCGGCCGAGCGGGCCGCCGAGACCGCGCGGGACAGCGCGGGTCAGGCGGCCGACGCCGCCGAGCGCGCCTCGCGCGCCCACGCCGTCTCCGTCGAGGGTCTCGGAGCCGCCGACGAGGCGTCCGCCGCGATGCGCGCGCTCGCCGCCTCCTCCGAGGACGTCACCGACGCGATCCAGCAGCTCGCCGCGAAGTCCGACCGCATCGGCGGCATCGTGGACACGATCACCGGCCTCGCCGAGCAGACGAACCTGCTCGCGCTCAACGCCGCGATCGAAGCCGCCCGCGCCGGCGAGCAGGGCCGCGGCTTCGCGGTCGTCGCCGAGGAGGTCCGCAAGCTGGCCGAGGAGTCACAGGCCGCGGCGGGCCAGATCTCCGGGCTGGTCGGCGAGATCCAGACCGAGACCGGCAGCGTCGTGGAGATGGTCCACGGCACCGCCGAGCGCACGCGCGGCGGCACCGAGACGGTGGAACGCGCCCGGCAAGCCTTCCAGGAGATCGGCACGGCCGTCGAGGACGTCTCCGCGCGTGTCCGGCAGATCTCGTCCGGCGTCGAGGAGCTCTCCCGCGAGTCGGCGACGATGGCCGAGGACATCGTCGGCGTGGCCACGGTGGCCGAGTCGGCCAGCGCCTCGAGCGAGCAGGTGTCCGCCTCCACGCAGCAGACGAGTGCCTCGACCCAGGAGATCGCTGCCTCCGCGCGCGAGCTCGCCGACAGCGCTGAGACGCTCGAGCAGCTCGTCGCCACGTTCCGCCTGTAAGCAGGCTGACAAAACCGCTCAACGAACCCTGAAGCCATCCGACTACTCCGGCTGTTGCTCCTCTTTCGGAGGAGGGCAGCCGGAGACACGGATTCGTCGACGGCGACTCGGGACACCCGCGGGGCACGGACGCCCACGGGTCCCCGTCTACTCAGGCGCCGAGAGCCGCTCCTTGAGGGCCTCGACCGACAGCGCGCCCTGGTCGCCTTCCTTGTGCCGGCGCACCGAGGCGGTCTGCTCCTCCACCTCGCGGTCGCCGACCACGAGCATGTACGGGATCTTGCGCAGCTCGCCGTCGCGGATCTTGCGCCCGATCGACTCGGTGCGGTGGTCGACCTCGACCCGGAAGTCGCTCAGCTGCGCCTTGAGCTCGTTCGCGTAGTCGATGTGACGGTCCGACACCGGGAGGACGATCGCCTGGACCGGCGCGAGCCAGGCCGGGAAGTCGCCGCCGTAGTGCTCGATCAGGATGCCGATGAAGCGCTCGTAGGAGCCCATCAGCGCACGATGGATCATCACGGGGCGGTGCTCGGCGTTGTCGGCGCCGGTGTAGGTGAGCTCGAACCGCTCCGGGAAGTTGTAGTCGAGCTGGACCGTGCCGAGCTGCCACGAGCGGCCCAGCGAGTCCCGCATGTGCAGGTCGATCTTCGGGCCGTAGAACGCGCCGTCGCCCTCGTTGACGCGGTAGTCCAGGTCGTTGGCCTTCAGCGCGGCTTCCAGCGCGGCCTCCGAGCGGTCCCACAGCTCCTCGGCGCCGATCCGCTGCTCGGGACGGGTCGAGAGCTCGACCTCGACGTCGAAGCCGAACATCCGGTAGGTCGCGAACGCGAACTCCAGCGCGGCCGTGACCTCGTCCTGCAGCTGATCCTCGGTGCAGAAGATGTGGGCGTCGTCCTGCGCGAAGTGGCGCACGCGCATCAGCCCGTGCAGCGTCCCCGAGAGCTCGTTGCGGTGCAGCAGGCCGGGCTCGGAGTAGCGGACCGGCAGATCGCGGTACGAGAACTTCTGCAGCTTGTAGAGCTGGCAGTGCCCGGGGCAGTTCATCGGCTTCAGCGCAAGCTGCTTGCCCTCGGACTCGGTCACGAACATGTTGTCGCGGTACTTGTCCCAGTGGCCCGAGGTCTTCCACAGCTGCGAGTCGAACAGCTGCGGGGTCTTGACCTCGGTGTAGCCGCGCTGCTCGCCCATCTCGCGCGAGAGCCCGACCAGCGTGTTGAACAGCTGGGTGCCGTGCGGGAGCCAGAAGGCCGATCCCGTCGCGGTCTCCGAGAACGCGAACAGGCCGAGCTCGCGGCCGAGCCGGCGGTGGTCGCGCTTGCGCGCCTCCTCGAGGCGCTCCAGGTGCTCGGCGAGCTCGTCCTTGGTCGCGAACGCGGTGCCGTAGATGCGCGTGAGCATCTGGCGGTTCGCGTCACCGCGCCAGTACGCGCCGGCGACGGAGGTGAGCTTGAACGCCTTGGCCCGGCCCGTGTCGGGCGCGTGCGGCCCGCGGCACAGGTCCCGGAACTCGCCGTTGGTGTAGATGCCGACGGTCTGCACGCCCTGGTTCTTCACCAGGTCCTCGATCAGCTCGACCTTGTACGGCTGGTCCTCACGCAGGTACCGGTCGATCGCCTCGGCGGTCGTCGCCTCGCTGCGCACGAACGGCTCGGCCGCCTTCACGTGCTTGCGCATCTGCGCTTCGATCTTCGGGAAGTCGTCCTCGTTGATCGTGACGCCGTCGGGGAAGTCGAAGTCGTAGTAGAACCCGTCCGCGATCGGCGGCCCGATGGACACCTTCGTGCCCGGGTACAGCTCGAGGACGCTCTCGGCCAGCACGTGCGCGATGTCGTGCCGCAGCAGCTTCAGCGCGTCCCCGTCACCCGCCTTCGCCGTCAGGATCTCGATCGGCTGGTTGTCCTTGAGCGGCACGTCGAGGTCGATGATCCGGCCGTCGTCATAGGCCGTCCCGTCGCGCTGCTCCGGCTTGCTCTCGTCAAGGACGCGAATGGCCAGCGCCGCCCGGGCAAGGCCCGGACCGATGTCGGCGGCGAGGTCGGCTCCGGTGGAGCCGTCGGGGAGCTCACGGACAGAGCCGTCGGGAAGCGGGACGCGCATCGCGCATGGATGCTAGTGCGACGCAATGGTTCGAACCGCGTTGCACGCCACGATCGCTACCGTGCTCCGCTCGCCG
The DNA here is from genome assembly GCF_003633755.1 of Solirubrobacter pauli. GTDB lineage: Bacteria > Actinomycetota > Thermoleophilia > Solirubrobacterales > Solirubrobacteraceae > Solirubrobacter > Solirubrobacter pauli. The sequence goes on from NZ_RBIL01000002.1 coordinate 1,990,116, forward strand.
CAAGCGAAGGAAGGAAGCACCATGCGAACGACCACGACCGTTCTGTTGGCCGTGGGCGCCGCGACTCTCGCAGTACCCGCGTCGGCCTCAGGGGCCGCGCAGTCGGACTTCCAGGCGCCCCTCGGCGGGCACCTGACGATCGAATCGCAGATGCGCGAGGCGCACACCGAGCTCGCGCAGGAACGGCTCACGCGCAAGGCGTGGCGACTGGCCCGCCGGCTGGCCGAGCACGAGGACCGCGGGTTCTCGCCCGTCAAGTACCGGCGACGGGTGGCTGATGATCCGCCGGCGACGATCGCGCGTCGGATCCGATCGCTCCGTTCGGACATCAAGCGCCGGGAGCGCCAGGAGCGCAGGCGCAAGGCCCGGGGCGCGCGGGCGCAGCGCGATGCGACCGCGTCCCCCGCGCTCGAGGCGATCGCCGCGTGCGAGTCGGGCGGGAACCCGGGAACGAACACCGGCAACGGGTTCTACGGCAAGTACCAGTTCACGTTGCAGACGTGGGCGAGCGTCGGCGGGAGCGGCAACCCGGCCGCCGCGTCGGAGGCTGAGCAGAACCAGCGCGCCGCGTTGCTCTACGCGCGCGAGGGCGCTTCGCCCTGGCCGGTGTGCGGACGCTAGGGTCCGCGGCCGTATGGCGTTCCGCGACGAGTTCCCCGTCCTCGAAGGCCTCGCGTACCTGAACGCGGGCACCGACGGCCCGATCCCGCGCGCCGCTGCGGAGGCGGCGCGCGCCGAGCTCGACCAGCAGGTCGGGCAGGGGCGGCTGATGCCGCACTTCATGCGCCGGCACGAGCTCGGCGACGAGCTGCGCGCCGGGTACGCCCGGGCGATGCACTGCTCCCCGGAGGACGTGGCGGTCACGAGCGGGACGAGCGCCGGGCTCGGCGCCGTCCTGGCCGGGCTGGACATCGGTCCCGGTGACGAGATCGTCACGTCCGACGCCGAGCACCCGGGTCTGCTCGGGCCGCTGATCGCGGCCCGTCACCGCGGCGCGACGGTGAAGGCCGTGCCGTTCGCGGAGCTGGCGAACGCGGTGAGCGCCCGCACGACGCTCGTCGCCGCCTCGCACGTGAGCTGGATCACGGGCGAGCTCGCCCCCGCCGAGCTCCGGGACGTCCCCGTCCCGGTGATCCTCGACGGCGCCCAGGGCACCGGCGCGGTACCGGTCGACGTCAAGCAGCTCGGCTGCGTCGCCTACGCCGCCGCCGGCCAGAAGTGGCTGTGCGGCGCCGACGGCACCGGCATGCTCTACCTGGACCCGGCGTTCGGCGAGCGCGTGCGCACGATCAACCCGACGTACTACTCGTTCGAGGACACGAGCCACGGCCTGGAGAGCACGTTCAAGGGCAGCGCGAGCCGCTTCGACCTGCCGCTGCCACGCGAGGCCGTCGCGCTCTCGAAGTATGCGCTGGACGTGCTCGAAGCCGAGGGCCTGGACACCGTCCTCGCGCGCTCCGCGGACCTCGCCGAGACGTTCGCGACCCGCCTGGCCGAGGCCGGCTACACGGTCGCCCCGCGCGGCCGCACGACGCTCGTCTCGTTCGAGGTCAAGGACCCCGAGGCCATGCGGGAACGCCTGGGTGAGCGCGGCGTCGCCGTCCGCAACCTGCCCGGCACGCCGTACCTGCGCGCGTCCGTCGGCGCCTGGAACGACGAGTCCGACCTCGACCGCCTGCTCGAGGCCCTGAAGTGAAGAGCGTGTGCGTGTACTGCGGCGCGAGCCTCGGCGCGGACCCCGCGTACGCCGACGCCGCCCGGCAGGTCGGCACGGCGCTCGCCGAGCGCGGCGTGCGCGTCGTCTACGGTGGCGCGTCGGTCGGCCTGATGGGCCTGGTCGCCGACTCCGCGCTCCAGGCCGGCGGCGAGGTCGTCGGCGTCATCCCCCAGGTGCTCGTCGACAAAGAGGTCGCCCACCCCGGCCTGACCGAGCTGCACACCGTCGGGAACATGCACGAGCGCAAGGCGCTGATGGCCGAGCTCAGCGACGCGTTCGTCGCGCTCCCCGGCGGCATCGGCACCCTCGAGGAGCTCGTCGAGGTCTACACCTGGAGCTACCTCGGCATCCACGACAAGCCGTTCGGCCTGATCAACACCAAGGGCTACTACGACGGCTTCGCCGCCTTCCTGGACCACGCGGTCGACCAGGCGTTCCTGCGCCCCGAGGTGCGCCGCCGGCTCACCGTCGCGCCGACCCCCGAGGAGCTGCTCGCGACGTGGAGCTGACCTGGTGGCAGCGCGGGGCGATCTACCAGGTCTACCCGCGCTCGTTCCAGGACTCCAACGCCGACGGTGTCGGTGACCTCGCGGGCGTCCGCCGCCGCCTGCCGTACCTGAAGTGGCTCGGCGTCGACGGGATCTGGCTGTCGCCGTTCTACCGCTCGCCGATGGCCGACTTCGGCTACGACGTGTCCGACCACACGGACGTCGACCCGCGGTTCGGCACCGTCGAGGACTTCGACGCGCTGGCGCAGGAGGCCCACCGCCTCGGCCTCAAGCTGATCCTCGACTACGTCCCGAACCACACGTCGATCGAGCACCCGTGGTTCACCGAGCACCCCGAGTACTACCTCTGGGCCGACGCGGTGCCGAACAACTGGGTCTCGAACTTCGGCGGCCCGGCGTGGAGCCCGCACGGCGACCGCTTCTACTACCACGCGTACCTGCCCGAGCAACCCGACCTGGACTGGCGCAACCCGGACGTGCGCGCCGCGATGCTCGACGTCCTGCGCTTCTGGTGCGACCACGGCGCCGACGGCTTCCGGATCGACGCGCTGCGCCAGCTGATCAAGGACGACCAGCGGCGCGACAACCCCGCCAACCCGAGCTGGCAGGAGGGCGACGACCCGTACTCGGCGCTCTTCCCCGACTTCACCACCGACCGCCCCGAGGTGCAGGACGCGATCCGCGACTTCCGCGCCACGGTCGGCGACCGCCTGCTCGTGGGCGAGCTGTACCTGCCGATCGAGCGGCTCGTCGCCTACTACGCGTCCGGCCTGGATCTGCCGTCGAACTTCCACCTGCTCTCCACCCCGTGGACGGCACACGACGTGGCCGAGCTGATCGAGCGCTACGAGGGCGCGCTCCCGGACGGCGCGTGGCCGAACTGGGTGCTCGGCAACCACGACCGCCCGCGGCTCGCGTCCCGGCTCCCGCCCGGCCACGAGCGCGCGGCCGCGACGCTCCTGCTCACCCTCCGCGGCACGCCGACCCTCTACTACGGCGACGAGATCGGCATGCGCGACGTCGCGATCCCGCCCGAGCGGCGCGTCGACCCGTGGGTGTTCGGCAACCGCGACCCGGTCCGCACGCCGATGCAGTGGGACGCGTCCGGCTCGTTCACCGACGCCGAGCCGTGGCTGCCGTTCGCCCCCGACCATGCGCGCGTCAACGTCGAGGCCCAGCGCGAGGACCCCGGCTCGCTCCTGCAGCTCTACCGACGGCTCCTCGCCGCCCGCCGCGGCTTCGCCGACGCGCCCTACCGCACGCTCTCGGGTGGAGGACAACGTCCTCACCTACGCCCGCGGTGAGGCCCTCACGGTCACGATCGACTTCGACACCGGCGCGACCGATCTCCGCAACGCCGCCGGCGCGCCCGCGTTGTAACCCTCAATGGTGCGCCTCCTCCTCGCGGTCTGCGCCGCGCTGCTGTGCCTGCCCGCGAGCGCCGACGCCGCGCGGCTCGTCAACCGCGGCGGCACGCTGACCTACACGGGCACCGGAGCGCAGGATCGGCTCACGGTGCGGTCGACCGGCGCGACCGTGCGCGTCAGCGCGCCCACGCCGCTGCACGGGCGCGGCTGCACGACGATCCGCACCGGCACGGCCGTGTGCCGGCGTGTGCGACGCGTCGTCGTGCGCACGCGCGGCGGAGCCGACTGGGTGGACGTCCGCCGGCTGCGCGTGCGCGCCGTCGTCTTCGGGGGCGACGGCCCGGACAGGCTGGAGGCGTACACCGGTGCGACCGAGCTCCGCGGCGGCGCCGGCGACGACGCGCTGTACGGCAGCGACCGCACGGTCTTCCGCGGTGGGCCCGGGATCGACGCGGTGCAGACCACGGACGCGTCGTCGCGGATCGGCGGCGTGCACCTGGCGCGCGACGTCGAGGACGTCGTGGTCGCGTTCTGGCGGCTTCCGGACCAGCCGCCCGGCCCGGTCACGCTGACCGGCAGCGACCGCCCCAACCACCTCACGACCGGCGAGGACCACGACACGGTCGTGGGCGGTGCCGGCCGCGACGTCATCCGCACCGGCGGCGGCGACGACACCATCGACGCGCGTGACGGCGAGCCCGACCGCGTCGACTGCGGGACGGGCGCCGACACGGTGCTCGCCGACGCGATCGACCAGCTCGCGGACTCGTGCGAGCGCGGGGACCCCGTTCTGCCGCCCCCGGGCCAGGCGACCCTCGTCAACCGGGACGGCACGCTGACCTACACCGCCGGCCCGGCCGCGTCGACCTCGTTGAGCGTCGCCCCGTCGATCACGCCGGGCTACGACGTCTTCGTGTCCTCCCCGCAGCAGCCGATCGCGGTCGAGGGCTGCGTGATGACCCGCGCCTACGATTGCGCCGGCGTGCGCCAGGTGGTCGTCCTCGGCGGTCCCGGCAGCGACGCGGTGCAGGCGACGGTCCCCGTCACGGTCCACGGTGGCGCCGGTGAGGACACCCTCGTCAGCTTCCGCGGCGGGCTGCTGGACGGCGGGCCCGGGGACGACTCGCTGACGGCGCACCGGGCCGCGACCTTGCAGGGCGGCAGCGGGATCGACACCGCGTACCTGAGCCCCGACACGCGCGGGCCGCGCTCGATCACGCTGGACGGCGTCGCGGACGACGGGCTGGCGGGCGAGGGCAACAACGTGCTGCCGGACGTCGAGGACGTCATCGCCGCACTGCCCTACGACGCGGACGTGCCCCGTCCGACCGCCGGTCCGGTGACGATCGTCGGCTCGGACGCCGCCAACCACCTCTGGGGCGCGCAGGGCGACGACGTGATCGTCGGCGGCAAGGGCCGCGACGAGCTCTACGGCGGCGCAGGCGACGACCGGCTCGACGCGCGCGACGGCGAGGCCGACCGCGTCGTGTGCGACAGCGGCGACGACGTCGCGCTCGTGGACCCGGTCGATCTCGTCTCGGCCAGCTGCGAGCGGATCAGCCGCGTGCCAGCTGCGTGAGGAAGAGCGCCTCCGTGCGCGCGATCGCCTCCAGCTCGGCGAGGTCGACGGACTCGTTGGCGGCGTGGATCTGCGCCGCGTCGGAGTCCTGCGCGCCCCAGAGGACGATCTTGGCCTCCGGGTAGACGTCGGCGAGCCGGGCGACGAGCGGGATCGAGCCGCCGCTGCCCATGACCGCGACGGGCTTGCCGTACGCGGTCTCCAGCGCCGCGGCCGCGGCCGCGTCCGCCGCCAACGCGAGCGGCGAGGACGCGGGCTCGACGTCGATCTCGAGCCGCGCCTCCCACGGCGCGTGGGCGCGCAGGTGACGCTCGACGGCCTGCATCGACGCGACCGGGTCGGCGCCCGGCGGGACCCGCACCGCGACCTTCGCGCGCGCCGCCGGGATGACGATGTTCCCCGCGCCCTCGACCGGGGGCGCGTCGAGGCCGAGGACGGAGATCGCGTGGCGCGCCCACAGGCGGTCGCCGACGCTGCCGCTGCCGACGAGCCCGACGCCTTCGAGCACGCCCGCCTGGCGGCGGAAGTCGGCTTCGGGGAGGTCCGCGCCGTCCCACGCGCCGTCGGTGAGGCCGTCCACCGCCACGTCGCCGGCGTCGTCGTGCAGGCTCGCGAGCAGGCGGGTCAGCGCGAGCAGCGCGTCGGGCGCGGCGCCGCCGAACTGGCCGGAGTGCAGCGCGTTCTCGAGCGTGCGGAGCGTGACGGTCAGCTTGCCGTGGCCGCGCAGCGTCGTGCACAGCGTCGGCTCCCCCAGCTTCCAGTTGCCGCCGTCGGCGATCACCAGCACGTCGGCGCGCATGAGGTCGGGCTGCGCGTCGACGACCTCGAGGATGCGCTGGCGCCCGTTCTCCTCCGAGCCCTCGATCAGGACCTTGGTGTGCACCGGCGGCGTGAAGTCGAGCGCGCGCAGGGCGGCGAGGTGCGCGACGACGCCGGACTTGTCGTCGGCGGCGCCGCGCCCGTACAGCCGCGTGCCGCGCAGGGTCGGCTCGAACGGGTCGCTCTCCCAGCCGTCGGCCGGTGCGGGCTGCACGTCGTAGTGCGCGTACAGCAGGACCGTCGGGCCGTCGCCCGCCGCCCCGTATTCGGCGTAGACGCTCGGCGCCTCCCCGGGCACGTCGACGTAGCGCGAGCCGGGCAGCAGGTCGCGCACGAGCGCAGCGGCCTCGTGCAGCGGCTCGGCCGGGTGGCCGTCGAACGCGACCGACGGGATGCGGACGAGCCGCTCGAGGTCCTCACGCAGGCGTCCGGCATCAATCGGGTCCATCGCGGGCACCTTAGAGGCCGTGGTCAGCCTGGTCCTGCTGCTGTTGCTGGTCGCCGCGGGCGTGCTGGCCGCGCGGCGCTTCCGCGCGCTGCACGCGGACGGCTCGCGCACCGGGCAGCGCTGGGCCACCGCGGAGGCCGTGGCCGAGGTGGACGGCGACGCGGGCGCGCTGATCCGCCGCGCGCTGCTCCAGGTGACGGGCGCCGAGACCTCCGAACGCTTCGAGCGACGCGTGACGTTCGTGGCCACGCCCGAGGCGAACGTGGGCTTCACCGTCACGGCCCTCGGCGACGGGCGCACGCGGGTCGCGATCACGGTCGCGGGAACCTTCACCCACTCCGAGCTCAGCGTCCGCCACGGCCGCGAGCGCGCCGATCTGGCCCACGCGCTGGCGCAATGGCTCACACAGCACGGCGACGAGGCACACGTTCGTCACACTTGAACGCGTGACCGATGTGCTCGAGGGCGCTCATATTGCCGGGTGCCGGATCGAGTCCGTGGCCGGTCGCGGTGGGATGGGCATCGTCTACCGGGCGACGCAGCTGTCGCTCGGGCGCCCGGTCGCGCTGAAGCTGATCGCGCCCGAGCACGCCGCCGACTCGGACTTCCGCGAGCGCTTCCAGCGCGAGTCGCGGATGGCCGCCGCGATCGATCACCCGAACGTCATCCCCGTCTACGAGGCGGGCGAGGAGGACGGCCGGCTCTACATCGTGATGCGGTGGGTCGAGGGGACCGACCTGCACAAGGAGCTGCGCGCGCACGGGCGGATCGACGCCGAGCGCGCCGCGTCGATCATCAGCCAGGTCGCGGGCGCGCTGGACGCCGCCCACGCGGCCGGGCTGGTGCACCGCGACGTCAAGCCCGCCAACGTGCTGCTCAGCGGCGACCACGCCTACCTCGCCGACTTCGGGCTCACCCGCCTGGCGAGCGCGGAGACCAACGTCACCACCGGCGGGCACTTCCTCGGCACGGTCGACTACATGGCGCCGGAGCAGTTCAAGCCCGGCCCGAGCGACGCGCGCGCCGACGTCTACGCGCTCGGCTGCGTGCTCTTCGCCGCGCTCACCGGCCGGCCGCCGTTCATCCGCGAGACCGTCCCGCAGACGATGCTGGCGCACCTGCACGACCCGCCGCCGGTGGCGATCGGCGCGGGGCCGGAGTTCAACCGCGTGCTCACCCGCGCGCTGGCCAAGGACCCCGCCGACCGGTACCCGTCGGCCGGCGACTTCGGGCGCGCCTCGCTGGCCGCCGCCGAAGGCCGGTCGGTCACCGAGGAGGAACGTTCCGTCGCGCGCGGCGCGGCCGCCCCCACCATGCGCCGCGACGACGCGCTGTGGGCCGTCCCCACCCCGACCGTCGACGGCGTCGCCGCCGGCCCGGACACGTCCCCGCTGCGCACCTACCGCGCGCGCAAGCGGCCGCGCTGGCTGCTCGTCGGGGCCGCTGCGGTGCTCGCCGCGGGCGCGATCGGCGTCGCCGCGATCCCCGGCGACAGCGACGAGATCCCGCCGCCCGGCTCACCCGTCAGCGAAGCGCAGGTCGAGCGCCTGGCACGCCAGTTCGCCTCCGCCTACTCGGCCGAAGACTCGGCCAAGATGTCCCGCCTGCTCACGTCGGACGCGCAGCGCGTGTTCCCCACCGACCGCCAGCGCGGCCGGGCCGAGGTGGTCGCCGTCTACCGCGACCAGTTCGCCCGGAACCCGCAGCGCGAGTTCGTGCTGGAAGGGCTCGAGGCCGAGGGCGGCCCGATCGGCCGGGCCACCGCCCGCTACCGCACCGGCGCGACCACCGGCACGATGACCTGGGACGTGATCCTCGAGCGCGGCAAGCCGCGGATCACGATGATCGCGGCCGAGCCGGACTAGCACTCACGCTGGATGACCAGCGTGACGGTCGTGCCCTTCTCGACGGGCGTGCCGGCGTCCGGGCTGGTCGAGCAGACGTGGTCAGTGCCCGGGATCACCCGGTCCAGCCAGCTGCCGCGGTCGTCCTCGACGGTGCGCAGGCCGACCTTGCCGATCGCCGTCTTGGCCTGGTCGAGCTCCTGCCCGACGACGTCGGGCACGTCCACGCGCATGTCGCGCTCCACGCGCACCGCGTCGGTGGCCGGCCGCCGGCCGGGCGACGTGGCCGTGACGTCGATGACGTTGCCACCCGGCTCGAGCGCGACCTCCTTGGAGAACTCGCCGCCGTCGACCTCGGCGTCCTCCCCGCCGATGCGCACCGCCGCGTCCGCCGGGCTGACGGTCCCCTGCACCATGACGCGGTCCTCGCGGACGCTGCCACCGTCGTCCGGGAGGTCGAGCTTGAGCGTGACGCGGGCGTTCGCCGCCGGCTTGGGTGCCTCGCCGCAGGCGGTGACGAGCAGGCCGGTCGTGAGGAGCAGGGCGAGGACACGCACCCGATCGATGCTACTTGCGGCTTGTCACGCCGGGATAATCGGGCGCGTGCCCCTCGCCGCCCGTGCCCGAGACGTCATCGAGGCGAAGCTCTCGCCCGAAGGCACGCGGCGCGCGACGCTGTTCGAGCAGCTGACGGTTCGCCGCGTGCGATGGGAGACGCTCGTGCGCATGAACCGGTGGCTCTCGGCGATCGGCAAGGTGGCCACGACGATCTACTGCTGCGTCATCGCCGCGCTGGTGATCGGAGTCGACATCCGCCCGACGGTGCAGGATCTGCTGAACTCGGGCCGGCGGATCGAGCACGTCGCCGTGCTCGCGATCCTGCTCCCGACGCTGATCTTCCTGCTCGCCCGATCGATGATCGGGTGGTTGCGCTGGAAGGTGCAGCGGGAGCTGTGGCGCCGTGATGTCGAACGACTGGGAGGTACGTCTTGAAGCGCGCGATCTTCGTCGCACCGTTCGGGGAGCTGTCCGAGCCCCGTGTGGTGGCCGAGCTGGCCGAGCGGACCGAGGCCAACGGCTGGGACGGGTTCTTCGTCTGGGACCACATCGCCTACAAGCCGCCCGTGCGCGAGCTGGCCGACCCGTGGGTGACGCTCGCGGCGGTGGCCATGGTCACCGAGCGGGTGCTGATCGGCCCGCTGATCACGCCGCTGCCGCGCCGCCGGATGCATCAGCTGGCGCGTGAGACCGTGTCCCTGGACCGGCTCAGCAACGGCCGGCTGGTCCTCGGCGTCGGGATCGGCAGCGAGACGACCGGCGAGTTCGACCCGGAGCGCTTCGGCGAGGAGCCGGACATGCGCGAGCGCGCCCGGCTGCTCGACGACGGGCTCGAGCAGCTCGTGCGCTACTGGGACGGCGAGTTCGAGCCGCGGCCGGTGAACGGGCGCATCCCGGTCTGGGTCGGCGGGCGCTGGCCACGCAAGAAGCCGATCGCCCGCGCCGCGCGCTGGCAGGGGTTCTTCCCCGTCGAGACGGAGTCCCCCGAGGACGTGCGCGCGATGGTCGAGACGCTCGGCGAGGGCTTCCCGATCATCGTCACCAACCCGCCCGAGGTCGACCCCGCGCCGTGGTTCGAGGCCGGTGCCGCGTGGTGCCTGACCGGGTTCGGCCCTGAGCCCGACCGCGCCGACGTCGAACGCGTCATCGATGGCGGCCCCTGAGCGCTCGTTCGTCGTCACGGGCGGCGCGGGCGGGATCGGGCGCGCGATCGCGGCGCGGCTGGACGGGCACGTCGAGGTGCTCGACCTCGCGCACGGCCACGACGCCGCCGACGAGGCGGTCGCGACGGCCGCGGCGACGCGCGCCGAGGCGGTCGCGCCGCTTGCCGGCTGGGTCAACAACGCGGCGGTGTTCCGCGACGCGTGGCTGCACGAGGAGCCGGTGCTGGACCTGATCACCGCCAACCTGGCGCTGGCGGTGACGGGCTGCCGCGTGGCCGTGCGGCACTGGCTCGAGCACGGGCGCGCGGGCGCGATCGTCAACGTCTCCTCCCACCAGGCCGCGCGGCCCGTGCCCGGCGCACTGCCGTACGCGGTCGCGAAGGCGGCCGTCGAGGGGCTCACGCGCGCGGTCGCCGTCGACTACGGACCGCGCGGCATCCGCTGCAACGCGGTCGCGCTCGGCTCGATCGCGACGGCGCGCTCGGACGCTCGGCCGGAGCTCGCCGAGGAGCTCGAGCGCCTGCACCCGCTGGGCCGCGTCGGCACGGCGGAGGAGGTCGCGGACGTGGTCGCCGCGCTGCTCGCCCCGGGCTTCGTCAGCGGCGCGGTGCTCCCGGTGGACGGCGGACGGTCCGCGCTCGGACACGATCCGGAGGCCCGGCGCCTTCCCTGACGCGACGCGGCACACTTCCGAGGCGATGAGGCGAACCGTGCGGGAGCGGCCTGCCGAGCGCTCCGAACCTGCCGTGTTGTCGCGCCGCGCGACGGTCACTCCCTTCGACGGCGTCCTCGAGCTCCAGCGCTCAGCCGGGAACGCGAGCGTCGCCGCGATGCTGTCCCGCCAGGCGGCGCCCGCGGCCGAGGCGACCGCGCTACCGACCGCCGAGGAGCTCACCACGCGGATCGCCAACTGCATCGGCGTGTGGGAGACCAACCGCGGCGGTGACGCGCCCAACCCGACGGAGTCCTCGCTGGACACGGTCGCGGGCATCAAGGCGTCGATGGCGACGATCGAGCAGGCGACGATGCCCTACGCGCTCGACGCGCTGCGCCGCCACAGCTCCCTGCGCAAGCTTGCCGAGCCGGAGCTGACCAAGGAGGAGATCGACGCCGCGATCCTGCGCGTGCAGGCGGTCCCGACGCTGCTCACCGCGGTCAAGAACGCGTCCGACGCCGGCACGAGCGCCGACGACTTCATCAAGGCCCAGCAGGGGGCGATCACGGCCACGGGGCTCGGGGACGAGCACGTCAAGACGATGTTCGGCGCGGTGACGCTCAAGAGCACCGTCGATGAGAAGCACGGCGAGTTGAGCAAGACCAAGACGCCGAAGGCCGCCGCCGAGGAGATCCCCGAGGCCGACCGGATGGGACTCGGCGTCGGCTCGTTGACGTCCTACATCCGCGACCCGAAGAAGTGGGGCGAGAACCGCGCGGCGTGGCAGCGCCTGGCGGTCGACCTGATGCCGGGCAACGTGGGTGCGCGCGTGAACGCCGTCGCCACCTCCTCCGGCGGGACCGCGCTCGCCGGTCCGGTGGTGCGGGCGCGGGTGGACGCGCAGCTGGCCAAGACGCCGCAGCCCTCCGAGGAGGAGCTCGTGAAGGCGGTCGGCGAGGCCAACAACCCGCGCGAGACGGGCTACGGCGCGAACATCTGGGCGACCTACCAGCGGCTGTACTAGCCGCGCGGCTCGAGCGTGGCGGTGAAGTTCGAGCGCGGGATCGGGAAGCCGACGCTGACGTAGCCCCGGCCCTCGTGGCGGAAGCTGGTGTAGATGCCGACGTAGATCGGGTCGCCGGTGTCGGCGAACGTCCTGATCCAGCCGCGGATGTCGATCTGGTCCTCCGCGAACGAGATCGTGTCGATCGTGCTGACCATCCCGCGCTGGGCCTCCTCGATGTTCGAGGGGATCGCGGCCTGGCCGAGCGGCTCGGCGACGACGCGCTTGAACAGCTCGTACGCGGGCTTCATCCAGGTGCGCCACTCGGGGACGATCGAGAGCTTGAAGCGGCTCGTGTGCTCGTAGAACTCGCGGATCCGCGGGTGCACGAGCGCCGCGTCGAACTCCGGGCCGTTCAGGGCCTCGAGGCTCGCGAGGATGCCGACATCGGGCGGGTTGCGCACGAACGTGCCGCCCTCGAGCTGCGCGAGCTGCTCGACGTAGTCCGCGCCGACGCGCCTCGTGCGCGCCTCGAACGGGACGACGTAGCGCAGCTCGTCGGCCGGGACCGCCTCGGCCATGATCCGGACCAGCGGACGCCGGCGGTAGGCGATCGCGGCGAGGCAGCGGTAGGTCAGGGCGGTCAGCGCACCGGCGAGCGCGGCGTCGTCGACCAGCAGCCCGACGGCCACGCCGACCGCCAGGCCGAGCGCGAGCTTGAGCACGCGCAACCCGAGCGCGCCCGCCAGCGCGCCGACGAGGATCGCGACCGGCAGCGGGTCCAGTGCGACGCCCAGCGCGGCCCCGAGCAGCGCGCACAGCAACGTGCTGGAAAGGATCCGCCCCCACAGCGCACCGGGCTTGGCGAGCGCGCTGGCGGGGGCGACGACGAGCGCGCCGACGACCGCCCCGGGCGCCCCGGCCAACACCGCGCCGGAGCTCGCGCCCAGGGCCGCGCCCCAGATCGCCCCGTCGCGTGTGCGGTGTGGGTTCGCCACGCCCGGCAGGCTATGCGCCCGTCAGCCGCGGCGCACGTCCCGGCCGTGCACGTTCGCCGAGAACTGCGCGCCGTCCTCGAAGACGAGCTGCCAGCGGGACGTCTCGAGGGTGACGTGCGAGACGCCCGCGGCGTCGCGGCCGGTGCGGCGCGTGACCGTCCGCACCATCCGGGCGGGCGCGCGGGCGTCGACCTGCACCGGCGCGCCGGTCGGATCCTCGGTCGTCGGCGTCTCGGCTACCCAGCCGCGGTCGGTGACGCGGACGAGCCGCACATGACCGCCGGCCGCGACACGGGCCTCGAGCCGGTCCGCGCTGACGCGCAGCGACTCGACCCGGCCGCTCGGCAGCGCGCGCAGCGCCCGTTCGAGCGCGACGGCGCGCAGCAGCGAACGGCCGTCGGCCGGAACGGTGCGCACGTTCGCGCCGTCGCGCAAGCGCTGCACCAAGTTGCTCCCCGTGCCGGCGCCGTAGAACGCCGACGCGGCGACGACGCCCGCGAGCAGCACGCGCGTCATCACCCGTCGGGGGCGCGGGCGGCGGCCGCGTCGGCGTGCGCGTGGCGACGTCGCCACGGGCTGCTCCGCGGTGGGCGGGGCGGGGATGGCGGGCTGCTCGACGGTCGGCGCGAGCACGGGCTCCGGCGCGTCCACCGGCGCCCCGGCGATCGTGGCCACGAAGTCCGGCTGCATCACGAGGCAGCGTGGAGCCCGCGGGGGCGCGCGTCAAGGCCCGGCGGACAAGGGTCGTAGCGCCCGCGTCGCACATCGCTTGACACGTGTAACCACGCGCGGAATGATGGCTTCGAGTTTTGTCGGTCAAACGGCAGAACTCGGTTCGTATCCGAGTCTTCGAGGTGGGAGAGATCTTGTCCGCACGCCTTGTCCAACGGCGTCTGCGCGGCGCGGCCCTGGTGGCCGCGCTGACCGCGTCCGCCGGCCTTGCCGCGCCGGCCGTCGCCGCCGTCCCGCCCGGCCCGAACGGCGAGGCCCCGCGCCCGTCGGCGGCGACCGGCGCGACCGTCGCGGCGCCGGCGGTCACCGGTCCGATCGCCCGCACCTCGCCCGTCGGCGACGCCGCGCACGGCTACCCGTTCCTGGCCACCGACGTCGACCTCGCCAAGGCGGGCTACGTCGAGGAGGAGTACGTCATCTCCGGGCAGGCGACCCGGTACAACGCCAACGGCAACACGACGGCGACGGTCACGAGCACCGGGCATCCGTACAGCACGCGGATCGTCGTGCGACGGCCCGTCGCGCCCGCCAAGTTCAACGGCACCGTGATCGCCGAGTGGACGAACGTGAGCAACAACTGGGACCAGGAGGTCGACTGGTTCCAGACGCACGAGCACCTCCTGGAAGAGGGCTACGCCTGGGTCGGCGTCTCCGCGCAGCGCGTCGGCCTGCACTCGGCCACGGGCCTGAAGCTGTGGAGCCCCTCGCGCTACGGCGCGCTGGACCTCACGGCCGCCAACACGATCAACGACGACACGCTCTCCTTCGACGTGTTCTCGCAGGCGGTCAAGGCCGTCCGCAGCCCGGCCGCGGGTGTCGACCCGCTCGGCTCGCTCGCCGCGCCCGACTACGTCATCGCCACCGGCCACTCGCAGTCGGCGGGCCGCCTGCGCACCTACGCGAACTCGGTCCAGCCGCTCGCGAACATCGTCGACGCGTTCATCCTCCACGGCGGTGGCGGCGCGATGCGCACCGACCTGCCGACCCCGGTCTTCCGCATCAACTCCGAGGGCGACCTGAGCTTCGGCATCGCCAACGGCGCCCGCGCCGCGGACTCCCCCACGTTCCGCAACTGGGAGGTCGCCGGCGCGTCGCACGGCGACTGGAAGCTGATCACCGACTACGGGCCGCTGCGCAAGCGCGACATCGGCACTTACCCCGGCGGCTACCCGGGCGAGCCGCAGACCTGCACGCTGCCGTCGCTCTCGCGGATCCCGCAGCACATGGTCCAGAACGCGCTGACCGACCACACCTTCCGCTGGGTCGCCTACGGCATCCAGCCGCCGTCCGCGCCGGTCATCAGCACCGCCACCGCGGCGGGCGGCGCGATCACGCGTGACGCGCTCGGCCTCGCCCAGGGCGGCATCCGCCTGTCCCAGCAGGAGGCGGCGATCCGCATCAACAGCGGCACCAACAGCGGCGGCGGCTTCTGCGCCCTCGACGGCAGCTCGCTGCCGATGACGGACGCCCAGCTCGCCACGCTCTACCCGACCGTGCAGTCCTACGTCGACAAGGTCGTCGCGACGACCCTCGCGAACGCCGAGAAGGGCTACATCGTCGAGGACTTCACGCGTGACCCCGCCTGGTACACCGACATCCGCGACCTCGTCGACGACTACGGCTCGCGCATCGACGCCGCGGTCGGCACGCGCCTGAAGGCCTCCGCCGCCCAGGCCGAGGCCTACGGCACCGCCGACGACAAGTACACGGCGATCTTCTACCTCGAGGACATCGCCTCCCAGGCCACGAGCCGGATCTCCGACGCGGCCGTCCGCGACGGCGTCCTGCGTCAGGCGCGCGCGGTGATCGCCCTGCTGCAGGCGTCGATCGACAATCCCACGTCCACCTCCACCACCGGCACGGTCGGCGGCGCGGTCCCGGCGACGCTGGCCCTCTCGGTCGGCGCGCCGGCCACGTTCGGCACCTTCACGCCGGGCGTCGAGCAGGAGTACACGGCGACCTCCGACCTCAGCGTGACGAGCACCGCGGGCGACGCGGCCCTCTCGGTCTCCGCGCCGGGCTTCCTGACCAACGGCGCGTTCTCGCTCGCCGAGCCGCTCCGCGTCGAGCTCGCCAAGTCGGCCTGGACCGGCCCGACGTCCAACGAGAAGGTCGTCGCCACGTTCAAGCAGCTGATCAAGAAGAACGATGCGCTGCGCACGGGCGCCTACTCGAAGACGGTGACGTTCACGCTGTCGACGACGAACCCCTAGCGTGCGGTGGCGGGCCGCGACCGTGCGTCGCGGCCCCCGCCCGCGGGTCAGAGCACGCGGCTGACGCTGACGCGGGCGCCGTCGCGGGTCGTGAGCGTGATCGTCACGCGGCCTGAGCGGCGCTTGGCCTTCACCTTCACGGTGACGGTCCGGGCGGACGTCGCCTTGAAGGAGGCGCGGCCGAGCACGGTGGCGCCGCGCTTGACCGTGGCCGTCCCCGAGCACGCGCTCGGGCAGCTGATCTTGAGCTTGATCGCGGCGGCGGTGACGGACACGTTCCGCACCGACGGCACGGCCGGCGTGGCCACGGGCGGCGCGGTGGTCGTCGTCGGTGGGACCGGCGCGGGCGGGACCGGCGTGGGCGGTGGCGGTGGCGTCGGCAGGACCCCGCTCCCGCTGATCGCGACCGAGGCACCGGCCGCGCTCACCGTGGCCGTGGCCGCGCCGGCCACCGACGGCGCGAACCGCACCGACAGCGTGCACGCCTCACCACCGCGCAACACCGTCTGGGCCGTGCACGTGGCGCCGCTCAGCGCGAACGCGGACGAGCCCGTCAGCGCCACCGAAGCGACCGGCAGGTCGAGCGTGCCCGCGTTGGTCAGGGTGACGGCGCGGACCGCGTCCGTGCCCAGCTCGAGCGCGCCGAACGCGACGTTGTCGGCCGTGAGGGACGCCTCGGCGCCGGCCACGAACAGGCGCGCGATCCGGTCGTCGCCGAACTGCGTCACCCACACCGCGCCGTCCGGGCCGGACGCGATCGCGCCGGTCGGCCCGCTCGGGACGGCGAACTCCGTGACGACGCCGCCGGGCGTGATGCGACCGACCAGCGGCTGGTCCACGTAGCTGAACCACAGGTTGCCGTCGACCGCGCTCGTCAGCTCCCACGGCTCTGATCCGGCGGTCGGGACCGGGAACTCGGTGATCGTCCCGCTCGTGGAGATCCTCCCGACCGCGGCCGCTCCGGGCTCGGTGAACCACAGCGCCCCGTCCGAGCCGGCCTCGATCGCGAGCGGGTGCGCGGCGGCCGTGGGCAGCGGGAACTCGGTGATCGTCCCGGACGTGGTGATCCGGCCGATCGTGTTGCCGGCGTACTCGGTGAACCACAGCGCGCCGTCAGGCCCCGCCACGATCCCGTACGGCAGCGCCGCCGGCGTCGGCAGCGCGAACTCGGTGATCACGCCGGCCGGGGTGATCCGGCCGATCTTGCCGCCGTCGTACTCGGTGAACCACAGGTTCCCGTCCGGGCCGACCGCCACCACCGCCGGCCACGCTCCCGGCGTCGGAAGCGCGAACTCGGTCAGCACGCCCGCGGTCGAGATCCGGCCGATCCGGTTGCCGGACGTCTCGGCGAACCACAGCTGGCCGTCGGGCCCGGCGACGAGCCCGGCCGGCCCCGCCATCGCGGTGACCGGGAACTCCGTCACGACGCCGGCCGGCGTGACCCGCACGATCCGGTCGTCGAGCAGCCGCGGGTACCAGACGTTCCCGTCGGCGCCCACGGCCAGCGGGCTGTTCTGCGAGCCGGACGTGGGCGCGGTCAGCTCGGTCACGCTCCCGACCGGCGGCAGCGCGAGCGCGGCGCCGGGGACGAGCGCGAGGACCGCGAGCGCGGCGACGAGACTGCGGCGAAGGAGCATGTCCCCCCGCCATCGACCCGCACCGGGGTGCGTTTGAGCCGATCCCGGCGATGGCCGAACATGCGGCCAGAACGACGAAGACCCGCCGGGGCGGGTCTTGGGAGTGGGCGATACTGGATTCGAACCAGTGACCTCACGCATGTCAAGCGTGCGCTCTAACCAACTGAGCTAATCGCCCCGCGACGGCCGACAGAGTAGCAACGACGACCGCGGATTCGACGGGCTAAGATCATGCGCTCACTCCGGCGCCGTGGTCGAGTGGCTAGGCAGCGGCCTGCAAAGCCGTGTACACCGGTTCGATTCCGGTCGGCGCCTCTGAGGCGAAGGCCCCGCTCGTGCGGGGCCTTCGGCGTTTCCGGGGCTACTTCGGGCAGCGCGTCAGCTTGGCCTGGCCCGGCGCCTGGCACTGGTCGGTGCGCAGCGGGGCCTTGCCCTTGCGGATCTGGAAGATCGTGACCTTGGTGATGTAGCCGGGCTTGGAGACCGCGACGCGGAGCTTGATGCCGGCGCGCAGGACCGTCTGGAACTGGGTGATGTGGACGACCTTGGTGGCCTTGGCGACCGACGTGCGGGGGCAGCCCTTGCCGGAGCAGGTGACGTCGATCTTCGCGCCCTTCGGGGCCTTGACGGTGAGCACGTCGATGTCGGCGCCGGTGGAGGTCAGCTGGCCGCGGATGCGGACGACCGGGAAGGGCTTGAGCATCTTCGGCTTACGCGTGTCGGTCGCGCCGAGGACGCCGCCGGCGGGGGCCGTCGCGGTCTCGCCCGGCGGCGGCAACGGCACGGGCTCGACCGTCTGGGCGGGCGGCGGCGGCGCGGGCGTGGACGTGTCGCCACCACCGACCGTGCCGCCGACGCCGCCGGTGACGGGCGTCGCGGTGGCGACCGGGGTCTTCGTGGGCGCCGGCGTCGGGGTCTTCGTGGGCGTCTTGGTGGGCGTCGGGGTCGGCGTCTTCGTCGGCGTCGGCGTCGGGGTGCGCGTCGGCGTCGGGGTCGGCGTGCGCGTCGGCGTCGGCGTCGGGGTCGGCGTGCGCGTCGGCGTCGGCGTCGGGGTAGGGGTCGGCGTCGGGACCGCGACCACGGCGGTCGCGGCCGAGAGCTTGTACGCGTAGTCGTTCCAGGCGCGGAAGGAGACGTAGGCGACGCGGATGCGCTTGCCCACGTCGCTGCCGTCCAGCACGTACGTGGCGCTGTTCTCGTTCGCCAGCCACGAGCAGCTGCTCTCGGTCGTGCTCGTGCAGCGCGCCCACTGGTAGCCGTACCAGTAGCCGTTGGTGCCCTTGCCGCCCTTGGCGGTCAGGGTCTGGCCCGAGATCGCGGAGCCGGAGACCGTGGGCGCCTCCGAGACGCTCTGCGCGCTCGCCAGCGACGGCCACGCGCACACCGCGATGACCGCCGCCACAACCGCCTTGATGGTGAAAGTTCGTGCTGACAAGCTGGCCGCGCCTCCCTGCGGGTCCCGTCTGTGTCCGGACAAGATGGACGGCGACGGGCCGCAGGTCAACTCGGCCACTTGTCCATACGAACGGTTAGGTGCTCAACACCCCCAGCAGCCAGGCGAGCACGTAGAGGACGGTGAAGGCCGCGACGAACACGACGAACCGGGCGAAGACCCTGCGCGCGAGCATCAGAACAACTCTCCCATCTGGACGATGACGTACCAGCCGGCGAAGAACCCGTAGAACGCGACGCAGAACATCAGCACGCCCAGGCGCGCGCCGCGCACGCGGATCGCCGACGGCAGCCCGTTGCGGTTGAGCTTGATCAGCAGGCACGAGTACACGAACATCACGATGCCGTTCAGGCACGCGGACAGCACGAGCAGGACGAGCGGCTGGTCCATGCCCGACAGCAGGACGCACACGCCGGCGGCGCACATGCCCCACACGACGAACGTGTAGAGCTTGGACTCGCTCAGGTTCTCGTTGTCGCGCAGGTGCAGCGTCTTGAGGACGTCGGAGACGACCCGCGCGACGTAGTCGACGACGCCGAGCGCCACGAGCATCAGCGACACGGTGCCGAAGATCCAGAAGAACGTGCCGAACCACGGCCCCACGACGTCCTTGAGGATCTCGCCCTCGCCCTTGATGAAGTCGAAGTCGGGGGAGTCGGACAGCTGCTGGTTGCCGACCGTGGAGTAGGCCAGCACGCTGAAGGTGATGATCGAGGCGAGGCAGATCGCCCAGAAGGAGACGAGCTGCTCCCGGTTGGCGACCTTCCACCAGCCCTTCCAGCGCCGGATGTTCTCCTCGTCCTGGCGCATCATCGTGCCGGTCGACGGCTGCGGCTCCGGCTCGCCGGTCAGCGGCGACTGGATCTTCGGCACGTACTTGCCCATGCCGAAGCCCTTCTCGCGGATCCAGTTCGACTGCACGAGGTTGTTCGCGCCGCCCGCGCCCGCGAACACGAGGCCGGCGAGCAGCACGGCGATCTCGACGTCGTCCATCGGCAGCCTGCCGAGGTTGCCGGCGTTGTCGCTCAGGTCACCCCACGCGGACAGCGGGATCGCGGCGATCACGGCGATCGCCAGGAACACGATCGTCAGGCCGATCTTGAAGAACTCCGCCGTCTCGAGCGCTTTGTAGACGACGGGCGAGGTCGTCAACGCGATGGCGATGGCTATGCAGACGATGATCGCGATCGTCGTCGGGTTGCCTCCCACCAGGTACGTGAAGGTGGTCGCGCCCGCCGTGCCCCAGCCGGGCCAGATGTTCGGCACGATCGCGCCGACGCAGAAGATCAGCCCCCACGGCTTCCAGTAGCGCGCGAAGCCGGCGATCGCGGTCTCCCCCGTGGCGAGCGTGTACCGCTCGATCTCCATGTTGAGGAAGTACTGCAACGTGACGCCCACGACGGCGAGCCAGAGGAACCCGATGCCGGCGTTCGTCGAGATGTACGGCCACAGGATGTACTCGCCCGAGCCGACGCCGACGCCCGCCAGGATCACGCTCGGCCCGAGGACCTTGCGCAGCGGCAAGGGCTCCGGCATGTCGGCGTATTCCATCGGCGGAAGCACGCCCGAGCGCGCTTCCGGCGCGTACTGCGCCTCGCCGGCCGGCGCTTCTCCCCGGTCGAAGCGACCACCCGTGCGGGTGGTCTCGGTCTCGGTTCCGCGTCCCACGGTTCCAGCCATGTCCTCACTCTCCCCTACGACCCTGCCCGGCCGCGGCCTTGTGTCATCGGACACATGGGTTAGTTGCCGAACCGCGAAAAGGTCAAACGTTCAGCTGCGGATCGGGCTCTCCCGGTTGACGCCCGGTCTGGTAACAAGCGCGGATGCAGATCTTGGTCACCGGCGCGCTCGGGAAGGTGGGTGCGGCGACGGTCCACGAGCTCCTCTCCGCAGGCCATCAGGTGGTCGGGTGCGATCTCGCGCCGCCCGTCTACGAAGGCGGCGAGCTCAGCGCCCACTACGTGCAGGCCGACCTCACCGACGCCGGCGACGCGTTCGCGGTCGTGCGCGGCGCCGACGTCGTCATCCACTGCGCTGCGCTCCCCGAGCCGACCCGCAACCCACCCGCGACCGTGTTCCGCAACAACGTGCTCGCGACCTTCAACGTCGCGGAGGCCGCAGTGCGCATGGGCGTCGACCGCGTCGTGCACGTCTCCAGCGAGACCGTGACCGGGATGGCGTTCGCCGAGCGCCCGTTCCATGCGCCGGTCGCACCGATCGACGAGACGCTCGAGAGCCGCCCGCAGGACCCGTACGCGCTCGCGAAGGTGTTCGGCGAGCAGCTGATGGACGCGTTGGTCGCCCGCTCGGACGTCACCGCCGTGTCCATCCGCCCCTCCTGGGTGCAGTGGGAGGGCAACTACGAGCGCTCCCTCCGGCCGTGGCTCAGCGACCCGCTGGGCTCGGAGCCGAGCGTCTCGTTCTGGTCCTACATCGACGTCTACGACCTCGCCCACGGCCTCCGCCTCGCCGCGGAGAGCGCGACGACCGGGCACGAGACGGCCTACGTCGTGTCCGCGGACAACGGCGCGGGACGCCCCCTGCGCGAGCTGGTCGCCCACCACTTCGGTGAGGGGGTCACGGTCGCCGAGCTCGCGCGCGAGGACGCGGGCGGGATCTCTTACGCGAAGGCCGAGCGGCTGTTCGGCTACCGGCCGGCGCACTCCTGGCGTGACTACCTGGCCGAGGACGGCACGCTGCTCGACGCCCCGCGCGAGCGGCTCGCGCGGGGTGAGACCAGCGTGCAGCGCGGCCGGGCCGCGCTGCGCGGTTGAGGAGCGTCCTAGGCGTTCAGCGGAACGTCCGCGGGTGCGCGCGGGGCGACCAGGCCGGCCGCCTCGTACGCGTCGTCCATGTCGAGCGTCTCCTCCTCGAGGAGGCGCTCGGTCAGGCTGTCGAGCTTGTCGCGGTTGTCGGTCAGCAGCTGCAGGACCTGCGCGTACTGCTCGTCGACGATCCGCTTGACCTCGCGGTCGATCAGCTCCTGCGTGGCCTGGGAGACCTCGGACACGCCGGGGAGCAGCGGGCCCTGGGCGTCGGACGGGATGACCGCGATCGGCCCGACCGCCCGGCTCATGCCCCAGCGGCCGACCATCTGGCGCGCGATCCCGGTCAGCTGCTGGATGTCGGACTCCGCCCCGGCGGAGATCGAGCCGTACACGACCTCCTCCGCGATCCGCCCGCCCAGCGCGACCTTGATCCGGCCGGTCAGGTAGTCCACGTCGTAGTTCGTGCGCTCGGCGTCCGGCGAGCTGATCGTCACGCCCAGCGACATCGTGCGCGGGATGATCGACACCTTGCGCACCGGGTCGGCGCCCGGCGTGAGCATGCCGACGATCGCGTGCCCGGACTCGTGGTAGGCCGTGCGGCGCTTCTCCTCCTCGGAGAGGACGATCCCGCGCGGCGCGCCGAGCACGATCTTCTCGAGGCTGTCGGTGAAGTCGATCCGCTGCACCTTCCCGTGCCCGCGTCGGGCCGCCAGCAGCGCCGCCTCGTTGGCCAGGTTGGCGATGTCGGCACCGACCATGCCCGGCGTGATCGCGGCGATGTCGTCCAGGTCGACGTCGGTGTCCAGCGGCAGGCTGCGCGTATGGACCTGGAGGATCTTCTTGCGCCCCTCCTTGTCCGGTGCCGGCACGGTGACGCGCCGGTCGAAGCGGCCGGGACGCAGCAGCGCGGAGTCGAGGATCTCGGGCCGGTTGGTCGCGCCCAGCACGATCACCGTGTCGCCCTGCTCGAAGCCGTCCATCTCCGTGAGGATCTGGTTGAGCGTCTGCTCGCGCTCGTCGTTGCCGCCGCTGAACGGGCCGCCACCGGACGAGCGCTGACGCCCGATCGCGTCGAGCTCGTCGATGAAGATGATCGCGGGCGCGGCTTCCTTGGCCTGCTTGAACAGGTCACGCACGCGGCTCGCGCCGATGCCGACGATCGCCTCGACGAACTCGGACGCGGAGATGCTGAAGAACGGCACGCCCGCTTCCCCCGCGACCGCGCGCGCGAGCAGCGTCTTGCCCGTGCCCGGACGCCCCGCGAGCAGCACGCCGCGCGGGATCCGCCCGCCGAGCTTCTGGTACTTCTCGGGGTTCTTGAGGAAGTCGACGACCTCGGTGAGCTCGCCCTTGGACTCGTCGATGCCCGCGACGTCGTTGAACGTGACCTTCGTGTCGTTGCCTTCCACGCGCCGCGCGCGTGAGCGCCCGAAGGAGCCGATCGCGCCCATCTGGCCACCCGCGGCCCGCCGGGAGAGCCAGACGAACAGGAAGACGAGCAGGATCACCGGGCCGAACCCGAGCAGCAGGCTCGTGAAGAACCCGCGCCCGTCGTTGATCGGCTCCGCCGAGATCTCGACCTTGTTGTCCTCGAGCAGCTTCTGCAGCCCGTTGTTGCTGTTCAAGGTCACGAACGCCGGGAGCTGCGTGTCGAAGTTCTTCGCCGCCTTGTCCTTGCTGTCCGGCGGGTACTTGACCGCGTTCTTGAACTCGCCGTCGATCGTCTCGCCCTGCGACGTGACCTTGACGACGTTGCCCTGCTCGACCTGCTGAATGAAGCCGTTGTTGGCCGCCGTGTTGCTGTACGGCACGGTGACGCTCGGCTTCGTGCCGGGCGAGATCACGGCCATCAGCACGTAGTTGAGGACCAGCAGGCCCAGCACGATGAACCAGAAGTTCCGCCCGCCGGGCATCCGGTTCATCCGACCCTCGTTGACCTTCGCTCCGTTCCCGGGCCGGCCCGCAGGAGGCTTCGCGTCTTGTCGCGGGGGCAGCGGAGTCCTGGGTCGCCGCTCAGTTGGGGAGTCCGCCATGAGATGAATGTACTGGGACCCCTTGAAGCTCGGATATGGATGGCTATAGTCATCGCCCGCAGCGCGGATGTAGCTCAGTTGGCTAGAGCGTCTGCTTGCCATGCAGAAGGTCGAGGGTTCGAGTCCCTTCATCCGCTCCTCACCGAAAGCCCCGGACACCCGGGGCTTTCGTCGTTCTCGGGATCGTTCGTGCGCACCTTCGACGTAGTGATCATCGGCGCCGGCGCCGCCGGGCTGATGTGCGCCATCACGGCCGCCGAGCGCGGGCGCCGGGTGCTGCTGCTGGACAGCTCGAACAAGCCCGGCAAGAAGATCCTGATGTCCGGCGGCGGGCGCTGCAACTTCACGAACATGTGGGCGGAGCCGGCGAACTACGTCGCGACCAACCCGCACTTCTGCAAGTCGGCCCTGGGGCGCTACACGCCGTGGGACTTCATCGCGCTGGTGAGCAAGCACGAGGTGCCCTACCACGAGAAGAAGCTCGGCCAGCTGTTCTGCGACAACCGGTCGAAGGACATCCTCAACCTGCTGCTGGACGAGTGCGAGCAGGCCGGTGTCGAGTGGCACGTGAACACCAGCGTGCGGGCCATCGAGAAGACCGAGGCGGGGTACGCGTTGGGCACCGACCTCGGGGACGTCACCGCGCAGTCGCTCGTGATCGCCACCGGCGGGCTGTCGATCCCGACGCTGGGCGCGACCGGGTTCGGCTACGAGGTCGCGCGCCAGTTCGGGCACAACGTCCTCCCCACGCGCGCCGGGCTGGTGCCGTTCACGGTCTCGGGCGAGCTGAAGGCGCTGTGCACGGAGCTGTCGGGCACGTCGGTGGACTGCGTGGCCGCGTGCAACGGGCAGAGCTTCCGCGAGAACCTGCTGTTCACGCACCGTGGGCTGAGCGGGCCGGCGATCCTGCAGATCTCCTCGTTCTGGCATCCGGGCGACGTCGTGGAGATCAACCTCCTGCCGGACCGCGACGCGCTGGAGTGGCTGCAGGGCCAGCAGGCGGCGCGCCCGAACAGCGAGCTGAAGACCGTGCTGGGCGAGGTCTTCACGAAGAAGCTGGCCGCCCTGCTCGCAGACCGCTGGTTCACGTCCAAGCCGATGAAGCAGCACACGCCGGCGCAGCTGCGCGCGATCGCCGAGCGGCTGAACGCGTGGAGGCTGGTGCCGGCCGGCACCGAGGGGTACCGCACGGCGGAGGTCACGCTCGGCGGGGTCGACACGCGCGAGGTCTCCCCGAAGACGATGGAGTCGCTCAAGAGCCCGGGCCTGTACTTCATCGGCGAGGTGCTGGACGTCAGCGGCCACCTCGGTGGCTTCAACTTCCAGTGGGCATGGGCGTCGGGCCACGCCGCCGCGCAGGTCGTCTGAGCAGATCGCGCCCCGCCGCGCAGTGTGCATCTCCACACTGAACACAAGCTTTAAGCGCGTGCGGTCGATGGGCGTTACATGAGAACCTCCATCAAGACGAAGCTCCTCGCCACCGTGGGCCTGCTGCTCGGGCTCATGGTCGTGGTCGGCCTCGTCGGCATCCGTGGAACCAGCACGGTCGCCGACGAGGCGCACGCGATGTACGTGTACGCCGCCAAGCCGCTGGCGGACATGGGTGTGGCCCGCGCGAAGCTCAACGAGAACCGCGCGTTCCTGAACAACCACATCCTCGAAGGCGCCGACGTGGCGGCCAAGCGCGAGCTCGACGCCAAGATCAAGGCCAACAGCGCGGAGACGGACAAGCGGCTCACGGCGGTGCGCGGCACGCTGCAGAGCGACTCGGCCAAGCGCTCGTTCGCCGAGCTGGCGGCCGCGAGCGACGCGTACGACGCGATCCGCGAGCGGGTCCTCGCGCTGTCGGCGCGCGGCCGCACCCAGGAGGCCTACGCGCTCAACAAGCGCGAGGGCGTCCCGGCGTTCACGGCGGTCGCCGCGGCGTTCACCGAGCTGTTCGACTCCAAGGTCGCGCTCGCGCAGTCCGGGGACGCGGACAGCGTGGCCGCCGCGGCGTCCGCGAAGCGCTTCGCGCTGCTCCTCATCATCGTGGCCGGCGTCGCCGGCTTCGCGATCGCCTTCCTGGTCGCGAACGGGATCGTCAAGGGCATCCGCAAGGTCCTGGGCGCCGCCGACCGCGTGGCCGAGGGTGACCTCGGGCACACCGTCGACGTCACGAACCGCGACGAGGTCGGCGACCTCGGCGACGCCATGCGGCGGATGATGGCCTACCTGCAGGAGATGGCCGGGGCCGCGGACCGGGTCGCCGCCGGTGACCTCACGGTCGACGTGCGGCCGCGCTCGGCCGACGACGCGCTCGGCACCTCCCTCAGCGGGATGGTGGCCAACCTCAGCGACATCGTCGGCGGCGTCAGCGGCAGCGCGACCACGCTGTCGGCGGCTTCCGAGGAGATGGCGTCCACGTCGCAGGAGGCCGGCCGCGCAGTCGGCGAGATCGCCACCGCGATCGGCGAGGTCGCCCAGGGCGCCGAGCGCCAGGTGCGCGGCGTCACGAGCGCTCGCGCGGCCGGTGACGAGGTGTCCGCGGCCGCCCGTCATTCGGCGGAGAACGCGCAGGCGGCCGCCCGAGTAGCCGAGCAGACGCGTGAGCTGGCCCGCGAAGGCGTCGACGCCGCCGAGCACGCCACCCAGGCGATGACCTCCGTGCGCGCCGCCTCCGAGGAGGTCACCGGCGCGATCCAGCAGCTCGCCTCCAAGTCCGAGCAGATCGGCGGGATCGTCGAGACGATCACCGCGATCGCCGAGCAGACCAACCTGCTGGCCCTCAACGCCGCCATCGAGGCCGCCCGTGCGGGCGAGCAGGGCAAGGGCTTCGCCGTCGTCGCCGAGGAGGTCCGCAAGCTCGCCGAGGAGTCCCAGACGGCGGCCGGCCAGATCTCCGGCCTGATCGGCGAGATCCAGGCCGAGACCCACAACGCGGTGACCGTCGCCGGCGACGGCGTGCAGCGGACCGAGGAGGGGGCCGCCACCGTCGCCCGGACGCGCGAGGCGTTCCTGCGGATCGGCGGGTCGGTCGAGGACATGACCGCCCGCGCGACCGAGATCGCCTCGGCCGTCGAGGAGATCTCCTCCAGCGGCCGGCGCCTCGAGCACGAGATCGGAGCGGTCGCCAGCGTCGCCGAGCAGTCGTCGGCCTCGGCCGAGCAGGTCACGGCGGCCACGCAGCAGACCTCGGCGTCCGCCCAGGAGATCGCGGCCTCCGCCGAGGAGCTCGCGGCGACGGCCGAGCAGCTCGAGCGCCTGGTCGCGCGCTTCCAGCTCGCCTAGGGGGAGGACCGGCTCGGCCTGCGCCGAGCCGGTCCCGCTCGGCCGCGTCCGCTCCCACCTGCCGCGGCGCATACTCGAACCCATGGTCCGGACGATCGTGCTCGCCCTCGCAGCGCTCCTGCTCGTGCCCGCGGCCGCCGCGGCGTTGCCACCGGCGAACCCGCCGGACGTGGCGAAGCTGAAGGCCAAGGGCGTGCAGGTCGACTGGCCGCTGACCGCGAGCGTCGAGCTGACCGCGTACCACGTCGTTGCACTCGAGGTGCGCTCGCGCACGCCGGTCACGGTGTCGCTCGTCGTCGTGGGCCGCAACGGACGGCCGCTGCGGTCGCTCGCTCGCAAGACGCTGCGGCATGGCCGCGTCGACCACTACATGGCCGGTCATCAGGGACGACGGCTCGCGCTGCGGCTCGACGTCGGCAAACAGCGGTACTGGAGCTGGATCGTCGTGCGCCGGGACACGCGCCCGACGCTGAGCTGCGAGCACGGGCCCGAGACCGCGCCCACGCTGCAGCTCGGGAAAGGGCTGCGCAGCGGGCAGCGGTTCACGGTCGGCCTGCGCAACGCCGGCCGCTGTCCGGCGGGCGGGACGCTGGGCGACACGCGCTGGTTGCGGCCCACGGCGGCCGGGTGGGAGCCGATCCCGGTCGACTGCGCGTACGACTACGTCATCACGCCCGAGCGCCCGGGCTCGAACGCGATCTGCGACCGCGTCCTGCTGACCGAGGTGATCGGACCGGGTCGCACGTTCACCGAGACCCGCACTGTGCCCACCGGGCTCCCGCCCGGGAGGTATCTGCTCCGCATCGACTCCCGCCCCGAGCTCCCGCCGCTGCAAGCGGAAGTCGACGTCGTCGCCTAAGCCCGGAGCTCGATCCCGATCTGCTCGGCGTCGAGCCGCGCGAGCGCGGCGTTCAGCGCGCCGGCGCTGAAGACGCCCTCGTCACGGGCGTCGAGAAGCGCGGCGCGCTGGGCGTCAAGGACGGCGACGCGGTCGCCGTCCATCCCGGCCGACGCCAGCGCGAGCCGCTCGTCCAGCCGCGCCCGCTCGTCCGGGTCGAAGCGCTCCGGCGCGGGCTTGACCCAGCGCACCATGCGCGGCAGCGTCCCGCCCTGGATGATCAGCGACCCAGCCGCCACCAGGAACGCGATCAGGATCAGCAGCGAGCGCTGCGGCGTGTCCTCCGGAAGGGTCTGGGCGGCGGCGAGGGTGACCGCCCCGCGCATGCCCGCCCACACGACCACGGTGCCCTCGCGCCAGCCGAGCGGCTCGGCGCGGAAGTAGTCCAGGTCGGCCAGCACACGGCGCACGCGCGCGCGGAAGCGCTCGACCGCCGTCTCGGCGTCAGACGCGCGGCGCGTGAGCCGTTTGACGACCTCCGGGTCGCCCTCGTCGAGGCGCGCCTGCATCTCCTCGGCCCGGCGGATGCGCCGCTCGCCGCGGTCGACGCGGCGCGCGAGGCCCGCCAGCAGCGGCGCCACGTAGGCGGCGCGGATCAGCAGCGTCAGCGTCAGCGCGCCCGCCGCGACGGCGACCGCGGTGCCGAGGTCCCCCTCCGCGTCCTCGAGGATCGCCGACAGCTCGAGGCCCATCACGAGGAACACGCCGCCCTCGAGCACGAGCTCGACCGTCCGCCAGTTCTCGGTGTCGGACAGGCGGTGCCGCGGTGAGAGCCGCTCCGGCCCGTGGCGGCCGGTCGCGAGGCCCGCGCAGACCGCCGCCACCAGCCCGGACGCGCCGATCTCCTCGGCCGGGACGGCGGCGAGGAACGGCACGGTGAAGCCGAGCACGGTGTTGACCGCCGGGTCCGCGACGCGCGCGCGGAACCACAGGTTCGCGTGGCCGACGACGAAGCCGATCACCACCGCCGCGGCGACCGCGAAGGCGAAATCGCCCACCACCCCGCCGAACGAGACCGAGGCGGCCGCGCCCGCCACGGCGCTGCGCAGGATCACGAGCGCCGTGGCGTCGTTGAGCAGGCTCTCCCCCTCCAGCACCGCGGTGATCCGGCCCGAGACGCCGACGCGCTTGACGATCGACGTCGCCACCGCGTCCGTCGGGCTGACGATCGCGCCCAGCGCGATCCCCCAGGCGAGGCTCAACCCCGGGATCACGGCGGAGAAGAACAGGCCGAGCAACAACGCGCTCAGCACCACGAGCACGACCGAGAGCCCGCGGATCGCCGTGAACTCGCGCCGGAAGTCCATCGCCGGCATCGACACCGCGGCCGAATACAGCAGCGGCGGCAGCACCACGGTCAGGATCCAGTGCGGCTCGATCTCCACGTCCGGCACGAACGGGAGGAAGCTGACGCCGATGCCGACCAGCACCAGCAGCAGCGGCGCGGCCACCCCGAGCCGGGGTGCGACGGACGTCGCCCCGGCGATCGCCAGCAGCCCGAGGACGACGACGATCAGCGACTCGGTCAACGCCCGACGTTGTATCGCGCGCTCGCACCGGAGACGCAACGCTCAGTGCGTCACTGCATCCGCGCGGTCGACTACGCTCGCTGCGCCGTGCCCAGGCTCCGCATTCTTCGGCCCTCGCCGACCACGAGCCTGCTGGCCCGCGCGCAGCGGGACCCCGAGCAGTACGCCGCCTTCTACGACGCGTACTCGGACCGCGTGCTCGCCTACCTCGCGCGGCGCGTGTTCGACCCGGAGGTCGCGGTCGACCTGATGTCCGAGACGTTCGCGAAGGTGCTCGCCCAGCGCATGCAGTTCCGCGGCGACACGGCGGCGGAGGAGCAGGGCTGGCTGTTCGCGATCGCGCGCACCGAGCTCTGGCACTACTGGCGCTCCGGCCGGGTCGAGCGCGCGGCGCTGGAGCGCTTCGCGATCGAGGTCCCGCCGATGGACGAGGACGAGTTCGTCCGCGTCGAGGCGCTCGCCGGGCTGGACTCGCTGGACGGGCCGCTGCTGGACGCCGTCTACGCGCTGCCGGACGACCAGCGGCGCGCGGTGGACCTGCGGATCATCCAGGAGCGCTCGTACGCGGACCTGGCCGCCACGCTCGAGGTCTCCCAGCAGGTCGCGCGGGCACGCGTCTCCCGCGGCCTGCGCGCCCTGGCGCGGGCCCTGCGCGACGATCTCGGGATGGAGGACGTCGCGTGAGCGACCGCCAGGTGCAGAACGCGATCCGCGACCAGCTCGTGGCCGCGGCCGTGCGCGAGCACGAGACCCGCCCGCGCCCGCGGAGGCGGTGGCGTCTGCGCGTCGCCGGCGTGCTCGTCCTGGGCGGCCTCGGGGTCGCCGCGGGCGCGCAGGGCACCGGTCTGCTGTCCGAGGGCAAGGCGCTGGACCGGCCGTTCCCGGGCGTGCTCGAAGGCCCGGAGGTCCGCGCGACCGACGGCCCGCGGTTGACGATCACCGCCCCGAGCCCGGACCCGCGGTACACGTTCGGCGTCGGCGTGTTCACGTCCCGCACCGGGCAGGACTGCGTGCTGGCCGGCTACGCGCTGGGCGAGCGGCTCGGGCTCCTCCGTGACGGGCGCTTCCACCCGTACGGCGACGACGTCCCCGGCATGTGCGTGGACCTGAAGCGGCTGCCGCGGACGCTGGACCTGATGCAGGTCGGCGGCAAGACCCTCGTGTTCGGGCTCGCGCGTGCGAGCCATACGCCGCCCCCGCCGCTGCTGTACGACGGCAAGCGCTACGAGCCGAAGCTCGGGGCGGACGGCAGCTTCCTGTTCGTGATCGACGCGCGCGTCGACATCAACCGGCTGCGCGAGGTGGGCTCACCCGCCGCGGACGGCGGGTGAGCGCGCCCGTGGGCTAGGAGAACGCCTTCGCGGCCGAGCGCAGCTTCTTCTCCGCGCTATCGGCCTTCTTCTGCGCCGAGCGCAGCTTGGACTTGCTGTCGGCGTCGATCGCCTCGATCAGCTTGTCGAGGGCCTCGTCGTACGTCTCCAGCCCGTCGAGCAGCTTCGTCCGGGCCGTCCGGAGCTTGGAGGACGACGCCTCCTCGGCCTCGACCTTGCCGTGGAAGCTCCGCGTCGCCTTGGCGAACGTGCGCGTGGCGCTCTTGAGCTTCGCCTCGTCGCCGTCTTCCAGGCCCTTCACGCTGTTGGCGTAGCGCTTGGCGGCCTTCTCCCACTTCTTGGCCTGCGTCGCGACGGTCTTCCTGAGCGACGTGTCGTCCGCTCGAGCCGCGCTCGGAACCAGCGCCAGCATGACGGCGGTGATGATCAGTCCGGCGAATGTGGATCGCATGCGGGCGCCGTACCCACTGAGGAGAACGGAAGTGCGAGCAGGACCAGCCGCGCGGTCCGATCGCTGACCGCGCGGCTGCCCGAAGGATCAGCTGTCGTTGCCGGCGCGCTTGAAGTGCAGCAGGCCGAGCTCGGTGGCGAACACACCGTCGGTCCCGCGCGCGGCGCTCTCGGCGGCGATCGCGTGCACCTGCTCCTGCGTCTTGGCCAGGAGCTTGTTGAGCTTCTTGAACGCCTTCTCGTCGAGCTCGAGCGGCGTGCGGGCGAGCACGACCTCGGGATCCTCGAGCGCGCCCTCGTCCGCCGCGGCGGCCAGGTCGGTCACGAGCTCCTGGATCGTCTCGCCGGCCAGCTCACCCCGGAGCCCCGACGGAAGCGTGCGCCACTGCCCCTCGTCGAGGGTCGGCCGGGCGGTGGCCTTGTAGAAGTGCTGCAGCGCGCCGCGACGCGGCTCCGTGCGCACGAGCTCCACGCAGTCGTAGTCGCGCAGCATGCGCACGTGGTAGCTGACGACCCCGAGCGGAGCCCCGAGCTCCACCGCGAGGTCACCGGGGCTGGCGACCCGCTCGCCGAGCCGCTGGAGGATGCGTGCGCGCAACGGATGCGCGAGCGCCTTCGCGATACGAGCCTCGGACGTTTCACCCGCCGGACGCGTACCGTTACTAGATGAGGTTGATGCAGTACTGGGCATGGTCAGGATGCAGACTACCGCTCCTGACGGCCGAATGTGCGTTCCTCACGGACTGCACCGTCCATTTACTAGCAGGTAGCGGGTATTTGCCGACCGCGAACGCCGCCGCTCCATGACTCCAACTTGCAGGAAGTCGGAGCGGCTGATACGTGTCATCGCGGCGATATATAGCTCTGCTATACATTTCTGCCATCGAAGATCTCGCCGCTCAGCTGGAGCGCCGTGTCGCGCTCGTCACGCAGCTCCTGCGCGCCCACGCGCCGCGCGGACGGAGCGTCGGCGCCCTGCTCACGCTCCGGCGCCTGGACGCCGAGGGGCCGCAGCGCGTGACCGACCTCGCCGCCGCCGAGCTCGTGACCCAGCCGACGATGACCGTGCTGGTCAACCGGCTCGAGCAGGACGGGCTCGTGCGCAAGACGCGCGACGCGGAGGACGCGCGGGCCGTGCTCGTCGAGATCACGGAAGTCGGCCGCGCCCAGCTCACCGAGGTGCGCGCCGGCCGGGCGGCCGTCCTGCAGGAGCGGCTCGACCGCCTGGACGACGAGGCGCGTGCCGCGCTCGCCGCCGCCCTGCCCGCACTCGACCAACTCCTTGACGTATGAGCTCTCTGCTGCACCAACCCCGTTCCGTCTATGCCGTCGCCTTCGCGTGCGTCGTGGCGTTCATGGGCATCGGCCTCGTGGACCCGATCCTGCCGGTCCTCGCCGAGGACCTGAACGCGTCGCCGAGTCAGGTCTCGCTGCTCTTCACGAGCTACTTCGCGATGACCGGGCTCTCGATGCTCGTCACCGGCTTCTTCGCCTCCCGCATCGGCCCGCGCAAGACGCTGCTGGTCGGCCTGTTCCTGGTCGTCGTCTTCAGCGCGCTGGCCGGCCTGTCCGACACGATCGGCCAGATCGCCGGCTTCCGCATCGGCTGGGGCCTCGGCAACGCGCTGTTCATCGCCACCGCGCTGTCGGTGATCGTCGGCGCGGCGACCGGCGGACTGGCCTCGGCGATCATCCTCTACGAGGCCGCGCTCGGCCTCGGCATCGCGTCCGGCCCGTTGCTCGGCGGCCTGCTCGGGAACGTCTCCTGGCGCGGGCCGTTCTTCGGCACCGCGGTGCTGATGGCGATCGGCTTCCTGCTGATCGCGGTCTGGCTCGGCCCCGTGGCCAATCCCACCCGCCGCGTGTCGATCCTGGACCCGCTCCGCGCGCTCGGCCACGGCGGCCTGCGGTCGATGGCGATCGTCGCCGTCTTCTACAACTTCGGCTTCTTCACGATCCTCGCGTACACGCCGCTGCTGCTCGGCATGAGCGCGATCCAGCTCGGCCTCATCTACTTCGGCTGGGGCGTCCTCGTCGCGCTGACGTCGGTGTTCGGCGCGCAGCGGCTGGAGCGGCGCTACGGCCTGGTCTCCGTGCTCGGCGTGACGCTCG
Organism: Solirubrobacter pauli; assembly: GCF_003633755.1. Classification (GTDB taxonomy): domain Bacteria; phylum Actinomycetota; class Thermoleophilia; order Solirubrobacterales; family Solirubrobacteraceae; genus Solirubrobacter; species Solirubrobacter pauli. Next base: position 2,023,202 of record NZ_RBIL01000002.1, read on the forward strand.
GGCTGGTCGCGGTCGACCTGTTCTTCGGCGGCATCTTCCACGCCTCCCGGGCGGGCCTGATCGTCGTGATCGTGCTCAGCGGCGCGCTGCTGGGCATCGTCAACACGGTGCTGACCGAGGCCGTGATGGCGGCGGCGGTCGTCGAGCGGCCGATCGCGTCGGCGGCGTACTCGTTCGTGCGCTTCACCGGCGGTGCGGTCGCGCCGTACCTGGCCGGCAAGCTCGCCGAGCACGTGTCCGCCGCCTCCCCCATGTACGTGGGCGCAGGGATGGTCGCGCTGTCGGTCGCCGCGCTCGCGCTGTCGCGGCGGCACCTGCATCACCGCGGGCCGGTCGTCGTCAGCCCGGCGTGAGAGCATGCGCGGCCAGTGGTCGGCCGCGCCCGTGAACTCGCCCGCCTCAAAGACGCGCTCGGTCGGCTCCCCGCCGTCGTCGCGCTCACCGGCGAGCCCGGCATCGGCAAGTCCCGGCTGCTCGGCGCCCTGCGCGACGAGGCCGCCGGGGCGCTCGTGCTGAGCGGGCGGGCGGCGGAGTTCGAGCGCGAGCTGCCGTACGGGCCGCTCGTCGACGCGCTCGACGCGCACCTCGCCAGCCTCGACGACACGAAGCTGCGCGGGCTGGACACCGAGCAGCTCGGCGGGATCTTCCCCGCGCTCGCGGACCGCGCGGGCGCGACGCCGACGCTCGCGGTCGAGCGCTACCGCTCGCACCGCGCGGTGATCGAGCTGCTGGCCCGGCTGGCGGCGACGAAGCCGCTGGTGCTCACGCTCGACGACATGCATCACGCGGACCCCGCCTCTCTGGAGCTGCTGCTCGCGCTGGTCCGGCGTCCGCCCGCCGGGCGCGTGCTCGTGGCGGTCGCGATGCGGCCGCCCGCGCCGGACGGGCTCCGGGACGGCGACGCGTTGATCCGGATCGACCTCGGCCCGCTGGACCCCGACGAGGCGTTGGAGCTGATCGGCACGGCGCTACCGGCCGCGCAGCGCGACGCGGTGCTGCGCGAGAGCGGCGGCAACCCGTTCTACATCGAGCAGCTCGTGCGCGCGGGCGCGACGCTGCCGGGCAGCGTCGCGGAGGCGATCGCGGGCGAGCTGCGGACGCTGGACGCCGTCCCACGCCGGTTGCTGGAGGGCGCGGCGGTGGCCGGCGATCCGTTCGAGCCCGAGCTGGCCGCGGCCGCGGCGGACCTCGAGGAGCCGCTCGCGCCGCTGGACGCGCTGCTCGCCTCCGGCCTCGTGCGCGCGACCGACGTCCCGCGCCAGTTCGCGTTCCGGCACCCGCTCGTGCACCGCGCGGTCTACGAGGGCGCGCCCGGTGGCTGGCGGCTCGCGGCCCACGGCCGCGTCGCCCAGGCGCTGGCGGGCCGCGGCGCGCCGCCCCCGGTGCTCGCCCACCACGTCGAGTTCTCCGCCCCGCCCGGGGACGCGCAGGCGATCGCCCTCCTGCGGGCCGCCGGGGACATGATCCGCCCGCGCACGCCCGCGAGCGCCGCGCGCTGGTACGAGGCGGCGCTGCGGCTGGCCTCGGGCGCCGAGCTCGATCCCGCCGTCGGCGGTGAGACGCGGCGCGCGATCCTGAAGGACCTCGCGCAGGCCGAGGCGGCCGCCGGCCGGCTGGAGCGGAGCCGCCGCGCGCTGTTGGAAGCGCTCGTGCTGGTCGACCCCGCGTCGCCCGAGCTCGTGACGCTCGTGACCCGCTGCGCGGCGGTGGAGCACTGGCTCGGCCGGCACGAGGACGCGCGCCGCCGGCTGCAGGCCGCGCTCGCGCAGCACGGCGAGTCGCAGGCGCTGCGGCTCGCGCTCGCCTTCGACGCGCTCTATGGGCTCGACCTCGCCACCAGCGCCGAGCGCGCCCGCTCCGCGCTCGACGGTCCCGACCGCGGCGCCAGCGCCTCCGCCGAGGCGCTCCTCGCGCTCGTGCTCGCCGCGTCCGGGCAGCGGGCGGCCGCCGAGCAGGCCGTCGAGGCGGCGACCGGCACGCTCGACGAGCTCGACGACCGCACCGTCGCCGCGCACCTGGAGGCGTTCTGGTACCTGGCCTGGGCGGAGTCCTTCCTGGATCGCTTCGACGCCTCGATCGAGCACGGTCGCCGCGGGCTGGAGCTGTCGCGCGCGACGGGCCAGGACTGGCTGCTCGTGCCGCTGACGCTCGCATCCGTGTTCCCGTACGAGATGCAGGGCCGCGTCGACGACGCGTGCGAGGCGGGCGCCGCCGCCGTCGACGCCGCGCGGCTGGCCGGCAACCCGCACTACCTCGCGTGGGCGCTGTGGGAATACGGGCTGGCGCTCTGGTACCACGGCGACACGTCGGGCGCACGGGCCGCGTTCGAGGAGAGCCACGCGCGCGCGACGGAAACCGGCCGGCTCCTGCTGTGGGAGAGCGAGCCGGGCTGGGCGTTCGGCACCGTGCTCGCCGAGGAGGGCGACGTCGTCGCGAGCCGCGCGATCCAGCTGCGCTGGTGCGGCGGGTTCGAGCTGCGCCACGTGATGCCCGCCGAGCACAGCATCGCCTGGGACATCTTCGTCGACAACGCGCTCGCGCTGGACGACCTGGAGGAGGCCGAGGCCATGGCCGCGCGACTGGACGCGCACGCGCCGGAGATCCGCCGCCCGCTGGCGCAGGTCCTCGGCCACCGCTCCCGCGGCGCGGTCCGGCTCGCGCGCGAGGACGCGGACGGCGCGGCCGCGAGCGCGCGGGCCGCGATCGCGGTCGCCGAGCCCGCCGGGCTGGTGTTGGAGGCGCTCCGTGCGCGGATGCTGCTCGCCGCCGCGCTCGCGGACACCGATCGCGCGACCGCGGTGCGGGAGCTGCGCGCGGCCGAGCAGGCGCTCGACGCGGGCGGCGCCCACCTCCTGCGCGACCGCGCGCGCCGCGAGCTGCGCCGCCTCGGCCACCGCGTCGACGCCGCCCGCCGCCGCGAGCCCGCCGGGCTGGAAGGCCTTTCCGCACGCGAGCACGAGGTCGTCGCGCTCGTGGCCGCCGGCCACAGCAACCCGGCCATCGCCGCCGAGCTGTTCCTGTCGGTGAAGACCGTCGAGACGCACCTGCGCAACGTCTTCGGCAAGCTCGGCGTGACCTCGCGCGCCGAGGTGGCCGCGGCGTTCGCGCGCGCTCAGGCGTAGGCGCGGGCCATGTAGGCCGCGACCTCGGCCCGGGAGCGCACGCCGAGCTTGCTGAAGATGTTCGTGAGGTGGCCCTCGATCGTCTTCTCGGCGAGGAAGAGCGTCCCGGCGATCTCGCGGTTGCTGCGGCCCTGCGCGACCAGCTCGGCGATCTCCCGCTCGCGGCCGGAAAGCTCACCGCGCGCGAAGCGGCGTTGCCGGCCGGGCGCGGCGTGGCCGAGGCGGCGCAGCTCGCGCGCGGCTTCGTCGTGCAGGCGCTGGGCGCCCGGGACGGCCTGCGCGGCCACGAGGTCCTCGGTGGAGCCGAGGGCCAGGCCGCGGATGAGGTGGCCTTCGGCCGCGTAGAGCGGGAACGGCGAGTCGGCGGCGGCCAGCGCGGCCGCGCCCTCGCGGTCGCCGGCCAGCAGCGCGAAGCGGGCGCGCGCGTTGCCGACCATCGCCTGCGGCACCTGCAGCGGCAGCCCCTGGACGAGCGCCCACGCGCGCTCGACGCACTCCACGGCGGCGGCCGGGCGGCCCAGCATCCCCTCCGCGAAGCCCTGCACGACGAGCAGCAGCGCGCGGCGGCCCGGATCGAGCTTGTCGCCCGCGAGCCGGGCCTGCTGGAGGCTGCGCTCCGGGCGCCCCGCCTCCAGGAACGTCGCCGCGGTCAGCGCGTGCGTGGCGATCGTCAGGAAGCTCGCGTCCAGCCGGCCGGCGAGCGCCACGGCCTCGTCCGCCGCGTCCAGGGCGCGCTCGCGCTGCCCCATCACCGCCGCGATGTAGGCCTCCTCGGCGCGCGCCCACGACAGCAGCTGGTCGTGCCGGGCGAGGTCGACCGCGCGCTCGGCCGCCTCCATCGCCTCGGGCAGCCGGCCCTGGCGCTCGAGCGCATGCGCCAGCCCGACCAGCATCGGGAGCTTCAGCGGGCCCTGCGCGGGGCGGCGCAAGTGGCGGATGGCGTCCACGTCGCGCTCGCACATGTACTCCGCGAACCCGAGGTAGTAGGCGCTGTCGACGAGCTGCTCGTCGGGGGTCGCGTCGACGATCGCCACCGCTTCCTGGAGTGCCTCCTCGGCGGTGGTCAGCTCACCGACCGTGCCGTGGGCGAGCGCGAGCAGCGCCCACGCGGTCGCGTTGTCGGGCTCGGCGACGACGGCGCGCTTGGCCCGCGACTTGAGCGCCGCGTAGTCGGGCTCGTAGAGCGCGTCGACGAGCAGCGCGACGTCGTGCTCGGGCAGCGCGCTGATCCGCGCGTGGGCCGTCGCGTAGCGGCCGAGCAGGTGCTCGCAGGTGGCCACGGCGGCGATCAGGCGCCGGTCGCCCGGCACCAGGGCGAGCGCCTCGCGCAGCGCCTGCAGCGACTTCTCGAGCTGGCCGGTCGTGGCGAGCGCGTTCGCGAGCGGGACCAGCAACGACCGGCGGCGATCGCGTTTGAGCCGCTGCGCGGCCGCGTACCAGCGCGCGGCGGTCTCCGGCGGCGCCTGGGAGGCCGCCTCGGCGAGCACCGCGACCGCTTCCTCGTCCCCCGCCTTCGCGCAGCGCTCCAGGTGGTGCGCCCGGGCCCGCGCCGGGCCGCTGCGCAGGGCGTCGGCGACGCGCGCGTGGGCGGCGAGCCGCCAGCCCGGCGACGTGTCGTCGTAGACCGCCATGCGCACGATCGGGTGGCGGAAGCGGTAGTGGCGCGGCACGCCGGTGGGCACGAGCAGCCCCGCCTCGACGGCTTCGTCGAGCGCCGCCAGATCCTCCGGGACGCCCGCGGCGGCGACCGCGAGGTCGAGCCGCTCACGGCCGACCGCGGCGCCGCGCACCAGCGCGCGGGCGGGCTCGCTCAAGCGGGCGAGCTCCCCCGCGACCGACGTCGTGATCGCCGGCGGGACGCCGCCCGCGTGGCGTGCCAGCTCGAGTAGGTAGAACGGATTCCCGCCGCTGAGCCGCTGCAGCGCGGCGCCGTAGGCGACGGTGTCCTCGGGGGCGAGCGGCGCGAGCGGCAGGTCGGTGACGATGCCGCGGCGGGTCGCGACGTCCAGCGCGGTCGCCAGCGCCGCCGGCGGACGCCGGTAGGCGAGCGCGATCAGCACGCCCCCGCGTGGCGGTGTGCGCAGCAGCCGGGCGATCGCCTCCAGCGTGTCGGGTTCCGCGTCGTCGAGGTCGTCGGCGATCACGACCACCGGCGGCCGCGGGACCTCGGTGCCCTCGTCGACCGGCACGCCGTGCGCGCGGGCGATGTCCGCCAGTTCCCGCAGCAGCCGCGTCTTGCCGATGCCCGGCTCCCCGTGCACGGTGATGAACGCGGCGGAGGCGAGCTCGCGCACGGCCGCCGTGATCGCTCTCAGCTCTGGCGTTCGTCCGAGGATGTGTCTGACACTAAACCCCTTGAGCGGTCCACCTCAAGGGGATCCTCGTGCGGTTCACATGTGCCGGACGCCGTCCTTCCAGACGTGGCTGACCAGCGGCACGCCCGGCCGGTAGGCCAGGTGGATGTGCGAAGGCGCTTCGAGCAGGACGGCGTCGGCTCGCGCTCCGGGGGCGAGGTGGCCGACGTCGTCCCGCCGCAGCGCCCGCGCGCCGCCGAGCGTGGCGGCCCGCACGGCCTCGTCGGGCGTCATGTGCATGTCGCGCACGGCGATCGCGATGCAGAACGGCAGGTTGGTCGTGTAGCTCGAGCCCGGGTTGCAGTCGGCGGCGAGGGCGACGGTCACGCCCGCGTCGAGCAGGCGGCGGGCGTTCGGGTACTGCGCGCGGGTGCTGAACTCCGCGCCGGGGAGCAACGTCGCGACGGTGTCGCTGTTGGCGAGCGCGTCGATGTCGGCGTCGGTGACGTGGGTGCAGTGGTCGGCGGACGCGGCGCCGAGCTCGACCGCGATCTGCACGCCGGGGCCGTGGCGGAGCTGGTTGGCGTGCACGCGCGGCGTGAGGCCCTTGGCCTGGCCGGCCTGCAGGATCGCGCGCGTCTGCTCGCCGTCGAAGGCGCCGTCCTCGCAGAAGACGTCGATCCAGGCCGCGTGGGGCGCGCACGCGTCCAGCATCGCGCCCTTGACGAGGTCCGTGTAGGCGTCGGCGTCGGCTTCGGGCGGGACGACGTGGGCGCCGAGGAACGTGCGTTCCAGGCCGTCGGCGAGCCTGAGCGCCCGCTCCTCGTCCGTGACGGTGAGGCCGTAGCCGGACTTGGTCTCGACGGTGGTCGTGCCGGAGCGCAGCGCTTCGTGCACCAGCCGGTCGAGGTTGGCCTTGAGCTGCTCGTCACCGGCGGCGCGGGTGGCCTGCACGGTCGTCTTGATCCCGCCCGCCGTGTACGGGCGGCCGGCCATCCGGGCGGCGAACTCCTCCGCGCGGTCGCCCGCGAACAGCAGGTGGCCGTGGGAGTCGACGAAGCCCGGGATCAACGCGCGGCCCTGCGCGTCGAGGTGGTCGGTGCCGGCCGCCTCGGGCGGCGTGGTGCCGACCCAGGCGACCTTCCCTGCCTCGAACACGATCGCCGCGTCGTGCAGCGTCCCCAGCTCGGGGTCGTTGGTGACCAGCGTGCCGATGTTGGTGATCAGCATCCGACGATCGTGCTCGTCACGTCGGCGGCGGTGGCGGCGAAGACGATCGACTCCAGCAGCGTGTCGGGCTGCGCGGTCTCCAGGCGCGGGCTCGTCAGATCCAGGGTGACGAGGTCGGCGCGGGCGCCCGGCTCGATCCGGCCGGCGTCGTCCCAGCCGAGGCAGCCGTGGTTCGTCGCGCCGGTGAGCAGCTGCGCCGCCGTGAAGTGGCCGCGCCGCTCGGTCTTCAGGCGCAGGTTGAGCTCCACCGCGCGTGCCTCCTCGAACAGGTCGATGACCGCGTGGCTGTCGCTGCCGAGCGCGAGCCGCGGGCCGGCGTCGCCGATGCCGTCGGCGAGGTCGCGCTCGGTCGTCGGGCACATGCAGATGGTCGTCTCGCCGAGGTCGTCGGTCGGCGCCAGGTGCGTGGCGTGGACGGCCGTGGAGTCCGGGCCGAGCGCACCGTGCTCGGCCAGGAGCTGCACGGGTGTGAGGCCGTGGGCGGCCAGGCACGCCTCGTTCTCCGCGCGCTGCTCGGACACGTGGAAGTGCAGCGGCCGGCCTTCGGCGAACTCGACGACGGTGTCCAGCTGGTCGCGCGGGACCGCCCGCACGGAGTGGATCGCCGCACCGACCTTCGCGCCGGTGATGCGTGCGACGCGCTCGGCCCACTGGGTCGCGTCGCCGTCGCTGAAGCGCTGCTGGGCCGCGTTCGGCGGCTCGCCGAAGCCGCCCGCGAGGTAGCACGCGTCCAGCAGCGTGAGCCGGATGCCGACCTCGCGCGCCGCCGCGATCAAGGCCTCGGAGCAGTGCAGGTAGTCGAACTCGCCGACCGTCGTGATCCCGGCGCGCAGCATCTCCGCGTACGCGCCCTTGGCGAGCTCGAAGCAGCGGTCGGGCGTCATCGTGGTCGCCAGCGCGTACATGTCCTCGCGCCACGTCCAGAAGCTCCCGCCGCCGCGCTGCACGCGCCCGCGCAGCGCCCGCTGGAACGCGTGCGAGTGCGCGTTGGCGAGGCCGGGGATGGTCACGCCGCGCAGATGCTCGCCCTGGCGCTCGACGCCGGGGCGCACCGCGACGATGCGCCCGCGGGCGACGTCGATCGCGACGTCGGCGGTGACCGCGTCGCCGCCCAGCCACGCGTAGTCGGCGAAGTACGTCGTGACCGCCGCCTCGCCGCCCGCCGCCACCTCGCCGCCCGCCGCCACCTCGCCGCCCGCCGCCGCCTCGCCGCGCGCCGCCTCGCCCACGCGCGTCACTCGCCGGCCGCCGCCATCGGCACGCGCACGTCGCGCTCCGCCGCGATCTCCTCCGCGCGCTCGTAGCCCGCGTCGACGTGGCGGATGACGCCCATCGCCGGGTCGTTCGTGAGCACGCGCTCGAGCTTCTGGGCGGCCAGCTCGGTGCCGTCGGCGACGCTCACCTGGCCGGCGTGGAGGCTGCGGCCGATGCCGACGCCGCCGCCGTGGTGCAGCGAGACCCAGGAGGCGCCGCTGGCCACGTTGACCATCGCGTTCAGCAGCGGCCAGTCGGCGATCGCGTCGGAGCCGTCGAGCATCGCCTCGGTCTCGCGGTACGGGCTGGCCACGCTGCCGCAGTCGAGGTGGTCGCGGCCGATCACGATCGGCGCCTGCACCGCCCCGCTCTCCACGAGCTCGTTGAACTTCAGGCCGGCGAGGTGGCGCTCGCCCTGGCCGAGCCAGCAGATGCGCGCCGGAAGCCCTTGGAACTGGACCTTCTCCGCGGCCAGCTTCAGCCAGCGGTGCAGGCTCTCGTGCTCCGGGAACAGCTCCAGCACGGCCTTGTCGGTCGCGGCGATGTCGGCGGGCTCGCCGGACAGCGCCGCCCAGCGGAACGGCCCGCGGCCCTCGCAGAACAGCGGCCGGATGTAGGCGGGCACGAAGCCCGGGTAGTCGAAGGCGCGCTCGTAGCCGCCGAGCTGCGCCTCGGCGCGCAGCGAGTTGCCGTAGTCGAACACCTCGGCGCCCGCGTCCTGGAAGCCGACCATCGCCTCGACGTGGCGGGCCATCGACTCGCGCGCCTGCTCGACCGACCACTCGTCGCCGGGAGCGAAGCCGCTCGGCACGTAGGCGAGCGGGTCGTGTGCGCTCGTCTGGTCGGTGACGACGTCGATCGGGGCGCCGCGCCGGAGGAGCTCCGGGAAGACGTCGGCGCAGTTGCCGAGCAGCCCGATGCTCAGCGGGCCGGTCGCGCTCGTGGCGAGCTGCAGGGCGTGGTCGATGCTATCGGCCTCGACGTCGAGGTAGCCGGTCTCGAGCCGGCGCTGGATGCGGGTGCGGTCGACCTCGACGCAGATCGCGACGCCACCGGCCATGGCCACCGCGAGCGGCTGCGCGCCGCCCATCCCGCCGAGGCCGCCCGTGAGCGTGATCGTGCCCGCGAGGCTGCCGTCGAAGCGCTTGTCCGCGACCGCCGCGAACGTCTCGTACGTGCCCTGGAGGATGCCCTGCGTGCCGATGTAGATCCACGACCCGGCGGTCATCTGCCCGTACATCGTCAGCCCGAGCGCCTCCAGTCGCCGGAACTCGTCCCAGGTCGCCCAGTCGCCGACGAGGTTGGAGTTCGCGATCAGCACGCGCGGCGCCCACTCGTGCGTCTGCAGCACGCCGACCGGCTTGCCGGACTGCACGAGCAGCGTCTCGTCGTCCTTGAGGGTCTGCAGCGTGCGGCCGATGGCGTGGAAGCTGTTCCAGTCGCGCGCGGCCTTGCCGGTCCCGCCGTAGACGACGAGCTCCTCGGGATGCTCGGCGACCTCGGGGTCGAGGTTGTTGTGGAGCATTCGCAGGGCGGCTTCCTGCGGCCAGCTGCGGCAGCTGAGCTCGGTGCCGCGGGCGGCGCGGATGGTGGTCTTCATGCGAGCTCTCCGGTGATCGCTTCGGCGGCTCTTCTCGGGCCGCCCGCTTTGACGAAGTCGGTGGCCGCCGCGATCTCGGGCGCGAGGAAGCGGTCCGGGCCGGGTTGGAGGTCGAGCGCCGCGACGACGGCGGCGGTGGCGGGCGCCGGGGTCAAGGGCGCCCGCAGCTGGATGCCGCGCGCGGCGGTGAGCAGCTCGATCGCCAGCACCTGGGCCAGCGCGTCGAGCGCGCGGCGCAGCTTGCGTGCGGCGGACCAGCCCATCGAGACGTGGTCCTCCTGCATCGCGCTGCTCGGGATCGAGTCGACGCTGGCGGGGCTCGCCAGGCGCTTGAGCTCGGAGACGAGCGCCGCCTGCGTGTACTGGGCGATCATGTAGCCCGAGTCCACGCCGGGGTCGTCCGCGAGGAAGGCCGGCAGGCCGTGGTTGCGCGCGACGTCGAGGAAGCGGTCGGTGCGGCGCTCGGCCATGCTGGCGACGTCGGCAGCCGCGATCGCCAGGAAGTCGAGCACGTACGCCACCGGCGCCCCGTGGAAGTTGCCGTTGGACTCGATCCGGCCGTCGGGCGTGACGACCGGGTTGTCGATCGCGGACTCCAGCTCGCGCCGCGCGACCTGCTCCGCGTGGGCGAGCGTGTCGCGCGCGGCGCCCGCGACCTGCGGCGCGCAGCGGAGGCTGTACGCGTCCTGCACGCGCGTGTCCTCGGGGCCGCGGTGGCTGGCGACGATCGCGCTGTCGGCGAGCAGGCGGCGGAGGTTCGCCGCGCTGTGCTGCTGGCCATGCTGCGGGCGCAACGCGTGCAGGTCCTGCGCGAACACCCGGTCGGTGCCGAGCAGGCCCTCGACGCTCATCGCCGCGGTGATGTCCGCGGTCGTCAGCAGGTTGCGCAGGTCGTGGACGGCCAGGACGAGCATGCCGAGCATCCCGTCCGTCCCGTTGATCAGCGCCAGGCCCTCCTTCTCGTGCAGCGCGACCGGCTCGGGGACGGTCGTGAGCTCGCCGTCGCGGTCACGGACGGGCCCTTCGCCGATCAGCGCGAGCGCGCAGTGCGACAACGGCGCCAGGTCGCCCGAGCAGCCGAGCGACCCGTGCTCGTGCACCACCGGCGTGAGCTCGTCGCTGAGCATGCGCGCGTAGGCCGTGGCGGTCTCGACGCGCACGCCGGTCCGGCCGGTGGCGAGCGTCGACAGGCGCAGGAACATCAGCGCGCGCACGACCTCCCGCTCGACCTCGTCGCCCGAGCCGGCCGCATGGCTGCGGATCAGGCTGCGCTGCAGCAGCATGCGCTTCTCGCGCGGGATCGCGAGGGTGGCGAGCGCCCCGAAGCCGGTGGAGACGCCGTAGTGCGGCGTGGCGTCGGCGGCCAGCTCGTCGATGACGGCACGGCTCTCGGCGATCGCGCGCAGCGCTTCGGGCGAGAGCTCGACGGGCGCACCGTGCCGCGCGACGTTGATGACGTCCTGGAAGGTTGGGGCTCCGACGCCAACCGAGACGGGATGCGGCTTGAACACGCGTTGATTGGACCAACGGCGTGGGTGTTGTGCCACGGATTTCAGCTCGTTCCGTCTCGTATCTGAGACACTCCGCACTGATCGCCATGCCCGGCAACGCCCCCGCCGCCACCCACGCCCTCAAGGTCCTGCGCCTGCTCGCGCGGCACGCCGCGCCCCTGCCGGCGTCGACGATCGCGCGTGAGCTCGAGCTGCCGCGGTCGTCGGCCTACCACCTGCTCAAGGTGCTTGCCGACGAGGGCTTCGTGGTTCACCTGCCGGAGGAGCGGCGGTACGGGCTGGGCGTGGCCGCGTACGAGATCGGGTCCGCGTACCTGCGCCAGGAGCCGCTGCGGTGGATCGCGCAGACCGTGCTCACGCGGTTGGTGAGCGCGACCACGCACAACGCGCACCTGGCCGTGCTGCACGGCCGCGACGTGCTCTACGTGATCGAGGAGCGGGCGCCGAACCGGCCACACCTCGTCACCGACGTCGGTGTCCGGCTCCCCGCGCACCTGACGGCGAGCGGCCTGGCGATGCTCGCCGCGTTGCCCACCGCCCAGCTGGACGCGCTCTTCCCGAGCCGGCGCGTGCTCACGCGACGGCACGAGGCGGGTCCGGCGTCGCTCACCCAGCTGCGCGCGCTGCTCGCGAGCGCGCGCGAGAGCGGCTACGCCGAGGAGGACGGGTTCGTCACACCGGGCCTGGCGAGCGTCGCCACCGCGGTGCTCGACCACGCGCAGCATCCGATCGCGGCGGTCGCGCTCACGTTCCCGGCCGAGACCGGCGAACGCGACGAGCTGGCCGTGCACGCGAAGCGGGCGGCGACGCAGATCGCCACCCGCATCCGCGGCGTCAGTCCGTGAGGCTCCAGTAGCCGTCGGCGCCGACGTGGTGCTCGACGGCGACCAGGCCGAGCGCCTCGCGGGCCGTCGGGACGTCGGTGTCCATGACGACCGCGACCTCCTTGGACGCGAGCGGGAGCTCCGCCCAGCGCAGGAGCTCCGCTGCGTCGTCCGGGGCGTCCTTGCGGCGCAGGTCCGGTGCGACGTTCGCGAGCGCCACCTCGTACGCCGCCCATGGCTGGAAGCCCGGGACGGCGATCGTGCCGGCGGGGCCCTTGATCTCGTACGACGGGCACGTGTAGCGCATCCCGCCTTCCCACTTGGCGAGCTTGTGCGCCTGCGCGAGCGCCGCCGGGGTCGGGTTGCGGGAGTCGGCCTTGTCGGTCGCGTACGCCTCGAGCACCTTCGGGTCCTGCGTCCACGCCTGCAGCTGGGTCGGGTCGATGCCGACGTCCACCGCCGCGGCCGCGATCGTCTCCGGGTCGTCGAGGAACTCGCCCTCGAACATGCGCACGCGGAAGCGGCGCAGCAGCGGCCACTCCAGCTCGGGCGCGTGCAGCCGGGCGGCCACGACCGCCAGGCACGCGGGCCCGGTGCCGCCCATCCGTGAGCGCACCCGCGTGTCGATCGGCATTCCGTGCTCACGCGCCAGGTGCTTGGTCCCTGACGCCATCATCTCCGGCGTGAAGCCCTTCTCGAGGTACTCGTCCGGGGACTCGGCCAGCACCACGAGGTGCAGCTTCCACTCGATTTGGTCGCCGAACAGCCAGTTGAGCCGCCACCGGACGGGCTCAGCCGAGAAGGCGAAGGGGCAACCGGGATCGGTGTATTCCGTGATCTGGACCGCAGCCATGGGCTGCGATCTTACGAAACGTTAGTCGCGGCGCTCCGCGGCGGCGCCCAGGGCGACGCTGGAGACGGCGAGAGCGGCGAAGGCGACGAGCTGCACGGTCTTGGTGAAGTTCATGCCGCCAGCTTCCCCGAGGGACCTTGCCGCTTCCTTGCCGCGAGGTTGCCGCTAGGCTCGACGGTCGATGCCGACCGTTCACGGCCTCGAGTTCAGCTACAGCCTATACGCGCTGCCCGCGGGTCGCTTCCCGTTCAAGCGCTGGCGCTGGGAGCTGTGGCACGGCGCGAACCTGCTCGCCGCCGGTTGGCGCCTCTCGCGCCCGGACGCGGGCCGCGCGCTGCGGCTGTACGCCGCCGAGCACGGCCACCGGCTGTTCGGCCTGCCGGTCCCGCCACGTGAACCCCACATCGCGCGCGGCGATCTCAAGCCCGGCACGACGGAGCGCCTCGCGATCGGCTCGATCACGGCGCTGCTCGTCCCACGCGGCTTGGAGCTAGTGCCCGCCGCGCTCTAGGTGCTTCTTCGCCTTGCGCTCCGCGCGGGTGAGCTTGCGGCCTCGGGTGATCTCGGAGCCGCCCATGATCGAGAACATCTTCACGTGGATCGTCGGCCCGCCCGGGTCCGGCAGCAGCTCGCCGATCTTGGAGTCGTTGCCGCCCATGAAGGCGAAGTCGGAGACGACGACGTTGACGTTCTCGGGCACGCGGATCTCGTTGCCGCCCATCAGGGCGAAGCAGGTGATCGTCGTCTCCTTCTCGGTCAGCTCGGCGTCGTTGAGGTCGACGCTGGAGCCGCCCATGACGCTGATGACCTTCAGGTGCCGGCCGACGCGCCAGCGGCCCTTGCGGTCGTGGCCGCTCATGACGGACACGACCCACTCCGAGCCGCCCCCACCCGACCGCACGGGCATCCGCGCGCTGACGCGCTGGGCGTCCCCGGGAACGACGACGTCGCGCGTCAACTTGTCCAACTCGCTCTGGGTTCGAGCCGCGTACGTCTGGTCCAGGCGCTCGTCCAGCTCGTCCATGGTGAGCCGTCCTTCGCCCATCGCGTGCCGGAGCAGGTCGGCGGTGTGCTCGCGGTCGGCGTCGGAGGCCCGGAGCTCGGGGAGCGCGTCGTCGGTCACGGCTTCAGCCTACGGTGTCAAGCGTGCGGAACGCCGTCCACAGCCTTGAACGTGACCTGGAGCGCGCCGAGCGGATCGCGCTCGACCACCTGATCCTGCGCACGACGGTCGGCTCCGTCGTGCACGGCCTGTCCAACCCCGGCACCGACGACCGGGACGAGCTGGGCGTCTGCGTCGAGCCGCCCGAGTACCTGCTGGGCTTCCAGCGGTTCGAGCACTTCGTCTACCGGACGCAGCCCGAAGGCCACCCCTCCGGCCCGGGCGACCTGGACCTGACCGTGTACGGGTTGCGCAAGTTCTGCGTGCTCGCGCTCAAGGGCTCGCCGACGACGCTGCTCCCGCTGTTCGTGACCGGCGAGCACCTGCTCGTGAGCACGCCCGCGGGCGAGGAGCTGCGGGCGCTGGCGCCGTCGTTCGTGGCGCGGTCGACCGGCCGGGCGTTCCTCGGGTACCTGTCGAACCAGCGACGCGGGCTCGTCGGCGAGCGGCACGCGACGCGCACGCGCGAGCTGTCCAAGCGGCACGGCTACGACACCAAGTACGCGATGCACGCGCTGCGGATCGCGGTCCAGGGCATCGAGCTCCTGTCGAGCGGGCGGATCACGTTGCCGGTGCCCGAGCCGGAGCGCTCCGTGCTGCGGTCGGTGCGGTCGGGCGAGCTCGAGCTCGACGACGTGCTGGAGCGGATCGACGCCGCGACGGTGCAGCTCGAGGAGCTCGCGGACGACCCGTCGCTGCCCGCCCGGCCCGACGTCGCCCGGGTGGACGAGTACCTGGTGCGGACGTACCGCGCCGCTTGGGATTAGCCTCCCGGCCTATGAATGGTGCCGAGAGCGTGCTCCGGACGCTGGCCGCGTCCGGTGTGGAGGTCTGCTTCGCCAATCCCGGCACGTCCGAGATGCACCTCGTCGCGGCGATGGATCGCGTGCCCGAGGTCCGCGGCATCCTGACGCTCTTCGAGGGCGTCGCCTCGGGTGCCGCGGACGGCTACGCGCGGCTCGCCGGAACGCCCGCCGCGACGCTGCTGCACCTCGGCCCGGGATTCGGCAACGCGTTCGCGAACGTGCACAACGCCTACAAGGGCCGCACGCCGATGGTCAACCTCGTCGGCGACCACGCGGTCCTCCACCGCCCGCTGGGCGCCCCGCTGACGAGCGACGTCGAGGCGATCGCGGGGCCGGCCTCGCACTGGCTGCGCAGCGCCCGTGACGCGCGGGAAGCGGCCTCGCTGGCCGCTGAGGCGGTCGCGGTCGCGCGCGGCGGAGCGGTCGCGACGCTGGTGCTGCCCGCCGACGCGGGATGGGACGAGAGCCTGGGGCCGGTCCCGCCCCGCGTGGCCCTGACACTTCCAGCGGTGCCGGACGAGGCCGTCGACGCCGCGGCGCGGGCGCTGCGCTCGGGCAAGGCCGCGCTGCTCCTCGGCGGCCCGGCCACGCGCGAGCGCGGGCTCGCCGCCGCCGCGCGGATCGCCGCGGGCACGGGCGCGGAGGTCTTCCACGACACGTTCACGCCGGTCCTGGCGCGCGGCGGCGCACGGCCCCGCGCGCGGCTCCTCCCGTACCTCACGGAGCTCGCGGTCGACGCGCTCGCCGGGTTCGAGCAGCTGATCGTCGTCGGGACGCGGCCGCCGGTCGGGTTCTTCGCGTACCCGGGGAAGCCGAGCCTGCTGTCGTCGCCGGCCACCGACGTGACCGTGCTCGCGACCGCCGAGGAGGACGCGCTCACGGCGCTCGAGGCGGTCGCGGACCTGGTCGGCGCCGAGCCGGACCCGGTCGAGCCGCTCGCGCGACCGGACCTGCCGACGGGCGGCGCGCTGGACCTGATGACGCTCACGGCCGCCGTCGGCGCGCTGCTGCCCGACGACGCCGTCGTGGTCGACGAGGCCGTCACCGCGTCCGCGCTCTTCCAGGAGCAGACGTCCGGGGCGGGCGAGCACGACTACGTCTTCCTGACCGGCGGCGCGATCGGCTGGGGACTGCCGGCCGCGACCGGCGCCGCGGTCGGCGCTCCCGGCCGCCCGGTGTTCAACCTCGAGGCGGACGGGTCCGCCATGTACACGATCCAGGCCCTGTGGACGCAGGCCCGGGAGGAGCTCGACGTGACCACGATCGTCGTCGCCAACCGCGCATACGCGATTCTCGAGTTCGAGTTCTCGCGCGTGGGCGCCGAAGGGGAAGGCGCCGCCGCGCGCGCCCTGATGGACATCGGCCGGCCGGAGCTGGACTTCAGCGGCCTCGCCCGCGCCCAGGGCGTACCCGCGCGCCGGGTGGACGATGTCCCCGGCCTGGTCGACGCGCTGCGCGAAGCGGTCGCCGAGCCCGGCCCGCACCTGATCGAGGCCCTCGTATGAGCCGCGCGATCGTCACCGGCGGCGCGTCGGGGATCGGCGCGTCCGTCGTCACCCAGCTGCGCGAGCGCGGGTTCGACGTGGTCGTGCTCGACCGCGACGAGTCGGACGGCGTCGTGGTCGACGTGACCGACGCCGCCGGCGTGGACGCGGCGGTGCAGGAGGCGGCGAAGCGGCTCGGCGGGATCGACGTCGTCGTCAACAACGCGGGCGTCGGCGCGCAGGGCACGGTCGCCGACAACAGCGACGAGGAATGGCACCGGGTATTCGACATCAACGTCGTCGGCATGGTGCGCGTGAGCCGGGCGGCGTTGCCGTTCCTGCGCGAGTCGTCCAGTGCCGCGATCGTCAACACGTGCTCGGTCGCCGCGACGGCCGGCCTGCCACAGCGGGCGCTCTACAGCGCGACCAAGGGCGCGGTGATGTCGCTCACGCTGGCGATGGCCGCCGACCACGTGCGCGAGGGCATCCGCGTGAATTGCGTCGCGCCGGGCACGGCCGACACGCCGTGGATCGGCCGCCTGCTGGACGCGGCCGCGGACCCGGACACCGAGCGGGCGGCGCTGAACGCCCGCCAGCCGATGGGGCGGCTCGTCTCCGCGGACGAGGTCGCGGAGGCGATCGTCTACCTGGCGACGTCAACCGCGACGACGGGCACGGTGCTCCACGTCGACGGCGGCATGCAGGGGCTGCGGTTGCGGCCCCAGTAGCTAGAGGACGCCGCGGCCGGTGAGGTCGGAGATGACCTTGCGGCGCTTGAAGAAGCCGGCGTTGGCGAGCTTCTCGAGCGCGTTGCGGCGCTCGCGGGACTCGGCCTTGGTGGTGGCGAGCTCGGCGCGCAGCTCGGCGGCGTCCCCGCGGGCGGCGTCGAGCGCGGCGCGCAGCTCGATCTGATCGGCGCGCGAGGCGTCGATGCTGCGGCGGATCGCGTCGAGTTCCACGCGCAGCTCGCTGCCGTCCGCGTGCGCGTGCTCGAGCGCTTCCTTCAGCTGCCGGATCTCCGCCTCCGCCATCTCCTCGTGCTCGTTGACGAGCACCGGGTTGCGGCGGACCTCACCGCGCGGGGTCAGGGCGGCGCGCAGCTCTCCAGGAGAGACGTGCGGCTCGTTGCGGTGATCCGTCTCGCTCATGGCGGTGCCATTCGCGGCGGCGGCCGCGCCTCCTTCAGGCGACCGCAAGCACGCTTGCGGCGATGACCGCAAGGAGCGAGAACGCCAGTGCCGGCCGGCTGCTCACGGCCTGTGTGAGCACCGCGATGACGATCCCGCCGGTGTTCCCCGCGAGCCAGATGAGCGCGGGATCGGCGCGGTTGAGCAGGACTGGGAGCGCGCCGAGCAGGACGGCGCCGAGCGGCACGACGACGAGCCACGCAGCACCGGGCGCGACGGCGAGGGCGAGGCACGATGCGGCCGCGACCACCGCCGCGAGCTGAAGGAACGAACGTTCTTTCCGTCGCGCGATCACGAGTGGGGAGACGAACGCCGAGCTGGCCACGCCCGAGACCACCATGGCGAAGAGCAGCCAGCCCGCCGTGTCCTCACTCACGCCGGCCGGCTCGAGCAGCACCTGGAGCCAGGTCATGAGCGCCACGAACACGCCGAAGCCGAGGAACGCCACCAGCGCCGGGCGAGCCCGGCGTGGCAGTGGCGACGTCGACACGGCGTGGGCCGGCCGGATCGTCGCGGTGAGCGCGATGGCGACCACGACCGCCACGCTCGCGTCGACCACCAGGAGCGTCGGGATCGACAACGCGGGCGCCAGCGGCAGCGCCAGCGCCGTGCCGGCGAAGATGCCGGCCGAGCCGATCGCCACGCCCTTGGGCTCGTCCGGCGCCGTGGTGGCCACGTACGTGACCGCGTTCAGGAGCAGCGGCTGCGCGATCGCGACGAGGATCTGGCCGATCAGCGCGGCGGTGAACGTGTCCCCGAGCCGCACCGCACCGCCGAGCGCCGTGAGCCACGCGCCGGCGAGCAAGGCGGGGCGGAACGCGCGCCGGAGCGCGATCGAGGCCGGGATCGCCAGCAGCACGTACAGCAGCGGGAACACCTGGCTGAGCCACCCGACCGCGGAGTCGGACACGCCGTAGTGCTCCGCGGTGCGCGTCGTGATCGGGGCGTACGTCAGCCACAGCAGCTGGTTCGCACCGGCCGCCGCGGCGTAAGCGGCGACCAGGCCCCAGCGCGCAAGCACGCGCCGGGACGATACAAGCCGAGGCGCCGGACGCCCGCCGGGTGCCCGGGGGCCCGCGGCGCCCGCCGCCGGCACCTCGCTCCTCTCGCGGCGCGGGTGTTCGTCACCGCCGTGCCCGGAGGACGGCGACCACCTCCTCCGGCGTGCGCGTGCGGACGACTTCGTAGCCGGCGGCGCGCAGCTTCGCGTCGAGCGCCGCGTCGTCGCGGCGGTCCGTCGCGCGGCCGTGGTGCGGGCCGTCGAGCTCCACCACGAGCCGGTCTTCCGGCCACCGGAAGTCGACTTCTTCTCCGAGCAGCTCGGCGTTGACGATCGGTGTCGGCAGCCCTGCGTGGTTGAGCAGGACGATGGTGCGGGTCTCCTCCTTGCTGCGCGTGCCCGCGGAGCCGGCCTCGTAGAGCGCGATCGCCTCGTCGAGCAGGGCGACGTTGCGCCGGCCGTTCGCGCGCCGGCGAGCGTCCATGGTGGCCAGGAGTGAGTAGGCGCCGAGGTACGCCGCCTCGCGGATGACGGCCGTGATCTCGTGGGGAACGTGGACGGCGTCCGTGAGGTCGACGAGCAGGCGGGCGACGGAGGTGACGGGGATGCGCTTGCGGTCGGTGACGTCGCGCCAGTGGATCCTCGTCCGGTGGTACTTCGTGCCCGGCGGGGCCTGACGCTTGCTCGGGACCACGACCTCGATGAGGGAGGCGCGGTAGGGCGTGAGCCCGTGGAGCTCAGCCGCGGCCCAGTGGCTCAGCAACGCGCCCGAGCCGCCGGCGAGCACGGCCGCCATGAGCTCCCCGTCACGCGAGAGGGGCCCGACGGAGTAGACGCCGCGGTACCGCCGATGCAGCCGCCCCGCCTCGACACGCCGCGCGATCGCCGCCGAGTCAAGTCCCACCGCGCGCAGTTGTGCCGCCGTCACGAGCCCGTGCTGCCTCGCTGCGATGTCCGAAAGCGCGCGATCCCGCAGGAGTGTGGTCGGAAAGGTGCGCATAGCGAATGTTTCCGACCGCACCCCCGCATTCCATCGGTGCCGGTGTTGCGGGTCTACGCGCGTTTGTGTCGACTCCGTGCCAACAACGACTCAAGACGCGCACGGCGCAGCCGATCGACCGGGCTGATGAAGCGTCTCGCGCTCAGCCTCGCGCTGCTCGCCCTCGCCGGGTGCGGGAGTGACGAGCGAACCGTCGACCCGGAAGCGCGCGCGGCCACGTTCCGCTGGGACACGACCGTCCGCGAGCGGGACAAGGAGTGGATCCTGGCGGCCGTCGATCAGGCCCGGCCCGAGGCGCGGCAGCTGATCGACGAGGTGGACGGCAAGGTGATCGTCGGCACGTACGCCGAGCCGGGCGCGCCGCACGTCGGGATCATGCAACCGCGTGAGGACGGCGACTACCAGGTGGTCTTCAACCTCGCCTACCTCAACGGGGAGCGCAAGATCGACCGGCCGACCGTCGTGCTGCACGAGCTCGGCCACGTCGTCGACGCGGCGGTCGTCCCGCCCGACCTGCGCGACGAGCTCGCCGCCGAGCTGCCGCACAGCGGTGCCTGCCTGACGACGGACACCGGCGACTGCACCTCGTCGGTCGAGCGGTTCGCCGACACGTTCGCCAAGTGGGCGCTGCGCGGCGCCGTCTCGGCGGTCGGGTCGGGCTACTCCGTGGCCTCCCCGGCCTCGCTGGAGACCTGGGGCACGCCGCTCGCCTCGCTCGCGATCGAGCTGGACGTCGCGGCGCGCAAGGCCGCTACTTGATCCGCAGCTTCTTCGTCACCGTCGTCTTGAGCGTGCCCTGCTTGAGCGAGACGGTGGCGGTGTAGGAGCCGGCCCGCAGGTTCTTCGCGAGCGCGAGGCTCACCTGCTTGCCCGGCAGGATGCGGGTGGCCTTGATCGAGCCGTTCCGCGTGCCGAGCGCGCCCTTCACGCGCACGGTGCCGCTCACCGGCTCGTTCGTGTTGCCCTGGCTGCTCACCGGCAGGACGAGCTGCTTCTTGGAGACCTTCGGCGTGCCGGCCTTGAGCTTGTACGTCTTGCTGGACGGGTGGTAACGCAGGGAGCCGACGAGCCGGTAGCCGGTGACGACGCCCTTGCGCGACTTGACGTCCTTCGGCAGCCCGACCACCTCGAGCGCGCCGTACAGCGAGCCACCGGAGGCGGTGGCGGCGAGCGTCACGTCCAGCGTGCGGGACTCACCCGGGGCGAGGGAGAAGTCCTCGGCGCTGACCTTGACCGGGCCGAGCGTGGCGCGGCGGTTGGGGCTCACCGCGCCGGTGGAGGACTGCGTCCACGGCCGCGCGTGGACGGCGACCGTCAGCGTCTCCTTGCTGCGGTTGGCGATCGTGATCGCGTCCTTGGCGCCGATCGCCGCCGTGCGCTCCACGCCGAACGGCGAGACCGAGAGCCCGCCCTCGTCGGCCGTGATGCGCGTATCGCGCGCCTGCGCGAACGCGGCCCCGCCGACCACCAGCACGCCCGTGGCCACCACTGCTGTGCGCTTCAACTGCACTCCTCAGACCCTCGCTCCACTCGCGTTCTGCCGATCAGACCTACCACGCAAGAACCCGCGGAGGACGCGATCGGAGCGGCGGACTCGTACTGTTCGGTGCCGTGACCCGTCGAGAGATCCGCTCGTGGCTGATGGACATGGATGGCGTGCTCGTGCACGAGGAGACCGCCATCCCCGGTGCCGACCGCTTCCTGGCCAACCTCCGCAAGCGCGAGGCGCCCTTCCTCGTCCTGACCAACAACTCGATCTACACGCCGCGCGACCTGGCCGCGCGCCTGCGTGCGAGCGGGCTGGACGTGCCGGAGGCGTCGATCTGGACCTCCGCGCTGGCGACTTCCAGCTTCCTCGAGAGCCAGCGGCCGAACGGCTCCGCGTTCGTGATCGGTGAGGCCGGCCTCACGACCGCCCTGCACGACGCCGGCTACACGCTCACCGAGCGCGACCCCGACTACGTCGTCCTCGGCGAGACGCGCACCTACTCGTTCGAGCGGATCGCGCTCGCGATCCGGCTGATCGTCAACGGCGCCCGCTTCATCGCGACGAACCCCGACCCGACCGGCCCCTCGCCCGACGGCCCGCTGCCCGCCACCGGCTCCGTCGCCGCCCTGATCACCCGCGCGACCGGCGTCGAGCCGTACTACGTCGGCAAGCCGAACCCGCTGATGATGCGCAGCGCGCTGAACGCGATCGACGCCCACTCGGAGACGACCGCGATGATCGGCGACCGGATGGACACCGACATCGTGTCCGGCCTGGAAGCGGGTCTGGAGACGATCCTCGTGCTCACCGGGATCAGCACGGTCGAGTCGGCGGAGCGCTACCCGTACCGGCCGTCACGGATCGTCGACTCCGTCGCGGACCTGGCCGCCCTGCTCGAGTAGAGCTATCCCCCACGCAGGCCTCGTGGTGCCCGGGGCCTGCGCGGCACGCCCGCCGCGAATACTCGGTGTCGTGCTTCCCGACGTCGGCCATCTGCTCACCGAAGCGGCGCAGGCGCTCGGATCGTGGACGTACCTGCTGGTCGGCGGGCTCGCGTTCGGGGAGACCGGCGCCGGCATCGGCCTGGTGGTGCCGGGCGAGACCGCGGTCGTGCTCGGCGGCGTCGTCGCCGCCAAGGGCGAGGTGTCGCTGCCGGCGATCCTGCTCGTCGCCTGGATCGCGTCGTTCCTCGGCGACCTGACGAGCTTCCTGCTCGGCCGCCGGCTGGGACGGCCGTTCCTCTACCGGCACGGACCGCGCGTGAAGCTCTCGACCGAGCGTCTTGAGCGCGTCGAGGGCTTCTTCGACCGCCACGGGAGCAAGGCGATCGTCGTCGGGCGCTTCGTCGGGATCGTGCGCGCGGTCTGCCCGTTCCTCGCGGGCGCCTCGAAGCTGCCGCTGCGGTCCTTCGTCCCGTACAGCCTCGCCGGCACGGCGGTGTGGGCGAGCGCGTTCACGCTCGCCGGCTACTCCTTCCACCGCTCCTTCGAGGAGGCCACGAAGCTGCTCAGCCATGGTGCGCTCGTGCTGGGCGTGCTCGCGGCGTTGGCGTTCGCTATCGCACACCAACGAGGTCGACGACGAACACGAGCGTCTCGTCCGGCCCGATGACCCCGCCGGCGCCGCGCTTGCCGTAGGCCATGTCCGGCGGGATCGTGATCTTGCGGCGGCCGCCGACCTTCATCCCCTGCACGCCCTCGTCCCAGCCGCGGATGACCTGGCCCTTCCCGAGGCCGAACTTGAACGTGTCGCCGCGGTCCCAGGACGCGTCGAACTGCTTGCCGGTCTTCCACGAGACGCCGACGTAGTGGACCTCGACGAGGCTGCCGGCCGTGGCCTCGGCGCCTTCACCGACCGTCAGGTCCTCGAGCTCGAGCTGGTAGGAGGGTGATCCCTCGGGGATCGTCACTTCGGGCTTGCTCATGCCGTGGACGTTAGTGTTCGCGGCCTGTGAGCGGAGTCGACGAGGACGTCATCGCCTGGCGGCGCCATCTGCACCGCAACCCCGAGGTGAGCTTCGAGGAGCACGAGACGTCCGCGTTCGTGGCCTCCACGCTCGAGCAGCTCGGCGTGGAGGTCTCGCGGCCGACCGGGACGAGCGTGCTCGGGCGCCTGCGCGGCGATGCGAGCGGTCCGGTGGTGGCGCTGCGCGCCGACATCGACGCGCTGCCGATCCAC
Source organism: Solirubrobacter pauli (assembly GCF_003633755.1). GTDB lineage: Bacteria > Actinomycetota > Thermoleophilia > Solirubrobacterales > Solirubrobacteraceae > Solirubrobacter > Solirubrobacter pauli. Next base: position 2,046,196 of record NZ_RBIL01000002.1, read on the forward strand.
GAGGACAGCGGCGTCGAGTTCGCGTCCCAGCGACCGGGCGCGATGCACGCCTGCGGGCACGACGGGCACACGGCGATGCTGCTCGGCGCCGCCAAGACGCTCGCCGCCGAAGGCGTGCCGCACGGCGAGGTGCGGTTCATCTTCCAGCACGGCGAGGAGCTCGCCCCGGGTGGTGCGCGAGAGATGATCGAGGCGGGCGTGATGGAGGGCGTGGACTTCGTCTACGGCTGCCACCTGTGGACGCCGCTCGCGTACGGGAAGGTCACGGCCGTCGCGGGCGACTGGATGGCCGCGGCGGACTTCTTCGAGATCACGATCACGGGGCGTGGCGGGCACGCCGGGCTCCCCCACACCGCGGTCGACACCGTCGCGTGCGCGGCCGAGCTCGTCGGCGCGCTGCAGCACATCGTCGCCCGGCGCATCGACCCGCTGCAGCCGGCGGTGGTCACCATCGGCTCCTTCCATGCCGGTGACGCGCCCAACGTCATCCCCGGCGAGGCGCGGCTGGCGGGCACGGCCCGCTCGTTCGACCCCGACGTGCGCGGGTTGATCCCGAAGCTGATGGAGGAGATCGGGCACGGCGTGTGCGCGGCGCACGGGGCGTCCTTCGAGCTGCGCTACGTGTACGGCTACAAGCCGGTCGTCAACGACGCGGCCGCCACGGAGCTCGTGCGGTCGGTCGTGCGCGACGAGCTCGTCGACCTCGACCCGATCATGGGCGGCGACGACTTCTCCGCCTACCAGGCCGAGGCGCCCGGGTGCTACGCGTTCGTCGGTGCCGGCGGCGAGTACCCGCATCACCACCCCCGGTTCGTGATCGACGAGCGGGCGCTGAAGATCGGCACGCGCCTGCACGTGGACGTGGCACGACGGGTGCTGGGATAGGGTCCGGGCGTGGAGCGCTTCTCGATTCACGTCCCCGAGGACGTGCTGCTTGATCTGGGGCGTCGCCTCGACGCCACGCGCTGGCCCACCGACGGGCCCGGCGGAGTCGGCCTGACCGACGCGATGGAGCTCGCCGCCTACTGGCGTGACGAGTACGACTGGCGCGTCGCGGAAGACGTGCTCAACGGGTTCGAGCAATACATCGTCGACGGGATGCACTGCATCGTCGAAGGCGACGGGCCGCCGCTGCTGCTGCTGCACGGCTGGCCGTCGACCGTGTGGGAGTTCAGCCGGGTGATCGCGCCGCTGCGCGAGCACTTCCGCGTCGTCGTGCCGTCGTTGCCGGGCTACGGATGGTCGGTCGGCATGGGCCGCGCCGGCACGGCCGAGATGGCCGACGCGATGCACGCGCTGATGGGCGCGCTGGGGCACCGCGAGTACCTCGTCGCGGGCGGAGACTGGGGCGCGCACATCGGCTGCCGGATGGGCTACGCGTTCCCCGACGCGGTGCGCGCGCTGCACCTGAACATGCTGCCGATCCGCAGCCCGGAGTCCTTCTCGGACTCGGCGTCGGAGGCGCGGGAGGCGCTCGCAGAGTGGAACCGCGAGGAGGGCGGCTACATCCAGATCATGGGCACCAAGCCGCAGACGCTCGCCTACGGCCTGTCCGACTCACCCGTCGGGCTGATGACCTGGATCGCCGAGAAGTTCGACACCTGGACCGACGCGCTCGGCGTGCCGCGCGACGACGTGCTCACGACCACGATGATCTACTGGGCCACCGAGTCGATCGGCCCGTCGTTCTGGCCGTACTACGCGCGCCTGCACGGCGGCTTCACGCTCGACCAGGTGGTCCAGGCCGGCGAGAAGATCACGGTGCCGCTCACGTTCCTGGACTTCCCGAAGGAGATCGTCCACGTGCCGCGCGAGGTCGCCGCGCTGGCCTTCGAGGACATCGAGCGCTGGGAGACGCCGGACTACGGCGGGCACTTCCCGGCGTTGGAAGTGCCCGACGTGCTCGTGGAGAGCCTGCGGCGGTTCAGCCGATAGCGACGATCTTGAGCTCTTTGACGCCGCGCGGCGTCTCGAGCTTGACCGTCTCGCCGACCTTCGCGCCGGAGAGCGCCTTGCCGACGGGCGAGTCCATCGAGAGCTTGCCCTCGGCCGGCGCGGCCTCCGAGGGCGACACCAGCGTGTAGCTCAGCGTCTTGCCGGACTTCGCGTCCTCGACCTCGACCTTGCTGCCGAACCCGACCACGTCCGTCGATGTCGTGACCTCACGCACGTCCGCATTGAGCAGCTGCTCGCGGATGCGGAGGATCTTCGTCTCCAGATGCGCCTGGTCGTTCTTGGCGTCGTGGTACTCGGAGTTCTCCTTGAGGTCGCCCCACTCGCGCGCCGTCTTGATGCGCTCGGCGATCTCCTTTCGAGCCACTGTCTCCAGCTGCTCGAGCTCGTCCTGAAGCGCCTTCTGGGCCTCAGCGGTCATGACAACACGGTCGCTCAAGCTCGCCATTCTAGTCCTCGGGCTGGAAACTGCGACGCCACTCTCCGTGGTCGCATACGGTCATCAGCGCGTCCGCCACCCGGGCCCGCAACATGAAGTCCCCGGTGTCGCACACGAACGTGATCGTGCTCGGCGTGCGGGTCATCGAGATGGGCGGGCTTCCGCCTTCGGCGATGACCGTCTCCAGGCGGTCCCACGTGGCGGAGGGTTGCTCGGCGAGGATGGTGATGCGGTGTACGGCGGGCTCCATGGCCGGCAGCTTACACGAACACGTGTTCGCAGAACACCCGTTCGCCGTGCGTCAGGCGACCAGTGCGGGAACGGCGGCCGCACCCGCGGCGCCGCCGCCCGAGACCACACCCTCCCAGGCCAGGGCGAGCCGCCGGACGACGTCGCGAAGGACGTCCTCCGGCAGCGAGTAGGGAAGCCGGATGTAGCGCTCGAACGCGCCATCCACGCCGAACCGCGGGCCCGCCCCGAGGCGCACCCCGTGGCGATCGGCCAACGCGGCCAAGGCGGTGGAGCGGGGCTCGTCCAGCTCGACCCAGAGGCAGAGGCCGCCGGCCGGCAGCGAGAACCGCCACGTCGGCAGCTCGGTCCGCAGCGCGTCGACCAGCGCCGCCCGGCGGAGCAGCGCGGCCTCGCGCTGGCGGGCCAGGATCGAGTCGGCGCGGGACAGGAGCTCGACGGCCATCAGCTGCTCGAGGACGGGGCTGCCGATGTCGAGGGCGGCGCGGGCCGTGGCGAGGCGCTGGATCAGGGAGGGGTTCGCGCGAACCCAGCCGATCCGCAGGCCGGCCCAGAAGGTCTTGCTCATCGAGCCGATCGTGATCACGGTCTCGCCCGGCTCGTCGAGTGCCGCGACGGAGCGCTCGGGCGGGTGGTCGAGGTGCAAGCCGACGATCGCCTCGTCGACGACGAGCGGCGTCCGGGTCGCGCGCGCGAGGGAGACCAGCCGCTCGCGGTCGGCCTGGGGCATCGACGCGCCGGTCGGGTTCTGGTGGTCGGCGATCACGTACGCGAGGCCGGGCGCGGCCTGGCGGATCGTCGCGGCGAACATCTCCAGGTCCCAGCCGCCGTCGAGCATCGGGACGGGGACCGGGCGGGCGCCCGACGCGCGGACGGCGTCCAGCGCGGCGGCGTAGGTCGGATGCTCGACGAGCACGCGGTCACCGGGGCCGGACAGCACGCGGAGCAGCAACGTCAGCGCGTGCAGCGCGCCGGCGGTGACGAGCACCTGGTCGGGCGTGGTCGGCTCGCCGAGCCGGGTGAGATGCGCCGCGATCGCCTCGCGCAGGACGGGCAGGCCGGCCGGGTCGTACCCGGGCCCGGGCAGATGCCGCGGCAGCTCCGCGGTCGCCGCCGCCAGCGCGCGGTGCAGATCGCCCTCGGGCGCGGCGGTGGCGGCGCAGCTCAGGTCGATCACGTCGTCACCGACGGGCGCCGGCGTCGCGGCCAGCCCCGGGTCCGCGGGCAGCCTCGTCCACGACCCCGAGCCGCGCCGGCTGGCGAGGAAGCCCTCGTCGCGCAAGGCCGAGTAGGCGGCGGTCGCGGTCGTGCGGCTCACGCCGAGCGCTTCCGCGAGCTCGCGCTCGCCGGGTAGCCGCGTACGCAGCGGCAGCCGGCCGTCGAGGACGAGCAGCCGGATCGCGCGCGCGAGCGCCGCGTACGCCGCGCCGCCCGAGCGCCACTCCCCCAGCAGACGGGCTAGATGCGGGCCGGAGAGACCGCGGTCGGAGGTCATGCGGGCCACTTTCTCACGATTGGCTATGGAATTCAATGCCACTCGTGACGATCATGCTGCCCATGACCCGCCGCCTGCTGCAGCTCTACGCCGGACTCGTCCTGTACGGACTCAGCATGGCGCTGCAGGTCCAGGCGATGCTCGGACTCGGCCCGTGGGACGTGTTCCACGAGGGCGTCGCCAACCACACCGGGCTCAGCTTCGGCACCGTCGTGATCATCACCAGCGTCGCCGTCCTGCTGCTGTGGATCCCGCTGCGGCAGAAGCCGGGCCTCGGCACGATCAGCAACGTGTTCGTCGTCGGCCTCGCCGCCGACTTCGGCCTCTCGTTCATCCCCGAGTCCAGCGCCCTGCCGGTGCAGATCCTGATGCTGGCCGCGGGCGTCGCGCTCAACGCGGTCGCCGGCGCGGCCTACCTGGGAGCCGCCTTCGGCCCCGGCGCCCGCGACGGCCTGATGACGGGCTTCGTGGCCAAGACCGGAGCGTCCGTCGGCAAGGTTCGCACCGGGATCGAGCTGACGATCATGGCCATCGGCTTCGCGCTCGGCGGGACCGTCGGCCTGGGCACCATCGTCTACGCGCTGTCGATCGGCCCGCTGCTGCAGCTGATGATCCCCAGCTTCAGAACCACGCAGGTCGCGACCGCGACTTGACATCCAGCTCTGTACCGGTAAAGTCTTTACCGGTACAGATGTCAGCCCGCCCCACACTCGCCACGATCGCCGAAGCCGTCGGCGTGTCCCGCATGACGGTCTCGAACGCGTTCAACCGTCCGGACCAGCTCTCCCCGGAGCTGCGCGAGCGCGTGCTCGCGACGGCGCGGCAGCTGGGCTACGCCGGACCGGACCCGGGCGCGCGAGCCCTCAGCAGGGGCAGGACCGGCACCGTCGGCGTGATCATCGACGCCCCGCTCACGCTCGCCTTCAGCGACCCGGCAGCGGTGCAGATGCTGCACGGCGTCGCGTCGGTGTGCGAGCTCGAGAAGCTCGGCATGTCGCTGGTGCCGCGGATCGCCGGCACGGACGCCGAGCTGGTCAAGACCGCGCTGGTCGACGGCTTCGTCGTCTACTGCGTCGGCGACGACGACCCCCGGCTGGACGCGGTCCGCGCGCGGCACCTGCCGTACGCGATGATCGACTACGAGCCGGGCAAGGCCGAGCGCACGGTCAACGTCGACGACCGCGAGGGCGCCCGCCGGACGGCACAACACCTCGTCGACCTCGGCCACCGGCGGTTCGGCATCGTGCTCGGTTGGGAGAACCCCGCGACGTCCGTCGCGGACGCGCTCGCCAGCATGCAGTACCACGTGGACCGCGAGCGCCTGGCCGGCTGGTCGGAGGCCATGCAGGCCGCCGGCGTGCCGTTCGGCAGCGTCCCGCTCGCCTCCGCGCCGGGCTTCGACCGTGCGGCCGGCCGCGTCGCCGGCGGCAAGCTGCTCGACCGCGCCGACCGGCCGACGGCGATCGTCTGCATCTCCGACCTGATGGCCCTCGGCGTCCTCGAGGCCGCTGCGGAACGCGGCGTCGCGGTTCCCCAGCAGCTCTCCGTCGCCGGCTTCGACGACATCCCGGCGGCCGCCCGCGCCGGCCTGACGACCGTACGCCAGCCCCATCAGGAGAAGGGCGCCGCGGCGCTTCGCCTCCTGCTCGACACCACCACTCCCCAAGCCTCGGTCCTCCTCCCCACCGAGCTCGTTCCCCGCTCATCCACAGCCCCCTCCCCATAGCGATGTTCCCCACCGGCAACACCCACATGGACGCCCAGCGCGCCTTCGACAAGGCGTCCCGCGCGCAGCGGCGCTCCGCGATCGTCAACCGCCTCCGCCGCCAGTGCGCGGAGTGCCTGCGCCTGCAGGTCCACGACACGACCTTCCGCGCCGTCCGCCACGCGAGCGGCGTGAAGGAGATCCCGCTCGAGGAGATCTCGGCCACGGTCGAGCCGGCCCGCGCGCGCCAGTTCGACGCCGACTTCCGCCCGTCCGGCAAGCGCACCCGCGCCCGCTGGGAGCGGCTGTGGGTGGCCGAGCAGCGCGGCGAGGTGATCCCGCCGATCAGCGTCGTCCGCACCCACGCGGGCTACGCCGTGATCGACGGCCACCACCGCGTCTCGGTGGCCAAGTCGCGCGGCGCGATCACGATCGACGCCGTCGTCAGCGCCGCATGAACTGATCGAGCCCGGCCCGGGCGGTGCGCCGGACCTTGGACCGCAGCAGCGGCGTCCACCCGAGCACCAGCCCGGCCGGCCCGAGCGCCTGCCGTGACCAGCGCCAGAAGCTGAACGAGTCCGCGTGCTCGACGATCAGCCCGTCGCGCACGACGAACGACGCGTGCACGTCGTTGACCACCCGCCGCCCGGTCTGGGTGAACGTGTAGCGGGCGATCCAGTGCGCCGACGAGGCGTCGTGCGCCACGAGGTCGACCTCCAGGTCCTCCGCGCGTGAGGTGAGCATCCGCCACATCTGGCCGGCCTCGACGCCGGTCAGCTCCCCGAAGGCGGGATCGCGGAAGCGCGCGTCGGGCGCGTACAGGGACGCCATCTCGTCCCCGTCGCGACGAGCGAACGCGTCGTACAGCCGAGCCACGACATCCATGGCCGGTTATCGTGACGGATCGATGCCGCGCGTGCTGATCGCCGACGACGACCCCGTGATGCGGATGCTGCTCACCGCGGTCGTCGACAACGATCCTGCCCTCGAGCTCGTCGGCGCCGCCGAGGATGCCCCGCAGGCGGTGGAGCTCGCGCGGCAGCACGGCCCGGACGTCGTCCTGCTGGACGTCGAGATGCCGGGCGGCGGTGGCCCGCACGCCGCGCGCGAGATCAAGCGGCTGTCCCCCACCACGCGGGTGCTGGCGCTGAGCGCGCACGCGACCGGCGAGCAGCGCGACGCGATGGAGACCGCGGGCGCCGACGGCTACGTCGTCAAGGGCACGCCGCCCGCCGAAGTCGCGAAGGCCCTACGCGGCCACTAACGCCCGCGCACGCCCGGCGTGCTTGGCGTCGTAGAGCGCGGCGTCGGCGCGCGCGAGCAGCGCGTCCTCGTCCTCGAGGCCGTCCCAGACGGCGATGCCGGCCGACGCGGTCTGCGCGAACGGCACGACCGCCAGCAGGCGCTCGACCACGGCCTGCGCGCCGTCGGCGTCCGAGTGCGGGAGCAGCACGGCGAATTCCTCGCCGCCGTAGCGGGCGAGCGTGTCGGTGGCGCGCAGCTCGGGGCGCCACGCCTCGGCGGCGGCCGCGAGCAGGTCATCCCCGGCCTGGTGACCGTGCTGGTCGTTGTAGGCCTTGAAGCGGTCCAGGTCGAGCATCGCCAGGCACAGCGAGCCGCCATGGCGGCGGGCGCGTTCGAGCTCGCGGGCGACGTCCTCGTCCCACACGCGGCGGTTCGGCAGCCCGGTCAAGGGGTCGGTGCGCGCCGTCGACTGCAGCCGGGCCAGCAGATCGGTGCGGTGGATGGTGATCGCGGCCTCGGCGGCGAGCAGGCGCAGCAGCTCGGCGTCACGCGCCGACAGCTCCGCGCGCCGCGCCGTCCAGCCGACCGCCAGCACGCCGACCGCGTGCCCGTCCCGCAGCACCGGCACCCAGGCGGCGGAGGTCGAGCCCGCGACCGCCTGGCAGCTGACCGCCCGCGCGTCCTGGAACACGTCGGGCACGTGGACGAGCTCGCCGGTCAGGTACGCCTCGGACGTGATCGCACGCGCGTCGATCCCGACCGACATGCCGAGCACGGCCGCGCCGACCGCGGCCGACACGGTCAGGGCCTCGCCCCGCGCGGTCGGCTCGAGCAGCACGACCGAGGCCGCGCCGGTGACGTCCCGCGTCGCGCTGCACAGCGCGGTGCGGGCCGCGAACAGGTCGTTCTCGGCCGCGAGCTGGTGCGCGACCTCCGACAGCGTCCTGAGGTCCTCGGCCTGCGCCGCCACGCGCGACTCGGCCTCGCGCCGCTGCAGGAACGACGTGACCTGGCCGCCGATCGCCTCGAGCAGGCGTACGAGCCCGCCCTCGGGCTCACGTGGGGCGCGCGAGAGCAGGATCACGACGCCGGTCGGCACGCCGTGTGAGCGCAGCGGCAGCGCGACCGCCGACTGGAGGCCGTCAGCCACGGCCTCGTCGCGCCGCAGGCTCGCCGGGTCGCCGCCCACATCGGCCTTCCACACGGGCACGCGCGACATCCACGCCATGCCGGGGAAGCCGTCGCCGACCTCGTAGGACAGCCAGTCGCCGGCACCCAGGTAGCGCTCGAGGTCCACGCCGGAGGCGCTCCAGGAGGAGAAGCGGCGCAGGCGCTCGTCGTCGCCCATCCGCCACAGCTCCGCGCCGTCCCAGCCCAGCTCGTGGCCGAGCACCTCCAGGAGGGCCGGGCCGACGTCCTCGAGCGTCTCCATCGAGGTCAGGCGGCGCATCACGGCCTGCTCGGCGGCCACGTGCTGGCGCGCGCGGCGCTCGTCGGTGACGTCGCGCATGACCCCGACGAAACCGGTCGGAAGGCCGTCCCAGCCACTGATGGCCCGCACCTGCACCTCGCCCCAGCGCTCCGCGCCCGCGACCGTCAGGTAGCGATGCGCGTGGCGCAGCCCGGCGCGCTCTCCGCTCAGCAGCGGGGCGAACGCCAGCGCGTGCTCGGCGCGGTCGTCCGGGTGCACGAACTCCCAGACGGGACGGCCGAGCGACGCCTCGACGGTGTAGCCGGTCGCGGTCGACCAGGCATCGGTGAGGTGCGTCCAGCGCCCCTGGGCGTCCGTCTCGAACACGCAGTCGCTGACGGTGTCGATCACCCGGCGGTGGCGCTCCTCGCTGCGGCGCAGGCGCGTTTCGGCGTCACGGAAGTCCGTCAGGTCGGCGCTCACCATCACGGCACCGAGCTTCTCGCCCGACGGGCTGAGCACGGGCCCGCCGCTGGCCAGCACGGTGCGGCGCACGTCGCCCGCGTCGAGCATGACCTCCACGTTGCGCAGGCGCTCACCGCGCAGCGCCCGCAGCAGGGGCGTCTCGTGCGGGCCGAGCGGGCGGCCGTCGAGGTGGCACAGGCCGAAGTGCTCCGCCCACTCGAGCGGGTGCAGATCGTCGTCGACGGTGGAGCCGTCGAAGGCGTGCAGGCGGCCGCCGGCGTCGGCCACGTGCACCCGGTCCCCGAGCTCGTTGAGCACGGCGCGCAGGAACAGCTCGCGCTCCTCGAGCGAGCGGCGCAGCGCGCGCTCGTCGGTGATGTCGCGCATCACGAGCGCCGCGTGGGTGATCTCGCGCGCCTCCGCGAACGGCAGCACGTCGACCCGGTACACGCGCCCGTTGCGCGAGCTGACGATCTCGACCGTGCCGGAGTGCCCCTTCAGCGCCTCCCCGAGCAGGACCAGCAGCGTCGCGTGGCGCTCGCCGTCGAGCACCTCCGGCAGCCGCCGGCCGAGGAACTCGTCACGCGCCCAGCCCGAGCGCTCCAGCGCCTCGCCCTCGAGCTCGACGACGCGCAGGTCACGGTCGACGAGCGAGAGCGAGATGCTGCTGTCGTGGACGGCGAGCCGGCGCATCCGCCGCTCGGCGAAGCGCGCGGCGTCACGGGCGCGCGCGGCACGCCAGGCCAAGCCGATCGCGGCGACCGCGATCAGCACGACCAGGGTGAGCGCGATCACGCCCGGTCCTCGAGCAGCGCGGCGCGCAGCGCGTCACGCGTGTCCGCGAAGACGCGGTCCAGCGCGTCCAGCTCGGCCGGCGCCGCGGCGCACGACTGCTCGACGTCCTGGGCGAGCTTGGCCATGAACGCGGCGCCGATGTTCTGGCACGAGCCCTTGAGCTTGTGCGCGGTGCGGCGCACGGCCTCGCCGTCGCCGGCGGTCGCGCACTCGCGCAGCTCCACCAGCAATGGCGGCGTGCTGTCGACGAACAGCTCGATCAGCTGGTCGACGATCTCGGGGTAGTCGTCGCGGAAGATCCGCATGCGAGCGTCGTCGACGAGCGCGTCGAACGGATCCCGGGCCAGCGTGCCGGCGGCGCTCTCGGCTTCGCTCCCGTCCGACGTGGCACCGAGGACGCGCTTCAGGACGGCGTCGAGCTCCTCCGGGCGCAGCGGCTTGGACAGGTAGTCGTCCATGCCGGCGGCGAGGCAGCGCTCACGGTCGCCCTTCATGGCGTGCGCGGTCATGGCGACGATCGGCAGGCGCGCCTTGCCCGGCTCGCGGCTGCGGATGGCCGCGGTCGCGGCGTAGCCGTCCATCTCGGGCATCTGGCAGTCCATGAACACGAGCGCGTAGGAGCGGACCGACAGCATCGTCAGCGCCTCGCGGCCGTTGCCGGCGCACTCGACCGCGTAGCCGCGCTTGGCGAGCATCGCCTGGATCACGCGCTGGTTGACGGCGTTGTCGTCGACGACGAGGATCGCCTCGCCGCCCGCCGCCGGCGTGAGTGCCGTCGTGGGCGCGGCGGCCTGCTCCGGCGTGGCGCCGAGCGCCTCGGAGACGACCTCCAGCAGGCGCTCGCGGCGGACCGGCTTCTGCAGGTAGGCGGTGATGCCGGCCTCGCGGGCGTCGCGGCTGCGGTCGCTGGTCGAGGTGAGCATGACGAGGCCGGTGTCGCGCAGGGACGGCGCGAGCTGGATCGCGCGGGCGAGCTCGATCCCGTCCATCCCCGGCATCTGGCCGTCGAGCACGACGACGTCGAACGGCTCCCCGGCGCGCGCGGACTCGTGCATGACCTGCAGCGCGGTCGTGCCGGCGTCGACGCTGCGGCAGGCGACGCCCGGGAGCGCCAGGTAGGCCTCCAGGATCGCGCGGTTGGTGGCGTTGTCGTCGACGACGAGCACGTTGAGGGTCTCGGGCAGCGTGCGCGCGCGGGCGGCGGGCCGCGGCATCGTCGGCTCGCCGAGCAGGGCGGTGAAGGTGAAGGTCGAGCCGGTGCCGGGCGTCGAGGTGACGTCGATCTGGCCACCCATCAGCTCGGCGAGCTGGCGCGAGATCGCCAGGCCGAGGCCGGTGCCGCCGTACCGCCGGGTGGTCGACGTGTCGGCCTGCGCGAACGAGTCGAAGAGCTTGGTGATCGCCTTGCGCGAGATGCCGATGCCGGTGTCCGTGATGTCGAAGCGCACGCGGTCGCGGTCGGCCGTGACGCGCACCGCGACCTCGCCGGCCTCGGTGAACTTGATCGCGTTCGAGAGCAGGTTGGTGAGGACCTGGCGCAGGCGGCCGCGATCGCCGTTGACCATCGTCGGGACGGCGTCGTCGATCCAGGTCAGCAGCTCCAGGCCCTTGCCGTGGGCCTGCGGCGCGAGCATCTCGCAGGTGTCCTCGACGGCTTCGCGAAGATCGAAGTCGTGGTGGTCGAGCTCGAGCTTGCCGGCCTCGATCTTCGAGAAGTCGAGGATGTCGTTGATGACGTCGAGCAGCGCCTCGCCGGAGGTGGCCGCGGTCTGCGCGTACTCGCGCTGCTGAGCGCTGAGCTCGGTGCCGAGCAGCAGCTCGGTCATGCCGATCACGCCGTTGAGCGGCGTGCGGATCTCGTGGCTCATGTTGGCCAGGAACTCGGACTTCGAGCGGGACGCGTCGACGGCCTCGGCGAGGGCGCGGCGGCGGTCGCTGACGTCGGTGCCCATCGTGCCGGTCGCGTAGACGGCACCGTTCTCCGTCGTCATCGGGAACTTGACGACGTGGAACGCGCGCCCGTCGGTGTGGTTGTCGCGCTCGAACTCGGTGGCCTCGCCGGTGCGGAGGATCTCCAGGTCGGTGACGCGCAGGTTCGCCGCGATGTCGGGCGGGAACAGCTCGTCGTCGGTCTTGCCGATCACGGGCTCGCCGACCTGGCCCATGCTCTCGCGCCAACGCTCGTTGACGAGCAGGTAGCGGCCTTCGCGGTCCTTGACCGCGATCGTCGTCGTCGTGTGGTCGAGGATGCCGTGCAGGCGGTCGGACTGCACGCGCAGGTCCTCCTCGCGCGCGGCGAGCGCTTCGGCCATCGCGTTGAACGAGCGCGCGAGCTGGCCGATCTCGCCCGGGCCGACGGCGACGACGCGCGTGTCCAGCGCGCCGCGCTCGAGCCGCTCGGCGGCGCGGCTGACACGGCGGACCGGGATCAGCACGCGACGGTTGAGGGTGTACGCGAGGCCGACGAGCAGGAGCACGGACAGCACGGCACCGCCGGCGCCGAGCACGATCATCCGCTCGCGCAACTCCTGCGCGCGGGCGCGGCGGTCGAGCGTGATCCCCTGCTGCTCGGTGCTGAGCGCGGCGAACTCGCCCCGCAGCTCGTCCAACCGCTCCTTGCCCTGCGTGGTGGCCTCGAGCATCGTCGGATGGGCGGACCCGTTGACGAGCGGCTCGGTGTAGTCGTGGACGTACGCGTTGAAGTGCTGGCTGATCGCCTTCACCCGCGCGTCGGTCGAGCCGTCGCTGAGCATCATGATCCGGGCGAGCTGCGTGGTGACGGAGCGGCGCCCCTGCTCGTACGGCTCCAGGAACTTCCGGTCACCGGTCAGCAGGAAGCCGCGCACCCCGGTCTCGAGGTCGACCGCGGTGCGCTCGAGCTGGATCGTCGCCTGCGTCATCGCGGTCGTCCGGCGCTGCGCCTTCGACACGGTGTCGAGCGAGCGCACGGAGATCAGCATCAGCGCGAACATGCCGGCGACGACCACCGCGATCAGGACGAGGGCGGCGAGGATGGGCCCGCGCAGGCTGCGCGGACGGACGCGGTGGAGGGACCGGACGGACATCTCAGTACCATCCATCGGCCGGAACGCCCGAAGGGTGTAGTCGGCGTGAGGGTCGCACGGTCAGCGACCAGACTTGGACCAGCAGTTCGTTGAAGATCCTCATCGTCGATGACGAGCCCGGAACGCGGCTGATGGTCGCGTCGATGGTCCGCCGCCTCGGGCACGCGGTGCTCGAGGCCGAGGACGGCGGCGACGGCTGGCACCGCTTCCAGGCCGAGCGCCCCGACGTCGTCATCACCGACTGGGCGATGCCCGGCCTCGACGGCACCGAGCTCACCGCCCGCGTCCGCGGGATCGAGGGCGGCGGCTACACGTACATCATGGTCCTGAGCGCCCGTGTAGACGAGGAGGCTTCGCGTGACGCGGTGCGCGCCGGCGCCGACGACGTGCTCGCCAAGCCGCCGGACCCCGCGGAGCTCGAGCGCGGGCTGATCGCCGCCGAGCGGCTCGTGACCATGCACCGGCGGATGACCAGCGACGCGCGGCGGGACCCGATGACCGGCGCCGGCTCGCGCCTGCGGCTCGACGAGGACCTGCTCGCGCTGTGCGCACGCGTCGTCCGCTATGGGCACGCCTACTGCGTGGCGATGATCGGCGTGCAACCCGGCGGGGACGACGCCGTCCGCCGCGCCGGTGCCGCGCTCGCGCACCAGATCCGTTCCGGGGACGTGCTCTACCGCTACGGGCCCGCGCAGTTCGTCGTCCTGCTGCCCGAGCAGGGCCTGGACACGGCGAGCCTGGCCGCGAACCGCCTGCGGGAGGCGACCGAGCAGGCCGTGCCCGAGGGCACGAGCGTCAGCGTCGGGATCGTCACCACCGGCTCCGAGCCCGAGCCCGGCCCGCTGCTCGCCGCCGCGGAGGCGGCGCTGGCGCAGGCCGCGACCAGCGCGGCCGGCGTGGTCGGCCAGGGTGGCGACCGGGGCAACGCGATCCGCCTGCTGCTGGCCGACGACGACCCGGTGTCCCGCCTGATGCTCGGCGCGATCCTCAAGCGCGAGCCCGGCTTCGACCTCGTCGGCGAGGCCGAGGACGCCGCTCAGGCGATCGAGCTCGCGCTGCGGCGGCGCCCGGACGTGGTGCTGCTCGACGTCAACATGCCGGGCGGCGGCGGCGCGAGGGCCGCGGTGGAGATCCGCGAGGGCCTGCCGGACGTGAAGATCGTCGCGATCAGCGCCGACGACTCGCAGGGCTCCCAGTACGACATGATGCGCGCCGGGGCCGTCGGGTTCCTCGCGAAGGGCTCCCCGGACGAGGAGATCCTTCGCGTGATTCGCTCCTCAGCGCGCTGGTAGGTCAGTCAACCGCAGGAAACGGCGCGAAGTCGCCCGTGATGCGCGCGCGGCGACGATCACGGATCTCGCGCTGTCCACCGCCGGTTGATCCCGGGAGGCGGCGTTCCTTCTTGCGGCGGTCGACGATGACCGTCACGTTGGGATCGTCTTCGTAGTAGCCCGCGAGCTTCGGGTACAGCTCGTCGGCGAGGGGCTCGGGTACGACGCAGTAGATCACGGCGCCGATCCTAGTGGCTCGGACAGCGGAACGTGATCGGTCATGTGTTGATTTGGAGGTGCAGAGCGCCACGCTCATCCGCAGCGGCGTTCGGCACCTGCTCTTCGGGGATCAGCTCGGACAGCTCGTCGCCCTGCGCGTCACGCCGCACGCCGCCCGCCTCGTCGGACAGGTCGACCTCGAAGCGGTACCAGGACAGCTCCCACATCACGGTGATCGAGACCACCGCGGGACGGTCGGGCCGCGGCCGTACGCAGACCGCCGGCGCGCCCAGCGAGCGGGCCACGCCGCCGACCGTGCGCGTGTGGTCGGAGGCGTTGAAGACGTCCAGCGCGCGCTGCATCTTCAGCTCGGCGTTCGTCGGGACTGCCCGGATGTGCCGGGACGGCGAGCGCGGCGCGGGCGCCGGAGCCGGCTCCGGCTCGGGATCGGGCCGGCGGCGGACGGGCGGCGGGGCCGGCACCGGCTCGTCGTAGCCGCCGTCCACGTCGAGCTCCTGGCGGGCGGCCGCACGGTCGCGCCGGCCGGCGCGGAAGCGGTCGATCAGCCCGCGACCCTCGCTGCGCGGGTGGCGCAGCTCGAGGTCGTCGGCGCCGGACTCGCGGATCCAACCCTCGTGCTGGGCGCGCGTGATGCACAGGTCGCAGACCGTGCGACGCTCGCCGCCCGCGAGGTAGTGCTCCGGGTGCTCACCGCGCAGCAGCGTCCGGCCGCAGATGTCGCACGCGACGTCGAGCTGGTTCGTGCGGATGTCGCGGGTACGGGCCATCGGAGAGGGCGAGGTTAGCAACGGGTCCTCACCCCCTCCGCAAGCCTTCTACCGCGATCTCACGCGACCGCTTCGTGCTCCTCGCGCGCCTTGTCGGCGACCTTCTGGGCGAGGTGCGCGGGGATCTCCTCGTAGCGCAGGAACTCGAGCGTGTACTCGCCCTGGCCACCGGTCACCGCGCGCAGGTCGGGCGCGTACGTGAGCACCTCGCTCATCGGCACCTCGGCCTTGACCTCGGTCATGCCGCCCGCCGGCTCGGTGCCGAGCGGGCGCCCGCGGCGCGAGCTCAGATCGCCCATCACGTCACCCACCGAGTCGTCCGGGACCGAGCAGGTGATCAGCATGATCGGCTCCAGCAGCACCGGCGTGCACTGGGACATCGCCTCCTTCATGGCGATGCTGCCGGCGAGCTTGAACGCCATCTCCGACGAGTCCACCGTGTGGTAGGAGCCGTCGAAGAGCGTGACCCGCACGCCCTTGACCGGGAAGCCGGCGACGGCGCCGCTCTGCATGGCCTCGAGCACGCCCTTCTCGACCGCCGGGATGAAGCCCTGCGGGATCACGCCGCCCTTGATGGCGTTGACGAACTCGAAGTCGCCGTCGGGCAGCGGCTCGACCGTGATGTGGCAGTCGCCGAACTGGCCGCGGCCGCCCGTCTGCTTCTTGTGACGGCCGTGGGCCTTCGCCTGGCCGCGGATCGTCTCCTGGTAGGGCACGCGCGGCGGCTTGAGCGTCACCTCGGCGCCGAACCGCGAGCGCATCCGGTCGACGATCACCTCGACGTGGATCTGCGACAGGCCGGCGACGATCTGCTCGCCCGTCTGCTCGTCGCGGTGCAGGTCGATCGTCGGGTCCTCTTCCTGCAGGCGCCGCAGTGCGGTGTGGACCTTGTCCTCGTCGCCCTTGTTCTTGGGCTCCATCGCGAAGGCCATGACGGGCGCCGGGAGCTTGATCCGCGGCATGTGGATCGGCTGGTCGCGGGCCGCGAGCCAGTCGCCCGCATGCGTCTCCTTGAGCTTGGCGACGGCGCCGATGTCGCCCGGGCCGAACTCGTCGGCGTGGCTGACGTCCTTGCCGCGGGGCACGAGCAGCTGACCCACGCGCTCCTTGTGGTGCGTGCGGGTGTTCATCACCTGCGTGTCGTGCGTCATCGTGCCCTGGTAGACGCGGAACAGGTTGATGCGGCCCGCGAACGGGTCGGCGCGCGTCTTGAACACGTAGGCGAACATCTCGCCCGCGGGGTCGGGCTCGAGCTCGAAGCCCTCCTCGACCGTGATCCGCTCGTGCTGGGCGGGTGACGGGAGGTCGTCGATGATCGCGTCCAGCAGCCGGTTGGCGCCGAGGCGGGTCGTCGAGACGCCGCAGGTGACCGGGAAGATGTGGCCGGTGTCGGTGCCCTCCTCGAGCGCCTGGACGATCTCGTCGTGGGAGATCTCCTCGCCTTCGAGGTAGCGCTCCATCAGCGCCTCGTGGTTCTCCGCGACCTCGTCCATCAGCTTCTCGCGGTACTCGGTCGCCTGGGCCTGCAGGTCGTCCGGGATCGGGATCTCCGTGCAGTTGCCCTCGGCGTCGTACTGGTAGGCCTTCATGTCGACGAGGTCGATCAGGCCGGTCAGCTCATGCTCGGAGCCGATCGGGATCTCGGTCGCGACCACGTGGGGCCCGAAGGCGTCCTTGAGCGAGTCGAGCGTCCGGAAGAAGTCCGCGCGCTCGCGGTCGAGCATGTTCACGAAGACGAGACGGGCCACGTGCAGCTCCTGCGCGCGCTCCCAGAGGCGGCGCGTGGAGACCTCGACGCCCATCACGCCGTTGACGACGAACACGGCCGACTCGCAGACGCGCAGGGCTCCGAGCGCGTCGGCGATGAAGCTGGGCTCGCCGGGGGTGTCGATCAGGTTGACCTTCGTGTCGCGCCACTCGAACGAGGCGAGCGACGCGGAGATCGACATGCCGCGGGACTTCTCGTCCTCGTCGGCGTCAGAGACCGTGGTGCCGTCAGCCACCGAGCCGAGCCTCGTCGTCGCCCCGGCCTCGAACAGCAAGGCCTCGTGCAACGACGTCTTCCCGCTCCCTCGGTGGCCCACTAGGGCCACGTTGCGAATCCTGTCTGCGGCGTACGACATGCCTGGCGCTCCTCTCTCCCAAGAAATGGCCTGGTTGAGAGGAACGCTACAGGGCTTTTTCGTCTTGTGACGTTAGTCGCGAAGGTTCTCGGCCTGGAGCCGAGACTTGAGCCGCAGGACGGCCTTCGTGTGCAGCTGGGAGATGCGCGACTCCGTCACGCCGAGGACCTCGCCGATCTCTCGGAGCGTCAGGTTCTCGTAGTAGTAGAGGGCGATCACGAGCTTCTCACGCTCGGGCAGCGCGGCGATCGCGTCGGCCAGGCGGTCCTTGAGCTCGGACTGGGCCAGCAGCGCCTCGGGGTCGGGCGCGTCCGGGTCCTGCAGCGTGTCCAGCAGCGACACCGAGTCGCCGCTCGAGTCGCTCACCGCCCACAGCTCGTCCAGCGCGACGACGGTCGACGTCGAGATCTTGACCAGCGCCTCCTGGAACTCCTCGAGCGACAGGTTCAGCTCGCGCGCCATCTCCTCGTCGGTCGGCGTGCGGTGGAGCTGGTGCTCGAGCTTGGCGTGCGCCTTCTCGATCTCGCGGGCCCGAGCACGGACGGACCGCGGCACCCAGTCCAGGGCGCGCAGCTCGTCGATGATCGCGCCCTTGATGCGCGTGATCGCGTAGGTCTCGAACTTGATGTCGCGTGAGAGGTCGAACCGCTCGATCGCGTTGATCAGGCCGAGCAGGCCGTACGAGATCAGGTCGGCCTCTTCGACGTGCGCCGGCAATCCGGACGACATGCGTCCGGCGACGTACTTGACAAGTGGTGAGTACGCGACGACGAGCTGTTCGCGTGCACGGTCGGAGCCGTCCGTCTTGTAGACGGTCCACAGCTCCTTCAGCTCGATCGCTTTGACGTTGGTCTCCAGGACGGCCCCTTATTTCCTAAGCCCGCGGGTGACTCTTCGCATAGGCCGCCCGTAGCCGAGCGGACTCTACCCGAGTGTAGACCTGGGTCGTCGAGATGCTCGCGTGTCCGAGCATCGTCTGGATCGCGCGCAGGTCCGCGCCCCCGTCCAACAGGTGAGTGGCAAAGGAGTGCCGGAGCGCGTGCGGATGCACGCCCGTCTGCGTGGCAGCGTGCTTCGCCCACACCCGCAGGCGGCGCCGGACGTCGCTCGTCGACAAGCGTTTGCCGCTCTTGGACAGGAACAGCGCGGGGTCCTGGTCGGCGGATTGCAAGGCCGGCCGGGCGCGTTCGAGATAGGCGGCGATCGTGCGCAGCGCGGGCTCCCCCACCGGCACGAAGCGCGTCTTGGAGCCCTTGCCCTCCACGCGGACCTGCTCATCGTCGAAGTGCACCGACCCGACGTCGAGGTCGACGAGCTCCTCCGCGCGCAGGCCGGAGCTGTACGCGAGCTCGAACAGCGCGCGGTCGCGCATCTCCAGCGGCGTGCTCGCCGGGATCTTCTCCAGCAGGCGCTCGATGTCGCCCGGCTTGAGCGTCTTCGGCAGGGACTGCGGGAGCTTGGGCGCCGGCAGCAGGTCCGCCGGGTTCGACGCGACCTCCCCGTGCTCGACCAGGCTGCGGAACAGGCTGCGGGTGGACGCGAGCTTGCGCGCCATCGTCCGCGGGGCCGCCCCCTTCTGGGACAGGCGGGCCGCCCAGCGGCGCAGCGCCTTGTAGTCGACCTGGGCCGGCGTGAGCCCGTTGGCGGTCGCCCAGGCGGCCAGCTCGGCGCCGTCGGTGCCGTACGCCTTGCGGGTGCGGTCGGCGGCGCCGCGGCGCTGGAGGTCGGCGTCGAACGTGCGCAGCGCGGCGCGCCAGGGCTCCGACACGGCGGTCTCCGTACCCTGGGAAGGAGTGAGCGCGTTCTTCATCGACACGTCATCCGGTCAGATCGCCACCCTGAACCGGCTTGTGGAAACCGGCGTGGCCAACGGCGACGACCCACCGCCCAGGCCGTGGCATCCCGTCCGTGGGGACCGGGACGCGAGCACGCTGTGGTACGCGGTGATGCGCAAGCAGACGAAGGGCGTGTTCATCGGCACCCTTGCCATTCGCCATTCGGACCATCATGCCTCCCTGCTGGAAGGCGGATGGGAAGAAGTTCCACCTGAGGCGATCGACGGGGGCGACACGGGCGTCGCCCCCTCCCCCTGGGCTACTTAGCCCTCTGGGCGGCGTCGATGTTCGGCGCGTCGAGCTTGGCGAGGTTCTCGGGCGTGGGCTCGAGCTGCTCGTAGCGGTCCACGGTCGTCGTGACGATGATCGCCTGATCCGACCCGAGGGCCGTCATCGTGGACCGGCTGCCGAGCGGCAGCGCGGTGTCCGGGTCGACGTAGTAGACGATCTCGGCCGCCGCGCCGGTGCGTCGCCCGTCGGGCGTGACGCCGTACGCGTGGGCCCGCCGGCCGTTGAACGTGGCCTCCCCCAGGTCCTTCGCGCCGCGGATCTGCTCGCGGAACGTGTCGACGAGGGTCGTGACGCCGACCTTGAAGCCTTCCTCGAGCTCCTCGGGATCCCAGCCCGGGTCGGTCTTCTTGGTCACCTGGACTTCCGAGCCGCCCTTGTCGTTGTGCATGAGCGTGCGGAACGTGCCGCCGTCCTGGTCGTGCTCATAGCGCCACTCACCGCGCCGCTGGCGCGTCTCCATGACGTTGTGCATCCGGTCGCGGTACTGCCACTGGCGCAGCTTGTCGTAGCTCTCGACGGTCGGCAGGCCGGTCTGGACGGTGGTCGTCTCGGTGTAGGTGATCAGGTCCTTGGGCGCGGTCGCGGCGAACGCGCGCTCGGCGAGGCTCGCCCGGATCGGCCCTGGAGCATCATCGGCGGTCGGCAGCGCGGCGAGCGCGACGACCGCGGCCGCGGCGAGCGCGGTGACGGCGAGCACGATCCGCGGGGCGCTCCGCGTCCGGCTCCGGTGCCGCTCGGGCGGCGTGGCGAGGATCGCGCGCAGGACGTCATCCGGCGGCACGGACGTGCGGGCGTGGGCGGCGGGGTCGGACTCGCGCAGCTCGAGGACGGGATCAGGCATGGGTGGGCTCCAGGGGAACGGCGTGGACGGGCGCGGCGGGCGCGGACGGCGCACGCCGATGGAGGGCGCGGCGGTCAGGCGACATCGGCGGCCTCCAGCGGGAAGTCGAGGTCGACGGCGGCGCCCTGCTCGCGCAGGTGAGCCGCGAGGCGGCGGCGGGCGCGATGGACGCGCATCGCGAACGCGGGGCGCGACACGCCGGCCGCGCGGGCGGCGTCGGCGAGGCTCAGGCGCTCCCAGGCGACGAGGCGCAGCGCCTCGCGGTCGGGCTCGCTCAACGCGGCGAAGGCGCGCAGCGTGGCGTCGCGCTCGGCGAGGCGGTCGGCGGGATCGCGGGCGGCGCCGGCGATCGCGGCGGCGCGCACGGCGGGCCGATGCTGGTCGGCGGGGCCGCGATCCGGGTCGGCGCCGGCGACGTCAGCCCGGCCGGGGCGCGCGGCGGTCGCACCGCTGTCGGCCGCCGCGGCCGCGACTCTTCGCGTGTGGCGGGCGGCTTCGCGGCGCCGGTTGGCCAGCACGTGGCCGGCGGCCGCGTAGAGCCACGGCAGCGGCTCGTCCGGCACCTTGTCGAGCCGACGCCACGCGACGAGGAACGTCTCGTTGACGACCTCCTCGGCCAACGGCGGCTCGGCGCGCCGCAGCGCGTAGCGGTGCACCGCCGCGTAGTGCTCGTGGAAGAGCGCTTCGAAGCGGGCTTGGCGGGTGGGGTTCACACCCCTATCTGTCCGGCCCGCCGCCGGAGTTCACAGGCCGTCGCCGATCTAGGCGATGTAGATCGGAGCGCCGACCGGAACCTGGTCGTACAGCTCCTTGACGTCGGGGACGTGCATGCGCAGGCAGCCGTGCGAGGCGGCCGAGCCGATCGACGCGTCGTCCGACGTGCCGTGGATGCCGACGCCGTCGTAGATCCCGAGCCAGCGGGCCTTGATCGGGTTCGTCGGGTCGTCGCCCGGGATGACCTTGCCGGCGAGGTCTCCCGCCCAGTCGGAGTTCGGGACGTGCCAGGCCGGGTTCTCGGCCTTGTTGGCGATGTTGTAGAGGCCGGCCGGCGTGTCCATGCCGACCTTGCCCACCGCGATCCCGTACGTCTTCTTGAGCTTGAGGTTCTTCCAGAGCTCGAGCTTGAACGTCTTGCGGTTGGCGATCAGGATCGCCGGATACTTCTCCGCGAGCTGCTTGGTGGAGACCTTGGGCTGGACGACGGTGGTCTTGACCTCGACCTCCTCGTTCGCGCCGGGCGTGAGCAGCGTCTTCTCGAGCTCCTTGGCCAGCGTGTTGTACTTCACGCGCAGGCCGGTGCGGGACGGCTCCGGGTTCACGTGCCCCTTGCTGAGGTCGACCTCGGCATCGCGCGGCGAGCGGTCGATCGACTTGCGCACGCGCTTGACCAGCTTGTCGATCGCGGGCTTGTTCCAGCTCACCTCGGCGGCGAGCTCGGTGTTGATCGACTCGTTGCGCACGTTGCGCCACGCGCGCGAGAACATGTCCCCCTGCTGCGAGCGCTTGAGCGCCTTGTCCACCGAGCCGCGGATGTCGATCCCGATCGACGCGGCCTTCTGGGTGAGCGTGAACGTGCGGTCCTTGTAGGAGACCTTCACGGGACGGTCCAGCGGCGCGAGCAGCGAGTCCGAGAGCTTCTTCTCCGCCTGCGCGCGGGACATCCCACCGATGGGGACGCCATTGACCTTCACGCCTTCAGCGACGAGGTCCTTCTTGGACTCGTCGTAGAAGTACGTGGCGCCGACGACGCCAAGGCCGAGGACGACGAGCAGGGAGGCAATGACGATCAGGCGAATACGCATGGGGCTCGGCAATGGTAAGACCAAGCGCGGCGAATGCAGTACCCCTGCAAGGCCTCTGGCCTGTCAGGCAGATTACTCGTCGTGCCGGACGCTCGGCGACCAGCGCAGGAACTCCTCCACTTCGCGCTCGTACCGATATGGCGCCTCGCCGCTCTCCCGGAGCGGTTTCAGCCGCAAAGCGGCGGCAAATGCCTGCACGGTCTCGCGGGTGGTGAGCCCGAAGCGGAAGCCAGATGCCTTGAGCTTGCGGTGGTCGAGCCCGCGCCCGTAGCGCAGCTGCTGGCGGACCTCGTCCGGGATCCGGATGCCGACGAGGTTCGTCGCGGTCGTCGCCAGGCTCGTCCCCCACGGCGGGAGCAGCGGCGCGTACGGCTTGCCGAGCAGGCTCGCGACCTCGCTCAGCACGAGCACCCCGTCCGGCGCGGCGTTGTAGACGCCGGGCAGGTCCGTGGTGGCGGCGTAGTGCAGCGCGCCGACGATGTCGTCCTCGTGGATGAACTGGTAGCGCGGGTCGAAGCCGAGGATCCCGGGGACCGCGGGCAGCTCGAACAGGCGGCTGTGCGAGTTGTGCAGGTCCGGTCCGAGCCCGTTGCAGAACCGCAGCGTGGTCACGGTGACGTGCGGGTTGCGAGCCGCGAAGTCGCGCACCGCGTCGTCGGCCTCGACGATGTCGGACTCCAGCCGCGTGCGCGGCGGATGCGGCCGGCGCATCTCCTCGCCGAAGAAGCTCGGGTCGTCGCGCTCGCATCCGTAGTAGTGCGCGCTGGACTTGAAGACGACCTTCGTCACGGGCGAGTCCGGCCCGCCGCACGCGGCCAGGATGTTCATCGTCCCGATCACGTTCTGTTCGTGGGCGACCTTGGGCGGCGCGGTCACGGAGTCGACGATCAGGCGCGTGTCGATCACCGTGTCGATCTCCGCGGCGTGCACGATCCGCCGCAGCAGCGCGTGATGGGTCCCGATCCGGACGAACTCCGTGCGCTCGAGCGGGAGGTTCGGGTCCTCCGTGGAGACGCCGATGATCACGTCGATCTCGGGGTCCTTCTCCAGCTCCTGCGCGAGGCGGCCGCCCCAGTAGCTGGAGAGCCCGGTGATGAGGACGCGCCGGCTCATCCGAGCCACACCGACTTGCGCTCGGCGAGCATCTCGTACAGCTCCTCCTGGATCCGCGCGCGGACCTCCTCGGCGACGGTCTGCACGAGGCCCTTGTCGTTCCACGGCTCCTCGCCCCACTGGTCGGTGGGGATCGGCTCCAGGAAGCGGATCCGGAACTTGGCGGGCAGGTAGCCGGGCGCCGGGATCACCGGCACGTAGATCAGACCCGTGAGCTTCTTCAGCGGCCGGATGTGGGCGAAGATCGGCATCGCCTCCTCGGCCCCGATCAGCGCGACGGGGACGATCGGCGCCCGCGCCCGCATCGCGCTCTCCACGAACCCGCCGCGGCCGAAGCGCTGCAGGCGGTAGCGGTCCTTGTAGAGCTTCTCCGTGCCCTTCGCGCCCTCGGGGAAGACGAGCACGAGCTCCTCCTCGTCGTGCAGCAGCCGGTGCACGTTGGCCGGGTGCGCGGGCACGCCGCCGAGCTTGGCGACGAGCATCGACAAGCCGGGATAGCCCTTGAAGAAGTGCTCGACCGTCATGTGCAGGTTGCGCGGGCGGGCGTGCTCGGTCTTGATCGCCTTGGCGATCATCGAGGCGTCGGGCGGGAGCGCGCCGGAGTGGTTGGAGACGAGCAGCGCGCCGCCGGTCGACGGGACGTGCTCGATGCCCTCGACCTCGACCCGGAACCAGTAGTGGTAGAGGAACTCGTAGATCGTCTTGTCGAAGAAGCCCTCGACGCGCTCCGAGCGGCCCCAGTCCGTGACCTGGCGCTCCGGCTCGATGGCCGGGAGATGCGCGCGATGGTCGGGTGGTGCTTCGAGCTCTTTCACTTCAGGTGGGGCTCCAGGCGGTGCGCGAGCGTCGGCCAGTCGGGGGCGGAGATGACGCCGGGCAGGTCGCGGTTCCACGGGTGCTCGAGCGTCGCGGCGGTGATACCCACTTGCGCCGCTCGGCGCAGGTTGTCCGGCGAGTCGTCGATGAGCACGTCGATCTGCAGCTCCACGCAACGCGAGATCTTGTCGGACGAGCAGTACAGGTCGTCGTGCGGCAGGTTGATCCGCTCGAGCCACTCGGCGGTGTGCGGGTGCGCGTCCGTGGTCCGGTGGCTCGTGATGTGGATGAAGTGGCCCCGCTCGTGCCAGCGCGTGATCGCCTCGACCGCGCCGGGGTAGGGCTCGGCGGCCAGCACGTGGTCGGCCCGGTGCGTCTCCTCGACGATCACCTTCAGCTGCTCGGGCGTGAGCCCGTCGATCGCCCACGTGGCCTGCTCGTCGTACGGCAGATCCACGCCGTAGCGGCGTTTGGCGATCTCCGCGAGCTGGTCCCAGTAGGGATGCAGCGTCGAGTCGATGTCGATCGCGAGGCGCACGAGCGTTGGTACGGTAGCGGCGTGTCGGGGTTCCTCGGGCAGGTTCGTGCGCTCCCCATGAACGCGTTCATCCGCTCGCGTCCCGACCCGAACTACGCGGACGGTGACGACTCCACCTGGATCTCGGTCGACTGGCCGTCCCTGACGCGTGACGAGACGGTGCTCGGCAAGCGCCTGCGCGTGGTCGACACCGGCGGCGACGGCCCGCCGCTGCTGTTCCTGCACGGGCTCGGCGGGCTGTGGCAGAACTGGCTGCTGAACATCCCGGCGTTCATGGGCCGCTTCCGCGTGATCGCGCCCGACCTGCCCGGCTTCGGCGGGTCCGAGATGCCCGCCGGGCGGATCTCGATCCAGGGGTTCGCGCGCGTGATCGACGCGCTCTGCGACCAGCTGGACATCGAGGCGCCGATCATCGTCGGCAACTCGATGGGCGGGTTCATCGGCGCGGAGGTCGCCCTGGCCTTCCCGACACGCGTGCGCAAGCTCGTCCTGGTCTCGGCCGCGGGGATCTCGGTCGAGCACATGTGGAAGGAGCCGGTGATGGCGATCGGGCGGCTGATGGCCGTCGGCGCGGCGCGGGCGGGCGTCAAGCAGCTGCCGGTGGCGTCGCGGCCACGGCTGCGGCGCGCGGCCCTGCAGCTCGTCGTCCGTTACCCGGAGAAGCTGTCGGTGCCGCTGGCCTCGGAGCTTGTCGTCGGCGCGGGCGCGCAGGGCTTCGTCGGCGGCCTGGACGCCGTGCTCGACTACTCGTTCCGCGAGCGCCTCGCCGAGATCGAGATCCCGACCCTGATCGTGTGGGGACGCAACGACATCCTCATCCCCGTCGCGGACGCCTACGAGTTCGAGCGGCTGATCGGCGCGAACGCCCGCGTCGAGGTGTTCGACGACACGGGCCACCTGTCGATGCTCGAGCGCCCGTCGCGGTTCAACGGGCTGCTCGCCGAGTTCATCGCTGCGTGATCGCCCCCTCGCTCGCGCTCGCCACGAGCGCGGCGTACTTGCCCAGGACGCCACGGGTGACGGTCGGCGGCGGCGTGTAGTCGTCGAGTCGGCGCTGGATCTCCTCGTCCGGGACGTCCACGTCGATGCGGCGCCGGTCCACGTCGATCGTGATCGTGTCGCCCTCCCGGACGGCCGCGATCGGGCCCTTGTGGACCGCCTCGGGCGCGATGTGGCCGGCCATGAAGCCGCGCGTGGCCCCGGAGAAGCGGCCGTCGGTGAGCAGCGCGACGCTGTCGCCGAGCCCCTCCCCCACGATCGCGGCGGTCACGGCGAGCATCTCGCGCATGCCCGGGCCGCCCGCCGGCCCCTCGTTGCGGATCACGACCACGTCGCCCGGGTTGATCTCGCCCTGCGTCACCGCCCGCATGCACGCCTCCTCGCCCTCGAAGACGCGGGCCGGGCCGGTGTGGTGACGGCGCTCGTGGCCGCTGAGCTTGACGACGCTGCCCTCCGGCGCGAGGTTGCCGCGGAGGATCGCGATGCCGCCCGTCTTCTTGATCGGGTCGCTGAGCGGGCGGATGACCTCCTGGCCGGGCGCTTCGGTCGCCTCCTGGGCGTGCTGGCCGATCGTCTTGCCGGTCACGGTCGGGGCGTCCACGTGCAGCAGGCCCAGCTCGCTGAGGCGCTTGGCGAGGACGGCGGTGCCGCCCGCGGCGTGCAGGTCGGTGGCGACGAAGCGGCCGCCCGGCTTGAGGTCGCACAGGCTCGGCGTGGACTCGGCGATCCGGTCGAAGTCGTCGATGTCGAGTGGCACGCCGGCCTCTCTCGCCACCGCGAGCAGGTGCAGCACGGCGTTGGTCGAGCCGCCGGAGGCCGCGACCGCCAGGATCGCGTTCTCGAGGCTCTCCTTCGTGATCAGGTCGCTGGGTCGCTGCCCTCGCCGGAGGACGTCCATCACCAGCTCGCCGGCCGCGTACGCGTGGTCGGACTTGCTGGCGTCCTGGGCGGGCGCGAGCGACGGGCCGATCGGGCTGATGCCCATCATCTCGAACGCCATCGCCATCGTGTTGGCCGTGTACTGGCCGCCGCACGCGCCGGCGCCCGGGCTGGCGGCGGCCTCGATGTCGGCCAGGTCCTGATCGGTGATCTTGCCGGCCGCGTTCGCGCCGACCGCCTCGAAGACGTCCATGATCGTGATGTCCCGGCCCTTGTAGTGGCCGGGCGGGATCGACCCGCCGTAGAGCATCACGCCCGGCACGTCGAGGCGCGCCAGCGCCATCACCGTGCCGGGGATCGTCTTGTCGCACGCGCACAGGCAGATGACCGCGTCGAACAGGTGGCCGAGCGTGACGAGCTCGATGCTGTCGGCGACGACCTCCCTGGACACGAGGCTCGTCTTCATCCCCGACGTGCCCATCGTGATGCCGTCGGAGATCGCCACCGTGTTGAACTCCATCGGGGTCCCGCCGGCGGCCTTGATGCCGTCCTTGACGAACTTGGCGAGC
Source organism: Solirubrobacter pauli (assembly GCF_003633755.1). Lineage (GTDB taxonomy): Bacteria > Actinomycetota > Thermoleophilia > Solirubrobacterales > Solirubrobacteraceae > Solirubrobacter > Solirubrobacter pauli. Next base: position 2,073,102 of record NZ_RBIL01000002.1, read on the forward strand.
GCGCGCAGGTGGAAGTTGCACGGCATCGTCTCGATCCACGTGTTCGCGACGCCGATGATCGGCTTGCTCAGGGCCTCGTCGTCGTAGCCGATGCCCTTCAGGTAGGCGCGGGCGGCCGCGCGGTCACGGCCCTCGGTCAGTGCCCGAGAGCGGTGCTTCAGGTCCATCCGGCGATGTTACGCCGCGCCCGAGCTGGTGCGTCGCGTACGTTCCAGGCGCTCGCGTTCCCAGCGGCCGAGCCGCCAGATGTCGCGCTGGATCGTCTTCTGGTCGACCTGGCGGCCGGGCAGGTGCATGTTCGCGCTGTTGATCAGGCGGCGCTCGTCGCCCTTGAGCGCCATCCACTTGGCGAGGACGTCATCGGAGTCCGGGAGGCGGCTGCTGCCGTACGGCTTGGACTCGTCCGGGAACTCGACGCAGTACTCGTTGAGCAGGCGGCCGGTCTGCGGCAGGTACGCGACGATCGGCTTGTGCGGGTAGATCAGGTACGCGTACGGGACGCCGCGCAGCTCCTTGTCCAGGCTCTCGCCGCCCCAGACCCGGATCAGCCCCAGGTCCCGGTACATCTCCCACTCCTCCTCGTTCACGCACGAGCGGAGCAGCTCGCGGGCGCGCTGCTCGGCGCGGCGTTCGCGACCGGGGTCGAAGTTGCCGATGTGGCCGGCCTCGATCGCGGCCTTGCGCGCTCGCCTGGCCTCACCGCGGCGTTCGAAGTACGGCATCGCCACTTCCCACAGGAGGGCGATGACGACGATCGCCGTGGCGCAGAGCGCGACGAGCACGGGTGCTACGCAGCTCCGCCCGCGGCGCGCGGGAAGAAGATGACGCGGTCGGCGGCCTGCGGGATCTGGTCGAACCGATGGACCATCTCCGCCTCGCGGCGGCCGCTCTCGGACTCGACCGGGATGGCGGCCCACATGCCCAGCTCCAGCTGCTTGCGGAACTCGGCGACCAGACGCTGCTGATCTTCAGCGACCTCAGGGTCACCTTCGGCGATCAGCTGCTCGCCGTATCCCGGACGCATCCGCAGGAACTTCATGGCCGCATTATGTCACGTGCGCTGAGGTGCTCTTTAGGGTCGGTCGCGCCAAGCTGACGCGCCGTCAGCCCGCGGACGGAGATGTTCAGGACGTCGACGGGGCCCGCTCCCGCGCCGATTCCGCGCAGGCCGTGCTTGACGGCGTCCGATGCGGCCTCCCTCGCCCGACGGGCTGCGTCAAGTGGCGTTGCGCCCAGCGCGAGATGGGCTGCCAGCGTGCTCGAGTGGGTACAGCCCGACCCATGCGCAGCCCCATCCGGGTGTTTCTCACCGGTCAGCGTGTGGATCTCCGTGCCGTCGTAGAAAACGTCGACGAGCTCGTCGCGGTGACCTCCGGTTATGACGACATGGGCCGGACCGAGCGCGTGAAGCCCCCGCGCGAGGTCGGCGACGTCGTCGCTCGGGTCGCCCCCGCGCGCCCACGCCGCGGTGTCGCGCGGCCCCTCGCCGGCCAGCACGCGCGCCTCCGGCAGGTTCGGCGTGATCACGGTCGCGCGCGGGAGCAGGTGCTCGACGATTGCCTGCCGCGCCTCGTCGTCCAGGAGGACCGCACCGCTCTCGGAGACCATCACCGGGTCGATCACGATCGGGACGTCCCCCACGAGCTCCAGCGCCTCGGCGACCGCGCGCACCGTGATCGCGGTGCCGAGCATCCCGATCTTCACGGCGTCGACGCCGATGTCCGCCTGCACCGCCCGGACCTGCTCGACGATGAACTCCGGCGGGACGGGGTGGATGCCGGTCACGCCGACCGTGTTCTGCGCGGTCAGCGCCGTGATGGCCGTCATCCCGTGCACGCCCGCGTGCGCGAACGCCTTCAGGTCCGCCTGGATGCCGGCGCCGCCGCCGGAGTCCGAGCCGGCGATCGAGAGGACTGCGGGTGGGGCCATGCGGCTCAGGTTAGGCGGTCCAATCCCCCTGGCCCGCGTGTAAGGGGTACGCGGGTTGACGTTCTGTCAAGGTGGGGCGCCTGATGCCCACCGACGAGCTTGCGGCCGACTACCCGGTGGCGGAGGGCTGCTTCGACGAGGCGTTCGACGCCGACGGCACCTTGCGCGCGCCCTCGCGCGCGGGTGTGGAAGCGGTGCTCCGCGCGGGCGCCGCGGACCTGCCGGGCAAGATCGGCCGGTCGCTGCGCCGCGCGGGCGTGCGCTTCTCCTCCGTCGAGGGCGACCTCGAGTTTTACGTGGACCCCGTGCCGCGCGTGATCACCGCCGCCGAGTGGGAGCCCGTCAAGCGCGGCCTGGCCCAGCGCGTCCGCGCGCTGAACGCGTTCGTCGCCGACGTCTACGGCGAGCAGCGGATCGTCGCCGAGGGCGTCGTCCCGTCGTCGGTCATCTCGAGCGCCGAGTACTTCGAGCCCGCCCTGCGCGGACTCCGGCCCCCGGGGAACGTGTGGATCGGCGTGGCCGGGCTGGACCTCGTGCGCGACGCCGACGGCGAGTGGCTCGTCCTGGAGGACAACGTCCGCACGCCGTCGGGCTTCGCCTACCTGCACGCGACCCGCCACGCGCTGCTCGAGCACATCGACGTGCCGCCGAGCGCGACGCCGCGGTCGCTGGACGGAGAAGTCGACCTGCTCGCGGACACCCTGCGCGTCGTCGCCCCCGAGGGGGTGCGCGGTCGCCGTGCCCCGGGTGCCGCACTGCTCACCGACGGCCAGCACAACTCCGCCTACTGGGAGCACCAGTGGCTGGCCCGCCAGCTCGGCATCCCGCTGGTCGAGCCCCACGAGCTCGAGGTGCGCGCGGACGGCTACCTGTGGCTCAAGGCCCGCGGCCTACGCGAGCCCCGCCGGATCGACGTGCTCTACCGACGCACCAACGCCGACCGCGTGGACTCCGACATCGGGCGGTTGTTGATCGACCCCGTTCGCCGCGGCGTGCTCGGCCTCGTCAACCAGTACGGCACCGGCGTCGCCGACGACAAGCTCACCCACGCCTACGTCGAGGACATGATCCGCTTCTACGTCGGCGAGGAGCCGGTCCTCCGCTCCGTCCCGACCTACGACCTCTCCCAGCCCGACCAGCTCGAAGCGGCGCTGGACGTCTTCGACGAGCTCGTCCTCAAGCCCCGCGCCGGCCACGGCGGCGTCGGCGTCCTCATCTCCCCCCGCGCCTCCCGCGAGGAGATCGAAGCCACCCGCAAGGCCGTCCTCGCCCGCCCGGACGACTGGATCGCCCAGCGCATGGTCATGCTCTCCACGCATCCGACCGTCGTCGAAGGCGGCCGCCTCGCGCCCCGCCACATCGACCTCCGTCCGTTCGTCTTCCTCGGCGCCGACTGCGCACCCCGCGTCCTGCCCGGCGGCCTGACCCGCGTGGCGCGCAGCGAAGGCGCGCTGGTCGTCAACTCGTCCCAGAACGGCGGGGCGAAGGACACCTGGGTCCTGCCGTAGCGGCGCTCCCGTCATGCGCCTGGCGCGTGGCGTTCAGCTCGGGTGGCGCGCGCCGGGCTGCGTGCGCGTCGGGGAGCACACCGTCGGGCGCCGGGTGCGCCCAGGCGCGGGCCGCGCGCTCGTCAGCGGTGCGCGTGGTGGCTTTGCTGGGCTCTGCCCAGCAAAGTGACCAGCACCAAGCGAGTGGTCGGTTTCCGCCCCTCACGAGCCGGCGCGTCACGCGCTGAGCGCCACGGCAGCGACGCGGCGAGGGCGTTCAAGCGGCCGCTCGCTCCCACCTCCCCGCGAACCCTCGCCGGACCAGGCCGAGGCGTTCGAGCTCGCCGAGGCCGGAGAGGGCGAAGCGCGCCTCGTCCGCGGTCTCGGCCAGCTCGGACAATGTGCCGTGGCCGTCCTCGACCGCCGCGAGGAGCAGCGCGAGGCGTGGTTCCAGATCCGGGACCGCCGGGCGCCCCGCGGCGCGTGCATCGAATGCGCGGCCCGTGGCGCCGGCGAGCAGCTCGAGCGCGTCGGCGGTGTGGCGGATCAGGGGTGCGCCCGTCTGGATCAGCAGGTGCGTGCCACCGGACAGCCGGGTCGTGACCTGGCCCGGGACGGCCCCGACGGTGCGGCCGAGCTCGGTGGCGAAGTCGGCGGTCGTCAGCGAGCCCGAGCGCTCGGTCGCCTGGACGACGATCGTCACGGCGGACAGCGCGGCGATGATCCGGTTGCGGGCGACGAAGCACCAGCGGTGCGCGTTCGCGCCCGGCGGCATCTCGGAGATCACGGCGCCGCGCTCGGACACCGCGGCGTGCAGGCGGAACCCGCGCGTCGGGTACGCCACGTGCGCGCTGCCCGCGAGCACGCCGACCGTCCGGCCGCGGCCCTCCAGCGCGCCCGCGTGCGCCGCGGAGTCGATGCCCAGCGCGAGGCCCGAGACGACCGTGACGTCGGCTGCCGACAGCCCGCGGCCGATGGTGCGGGCGACGTCCAGGCCGTACGCCGAGGCGCGGCGGGCGCCGACCACGCCCACGCCCTCGTCATCCGCGAGCACCTGCGGGTCACCCAGCACGTGCAGCACGGCCGGCGGGTCGGCGAGGTCGCGCAGGGAGTCCGGATACTCGTCGCGGCATCGGCACACCGTGGTGAGCCGCAGCGCGCTCGCCCGTGCCCGGGCGGCCGGCGCGTCGAAGTCCGCGTAGCGGCGGGTCACGTGGTCCGAGGCGCCGATCTCCAGCAGCTCGTCGTCGGGCAACGCCAGGACCCGGCCCGGTGCGGACCGCTGCTTGAACTCGATCTGGAGCCGGCCGGCGATGGCGGCGATCAGGTCGGTGCGGCGGAGGCAGTCGTCGCACGCGGTCATGCCGCCTCCGCGAGTGGTGGTGAGTCGTCGAGGCGGAGGCTCGCGGCGATGCTGACGTGCTCCGGGCCGACGGGGTCGGAGGCGTCGAGATCCGCGACCGTGCGGGCCACCCGCAGGATGCGGGTGTGACCGCGCGCCGAGAGGCTGTGGCGGTCGTAGAGCTCCGACAGCAGGCGCAGCGCGCTCGGCGTGATCTCGCCGAGCTCGCGGATCTGCCGCGACGTGAGCTGGGCGTTGCACGTCTCGGGCTCCCCGCTCAGCCGCTGCTCCTGGCGCTCGCGGGCGGCGACGACCCGTTCCCGAACCGTCGCCGACGACGGCGCCGCCTGGCGGCGCAACGCCTCCGCCGGTGGCCGCTCGACGCGCATCAGGATGTCTATGCGGTCCAGCAGCGGACCGGACAGCCGGCGACGATGCCGCGCGAGGTCCGCCTGCGTGCACGTGCAGCGCGAGCCGCCGAGGCCGCACGGGCACGGGTTGGACGCGGCGACGAGCATGAACCGCGTCGGGAAGGCCATGACCTGCTGGCCACGCACGATCGTGACGTTGCCGTCCTCGAGCGGCTGGCGCAGCGCTTCGAGGCTCGGACGCGCGAACTCCGACAGCTCATCCAAGAAGAGCACGCCGCGGTGTGCCAGGGTCGCTTCACCCGGTTGCGGCGGGTTGGACCCGCCGACGAGGCCGGCCGCCGAGATCGTGTGGTGGGGCGCGCGGAAGGGACGCTCACGGACCAGGCCGGCCGCGCCCCGCAGGCCGGCGATCGACTGGATGCGCGTGACCTCGATCGCCTCCTCCGGGCTGAGCGGCGGCAGGATCGACGGCAGGCGCCGCGCGATCATCGTCTTGCCCGTTCCCGGCGGCCCCTGCAAGAACAGGTTGTGCCCCCCGGCCGCAGCCACCTCGAGGCCGAGGATGAGCCCGTTGTGGCCGCGCACATCGGCAAGATCCGGGATCTCCTCTGCCACCTCGACCAGTTCGGCCGGAAGGCCGGCGGGCACTTCGTCGCCCCGCAGGGTCGCGACCAGCTCGGTGAGCGACTCGACCCCGACGATCTCGACGTCCGGCACGAGCGCCGCCTCGCGCGCCCGCGCACGCGGCAGCACGAGTCGCTTGAGCTCGTGGCGCCGTGTGGCTTCCGCGACGGCGAGGGCGCCGCGCACCGGGCGCACCTCACCGGTCAGCGACAGCTCGCCCACGATCGCCGCCGACTCGACGGCGTCCGCCTCGAGCTGGCCGGAGGCGACGAGGACGGCGACAGCGAGCGGCAGGTCGAACGCCGGGCCGACCTTGCGCAGGTACGCCGGCGCGAGGTTGACCGTGATCCGGCGTAGCGGGAACTCGTACCCGGAGTTGGTCAGCGCGGCCCGGACGCGCTCACGGGCTTCGCGCACGGCCTTGTCGGCCAGCCCGACGACGGTGAAGGCCGGCAGGCCCAGCCGGATGTCGGCCTCGACCCAGACGCGCCGTGCGTCCACGCCCTCGACGGCGAAGGTGATCACACGGGCGAGCATCAGAACGCCGCCTCCAGATGGTCCAGGCGGATGAGGGCACCTCGTGTGTCGACGAGGACCGCGACGCCGTCGAAGCGCAGCGCGGCGCCGAACGGCCGCTCCGGAGCTTCGGTGAGCCAGGCGATCGCCATCCGGCGCACCTTCGACTGCTTGACGAAGTGGAGGTTCTCCCAGGGCTCGCGGCCGTCTGAGCGGCGGGTCTTGACCTCGGCGAACACCAGCGTCCGGCCGTCGTAGGCGACGAGGTCGAGCTCGCCGAAGCGTGTGCGGTGGTTGCGGGCGAGCACCTCGAAGCCGAGGTGCTCGAAGTGTGCGGCCGCGTGCTCCTCGCCCTGCTGGCCCGCGGTATGCCGGACGTCGGTCATGACCGGCGACGCTATGGCCGAAGGCCGTTACGGCTCTACGCGCAAATGTGACTTAAGTGCAGCGTCTTTGCCAATTAAGTGGCGAGCAGTGCCGCCAGGTCCGTCGGATGCGTGAGCATCGCGTCATGCGGTCCATCGAAGTCGACCACGTCCCAGCCCGCTGTATCGCGCAGCCGGCTGGCGAAGCCCGAGAAGCTGCCGGTCAGCGGGCCGGCCGTGCAACGCACGTACTGCCGCGCGAGCGGCGGGGCGTCCGGTGCCGACAACGGCTCAGTCAGCGTGGCCAGCGGCTGGGGCGAGAGCCGGTCGGAGACCCAGTCCGCGCGGTCCGATCCGATGCCGAGCACCTCGGGCGCCGGCGGAAGCACCACGCCGCCCGAGGTCGCCTCCTCGTACCACCTGCGCCGGGCCGGGACGAGCAGGTCGAACATCGACTGGCCGTCCTCGGCCATCATCCCGTCGACGTAGACCAGCCGCGCGATCCGCGCGTGCGCGCGAGCGGCCGCACCGGTGACGACCAACCCCCCGTAGGAATGCCCGACGAGCACCACCTCGCGCAGGTCCGCGAAGTACAGGAGCCCGGCGAGCTCGTCGACGTGTGCGGACAACGTCGCCGACGCCGCGAGCCCACGCCGCTCGGCCAGCCCGGACGACGTCGGCGTGAGCACGTCGTGCCCGGCGAAGGCGAGCTCGGTCGCGACGTCACGCCAGCACCAACCGCCGTGCCACGCGCCATGGACGAGAACGAAGGTGGCCATCGCCCGAGAGGAAACCAGGTCGCGCCGGACGACGGGCTGCAGAGGCCGCGCGGCGCGCGACGGTGGCTAGGACAGCGCGAGCTGCTGGTAGGCCATCGACTGGAACGACATGCGGTGCAGGGGCGAGACGCCGAGCTTCTCGATCGCCGCGCGGTGCTCGGGGGTGGAGTAGCCGACGTGGGCACCGAACTCCCAGCCCGGGTACTGCTGCTCCATGCGCTGCATGAAGCGGTCCCGGGTGACCTTGGCGATGACCGAGGCCGCGGCGATGGCGGCCGAGGTGGCGTCGCCGCCGACCACGTGGCGCTGCTCGAAGCCCGTCGGTGGGACGGGAAAGCCGTCGCTCAGGCAGATGCCACCGTCCACGCCGACGCGGCGGAGGCAATCGGATAGGGCGGCGAGGTTGGTCTTGTGGAGGCCGCGCTCGTCGATGCCGCGGACGCAGCGGGAGGTGACCGAGACGCGTGCGGCCGCGCGCAGCACGCGCGGGTAGAGCAGCTCGCGCATCTCGAGGGAGTGCTGCTTGGAGTCGTTCAGCGCGCTCAGGGAGCGGCGGTCCGACAGCGAGAGGGACTCGTAGTCGAAGAGCACGGCCGCGGCGACCAGCGGGCCGGCCAGGCAGCCGCGGCCCGCCTCGTCGGCGCCCGCCACGAACCGGTAGCCCAGCTCGCGGTCGAACTTGAACAGGCGCGAGCCCGAGGGCTTCTTAGAGGAGGCCGATGCGGCCCGGCGGCCAGTAGGTCGCGAAGGCTTGGCCGATGATCCACTTCTCGGGGACGGGTCCCCAGAAGCGGCTGTCGTCAGAGGAGCCACGGTTGTCGCCCATCATGAAGTAGTGGTCGGCTGGAATCTTGATCTCGGTCGGGAACTCGCACGCGTCCTCGGGCTGGCAGGGCCGAGCGAAGTCCTCGGTCTGACGCTTGCCGTTGAGGATCACGTGCCCGTCCTCGATCGAGATCCGGTCACCCGGGCCGGCGACGACGCGCTTGATGAAGTTCACGTCCGCGCGGTCCTTGGTGGGCGCGTCACAGGGCGACCCGGCGGGCGGGGCGCCGGAGCCACACGTGTTGGTGGTGGCGCCCGCGGGCGGGTGGAAGACCACGATGTCTCCCACCGACGGGTGAGTGAACCGCTCGCCGATCCGGTTGACGAGCACGCGCTGCCCGACGGTCAACGTCGGGACCATGGACTCGCTGGGAATCCGGTAGGGCTTGACCAGGAAGGCCTGGATGCCCAGGGCCAAGCCCAGGGCAACCGCCACGATCAAGACCAGCTCGACGAGCGACCCGGAGGTCGAGGACGACCCCTTCTTGGCCGCCACGTCTCGGGCTCCTAGCTCTGCGTCTCTTCGGTCGTCGCCGACTCAGCGTCGGCCGACGCCTGCGTCTCAGCGACCTCGGCCTCGGCGAGCGCCTGCTCGTCGACGGCCTCACCGGGGACTTCGGCGTCGACCGCCGCAGCGGTCTCCGCCGACGGGTCGTACAGCACGCCGCGCTGGACGATCTCCTCCGGACCGGTGTACCGGCGCTCGCGGACGCGGGCACGCTTGCCCACACGGCCGCGGAGGTAGTACAGCTTCGCGCGCCGGACGTCGCCGCGAGCGGCAACCTCGATCTTCTCGATCTTCGGCGAGTGGATCGGGAACGTGCGCTCCACGCCGACGCCGAAGGACTGCTTGCGAACCGTGAAGGTCTCGCGCACCCCCTCGCCCTGGCGCTTGATCACAACGCCCTCGAAGACCTGCGTACGGCGACGCGAGCCCTCGATGACCTGGAAGTGGACCTTGACGCGGTCACCCGGCGCGAAGCGGGGGACGCGGCGCAGCTGAGTGCGCTCGAGAGTGTCGATAACAGTGCTCATGGCTAAAAATTCCCTCGGGCGAACGGTGCTCTCGGGCGACGGGTCATGGTAGCGGACGCTCGGCGCGCGCTCTGGATTGCGCCCGTCGCCACTCCTCGACGCGAGCATGATGACCAGATAGCAGGACGTCCGGAACCGCCCAGCCGCGCCAGTCCGCCGGGCGCGTGTAGTGCGGGTACTCGGGGGCGCCTTCGAGCGCCTCCGAGTAGGACTCCTCGACGGCCGACAGGTCGTCGCCGAGGACGCCCGGAAGCTTGCGCAGCACGGTGTCGAGCACGACCATCGCGGCCAGCTCGCCGCCGGCCAGCACGTAGCGGCCGATCGACACCTGATCGCTGACGAAGTGCTCGAGGATGCGCTCGTCGAAGCCCTCGTAGCGGCCGCACAGCAGGGTGATCTCCTCCTCCCCCGCCAGCTCGGTCGCCAACGCGTCGTCCAGCAGGCGCCCCGACGGGGTCAACGCGATCACGCGACGGTGTGACCGCAACTCGACCGGGTCCTCGTCGTAGCGCGCCCGCAGCGCGGCCTCCATCGTGTCGACGCGCAGGACCATGCCCGCGCCGCCGCCGAACGGCGTGTCGTCGACCTGGCCCCACTTGAGCGGCGTCGTCTCCCGGAAGTCGATCGCCTCGACCGAGTGCCCGAGCGCGTACGCGTTCTCCACGTGCCGCTGCGTCCGGAACCACTCGAACCACTGCGGGAACAGCGTGAAGACGTCAGCCCTCACCGAGGAACTCCAGGTCGATGTCGATCCGGCGCGCCTCGAGGTCGATCGACCGCACGCAGTCGCGCACGAGCGGCACGAGCAGCTCGGAGCCGTCCACGCGGTCCACCTCGAGCACCTCGACCGACGGCAGCGCGGTCATCCGCCGCACGACCCCGACCTCGACCGCGCCGCTGACCACCGCGCAGCCCTCCAGGTCGGACGCCCAGAACTCGCCCTCCTCGAGCATGGAGTCCTCACGCGGGATCGTCAGCTCCTGGCCGCGCAACGCTTCCGCGTCCTCGCGCGTGCTGGAGCCTTCGAGCCGCAGGATCGGCTTCTCAGAAGTTCCGGCGCGGCGCGTGATGCGCCGACCGGAGACGATGCCGCCTGACGCCGGAAGCTCCGGCGCCGGGTCGACCACGTAGAAAGAACCGTCGAGTCCGTGCGGTCGGCCGACGCGGCCGACCGTCAACTGCTCACTCAACGATGTCGATGAGGACGCGGCGGTTGTCCTTGACCGCGGCGGCCTTCACGACCGTCCGCAGCGCCTGGGCGGTACGCCCTCCGCGGCCGATGACCTGACCGTAGTCGTCATCGTCCACGGACAACTCGAGGACCAGCGTCCCGTCGTCCTCCTCGAACTCGTCGACCTGGACCTTCTCAGGGTGGTCGACCAGCAACCGCGCGAGGTACTCGAGCAGCTCGCGCACAGGCGTGATCTAGGAGATGCCCTGGATCTTCATGAGCTTCTGAACCGGCTCAGAGGGCTGGGCGCCCTTGCTGATCCAGTACCGAACCCGCTCCTCGTCGAGCACGACCGTGGACGGCTCGGTCTGCGGGTTGTAGCGGCCGATGGTCTCGATGAACCGGCCGTCCCGCGGGGAACGGCGATCGGCGACGACCACCCGCCACTGGGGATCTTTTTTCCCGCCAACGCGGGTGAGTCGCATGCTGACTGCCATATCGGGCGAGCAGGATAGCGTGTCGGGCTCGGAAGTCAGGTCGGATGATCGGGTGGGGCGGAGGGGATGTCCCCCTGCTTCACCTTTGCCGCATGATCTGGCCGAGATCGGGCATCTTGCCCTGCTGGATCCCGCGCATCAGCTTGCGCATCTGGTCGAACTGCTTGACGAGCTGGTTGACCTGCTGGACCGTCGTTCCAGAGCCCTTGGCGATGCGCAGGCGGCGCGAGCCCTTGATCAGCTCGGGGTGCCGGCGCTCGTACGGCGTCATCGAGAGGATCATCGCCTCGACGCGGTCGAGCTCCTTCTCGTCGACGTTCATCTTCGACAGCTGATGGCCCGCCAGGCCCGGGATCATGCCCAGGAGCGACGTGAGCGGCCCCATGCGCCGGATCTTCTTGAGCTGGTCCAGGAAGTCCTCGAGCGTGAACTGGTTCTTCCTGAGCTTGCGCTCGAGCTCCTTGGCCTCGTCCTGGTCGACCTGCTGCTCGGCGCGCTCGATGAACGACAGGACGTCGCCCATGCCGAGGATGCGCTGCGCCATCCGGTCGGGGTGGAACTTCTCGAAGTCGCCCAGCTTCTCGCCGGTGGAAGCGAACAGGATCGGCTTGCCCGTGACGGCCTTGACGCTCAGAGCCGCGCCGCCGCGCGCATCGCCGTCCAGCTTGGACAGGATCACGCCGTCGAAGGCCGCCACCTCGCCGAACTGCTCGGCGACGTTGACCGCGTCCTGGCCGGTCATCGCGTCGACGACGAGCAGCACCGTGTGCGGCTTGACGCGCTTCTTGATGTTGGCCAGCTCTTCCATCAGCGCCTGGTCCACGTGCAGGCGGCCGCTGGTGTCCACGATCAGGACGTCCTTGCCGTCCCGCTTGGCCTGGTCCAGCGCCCAGCCGGCGATGTCCACCGGGTCCGCATCCGTGCCGCGCTCGTAGACCGTGGCGCCCGCCTGGGCGCCGACCTTGATCAGCTGGTCCACAGCCGCCGGGCGGTACACGTCGCAGGCCGCGACGGCCACGGACGAGTTGTTCTGCTCCTTGAGCATCTTCGCCAGCTTGGCCGTGGCGGTCGTCTTGCCCGAGCCCTGCAGGCCGGCCATGAGGATCACGGTCGGCGGCCGCGGCGAGAACGTCACGCCCGCGGACTGGCCGCCCATCAGGGCGGTCAACTCCTCGTTGACGATCTTGATCACCTGCTGCCCGGGGTTGAGCTGCTTGGTGATCTCGATCCCGAGCGCGCGTTCCTTGACCGCGCTCGTGAACTGCTTGACGACCTTGAAGTTGACGTCGGCCTCGAGGAGCGCGAGGCGGATCTCGCGCATCGCCTTGTTGATGTCGTCCTCGGTCAGCGACCCGCGCTGCCGGACGCCGGACAGCGTCCCTTGAAGCTTCTCCGAGAGCGAATCGAACATGGTGTGAGACTGTACCCGCCGTGGAGCTCGATCTTCTCGTCATCGGCTCGGGTCCGGGCGGCCAGCGCGCCGCCATCCAAGCAGCCAAGCTCGGCAAGCGTGTCGCCGTCGCCGAGCGTCGCAACCGCCTCGGCGGTGTCTCGATCCATACCGGGACCATCCCTTCCAAGACCTTGCGCCAGGCCACCCTGGAGCAGCTCGCCACGCGCGCGCTGGACGTGCTCGACCCGACGCGGGTCGAGGAGACCGAGCAGGAGGCCCTGCAGCAGCTGCTCGACCGCGCCGCCGCCGTGGTGGCCGCCGAGACCGCGATCACCCGCGAGCAGTTCCGGCGCAACCGCGTCGGGCTGCTGCCGGGCGCCGCGTCGTTCCTGGACGCCAACACGGTGCGGATCGAAGGCAGCGACGAGCCCGTGCGGGCTCAGAACATCGTCATCGCGGTCGGCACGCGGCCGGCCCGGCCGAGCACGGTCGCGTTCGACGACCGCACGATCATCGACTCCGACGGCCTGCTCAAGCTCGCCCAGCGCGTGCCGCGCACGATGACCGTCGTCGGCGCGGGCGTGATCGGCGTCGAGTACGCGTCGATGTTCGGCGCGCTGGGCACCAAGGTCACGGTCGTCGACCAGCGCGACCGCGTGCTCACATTCCTCGACGGCGAGATCGGCGAGGCGTTCCAGTACCTCCTGCGCCGCCGCAACGTCACCTTCCGGCTGCGCGAGAAGGTCGACGGCGTGGACGCGCTGCCCGGGCGCGGCGCGCGGCTCAGGCTCGCCTCCGGCAAGGAGATCGTCAGCGAGACCGTGCTCTACGCGACCGGCCGCCAGGGCGACACCGACGTGCTCGGCCTCGACAAGGCCGGCCTGGAGGCCGACAAGCGCGGACGGATCCAGGTCGACGAGAGCTACCGCACCGCGGTCCCGCACATCTACGCCGTCGGCGACTGCGCGGGCGGCGCCGGGCTCGCCGCCACCGCGATGGAGCAGGGCCGGATCGCCGCGCTGAACGCGTTCGGGCGCCCGGTCAACCAGCTCCCCCAGCTGATCCCGACCGGCGTCTACGCGGTCCCGGAGCTGGCCCAGGTCGGCAAGACCGAGGAGGAGCTCACGGACGCGTCCGTGCCCTACGTGTGCGGGATCGCGCGCTGGAGCGAGCTCGCCCGCGGCGTCATCTCCGGCGACCGCGAGGGGATGCTCAAGCTGCTCGTCTCGCCCGAGACCCGCGCCGTGCTCGGCGTGCACGTCCTCGGCAGCGGTGCCACCGACCTCGTCCATATCGGGCAGGCCGTGATGGCCTCCGGTGACGAGGGCCTGGACTTCCTCGTCACGGCAGTCTTCAACTACCCGACGTTCGCCGAGTCCTACAAGGTCGCCGCCCTCGACGCGGACAACCGCATCAAGGGCATGGCGGCCTTCGACCGGGGCTAGGCGGCCGGCGCCGGGGGCGGCGGCGGGATCTCGCGCGGCGCCGGCGGGGTCCCGACACCGGCGTTCGTCGCGCTCTCGGCCTCCTCCGTCGCCGCGGCGGCGGCGCGGGCGGCGTCCTCGGCGTCCTTGCGCGCGCGCTCGTCGATCTCGTCCATCGACGTCGCCCCGGCCGGCTTCTTCGGCTTGGTGGCGCCCGCGAACTGCTCCGTCAGGCTCGACACGGCGGACGTGAACTCGGACGGGATGATCCAGATCTTGTTCGCGTCGCCCTGCGCGAGCTGCGGGAGGGTCTGCAGGTACTGGTACTGCAGCAGCGCCTGGTCCGGCGCGCCCTCGTGGATCGCGTTGAAGACGGTCTCGATCGCCTTCGCCTCGCCCTCGGCCTTGAGGATCGCGGCGGTACGGGCGCCCTCGGCGCGGAGCACGGCGGACTGCTTCTCGCCTTCGGCGGTGAGGATCTGGGACTGCTTGACGCCCTCGGCGGTGAGGATCGTCGCGCGGCGGTCACGCTCGGCGCGCATCTGCTTCTCCATCGCCTCCTGCACCGTCCGCGGCGGCTCGACCGACTTGAGCTCGACGCGCCCGACGCGGATGCCCCAGCGGCCCGTCGCCTCGTCGAGCACGGCGCGCAGCTGGCTGTTGACGCTGTCACGCGAGGTCAGCGTCTCCTCCAGCGTCATGCCGCCGATCACGTTGCGGAGCGTGGTGACGGTCAGCTGCTCGATCGCCTGCAGCGGGTTCGCGACCTCGTAGGTGGCCGCCCGCGCGTCGGTGACGGTGAAGTAGATGACCGTGTCGATGCCGACGACGAGGTTATCCTCGGTGATCACGGGCTGCGGCGGGAAGGACACCACCTGCTCGCGCAGGTCGATCAGCGGCTTCACGCGGTCGATGAACGGGACGATCAGCGTCAGCCCCGGGTCCAACGTGCGGCTGTAGCGGCCGAGCCGCTCGACGATCCCCGCGCGCGCCTGCGGCACGATCCGCACGCCCGACGCCGCGACGATGAACAAGAACACGATCAGCACGATCAGGACGATCAGTCCTGCGGTCATGCGGTGTACCCCCTCTTACTCGCTCACGAGCGCCGTTGCGCCCCGGATCTCGAGCACGTGCACCTTGGTGCCCGGCTCGATGATGGCGTCGTCGTCATAGGCGCGCGCCGTCCAGATCTCGCCGTCGAGCTTCACGCACCCGACGCCTTCATCGTTGGCGATGCGCTCCATGACGATCGCCGTCTGCCCCACCAGCGCCGCGGTCCCCATCTTCAGCGCCCGGCCCTTCTGGTGCGAGCGCGCCAGCGGCCGCAGCGCGGCCAGCAGGACGAGCGACACGACCAGGAAGGCGGCCGCTTCGATGGTGGTGCCCGCGTCGAACGCGGCCAGGATCGCGGCCACGGCCGCCCCGCCGGCGAACGGGGCCAGGAAGAAGCCCAGCGTGGCGATCTCGCCCACGGCGAGCACCACCGCGATGATCAGCCAGATCGCCCAGGAATCCACTGGTTCGATCCTATCTCGCAATCGGGAGGCGAGCATGGGGAGCCCGCCCCACGCTCATGCCGTCAGCAGCGCTCGCGCGAAGTCGTCGGGGTCGAACGGGCGCAGGTCCTCGAGCTGCTCGCCGATGCCGATCAGCTTCACGGGGATGTTGAGCTCGTTGGCGATCGCGAGCGCAATGCCACCCTTGGCCGTCCCGTCGAGCTTGGTGAGGATGATCCCGGTCACGTCGACCGCCTCGCCGAACAGCTTCGCCTGGCGCACGCCGTTCTGGCCCGTGGTGGCGTCGACGGTCATCAGCGTCTCGTGCGGCGCGTCCGGCATCTGCTTGGTGATCACGCGCCGGACCTTGGCGAGCTCCTCCATCAGGTTCGTCTGCGTGTGCAGGCGGCCGGCGGTGTCGATGATGATCACGTCGGCGCCGCGCTCACGGCCGCGGGCGATCGCCTCGAAGGCGACGGAGCCGGGATCGGAGCCCTCCGGGCCCTTGACCACGTCCACCCCGGCGCGCTCGCCCCAGCGCTCGAGCTGCTCGACGGCGGCGGCGCGGAAGGTGTCCGCGGCGCCGACGACGACCGTGAGGCCGAGCGTGTTCTTCAGGTGCCAGGACAGCTTGCCGATCGTGGTCGTCTTGCCGGTGCCGTTGACGCCGACGACGAGGATCACCGTCGGGCTCGGCCGCAGGTCGATCTTGTCGTCGCCGGTGCGGGCGAGCTGGGCGAGCATCTCGGCCAGGCGGTTGGACAGCGCCTCGCCGCCGACGAGGTTGCCCTCCTCGGCCTCGCGTTCGAGCTCCTCGACGACCTGGGCGGTCGTGCGCGCGCCGACGTCGGCGTAGATCAGCGCCTCCTCGAGGCGCTCCCACGTCTCCTCGTCGAGGTCGCCCTCGAACAGCGTCGCCTGCACCTCGGCGGCGAGGGCCTCGCGCGTCTTGCGCATGTTCTCGCGCAGCCGCTTGAAGAAGCCGCGACGCTTCTCCTCGCGCTCGGGCTCGGCGGGCACCTCGGCGGGCGCCTGGTCGAGGAGGAAGAGGTCGTACCAGTCTCTGGCCATGCGGATCGGCAGGATACGAGGCGGGCGCGCTCCGGTCTGCGCCAGGTATCCTCAACCAGGCAATGCCCGCTCTTGTAGAAGCTCGTGAATCGCTGAGTTACTGGGAGAATCGGCTGCACACGCTGCCTCGGCGCTCGGTGCGCGCGCGGCGTGAGGCCCGCGAGATGGCAGAGCGCTGGCGGGCGCGCGTGATGGAGGCCGAGCGGGCCGAGTACGGCGCCGGCTTCCTCGGCGCGGTGTTCCAGCTGATGGCCGAGAAGCGCCTGCCGACGCAGACGTCGCGTCAGATCGTGCGGGTCGGCAAGGGCGCGGCGCTCGTCGCCGCGACGACGGTCGCGCTCATGACGCTGATCGCCGTGCTGCTGTTCGTCGCGCTGCTGGTGCTGATCTTCTAGTAGCCCGCTGAAGCATCGACGGCGCGCCGGAAGCTTCAGTGGGCCTCGACGTGCTCGGCCACGTTGATGACGTGGCCGCCCGGTGCTCTGACGAAGAAGCGGCGGATGCCCCACGGCTCGTCCGTCAGCGGGTAGACGATCTCGAGGCCGTCGCGCTGCGCTCGCTCGTAGAGCGCCGTCGCGTCCTCGACCTCGACCGAGACGTGCGCGTCCTTGATGCCGCGGTCCTGGCCCTCGACCTTGAGGTCGGCGATCGTGATCTGCGCCGTCGGGTTGCTCGGTGAGCGGAACATCTTGAAGCCGGGCTCGTCCATCGCGGGCTCGAAGCCGAGGAAGTCGGCGAAGAAGGACTTCGCGGCCTCGGCGTCCTCGACGACGAGGTTCGGGACGGCGCGGCGGATGGTCACTTGTGCACGCCGACGAGGCCGACGCCACCCGTGATGCCGCTGCACCCGATGCAGCCGACGCAGCCCGTGCAGTTCACGCAGCCGACGCACGCGACGCAACCGCTGCAGCCGACGTTGCCAAGCCCGCCGACGATGCCCGCGGAGCCGATGATCCCCGCCGACAGCGCGACGCCGGCGCTGCCGATGACCGCGGCCGAGCCGGTGACCCCCGCCGAGCCGGCGACGGCGGCGGAGCCCGTGACGGCGGCGCTGCCGACGACCGCGGCCGCACCCACCACACCCGCGGAGCCGACCACGCCCGCCGCGCCGATCACGCCCGCCGATCCGACGACGCCGACCGACCCGTCCACGGCGACGGACTTGTAGACGTGGTGCGAGCCGACGAGGACCGTGGAGGCCTGCTCGGCGGTGCCGTCGCCGTTCTCGATCGTGTGGCTCATGCCGCGGCTTCCTCCTCGACCGGCTTCGGGAGCTTGCGGGAGATGACCTTGGAGACGCCGTTGCCCGCCATCGACACACCGTACAGGGCGTCGGCGGCCTCCATCGTGCGCTTCTGGTGGGTGACGACGATGAACTGCGCGCGGTCGCTGAAACCGCGCAGGACCTGCAGGAAGCGGTCGATGTTGAGGTCGTCGAGCGCGGCTTCGACCTCGTCGAGGATGTAGAACGGGCTCGGCTTCGCGAGGAACACGGCGAACAGGAACGCGAGCGACGTCATCGTCTTCTCGCCGCCGGAGAGCAGCGTCAGGCGCTTCGTCGACTTGCCCGCCGGCGTGATCTCGATCTCGACGCCGAGCTTGTCCTCCGGGGTCTCGCCGTCGGCGTCCTCGGGCTCGTCCACCTCGGCGGCGGGCTGCTCGGGGTCCACGCCGCCGAGGACGGGCCGCGGGCCGGCGTCCTCACGGACGAGCCGCAGCGCGCCGCGGCCGCCCGGGAACAGGTGGCCGACGACCTCCTCGAAGTTCTTCGCGGCCGCCGTGAAGGTCTCCTCGAAGGCCTCCTTGATCCGGCGGTCGGTGTCCTTGATCAGCTGCGCGAGCTCGCGCATCGCGGTCTCGAGGTCCTCGCGCTGCGTCTCGAGCTCCTCGACGTGCGCGAGCGCCTCCTTGTACTCCGCCTGCGCGAGCGGGTTGACCGGCCCGAGCTGCTCGCGCCGGCGCTGCAGGCGCTCGATCGTCTTGCTCAGGTGCGCGCGCTCGTCCTCGCCGAGCGCCTCCTCGGACGGCTCCGGCTCCAGCCCGAGCTTCTCGGCGAGGCGCACGAGCTCGGCCTCGACGTCCTCCGCGTGGTCGCGTGCTCGCTGCGCCTGGACCTCGCCGCGCGTGACCGTCTCGCCGCGCTCCCGGAGCCGCGCGTGCACGCGGGACTCCTCCGCGGCGCACTCACGCAGCTCCTTCGCGAGCTGCTCGCCCGCGGCCTTGTCGGCGTTGAGCTCGGCCTCGAGCGCCTCGACCCGGTTGGCGACCGCACCCTGCACGGACTTCAGCGCGGCTGCGAAGCGCTCGGCGACCGGCTTGAGCTGCCGGTCGCGCTCCAGGCGGCGCTCCTCGTGCTCGAGCCGGCGGGCTCGCTCCGCGCGTTCGCGGTCGGCACGCTCCTTGAGCCGCCGCTCCGTGGCGATCTGCGACTCGACCTGCGCCTTGCGGTCGGCGCTCGGCCCCTCGTCGGGCGCGGACCGCCGCTGCTGGATGACCCAGCGCGCGTGGCGCTCGGCCTCGGCGGCCTCGTCGCGCTCGCGGGCGGCGGCGCGCGCCTCGCGATCGATGCCCTCGCGCGCGGCGTCGGCCGCAGCGACCGTCGTCTGCGCCTCCTCGACCGCGGCCAGCGCGGCCCGCTCGGCCCGCGCGGCCTCGTCGACCTGCCCGACGAGCGCGTCGCGCCGGTTGCGCTCCTTGAGCACGCGGTCGTGGCCGCCGGGCGAGACCTGCCGCAGCTC
The DNA here is from genome assembly GCF_003633755.1 of Solirubrobacter pauli. Lineage (GTDB taxonomy): Bacteria > Actinomycetota > Thermoleophilia > Solirubrobacterales > Solirubrobacteraceae > Solirubrobacter > Solirubrobacter pauli. The sequence continues at coordinate 2,092,168 of NZ_RBIL01000002.1, forward strand.
GCGCGTCCGCGGCGACCACACGCGCCCGTCCTTGGTGACCGCGATGCCGTCGAAGTCGGCGCGGACGGCCGCGACGTCGTCGACGACCCACACGTCCGCGAGGATGGCCGCCGCCAGCGCGCGGACGGGCTCGTCGCCGCCGGCCTGCACGTGCGCGGAGAGGGGCTCGGCACCGTCGGCGGGCGGCGAGGCCGCGGCGCCGGTGGCCGCGCCGAGCACGTCCGCGGGCGTGGCACCCTCGGGCACGATCAGCGCGGCCGCGCCGTCCTTGCCGCCCTTGGACAGGAGCTTCGCGCCCGACTCGAGGTCCAGCGCCACGCCGGCGCGCAGGCGCGGGCCGAGCGCGGCGGAGAGCGCGAGCTCGTACCCCGGGGCGGCCGTGAGCGTGTCGGCGAGCGCCTTCGCGCCGCCCGGGGCGCCGGCGTTCGCACGCAGGAACTGGTTGACCTTGGCGAGCTCGGCGCCGATCCGCGCCGACTCGCGGCGGGCCTTCTCGGCGGCGACGTCCAGCTCCCGGCGTGCGCGGCGGGCGGCTTCGGCCGCGGCTTCGCCCTCGGAGCGGCGGGCCGCCGCGGCCTGGGCGACCGCCGTCTTCTCGGCGAGCGCCGCCGTCGCCGCCTCGCGGCCGGTCTCGAGCTCGGCCAGCTCGCGCTCGAGGCGCACGCGGTGGTCCTCGGCCAGCGCCGTGAGCTCCGCCTGCAGCCCGGCGATGCGCTCCTCGGTGCCGTCGTCGCCGGTGTCGGCCTTGATCTCGGCGCGCAGCGCGGCGATGCCGCCTTCGCGGCGCTTGCTGCGCTCGTCGAGCTCGCCGATCAGCCGCTGCGCCGCGTCCAGCCGCATGCCGATCCGCTCACCGGACGACCGCGCCGAGTAGAACCGGGACGACAGCGTCTCGCGCTCGCTGCCGCGCGAGGACAGCGCCTCCTCGGCCTTCTGGCGGCGCGCGCCGACGGCCTTGTACTCCTCTTCGGCGGCCGCGGCGGCCGCGCGGGCCTCGCCCACGGCGGTCTCGGCCTCGACCAGCCCCGCCCGCGCGCCGCGCGCGTTGTCGCGGGCCAGCGTCCAGCGTGCCTCGTCGCTCTGGCGCTCGATCCGCTCGTGCAGCTCCGCGGCCTCGGCCTGGCGCTTCAACGGCTTCAGGCGTGACCGCGCCTCGCGCTCCACGTCCAGCGCCCGGTCCAGGTTGTCCTGGGTGCGCTCGAGCTTGAGCTGCGCCTTGCGGCGGCGCTTGCGGTGCTTGCCGAGGCCCGCCGCCTCCTCGATCAGCATCCGCCGGTCCTTGGGCTTGGACGTGACGATCTCCATCACGCGCCCCTGGGAGACGACGGAGTGCATCTCCTTGCCCATGCCGGTGTCCGAGAGGATCTCGATCACGTCGGTGAGGCGGCACTTGGCGCCGTTGATGCGGTACTCGCCGTCGCCGGCCCGGTTCAGCCGGCGGGTGATCGAGATCTCGCCCGCGGGCAGGTCCACCCGGCCGGACGCGTTGTCCAGGACGACCTCGACCTCGGCCTCCGAGCGCGACTTCACGCCGTGCGCCCCGGCGAAGATCACGTCCTGCATCGACTGGCCGCGCACCGCGACCGGCGACTGCTCCCCGAGCGCCCACAGCACGGCGTCCGTGATGTTGGACTTGCCGGACCCGTTCGGCCCGACGATCACCGACACCCCCGGGGCGAAGGTCAGCCGCGTCCGGTCCGGGAACGACTTGAAGCCCCGCAGGGTGATCGAGCTCAGGTGCACTAGACCCCGCCCATGGACTCCAACGCCGATTCGGCAGCGGCCTGCTCGGCGTCCTTCTTGGACCGCCCGCTGCCGCGCGCGAGCTCCGCACCGTCCACCATCGCGGCCACCTCGAAGGTGCGCTCGTGTGGCGGCCCCTCCTCGGACGCGACCTCGTACACGACGACCGTGCCACGCCGCGCGAGCTGCTCCTGCAAGGCGCTCTTGAAGTCGGCCGGGTGGGCCAGCGCGCGCTCGATCTCCGGCTGGAACGCCTCCACCACCGCGTCGGCCACGTCGATGTAGCCGAACTCGAGGTAGCACGCCCCGATCACGGCCTCGATCACCGACGCGAGCACGCGCTCCGTGCGGGCGAGCTGCTCGGTCGCGGGACCGGCGAACTCCGGCGGCGCCGCGTTCTTGAGCCGCTCCGGGATGCCCAGCCGCTCGGCCACGTCACGACACGAGCGGCCCGAGACCGCCTGCGCGCGGACCTTCGTGAGCCGGCCGGCGCCGAACGCGTCGGGCTCCAGCCGCGGGTACAGGTGCGTCGTCACGGCCAGCCCCAGGACGGAGTCGCCGAGGAACGCGAGCCGCTCGTAGGAGTCCGAGCGCTTCTCCGTCCACGACGAGTGCGTGACCGACTGCCGCGCCAGGTCGGGCGGCAGCGCCTCGAGCATGTCGTGCAGCTGTTGCAGCGGCTCAGGAAGGTCGGTGGGCAAGGACGAAGTCGATGGCCTGGCGCACGGTGTGGATGCGCGCGGCCTCCTCGTCGGACATCTTCACGCCGTACTGGTCCTCCAGCTCCTGCACGAGCGTGTAGAGGTCCAGCGAGTCCGCCGACAGGTCCTCGCGGAAGTGCGTGTCTTCCGTGATGGACTCCGGGTCGTCGAGCTGCAGCTCGTCGGCCAGGTGCTCGCGGATCAGGGTGAGGACTTGCTCGCGGGTCATGGCTGGTCCGGCAAGCTAGCGACCGCCTCGGACGCCGTCTTGCGCAAGGCCCCGGCTTCGGCCAGGCGGGCGTAGGTCCGGCCGGCGACATCTTCCCGCACGCTGCGGGCGGCGACCTCGATCGCGCGGGTGAACCCACGCGCCCCGAACGACCCGTGCGGGACCACCCCGACGTGCCGCAGGCCGAGCAGCACGGCACCGCCCTGCTCCTCGGGGTCGATCTCGCTCCGCAGCCCGCGCAACGCCGGGCGCAGCAGGATCCCGCCGAGCTTGGAGCGCCACGAGGACATCGCGGCCGAGCGCACCGCGCCCAGCAGCGCGGCCGACGTCCCCTCCATCACCTTCAGCGCCACGTTGCCGGTGAAGCCGTCGGCGACGATCACGTCGGCGGCGCCGCTGCCGATCGCGAAGCCCTCGACGTTGCCGACGAAGTTCAGGCCGGTGCTCGTGGCCAGCGACTCGTGCGCCGCGACCACCGTGTCGGTGCCCTTGCTCGCCTCCGTCCCGTTCGCGAGCAGCGCGACGCGCGGCGCCGACACGCCGTGGACGGCCTCCATGAACGCCGCGCCCATGTGCGCGAACTGGACGAGCATCTCGGGGCGGACCTCGACGTTCGCGCCCGCGTCGAGCAGCAGGAACGGCTTGCCCGGGACCGGGATCATCAGCGCGAGCGCGGGCCGGTGCACACCGGCGACGCGCTTGAAGCCGAACAACGAGGCGGCGAGCGCCGCGCCGGTCGAGCCGCCGCTGACGAGCGCATCGGCGTCGCCGGACGTGACCGCGGCGACGGCGCGCACGATCGACGAGTCGGGCGTGCCGCGCACGGCCCGGGCGGGGTCGGCCTCCTTGGCGATGGACACGGGTGCGTCCACGACGGAGACGTGCGCCGGCAGGTTGCCGCCGATCGCGGCGGCCGGGCCGAACAGGATCACGCGCACGCCCTGGGCGAGCGCGGCACCGCGGGCGACTTCAGCGGGGCCGAGATCGGCCCCGTTGACATCAACCGCGACGGTGACTGAGCGGCTAGTGCTCGTGATCGTGATCGTGGGCGTCGTGCATGTGCACGACTTCGCGACCGCCGTAGAACCCGCAGTTCGGGCACACGCGGTGCGGGCGACGGGGCTGTCGGCACTGCGGGCAGTCGTTGACCGCGGGCGCCGTGATCTTGTGCTGCGCCCGACGCTGCGAGGTGCGCGCGTGCGACTGCTTTTGCTTAGGGACGGCCATGACGGCGGGGAAGGATAGCGACCTCGCGGAGCGAGTCGGGAGTTCCCGCCCGGGCGCGCACCCGCACACGACCCCGTGGAACTCCCCGAAGCATCGCCCCCTGGGCGATGCGACTTAGTCGAACTTCAGCTCGGACAGCTTCGCCCAGCGCGGGTCGGGCTCGGCCTCGTGCGCGTGGTCGGGGTCCTCGTTGAGGTTCGCGCCGCACTTGGGGCACAGGCCCGCGCAGTCCGGGCGGCACTTGATCTGGGCCGGCAGCGCCAGCGCGAGGGCGTCCCGCGCCCAGCCCGCCACGTCCAGCTCCTCACCCATGTAGGGCGACAGCAGGTCGGCGTCGCCCGCCCCCGGCTGGTGGACCTCATAGGAGTCGACGTCGAACGTGGGCGACGCCGGGTCCAGGCAGCGCATGCACGGCCCGTCGACCTGCGCCGCGAACCGCATCCGCAGCGCCCAGCCGTCACCCGTCGTGCGGGAGATGTCCAGGCGCAGCGGGACCAGCTCCGGCTGGACCCCGTAGGTCGACCCGCCGTATTCGAAAGGCTCGACGTGGACCTCGAGATCCACTCGACGGCCTTCGCCGGAGGTGAGCCCGAGGCGTCCGATGTCGTAGGAGTCCGTGCGCTGCGCCATGCCTCTTACAGTAGTTCTCGCTTGAGGACCTTCCCGGTGGACGTCCGCGGCAGCTCGTCGACGAACTCCACGTCGCGCGGCTGCTTGTAGCCGGCCAGGTTCTCCTTGACGTACCGGCGGACCTCGTCCTCGGTGATCTCGCCGCGCTTGACGATCACGGCCTTCAGGCGCTGGCCGTACTGCTCGTCGTCGACGCCGAAGACCGCGGCCTCGACGATCGCCTCGTGGCCGTGGAGCAGGTCCTCGACCTCCGCGGGGAAGACGTTCTCGCCGCCGCTGACGATCATGTCGTCGTCGCGGCCGTCGATGAACAGGCGGCCCTGCTCGTCGAAGTGGCCGACGTCGCCGGAGGACAGCAGGCCGTCGATCTCGTCCTTGTTGCCCCCGCCCGTGTAGCCCTCGAACTGGACGTCGTTGCCGACGAAGATGCGGCCCGTCTCCCCCTGCGGGAGCGGCTGGCCGTCCTCGCCGTAGATCTTCACGACGGACCCGCGCGGCGGGCGGCCCGCGGTGCCCGGCGCCTCCCGCAGGTCCCGCGGCGTGGCGATCGTCGCCCACGCCACCTCGGTCGAGCCGTAGAGGTTGTAGAGGTTCTCGCCGAAGTGGTCCATCCACTTGCCGGAGACCGCGCCGGGGAGCGCGGAGCCGGAGACGGGCACCGCCCGGACCTTGCTCAGGTCGTAGCGGTTGAGGACCTCGTCGTCGAGCTCGAGGATCCGCTGGATCATCACCGGGACCACCACCAGCGCCTGGCAGCCGTGCTGGGCGGTCAGCGAGAGCGTCGACTCCTCGTCGAACTTGCGCTGGAGCACGACCGTGGTGGCGAGGCTGATGCTCAGGGCCCACTGCGCGAAGCCCCACGCGTGGAACAGCGGCGCGGCGATCATCGTCTTCTCGCGCGCCTTGAGCGGGATCACGGACAGCAGCGCGGCGATCGGGTCGATCGACTTCGGCATCGAGCGGGACGCGCCCTTCGGCGTGCCGGTGGTGCCGGAGGTCAGGATGATCGCGCGCCCTTGCTCATCCGGCGCGCTCAGCGACGACGGGTCGCCGCGGTCGATCGCGTCCTCGAGCAGCGGGTCCTCGGTCTTGCCGTCGTGCCAGGCGACGTAGCGCTTGCGGCCCTTGGCGGCGTCGGCCAGGACCTCGGCGAACTCCTCGTCATAGACGATCGCCTTCGGCTGCTCGCGCTCGGCGACGTCGGTGAGCTGCGGGCCGCTGAACGCGGTGTTCATGAACAGGGCGTTCGCGCCGAGCTTCGAGCACGCGACCATCGCGTCGATCCAGCCGCGGTGGTTGCGGCACATGATCGCGACCCCGTCGCCCTCGCCGATGCCGTCGGCGGCGAACGTGTGGGCGAGCGCGTTCGTGCGCTCGTCGACCTGCTTGAAGGTGAGCGTGCCGAGCTCGTCGATGATCGCCGGCTCGTTCGGGAACTTCTTGGCCGCGCCGATGTAGCCCGCCGCGGGCGTGGTGCCGAACCGGAGCAGCGCCGCGACCGTGTGCCAGAGGTGGTCTGGCCGCTCCGGGTGGACGATCCCCGCGCGGGTGAGCGTCACGAGCGTCTGGAGCTTGGTCTGGGCCTGCGTGGCGAGCTGGCTCGGCTTCGGGATCAAGGCGGTCTCCTATTTGGACGGCAGCCTCATACCCGCTGGAAGCGCTCCCGTGTCGATCAGCTTGTGGATCTCGGCGGCGCGCTTCGGGTTGAGGTAGACGTGACGCTGCCCGACCGAGGGCTTCTCGGCGAGCAGGCCCGCTTCCAGCAGCGCCTCCCCCACCTCCTGGGCGAGCGCCCGGTCGTTGCCGGCGAAGCCTCGCGCAAGGTGAGCGAACTCTGTGTGATATCCGCCCCATTTGCCCATGCCGTCGAGGCGCTGGAGGATCCGCCGCGCCGCGCGCGTGGCGGGATCGGGGTCCTCGTGCGGGCGCGTCGCGTGGTCGCCCGGGCCGAGGATCGAGAGCACGGCGTCCTCGATCTCGTCGTGGTTGCCGGCCGGGTGGCCGCCGAGGCGGGCCACGGCCTCGGCGATCCGCAGCGGGTGCCGCGCGCCGATCGGCGGCTTGAGCTCGCCCGGCTCGATCACGCCCTTCGGCACCGCCAGCGCGGTCGCGCGCAACCGGTCGATCCCCGTCGCGTGGTCCTCGAACGCGAGCCCGACCAGCTCGTCGTCCCAGCCCTCGCCGGGATAGGACAGGACCAGGAAGCCGCCGGGGAGCTCGCCCGCCTGGATCCGGATGTCGTCCGGTCCGCGCGGCGGGCCGGGCTCGGCCAGCTCGACGAGCGTGCCGACCACGGCGGCGACGAGCAGCCACTCGCGCTCGGTCACCGAGTCCTTGTCGGCCCGCAGGGTCGCGGGGGCGGGGACGGCCGCGAGGAAGCCCTTCGAGACGGCGACCTCGACCGGGTGGTCGAGGCCCGACCGGGGCTTGTGCAGCTCGGCGCGGCCCTTCTTGAGCGCCTCGCCCAGGACCTCTCTCAGGCGCGCGTTCGCCGACGGGGGCGCTTGGGCCCCGCCGCAGGCATCGAGCTCGCCCTCGAGGGCCGTCATTTGTCTACCGTATCGGCATGACGCAGCGGCGCCGCGTGGTGGCGCACGGGAACGTGCAAGGAGTGTTCTTCCGGGACTCGACCCGGCGCGAGGCCGAGCGCCGCGGTGTGGCCGGGTGGGCCGAGAACCTGAGCGACGGCACCGTCGGCGCGGTGTTCGAGGGGCCGGAGGCGGACGTCGAGGCCATGGTCGAGTTCGTGCGCGGCGGCCCCGGGCACTCGACGGTCGACGGGCTCGACGTGGCGGTCGAGGAGCCCGAGGGGCTGTCGGGCTTCCTCACGCGCTGATTCCGTCGGACGCGGCCCGTAGCGTGGAGGGTCGCCATGGAAGCCGCCACCCCACTTCGCCACCCGCGCGTCCACGTCCTGATGGGGCGTGTGATCGTCGAGAACGTGGTCGTGGACGACCCCGCGACCGCCGCGTTCATCGACCGGCGGATCTCCGCGGGGGACGACCCGGTGGACGTCGTCAACGACGCGATCGAGGTCGGCGCGCGGATCCTCGAGCGCGAGCAGGCGGCCGTCGACGCCGAGTTCGTCAAGAACGAGTTCGAGAAGGTCTCGCGCGAGGTGGAGACCGCGTTCACGGACAAGGCGCGCGTGGTCGCCGAGTTCTTCGGTACCAAGGTCGACGAGGTCTTCGGCGAGGAGAACGGCCACCTCGCGCGTGAGCTGCAGCGCCTGTTCGGCGAGGGCTCGACGGCGGCCGTGCAGCACCAGCTGCGCGAGGTGATGCGCGACCAGTCGGCCCGGATGCGCGAGGACCTGCTGCGCCAGTTCTCGTCCGCCGACGGGTCCAACCCCCTGGCCGACTTCAAGGCCGCGCACCTGCGCACCGCGCGCGAGGCCGCGACGCGCCAGGAGGCCCAGCTGGACGCGATGCGCGAGCAGATGGTCGCGCTGAAGCTGGAGATCGCGGGGTTGCGCTCCGAGCGCGAGAAGGCCGCCGAGGTGGCGGCCGAGCACGCCCGCGGCACCGCCAAGGGCCGCCCCTACGAGGAGGCGCTGGCCGAGGCGCTGGAGTCGATCGCCCGCGGCCAGGGCGACGACTGCGACGCGGTCGGCGACTTCCGCGGCGGCGGCGGCCGCAAGGGCGACGTGCTGATCGACATCGAGGGCTGCTCGGGTGCGCCACGCGGCCGGATCGTCTTCGAGGCCAAGAACTCCCGCCGCTCACGCAAGGAGGCGCTGTCGGACCTCGAGGAGGCGATGGCCCAGCGCGCCGCCGACTACGGCGTCTGGGTCGTGCCCTCCGCGGAGCAGCTCCCGGCGCGCGTGGAAGGGCTGCGCGAGGTCGGCGGCGACAAGATGTTCGTCGTCTACGACCCCGAGGACGGCTCGCGCCTGGCGCTCGAGGTGGCCTACTCCCTCGCCCGCGCCCGCGTGCTGATGGCCAAGGGCGGCGTGGACGGCCTGGACGCGCCGGCGCTGCGCGCAGAGGTCGAACGCGCCCTGGGCGCGATGGACGAGGTCCGTCGCATCAAGCTGCACCTGACCAACGCCGCGGGCGGCATCGAGCAGGCCCGCGCCGTGCTGGACAGCATGGCCGAGCGCGTCCGCGCGCACCTGGCGCAGATCTCGTCCCTCGTGGACGAGGCGGGCGAGACGGCGTAGCGCCGTCGCGCTCAGCGGGCGACGCGCCGGGCTTCGTGGCCGCGCTCGGGGAGCGCGCCGGCGGCGTGGCGCTCAGCGCGCGACGCATCGGCTCGTGCTGCCGCGTCCGGGGAGCTGATCAAGCCGGCTGGGGCCGGCGAGCCCCGGCGCGGGGCTAACCCGCGCTCGCGGGCTCAACCGCCCCGAGCGTGCACTTTCCCACCGCACAGGTGGAAAGTGAACACTCGAGCAGCACCTGCCACGCGAGCGATGGGTTAGTCGTCCCAGGGCCGACCAATTGAACGCTCGCGCGGCAAACCCCGCACCCGGGACCAGCGCGCGGCCCGCGCCCGGGCGCAATCCGGCGCAGGCGCTCAGCCGCACAAGAGCGCGCCGGCCGCGGCGGGTCAAGCGGCTCGCCCGCGCAGCGACCGAGTTGCTCGACGCGACGCCCGACGGTGTGCTCCCGCATGACCCACCGCACCCAAGAGCTCCACCCGAGCTGAACACCACGCCCGGCTACGAGGCCGCGGCGGCCGTGAAGGCCTCGTGCTGCGCGTAGGCCAGCGACCACAGGCGCGGGTCGCGGCGCGTGATGCCGAACTCGGACGCCAGCACCGCGAAGAACTCGGCCTCGTCGGCCACGACGTGCTTCTCGCGGACGTCGACGCCGACCACTGACAGCGTCCGCGCGCGCAGGGTCGTGATCCGGTCGACGCCCGGCTTCTGGACGACGAGCGTCTTGACGAACGAGGACTCGGGGTCGGTCGCCAGGCGCCGGTGGTGGGGCTCGAAGGCGGAGACGGGCGACGGGTCCTCGTCCATCCGGAAGCCCGAGAAGGTGACCAGGTCGTGCGTGCCGATCCACCAGGTGCCGCACGGCTCGTGCTCGACGGTCCACGCGAACGGGCCGACCATGACCGTGCCGGGCTCGAGGGGGATCGGCTCGAGGAAGCCCTCGCCGAGGCCCGCGTCGGCGATCCACGGGGCGCCGTCGACGTCGACGATCAGGGCCATGTGGTTCGTCGGGCCTTCGCCGCCGACGACGGCCTGGTGGTGGCGCAGGGAGAACCCGAGCTCGGTGAGCAGCCAGCCAAGGACGGTGTTGAGCTCGAAGCAGTAGCCGCCGCGCCCTTCGCGCAGCAGGCGCGGGACCAGCGCCGCGGGGTCGAGCAGGCCGGTCTCCCCCAGCTGCACCGCGAGGTCCTCGTACGGGATCGAGCCGACGTAGGCGCGGTGGACGGTGAAGAGGGCGTCGAGGTCGGGCGCCAGGTCCGCGCGGTTCAGCCCGATCCGGTTGAGCAGCGCGTCGACCACGCGGCGAAGGCTACCGGTATGGACCGGACGCACCAAGCGCGCCGACCCGCCTTGGACCGACCACCCAAAATCGCGCGCAAGCGCTTGGAGTTGACCCCCTCGTCCGGTTATCACGCCGGGCACAACCGAGAAGAGGGGTCGAGGAACTTGAGAGGGAACACATCGCGGCGGCTGCGGCTGCTGGCGACCGCCGGTGCGGCGGCGCTGACGCTGGCCGCGTCGCCCGCGCTCGCCGCGGAAGAGCCGGACCCGCTGGCGACCGGTCCGTTCGCCACGAAGAAGATCGACTACGAGGCCGGGAAGCTCGTGGTCACGCTCGCCGACGGGGTGAGCACGACGCAGATCCCGTTGCGCGGCTCGATCACCTACGCGCCGGAGAACGACTTCAGCCGCGTGATCGCGTTCGTCCACGGGCGCCACGCCGCCTGCCTGGGGACGCCGTCGACGGGCCAGCAGGTCTGCGACGACCTCACGGACGAGAACGGCACGCCGATCCAGACGGACGTCCGCTCCTACGGCGGTTACGACTACATGGCCAAGAACCTGGCCAGCCACGGGTACGCGGTGATGAGCCTGGAGGCCAACACCACGAACTTCGACAACGGCTACCGCGACGGTGGCGCCAACGCCCGCAGCCAGATCATCCAAGCCAACCTCGAGCTGCTCTGGCGCTGGAACAACGGCGCCGGCCCGTACGTCGCGGGTGAGCCCGACCACACGATCGGGACGAAGCTCGTCGGCAAGCTCAACTTCGCCGAGGGCATCGGCCTGATGGGCCACTCGCGCGGCGGCGACGCGGTCACCGACTTCATCGGCTACACGCGCAACATCGTGCCCCGCGCGGGCTTCCAGCGCTTCACGCTCGACGCCGTCCTGGCGCTCGCGCCCGTGAACTACACGGCGTTCAAGATGCCCTACGGCACCAACTACGGCGTGCTGCTGCCCGCCTGCGACGGCGACGTCTCCACGCTGCAGGGCGCGCGCTTCTTCGAGAACGCCAAGTACCCGAACCTGACCACGCCCACCGCGGCCGACACGTTCGCCAAGGTGCAGTGGTACGTCCAGGGCACCAACCACAACTTCTTCAACACGGTCTGGACGCAGGACGACGCCTCGACCACGACCGACCCGGCCTGCTCGCGCCAGCAGCCCGACACCACGGCGCGGCTGACGCCGTCCGACCAGCGCCGCGTCGGCGCGGCGCTGATGAACTCGTTCATGCGCCGCTACGTCGGCAAGGAGACGGCGTTCGACCCGATCATGACCGGCGAGATCACCCTGCCGCAGTCGGCCGCGCCACTCACGAGCGGCAAGGGCCTCAAGGAGGAGGTCAAGACGAGCTACGTCGCCCCCGCGGCCAAGCGCTTCGACGTCCTCCGCCCGACCCCGATCCCGGATCCGCAGCCCGACCCGGCGACGGGCGCGACGCCGACCCCGTTCGACGCGTCGCTCACCACGACCACCGCGAGCGGCGGGCCGATCACCGCGAGCGGCCTGAGCACGTTCGCCGTCTGCAACCCGAACGACATCGCCTGGCGCCAGGGCCCGACCTACCCGACCGCGTACCCGGTGTGCCCGGAGGGCGCGACCAACCGCTCCAAGGGCAACCAGTTCACGGTCGCCTGGGACGGGCCGGGCGCGTACCTGCGCGCCTACCTCGCGCGCGCCGGCGCCGCGGTCGACGTCTCCAAGTTCGGCGTGCTGGACCTGCGCGCCGCGCTGAACCGCGCCGATCCGCGCAACCCGGCGGGCGACGGCTACACGCCGAACCTCGTGACGCAGAACTTCGACGTCACGCTGATCGACGCCGCCGGCAAGCGTGCGAGCACGCGCGCCGCCAGCTGGTCGACCGCGCTGGAGCCGTCGATCGGCAACCAGTTCCGCCACATCGCGCTCAACGGCATCCGGATCCCGCTGACGGCGTTCGCCGGCGTGGACCTGACGAAGGTCACGGCGGTCGAGCTCGGGTTCGGCAGCCCGGCGCTCGGCTCGATCCAGCTCGCCGACGTGATGTTCCAGGAGACGGCGAAGACCGTCCCGGCCGCCGTGGCCGCCGACCCGGAGCCGGTCGTGCCCAAGCCCGACGGCCCGCCGTCGGCCGCCCCGGGTCCGATCGTCGACGCTCCGCCCGTCAAGGCGCCGGCGGCGGTCACCACGCTCGAGACCCCGAAGGTCACGTGCGTGGACACGGTCAAGCCGACCGTCACGCTGGCCCGCGCGACGGTCGCGCGCAAGGGCGTGCTCCTCTCGGGCACCGCCACCGACGCCGGTTGCGGCGCCGCGCTGCAGAGCACGGTCGTCGAGATCTACAAGGTCGCCGGCAAGGGCAAGGCCCGGTTCGTGACCGCCAAGGGCACGCTCAGCAAGGCCCTGCCGCTCACCGGCGGGATCGCCATCACGGCCAAGGGCACGAGCCGCTGGACCGTCAGCGTCGCCCGGGCCAAGCTGGCGAAGGGGACCTACCGCGTCCGCGTGTCGGCCTTCGACAAGGCCGGCAACCTCTCGGCGGCACCCCTGAAGAGCCTCAGGATCAAGTAGGCCAACCCCGGGGCGCGGCGGTCGGCCGCGCCCCGCTCGGGGGCATCCAGCTGTGCGTGCAAGAAGGCGAGGAAGCCCATGGTCGGCGACTCCTGGTCAGAGCTCGGGGAAGGACAGGTCGAGGTTCAACAGCGGGGTGCCGGCGGGCAGCAGGTTGCCCAGCAGCGGGCCGAGGACGGTGTTCAAGCCGCTGCCGACCCGCACGTCGAGGTCCTTGATCGTCACCGTGCCGTCGGCGACGTCGAGGTCGAGCGTGTCGGTGTCGATGTCGCCGACCTTGACGCGGACGCCGTCGACGAGCGCGTAGAGGCCGGCGTCCGTGCCGAGCACGATCTCCGGGTTCACCAGCGCGACCTGCGTGCCGGCGCCCGGCAGGTCCAGCACGAGGCCGCCGCCGAGCTTGATCGTGCCGGTGGGCGAGCCGCCCGCGCCGGTGCCGAGGTCCACGTCGACGTCCTCGAGCGGCAGGACCGTCAGGTCGGGCTTGCCGTCGCCGTCGAGGTCGACGCCGTTCTCGGGCAGCAGCGGGCCGAGGATGCTGCCACCGGGCAGCAGGTCGAGCAGCCCCGGGTTGAACGTCACGCTGCCGCCCGGGGTGTCGCCTTGGCCGGGCAGAGAGCCGCTGCCGCCGCCGGGGCTGCCGGGCGTCGTCGTCGTGCCGCCGCCGCTGCCGGGCTGCGTGCCCGCCGCGGGCTGGATCAGCCGCACGTCCAGCGTGCCGAACTGGCTGAAGCGCTTGAGCACCTTCTTCTTGAGCGCGCGGTTGACGGAGCTCGCGCCCGCCTGGGTCAGCTTGAGCCGGTAGCCCGTGGTCTGCTGGACGTTCCCGGAGTCGGCCGCCTTCGCGGTCGTGCCGGAGACGGTGAAGAACTTGATCCGCTCGTTGGCGATCAGCATCGACACGTAGCCGCTCTTGGGCGTGTCGAGGACGAGCCGCGGGTGCACCGCGGTCGCGGTCCGCCGGCCGCGCTTGAGCCTGAAGCCGGTGTTCTTCGCGTAGTACGCGACGTCGCCCTCACGCGTCCCGAAGTCCCAGCCGGAGAGCGAGTAGGGCAGCGTCAGCGTCGTGCCGGACGCCTTGGCCGCGCCCGACGCGGAGAACTTGAGCTTGTGCTGCTTGAACGTCTTGCCCTGGGCGGCGGAGACCTTCAGGGTGCTGGTCTCACCGGCGGGAGCCTTGACGATCTCGGCGGATGCGGTGCAGGGGAGGATCGCCCCCGCCACGAGGGCGGCGGGGATGAGCAGGCGGCGCATGAGGTTGAGGCCTCCGGTTCAGCGGGTTACGGCGTGGTGCGGGGCCGACTCGGCACCGCGTGCGGGGTTCGCGTCGAAGAGCAGCGAAGCCGCTGTGAGAAGCGCGCCGAAGGCGCGACCGCGCAGGACGCCAGCCCTTCCGGACTGGACGGCGTCCATGCCATTGGTCGATGCGTCCAGACTGTGCATGAGGGCAACAACGCCCTCATGCGAGAAAGCTTGCGGTTCGCGTGCTGACTCAGCTGCGGGCGAGCCGCAGCGCTTCCGAGAGCTTGACCGCCGAGCCGGTGCGGAGCACGACGGCCGAGTAGATCCGGGCGGCGAGCGGGATCAGCAGCGCGGTCGAAGCGATCATGACGGCCACGGAGGCCGCGATCTCCCACGCCGGCACGCCGCCGAGCATGATCCGCCCGGGCATCGTGATCGGCGCGGTGAACGGGATGAACGCGCACACGTGCGCGAGGACGCCGTCCGGGTCCTCATTGACGGCGAACCCGGCGAAGAACGAGACGAGGATCGCCATCGTCAGCGGTGTCGTGGAGCTCTGCAGCTCCTCCTGGCGCGGGACCATCGCCCCCGCCACCGCGTACAGCGCGGCGTAGAAGGCGTAGCCGAGCACGAACCACACGAGCGCCAGCGCGACCGCGGACAGCAGCGTGCCGTCGATGTCCAACGCGCCGCTGACCCCCGCGGCGGCCACGCCCAGCACGGCGATCACCAGCAGCTGCCCGAGCCCGAGCACACCGAGCCCCAGCACCTTGCCGGCGAGCAGGTCCTTGGGGCGGATGGCCGCGAGGAGCACCTCGATCACACGCGAGGCCTTCTCCTCCACCACGCCCGAGGCGACGATGAAGCCGTACGCGATCAGCTGCCCGTAGAGCATCAGGATCGCGAAGAACGCGAGGCCCGCCTTGGCGTCACGGTCGGGATCGACGGGCTCCGCCGTCACGACGGTCAGCTCCGAGCGCGAGCTCGGCTCGAGCGCCTGGTTGGCCGTCTGCAGCAGGCCGACCAGCGTGTCGTCGGGCTCCTCCTGCGACTGGATCTCGCCGCCCGCCAGCGTCACGTCGGGATCGTCGCCTGAGATCACGACCTCGGCGTCGAAGTTCGGTGCGAGCGCGGCTGCGCGCTCGGCGATCGGCCGGCTCTCGGCGTCGGTCGCGATCGTGTACGTCGACGTCCCACCCAGGCCGAGGAGCGGCGGGATCACGACCACCAGGATGATGATCGCCAGCGTGATCCCGGTGGAGATCAGGAAGCTCTTCTCACCGATGCGCTCGGTGATCTCGCGCCGCGCGACCCGCCGGACGTTGGCGTTGATCATTTCACCGCCTCCCGGAACAGGTCGGTGAGCGTCGGGCGCTCGACCACTTCCTTGACGACCTTCGTCCCCGGGCCGCGCAGCTCCTCGACCGTGCCCGAGGCGACCAGACGACCGTCCTTGATGATCGCCACGGCCTCGCACAGGCGCTCGACCAGATCCAGCTGGTGGGAAGAGAACACGACCGGCACGCCGGTGCGCGCGTAGTCGAGCAGCACGCCGGACAGCACGTCGACGCCGACCGGGTCCAGGCCCGAGAACGGCTCGTCGAGCACGAGCAGCTCGGGCTCGTGCACGAGCGCGGCGGCGAGCTGGACGCGCTGCTGGTTGCCGAGCGAGAGCTGCTCGACGCGGTCCTCGGCGCGCTCGGCCAGCCCGAGGCGGTCGATCCAGCGGTCGGCCGCCGCATCCGGGTCGTCGACCCCGTGCACGGACGCGAGGTAGCTGAGCTGGCGCTTGACCCGCATCTTCGGGTACAGCCCACGCTCCTCCGGCATGTAGCCGAACCGCGACCGCACGCCGAAGCTCAGCGGCTCGCCGTTCCAGCGGACCTCGCCCCCGTCGGGCGCGAGCACGCCCATGATGATCCGCATGGTCGTCGTCTTGCCGGCCCCGTTGGGGCCGACGAAGCCGAACATCTGCCCGGGCGCGACGCCGAAGGACACGCCGTCGAGCGCGACCCGGTCGCCGTAGCGCCGGGTCAGCCCGTGCAGCTCTAAGCCGGTCAGGAGACTTCGGCGGGCTCGTCGCGGCCCTGGAGCCGCTCACGGCCGCGCTGCACAGCCGCGATGAACTTGGAGAGGTTGACTTCGAGCGTGTTGAGGATCTCGTCGGCGTAGTCCTCCGCGCCGAGCCGGATCTCGCGCTCCCGAGCGCGCGCGTCCTCGATGATGTCCTCCGCGGCGCGTTCCGCCTGGCGGGTGACTTCCTGCTGGGACACGAGCTGCTCCTGGCGCTCGCGCGCCTCCTTCACGATCCGCTCGGCCTCGCGCTTGGCCTCGGCGAGCATCTCCTGGCGCTCCTTGACGATCCAGCGCGCCTGCTTGATCTCCTCGGGGATCGTGGCGCGCATCTGGTCGAGGATGTCGTAGATCTCCTCTTTGTCCACGCGGACGGTGTCCGTCAGCGGGACCGCCTTCGCGTTGTGGACGAGGTCGTCCAGCTTGTCGATCAGTACCAGGACGTCCATTTGGCTCCCCGTTTCGCTACCGCCCCAGCGCTTCCTGCAAGCGGCTGGCGACCTCTTCCGGTACGAGTCCGGAAACGTCGCCTCCGAAAGTGGCGATCTCCTTGACTCCGCTAGATGACAGGAAACTGTACTGCGGTGAGGCCATCAGGTAGATCGATTCCACGTCGGAGGCCAGCGAGCGGTTCAGCTGGTTCATCTCCAACTCGTACTCGAAGTCGCTGATCGCACGCAGACCTTTCACGATCGCCTTGGCGCCCTGCTCGCGCGCGAAGTCGACCACGAGGCGGTCGAACGGCACGACCTCGACGTTGCCCAGATGCGCGGTGGCGCGCTCGATGAACCCGATCCGCTCCTCCGCGGTGAACACGGACTTGCTCTTGCGCACGGACGCGTTCACGACGGCGACGATCAACGTGTCGAACATCGCCGAGGCGCGCGAGATGATGTCGAGGTGCCCGTTGGTGACCGGATCGTAGGAGCCGGGGCAGATCGCGATGCGCGGGTCAGGGGCCATAGATGCCGACTGATCGTATTGCGCGGCGCGGCGTGATGCCGCGCAGGGCACCAATACCCTCCTCGACATGGATGCCCTCGCCCGGTTGCCCGTCAGCACGCTCTGCGACGTCGACAAGTCCCTCCCGGTGGTCGATCCCGCGATTCGTCCGCTCACCCCGAGCGAGCGCGTGTGCGGTCCGGCCTACACCGTCGTGGCGGCGGGCGAGTTCCTGTCCGTGCTGTGGGCGATCGGCGAGGCCCAGCCCGGCGACGTGCTCGTCGTGCAGGCCGGCGGTGCCCCGCTCGCGGCGCTCGGCGAGCTGCTGGCGACCGAGGCGCACCGCCGCCGGCTGGGCGGGATCGTGGTCGACGGCTACGTGCGCGACCGCGCCGGACTCCCACCTGAGCTGCCGCTGTGGGCGCGCGGCACCGTCCCGGTGGCCGGACGCAGCGACGTCCCGCCGCGCGTCGGCGGGCCGATCGCGTTCGGCGGCGTGCGCGTCAACCCGGGCGACATCGTCATCTCCGACGCCGACGGGATCGTGATCGCGCCGCGCGCGCAGCTCGAGGCGTGCGTGCCGCGCGCCCAGGAGATCGAGGCGCTCGAGGCCGAGGTGCTGGGCGCGACGCGCCGCGGCGACAGCCTGATCGACATGACCAACCTGCGCGAGCACGTCGCGAAGCTGCAGGCCGGCGAGCAGAGCGCGTTGGCGATCAACCCGCCGAGCTGAACGTCAGCTCGACGTCGCCGAGCCGGAACGACGTCCCTGCGCCGGCGAGGATGATCCGCCGGACGCCCGGCGGCCCCTCCGGGTCCAGCTCCAGCGGACTGCCGGGTGCGAGCGGCAGCGTCGACCAGTCCTTGCCGCCGGTGCCGACGACCACGCGCAGCACCTCCGGACCGTCGCCGACCGAGGCGCGCCAGGCCCGCGCGTCGAACCGGTACTCGGTCAGGACCACCATCGAGCCGCCGGCGCGGCGCTTCAGCCGCTTGGCCAACGGCGGGAACCGGACCAGACCGGCCGTGATCAGCTCGGTGACGCGCTGCTTGGGCCCGTACGGCTTGTGGAAGGTGGGCACCGGGAACGGGTCGGGCAACAACCGGTGGACGTGCACGGTCGCCCACGTGCGGCCGTCGGCCGTCGCGGTGACCTCGGACGAGGTCTTCAGCCACGCCCGCCGCAATGCCGAGGACGCCTCCTCGAGCGGGACGTCCGCCGTGAAGCCGAGCCCATAGCCGATGACGTGCGGCGGCGGGTCGGCGTCGATCGAGAGCACCTCGATGTCCACGCTCGCCCGCAGGATGCCGGACGTGAACACGCCCGCCTCGTGGACGGGCGCGAGCACCGGCGCGCCGGTCCGCGCCGCCAGCTCGGCGAGCGTCGCGGCCGGGTCCGCGGCGCGCAGGATGACGTGATCGAGGGTCAGCTGCACGCCGCGGAAGATAAAGCCCCTGGGGCTTTAGGAGGCCGGGAACCGCGGGAGGAAGCGGTTCGCCGTCGGCACCGGGAACGGGGCGCCGAGGACGACGGCCTGGCCCTGGACCTGGTTGCCGGCCTCGCAATCCTCGGTGCAGGTGGTGGCGGGCGGGGCGACCTCGGTCGCGTCCTCGCCGAACACGCCGCCCATGCGGCCGCCGGAGGCCACGTCCCACACGCTCACGCCGCCGCAGTGGTCCACGTTCTGAACGCCGCCGGGACGACGCGGGGCGGGGATCGCGGTGATGCACGTGCCGGGCGCGACGCGGGTGGCGACCTGCGGGCTGTCGCGGCCGACGAACTTGGGCGCGAGGTCGGAGCCGATGTTCACGCGGGCGCTCACCGTGGCGGTCGTGTCCTTGTAGGGCAGGACGTCGCCCTCGCGGGCGCGGAAGTTCGGGTTGTCGTAGTAGAAGGCGTCCGGGCCGAGCGTGTGGACGATGCGCGTCGCGGTGCCGTCGGTGCGCTCGGGCTCCATCTGGAACAGGCCGCCGTTGGCGCAGTTCTTGGCCTGGATCTTCATCGAGACGCCGGCGCCGGTGCGCGTGATCTCGAGGCCCTCGTCCTTGAGGCGGACGCTCATCGAGGAGGTGAGGGCGGCGCCCTTGAGGTCCGGGACCTTGCCCGCGTAGGCGACGATCCGGCGGCCGCCGGTGATGTCCAGCGGGTTGGCGGCGCCGGTGAACGCGTAGTCGTAGACCGCGAACGTCTTCGGGTCGACGTCGAAGGTGATGAACTTGCCGCGCACCAGCAGCTTCGCCGTGTTGAGCTTGGAGGCCGCGACCGTGCCGCGGAAACCCTCGCGGATCGTCGAGCCGTCGCCGAGCGTGATCGAGAAGCCGCCGTCGCGGTCGCAGCCCTTCGAGGAGGCGGCGGAGGCGGTGTTCGGGGCGAGCAGGGCGGCGGCGATCAGCGCGCCGCCCAGCAGAGCGGTTGTCTTGGGGACCATGCCCGTGTGACACGGCGGCGCCGGCCGTGTCACGCGGGTGCGACGAAGGTCTGAGCGGCGGTCCGACCGCGTCTACAGCGCGGCGCGCGTCTGCTTGGCGAGCGCGAGGTGCCCGCGGACGACCGGCGCGGTCTTGCTCGCGTAGGCGCGCAGGCTCGCGACCTTGCCACCGTCGATCTCCAGCAGGCACACGCCGAGCGTCTGCCGGTGCGCGACGATCTGCCGGCGCAGGTAGGTGCGGTCGAACGCGCTGCCGTCGAGCGCCCCCAGTCGCGCCGCGTCACGCTTCTGCTTGGACGACGGCGCCGTCGGCACCGACGTGCTCCAGGCACGGGCGATGCCCTTCAGCTCGGTCTGGGCGGCCGTGTGGTCGGCGACCATCCGCCGCGCGTAGGCGCGCACGCCGGCGTCGTCGCTCTCGCGCAGGGCCAGGCGGGCCGTCGCGATCTCCGCGAGGTTCGAGCGGGCGGCGTTGACGAGGAACGACCGGTCCTCCGGGAAGTCGGCCGGTCGCGCGGACGCCGCGGCCGGCGCGGCGAGGGACAGGGCCGCGAGCGCGGCGACGATGGGGCGGTTGAGCATGGCCCGGCGCTACCCCCTGACCTTCGCCAGGCCGGGGCGAACTGGCGCGTTCGCCCACAGCAGGTCGCACCTGCGACGGTGAGCCCGCGCTTGCGGTCCTGCCCCGAACCGTGAAGTGATCCCCGAGCGCGCTGAGCCCGTGCCACCATCTCCGCGATGGGACGGACCCTGCTCGTGGTCGTCGCCTGCGTGGTCGCGGGGGCGTATTGGTTCGGCGTCTACGCGATCGCGGCGCGCTTCGTGCTGCACGGCCCCGTCACCCACGAGTCGGTCACGCGGTCGGTGTACGACGAGGCGCCGTTCGGCTGGCTGAGCCTGCCCGAATGCGAGTTCGACCGCGAGCCCTGGTCCTGCCTGGTCCACGACGACTCCGGCGGGGGCGCCGTCTACGACGTCGTACGACGTCCGGACAGCTCGTGCTGGGACGCGACGTTGACGGCGAACGTCTCGTCCGAGGTCGAGCCACCGAAGACCTTCAGCGGCTGCGTGCCCCTCTGGCAGTGGGCGATCTTCTAGGCCGGGATCGGCTCGAGCGCGTCGGACCCGTAGGCGCGCATGATCGCGTCCTCGATCAGCGTGTGCTCGGGCTCGCGCAGCTCCGGGTCCGCGTCGAGGATCTCGCGGGCGTGGCGGCGGGCGCGTTCGAGCAGCTCGAGGTCCTCGGGCAGCCGGGCGAACTTGAACGCCTGCAGCCCCGACTGGCGGACGCCGAGCATCTCCCCCTCCCCGCGCAGCTCGAGGTCGATCTCGGCCAGCCGGAAGCCGTCGGAGTGCTGGGCCATCGCCTGCAGTCGGCGTGACTCCTTCGGGCCGAAGAGCAGGCAGACGGAGTCGTACTGGCCGCGGCCGATCCGGCCGCGCAGCTGGTGCAGCTGGCTCAGGCCGTAGCGCTCGGAGTCCTCGACGAGCATGACGGTGGCGTTCGGGACGTCGATGCCGACCTCGATCACCGTCGTGGCGACCAGGACGTCGGCCCCACCGCCGGCGAACGCCTGCATGGCCTCCTGCTTCTCCCGCGGGCGCATCTGGCCGTGCATCAGGACGACCCGGTAGTCCTTGAGCTCGCCGCCGCGCAGGCGCTCGAACTCGGCGGTGGCGGCGCGCGCCTGCAGCGCCTCGGACTCCTCGACCAGCGGGCAGACGACGAACGCCTGGCGGCCCTTGTCGAGCTCCTCGCGGATGCGCTCGTAGGCGCGGGCCCGCTCGTTGTCCGTGGACGCGACGTAGGTGTCGATCGGCTTGCGGCCGGCCGGCAGCTCGTGCAGCGTCGTGACGTCCAGGTCGCCGTAGGCGGTGAGCGCGAGCGTGCGCGGGATCGGCGTGGCCGTCATGTGCAGGATGTGCGGCGCGCGGCCCGCCGGCGCCTTGCGGTCCAGCTTGCGGCGCTGGTTGACGCCGAACCGGTGCTGCTCGTCCACGACCGCGACGAGCAGGCGGTCGAACTCCACCGCGTCCTCGATCAGCGCATGGGTGCCGACGAGGATCTTCAGCTCGCCGCTCGCGAGCTTGCCGAGCAGGTCGTTGCGGCGCGACTGCGGCGTGGACCCGGTCAGCAGCGCGGCCTGGACGAGCTCGCCCGGCATCAGCTTCTGGAGGGTGGCGAAGTGCTGCTCGGCGAGCGTCTCGGTCGGCGCCATCAGCGCGGCCTGCCCGCCCGACTCGACCGCGCGCAGCATCGCGTAGAGCGCGACGACGGTCTTGCCGGACCCGACCTCGCCCATCAGCAGGCGCTGCATCGGGCGGTCGGACGCGACGTCCTCGTCGATCGTCTCCATGGCGCGCTTCTGGTCCCCGGTCGGCGTGAACGGGAGCGAGTCCTTCAGCCAGCGGGCGGTGAGGTCGGCCGGCGGGCTCAGCGCCTCCGCCCGCGCGCCCTCGCGCCGACGCGCACGGCGGCGGAGCAGCGCGATCTGCAGCAGCAGGAACTCGTCGAAGGCGAGCCGCCGGCGGCCGCCCTCTTGGTCACCGAAGTGCGCGGCGTCGACGGCGGCCCAGCGGTCCGGCAGCCGTTCGAGCGCGCGGATGCGGGCCGGCAGCGGCTCGAGCACGTTGCGCATCTCGGCCCGCTGCTCGTGCACGAGCGCGGCGATCTGCACGGACGTCAGCCCTTCGCTGGCCGGGTAGGTCGCCATGTCCTCGCCCGTGGACACGAGCTCGCCCGTCTCGGCGTGCTCGTTGACGCGGAACCCACGCTGGCCCTGGTACTTGCCGGTCAGCAGGAGCCGGGTGCCGGGCCGGTAGCGGCGCTCGAGCCACGGCTGGTTGAAGAACGTCACGCCCATCGTGCCGGTCTCGTCGGAGACGCGGGCGCTGACGAGCGGCTTCATGCCCCGCCGCCGCACCTGGCGGCTCGTGATGCTCAGCACCTCCACGACGACCGTCGCGGTCTCCCCCTCCACCAGGTCCCCGATCGTGCGGGCGGCACGACGGTCGCGCGGGATGTGGTCCAGCAGCGCGCCGATGCTCGTGAGGCCCAGCTTCGCCCCCGCCTTCTCGGCCTTCTCGCCGGGCAGCTCGAGCTCGCGGTCGAGCCTCGCGGGGCGCGGGATGCGCGGACGCCCGCCCTCGGGGAGCGGGTCGGAGCTGGCGAATGCGGTCGGCGGCACGACTGAAGAGTCTGACCGGCGGGCATGACGGGTCGCCGGAGAGTTGTTTATGGTCCGTTTAGACGACCAGCAGGGGGTCAACCGTGGGGGCAAGTCGCAGGACGACCGGGCCGTGGGCCGTCAAGGACCACAAGCGCCTGATCAAGGACACCGAGACCGGGGCGGAAGAGGGCGGCCTCAAGCGGGCGGTCGGCGCGCTCGACCTGACCGCGCTCGGCATCGGCGCCGTCATCGGCACCGGCATCTTCGTGATCATCGGCGAGGGCATCGGGCTGGCCGGACCGGCGGTGATCCTGTCATTCATCCTCGCCGCCGTCACGTGCGTGTTCTCCGCGCTCTGCTACGCCGAGCTGGCGTCCTCGATCCCCGTGTCGGGCTCGGCGTACACCTACGCGTACGCCACGCTCGGTGAGCTCGTCGCGTGGATCATCGGCTGGGACCTGATCCTCGAGTACGGCGTCTCGGTCGCTGCGGTCGCGGTCGGCTGGGGCGGCAACCTCAACGAGTTCCTCGAGAACACGTTCTCGTTCTCGCTGCCGGACTCGATCGCGACCTCGCCGTCCGACGGCGGCGTCTTCAACCTGCCGGCCGTCTTCATCGTCCTGGCCGTGATGTTCGTGCTCTCACGCGGTGTGCGGGAGACGGCCAAGGCGAACCTGATCATGGTCGGCATCAAGCTGCTGATCCTGGCGTTCTTCATCATCGTCGCCTTCTCCACGGCGTTCAGCAGCGACAACCTGACGCCGTTCGCGCCGCACGGCACCGACGGCGTGGTCAGCGCCGCGGCCGTGATCTTCTTCGCCTACATCGGCTTCGACGCGGTGTCGACCGGGGCCGAGGAGGCCAAGGAGCCCAAGCGGGACCTCCCGCTCGCGATCATCGGCTCGCTGATCATCTGCACGATCATCTACATCCTCGTCTCGGTCGCCGCGGTCGGCTCCCTCGACGCCAAGTCGCTGCAGGAGTCCGACGCCCCGCTGGCCGCCGTCCTGGACGACGGTGCCGGCATCTCGTGGGCCGCCTCGCTGCTCGCCTTCGGCGCGCTCGTCGCGATCACGTCCGTCATGCTCACGATCTTCTACGGCCAGACGCGCATCTTCTTCGCCATGGCGCGCGACGGCCTGATGCCCCGCGGGATCGCGAAGGTCAACCCGCGGACCGGCACGCCGGTCGCGCTCACGTACGGCATGGGCGTCGCCATCGCGATCCTCGCGGCCCTCGTGCCGCTGACGGAGATCGTCAAGCTCGTCAACATCGGCACGCTGTTCGCGTTCCTGCTGGTGAACGTCGGCGTCGTCGTCCTGCGCGCCACCAAGCCCGAGATGGAGCGGCCGTTCAAGGTGCCGCTGGCGTGGCCGGTGCCGATCTTCCCGCTCATCGGCGTCGGATTGATCATCTACCTGATGACGAAGCTGCCCGGGGAGACCTGGATCCGCTTCGTCGGCTGGATGGCGATCGGCCTGGCGATCTACTTCTTCTACGGCCGCTCCCACTCGTTGCTCCAGCGGCACGGCGAGCGTGAATCATGACCGTCGTCGTCGGCCATGACGGGTCGGACTCCGGCGACGACGCCGCCACGCTCGGCGCGCAGCTCTGCGCCGCCACGGACGAGGACCTGGTGGTCGTCTCCGTCTATCCGGAGGAGAACCCGATCGGCATGGGCCGCGTCGACGCCGAGTACGTGGCGTTCATGCGCGGGCAGGCCGAGGAGATGAACGCGTGCGCCCGGCGGTTCCTCGAGGGGCGTGGCGTGTCCGCCGCCTATCGCGTGGTGGGCTCCTCGTCGGCTGCGCACGGCCTCGACGACGTCGCGGAGGCGTCCGGCGCCTCGATGATCGTCGTCGGGTCCGCCCGCCACGGCGCGCGCCGGCGCATCTCCCCCGGCTCGACCGGCGAGCGGCTGCTCCACGGCGCGATCTGCCCCGTGGCGGTCGCGCCGCGCGGCCTGCGCGAGCGCGGCGCCGACGCCCCCATCCGCCGCATCGGCGTCGCCTACGTCGATGCCCCGGAGGCGCGCGTCGCGCTGGGTGTGGCGGCGGAGCTGGTCGAGCAGACCGGAGCGTCCTTGACGCTCTACACCGTCGTCGCGCCCCGGGCCGAGATCTTCGCGCCGGTCTCCGGGCGCGACGCCGAGGAGGCCTTCCTCGGCGCGGTCCGCGATGGCGCGCGAGCAGCGCTGGACGAGGCGGTGGCCTCGTTGCCCTTCGAGGCGGCGGACGAGCTGCTCGAGGGCGACGTGGTGGACGCGCTCGCGGCGTTGGACGACCGTGAGTGCGACCTCCTGGTGTGCGGCTCGCGGGGCTACGGCCCCGTGCGGCGGGTGCTGCTCGGCGGCGTGGCCTCGAAGCTCGTGCGGCGGGCCGCGTGTCCCGTCGTGGTGGTGCCGCGCAGCGGGTAGCTACTCGGCCGACACGAGCCACCACCACGCCGGCTGCCCACCCACGGACAGCTCGACCTCGGCGGTGTCGGGCGCCAGCGCGGCCACGGCGTCGGAGCCGAGCGGCGCACCGTGCCCTTCGATGACGGTGAGCAGCTCGGCTTCGCGGCCGAGCTCGCCGAGGACGACCTCGAGGGTCTCCTGCGGCTCGCCCCAGGCGACGAGCTCCTCGTCGATGAAGCCGACGGAGTCGCCGCGGCGGAAGCGGCCCTGCGTGTCGTCGCGGGCGGCCTCGGTGACGCCGCCGGTGCGGACGTGCGTCAGCGCCTCCTCCATCGCGGCCGCGTTGCGGCGCGAGTCGGCGTCGGCGTCGAGCGCCACGGCGGCGGCCAGGCCGGCGGCCATCGAGCGGGTCGGGACCACGCGGAC
The DNA here is from genome assembly GCF_003633755.1 of Solirubrobacter pauli. Lineage (GTDB taxonomy): Bacteria > Actinomycetota > Thermoleophilia > Solirubrobacterales > Solirubrobacteraceae > Solirubrobacter > Solirubrobacter pauli. Next base: position 2,117,374 of record NZ_RBIL01000002.1, read on the forward strand.
GGCCTTCTCGGAGAGCTCGGCGGCGCGCTCGGCGGCCATCCGGACGTTCGGCGAGTTCGGAAGGACCACGACCTCCTCGGCCGGGACCTCGTGGATGCCGGCGAGCAGCTCGTACGTGGACGGGTTGAGCGTCGGCCCGCCGTCCAGGACGTGAGCGCCCATGCCCTCGAACAGCGCGCGCATGCCCTCGCCGTTGACGACGGCGAGGATGCCGCAGGCGGCGATCGCCTCGCCGACGCGCGCACTGCGCTGCTCGACCTGCTCGTGCATGTCCGCGACGTCCAGCCGGGAGACCTCGCCGGTGCCGGTGAACAGCGCGGTGGCCTGCTCGGGCTCGTCGGTGTGCACGTGGATCTTCAGCGTCGACGAGTCGCCGACGACCAGCACGGAGTCCCCCAGCGCCTCCAGGCGCGCGATCCACGGCCCGGGCTCCAGGTTGTCGCCGGTGACCGCGAAGTTCGTGCAGTAGCGGAACGTCGAGGAGTGGTGCTGGGGATGCGTGATCCGCGCGGGCGCGTGGTGCTCGAGCGGCGGCGGCTCGTTGCCGCGCAGCGCCGCGATCACGCCCGCGAAGATGACCGTCAGGCCGTAGCCGCCGGCGTCCACGACGCCGGACTCGCGCAGGATCGGCAGCAGCTCGGGGCCGCGCTTGACCGACGCCTGGCCGGCGTCCAGCGCGTGCTCGAGCACGTAGGCGAGCATCTCGTTCTGCGTCGCGTCGTCGACGCGGTGCTGCAGACGCGGCTCGGCCATGTGCGCGATCTCGCTCGCGGCGCGGGCGGCCATCTCACGCACGACCGTGAGGATCGTGCCCTCGGCAGGGTCACGCACCGAGCCGTACGCGCGGTCGGCCGCGCGGGCCATCGCGGCGGCGACCAGGACCGGGTCCACGAGCTCGCCGGGACGCGAGATCAGCTCCTCGGCGGCGCCGCGGATGAGCTGGCTCAGGATCACCCCGCTGTTTCCGCGCGCGCCGAGCAACGCCGCGCGAGCGACGGAGTCGACGATCTGATCACGGCCGATCTCGTCGATCTCCCCTTGGGTGGAGAGGTCGTCGAGCTCAGCGAGCACGGCACGGAGCGTCAACGCCATGTTGTCCCCCGTGTCGCCGTCGGCGACCGGGAAGACGTTCAGGTCATTGACCTCTTCGCGACGGGATTCGAGGTGCGCGAGGGCAGCCTCGATGACGAAGCGGAAGCGGAGGAGGCTTGCGTCGGCCACGACGTGCGCGGCCGTCCGCTAGGCCTTCGTGACCTTGCCCGCTTTGAGGCAGCGCGTGCAGACGTACACGCGCTTCGGCGCGCCGCTCTCGACGATCCGGACCTTCTGGACGTTGATATCGAAACGCCGCTTGGTCGCGACCATGGAGTGCGAGCGGGACTGGCCGAAAGCCGGGCGCTTGCCGCAGGAGTGACAGATACGAGCCATTGGAGCGCAAGAGTATAGGAGGGCGAGCGGCGGGTACCGTGTACGCGATGCCCCCGGTCTCACCGGATCGCATCTCCCTGCCGGACCGCTACCGCGTGATCCGGCACCTCGCCAATGGTGGCATGGCGAGTGTCTGGGAGGCGCACGACGAGCTTCTGGACCGCGCTGTCGCGGTCAAGCTGCTGGCTTCGCACCTCGGCGAGGACGACCGCGCGCGCCGTCGTTTCCAGCGCGAGGCGCGCGCCGCCGCTGGCCTCTCCTCGCACCCGAACGTCGTCACGATCTACGACGTCGGCGAGCACCAGCGGCGCGTGTTCATGGTCATGGAGATCATGCGCGGCGGCTCGATCGGCGACGCGCTGAAGTCCGGCCGCGAGCTGCCGCTCAAGCTCAAGCTGCGCTGGCTGCGCGAGGCGGGCGCCGCGCTCGACACCGCCCACGACATGGGCGTCGTCCACCGCGACATCAAGCCCGGCAACCTCCTGCTCGACGAGCACGACCGCCTCGGCGTCGCCGACTTCGGCATCGCCCGCGTCGCGTGGGAGGACCAGCTGACCGCGACCGGCCAGGTGCTGGGCACCGCCGCGTACCTCTCGCCCGAGCAGGCGCTCGGCGAGGCCGCGCAGCCCGCGTCGGACCGCTACGCGCTCGCGGTCGTCGCCTACGAGCTGCTGACCGGCTCGCGCCCGTTCGAGGCCGACCACTTCGCCGCCCAGGCCCGCGCGCACGTCGAGGACCCGGTCCCGCCCGCCTCCACTCGCGCACCCGAGCTGTCCAGGGCCGTTGACGCGGTGTTGGAACGCGGACTGGCCAAGACCCCCGAGGACCGCTGGGAGAGCGCCGCCGCATTCGTGGACGCGCTGGACCGCACGCTGACCGAGGACACGTCCCCGACACGGCCGACGCGCAAGCTGGGCCGGCGCGAGAAGCGCGCCGCCGCCGGCGGGCTCGCCGCGGGTGCGGCCGGCGCCGCGGCCGCGGGCGCCGCGGGTGCCGGTGCCGCACGTGAACCGGACACGGCCGAGTACGGCGCGCCGGCGGCGCGGGCCGGCGACGGCCGAGGCGGCGCGGACCGGCCCGGCAACGCCCGCGAGTCGTGGGCCGCCGACGGCCCCTCCGGGCGCGGCGGCCGTGAGTCGTGGGCGGCCGACGACAGCCGCGGCCGTGGCGCACCCTCGCGCACGCGCGGCGCCGATCCGGACCCCGAGCCGCGCCGCAGCGGCGGCGGCCCGTTGATCGCGGCGCTCGTCGCGCTCGTGCTCCTCGCCGGCGCGGGCGTGTTCGTCCTCGCCACCCGCGGCGACGACGAGCCCACCCAGCGCGCGCAGAGTACCCCCACGTCCGAGCCGACGCGCGAGTCGACCCCCGAGCCCACGCCCGAGAAGACCGAGACGGCGACCCCGGAGCCGACGGAGACCGCGACGCCCGAGCCGACGGACACGCCGACGCCGGAGCCGACGCCCGAGGACACGCCGGACGCGCCGCAGGGCGAGCCGGACCTCGACGCGGCCACGAAGGCGCAGCTCGAGGGCTACAACGCGCGCACCAACGGCGACTTCCAGACCGCGCTGGCCAAGGCCCAGGAGGCCCAACGGCTGTGCGCGGGCTCCAAGGAGCTCAGCCCGTGCGGCTACGCGCTCTTCGAGGAGGGCGCGGCGCTCGTCGGCCTCGGTCAGCCGGAAGCGGCGATCCCGATCTTCGAGCGCCGCCTGAACGAGTTCGGCGACAACGAGTCGGGCGAGGTCCGCAAGGCGCTGCGCGACGCGAAGAAGGCGGCGCGCGAGACGAGCGGCGGCCCGGCGACGGCGCCGGGGCCGGCCGCCGCCGCTGCGGCGGTGCGCGGCCCGGGCAAGACGCGCGGGCCGCACCGCAAGCCGCGCGAGCGCTAGGCCAGCTCGGTCTTCAGCTTCGCCAGGGTGATGACGGCCTCGGCCGCGTGGGCGCCCTGGTCGCGCTTGCCGCCGCCGGTGCGGGCGAGCGCCTGGTCCATGTTCTCGACCGTGAGGACGCCGAACGCGCACGGGACGCCGGTCTTGAGCGAGACCTCCATGATCCCGCGGGCGGTCTCGGCGCACACGTAGTCGTAGTGGTCGGTCTCCCCGCGGATGACCGCGCCGAGGCAGGCGACGCCCGCGTAACGGCCGGTCTCGGCCAGGTACTGGGCCGCCAGCGGCAGCTCGTAGGCGCCGGGCACCTCGTAGACGTCGGCCTCGCCCGCGAAGACCTCCTGGGCGCCGGCCACGAGCCGGGCCGCCAGGTCCTCGTAGAACTTCCCGACGACGATCGCGAACTTCATCCCCTGCGCTCCCGGTCATGTACGGCTTCGTCGTGAACCATCTGCTCGTCCAGCGCGAGCCCCTGGTGGTGCAGCGTGTGGCCCATCCGGTCGCGCTTGGCGCGCAGGTAGGCCTCGTTGTGCGGGTTGGGTGCGTGCTCGATCGGCACCTGCGCGCTGACCGACAGCCCGTAGCCCTCGAGCCCCCGGATCTTCTTGGGGTTGTTCGTCAGGATGCGGATCGACGACAGCCCCAGGTCGACGAGGATCTGGGCGCCGATGCCGTAGTCGCGCAGGTCGACCGGCAGGCCGAGCTCCAGGTTCGCGTCGACCGTGTCCAGCCCGCGGTCCTGCAGGTTGTAGGCCTTGAGCTTGTTGAGCAGGCCGATCCCGCGCCCCTCCTGGGCGAGGTAGAGCAGCACGCCCTTGCCCTCGCGCTCGATCATCGACAGCGCGCTCTCGAGCTGCTCGCCGCAGTCGCAGCGCAGCGAGTGGAAGACGTCGCCGGTCAGGCACTCGGAGTGCACGCGGACGAGCACATCCTCGACGCCGCTCACGTCGCCCTTCACCAAGGCCACGTGGTGCTTGTTGTCCACGAGCGAGCGGTAGCCCACGGCCGTGAACTCGCCGAACCCAGTCGGCAGGCGGGTCTCCACGACCCGCTCGACGAGCTGGTCGTGCTTGCGCCGGTAGGCGATCAGGTCGGCGACCGTGATCATCTTCAGGCCGTGCTTGGCGCAGTAGCGCTCGAGGTCGTCGATCCGGGCCATCGTCCCGTCGTCGTTCATGACCTCGCAGATCACGCCGCTCGGGTTCAGCCCGGCCAACCGCGCCAGGTCCACGGCCGCCTCGGTCTGCCCCGTGCGCTCGAGCACGCCGCCCGGCTTGGCCTTCAGCGGGAACACGTGGCCCGGCTGGACCAGGTCCCGCGGCGCCGAGCCCGGGTCGATCGCCACCTGGATCGTCCGCGCGCGGTCCGCGGCGCTGATGCCGGTGGTGATCCCGTCCCGCGCCTCGACGGACACGGTGAACGCCGTCTCGAACGGCGACTCGTTCTTGGCCGCCATCAGGTCCAGCCCGAGCTCGTCGCAGCGCTCCGGCGTGAGCGCGAGGCAGATCAGCCCGCGCCCCTCCTTGGCCATGAAGTTGATCGCTTCCGGCGTCGCGAACTGCGCCGCCATCGTCAGATCGCCCTCGTTCTCGCGGTCCTCGTCGTCGCAGACGACGACCATCCGGCCCGCGCGGATCTCTTCCAGCGCCTCTTCGACGGTCGCGAACGGGCGACTCATCGAGCCAGCTTCTCCACGTACTTGGCGAGCACGTCCACCTCCAGGTTCACGGGCCGGCCGGGTTCGGCCGCCCCCAGCGTCGTGCGCTCGAGCGTCTCCGGGATCAGAGACACGCTGAACGACGACTCGTCGACCGCAGAGACGGTCAACGAGACCCCGTCGACCGCGATCGAGCCTTTTTCGACGATGTAGCGCAGCAGGTCGGCGGGGGCGTCGAACGTGACGACGCGCGCGAACCCGTCGTCGACCGCTTCACGCACGGTCGCGACGCCGTCCACGTGCCCCTGCACGAAGTGACCGCCGAGGCGATCGGCGGCGCGCAGCGGCAGCTCGAGGTTCACGGTCGAGCCCTGCCCCACGGACCCGAGCGAGGTGCGCCGGAGCGACTCGTTCATCACGTCGGCGCTGAACGCGCCGTCGGCGATGCTGGTCGCGGTCAGGCAGACGCCGTTGACGGCGACCGAGTCGCCCAGCGAGATCTCGTCGGCGAGCGTCGTGCGCACGATCAGCCGCACGCCCTCGTCGCCGGTCTCGATCTCGGCGACGGAGCCGAGGTCCTGCACCAAACCCGTGAACACGCCTACCACTCCCGCATGCGGGCGGTGATCAGGACGTCGTCGGCGACCCGCGCGCAGTCCAGCGACAGCGCCCGCACGGCCGCCGCGATGCGCTCGGCGCCCTCGCCTTCCAACGGGTCTCGCGCGGACGACCCGCCCAGCACGACCGGAGCGAGGAACAGGCGGATCTCGTCCACCTCGCCCGAGTCGAAGAACGCGCCCGCGAGGTGCGGACCGCCTTCCAAGAGGATCGCCGTGATGCCGCTGGAGCCGAGCTGCGCGAGCGCGTTGCGCACGCGGTCGGGCTCGTTCGCGCCGGTGGCGGTGATGATCTCCGCGCCCGCGATCTCCAGCGCGTCGACCGCCGTGCGCGGCGCGGCGCGGGTGACGACCACGGTCAGCGGCACCTCCATCGCGCCCTTGACGAGCTGGGAGTCCAGCGGCAGGCGCGCCTCGGAGTCGAAGACGATCCGGCGCGGCTGGCGCGTGACGCCGTCGATCCGCGCGGTGAGCTGCGGGTCGTCGGCCAGCGCCGTGCCGATGCCGACCACGACCGCGTCCACCTCGGCCCGCCAGTGGTGCGAGAGCCGGCGCGAGTCCTCGCCCGAGATCCACTTCGAGTCACCGGTGCGGGTCGCGACCTTGCCGTCGAGCGTCATCGCCGACTTGAACAGGATCCACGGCCGGCCGGTCCGCGCGTGCTTGCGGAACGGCTGGTTGAGCCGCCGGGCCTTCGCCGCCAGCTCGCCGTCGGCGAAGACGACCTCGATGCCCTCGTCGCGCAGGATGCCCGGGCCACGGCCCGCGGCCTTCTCGGTCGGGTCGTCGGAGGCGATCACGACGCGCGCGATGCCGGCCTCGATGATCGCGTCGGTGCACGGCGGCGTGCGGCCGGTGTGCGCGCACGGCTCGAGCGAGACGTACATCGTCGCGCCCCGCGCGTCCTCGACGCCCGCCAGCGCGGCGCGTTCCGCGTGCGGCCCGCCGAGCGCCGCGTGGAAGCCCTCGCCGAGCACTTCGCCGTCGCGCACGACGACCGCGCCGACCAGCGGGTTGGGGCTCGTCGCGCCACGACCGCCCTCGGCCAGCTCGATGGCGCGGGCGAGGTGCAGGTGGTCGGTGGCCTCGAGGGTGCTCACAGTTCGCTCCTCAACGATATTGACTCGCGAATCAATCCCAGGAAAGACGGCCGTCACCCGTGATGGGGATGACGGGACCGAGGAAGTGCGGATCGGCGCCGGTGACGACGTCGCCGACCGTCTTCACGCGCGCCGCCGCCTCGCGCACACGCAGGCGGGGCATGACGCGCCCGTAGTCACGCTTGTCCGCGACGTACCCCGTCGCGTCCAACCCCGCCTTGCGCGCGTCGTAGAGCGCCCGGGCCATGTGGAAGCGCTGGGTGACGACCACCACCGACCGCGCGTCGAAGACGCGCCGCGCGCGCTGCGCGGAGTCCCAGGTGTCGAAGCCCGCGTGGTCGGTGAAGATGTCCTCGGCCGGGATGCCCTGCTTCAGGAGGATGTCCCGCATGGTGCCGACCTCGTCGTACCGCTTGCGGCCGTGGTCACCGGACAGCAACAGCTTGTCGACGCGCCCCGCCTTGTAGAGCTCGGCGGCGGCCGTGATCCGGTCCGACAGCATGCTCGACGGCGCGCCGTTGGGCATGACCTGCGCGCCGAGCACCAGCGCCGCCTGCGCGTGGGGCACCGCGCGCGGCGTGGTCTCCACCCCACGCCCGCCCAGCCCGACGATCAGGTTGGGCAGGCCCAGCACCAGGACGACCCCGGCCACGGCGATGGCGACAAGACGCCTCATCGGTTTGAAGCCTACGCGCACTTGCCACCGTGCAAGCGATAGATCGTGATCTCGGGCCCCGGGCGGTCGTAGGCGAGCGGGTAGTAGTTGAACGAGTAGTCGAACGAGAACGGCACCTTCCCGCGGTCCCCGTACGGGCTGACGTGGAACACCTCGGTCGCGATCTTGGGGTCACGCAACGCCTTGTAGTAGTCGAGCGCCCACGGCGCCTCCTCCGGGTCCGCGAACGCGCGGCCCGACTGGGTGGAGCCGCTCACCAGCCAGCAGAACTCGCCGTCCACGTACGACCGGATGATCTCGGGCCGCAGCGTCCGCTCGTAGTCCTCGAGCTTGACCACCGGGCACTCGCCGCCGCCCTCGCGCAGCTTGCCGTCGAAGAAGCACGAGCGCGACGTCGCGAACTTGTTCCAGCGGTTGCCGGAGCCCGTGCCGAACGGCGGCTCGCCGAACAGCGGCCGGCCGGCGTCCTGCGCCCACTGGTCGGGCGCGATCGGCTCCATCACGATCTTGGTGCCGATCTCGATGTGCTGCTGCATCCACTGGCGCGCGACCATCCGCGTGTCCTCGCGGGCGAGCACGACGTCGTTGTGGACGCTGAAGACCAGCGGCTGGAGCAGCGCGAGCGCGGCCAGCGCGGGGATCAGCACGCGCGGCTTGAAGCGCGTCGCGACGGTCACGATCGCGTAGGCCGCGAGCATCGCCAGGATCGGGTACATCGGCAGCATCCAGCGCGCGAAGAAGCGCGAGTTGTTGCCGAAGTACAGGAACAGCAGGATCGGCGCGGGCGCGAGCACGAGCGCGAGCCGGCGGTGCCGCGCGATCAACGCGCCCATCCCGCCCAGCGCGAGCAGCGTCGGCACCCAGCCGAAGCCCCACGTGAACGTCTTCAGGTAGTAGACGAAGCCGCTCGAGTTCGCGAGGCCGAGCTTGCCGCCGCCCTCCGAGCCGGCCGCGGTGCTCGTCTGCTTGCGCAGGTCCTCGACGAACTGGTGGCGGTCCAGCAGCGCGTACGGGTTCGCGATCAGGAACGCGAGCAGCATCGGCGCGAACGCGAACGCGAGCCCCTTCAGCCGGTTGTGGACGACCGGCGTCGCGAACGCCGCCGCGACGATCGTCACCACGACGATCCCCGCCTGGTACTTGGTCGCGATCGCCAGGCCGAGGCCGGCGCCGGCGAGCACGTACTCCCGCGTGCGACCGGTCCGGTAGATGCCGGCCACGCCGATCAGCGCCAGCGCGAGCGGCGCCATCGTCGGCGCGTCGTTGAGCGCGAAGTGGCTGTAGTGGACCGGCAGGAACGCAACCGCCAGCAAGGCGCCCGCGATCAAGCCGATCCGCTTGTCCTCGAACAGCCGCGCGGCGGCGATCGCGGTCAGCGGCACGGCGACCGCGCCCAGGAACGCGGACGCGGCGCGCGCGAGCGCGAAGGCGTCCGTCGGGTCGGCCGCGAACGCGCCGCCGACCTCCGCCGGGTCCGTCCCCCACTTGAGCGCGAACAGCACGTGCAGGACGTACGTGAACGCGGGCGGGTTGATGAAGTAGTCCGGGTTCCAGCCGTGCCCGAACATGCCGATCGCCCGCGGCACGAAGTGGGCGTTCTCGTCGGCGTTGTAGACGTACGGCAGCCCGGTCTTGTGGCCGACGAGCCGCAGGATCAGCGCAACGACGAAGAGGCCGGCCAGGGCGCCCGGCCAGGCGTACCTCCTAACAGCGGACATACGCGGCGTAGAAGCGCGACGTCTTCACGCGCTGGAAGCCGGGCGGAGGCACCTGGATGAGCGGGTTGTCGGCGCTGTCGGACCAGGCGTGCTTGAAGATCGCGAAGCGCGAGGTGACGACGATCGCCACGCCGCCCTCGTGGCTCGCGCGGGCGGCCGCGAGGTCCTCGGGCTCGGGCGGCTTGATCTTCTCGCCCTTGCGGTTGATCTTGCCCGCGTCGGCGTCGCGTTGCTGGCGCTCGATCCGGTCGATCCACTCGCGCGCGAGCACGCGACCGTCGCTCAGGCCGGCGATCCAACGAGCGTCCGGGACGATCTTGTGATTAGGGCCTGTTAGGGGCCCGCACGCGAACCCGGCCTTGACCTTCGGGTCGCTCAGGACGGTCGTCAGGTCGTCGTGCGCCTGGCCGCGGAAGCGCAGCTCGTTGTCGAAGCGGGCGAGGTTGAGCCGCGTCGCGGTGAAGGCGACGCCGAAGACGACGATCGCGATCGCGCCGACCATCCAGACGGTGCGCACCCAGCCGGGCAGCAGCATCGTCCAGCCGCCGATCGCCACCGCCGCGAGCACCATCAGCGCCAGGGCGGGCACCGCCAGGTAGCGCTCGATCACGGACGCACCGGCCACGCCGATGGCGATGAACGTGACCAGCCCGGACGCCAGGACGACCACCGGCATGACCATCCGCCGGGGCGAGATCACAACTCCTAACACCAGCCCGACGCCCGCGGCGACGAACACCGGCAGCTTCACGAGGTTCTGGAAGAACGTCGGGATCGCCGCCGGCAGCTCGCTCAGGGGCCGCTGACGCCCGAGGTCCTCGGCCGACGCGGATGTGTAGTGCAAGGAGAACAGCGGGTCGCCGGTGACCAGGTAGTCGACGGCGAACCAGACCAGCGGGCCGGACGCCGCGAGCGCCGTGTAGATCAGCCGGTCACGCCAGCTCGCCTTCCACACGACCCAGCACCAGTACATCGCCGCCAGGAACCACGCCTCCGGGCGCAACATGCCCGCCAGCGACAGCAGGATCAGCACCGAGATCCCTCGCCGCGGGCGCTGCCACTCGAGGATCGCCGCCCACACGACGAGCGCCATGTAGGGGATGTCGAGATAGCCGCGGGCGGCGAGGAACGGGTAGTCGAAGCGGGTCAGCAGCAGCAGGGCCGCGACCGCGCCGACGAGCGGCGTGGCGGCGATCTTGCCCAGCCGGTAGATGCCCGCGACGAGCACCAGGAACGAGCCCAGGATCACCGCGACCCAGAGCCGGTCGGCCCAGCCGCCGAAGAACTGCAGGACGAAGCCGGCGGCGATCGTCAGCGGGTGCTCGGTCGGGTAGCGGAAGCCGTCGAAGACGAGCCCGTCGCCGTGCCAGAGGTCCCGCCCCCAGAGCAACGAGTAGTACGAGTCGTAGACCGGGTAGGTCGGGAACACGAAGAACCCGACGAGGGTCGCGACGCACAGCAGTGCGAAAGCGATCTTGGCGACGCGGTCGCCACGTTCCCAGACACTGGTCTCGGGCCGTGCGGAATCGGTGCCCGGCTCCTGCCGGGTGAGCGTGGTGCCCTCCATGCGAGCCACTCAGTCTGACGCGCGCGGTACCGTCTTCGTTCGAACCGATGAAGCTGATCATCCAGATCCCTTGCCTCAACGAAGAGGAGACGCTGCCCGGAACCCTCGCTGATCTGCCGCGTGCGGTGGACGGGTTCGACAGCGTCGAATGGCTCGTCATCGACGACGGGTCGACCGACCGCACCGTGGAGGTCGCACGTGCGAACGGCGTCGACCACATCGTCAAGCTGACGAACAACAAGGGCCTCGCGAACGGCTTCCAGGCGGGCCTGGACGCCTGCCTGAAGCTCGGCGCGGACGTCGTCGTCAACACGGACGCCGACAACCAGTACGACGCCTCGTTCATCCCCGCGCTCGTCAAGCCGATCGTGGACGGCAACGCCGACATGGTCGTCGGCGACCGCCAGGTGATGACGATCGAGCACTTCTCGCCGCTGAAGAAGTCGCTGCAGCGGCTCGGCTCGTGGGTCGTGCGCCAAGCGTCGGAGACGACGGTGCCCGACACCACGTCGGGCTTCCGCGCCTACAACCGCGAGGCCGCGCTCCAGCTGCAGGTCGTCTCCAAGTACACGTACACGCTGGAGACGATCATCCAGGCGGGCAAGATGACCGTCGCGGTCGACCACGTCCCGATCGGCACGAACGAGAAGACGCGCGAGTCGCGCCTGTTCAAGTCGATGTGGCAGTACGTGCGCCGCAACACGGTGTCGATCTTCCGGATCTACTCGATGTACGAGCCGCTGAAGGTCTTCATGACGCTCGCCGCGGTCCTCGGCCTCGTCGCCGCCGCGGTATGGACGCGCTTCCTCGTGTCCTACATCCAGGGCGAAGGCGCCGGCCACGTCCAGTCGCTGATCCTGGGCGCCGTGCTCTTCAACGCCGCGGTCGTGCTGGCCGCGCTGGGCATCATCGGCGACCTCCTGAGCGGCCAGCGGATCATGCTGCAGCGCACCTTCGAGCGCGTCCGGCGCCTCGAGCTGCAGGCCAACGTGCCGCCGTCGCACTACGAGCCGGGCGGCACCGGGCCGACGGGCCAGCCGCCGACGACCGGCGCGAACGCAGGCAAGACCGAAGAGCGAGAGGCCATCAAGCTGTGAGCACCGTCACACGTGACGCCGAGGGCACTGTCACCGGCAACACCTACGACAAGTACGGGTCCACGAACCCGGTCGTCAAGAAGCTCATGGCCGGCTTCGAGCGCACGCTGGACGAGCTGTGGGCGAAGGCCTCGCCGCGCAGCGTGCTGGACGTCGGCTGCGGCGAGGGCGTGCTGACGCACAAGTGGGCGCAGCGTCTGCGCGACGGCCGCATCGTCGGCATCGACCTCGAGGACCCCACGATCCAGGCGGAGTGGGCCAAGCGCCAGGCGCCGAACCTCGAGTACAAGATCATGAAGGCCGAGACGTTCCCGTTCGCGGACGGCGAGTTCGAGCTCGCGTCGGCGATCGAGGTGCTCGAGCACGTGCCGGACCCCGCGCACACGATCGCCGAGATGGCCCGCGTCGCCAAGGGCGGCCACCTGCTCGTGTCGGTCCCGCGCGAGCCGATCTGGCGCGGCGTGAACATGGCCCGTGGCGCTTACATCAAGGACCTCGGCAACACGCCCGGGCACCTGAACCACTGGTCGCGCAAGGCGTTCGTCGAGCAGCTCTCGGCGGTCGGCACGGTCACGGAGACGCGTTCGCCGTTCCCGTGGACGATGCTGCTCGTCCGCGTGTGAGCACGGCGTCCAAGGAGCGCTCCGGCTACGGCGCCGGAGCCAAGCTCCTCGCGATCGGGATCGCGAGCACCGGCCTCGTCACCTTCGCGTACTTCAGCGTCGCCTCGTACGCGCTGAACGATGTCGACTACAAGGCGATCTCGCTGCTGTGGTCGGTGCTGTTCGTGATCGTCTCGGTCATCTACCGGCCGATCGAGCAGCTGCTGTCGCGCACGATCGCCGACCGCCGCGCCCGCGGGTTCGAGACCGGGCACCCGCTGCGCACGCCGATGACGATCCAGGCGGCGTTCGCGCTCACGTTCCTGGTCGTGGCGCTGATCTTCAAGGACCCGATCGAGAACGACCTGTTCGACGGATCCAGCGCCCTGTACTGGGTGCTGGTGATCGCGGTGCTGGCCTACGCGGCGAGCTACTTCGCGCGGGGCTGGCTGGCCGGGCACCAGTGGTTCGCGTTCTACGGCGGGCTCGTCTTCATCGAGGCCAACGCGCGGCTGCTGTTCGCGGTCGCCGTGGTGATCGGGATCGCCGAAGGCCAGTCCGTGGTGGCGATGGGCATGGCCGCCGCGCCGTTCGTCTCGCTCGTGGTGGTCCCGCTGGCGTTCTCCCGGCGTCCGAAGGCGACGGCGTCCAAGACGGAGACCGACGAGGAGGCACTCGGCCTCGCCCGGGGCGGTCGCTTCGCGATCGCCGTGCTGGTGATCATGGCCTCCGAGCAGACGCTGCTCAACGCGGGCGTGATCACGGCCGACCTGACCGCGACGGACGCCGCCGTCGCGGGCTACGTCTTCAACGCGCTGATGATCACGCGCGCGCCGCTGCAGCTCTTCCAGGCGATCCAGGGCGCGTTGCTCCCCCACCTCGCCGGGCTCGAGGCGAAGGCGGGCCGCGCCGAGTTCGAGAAGGCGATCCGCCAGACGATCCTCGCCATCGCCGGGTTCGCGCTGGCCGTCGCGCTCGGCCTGCTGATCGTCGGCCCGTTCGCTATGGACCTGCTGTTCGAGGACGACAAGCACTTCGCGCGGCTCGGGCTCGTCGCGGTCGCCATCGGCATGGGCTTCCACCTCGCCGCCGGCACGCTCAACCAGGCCGCGCTCGCCCGCGACCACGCCGGCACGGCCGCCGCCGCCTGGCTCATCAGCGCCGCGGCCTTCGTGATCTGGATGCTCCTCGACGTGATCGACGACGAGCTCACGCGCGCCGAGGTCGGGTACCTCGGCGCGGCGAGCTTGCTCTGTGCCCTCCTCGGCGTCGTCTACCGACGACCGAGTGCGTCACCCCCGGCGGCCTGAGCCGCCGGGGCGGGCGAGTGATCGCCCGGCCTAAACATTGACCATGCCCGGCGTGACGCACTGCCTATGAGCCCGCTGCGCGCTGGGTTGTGACCGCGCGTGAAGTTTCTTCGCGCCGGAATCGTCTGGCCGAGCGGTGCACGACGGTTCTCCGTTGACACGGTGTCGGCTGGGCGACAGACTTGCCGCCTCTCAGCACTGTCTCATCGGGAGGGACGTTGTTACGTACACGTGCTTTGGCCGCCGCGACCCTGTCGGGGCTCGCGGTCTCGCTGACCGCCACCGGGTCCGCCGGAGCGGCGTCAGCTCCGCTTGACGTCTATGTCGGCGATCTGTCTCGGGCGCAGATCGCGCAGGTGGTCAAGCTCGGCGTCGACCGCCACGAGCTGAAGTTCTCCAAAGCCCGGGAGGGCGGCAAGGACAGCGCGCGCGTCGAGGTGATCCTCAGCGGGGCGCAGGCGGACAAGCTCCGGGCGGAGGGCGTGGAGCTGGAGGCCAAGGAGATCGACGGCAAGACCGTGGCCGAGCGGGCGACGCTCCAGGCGGCCGACGGCATGGAGGTCTTCAAGTCCTACGACGAGATCAAGGCCGACTTCGAGAAAGCCGCGAAGAAGTACTGGCCGATCGCCAAGCTCGTCAACCTCGGCAAGTCCGGGCGCGGCAAGGACATCGTCGGCATCAAGATCTCGCTCGGCGCGCCGCTCACGCGCGACGGCTCCAAGCCGGCGGTGCTCTACATCGGCGCGCAGCACGCGCGCGAGTGGATCACGCCGGAGATGAACCGGCGGCTCATGCACTACCTGCTCGAGAACTACACGCGGGACCGCAAGGTGCGCGAGCTGATCAACACGCGCGAGCTGTGGATCGTGCCGGTCGCCAACCCGGACGGCTACGACTACACGTTCCAGCCCGGCCAGCGCCTGTGGCGCAAGAACCTGCGCGACAACAACGGCAACGGCACGACCGAGCCGGGCGACGGCGTGGACCTCAACCGCAACTTCGCCTACAAGTGGGGCTACGACAACGAGGGCTCCTCGCCCGACCCCACGAGCGAGACGTTCCGAGGTCCCGCGCCGACGTCCGAGCCGGAGAACAAGGCGCTCGAGGGGCTCGTCCGGCGGATCACGCCCGAGTTCTTCGTCAACTACCACTCGGCCGCGCAGCTGCTGCTGTACGGCACGGGCTGGCAGGTCGCGACGCCGTCCCCGGACGACATCATCGGCGAGACGCTGGCCGGCGACGATGCGCATCCGGCCGTCCCGGGCTACGACCCGGACCTGTCCGCCGAGCTCTACACGACCAACGGCGACACCGACACGCACATGCAGGAGAACTACGGCGCGTTCGGCTTCACGCCCGAGATGGGCACGTGCGCGTCCGCGGCGAACGAGAACCCGGATGACGAGTGGGTCGCCGAGGACTGTGGCTCGGACTTCGAGTTCCCGGATGACGAGGCGCTCGTCGAGGCCGAGTTCCGGCGCAACATCCCGTTCGCGCTGTCGGTCGCGGAGTCGGCCGATGATCCGGCCGACCCCGAGTCCGTCGTCGGCCGTGAGGCGCCCGACTTCGTCCCGGACACCTTCGACGTCTCCTACGGCGACCCGCAGACCGTCGCCGTCGTGGCCAAGCGCGAGCTGAAGAAGCTGCGGCTCAACTACCGCATCAACAACGGCAAGACCAAGACCGTCAACGTCTCCGAGTGGCGCGGCGGTGAGCGCTACGGCGACGAGATGAAGCGCTACTACGCGGAGTTCCGCGGCGAGGTCAAGGGCGCGCGCGCCGGCGACCGCGTCAAGGTCTGGTTCTCCGGCGAGAAGAAGAGCAAGCGCTGGTACAAGGACGACGAGGTCGAGAGCACCCCGTTCACCTACACCGTCAAGTCGGACACGGGCGCCAAGGTGCTCGTGCTCGCCAACGAGGACTACACGGGCTACAACCCCGAGGAAGCGCCCTACAACGGCCAGCCGCGCTACCTGGCCGCCCACGTGAACGCGGCCCGCGCCGCCGGCTACAGCGTGGACGTGTGGGACGTCGACAAGCAGGGCGTGCCGCACGACCTCGCGGTGCTCAGCCACTACAAGGGCGTCCTCTGGTACGTCGGCGACAACCAGTACACCCAGGACGAGGAGGACTTCCTCATCGACACCGGCCCCGTCTGGTACGGGGAGCTGCCCTACATCGGGGTCGCCGAGCGCCAGCAGTACCTGACGCTCGCGGTGCGTGACTACCTCAACGCGGGCGGCAAGCTCCTGCACGCGGGTGAGTGGGCGCAGGACTACGGCATCTTCGAGGGCATCGCCGAAGGCCTGTACTACGGCCTCAACGGCGCGCCGGACGAGGAGTGCGTGATCACGACCGGCCTGTACGGCGTGTTCGACGACTGCCTGATCCTCGCCAACGACTTCCGCCAGTACTGGCTGGGCGCGTACTCGCGGATCAGCCTGCCCGGGCCGAACCTGTTCCGGGGGATCGCGAGCCCGATCGCCGGGTTCGAGGCGCCGCTGAGCGGCACGCCGACCAACCCGATCGACTCGGCCGGCGTGTTCCAGCCGACCAGCGACGTGCTGCCGGTGTCGCAGTTCCCGCAGTTCGCCAGCCAGGGTGCCGCGGAGTACGACTTCACCGGCGACCCGACCACCCCGCCCGAGGGTTCGAACTACGCGGCGGCCGTGCACCAGGACAACTCCTACATGCGGCTGACGAAGACGTTCGACCTGCGCACCGTGACGGCCGCCGACGCGCCGAAGCTCACCGCGCAGCTGTCCTACCTGACCGAGGACGGGTTCGACCACGTCATCGTCGAGGCGCGGACGGCCGGCGGCGACGACTGGACGACGCTGCCCGACCTCAACGGCGGCACGACCAACGACCCGTCCCAGCAGTGCGAGCAGGGCTACCTGCTCGACCTGCACCCGTTCCTCGAGCACTACCTCACGCTCGGCGCGACCGCGTGCACGAACACGGGCACGACCGGCCAGTGGAACGCGTTCACCGGCTCGAGCGGTGGTTGGCAGGACGTGGCCTTCGACCTGGCCGCGTACGCGGGCAAGCAGGTCGAGATCACGTTCTCCTACGTCGGCGACCCGTCCACGGGCCTCGTCGGCGCGTTCCTGGACGACACGGCGCTCGTCGTCGGCGCCCAGCGGACCCAGCTGGACGGCTTCGAGGGCGCCACGAGCACCTGGACCGTGCAGCCGCAGCCCGAGGGCTCGCCGGAGAACCCGGGCAACTGGGAGATCGGCCCGCAGACCGTGCAGTTCTACGCGGGCACCTCGACCCAGGACACGCTGCTCCTCGGCTTCGGCCTGGAGCAGATGACCAACGCGGCTGACCGCGCGGCGTTGATCCGCCGCGCGTTCAGCGGATTGGGCGTGCGCTAGAGCAACGCCTTCGCCAGGGCCTCGTAGTCACGGGTCGGTTGCGGCCCGTGACCGAGGACCTGGAGGCACACGTGGTCCGCGCCTGCCTCGAGGTGGGCGCGGACCGCCTCGGCGATCTGCTCCGCGCTGCCGTGCGGGATCACGGCGTCGATCAGGCGGTCCGACCCGCCGTCGGCGATGTCGCGCTCCGTGAAGCCGAACTTGAGCAGGTTGTTCGTGTAGTTCGAGAGCCCGAGGTAGAGCTTCGCGAAC
Source organism: Solirubrobacter pauli (assembly GCF_003633755.1). Taxonomy (GTDB): domain Bacteria; phylum Actinomycetota; class Thermoleophilia; order Solirubrobacterales; family Solirubrobacteraceae; genus Solirubrobacter; species Solirubrobacter pauli. Next base: position 2,134,664 of record NZ_RBIL01000002.1, read on the forward strand.
TCGCGGGCGTGCTTGCGGGCCGTCTCCGGGTCCTCCTCGAGCACGACGCCGACCTCCGGAGCGACGAGGACGCCCTCCCCCACGCGCTCGCGGGCGAACTTCGTGTGGTCGACGGTGATGAAGTACGGGTGCGTGCCGAGGCTGCGCTCGGCGGCGAGGTCGAGCATCTTGGGCCCGAGCGCGGCGGCCGCGAGCTGCTCCTTCGGGACGTCCAGGCCGTCGAAGAACTCGCGCATGGCCTTCAGCGGGCGGGTGTAGTCGCTCGTGGCCTCCGGATGGCCGACGCCGATGCCCAGGAGGAAGCGGTCCGGGAAGTCGGCGGCCAGCTGCCGCTGTGCTGCGGTGACGGCCTCGGGCTCGTGCTCCCAGATGTTCAGGATGCCGGTGGCGACCGTGATCGACGAGGAGGCCTCGAGGAACGGGCGCGCTTCTTCGACGCTGGGGCTGCCGCCGATCCAGAACGCGCCGTAGCCCAGCGCCTCGATCTGGTCTAGGTCGCTGGCGCCGTGGCGCTTGGAGCGCCAGACGCCGATTCTTCCGAGTTCCATAGGGGCATGGTCGCAGCGTCGGCCGCGGCCGCCTCCGGCCGGCGCTGCAGCGCCATGAACCAGCCCGCCACGCCGGACGCGATCAGCAACGGCATCAGCGGCACGTTGTACCGGGCCTGCGAGACCACGATGGTGTGGATGAGCGTGCTGAAGCCGATCGTGATCAGCGCCGCGCCGAGCAGCGCGTGCCGGCGGCGGATGAAGCCGACCAGCAGCCCGAGGCCGGACAGCAGGACGAGCACGACCTGCCAGATCCGCATCGGCGTGGAGATGTAGTGCACGCCGCCGCCGCGGTAGTAGAAGAACCACATCCGCTTGGCCTTGGACCACTGCATCTTCACGAACGCGACCGGCTCGTGGGTCGAGTAGTGGATGAGGTTCTTGCGCGCTTCCTTCTGCAGCGCCTGGTCGCGCGTGAGGTCGGGGTGGCGCTCCGCGAAGATCTCCAGCGCGTCGGCGGCCGGGATCTTGTACGTCTTCATGCCGCCGTACTCGGGGTGGCGCCGGCGCAGCTCGTCCTCGATGTGCGTCTTCATGCCCATCGTGGTGCCGCCGCCGGGCAGGTACGTGCCGACGAACAGGGCGGACGCGCTGCCCTTCGTCACCGGGATGAACCGGCCCTCCTCGGCGGAGGCGTAGATCGTCCACGGCAGCAGCACGACGCCGGCCGTGACCGCCATCAGCGCCCACGGCCAGAAGGTGGCGAGGATGTCCCGGCGGCGCACGAGCGCCCACCCGATCATGGCGCCGGCGATCAGGAACGGCACGGGCAGCAGGTCGGTGCGCGTGAGGATCGTGGCGCCGAACAGGGCGCCGGACGCCGCGAACAGCCACAGCGTCGCTTTTCGCTTGACCGCGAGCGCCAGCACCGTGAACGCGGCGATCAGCAGGAACGCGCCCAAGGGCTCGGACAGCTGGTCCCCGGTCGCGCCGATCAGCGGCGGGTAGGTCCCGACGACCAAGGCGGCCAGCAGCCCCGCCCACGGCCCGACGAGGATGAACGCGAGCGCGAACGCGAGCGCGGTCGTGCCCGTGGTGATCAGCGCCTGCTGCCAGTAGACCGCGGCGATGTCGTAGTCCTTGCGGTCCGCGTCCGAGCCGAACAGCTTGTAGCCGACCGCGAACACCACCGGCGCACCGGGCGGCCAGTGCAGCGGCTCCTTCATGTTCGTCCCGCGCCCGCCGTAGTGCTGGTTGTCGGCGATGTCGACCGCCAGCTTGCCGTAGGACCGCTCGTCCGCCGACTGGTAGTCGTTGCGCGGATTCGCCGCCATGCGCGCGTTGAGCCCGAAGGACAGCAACAGCACGCCGGCGAGCAGGATGAACGGGAGGCGACGGCGCACGGAAGGTGACGAGGCTAGCCGGTCGTGAACCTTAAACGTCCAGGACGTTTAAGTTCGGTCTTCGCGCTCGTCGGCGGCGGAGGCGGCGTCGTAGGCCAGTGCGCGGCGGGACCCGCGCATGCGGTCGAGCAGGCTGAGCGTGAGCGCGGCGAGGCCGAACCAGGTGCCGAGCACGAGCACAGGACGCAGCACTGACGCGTCGAAGTACGTCGTCCCGGTCAGGCCGCTCGCCAGCGCGTTGGGCGGCAGGTACGGACCGACCGTGCGGAACAGCCACGGCAGGTACTCCGCCGGCGCCTGCGCGCCCGAGGACGGGTTGCCAAGGATCAGGAAGGCCAGCATCGCCAGCGGGATGCCGACCTGCCCGACCGCGCGCGCCAGGGCGCCGACCGCGACCGAGATCGTCATCGCGGTCGCGCCGCACCACACCCAGGCGAGCCAGCAGCTGCCGGGCGGGAGGACGTCGAGGACGCTGACGACGATCGCGATCAGCAGGCCGAGGCCGACCGCGAACGCGCCGTACGCGAGCCACCGCTGCCACAGCGGATCGCCGAGCGCCAGCTGCGCCATCAGCACGCCGGCCACGAACCCGCCGAGCAGCGTCCCGAGCACGAGCTGCGGCATGGACAGCCCGTGCGGGTCGCCGTCCGCCAGCGGGACGACGTCGGTCACCGCCTGGCCGCGGACGAGCTCGCGGTTGACCGTCTGGCCGTTCGCGCCCGCGAAGTACAGGCGACCGTCCGCGCCGCGGGCCGCGAAGACCTCGCGCGAGCGGACCGCCTGCTCGGCGTCGTCGACCCGGACGGTCGTGTATCCCGGACCGGCCTCGAAGTTGCCGACGGGCACGCCGTGCGGCTCGGGGTCGTGCAACGCCCAGACGTTCGCCAGCGTGAACAGGACGCCGATGAACAGGCCGGCGAGGACCGGGATGGCGGGCCGAGGCACCCGCCATCCCTACCCGCCTCACTCCGTCGTCACCGCCCGCAGGACGTCGACCTTCGACGCGCGCCGCGCCGGCGGGATCGCCGCGACCACGCCCGCGAGCGCCGCGAGCACGAAGAACAGGAGCAACGTGCCGATCGGCAGCGTGAACACGAAGCCCTGCTCGGCCAGTGGACGCGAGATGATCAGCGCGAACACGACCCCGAGCACGATGCCGAGGATCGCGCCGATGCCGGCCGTGATCACCGACTCCGCGCGGACCATCCGGCGCACCTGGCGCCGGCTCATGCCGACCGCGCGCAGCATCCCGAGCTCCCGCAGGCGCTCGTGCACGGACAGCGCGAGCGTGTTGACGATGCCCAGCAACGCCACGATCACCGACAGCAGCAGCAGGCCGTAGACGAGCCCCAGCAGCTGGTTGATCTGCCCCGCGGCGTTGTCCTTGAACTCGTCGCGCGTGAGCGCCTCGGTCTGCGGGAAGCCCGACAGCGCCTTGTTGGCCGCCGTCGCGAGCTGATCGTCGTCGGCGTCCGCGCCGGCGGCGACCATCGCGTAGGCGATGTCCTTCGCGTTCCAGTCGCGCTCGAGGGCGCTGTTGGCGAGCAGGACGTCGGCGGTCAGGCCCGCCTGGCTCTCGAACGTGCCCGTGATCTCGTAGTCGACCTGCTTGCCGACCGGCGTCGTGAACTGCACCGTGCTGCCGACGGCGAGGTCGCGGCTCTTGGCCCAGTCGGCCTCGACGATCGTCTGCGCGTCGGTCAACGCGCTGATCCGGTCGGCGCTCCCGTCCGCCCACTTGAGCGTGATCACCGAGTTGAACTGCGCGGGGTCGATGCCGTTGACCGCGGTCGTGCCGCTGTCGCCCTTGGCCAGGCCGACCGCGAACCGCATCGACGCCACGTCGGTCACCCCGGGCACCTTGGCCACGGTGGACACGACGTCCGCCGGGATCGGGCTGAACCCGTCCTGGTTCTGGACGACGAGCGCGGCCTTGACCTGGTCGTCGATCGTCTTGGTGATCGACGCGTTCAGCCCGGCCGCGAACACGGCGACGAGCACCACGAGCGCGAGGCCGACCATCAGCGCGGCGGCGGTGACCGCCGTGCGCTGCGGTTGGCGGATCGCGTTCTCGCGCGCGAGGACCCCCGTCAGGCCCTGCAGGCGCACCATCGGCGCGCCGAGCACCCGGGCGAGCGGGCGCACCAGCAGCGGTGCCAGGAACGCGAAGGCGAACATCATCAGCACCGCACCCAGGCCGACCAGGGATGCGGCCGTGCCGCCCGAGTCGATCCCGCCGAACAGCCCGTAGAAGAGCACGAGCAGGCCGACGCCGGCGAGGATGCCGGAGCCGACGAGCCGGATCGTGCCCATGTGCTTGAGGCCAGGCGTGACCGCGTCGCGCATGGCCGTGACCGGCTCCACCCGTGTGGCGCGGAGGGCCGGCACGAAGCCCGAGATCATCGTCGCGACCATGCCGATGACGAGGCCGATGATCACGGTCGCGGGCGAGACGACGATGCCGGTGGACCCGAGGTCGATGCCGCCGGCGCGCAGCAGCGCGGCGAGCGCGGGCGCGACCACCAGGCCCGCCAGCACGCCGATGATCGACGCGACCAGGCCGACGGCGAACGTCTCGATCAGCACCGATCGCAGCACCTGGCCGCGGGAGGCGCCGAGCACGCGCAGCAGCGCGAACTCCTTCGTGCGCTGCGCGACCGTCACCGTGAACGTGTTGAAGATCAGGAACCCGCCGACGAGCAGCGCGACGCCGGCGAAGATCAGCAGCGCGATCCGCAGGAAGCCGAGCGCGTCCGACAGGTCCTGCGCCTGCTGCTCGGCCGCCTCCTTGCCCGTGCGGACGAGGAAGTCGCCGCCGAGCTTGGTCGCGATCGCCTGCTTGACCGTGTCCGGGTCTTCCCCACCGGTCGAGACCGAGATCGAGTCGTAGCCGTCGTGGCCGGTGGCCCGCTGCGCCTCGGGCAGCGTCATCACGACCATGCGCGAGCCGCCGAGGTTGTCGTTGCCGTCGAGCGTGGCGATGCCGGAGACCGTGTAGGTCTTCTTGGGCGCGCGCCCGGAGACGGTCGCCTTGTCACCGACCTTGAAGCCGTACTTCTTCGCCGTGCCGCGGTCGAGCGCGACCTCGTCGGCGGTCGCCGGCGCCTTGCCCTCCGGGTACTCGAGGGACTGGAAGACCTTCTCCTCCGACGCGGAGATGATCAGCGTCGGCGGCCCGTTGGAGGTGATGACCTCCCCCTCCTTGTCGAGCAGCGTGCCGTCGGAGGTGACGCTGCCCTCGGCGACCGCGACGCCCGGCACGGACTTGACCTCGTCGAGCGCCGAGGACGGCATCGTCGGCGGGACCGAGAAGTCCGACTTGACCGCCTGCTTGGCCTCGACCGCCACGTCGACGCCCTGCTGGGTGCGCTCGAACAGGTTCTTGAACGACTCGTCGATGGTGTCCGTGAACACCAGCGTGCCGACGACGAAGGCCACGCCGATGACGACGGCGAACCCCGTCAGCACCGAGCGCAGCTTGCGCGTGAGCAGGCCGCGCAGCGCGACCTTGGTCACGTCAGCCCACCGCCTTCATCAGGTCGAGCACGCCCTCGGCGTCGGTGCCTTCGCCATCGTGGACGACGACGCCGTCCCGCAGGATCACGATCCGGTCGGCGACCGCGGCGGCCGCGGCCTCGTGGGTGACCATGATCACGGTCTGGTCGAACTCGTCGACGGCCTGGCGGAGCAGGTTCAGCACTTCCTCGGACGACTGCGAGTCCAGGTTGCCGGTCGGCTCGTCGGCGAACAGCACGGCCGGGCGGTGCACGAGCGCGCGCGCCACGGCGACGCGCTGCTGCTGGCCGCCGGACAGCTCCGACGGGCGGTGCGAGAGCCGGTCGCGCAGGCCGACGGTGTCGACCAGCGTGTCGAACCACGCCTGGTCGACCTGGCGGCCGGCGAGCGTCAGCGGCAGCTTGATGTTCTCCTCGGCGGTGAGGACCGGCACGAGGTTGAAGGCCTGGAAGACGAAGCCGAGGCGGTCGCGGCGCAGCGCGGTCAGCCCGGAGTCGCCCAGCCCCGCCAGCTCCTGGCCGTCGACCACCACCGAGCCCGACGTGGGTTTGTCGAGCCCGGCGAGCAGGTGCATCAGGGTCGATTTACCGGACCCGGACGGGCCCATGATGGCGGTGAACTGCGCGGCAGGGAACGACAGCGTCACCCCAGCGAGCGCGTGCACGGCGGTCTCGCCTTCGCCGTAGGTGCGGCGCAGGTCCGCCGTCGAAACGATGTTCATACCGGCAGGATCGTGAACCAACCGCCCCGTGATCGTGCGGCTGGCTCGTTACCGGGGGTAGGGCTAGCTAGAGCGCAGGTACGCCAGGACCGCGAGCACGCGGCGGTGATCCTCGACCGTCGGCGTCAGGTCGAGCTTGGAGAAGATCGACGTCACGTGCTTCTCGACCGCGCGCTCGGTCACGACCAGCGCCTCGGCGATGGCCGCGTTGGACCGGCCCTCGGCCATCAGCCCGAGCACCTCGCGCTCGCGTGCCGTCAGGCCCTCGAGCGGGTCCTCGCGCCGGCGGCGGCCGAGCAGCAGGGCTACGACCTCCGGGTCCAGCGCGGAGCCGCCGCCGGCGACGCGGCGCACGGCGTCCGTGAACGTGTCCACGTCGGCGACGCGGTCCTTGAGCAGGTAGCCCGTGGACTCCGTCGACTCCGACAGCAGGTCGAGCGCGTAGGCCTCCTCGACGTACTGGCTGAGCACCAGCACGCCCGTGCCGGGGTGGTCCGCGCGGATCTTGCGCGCGGCGCGCAGGCCCTCGTCGGTGTGCGACGGCGGCATCCGCACGTCGATCACGGCCACGTCGGGCTTGTGGGCGCCGACCTTGCGGATCAGGTCCTCGCCGTCACCGGCCTGGCCCGCGACCTCGAAGCCGGAGTCCTCGAGCAAGCGCACGAGGCCCTCCCGCAGGAGCACGGAATCTTCGGCGACGACGACCTTCAAGGGAGTTTCTTCTGTGCTCATACGGGGATCTCAGCTCGGAGAGTAGTGCCCGACCCGGGTGGTGAGTCGAGCGCCAGTGAACCATCCAACGCCCCGACCCTATCGGCAAGCCCCTGCAATCCGGAACCTCGTCCCGGATCGGCACCGCCGACACCGTCGTCGCGCACTTCCACGCAAGCATGCCCGTTCGTGCGGCGGACGGCCACCGTCGCGTTGGACGCGTGCGCGTATTTCGCCACGTTCGTGAGCGCCTCGGCGATCACGAAGTAGGCGGCGGCCTCGACCGGCTCGGGCAGGCGCTCGCCCGGCACCTCGACGACCTTGACCGGCAGCGGGGACCGCACCGCGAGCGCTTCCACGGCGGCCTGCAGCCCACGGTCGGAGAGCACCGCGGGGTGGATGCCGCGGGCGAGCTCGCGCAGCTCTTCGAGCGCGCGGGTCAGCTCCTCCTGGGCGGCGCCGACCATCTGCGCGGCCGCTTCCGGGTTCTTGGCGATCTGGTTCTGGGCGATCCGGAGGCTGAGCGACAACGCCACGAGACGCTGCTGCGCGCCGTCGTGCAGGTTGCGCTCGAGCCGGCGGCGCTCCTGCAGGCCGGCCTCGACGATCCGCGCCCGTGAGCGGCGCAGCGCCGCCTCCAGGCGCTCACCGCGCATGGCGAGGCCCGCGGCGGCGGCGACGTGCCCGACCGCTTCGGGCTCGAGGCTCGCGTCGTGGATGATCGCGCCGACCAGCTCGCCGTTGAGCTCGACGGGCGTGTAGGCGTGGTTGGGCCGGTCGGCGCTGCGGCCGTCACGGCGCACCCAGCCCTCCTCCACCCAGTACAGGAGCTGCAGCGACGGGTCGCCGAGCGCGTCCGCGAGCAGACCACGCAGATCGCCGGTGGAGGCCTCGCCGAGGCGCTGAAGCAGCTCGCCGACCGCGTCGGCCTGGGCGATCTGGCCGCGCAGCAGCCCGCCGAGGAACGCGAACGGGACGGCGGCGAAGACGACCTGCCAGGCGACCGGCAGGATGCCCGGCACCTGGTCGCCGGAGACGGTCTGCGACGTCAGCGTCACCGCCACGAGCGCGATCAGCACGATGCCGGACCACAGCAGCGGCGCGAGGACGCGGCGCTGCGGGCCGCTCGCGGCGCGCCAGCGGGCGGTGAGGACCCAGATCACGGCGCCCGCGAGGACGACGGCGGCGATCGAGGTGAGGATGTCGCCGACCGTGCCGACCGTGGTGCTGTCGGTGATCTGAATGACGCTCTCGGGGCAGCGGTCGCACGTGACCTCGAGCCCGGACAACAGGATCGGCAGCGCGCCGAGGGCGCACAGCGCGTAGACGACGGTCGCGATCCGGCGGTCCCGCCGGCTCAGCGTGCCGCCCGGGTAGGCGAGCAGGAGGTGCGCGAACGTCGCCAGGTAGAGGTTCGAGGCGAGGACGGCGAACGTGAAGATCACCGCGGAGTTCGCGGCCACGAACGCGTTCAGCAGCCAGGCGAAGCCCGTGGCCGCCATCAGCGCGCCCACCTTGTTGGCGGGCCGGCGGGACCAGGCGAACAGGCCGGTCGCGATCCAGGCGTAGCCGACGCCGACCATGAAGGCGATCGCGAAGGCGGTGTCGTCGACGTGGTCGGACCCGGCGATCACGGCGGCGGCCAGCAGCCCTACCAGGAGGGCGGCGAGCGCCAGCATCGCCAGCGCGCGGGTGAGGGCGTTCAAACGAGCAGCTCCTGGACGCGCTCACCCGACAGCTCGGCCTTCGGGACGAACCCGCGCGCGCCGGAGCGCGACACGAGAGGTCCGAAGTCCGAGGAGTCTCGGCTCGACACGAGGATCACCGCGGGAGAGTCCGGGTGGCCCGTGATGCGAGCCGCGACATCGAACCCGTCGATGTCGGGGAGCTGCACGTCCAGGAGAACGAGCTGAGGCTTGAGCCGCACGGTCTCTGAGACCGCGCTGGCGCCGTCCACGGCCTCGCCGATGACGTTGAACCCCTCCGATTCCAGGAGCACGCGTGCGCTCGCCCGGAAGGACGGATGGTCGTCGACGATTAGGACGGTGCAGTCCACAGGATCGATTCTCGTCACCCCGCGGACCCCTTCACATACGGCTGGCCGTACAACTCGTGAACGGCGTCTGTCTACCGGCCGACCGCGGCCGAGATCGATTTGACCGCTTCTTGGGGGTTCTGGGCCCCGAAGACGGCGGTTCCGGCGACGAACACGGTGGCTCCGGCCGCGGCGCAGCGGGCGGCGGTCTCCGCCCCGATGCCGCCGTCCACCTCGATCGGCTTGGTCTCGCCGACCAGCTCGCGGATGCGGCCCAGCTTGGCGATCGACGGCTCCAGGAAGGCCTGGCCGCCCCAGCCGGGGTTGACGGTCATGCAGAGGACCATGTCGGCCTCGACCGCGCTGATCGCCTCCACGGGCGTGCCCGGGTTGAGCGCGACGCCCGTCAGGCACCCCTCGGCCTTGATCGCCTGCAACGCGTAGTGCAGATGCGGCGTGGCCTCGACGTGGACGGTGATCGAGTCCGCCCCCGCCTTCGCGAACGCCTTCACGTGCTGCTCGGGGCGCTCGACCATCAGGTGCACGTCGATCTGGGCGTTGGCCTCGTGCACCTGGTCGGCGATCGCCTTGACGACGAGGTCGCCCATCGTGAGCGGCGGGACGAAGTGGCCGTCCATCACGTCGACGTGGATGACCCGCGCACCGGCGGCGAGCACGGCGTCGACCTGCTCGCCCAGACGGGCGAAGTCGGCGGCGAGGATGGATGGGGCGATTCCCTTGAGCATCAGATAGGCGCGAGCATCGAGGATTGACAGTGCCCGCACATATACAGGGCCGTGTTCGACATCCGCACGATCGTCGAGTGCTCGCCGCAGTTTGGGCACACGCTGCGAAGTTCGAACCGGTGCAGGCAGTTGACGCAGCGGTAGCGCCCGGGCAGGTTGGTCGCGCGCAGCCACGGCTCGTGGCAGGCGGGGCAGATCGCGCCCGTCTCGGTCTCGCTCAAGAGGCTCGCCTCAGCCGCGCGATGAAGAAACCGTCCGTCCGGTCTCTGTGCGGGAGCGTCTGCAGGTGCTGCGGCATGGTCGGATGCTTCCAGAGCGGGAGCTCAGTTCCTAGGTCATCGACGGTGAAGTCTGGATGACCGGCCAGGAAGGCGCTCACCACTTGCTCGTTCTCACCGGGCGAGATCGTGCACGTCGAGTACACGAGGGTACCGCCGGGCCTGAGTGCGTTCGCTCCGGCCTGCAGGATCTGCTGCTGCAAGCCGGCCAGCGCCTCCGGCCGGCCGGCCTTGCGCCAGCGGGCGTCCGGACGCGAGGCCAGCGTGCCGAGGTCACTGCAGGGCGGGTCGACGAGGACGCGGTCGAACGTGCCGTCGGCGGGCTCGGTCGCGTCGCGGTTCTGCACCTCGACGATGGTCGCCCCCATGCGCGCGGCCGTACGCGTGAGCGCGCCCGCGCGACCGACGTGCTTCTCGACGGCGACGACCTGGCCCTCATTGCGCATGAGGGCGGCCAGGTGGGTGGTCTTGCCGCCGGGCGCGGCGCACAGGTCGAGCACGCGCTCGCCGGGCTGCGGGTCCAGGAGGCGGCCGACGGCCATCGCGGCGCGAGACTGCGGCATCAGCAGGCCCTGCTCCCACTCCGGGGCCGAGAACGCGTCGAAGGGCTGGTCGAGGATCAGCGCGTCCTGCTCGACCCGGGCGTCGACCTGCAGCCGCTCCAGTAGCTCGACGGCCGTGGTCTTGAGCGTGTTCGCGCGCAGGACCGCTTCGGCGGACGTGTTGTCGGCGGCCATCAGGGCGCGGGCGTCCTCCGGGCCCAGGGCGTCGAACCACAGCTGCGCGATCCACTCCGGGTGCGAGTGGGCGAGCGCGGCGTGCTGAGGCGTGTCGTCCTTGAGCCTGGCGATCAGCGGACGGGCTTCGCGGCTTGCGCGGCGGAGCACGGCGTTGACCAGGCCGGCGCCGCGCGGCGCGTCCCGCTTGGCGAGCTCGACCGACTCCCCCACCGCCGCGTGCGCGGGGACGCGGTCCAGGAAGGTCAGCTGAAAGACACCAAGGCGAAGCGCGGCCAGCACCGGCTTGTCGAGCTTGGCCGGGACGCGGCCGGCGAGCTGCTCGATCACGTGGTCGAGCGTCGCGACCCGTTGCACGGTCCCGTAGCTGAGCTGCGTGGCGAGGCCGAGATCGCGCGCGTCCAGCCGCAGACGGCGGGCTTCGCCGTGCAGCGCGCGGTCGGCCCAGGCGCCGCCCTCGAACACGCGTCGAATGACGGCATAGGCCACGGCACGGGCGGGAATGACCCCCGCGATGGGGTCAGGACTCGATGGTTCGTCCATGTTGGTCCTGCGACTCTTTACGCGAGGCCTGGGTTCTGATTGGCTGAGCGCTGCGCACGGTTGCGCGACGTCGCCTCATACAGAGGTCCAATTTCCGGTCTGATCCTCAAGTTTGGAACTCGGCTGTTTCCAGCCCTTTTTCTCGATGCTCGTACGTTCGTCCAATTGCCCCGCCAGATTCTTAATTTCTTCCGATAGGGCTAATGGTCCGCGTACAACTTGCCGACACATCCCCGCAGAAGGGGATGAACAGCATGTCGGACACTGACACCAAGAACTTCACGCCGCGGCCTTCCGCGATGAGCGACCTGCGTCTCGCGGGCACGATCGCGACCGGTCTGGTCGCCGGGACGCTGGGTCTCGGCGCGCTCGCCGCGCCGCTCGTCGGCTGGAAGGACTGGCCGTCCGGGCTCGAGAAGGACGCCACGGCGCAGCCACTGACGATGGCTGCCGTGCCGAAGGAGAAGCGCCCGGACGCCGCCAACCGGTCGAAGACCGGCACGGGCCAGACCGGCAGCACCAACGGCGCGACCCCGCTCAACACGCTCAGCGTGGCGGGTGTGGGTGGCGGCGGCGCCGGCGGCACCGGCGGTGCAGGCCTCAACGTGCTGATCGCGGACAGCGGCGGCGCCACCGAGACGGGCTCGAGCGAGCGCTCGGCCGGTCCGCGCGGCTCTGACGCCCGCGCCGGCAACACGAGCACGTCCGAGACGGGCGAGGGCTCGGTCGATCCGACGCTGCGCGACAAGGGCTTCGCCACGCCGGACCTCGACGACGACGACGGCGACGGCCTCCAGAACGACAAGGAGCGCGCGGTCGGCAGCAACCCCGCCCAGGCGGACGCGAAGACGATCGTCGCCGAGAAGAACCTGACCGCGGACACGCTGGTCCGGATCGCCTCCGGCACGCCGGCCGCCGACACCAACGGCGACGGCAAGATCGACGGCGACGACGACTCCGACGGCGACGGCATCTCCAACGCGGTCGAAGAGGCCAACGGCAGCGACCCGCTGAACCAGGACTCCGACGGCGACGGCAACCCGGACTCGATGGACGACCGCAACGGCGACGGCTACCCGGACGGCCTGCCCGTTCCGAGCACCCCGCCGGCCGGCGACCCCGTCGACGCGGACCCGACCCCGGTCGACCCGCCCGTCGAGCAGACCCCGGTCGAGGACGACACGCCCGCGCCCGCCCCGGTCGACGAGCCGCCCGTCACGACGCCGGACCCCGGCACCGACGCCCCGGGCCAGCCCGAAGCCGAGACCCCGCCCGCCGAAGCGACCCCCGCGCCCGAGGCTCCCGCCCCGGCGCCGGCTCCGGAAGAGGCCCCCGAGACCGAGGCGCCGCCGGCCCCCGAGCCCGCGCCGCAGGTCCAGGAGCCCGCTCCGGCCCCGGCCGAGGCTCCGGCACCGGCTCCGGCCGCGGTCGCCGAGGCCCCTGCCCCGGCCCCGGCTCCGGTCGAGGCCCCGGCGCCTGCCCCGGCCCCGGCCGAGACCCCGGCGCCCGCCCAGGCCGAGCAGCCGGCGGTGGCGACCCCGGCCGAGGACCCGGCGGCGACGCCGGCCTGGTAACCGCCAAACGCATCGAGCTTGTCGCGGGCGCCCTCCGGGGCGCCCGCGGCGTTTAACGCGCGCCTTCCATGCGCCCGGCCCCGGCCCCCGCCGCGCGAGCCGCGCCATTGTCCCGCCGCGCCCTCGTTCCGCGCGCGCCCTCGCCCCGCCGCGCCATCGCCCCGCCGCGCCAACGCCCCGCCGCGCCAACACCCCGCCGCGCCAACACCCCGCCGCGCCAACGCCCCGCCGCGCCAACGCGTGGCGCTCAGCGCACGACGCATCGGCTCGTCCTGCCGCGTCCGGGGAGCACACCGTCGGGCGTCGCGTCAAGCAACTCGCGCTTCGCGGCGAGCCGCTTGACCCGCCGCACGCCGGCGCGCTCTGAGCTGATCAAGCCGGCTGGGGCCGGCGAGCCCCCGCGCGGGGCCCACCCGCGCTCGCGGGCTCAACCGCCCCGAGCGATCACTCTCCCACCGCACAGGTGCAAAAGTGAACACTCGAGCAGCACCTGCCACGCGAGCGATGGGTTAGTCGTCCCAGGGCCGACCAACTGAACGCTCACGTGGCAAACCCGGAACACGGGACCAGCGCGCGGCCCGCGCCCGGGCGCAATCCGGCGCAGCCGCTCACCCGCACAAGAGCGCGCCGGCCGCGGCGGGTCAAGCGGCTCGCCCGCGAAGCGACCGAGTTGCTCGACGCGACGCCCGACGGTGTGCTCCCGAACCACGCACCGCACCCAAGAGCGCCACCCGAGCTGACCGCCACGCCGCGCGCCGCGCGCCGCCCGAGCTGGGCTCAGTCCCCGTCGAGGTGCGAGGCGGTCTCGTCCAACAGGTGCCGGCGCCACACGCTGTCGTCCAAGGACTCTCGTCCGGCGAGGAGGTCGCGGGCCGGCGCTTCGGCGCGTTCGTCGCCGCGCAGGGCGAGGCCGTGGACGGCTTCCATGCGGGTGTCCTCGTCGGGGTCGTCGAGGCGCGCGGCCAGCGCGTCACGCAGGGCGGGGTTGTCGGCTTCGGCGAGGGTGCCGAGGGCGAAGGTTGCCCAGTCGCGGACCTTCGGGTCCTCGTCGGCGGAAAGGTCGATCAGGGCCGCGAGCGTGTCCTCGCCGCGGCGGCCGCCCAGGGCGAAGGCGACGGCCTCGCGGACGTAGGCGTCCGCGTGGGCGCGTTGGGCCAGCAGCCAGTCGTGGCCGGCGGTCCCGCCGAGGTGGCCGAAGGCGCAGATGATCGCGCTGAGGACGTGCGGGTTGGACTCGCGCGCGGCCATGTCGCGCAGGGCGGACTCCTGCTCGGCGGGCAGGGCAGGCGTCGTGGTGCCGAGCTGGCCGAGCACGTAGGCGGCGAGCTCGCGCAGCTCGGGGTCCTCGTCGCCGGCCAGGACGGTCATGGCGGTGAGCGTGTCGGCGTCGCCGCGGGCGGCGAGGGCGCAGACGTGCGGCTGCCACTCGTCCTCGGGGTCGCGCCACTCGCGCTTGGCGGTGACGAGGACCTCGTCCAGCGGGCGGTCGGGCAAGGCGGGGTCGAAGCGGAAGTTCGTGAGCTTCTCGTCGCGCTGGCCGCGCAGCCAGTCGGCAGCGGGCATGACCTTGCCGCCGGGCGGCCGCACCTCCGTGATCTCCAGGGCACCGCCGTGGCAGTCGAGCAGCAGCCGCAGGCCGTCGGTGCGCACGAGGCCGCCGGCGGGCGCGCGGGTCGGGCCGTCCACGCGCGCGTCGATCACGCCGAGGAAGGTGCCATCGGGCAGCTTGAGCCGCGACCCGATGTGCGGGCGCAGCGCGCGGATCGTGCGCTCGACCTCGGCAGGCGTCTGGGTCGGGTCCAGCGCGCGCTCGCGCGGACCGATCTTGTTCGCGTAGGTGACGCCGGCCTCGTCTTGCTCGACCGGCGTGGGCCGCTCGTCGAGCACCTGCACGAGCAACCGCGCGCCCAGCTCCTCCAGGCGCGGGACCAGCGTGCCGTAGTCGTCGTCCGCGCGGATCGGCTCGCGGCCGAGCGCGTAGACGGGCCCGGAGTCCCAGCCCGCGGTCACGCGCATGATCGCCACGCCCGTCTCCGCGTCCCCCGCCATGATCGAGCGCTCGATCGGCGCCGCGCCCCGCCAGCGCGGCAGCAGCGACGGATGCACGTTGATCATCTCGTAGTCGCTGAGCAGCGGCTCCTTGATCAACACGCCGTACGCGCACGTGGTCAGCACCTCGGGCGACGCGGCGGCGATCGCGCCCAGCGTCTCCTCCGAGTGCAGCTCCTCCGGCTGGATGAACGGGATGCCGAGCTCGGCCGCGAGCACCGCGACCGGCGGCGGCGCGAGCTTCTGACCGCGGCCCTGCTTGGCGTCCGGCCGGGTGACGACGAGCTGCGGCCGATGCGCGCTGTCGGCGAGCGCGCGCAGCACGACGGCCGCGAACTCCGAGGTGCCGAGGTAGACGTTTCTCAAGCGGCCGTGGCTTCGAGCTTTTCGCGGAGGGTGCGCATGGCCTGCTTGCGCTGGTCACGCGACGTGCGGTCCAGGATGAGGACGCCGTCCAGGTGGTCCATCTCGTGCTGGATGACGCGGGCCTCGAGCCCCGAGGCCTCGACGAGGATCGGCTTGCCGTACTCGTCCAGGGCGGATACGCGCACGTGGACGGGCCGCTCCACGTCCACGCCGACGCCCGGCAGCGACAGGCAGCCCTCCTCGGACGTCTCCTTGTCCTTGCTCGCCCACTCCAGCACGGGGTTGACGAGCGCGGCGATCGAGCCCTCGAGCTCGGTGCGGTAGACGAGCAGCCGGTGCACCCGGCCCACCTGGGTAGCGGCCAGCCCGATCCCGTAGGAGTCGTGCATCAGGCGGCCCATGCGGCGGACCTCCTCGCGCAACTCCTCGTCGAAGCGGGTGATCTCCAGCGCGCGGGTACGCAGCACCGGGTCGCCGTACTTGCGGACGAACTTGAGCGCGGCCTCGCGGCGGGCGCGCGTCTCGGGATCGAGCTGATCGCCGGGCTCTACGACCTGTCCGTGCGCTTCATCGGCCACAGGTCGATCTTAGACCGGGTCGACGTCCACGGAGAAGTTGACCTCCTTGAACGCCTTGGTGCGCGCGGCCTCCTCGACCGCGACCCCGACCGCGTGGATCGCCGCACCCCGCTGATGGGTCTTGAGGACGAGCTGGTACCGATCGCGGTCGCGCAGGCGGAACAGCGGCGCCGGGCCGAGCAGCTCCGTCTCGGGCACCTTGACCTGCTCGGCGATCGCGACCGCCGCGGCGCGCGCCGGCTCCGGAGCGGTGGCGCTCGTCACCACCCGGATCAGGTCCGCGAACGGCGGATAGTCGTGCGCGCGCCGGCGCGCGAGCTCCTCGCGCAGGAAGCCGTCGCTGTCGTGGTTGGCGGCGGCGAGGATCGACGGCGCGTCGGGGCTGCGCGTCTGGACGAGCACGCGCCCGCCCTTGGGCCCGCGCCCGGCGCGACCGGCGAGCTGCGCGATCAACGCGAACGTGCGCTCCTCCGCGCGGAAGTCGGGGAACCGCAGCGTCGAGTCCGCGTCGAGCACGACGCCCAGCGTCACGTCCGGGAAGTCGTGGCCCTTGGCGACCATCTGCGTCCCGAGCAGCAGCCCGGCCGGCGCGGCGTGGAAGCGCGCGAGTAGCTCCGGCACCGCGTCCTTGGCCTGAGTCGTGTCGGCGTCCAGGCGGAAGATCGGCACGTCGAGCATCTGACGCAGCTCGTGCTCGACCCGCTCGGTACCGGCCCCGTGCCGGGCGACCGCCAGCGACCCGCACGCGTCGCAGCGCTTGGGGACCGGCTCCTTGTGCCCGCAGTGATGGCAGGCGATCTCGTGCTGGGCGCGATGCAGCACGAGCGCGACGTCGCAGCGCGGGCACTCCCACGCCTTGCCGCACGTCTTGCACGAGAGGAAGTTCGACCAGCCGCGCCGGTTCAGGAGCACGATCGACTTGCGGGAGGCGAGGATCGCTCGGCGCGTCTCGGGGTGCAGCGCGTGCTGGGCCTCGCGCATGTCGAGGATGCGGACGGGCGGCAGGCCATCGGGGCGGCGGGCGCTGATCGCGGGGGCCGAGCGCGCGCCGCCGACGATCACGCCCGGCGCGCCCGGCTCGTCCGCGAACACCAGCGGCTTGCGCGGCGCGCCGGTCTCCACGCGCGCGGGCAGGCGCAGGCTGTGCATCGTGTGCACGGTCTCCGGGCGCGGCGTCGCGGAGCCGGCGACGAGCCGCGCGCCCGACTGGTACGCGCGGAACGCGGCGACGTGGCGCGCGTCGTAGCGGGGGTCTCCGTCCTGCTTGTAGGACGCGTCGTGCTCCTCGTCGACCACGATCAGCCCGAGGTTCTCGATCGGCGCGAACACGGCCGACCGCGGACCGACCGCGATCCGCGCCTCCCCGGTGCGCAGGCGCCGCCACTCGTCGTAGCGCTCGCCCTCGGACAGCGCGGAGTGCAGCAGCGCGACCGTGTCCCCGAAGCGCGCCTGGAAGCGCGCGACGGTCTGCGGCGTGAGCGCGATCTCCGGCACCAGCACGATCACGCCCTCCCCCCGCGCGAGCGCCGCCTGCGCCGCGCGCAGGTACACCTCGGTCTTGCCCGAGCCGGTGACCCCGTGCAGCAGGTGCGAGCCACCGGCGTCGATCGCGTCGAGCGCCTGCTGCTGGGCGGCCGTGAGGTCGTGCGTCCTGTCCTCGGTGACGTTGGTGCGCGGCGTCCGGCGCTCCGTGCGCTCGCCGATGGTCACCAGGCCGCGCGCCTCCAGGCGGCGTAAGGCGGCCAGGTCCTTGCCGGCCGGGCCGGGCAGCCGCTCCATCAGCTCCCGCTGCTTGTCGGTGAGCTTGCCGGTCTCGCCCGTCGGCTCCGCGTAGAAGAACGTCTTGGCCTTGCCGGGCGGCGGCGTGACGATCGCCAGCGCACGGGCCGGCGTCGAGCAGTACTCCTCGGCCATCCACAGCGCCAGGTCGACCAGGTCCGGCGGGACCGTGTCCTCGCGCGTGGACGTGGGCGCGACGAGCTTCTCGGCCGGGACGTCCGTCGTCTCGGCCAGGGAGACCACCACGCCGTCGAGCTGCTGATGTCCGAACGGGATGCGCACGATCGACCCCGGCTGGAGCGCCAGGCCGTCGGCCGCGTAGTCGAACGGCCCGGACAGGCGGCGCGTGGTGGTGAGGGGCTCGACCCGGGCGATCACGGACCTAGCGTGGCAGGGGCGGCGGACCGTAGGATCGCGCCATGGTGATCGGCCGCGCGGAGGAGCTGGCGCACGTCGATCGGCTCCTCGCCGCGGCGCGGCTGGGAACGAGCGAGGTGCTCGCGATCACGGGCGAGCCGGGCATCGGCAAGACCGCCCTGCTCGACTACGCGGTCGCCCACGCGACGGGCATGACCGTCCTGCGCGCCGGCGGCGTCGAGAGCGAGTCCGAGATCCCCTTCGCGGGTCTCTTCTCGCTGCTGCGGCCGGTCCTGCACCGGGTGGACGAGCTGCCGCCACCGCAGGCGACCGCGTTGCGCGCCGCGCTCGGGCTCGCGGCGGGCGCGGCCGGCGACCGCTTCCTGGTCGGCGCGGCCACGCTCACCCTGCTCACCGGCTGCGCCGAGGACGCGCCGGTGCTGATCGTGATCGACGACGCCCACTGGCTGGACCAGTCCTCGCTCGCCGCGATCCTGTTCGCCGCCCGCCGCCTGCTCGCCGACGCGCTCGCGCTGCTGATCGCGAGCCGCGACGGCCACGAGCTGGGCCTGCCCGAGCTGCCCCTCTCCGGCCTGGACCGCGCCGGCGCCGCCGCGCTGCTCGAACGCCAGGCGGGCGGCCCGCTTCCGCCCGGCGCCACCGACCGCGCGTTCGACGCCACCCTCGGCAACCCGCTCGCGCTCGTCGAGCTGGCGAGCGCCGCGGCCACGCTGCCACTGGAGCCGGGCGTGCCCGTCCAGACGACGCTGGAACTGACCTTCGCCGCGCGGATCACGGCGCTGCCGGACGCGACCCGTCGCCTGCTCGCCCTGGCCGCGGCGGATGAAGCGGGCCACCTCGCCGTGCTGGCCCGAGCGGCCGCGCTGGCCGCCGGCAGCGAGAGAGGCGGCGCGACGGGCGCAGGCGCGGGCGGCGCGGACGCAGGCGGCGCGGCCGCCGGCAGCGACAGAGGCGGCGCGGCGACGGGCGCGGGCGCAGGCGGCGCGGACGCAGGCGGCGCGGACGCAGGCGGCGCGGACGCGGCCCCGGCCGACGCGCTCGGGGCTCTCGCGGCGGCCGAGGCGGCCGGGCTCGTCGTGCTCGCGGTCGACCGGCTGTCGTTCTGCCATCCGCTGGCGCGGGCGGCGGCGTACCGGGGCGCGACGCCCGACGAGCGGCGGGCCGCGCACCGGGTCCTGGCCGAGGTCGAGCCGGATGCGGACCGGCGGGCGTGGCATCGGGCCGCGGCCGCGCTCGGGCCGGACGCGGAGGCCGCCGCGGCGCTCGAGCAGGCCGGGCTGCGGGCGCGGGACCGGGGCGCGTACACCGCCGCGGCGAGCTCGCTCGAGCGGGCCGCGCGGCTCACGACGGACACGGCCGCGCGTGCCCGGCGGTTGTTCGAGGCGGCCGAGGCCGCGTGGCTCGCCGGACACGCCGACCGCGCGGACGAGCGGCTCGCCGAGGCGCGGGAGCTGTCGCTCGACCCCGCGCTGAACGTCGAGATCGACCGGCTGCGCGGACACGCGGCGCTGCGCAGCGGGAACGCGCGGGCCGCGCACGACGTGCTGCTCGAGGCGGCCGACGGGGCGCAGGTCGCCGAAGCGTCCGGGCACGCCGGCACCGAGACGCCCGCCGGCGCGACGAGGACCGCCAGGTACACCGGCACGGTCCACGCCGCGGAGATGCTGGCCGAGGCGGCGGAGGCCGCGGGGTACGCCGCCGAGCCGCGGCTGATGCTCGCGGCGGCCCGCCGGGCCTGGACCGCGTTGACGCCGCACACGTCCGAGCGGGCGCGGGTGCGGGCGATGCTCGCGCTCGGGATGGCGCTCATCTACACGGGCGACGACACCGGCGCGCCGTGGCTGCGCGACGCCACCGACCACCTGGACGCCGCGCCGGAGCTCGCGGGTGACCCGACGCTGCTCGCCTCGGCGGCGACCGGCGCGCTGTGGCTGCGGGAGGCCGAGCGCGGGCGGGAGCTGATGAGCCGGGCGATCGCCATCGCGCGGGCGCAAGGCGCGGTCGGGGCGCTGCCGTTCCCGCTCTGCCTCGCGGGCCGGGAAGCGGCGACGTCGGACCGGCCGCACGTCGCGGTCGCGCTCTACGAGGAGGCGATCCGGCTCGCGCGGGAGACCGGGCAGGCGATGTCGGTCGCCGCCGGCCTTTCCGGCCTGGCCTGCGTGGAGGCACGCCAGGGCCGCGACGACGCGTGCCGCGAGCACGCGGCCGAAGCGCTGGAGTTGACCGAGCGGCTCGGCCTCGCGTTCTTCCAGCTGTGGGCGCTGGACGCGCTCGCCGACCTCGAGCTCGGGCACGGCAACCTCGAGCAGGCCGTGCAGCACCTCACCGCCAAGGAGCGCCTGCTCGAGGCCCGCGGGATCGCCGACCCCGACGTCTCCCCCGCGCCCGACCTGGCCGAGGCGCTCACCTGGCTGGACCGCAAGGCCCAGGCCGAGCCGCGCCTGGCCGCCTTCGCCCGGGCCGCCCGCGCGAAGGGCCAGCCGTGGGCGCTCGCCCGCCTCGCGCGCGCCCGCGGCGACTACGCGACCGCGCTCGACCAGCACGCCCGCACCCCCGACCGCTTCGAGACGGCCCGCACCCTCCTCGCCCAGGGCGAGGCGCTGCGTCGTGAGCGCCGTCGCGCCGATGCCCGCGAGCCGCTGCGCGCCGCGATCGCCGGCTTCGACGCGCTCGGTGCCGTGCCCTGGGCGGAACGGGCCCGCCGCGAGCTGCGGGCCAGCGGCGAGACCGCGCGTCGCCGCGACCCGCTCACGCTCGACGCGCTCACCCCGCGCGAGCTGCAGGTCGCGCTCGTCCTCGCCGAGGGGCACACCATCCGGGAAGCGGCCGGGAAGCTGTTCCTCTCCCCTAAGACGGTCGACCACCATCTGCAGTCCGTCTACCGCAAGCTCGCGATCGACTCCCGGCCCGCGCTGGCCGCGGCCCTCGATCGGGAGGACCTCCCGATGCGAACGCCACCCGCCGCGGCTTAGCGTCGCGGCCATGACGACACAGACGATCGACGAAGCCAAGGTGCAGGCCTTCGTCTTCCAGGCCGTCGGCGAGCTCGGGGCGACGCTCAACGCCGCGCTCGTCGTGATCGGCGACCGGCTCGGCCTCTACAAGGCGATGGCGGGCGCGGGCGCCCTCACGCCGCGCGAGCTGGCCGACCGCACCCAGACCAGCGAGCGCTACGTGCGCGAGTGGCTCAACGCGCAGGCCGCGGGCGGATACGTCACCTACGAGGACGGCCGCTACACGCTCCCCGCCGAGCACGCGGTGGCGCTCGCCGACGAGGACAGCCCCGTCTTCCTGCAGGGCGCGTTCCAGCTGATGGTCGCCGCGGTCCAGGACCAGCCGAAGATCGCCGAGGCGTTCAAGAGCGGCGCCGGCGTCGGCTGGCACCAGCACGGGCACGACCTGTTCGAGGGCTGCGAGCGCTTCTTTCGCCCCGGCTACCGGCACAACCTCGTCCAGAGCTGGATCCCGGCGCTCGACGGCGTCGAGGAGAAGCTGCGCGCGGGCGCCCGCGTCGCCGACGTCGGCTGCGGCCACGGCGCCAGCACGACGATCATGGCCGACGCGTACCCGGCGTCCGGCTTCATCGGCTTCGACTACCACGACGCCTCGATCCGGGCCGCGAACGAGCAGGCCGCCGGGAAGGCGAGCTTCGCGGTGGCGACGGCACAGGACTTCCCGGGCGCCGACTACGACCTCGTGACCACCTTCGACTGCCTGCACGACATGGGCGACCCGGTCTCGGCCGCGCGCCACATCCTCGACGCGCTCGCCCCGGACGGCACGTGGCTGCTCGTCGAGCCCTACGCGGGTGACACCGTCGAGGAGAACCTGAACGCGGTCGGCCGCGTGTACTACGCGGTGTCGACCCTCGTGTGCACGCCCGCGTCGCTCTCGCAGGAGGTCGGGCTCGCGCTCGGCGCCCAGGCGGGCGAGGCACGCCTGCGCGACGTGGCCGGTGCGGCCGGGTTCACCCGCTTCCGGCGCGTGGCCGAGACGCCGTTCAACCTCGTGTTCGAGGTGCGCCGCTGAGCCGTGCCCGCCACCGGACCAGGAGGGCTGCACGACCCGCGACGGCGTCCGGCGCTCGTACGAGGTCCGCGGGAGGCCGCATCGACCCGCGCTCGCTGCCCCAGCACCCGAGGCTGGAGATCCGCGCGCCGCGCACGTGCTCTGACTGCGGTGGGCTGTAGGCTCGGGGCGTGCCGTCCGCGTCCACGCTCGCCCTGTTCGCCCTGGCCGCGCTCGCGCTGATCGCGATCCCGGGCCCGAACATGATCTACATCGCCACGCGGTCGATGAGCGAGGGTCGCTCGGCGGGTTTCGCGTCCGCCCTCGGGCTGCTCACCGGCACCGGGATCAACGTGCTCGCGGCCGCCGCCGGGCTGAGCGCCCTGATCGCCTCCTCGGACGTCGCCTACGACGTGATCCGCTACGCCGGCGCCGCCTACCTCGTGTACCTGGGCATCAAGGCGCTCCGCAGCCACGGGGCGCACGCCGAAGCGGCGGCGCCGCGTGGCAGCGCGTACCGCCAAGCGATCGTCGTCCAGCTGCTGAACCCGAAGGTGACGTTGTTCTTCCTCGCCTTCCTGCCGCAGTTCGTGGACCCGCAGGCGGGGCCGGTGTGGACGCAGGTCCTCGTGCTCGGGGCCGTGCTCGGGGCGCTCGGGTTCGTCATGGACTGCGGGTACGCGCTCGCGGCATCCTCGGCGGCGCGCAAGCTCAACGGCTTCCGCCACGGGAACCGGATCACGGGCGCGGTGTACCTCGCCCTCGGCGCCGCCGCGGCTCTCACGGGCGGCCGGCGCTGATCCTCGAAGGCGACAACCTCACACATCTGCGGGAGCTGCCGGACGGCGTGGCGCAGATGGTCTACGCCGACCCGCCGTTCAACACGGGCAAGGCCCAGCTGCGGCGCTCGTTCGCGACCACGCCCGCCGGCGAGGCGCCCGGCGACCGCACCGGGTTCGGGGGACGCCGCTACTCGTCGAAGCTGCTGGCCGAGTCGTCCTTCAAGGATTCCTTTGACGATTACCTCGGGTTTCTCGGTCCGCGTCTGGAGGAGATCTGGCGGGTCCTGCACCCGACCGGCACGCTCTACCTGCACATCGATTACCGCGAGGCTCATTACGTCAAGGTCTTCCTTGACGAGCTCTTCGGCCGCGCCTGCTTCCTCAACGAGCTGATCTGGGCGTACGACTACGGGGCGAAGGCCAAGAACCGCTGGCCGCAGAAGCACGACACGATCCTCGTCTACGTGAAGGACCCGCGTGAGTACTTCTTCGACAGCGAGGGCGTGGACCGTGAGCCCTACATGGCGCCGGGCCTCGTCACCCCCGAGAAGGTGGCGCGGGGGAAGCTGCCGGTGTCGGTGATCTGGCACACGATCGTCTCCCCCACCGGGCGCGAGAAGACCGGGTACCCGACGCAGAAGCCGGAGGGCCTGCTGCGCCGCTTCGTGCAGGCGAGCTCGCGGCCCGACGACCTCTGCCTGGACCCGTTCGCCGGGTCGGGCACGCTCGGCGCGGTCGCGAAGAAGCTCGGCCGCCGCTACCTGCTGATCGACGAGAGCCCGGAAGCCGTTCGGGTCATGCGAGAGCGCCTTGGCTGATCGGGTCGTGGCGTTCGGGCCGGGCCGGGTGAACCTGATCGGCGAGCACACCGACTACAACGACGGGCTCGCGATGCCGTTCGCGATCGAGCGCGGGGTCACGGTCACGGCGGAGCCGGCGCGCCGGTTCACGGTCGACGCGCTCGACCTCGGGGAGCGCGACGAGTTCGACGAGCCCGAGCGCGCCGACGGCTGGAAGGCGTTCCCGCGCGGGATGGTCGCCGAGCTGCGTGCCGCCGGCTTCGACGTCGCGCCCGCGCACCTGACGATCACGGGCGACGTGCCGCAGGGCTCTGGCCTGTCGTCCTCCGCCGCGCTCGAAGCGGCGCTCGCGCTCGCGCTGCTCGGCCGCGTCCCCGAGGACCTGAAGGCGCTCGCGCGGCTGTGCTCGAGGGTCGAGAACGACTGGGTCGGTGCCGAGACCGGGCTGCTCGACCAGCTCGCGTCGCTGTGCTCCCGCGCGGACCACGTCCTGCGGATCGACTTCCGCAGCGTCGAGGTCGAGCCGCACCCGCTCGACCTCGGCGACTGGCAGCTCGTCACCGTCGACTCGGGCGCCACCCACTCGATCGCCGCCTCCGGCTACAACCAGCGGCGCGAGGAGTGCCGCGCGGCGTGCGAGGCGCTCGGCATCGACACGCTGCGCGCCGCCACGCTCGGCCACCTCGACGGCGTGCTCGAGCGCCGCGTCCGCCACGTGGTGAGCGAGAACGCCCGTGTGGAGGCGACCGCGTCGGCGCTCGACGCCGGCGACCTGGAGGCCGTGGGCCGCCTGCTCGACGAGTCCCACGCCTCCCTCCGCGACGATTACGAGGCATCCGTGCCGGAGGTGGAAGCGACCGTCGAGCGCCTGAAGGCCGCCGGAGCCGCCGGCGCCCGGATGGTCGGCGGCGGCTTCGGCGGTTCGGTCCTGGCGTTGCTACCCGGCGGAGTCGCCCGGCCGGCGGGTGCCTTCGTCGTCGCTCCCCACGCTGCCGCTCGCCTCCTCTGACTTGGCGATCTCCTGCCCGAGCGGGCGGGTGAACGCCCACAGCAGCATCAGCAGGCCGAAGACGAGCATGCCGATGCCGGCCCACAGGTTGATGTGCACGCCTGCGGCCTTGTCGATCTCGGCGTCACTGTCAAAGAGCCCGAGGATGATCAGCAGCACACCCCAGGCGGTGAACACGCCACCGATGATGCGGCGCAGGTCGAACAGGTTGGCAGCGCGTTCGGCCCGGTTGTCCGTGTCAGCCATGTCCACCTCCTACCAGAACACGATCGTCAGAGCGGTGGCGCCGGCGAGCACGCCGAACCCGAGCAATTTCGGTGACTCCCACCAGGCGAGCTTGCGCTTGGGCGCCTCGTCCTCGTTGGCCATGCCGTACACCAACCCTTGCAACTCCTCGATCGGCTTGGGCTTGGTCATGTAGGTCACGATCACGGTGACGATGCCGTCGACGACGAAGGCGGAACCCGCGCCCCACATCGACTGATCCAGGTCAGAGCCGAAGTTGATCCAGCCCGCCTTGTAACCGATGAACAGGGTCGCGGCGGTGACCGTGCCCGCGATCAGGCCCCACAGGCCGGCCGCCGGCGTCATCCGCTTCCAGAACATGCCGATGATGAACGTGGCGAACAGGGGCGCGTTGAAGATCGAGAACAGCGCCTGCAGGTAGTTCATCAGGTTGTCGTAGCTCGACGCGATCAGCGCGGTGCCGATGGAGATCACGATGCCGCCGATCGTCGCGAACCGGCCGAAGTTGATGTACCACTCGTCCGGCATGTTGGGCTTGATGTAGGGCTCCACCAGGTCGGTGGTGACGACGGTGTTGAACGCACTCACGTTCGCGGCCACACCCGCCATGAACGACGCCATCAAACCCGTCAGCGCGATGCCCAGCATGCCGTTCGGCAGATACTGGTTCATCAGCAGTGGAATCGCGTTGTTGTACTCCATGTTCGGATCACCGGAGCCGAGGCCCTCGATGACGACGATGGCGATGATGCCCGGCAGGATCATCACGAACGGCAGGAACAGCTTCGGGATCGCGCCGATCAGCGGCGTGCGCTGTGCGGCGCTCAGGTCCTTGGCGCTCAGCGCGCGCTGGACCTCCGCGAAGTTGGTGGTCCAGTAGCCGAACGCGAGCACGAAGCCGAGGCCGAAGACGATGCCGATCCACGTCGCGCCGATCGGGTTGGTCACGTCGCCCGGGTTGGTGCCCTGAAGGGCGTGCAGGCCGGCCTCGCCCAGGTCACCGGCACGGACCTTCTCCTTCAGGCCGTCCCAGCCACCGACCGCGTGCAGGCCGATCACCGTGATCGGGATCAGCGCCGCGAGGATGACGAAGAACTGCAGCACCTCGTTGTAGATGGCCGAGGACAGGCCGCCGAGCGTGATGTAGCCCGCGACGATGACCGCGGCCACGACGATGCCGACGATGATCGGCCAGCCGAGCAGCAGCTTCAGCACGAGCGCGAGCGCGAACAGGTTCACGCCGGCGATCAGGATCGTGGCGATCGCGAACGTGACGCTGTTGAAGACGTGCGACTGCTTGTTGAAGCGCAGCAGCAGGTACTCGGGGACCGAGCGGACCTTCGAGCCGTAGTAGAACGGCATCATCACCAGGCCGAGGAACACCATGGCCGGGATCGCGCCGATCCAGTAGTAGTTGACCGTGGCGATGCCGTACTGGGCGCCGTTGGCGGCCATGCCCAGCACCTCGGTCGCGCCGAGGTTGGCGGAGATGAACGCGAGCCCGGTGATCCAGGCCGGAAGAGAGCGGCCCGACAGGAAGTAGTCGAGGCTGCTCTTGATGTAGCGCTTGGCTGCGAACCCGACGCCGAGGACGACGACGAAGTAGCTCGCGACGATCAGGTAGTCGACGAAGTTGGTGTCGAGCCGGACGTCATTCACGAGAAAGGGACCCCCTCATGGGGGTCCCTTTACCCGTTTACGCGTGACTTAAGGGCTTTACGCGACGCCGTCGGCGACGGCGAGGCCGGCGGCCTCACGCAGCGCGGCGGCCTTGTCCGTCTTCTCCCACGTGAAGTCCTCGTCCTCACGGCCGAAGTGGCCGTAGGCCGCGGTCTTCTGGTAGATCGGACGGTGCAGCTGGAGGTACTCGCGGAAGGCGCCGGGGCGCAGGTCGAAGAACTCGTCGACCAGGGCGGCGATGCGGCCCTTGCCGATCTTCTCCGTGCCGAACGTCTCGACCATCACCGAGACCGGGTGCGCGACGCCGATCGCGTAGGCGACCTGGACCTCGGCGCGGTCGGCCAGGCCGGCGGCGACGAGGTTCTTGGCGACGTAGCGCGCGGCGTACGCGGCCGAGCGGTCCACCTTCGACGGGTCCTTGCCCGAGAACGCGCCGCCGCCGTGGCGGGCCATGCCGCCGTAGGTGTCGACGATGATCTTGCGGCCCGTGAGGCCGGCGTCGCCCACCGGACCACCGATGACGAAGCGGCCGGTCGGGTTCACCAGGAAGTTCTTGCGGAGCTTGTCGGCCTCGTACTTGTCCTCGGGGAGGATCGGCAGCACGACGTGCTCCCACAGGTCGGCCTCGATCTGCTCGCGCGTCGCGGACTCCGCGTGCTGCGTGGAGATGAGGACCTTCTCGATCGAGACGGGCTTGCCGTCGACGTACTTGACCGAGACCTGCGTCTTGCCGTCCGGGCGCAGGTAGTCGAGCGTGCCGTCCTTGCGGACCTCCGACAGGCGGAAGGCCAGGCGGTGCGCGAGCGAGATCGGCAGCGGCATCAGCTCGGGCGTCTCGTTGGACGCGTAGCCGAACATCATGCCCTGGTCGCCGGCGCCGGCGATGTCGAGCTCGCCGCCGTCGCCCTCGCGCTTCTCGAGCGCCTGGTCGACACCCTGGGCAATATCCGGGGACTGCTTGTCGATGGCGTTCAGGACCGCGCAGGAGTCGGCGGAGAAGCCGAGCTCGGCGTCCGTGTAGCCGATCTTGCGGATCGTCTCGCGCGCGATCTCCTGGATGTCGACGTAGGTCGACGTGGAGATCTCACCGGACACGACGACGAGGCCCGTGTTCACGAGCGTCTCGCAGGCCACGCGGCCGGTCGGGTCGTCGCGCAGAACGGCGTCCAGCACGCCGTCGGAGATCTGATCCGCGACCTTGTCGGGGTGGCCTTCGGTCACGCTCTCGGACGTGAACAGGTACTCGTTGTCGCTCTGTTGGCTCATTGAGGGTGAAAGGCTAGCGGGTTTACGGTTTTCTCCGGTTAGGACCGACGCTCTTCTTTGGAGCGGTTAGCCCGCTCGACGAAGTCGATGATCACCGGGACGCCATCGAGCCCGTACCGCTCTCGAAGACGATTTTCCACAAAGTAGGCGTAGTCACGGGTGACGCGCTGGCGGGAGTTGATCTGGATCGCGAACCGCGGGGGCGCCGTGCCGATCTGGGAGATGTAGAGCATCTTCAGGCGATGCCCCTGCTTGGCCGGCGGCTGGCGGACCGCGATCACCTCGGCCAGGAAGCGGTTGAGCTCGGCCGTCGGGATCCGGTGCTGCGCGCGGTCGGCGATCGCCATCACCTCGGTCAGCAGCCGCTGGATGTTGCGACCCGTCTTGGCGCTGGCGGTGAGCACGCGCGGACGCAGCCGCAGCTTCTGGTTCACGCGCGCGCGTTCGGCCTCCAGCTCGGCGGCGCCGACGCCGCCGCCCGGGCCGAGCGGGTCCTGGTCGCCACCCGTGATGTCCCACTTGTTCAGGACGAGCGCGGTCGCGCAGCCGGACTTCATCGCCAGCTCGGCGATCCGCAGGTCCTGCGCGGTGATCCCGTCCTGGGCGTCGCAGACGACGAGCGCCACGTCGGCGCGCTCGGCCGCGCGCTGGGAGCGCAGCGTCGTGTAGTACTCGACCGACTCGGTGACCTTGGCCTGACGGCGCATGCCCGCGGTGTCGACGATCACGACCTTGCGCCCGT
Source organism: Solirubrobacter pauli (assembly GCF_003633755.1). Lineage (GTDB taxonomy): Bacteria > Actinomycetota > Thermoleophilia > Solirubrobacterales > Solirubrobacteraceae > Solirubrobacter > Solirubrobacter pauli. Next base: position 2,163,099 of record NZ_RBIL01000002.1, read on the forward strand.
CGACCTCGAGCTTCATGTCGATCGCGTCACGCGTGGTGCCCGCGACGTCGGAGACGATCACGCGCTCGCGGCCGAGGAACGCGTTGACGAGGCTGGACTTGCCGACGTTCGGCCGGCCGATCAGCGCGAGGCGGACGACGTCCTCGTCGGCGTCGCCGATCTCGTCGTCCTCGGGCAGCAGCTCGACCAGCTTGTCGAGCAGGTCGCCGGTGCCGAGTCCCTGCGCGGCCGAGACGGCGAGCGGCTCGCCGAGGCCGAGGCTGTAGAAGTCGTGGGCGAGCGGCAGGTCGTTCGGGCTGTCGATCTTGTTCGCGGCGACGACGATCGGCAGGTTGCCGCGGCGCAGGATGTCGGCGATCTCCGCGTCGCCGGGGCGCATGCCCGCGCGCGCGTCGACGACGAGCAGCGCGACCTGGGCGTCCGCGAGCGCCTCGCGCGCCTGGTCCTGGATGCTGACCGCCAGCGGGTCCTCGTCCTGCGTGTCCACGCCACCCGTGTCGATCAGCGTGAACGTCCGGCCGTTCCAGTCGGTCTGGAGCTCCTTGCGGTCACGCGTGATGCCCGGCCGCTCATGGACGACGGCCTCGCGCGACTGCGTGAGGCGGTTGACGAGGGACGACTTGCCCACGTTGGGGTAGCCGACGACGGCGACCTTCATGCCTGGATCTCCTTGGCTTCGATCGCCAGTGTCACGACCTGCTCGACGACCTCGTCGAGCGTGAGGCCGGTGGTGTCGACGGGGGTGGCGTCCTTGGGGGCTTCCAGCGTCGCGCGATCGGCGGTGTTGTCGCGCTCGTCGCGCGCCTGCTGGTCCTTGAGGACTTCCTCGAGGTCGAGGTTGTGCTGCGCGGCACGACGCCGCGCGCGCTCCTGCGGGTCGGCGGTGAGGAACACCTTCACCGCGGCGTCGGGAGCGACGACCGAGCCGATGTCCCGGCCCTCGGCGACCCAGTCGCCCGTGGCGACGATCCGCTGCTGCTCGGCGACGAGCGCCTTGCGCACCTGCGGGTCCGCTGCGACGTGCGACGCCGCCTCCGACGCCTCCGGCGTGCGGATCAGCTCGGTGACGTCCTCGCCGTCGACGAGCACGCGCTCGCCGTCGAACTCGATGCTGATGGTGGCCGCGACGTGACCGGCGTCGCCGCCGGCCTGCGCGTGTCGAAGGCCGACGCTGCGGTACATCGCCCCCGTGTCCAGGTAGGTGAAGCCCAGCCGCAGCGCAACCGCGCGCGCGACCGTGGACTTCCCCGCTCCCGCGGGCCCGTCGATGGCGATGACCATGACGGGAAAGGCTAGCTACCGGGCCGTCAGCGACCTTACGTGATCTGGTACGGGGATGCCGGAGCGCAGCTGCGGGTCGGGGATCGGCTCACCTCGCCGGGTCGTGATCGGGATCACGCCCGCCCACGCGTCCAGCGCGTAGTCCTCCTCCTCTTCCCCGGGCGGCCCGGTCCGGACCTTGGCGGAGCCCTCGGTGAGCGGCAGGCTGAGCACCTCGGTGGCTTTGAGCTCCTTGGCGTTCGGCCAGCGGACGTGGTCCCATCGCCCCGGCACGAGCTTCTCCGTGAACACCTCGAGCGCGCGTGCCTTGTCGGCCGCCGGCTGGAGCGTGCCGTAGAGGATCGCCGAGCGGTAGTTCATCGAGTGGTGGAACGCGCTGCGGGCGAGCACGATCCCGTCCACGTGCGTGACCTCGACGCACGCCTCCGCGCCGGCCCGCAGCGCGCGGACCGTCCGGCTCGCGCTGCTGCCGTGGATGAGCAGGTCGTCCCCGTCGCGGGCGATCAGCGTCGGGATCACCGCCGGATGGCCGTCGTGCGTGACGAACGCGACGTGGCCGATCAACGCCTCGTCGAGGAGCGCGTCGAGCGTCGCGCGGTCATGGAGGCCGCGCTGCGGCACGCGGCGGAGCTTGGTTCGTGGCGTCTTCAGCATCTGTTACAGTACAGTATGGTTTCTGTGTCGCAACAGTATGTCATCTCAGGCACCTCCGCGGAAGCGATCGCCGCGAGCGTGGAGGCCGGTGTGGCGGCGGGTGCCCTGGTGCCCGGCGTGCGCTTGCCGTCCGTGCGGGCCTTGGCCGCCTCGCTGGACGTCTCGCCGACCACGGTCGCGAGCGCGCTGGCCGAGCTCCGCCGGCGCGGCGTGGTCGTCTCCCAGCCCCGCTCAGGTACACGCGTGGCCGACCGCCCGCCGCTGCGGCCGACCTGGTCGGCGGCGGCGGTGCCCGCCGGCGTGCGCGACCTCGCGCTGGGCAACCCCGACCCGGCGCTGCTGCCCGAGATGACCGGCGCCGTGCTGGCGCTCGCCGCGACCGGGCTCGTCGGCCCGCCCGAGGCCGGCACGTTCTCGCAGCGCCTCTACGGCGAGGCTCCGGTCGAACCCGGGTTGGCCGCGCTCGCGCGTGCCGCGTTCGCCGCGGACGGCGTCGTCGCCGACCGGGTCGTGGTCGTGAGCGGCGCGCTGGACGGGATCGAGCGTGCCCTCGCCGCGCAGCTCTCCCCGGGGGACCTCGTCGCGGTCGAGGACCCGGGCTGGCCCGGCGTGCTGGACCTCGCGCGCGCGCTCGGGCTCCGGCTCGCGCCGGTCGGCGTCGACGACTTCGGCATGCGGCCGGAGGCGCTCGCGGCCGCCCTGCGCGCCGGCGCCCGCGCCGCGATCCTCACGCCGCGCGGGCAGAACCCGTTCGGCGCCGCCCACGACAAGGCGCGCGCCGCCGAGCTCCGCGAGCTGCTGCGCGACGTCTTCGTCGTCGAGGACGACCACCTCGGCCCGGTGGCGGGCGTGCCCTACCGCACCGCCGCCGGCCGCAGCGGCCGCTGGGCGGTGGTCCGCTCGGTCTCCAAGTGGCTCGGCCCGGACCTCCGCTGCGCCGTCATGGCCGGGGACGAGCTGACCCTCGCCCGGGTCGAGGGCCGCCAGTCGCTCGGGCCGGGCTGGGTCAGCGCGATCCTGCAACGGCTCGCCGCCGCCCTGTGGGAGCGCACCGACGCCCAGGCCGCGGCGGAGACCTACGCGGCGCGACGGACCGCGCTGGTGGCCGCGCTCGGCGCGCGCGGACTGGCGCCGCACGCCCGCAGCGGGCTCAACGTCTGGGTGCCCGTGCCCGACGAGGACGCGGTCGTCCGTGCGCTGTGGGCGGCGGGGTACTCGGTGGCGGCCGGGTCCTCGTTCCGCCTCGGCTCCGCGCCGGCCGTGCGGGTCACGACGGCGGCGTTGGACGTCGCCGAGGCGGGGGCGGTCGCCGACGCGATCGCCGCGGCGGTGAACCCGCCGTCGCGCACGCGGGCCGCGTGACGACGGCCATCAACGCCGCGGCCGCTCGGCGCGGCGTAGGTTTCCCAGGGTGATCCCCACCCACCTGTGGCATTCAGAGACGACGTACCTGAACACCGCGAGCTTCGGCCTTCCGCCCGACCCGACGTACGAGGCGCTTCAGCAGGCGCAGGAGGACTGGCGTCACGGGCGGGTCAGCTGGGAGCACTGGACGGCCGTCACGGACCGGGCGCGGGCGGAGTTCGCGACGCTCACGCGGGCGCATCCCGACAGCGTCGTGGTCGGGGCGACCGTGTCCGGGCTGATCTCGCACGTCGCGACCGCGATCCCGGACGGGAGCCGTGTGCTCGCGCCCGAGCCGGAGTTCACGTCGCTGCTGTTCCCGTTCCTGAGCCAGGCCGACCGCGGCGTCACGGTCGAGGTGGTTCCGCTCGACCGGCTCGCCGAGGCGATCGACGCGACCACGGACGTGGTGGCGGTCTCGGCCGTGCAGTCGTCGACGGGTGAGGTCGCCGCGCTGGACGACATCGCCGCCGCGGCGGCGCACCACGGCGCGCTGACCGTGATCGACGCGACCCACGCGATCGGGTGGCTGCCGCTGGACGCCACGCGGTTCGACGCGGTGGCGTGCGCGGCGTACAAGTGGCTGATGAGCCCGCGCGGCACCGCGTTCATGGTCCTCAAGGACGAGCTCGCCGACCGGCTCACGCCGAACCAGGCCGGGTGGTACGCCGCGGCCAACCCGCTCACCGACCAGTTCGGGCTGCCGCTGCGGCTGGCGCAGAGCGCACGGCGCTTCGACACGTCGCCGGCCTGGTTCAGCTGGGTGGGCACGGAGCCGTCCCTGCGGCTGATCAACGAGATCGGCGTGGAGACCATCCACGAGCACGACCTCAAGCTCGCCAACCGCTTCCTTGCCGGGCTCGGTGAGGAGCCCAGCAACTCGGCGATCGTCACCTCGGCGATCGAGGACGCGCCGGAGAAGCTCGCACGCGCGGGCATCATGGCCGCCGCGCGCGCGGGCCGTCTCCGTGCGTCATTTCACCTGTACAACACCGAGGCCGACGTGGACGCCGCGCTCGACGCGCTCACCTGACGAAGCCTGTCAGCTCGAGCGACACCGCACGCACCGTGCCGGTGTCGAGCCGTGCGCCGTCGGTCACCGTGAACGTCCAGTCACCGTCGGCGGACGCGTCGAGCAACCCGCTCAGCGGCTCGAAGGGCTTCCACGTGCCGGTGAACGGCGCGTTGGCGGCGACGACGCTCTGGAACCCGCGGGCAGCGGTGTCGTCGAACACCACCTGACACAGGTTGTTGCCCGTGCCGCCGACCCGCTGGAAGAGCCGTGCGCTCACACCCGACGGCGCCGTCAGCGTTCCCGTCAGGTCACCGGTGAACGAGTGGTCGATGCCGACTGTCGTCGAGCCCACCGTGGTGTTGCAGGTCGTGCCGTCGATCGAGAACCGCACCTTCGACGCGTAGCCGAACCCGCTCACCGGGATCGTCACCGTCGCGCCCAGCGTGCTCGCGTCCGGGATCGGCACGGGCGTGCCCGCGTAGCTGAACCGCTTCGCCTCCGTGCCCGGCTGGCCGGTCGGGATGGAGAAGCGGTCCGCCGTCGGCGACAGCACACCGGCAAACGTCACCCGTACGTTCAAAACCACGCGCTGGCCCAGCGGGTAGTCCGATGCGAGCCGCAACGTGAAGTCCTGCGAGCGCGTGATGCCCGGGGCGATCTCCCCGTAGGACTGCGAGCGCGGCGTCACGACCGCCTTCGCGTCTCCGGTCGACACCGTGACGCTCACGCCCGTGGCGGTGCCGTCGCCCACGTTGGTCACCGGCAGCCGCAGCCGTGCCGTCTCCCCCGGCTCGAGGAACGCGTCACCGTCACCGGTGGTCACCGTCACGTCCGGCGCCTGCGCGCGGACCAACGGCTGCGGTGTGGCGCCCGTGTAGCTGAGCACGCCGTCGGCCCGCAGCACACCCGCGCCGGTGCGGTTGTCATACCCCGCGGGTGTCAGGTCGAGCGCCGTGGCGTTGAACGCCTCGCGCACCTCGGCACCCGACGCGCTCGGATTACCTGACAGCACGAGGCCCGCGATCGCCGCCGCGTGGGGCGCCGCCGCCGACGTGCCGAAGAACGGCTGGAACCCCTCCACCGACGTGCTCACACCGTCGGCCGCGGTGAAGTCCGGCTTCGCCCGGACCTCCTCACTCGGGAAGAACACCCGCCGCGGCCCGTCGGAGGTGAACCGCTCCGGCAGCTGCGCCGAGGTGAACGACCCTGGGAACGGTCCGGTTGGGTTCGGTGGATCGCCGGGTTCGAGGTCGAACGGCAGTGCGGTCGCCGCCGGCGCGGCCGCGATCGAGAAGGCGTCCGCGACCGCCGAGTGACCACGGGTCACACCCGGGGTCACCCATGCCGGCAACCCGCCGGCCGCCTCGAAGCGCCCGCGCAGCGCGCTCAGCTGGAAGTACTTCGGCGCGCCGGAGAACCGCACCACCGCCAGCCGCAGGCCGCTGCCACCGAACGTCGGGGTGAACAGCAACTCGTACGGATCGTCGTCACCGTCCTGGACGTCCTGCGCGAAGTCCACGACGGTGCCCGCACCGTCGAACAGGTACAGGTCGTAGTCGTCGGCGGCCGCGCCCAGCGCCTTCGCCCACCACAGGGCCACCGGCACCCCGTCGTCGGAGTCCGGCGAGATCGGCTCGAACACCTGGACGGGCTCGCCGGGGTCGAAGTCGTGCGCCTCCCCCGCGAACTTGCCGACGCTGCGGCCCGAGCCGCGGAAGTCGTTCTCGTAGTTGCCCGAAGTGCCGTCGAGCACGTTGCCCTCGTTGCCGGCCGAGGAGAAGTACAGCGCGCCGTCGGCGATGACGTTCTTGACGGCCTGCGCGATCGGGCCGTCCTCGAACGGCGACTCGTTGAAGTACAGGACGTCGTCGACGATCACGTCGCAGCCCGCGTCGGTGCGGAGCGCGCGGATGTTGTCCGCGAAGGACGCGTCGCTGATGAACGCCGAGGCGAACCCGAGCTCGGCACCGGGCGCCATGTCGTGGAGGATCTCGAGCATCGCGGTGCCCTCGTCGCCCTCCCCCGCCTGGTCGGGCAGCACGTCGACGTCCGGCAGCTCGCCCGCGGCCTGCGACGCGGCCAGCGAGTCCACCCCGTCGGAGAGCGCGCACAGCTTCGCGCCCACGCCGGTGACCTTGGTCGTCTCACGCGCCGTGTCCGCCGCGTGCGCGCGCACGCCCTCGGAGACGACGGCCGCCGCGGCCGCCGTGATCGCCGCGCGCTCCTCCTTCGACAGCGTCCGCCCGCCGATCCGCGCGGTGATCGCCTGCGCCGCCGGCTCGACCTTGGCGACCGCGCCCCAGGTCGCCACCGTCCGCAGCGCCGAGGCCGGCACCGCGGCGCGGACCTCGCCCGTGCTGGCGACGTTGCGCACCGTCGCCCCGACCTTCTGGAGCCGCTCGACCAGGTCGGCATCGGGCTTCTCCACCGCGATGTCGACCTCGGTCATGCCGCTCACCTGCTGCCGGCGCAGCCCGACCGCCAGGCGGCTGTCGAGCTTGCGCTCCGCCGGTGACAGCGAGCGCTTGATCTGCTGCAGCGCCTCGATCTGCTTCGCCGGGTCTGCCGCCGCCGCTCCCGACGGCAGCGCGCAGACCATCGTGATCGCCGCAGCGGCGACCCCCGCCATACGTACTCGCACAGCTGTACCCCTTTTGTCCCGACAGAGGCCTCCCGAGCCCCTTGTGACGGACGGTACTACCGCAGGCCGGGAACCTTCAACACAATGAAGTCGCTGTAGTCCGGAAGGTTCGCGTTCCGACCAGTGGAGCCGAAGTTGGTGTCGTTGACGAACGCGAGCTCGTTGCCCGAGAGCGGCAGGACCGCCTCGACCGTCTGGTACGGGAACCTGAACGGGTTGCCGAGGCCGAAGTCGCCGGGGCGGGCGCCGCGCAGCGAGAGGCCCGAGCGGTCCTCGACGTCCAGCAGGTCGACGACCTCGCGCTTGGCGAGCACCGGCCGGCGGTCCGGGACGTCGACGATGAAGGCCTTCTTCCAGGCCGCGGCCGCACCCTGGCCGTTGTCGCGCTCGGTGACGATCAGCTGGTCGCGGCCGAAGGCGACGGCGTCGGAGACGAAGAGGCCGGGCTGGGTCAGCCGATAGGTCCAGCTGCGGCCGGTGTAGCGCCGCTCGCGCACGTCGAACTCGTAGACGCGGCGGTTGAGCGGGTCGTCGCCGACGACCGGGCCCTCGAGGATCGGGTAGAGCGTGCGCCCGTCGGCCGACAGCGCCATGGCCTCGAAGCCGTTGGAGCCCGCGAGGTTCGGCGTCCGGCCGAGCAGGAACGGGTTGTCGGGCGAGAACACGCGCGGGAGCGGCACCGGCGCGTCCAGGACACGCCCGCGCGCGTCCACGTGCAGCAGGAACGGGCCGAACTCCTCGCCGAACCAGAACGTCCCGTCAGGCGCGCGGCGCACCGACTCGACGTCGAAGTCGCCGCCGGTGAGGATGCGGTCCTCGGTGTTCTCGTTGACGATCGGGAACGGCACCTTGCCGTCCGGGTCGCTGAGCGAGATCGCTTCGCGGACCGCGACGGTGCCGCGGGACCAGTTCGGCTTCACGCGGTACAGGCGCAGGATGAACGAGCGCGAGTTGGCCTTGCTGCCGAAGCCGTTGTCCGGCATCGCCCAGAGCTCGCCGTTGCCGGCGTCCAGCAGCGCCGAGAACCCGCCGACCGGCTGCGTGGCGCCCGGCGCGGGCGCCGGGTCGGTGTTGACGACGCCCGCGAACGGCGCCGGGAAGGACGCGTCAGCGGGCAGGATCGCGCGCGCCTCCAGCGCGGGCTCGCCTCCCTTGCCCGTGGCATGCGCCGCGGGTGCGAGCAGGAACGTCAAAGCCGCCGTGGCGGTGATGAGTCGCTTCATGCCCGGCACCCGATCACGCGGAGCCGGGCACGAAGTCAACGCGGCGTGAACGTCGCGCGGAACGGGCCCGCGCGACGCTTCGCCACCGGGGATCTACTGGCCGATGCCCTTGCCGGAGAACTGGACCCAGTTGATCAGGCCCATGCCGGAGGTCGGGGCGCCGGTCTCACCGTCGACCGCCTTGAACACGAGGTAGAGACGCTTCGAGCCGGTGAAGTCCAGGTCGAAGGTCTGATCCGTGTACGTGTTGTTGTTGGCTCCCGTCGAGTTGAGCGTGACCGTCTTGATCACGGTGCCCGTGGGGCTTCCGTCATGGATCTCCACGTTCATGCGCGGCCGGCCGGCGGCGTTGGTGCCGGAGCCACCCGCGTAGCGGAACGTGATCTTCTTGTCCATGTTCTGGAGGTTGATGGTGTTGTTGATCGACACGTAGTCACCCGGGTCGATCGAGCTGGTGGTCACGCCGGCGCCGCCGTCCTCGGCCGTCGCCGCGACCGCGGTGACGCCCTTGGTGTCGAGCGAGTACTCGAGCTCATGGCGCGGCCGCTGCACCAGCGACTCCGCGCGGCCGGTGAGGCCGCCCTTGTCGGTGTAGGTGGCGACGATGCCGCCGGCCAGGTAACCACCGTGGAAGCGGTCCTGCGCATCGGTCTCCAGCACGCCCGTGCAGCCGAGCTTCTCCTGCTCACCGTGACCGTGCGTGTCGTGCACGAGCACGAACGACACCTTCACCTGCGAGCAGTCGACCGTGCCGTCCTCGGGATCGGTGACCGTGACCGTGTACGGCACCTTCTGGCCGAACTCGAAGAAGTCACCCGCGGTCGGTACCGTGAGCTTGATCTCCGGCGCCGTGTTGCCGACGGTGATCGTGGTGCTCTGGGTGTTCGTCTTGCCGGTCGAGTCCGTCACCGTCAGCTTCGCGTTGTACACGCCGTTCGTGGTGTAGATGAACGACGGGTTGGCGTCGACCGAGTCGACCGTGCCGTCGCCGTCGAAGTCCCACGCGTAGCGGATCGAGTCGCCCTCGTCGTCGTCCTTGGACCCGGCGCTCGAGAACTGCACCGTGAGCGGGGCCTTGCCACTCGTCGGGGTGGCGGAGACGACCGCGGTCGGCGCCGTCGAGCCCTTGGTGTACTGCCACTTGTACATGCCGGCGTCGGCGTTGGCGGCGAAGAAGCCGTCGCCGTACGTGAGCAGGTAGAGGTTGCCGTCGGCCCCGTACTGCATGTCCTCGGGGTTGTCGCACTCGAACGGCAGCCCGGTGCTCACGAGCGCTTGACCGCACGGCAGCGTGTTGTTGATCTTGAAGATCTTCTTTTCGCTGTCGATCCGGACCTCGCGCAGCTGGTCCTGGCCGAACTCGCCCATGAAGAACGAGCCGTTGTAGTACGGCGGGAACTTCGTGTCGCTCGTGCTGCCCGGGTCGTACTCGTACGGCGCCGCGCCGTGCGGGGCGACACCGCCCTGGAACAGCTCCGGGAACAGCTGCGGGCACTTGCCACCCGAGCCGTCGTAGTACGCGAGGCACGGCGTGCCCAGCGGGCCGCTGTTGTCGCGATAGGAGTACCAGATGTCCGGCTGGGTGACGGGCGGCGTGTTGATGCGGCCGGTGTTCCAGCGCGAGGTGTTGGCCGGGCCCCGGTTGGGGTTGTCGCACTCGTAGGTCTTCGGGTTGGCCGCGTCCAGTGGGCGCGACGAGTTGAAGTTCCACTGGTAGTACGGCAGCTTCGGTGACACGCACAGCGGCCAGCCGTAGTTGGACGGCTTGCGCACGACCTCGACACGGCCGGTGCCGGCCGGCCCGCGGAAGTTCTCGGGGACGTTGGAGTCCGGCGAGTAGTCCGTGATGTACGCGACGTCGTTGGAGTCGACCTGGACGCGGTAGGGGTTGCGGAAGCCCATCGCGTAGATCTCGGGACGGGCCAGCGCGTCACCCTCGGCGAACAGGTTGCCGGGGACGGCGGTGTACGCACCGGTCGCGCCGCGCTTGTTGGCCTCGGCCGGCGTGATGTCCCCGTCCTTGACCTTGATCCGCAGCAGCTTGCCGCGCAGGTCGTTGGTGTTGAGGGCGGTGCGGCGCGCATCGACGAAGGGCGCGTTGAACTGCCCGGCTTCCTGCGTCACGGTGACCGTGGCGGTCGGGCCGGTGCCCGTCAGGTTGGGCGTGATGCCGAGCGTCGGGACGTCCTTGCCGGCGTTCGGACCGGTGAAGGCGACGACCTGGCTGGCCGTGGCGACGGTGCCCGAGCCGGTGACCGTCAGATCGCCGGGCGCGACGTTGACCAGGTCGAGGAGCGCCTCCTCGATCTGGGCGGCCGTGGCGTTCCACGGGATGTCCCCCGTGGTCTGCGGCGCGCGGCCGGAGCCGTCGTTGTAGGTCAGCTTGAACGAGCCGCCGGTGGCGTTGGTGGTGCGGATCGCCTGGTACTCGTCCGTCTTCTGGTCGTTGTGGGGCGAGAAGCCGCCGGAGTTGCCCGAGCCGGCCGGCGTGTCGTCGCCCGTCACGAACCACAGGTTGTTCTTGGAGTCGAAGTCGATGTCACCCGCGACGTGGCAGCACGCGCCACGGTTGTTGGTGACCTGCATGATCTTCTGCTCGGAGTCGAAGTCGATGTAGGGCTGCTTGTCACCCTTCGCGTCGACGAACTTGAACCGTGAGAGCTGGAAGTAGCCCTGCCAAGTGTCCTGCCAGACGCACGGGTCGATGCCGAGCGTGGGCGCGCTACCCGTCGGCGTCTCGACCTCCGCGGTCGTGCCGTCGCACTTGCGGATCGTCACCTTCGGCGGCGCGTAGTAGAGGTACACCCACTTGTTCTCGGCGAAGTGGTTGTCGATCGCCGGGCCGTACAGGCCGTCCTCGGAGTTGGTGTACACCGGGAGCTTGCCGAGCAGCAGCGTGGTGCCCTTGCCGTCGTGCAGCCGGATCTCGCCGTTGCGGGCGGTCTGGATGATCCGGCCGTCCGGCAGCTGGTCGAAGCCGATCGGCTCGTTCAGGTTCGGCGGCGCGGAGATCTTGACCTGCTTGAAGTTCTTGACCACGGTCGCGCCGCAGTCGCTGTAGGTCGGGTCCGACAGGCCGGCCGCCCACTGGATCGCGCCCGACAGGTGCTTACCGAGGTTCGCGTCGCTGAAGTCGCCGTTCGCGCCGGTGCCGGTGTAGAACGAGCGGCCGCCCTCGTAGTCCTTGCACCACGAGATCGGGTGGTCGGCCAGGGTCTTCATGGTGCCGCCGGTGTAGGTGGTCTCGTCGACCGTCGCCAGCACGTGGGAAAGGCCACGCACGTTGCCCGAGAAGTTGTAGTACGTGTCCGTGTGCTTCCAGTACTCCGGGAGCGACTTGCTGGCGTCGTGCACGCGGTCGGCGACCTTGATGGTGGCCTGCGCGTTGGCGGCGATCGGGTTGGCGGTGGCCGCGCGCGTGCCGATCAGGTCCCCGTAGAACGCCCAGTCGGGCTCGGCCTCGATCGCGGATCCGATCGCGACGAACCCGCCGCCGCCCTTGTAGTAGGTCTCGAACTCGCCCTGCTGGGCGTTGCTGAGGATGTCGCCCTTGTTGTTGACGAAGACGACGACCTTGTAGTTGCCGAGGTTGGCGGCGGTGAAGGACCCGGCGTCCTCGGACACGGTGACCCCGAAGCCGTTGGCCTCGCCCAGCGCCTTGAGCGCCGCGACCGCGGACGCCGTCGAGCCGGCGGCGCCCTTGGTGAAGGCGAGCACCGAGTAGTCGACGTCACCGGGAGCGGGCTGCGGCAGCGGTGTCTGCGCGGCGGGCGCCGGAGCCGCCTGCGCGACCGGCGCGGGCGCGGGCGCGGGCCGCACCGTCGCGGCCGCCTTCTTGACGGCGAGCCGGCGCGTCGTGAACCTGCAGGTCGACGACGTGCCGGAGCTGTCCGCGCACGCGCGCACGTAGTATGTGCCGGCCTTCAGCGACGCCGGCAGCTTCACCGTGAGGCTGGAGCGGCTGGTCTTGTGCGCCTTGACCGTCTTGGCCTTGCCCTTGACGGTGAGGGCGATCTTCTTGGAGTGCTTGGACGAGCGCAGCGTGACTTTCACGCGCACCTTGGCCGCCCTCTTGGAGCGGTTCGTGACGCTGGTCTTGATCGCGAACGACTGGCCGGGCGCCGCCGCGGCGGGCGGCGACGCGACGGACTGCACCTTCAGCCGCGCGGGAGCGGCATCGGCGACCGTCGGCACCAGCAGTGCGAGACCAAGCGGCGCCAAGCAGACGAGCTGGCGTGCTCGATGCATGGAAATGGGACCTCCTCCATCACTGAAACGACATGCGGCGGCCGGCCAGTACCCCTTACTGGCCGACGCCGGGTGTGACTTGACTACTCCGCGCTCAGCGTCGAATCGACGCAGAGCGACGCGTCAGCGAGGACGCGTTGCCGGCGGCATCGGTGGCGCGAAGCTCCACCGTGACCCTGCCGCGGGTGACTTTCGACCCTTTGACGGTGACGGTGCGTGTGCCCGCCGCCTGGGTCGAGGTGACGCTCTTGAGCGTCTTTGAGCCGCGTTTGACGGTGACCTTCACCGTCGCGCGCTCGGAAAGCTTGAACCGGGCCTTGACGCCGCGGGTGACCGCCGTGAGCTTCACCGACGAGACCGTCGGGCGCTTGACGTCACGCGGGGTCGTGCTCGGTGGTGCGGACGGCGGCACGACCGCGGTCGGGTACGGCGTCGCCACGGGAGCGGCCGGCGTGGCCGCGGGCGTGCCCGGCGTGGCGGTCGCCGTCGGCGTGGCCGTCCGCGTCGGCGTGGCCGTCGGCGTCCCCGTGGGCGTCGCCGTCGGCGTGCGCGTCGCGGTGGCCGTCGCCGTCGGAGTCGTGGTCGGGGTGCCCGTCCCCCGGACCGTGACCGTCCCGTTCATACCCCCGTGCTGGAAGCAGACGAACGGGTAGACGCCGGGCGTGTCGTAACGCCGCGTGTACTCCACGGTGTAGGCCGTCTCAGTCCAGATCGCGAACTGCGGCGGGGGCGAGCCGACGTTGTGCTGCTGCGTCGTGTTCGTCCACTTCCACGTGACCGACTCGCCCGCGTCGATGGTCACGTTCGGCTCGTCCCAGGACACCTCGTCCTGGGCGACTCCGACGATGGCGGGCGCCTGCTCCGAGCCGCCCGCCGACCCTGCACCCACCCCCGCGACCAACATCAGGGCGGCGACGCCGCCCGCAAAGACCCCACTGCTCCGTCCCACTGCTCCCCCTACCTCCCTACTGGTAGGTCGGAGCTTAGCGAAGGGCCTAGACGAAAGTTAAGTCAGCAACGACCGAAGGTCAGATTCGAACCCCGGGTAGGACACCGCGGCGGCTTCCATCCCGTCGACCGTGACGCCTTCGGCGGACGCAAGGCCCGCCACCGCGCCGAGCATCGCCAGCCGGTGGTCGCCGTGCGAGGCGATCGTCCCGCCGCGCAGCCCGCCGGTGCCCTGGACGACGAAGCCGTCGTCGGTCGCCTCGATGTCGGCCCCCAGGCCGCGCAGGCCGTCGACGACGGTCGCGATCCGGTCCGACTCCTTCACGCGCAGCTCGGCCGCGCCGGTGACGACGGTCTCCCCTTCGGCGAAGCAGCCCAGCAGCGCGACCAGCGGCAGCTCGTCGATCGCCAGCGGCACCTCGTGCGGCTCGACGACCGTCCCGACCAGCGGCCCGGCGGTGACGTCGAGCTCGGTGACAGGCTCGTCGGAGCGGATCGCCGACGCATCGGGCGTCTCGAGGTCGCCGACCACGACGCCGCCCATGCGCTCGAGGATGCGCACGAAGCCGACGCGCGTCCAGTTCGCGCTCATGTCCGAGATGACGATCCGCGAGCCCTTGACGAGCACCGCCGCGGCGATGTGGAACGCGGCCGAGGACGGGTCGCCGGGCACGTGGATGGCGCCGAGCTCGAGCTCGTCGTGCTGCGTGAGGGAGATCCGGTCGCCGTCGCGTGTGATGTGGCACCCCGCGCGGGCGAGCAGGCGCTCGGTGTGGTCACGCGAGGGCTCGGGCTCGACCACGGTGGTCGTGCCCTCGGCGAGCAGGCCGGCCATCAGCACGCACGACTTGATCTGCGCGGACGCGACCGGCAGCGCGTACTCGATGCCACGCAGCTGCGTGCCGCGGACCGTGAACGGGGGCAGCCGGTCGTCGGTCGCCTCGATGTCGGCGCCCATGGCGCGCAGCGGCTTCGCGATCCGGTCCACGGGGCGGCGCCGGATCGACTCGTCACCGTCGAACGTCCACTGCCCGCCGCGCTGGCCGGCGAGCCAGCCGGGAAGCAGCCGCATCAGCGTGCCGGCGTTGCCGACGTCGATGTGCGCGTCGCCCGCGCCGCGCAGCCCCGGCCCGCGGATCGTCAGCGTGCCGGGCGCGCCCTCCTCCACCAGCGCGCCGAGCGCGTGCACGGCGGACAGCGTGGAGCGCGTGTCGGCGGCGTCGAGGTACCCCGTGACGTGCACGGGGTCGGCGGACATCGCGCCGAACAGCGCGGCCCGGTGGGACATCGACTTGTCACCCGGCGCGCGCAGGGTGCCCTTCAGCGGTCCCGACGGATCGAACTTCACGCTCTCACGACCTCCAACCCAAGTTCACGGACAAGACGTTCGGCCTGCTCCGCGACGACGCCGCCGCGGATCCACAGCGCGACCGTGCCGTGGGAGCCGGAAGAGGGATACAGGCCCATGTCGACGATGTCGATCGTCGCGCGGCCCAGGGCCAGGGCGATCTCGGCGACGATGCCGGGCCGGTTGGGGACGAGCACCCGCAGCTCGAGCACCTCGCCCCCGGCCAGGTCGGCTTCGAGCAGCCGGCGGCGGTCCTCGCGGGCGCCGTCGTTCCACGCGGCGATGCCCGCCGCGTCGGCGGTCGCCAGCTGCTCGCGCACGACGGTGAGCCGCGCGACCAGGTCGTCGATCGCGGCGACCAGCGCGTCGGCGTTGGCGGCGTAGATGCCGCCCCAGACGGCGGAGTTCGCGCCGGCGACGCGCGTGACGTCGCGGAACGACGGGCCGGTCGCGGGCAGCCGCTCACCCTCGTCGCCGAGCACGCGCGCCGCCTGGGCGACGAGCACGTTGGCGAGCACGTGCGGGAGATGCGAGACCGACGCCATCACGACGTCGTGCGTCTCGGGTTCGACCGCGGACGGCCATGCACCGATCCGCGTGATGAACCGGTGCAGCTGCTCGAAGTGGCTGCCACGCGTCTCCGTCGTCGGCGTCAGGTACCAGGTGGCGTCGGCGAACAGGTCGGCACGGGCGTGCTCGACGCCCGCCGTCTCCGCCCCGGCGAGCGGATGCCCGCCGATGAACCGGTGGTCGCCGACCTCCTGGACGATGATGCGCTTGACCGACCCGACGTCGGTGACCACGCAGTCCGGGCCGGCCACGGCGAGCACGTCGCGGATCACGCCCGCGAGCACCTGGACGGGCGCGGCCACGAACACGAAGTCCGCGTCCGCGACCGCCGCCTCGAGCGTCGGGCAGGCCTCGACGATCGCGCCGCGTGTGAGCGCAGCGTCCAGCGCACCCGCCGACGGGTCGTAGCCCACCACGTGCGCGCCCAGGCGCTGGCGAGCCGCGAGACCGACCGATCCACCGATCAGCCCGACACCGACGACGGCGACCTTCACGCCGCCGCGCTCAGCACCTTGCCGGCCACGGCCGCCGCGCGCTCCACCTGCTCCAGGTAGGCCGCGAAGTCATCGGCGTAGATCTGCTGCGGGCCGTCGCAGATGGCCTGCTCGGGGTCCGGGTGCACCTCGACGATGATGCCGTCGGCGCCCGCCGCGGCCGCGGCCAGCGACAGCGGCAGCACCATGTCGCGGCGCCCGGGCGCGTGCGAGGGGTCGACGATCACCGGCAGGTGCGAGAGCTCCTTGAGCATCGGGATGGCCATGATGTCGAGTGTGAAGCGGTAGGCGGTCTCGAACGTGCGGATGCCGCGCTCGCACAGCATCACGTTCGGGTTGCCCTCCTTGAGCACGTACTCGGCGGCCATCAGCAGCTCCTCGAGCGTGCTGGAGAGCCCGCGCTTGATCAGCACCGGGCGCCCGGTGCGGCCGATCTCGGCCAGCAACGGGTAGTTCTGCATGTTGCGCGCGCCGACCTGGATGACGTCCGCCACCTCGAGGATCGGCTCCACGTCGCGGGCGTCCATCAGCTCGGTCACGATCGGCAAGCCCGTTCGCTCCTTCGCCTCCGCCAAGAGGTGCAGGCCCTCCTGGCCAAGACCCTGGAACGAGTACGGCGATGAACGCGGCTTGTAGGCGCCGCCGCGGAACATCGACGCCCCGGCGGCGGCCACCGCGTCCGCGGTCGTCAGCACCTGGTCGCGCGACTCGACCGTGCACGGGCCGGCGATCATCGAGAAGTGCTCGCCGCCGATGCGGCGGCCGTCGATCTCGATGACCGAGCGCTCACCCGACTTGAACTGGTTCGAGGAGAGCTTGTACGGGCGCAGGATCGGCACGACCTGCTGCACGCCGGCGTGGCCTTCGAGGCCGAGCCGCTGCACGTGCTCGCGGTCGCCGATCGCGCCGATCACGGTCACCTCGTCGCCCCGCGAGAGGTGCGCGCGGGCGCCGCAGCTCTCGATGCGCTCGACGACGGACTCGATGTCCTCGTTCGTGGCGCCGGGCTTCATGACGATCATCATCTGGATGTGCTCCTACGCAAAAGTCTGGACGAAACGGTACGGCGAGTGGTGTCTCCGGCGCTCGGCCCTTGGGCCCGGTGTGTGCGGACGGAGACGTGTGTCGCCGGCCGAGCGCCTAGCTAAATCGCCAGCCGTAATACGCGTAGGAATACGAGGACGCCACCGGGAGCACGGAAGTGGTGGCGAGCGTCGTCACGGAGATGAGCTTACAGAAGCGGGGCGAGCGCTTCCAGAAATCGCTCGTTCTCGGCCTCGGTCCCGACCGTGACGCGCAGCGCGCCCTCGCGGCCGAGCGCCTCCCCCGAGCGCACGAGCACGCCGGTCATCGACAGGCCGCGCAGCACGTCCGCCTCGGCCACCGTCTCCGGCAGGTCGAACCAGACGAAGTTCGCCTGCGACTCGGCCGGCTCGATGCCCAGCGCGCGCAGCCCGTCCTCCAGCGACGTGCGCTCGGCGAGGTTGCGCTCCACCCGCCGCGTGACCTCGTCCTGGTGGTTGAGCGCCTCCAGCGCCGCGGCCTGGGCGGCGGCGTTGCAGAAGAACGGCTGGCGCACCTGGTCGACGGCGGTCCGGAAGCTCTCGCTGCCACACAGCGCATAGCCGACCCGCAGCCCGCAGAGCCCGTAGACCTTCGAGAACGTGCGCAGCAGGATCAGGTTCGGGTGACGCTCGAGCAGCTGCACCGAGTCGTCGGGGTCCTGCATCACGTTGAACTCGATGTAGGCCTCGTCGAGGATCACGGCGACGTGGCGCGGGACCTTGTTGATGAAGGCCTCGATCTCGTCCAGCGGCAGCGCGGTCGAGGTCGGGTTGTTCGGGTTGCAGACGATCACCAGGCGCGTGGCGGCGGTGATCTCCTCGGCCATCTTGTCGAGCTGGTGGTAGTGCTTGTCGTCGAGCGGGACCTCGATCGCGCGGGCGCCGGACGCCGCCGCGAGGTGCGGGTAGACGCTGAACGACGGCCACGCGTAGACGAGCTCCGCCCCCGGCTCGAGCAGCGCGTCACCGGCCGCGAGCAGGATGTCGCAGGAGCCGTTGCCGATCGCGATCCGCTGCGCCGGCACGCCCGTCACGTCCGACAGCTTCTTGCGCAGGCCGGCGTTGGTCGGGTCCGGGTAGCGGTTGATCCCGGAGAGCGCCTTCGTCGCCGCCTCGATCACGCCGGGCAGCGGCGGATACGGCGACTCGTTGGACGCCATCTTGGCGACCGGACCCTCATACCCGTAGCCCTCGGCCGCGGGGTAGACCGGGATGCGCCTGACCTTCTCGCCGAACTCGATGGGCATGGGCGATCAGGCTAGCTGAGCTTGGAAGCCGTCCAGCAGCCAGCGCAGGCCCAGCTCGAAGTCCGGTGCCGGCATCGGTGAGTCGGCGGCGATGAAGCTCGCCACGAGCGGGAACTCGCCGCTCTCGAGCAGAAGCCGCAGCTCGGGCGTGTCCCAGCTGCGCTGCCGGCGCTCGCCGCCGCTCAGCTCGCGCAGCGTGAAGCCGATCGTGAAGTCGTCGACCGCCCCGGCGAGTGCGCTGAGCAACTCGGGCGGCTGCCCCTCCAGCGACGCCACCGCGCGCGCGGTCTGCTCGATGTGGCGCAGCAGGTTGGGTGTGACCGCGGGGACGTCCTGGAAGATCGGCAGGACCCAGGTGTGGGCGCGGAACATCGCCCGGCTGTGACGCGCGACGGCCTCGACCGCGGGCCGCCAGTCGCCGGGCAGGTCGGGCACCACCATCTCGGCCGCGACCGTGTCGATCATCAGCTCGAGCAGCTCCTCACGGTTCTCGAAGTAGTGGTACAGCGACATCGCGCCGGCGCTCAGCTCACGTGCCAGCCGTCGCATCGACACGGCCTCGAGGCCCTCCGCGTCGGCGACCTCGATCGCCACGCGCACGATGCCCGCCCGCGAGAGCGGTGACTGCCGGCCGCGGCCCTTCGGCTCGGGACGGGCCCAGATCGGCGGCTGGGTTGACACCCGTACAGCGTACCTTTACCGTACGCCGTATGAATTCGTACGCTGTACGAACGGAAGGGCTCGGTCGCCGGTTCGACGCCGTCGACGCCCTGGCCGATCTCGACCTCGAAGTCCGCCCCGGCACCGTGCTCGGCCTGCTCGGCCACAACGGCGCCGGGAAGACCACCGCCGTCCGCATCCTCACGACGCTGCTCGCTCCCACCGCGGGCCGCGCGGTCGTGGCCGGCCGCGACGTGGCGACCGAGCCCGCGGCGGTCCGCGAGCGGATCGCGGTCGCCGGGCAGGACGCGTCGCTGGACGAGCGCCTGACCGGCCGTGAGAACCTGATGCTGCTCGGGCGGCTGCAGGGGCTGCCCAAGCGGGCGGCGGTCGCCGCGACCGCCGAGCTCCTGGAGCGCTTTGGCTTGACGGATGCCGCTGACCGCGTCCTCGGCACCTACTCCGGCGGCATGCGCCGCCGGCTGGACCTGGCGGCGTGCCTGGTCGTGCGCCGCCCCGTCGTGTTCCTCGACGAGCCGACCACGGGCCTGGACCCCGCGTCGCGCGCGGACATGTGGGGCGCGATCGCCGACCTGGTCACCGACGGCGCCGCGCTCATCCTCACCACGCAATACCTGGAGGAGGCCGACCGGCTCGCCGATCAGATCGTCGTGCTGAGCGGCGGGCGCACCGTCGCCGAGGGCACGCCGGCCGAGCTCAAGCGGCGCGTCGGCGATCGCCGCATCCACCTGACGCTCGACGACGTCGAGACCGCAGCCGTCCGGCTCGCCCGCCTGGACCCGGAGGTGGACGCCCGCACGCGCCGGCTGTCCGTGCCCGCGCCCGGCGGCCCGGACGACCTGCGCGCGATCCTCGACGAGCTCGACGACCTCGACGTCGAGGAGGCCGCGCTGTCCCAGCCCACGCTCGACGACGCGTTCTTCGCGTTGACGGCCGCGGCATGAGCACCGTGCACGAGGTCCGGCTGCTCGCCGGCCGCAGCCTGCGCCACATCCCGCGCATCCCCGAGAAGGTGTTCGGGGCGCTGGCGATGCCGCTCGTGTTCGTGCTGCTGTTCGCCTACGTCTTCGGCTCCGCGATCGATGTGCCCGGCGGCGGCGACTACCACGAGTATCTGGTGTCCGGCATCTTCGCCCAGTCGATGATCGGCACGCTCCCGGGGATCTCCGTCGGCGTCGCGTCCGACATCCGCTCGGGGCTGATGGACCGCCTGCGCGCCCTGCCGATCAAGCGCTTCTCGGTGGTCGCCGGCCGCACGATCGCCGAGCTGGTCGAGCTGATCGCGGGCGTGGTCGTCGTCGCGCTCTGTGGCCTGCTGGTCGGCTGGGCGCCACACGGCTCGGTGCTGGACACGCTCGGCGCGTTCGGCCTGCTGCTGGTCCTCGCGTTCGCGGTGACGTGGGCGGGCGTGTGGGTCGGCCTGATGGTGCGCGACCCCGACGGCGCGGACGGGATCGCCATGAGCGTGATCTTCCCGCTGATGTTCCTGAGCGGGATCTTCGTGCCGGTCGCGGGCCTGCCGGACGGGCTGCGCCAGATCGCGGAGTGGAACCCGGTCACCGCGCTCGCGCAGGCGACGCGCGAGCTGTTCGGCTCCCCCACCGGGCCCGTGCCCGACGTCTGGCCGCTGCAGCACCCGGTGCTGGCGTCGCTCGCCTGGGCGGCCGTGCTGCTGGCGATCTTCGTGCCGCTGTCCGTGCGGCGCTATCGCTCGCTCGGCTACTGAGCGCCGGCGAGGTCCAGCCGGAGCTTGGCCGCTTCGCCGAGGTAGACGTGCTCGGCGGGGCGGTCCATGTAGGCGTGGATCATCACGCGGATGATCTTCGGCAGCGCGCCGGGCACCGGGATCTCCCGCGCGCACAGCAGCGGCACGGAGCTCAGGCCCATCGCGCGGGCCGCGGCCGCCGGGAACTGCGCGTCGAGGTCCGGCGTGAGCGTGAAGATGCAGCTGACGAGGTCGTCGGCGGCGAGCTGGTTGCGCTCGAGGATCTCGCGCATCAGCTTGTCGGTCGCCGCGAGGATGTCCTCGGCGGTGTTCGACTTGACCTCGTTGGCTCCGCGTAGGGCGACGACCCGCATGGCGTCCGCCATTCAACCAAGCTCCCGGAGGCGCTCGACCTCAGGTTGGCCCAACTTGCGGAACTCACCCGGCTGCAGCGAGCCGATGCGCAGCGGCCCGAAGGCCACGCGCTCGAGCGTGTAGACGCGATGGCCGACCGCTTCGAGCATCCGCTTGACCTGGCGCTTGCGGCCCTCGTGGATGGTCAGCTCGACCACGCCGGAGGAGACGTTGCGGACCTTCGCGGGCGCGGTCATGCCGTCCTCGAGCAGGACGCCGTCGCGCAGCGCCTTCAGCGCGGGCTCGTTGACCGGGGCGTTGGCGACGCGGGCCCGGTACGTGCGCGGCACCTCGAACGAAGGATGCGTGAGCTTGTGCGCGAGATCGCCGTCGTTGGTCAGCAGGATCAGGCCGGTGGTGTCGAAGTCCAGGCGGCCGACCGGGTACAGCCGCTGCGACGAGGGCACGAGCGAGACCACGGTCTGCCGGTCCTGGGGGTCCTTGGCCGTGGACACGTAGCCCGCCGGCTTGTTGACGAGGTAGACGACGAGCGTCTGGCTGGAGGTCTTGACCCGCTTGCCGTCGACCTTGACGGTGAGCTCGTCGTGGACGTCGCGGGCGGGGTCGGTGACCACCTTGCCGTTCACGGTCACGCGGCCGTCGGCGATGATCAGCTCCGAGGCGCGGCGGGAGGCGACTCCGGCGTGGGCGAGGTACTTGGCAAGGCGCATTTCTAGGGCTGCCACCATAGAGGGCGTGGATCTGCAGCTCCTGGACAGCACCCTGGCCGATCAACCCGCGTTCCGTGCCCGCCAGGTGTGGCGCTGGGCGTCCCAGGGCGCGCAGAGCTACGACGCGATGACCGACCTGCCGGCGGCGCTGCGCGCGAAGCTGGCCGAGGAGGTCCCGTTCAGCACGCTCGAGCTCGTGCGTGAGGCGCACGCGAGCGACGGCACGGTCAAGGCGCTGTTCCACACCAAGGACGGCCGCGCCGTCGAGGCCGTGCTGATGCGTTACAAGGACGGGCGCCGCTCGATCTGCGTCAGCTCCCAGTCGGGCTGCCCGCTGACGTGCACGTTCTGCGCGACCGGCAAGATGAAGTTCGGCCGCAACCTCACCGCGTCGGAGATCCTCGACCAGGTGCTGCACTTCCGCCGCATCGAACCGGTCAACCACCTCGTGTTCATGGGCATGGGCGAGCCGATGATGAACCTCGACAACGTGCTCGAGGTCTGCCGCAAGCTGCCGGACGTCGGGATCACGCATCGCCGCACCGGCATCTCCACGGTCGGCTGGGTCCCGGGCATCAAGCGCCTGACCGAGAGCGACATGCCGATCCGGCTCGCGCTCTCCCTGCACGCCCCCGAGGAGGATCTGCGCTCGCAGATCATGCCCGTCAACGAGCGCTACTCGATGCAGGAGGTGCTCGACGCGTGCGAGGCCTTCTACGAGAAGAAGCGCCGCATGGTCTTCATCGAGTACGTGATGCTCGCCGGCGTCAACGACGGCTACGCGCAGGCCGTCAAGCTCGCGCAGGTGCTCGACCCGAAGATCTACAAGCTGAACCTGATCCCGTACAACCCGACGGACTCGATCTACGACGGGTCCTCGCGGAACGCGATCGAGGCGTTCAAGGCCGCGCTCGAGGAGCACGGCCTGAGCGCCACGGTCCGGCTGACCCGAGGCCGCGACATCGACGCGGCCTGTGGGCAGCTGGCGGCTAAGACCCCGATGCCGGCTTCAGCGGCGTCGTCGTAGTCAGCACCTTGCCGGCCGCGTCGTAGGCGCGGAAGGCCACGACGGCCGGCTTGGCGGTCGCGGTCACGGCGGTCTCGAAGCCGCCGGTGTTGGCGGAGCCGAGCGGCGTGAGCGCGTTGGGGTTCGCGCCCCCCAGGAGCTCCCAGCGGGCGACCTCGGTCGCGCCGTTCCAGCTCACGCGCGCCGTGACCTTGCCACCGGCGGCGGTCGCGACGACCTTCGGCGGCGTCGCCGGCGTGCCGACCCACGGGTAGCGGAACGCGCGGTAGTTGTCGTTGCCCCGGGCGATCCGGCCGTCGAAGACGACGTTGCCCTGCGGGTCGAACTCGGTGAACCACCGCTGCGAGCCCCAGCCGACGAACAGGTTGCCGTTCGGCAGCGTCTCGACGTTGCCCTGGCTGGCCGACAGGAGGCCGAGCGGGTGCTTGAAGGCGCGCGTCAGGGTCGCCGTCTTGGCCTGCTCGTCCAGGCGGACGTTGATCACGCGCGAGCTCTTGCGCGTCGGCGGCGCCGCCGAGTTGTCGTAGATGTTGATCGTGCCGTCGGCCTGCTGGCGGGCGCTGTGCTGCCAGTCGAAGCGGACGCCCTTGCCGAGCTTGAAGTCGGACTTCTTGCCGCCCAGACGCCACAGGATCTTGCCGGTTCGACGGTCGATCTTGTACACGCCGGACGTGTTGCGCGCGGAGATCAGGAAGTTGCCGTCGGGCGTGACCTCGGCCGAGTTGACGTGGAAGTACTCCCACTCGAAGCCGCGCCCCGTCGGCGGCTGGACGTTCGACTCGTTGGGCGAGACGTTCCCGAAGGAGTGCCACTCGAACAGGACGGCGCCCGTGCGCAGGTCGATCTCCTGGACGATGTTGTCGACGATGCGCGCGTCGCGGGGGCCGCCCCACGGGCGCAGGTCACGCTTGAAGCGCTCGTAGGAGAGGACGATCGCCGTGTTCTGCGGCGTGAGCGTGAACTCGTGCAGGTCGAACGAGTAGCCGTTGCCGGCGGTGACCGTCGCCACCCGCTTGTAGTTGGTGTCGTACACCTGGCCGACGCCGTCGCCGTCGCCGACGAACAGCTGGCCCTCCCACCACGTCAGCACCGGCTTGCCGCCGAGCTGCTGGACGCGGAAGTCCGCCGGGATCTTGCCGGGCGTGGCCTTGAACCAGACCGTCTGCCCCTTGTCGTTGATGATCATCGGGCCGTCCTGACCGCGTCCCGCCTTCGGGGCGAGGAACACCAACCCGGGCGCACGGCCCGGCTTGGCCGTGGTGACGGTCACGGACGGCGGCTCGAGGTCCGGGCGGGTCGCGAACGTCTGCACGTTCCCGCGCCCCACGTTCGGCAGCTCCACCGGGCGCGCCTTGCGCGTCGTGAGGTCGCCGATGCTGATCTTGAAGTCGCCGTCGGTCGCGCCGACGATGTCGCGGTCGGTCGTGACGGTCACCGTCTCGTTCGGCTCGAACGGCTTGGACGGCACGAAGCTGACGCCGTTGCCGTCGGAGTGGGCGAGCAGCTTGCCCGTGTGGGTGCCGCTCTCGGAGCCGCGCACGGTGATCGTGCCCAGCGAGGAGGCGGTGCCGCCGCGGAACGAGAACGTGGTCTTCTCGCCGGCCGTCAGCGTGCCGGGGACCGGGTACACCGAGAACGCCGGCGTCTGTGCCTGCGCTTGCGACAGGACGAGGGTGGTGCCGCCCAACAGGGCAGCGGTCGCGCCGAGCGCGAGGGACAGGTTCCGCACCCTCACGGCAACTCGTGATCGGTTGAGAAGTTGCGCTGCGGGTATACCGGCCACGATTTTCGCTTCCGCCTCACTCGTCGGTTGGGCCGCGTTGATCGTGGCCATCGTCTGTCTCCTCGCGTTCGATCTGTTCTTCGCGCACCGCGGAGAGAGCGAAGTATCCCTACGGAGGGCCGCGGGGTGGTCCGCTTGGTGGATGGTCGTCGGCGTCGCGTTCGCGCTGGTCGTGCTGGCGCTGATCGGCAGCGCGGAGGCCGGCAGCTATCTCGCCGGGTTCCTGATGGAGAAGGCGCTGTCGCTGGACAACGTGTTCGTGATCGCCGTGCTGCTCGGCACGTTCGCGGTTCCTCAGGCGCTGAAGGCCGACGTGCTGACGTTCGGCATCGCGGTCGCGCTGATGCTGCGCACCGTCTTCATCTTCGCCGGCGTCACGCTGCTCGAGCTCTTCCACCCCGCCCTGTACGTGATGGGCGCGCTGCTCGTGTACACCGGCGTCCGGCTCTTCCGGTCGAGCGACACCGGCGAGGACTTCGCCGACGGGCGCGCGATGCGCACGCTCCGGCGGGTGCTGCCGGTCGGCGAGGACTACAAGGACCGGCGGATCATCCACCGCGAGGACGGCCGCCGGGTCGCCACGCCGCTGCTGGCCGCCCTGCTCGCGGTCGCGCTCGCCGACGTCATCTTCGCCATCGACTCGATCCCGGCCGTGCTGTCGATCACCACCGACACGTTCCTGATCTTCGCCGCCAACGCGTTCGCGCTGCTCGGCCTGCGGGCGCTCTACTTCCTGCTCGACGGCATGGCGCAGCGGTTCGAGTACCTGCACTACGGCCTGGGCGCGCTGCTCGTCTTCGTGGGCGTGAAGATGCTGCTCGAGGACGTGGTCGGACACCTGCCGGTGTGGGTGTCGCTCGGCGTGATCGTGGCGACGCTCGGCGCGTCCGTCGGGGCTTCGCTGGTGCTCTCGGGCCGCAAGTCGGCCCGCGCGGCCTAGCTCCCGGCCCTGAGCGCTGCGAGCTGGCCGAAGGCCGAGCGGTCGAAGCGCCCGGTCGGCTCCTGTTCGTCGGCCTCGAGCTCGGCGTTGCGCCGCTGGAGCCCGCGCGTGGCCTCGACGACGATCACGATCGCGAAGATCGCCGCGACGATGCCCAGCACCAGGCCGAGCAGCCCGACGTACCAGTCGTGGCCGAGCCACCAGAAGCTGAACGACACCCAGCCCCACGCCTGGAACGACACCCACCACACGGCCGGCAGCGCCTCGTTGCCGAGCCGCGCGGCACGCCACACGTCGTGCACCATCTGCAGCGGCCGGTAGAGGTTCAGGACCGGCACGAACCAGGACGTCACGGCCCAGCTGTGGTCGAAGCGGTCGCTCCCCTGGTCGACCGACGACGCGTTCCAGTACGCGCGCTTGAGCCAGCTGATGAAGAAGCCGCCGACCAACAGGTTGACCACGATCGCGACGAACGACAGCACCCACAGCCACACGGGGAGCTCGAGGTACGGGGCGCCCACCGCCAGCACGACGGTGACCAGCGAGCACGCGAGGAACACGCCGAGCGCGACGGTGACCTCGAGCATGCGGGAGCGGAGCGGTAGGAAGGCGCGTCTCATGCGCACGCCTTGGTACCCCGCGTTCAGGAGTGCCTAACCGGAGGTGCGGGCCTCGCCCGCGCGCAGCAGCCGGTCCCGCAGCGCCTGCGCCTCTTCCGGGCTCGGATCCCACTGCGCGACGTCCGGCAGCGCCTCCGGCGAGTCCAGCCCGAAGAGCTTCAGGAACAGCGGCGTCGTGCGGTACAGCACCGCGCCGAACTGGGAGCGCCCCGCCTCCTCGATCAGGCCGCGGTCGGCCAGGGCGGTGGTGGCGCTCTCGCTGGCGACGCCGCGGATGCGCGCGACCTCCGGCCGGCTGACCGGCTGCAGGTAGGCCACGATCGCCAGCGTCTCGGCCTGGGCGGGCGTGAGCGCCGGGGTGCGGGGCCGGGACAGCAGCCGCCGCGCGGACTCCTCGGCGTCCGGGTGGGACGCGAGCACGACGCCGCCGCCGATCCGCTTGAGCACGAGGCCGCGGCCGTCCAGCGCGCCTTCGAGCGTCACGAGCGCGTTGGTGACGGCCTCCTCGGACGTCTGCAGCGCGTCCGCGAGCTCCTCGGTGGAGACCGGGTCGGGCGCGAGGAACAGAAGGGCCTCGATCCGCGCGGCCAGGGTGAGCGGGGCGCTCACGCGGCCTCGGCCTCCGCGGCCGCCGGGACGGGGCTGCCGACGTGGACGGTGATCTCGCCGAACGGCTCGTCCTGCTCCCACGACGCCTCGCCGCGCTTGTAGAGCTCGAGCAGCGCGAACACCGTGACGCAGATGGTCACGCGGTCGGCGTCCTTGACGGCCTCCTCGAACGAGAACGAGCTGGCGCGCTTGAGCAGGCCGCGCAGGTGCTGGAGGCGCTCGCCGACCGTCACGCGCGGCATCGCCATGTGCGAGAGGTCGATCGGCTTGGGCATGCGCAGCAGCGACCCGATCGCCGCGCCGAGCACGGACGGCTCGTAGGCGCCGGCGGTGACCTCCCCCGGGCCGAGCTTGTGCGGCGCGCTGCGGTACAGGAAGCCGCGCTCGTGCTCCTGGAGCTTGGCGAGGTGCGCGCCGGCCGCGCGGAAGCGGGCGTACTGGAGCATCCGCTCGATGAGCTCCTCGGCGGCCTCGGCGGGCGCCAGCTCGTCCAGCTCCTCGACCTCCTCGCCGGGCAGCATCAGCCGCGACTTGAGCTCCAGCAGCGCCGCGATCAGCACCAGGAACTCGGTCGCGGACTCGAGGTCCAGCTGCGCGGTCGCCTCCAGGTGGTCCAGGTAGGTGACGACGATCTCCGCCAGGTCGACCTCGAGCAGGTCCAGCTCCTCCCGCAGGATCAGCGAGAGGAGCAGGTCGAACGGACCGGCGAAGACGTCGAGGTCCAGCTCGAGCTCGGCGAGTCTCACATGGGAAAGGCTAGGCGGGCGTGCGGACGGGTCCGACGCCCATCGCCTCGCGGACGTCCGCGAGCACGGGTGCGGCGATCGCGCGCGCCTTCTCCGCGCCGACCTGGAGGAACCGCTCGATCTCGGTCGTGTCGTCCTTGATCTCGTTGAACCGCTCGCGCGTCGGGGTGAGCCACGCGGCCACCTCCTCGCCGACGGCGGTCTTGAAGTCGCCGTAGCCCGAGCCCTCGAAGGCCTTCTCGATCTCGCCCGGCGTGGTGTCGCGCACCACGGCCAGGATCTCGATCAGGTTCGAGATGCCCGGCTTGTCGTCGGCCACGATGATCTCGCGGCCGCTGTCGGCCGTGGCGCCACGGAACTTCTTGACGATCGACGCGGGGTCCTCGTCGACGTAGACGCGGCCCTTGTCCGTCCCGCCCGTGGTCGACATCTTCTTCTCGGGCTCCTTGAGGTCGCGCACGCGGGCGCCGACCGTGGGGATGTTGCCCTCGGGGACGACGAGCGTCTCGCCGAAACGCTTGTTGAACGCTTCCGCGACGTCGCGCATGAGCTCGATGTGCTCGCGCTGGTCCTCCCCCACCGGCACCTCGTGCGCACGGTAGGCGAGCACGTCGGCGGCCATCAGCACCGGGTAGAACAGCAGTCCCGCGCTCGCCCGCTCACGCGCGGCGCCCGCCTTGTCGCGGAACTGGTGCATCCGGTTGAGCTGGCCGACGGAGGTCACGCTCGACAGCAGCCAGCACAGCTCCGAGTGCTCCTGCACGTCGCCCTGGCGGAACAGCACGCAACGCTCGGGGTCCAGTCCCGCGGCGACCAGCAGCGCCGCGGTCTCGCGCGTGCGCTGACGCAGCTCGGCGGGGTCGTACTGGACGGTAGTGCCGTGCAGGTCGACGATGCAGTAGATCGCCGGGTCGGCCTTGTCCTGGCCCTTGACGTAGTTGAGGATCGCCCCGATGTAGTTGCCGAGGTGCTTGCGCCCGGTGGGCTGGATGCCGGAGAAGATGACCACTGTGCGGCTTAGCCTAGCTTTGAGGCGAAGATCACCTCGGCGCTGTCGGACCCGGTTCGAGTCCTGATCGAGGCCCACACCGGCAGCTTCGGGGTGCGCCGTAACGCGCGCCGCCCGGCCGCCGTCGTCTTGAGCTGGACGCGCAGCGGGCCCGCGGGCGCCTGGACCGTCCGGCGGGCGATGAGCGTCCCGTCGACCGTGCCGCGCGCGGTGCGCCGCCGGAGCGTGACGGTCGTGCGGGCGGGGGCTTCGAGGCGTCCTTCGCGGAAGCGACGATCGACGCGGCGCAGCGAGGTGAGCCCGGTGACCGGTCGGGCGCAGCCGTCTCCGTTGCGGTCCTGCGGCTCGCCGATCGTGCGGTCGGCGCCGGGGCCGCAGATGAAGTCGACCGGGACGCCGCCGGGACCGGTGAGCGCGAGGGCGAGCAGGTCGTCGCCCTCGCCGCCGTTGAGCGTGACGCCGGGCGCGCGGCCGGCGAAGGTCAGCGTGTCGTCCCCGACGCCGCCGTCGACCTGGAACGGCCCGGGCGCGGCCGCCTCGTTGTAGACGTCGAGGCGGTCGTCGCCGGGGCCGCCGGCGATCACGGCGTTCGGGGCGGTCGCCGAGAACAGGTCGTCGCCGGCGCCGAGATCGGCGATCACCGGCCACGGGCCACGGACCTCGACGTTCTCGTCGCCCGAGCCGCCGATCACCCGCACCGCGGTGATCCCCGCCACCGAGCAGCTGATCTCGACGCCCTCGCAGCCCGGGCCCGGCGTGACGCCACCACCGATCACGAACAGCTCGTCCTTGGTGTCGCCTTCCATCAGCAGGAACGTGCCGTGGTCATCCGCGGCGGGATCGGTGCGGTAGACGAGCTCGGTGCCCTCGATCCCGATCGTCTCGGCGGCGGACGCGGTCGCCGGCACGGCGAGCAGGACCAGCAGGAACGCCAGCAGCCTCATCGCAGGCGCGCCCCGAAGTCGATCTCGCTGCGGTCGCCGCCCGTGCGCGTCTTGACCGTCACGAACAGCTTCAGGTCCGGGTCGCGGCGGATGTACCTGCGCCCGGCCTTCGTCGTCTTCAACCGGGTTCGGAGCGGGCCGGCGGAGGCGTCGAACGTGCCACGGGCGAGCAGCGGGGCGCGGCGCCCGTTCGGCCCGGGGTTGCGGCGGAACTCGACGGCGCCGGATGCGGGCGCCGTGAGCGTCGCGCCGCCGAACGCGCGTGAGACGAACGCCGGTGGCGCCGGGAACGTGACGTGCGCGGCGCAGCCGTCGCCGGGGCGGTCGACGAGCGCGAGCTGCGTGGCGTCGTCGCCGGCGCCGCACGCGATGTCGAGACCCGGGCCGTCGGTCCCGAGCTGGACGATGAGGTCGTCCGGCCCGTTCCCGCCTGACAGTGAGATCCCGGCCTTGCGCTGCCCGTCGACGAACAGCAGGTCTCGCCCTTCGCCGCCCTCGACGGCGAGCGGTCCGGTGAACGCCTTGCCGATCGTCGCCTGCGCGTAGTCCTCTCCCGGGCCCAGGTCGATCCTGCCGGTGCGGGTCACGACGCCCACGCGGTCGCTGCCACCACCGGCGGCGAGGTCGAGCGCCGGAGCGTCGCCGTCGAAGTCGTCGCTGCCGGGTCCGAGATCGACGATCGCCGGCACCGGGAGCCCGTACATCGCGATCAGGTCGTCGCTGTCGCCGGCGAGCACGCGGATGGCGCTCAGCCCGTCGGTCGGGCAGCGCACGACCTCGCGCTCGCGGGTGCAGCCCGCGGCGGGCGTGATGCGCGCATTGCCACCTTCCCGGCCTGCGAAGGTGAGCGCGCCGCCTCCGTGCTCGGCCTCGAACAGGTCCTCCTGCCCGGGCGCGGAGCGGTACACGAGCTCGGTGCCTTCGCGCCCGACGGTCGCGGCGTGGACGGAGGTCGGCGCTGCCAGCAGCAGCAGCGGCAGCGGGATCAGTCGACGCATTCAGCCGACCTTAGAGCGGAACGTGGTCTCGCCGCGGTCGTCGCCGGTGCGGGTCCGGATGCTCACGAACACCGTGAGGTGCGGTGCGCGCCGGAGCAGACGTGTGCCGGCGGCGGTGCGTTTGAGGCTCACGCGCAGCGGCCCCGGCTGGGCGGTGAAGACGCCGCGCGCGACCGTCGGCCCTTCGTAGCCGGACAGCCCTTTGCGGCGTTTGAGCGTGACCGAGCCGCTCGCCGGCCCCGTCAGCGCCCCTTCCCGGAACGCGCGGGAGACCGTCTTGGTGGTGATCCCGGCCAGGTGCGCGGCGCAGCCGTCACCCGGGATGTCACGCGGGTAGGCGACCCAGCGGTCGGCGCCCGCACCGCAATCGAACGTGACCGCCGCCTTGCCGGTCGCGGTGGCGTAGAGCTTGTCGTTGCCGTCGCCCCCGATCAGGGTCATCCCCGGCCCCCGGCGCTGCAGCGAGATCACGTCGTCGCCCGGGCCACCGTCCAAGGCGTACGGGCCACTCGACCGGTCCGAGCCCTCGACCTCGAAGCCGTCGTTGCCGTCGCCGCCCGAGATCGCGGCGCTGTCCGCGCTGACGACGCCTTGGTCCTTCCCGGCCCCGCCGAGCACCATGACGGCGGTGCCGGAGGCGTCGAAGTGGTCGTCGCCGTCACCGAGGTCGAGCGTGAGCGGCAGCGGCGTGAAGGCTTGGACGTCGTCGTCGCCGTCCGCGGCGAAGACCGTGAGCCCGGCGACGCCCGCCAGCGGGCACTGGACGCCGAGCCGGGAGTCATTGCAGCCCGCGCCGACGCGCAGCGGCGCGCCGAGCGGGTTGACCAGCAGCGCGTCGTCGCCGTCGCTGAAGATCAGCTTGTCGGCGACTCCCGGGTCGGCGCGATAGACGAGCTGGGTGCCTTCGAGCGCGATCACGCCCGCCTGGGCGGACGCGGGCAGCGCGAGCAGCGCGGCGAGGACGACGATCACGAGACGCATGCGGGTCATGTACCCATGCGCGAGTTGAAGCTGACCTCGCCTCGCTCACGGCCACTTCGCGTCTCGATCGAGACCGCCACCGGCAGCCGCGGCCTCTGGCGCAGCCGCTCCCGCCCGGCCGCCGTGCGCTTCAAGCTGACCCGCAGCGGCCCGGACCGGGCGGGAAAGGTCCCGTGGGCGATGCGCTCGCGGCCCCGCCCCCAGTCGTCCAGGCGCCTCAGGGTCACGCTGCCGCTCGCCGGCGCCGTGCGCGTCCCGTCGCGGAACGGGCGCGAGACGGTCTTGGTCGTGATGCCGGTGAGCGTCGGCGCGCAGCCGTCGCCCGGCAGGTCGTACGGACCCGCGGACCAGCGGTCAGCGCCAGGTCCGCAGACGATCGCGACCGGTGCCGCGCGGCCCGGCCGGAGCCCGCCCGGCAGCGCCGCGTAGGCGCCGATGTGGTGCAGCGAGAGCGCGTCGTCTCCCGCACCGCCGTCGAGCGTGGAGGGCCCCTTGTGGAAGTCCTCGACGTAGAGGTCGAGCTGATCGTCGCCCTCGCCGCCGACGACGCTCGCCTGCGTCGTCTCTGCCAGCCCGACGTCGTTCCCCGGCCCCAGGTCGGCCACGACCGCCTGCGCCTGCCCGTGGAAGCGATCGCTTCCTGCGCCGAGCGTCATCGTCACCGTGAGATGCCCGAAGTACGCGACGGTGTCGTTCCCGTCGCCGGTGACGAGCGTCACGCCGGCCACGCCCGCGGGCGGACACTCCACGTCGCCCTCGGTGCCGCCGCATCCCGGGCCGGGCCGCACACCCCGCCCGGAGAAGAAGAACACGCCGTCGCCGTTGTAGCCGGAGAGGAGCTTGACCTCCTCACCGGGGTCCGAGCGATAGACCAGCTGAGTCCCTTCGAGCCCGACGACACCCGCCTGGGCGGACGCGGGCAGCGCGAGCAGCGCGAGAACGGCGATGGGGAGACGCATGACGCGTCTCCCCATACCCGTTTTCGGCGACTAGAGCGGCTGACGGATGACCGGGCGCTTGGCGGCCCCGGCCTCGTCGAGACGCCGGACCGGCGTCCCGTACGGCGCGTTGCGCGCGATCTCCGGATCCTCGGCGCCCTCGCGCAGGATGTCGGCCATCGCCTCGGCGAACGCGTCGAGCGTCTCCTTGGTCTCGGTCTCGGTCGGCTCGATCAGGAGCGCCTCGTCCACCAGCAGCGGGAAGTACACCGTCGGCGGGTGGAAGTTGTGATCGAGCAGGCGCTTGGCCAGGTCCAGCGTGCGCAGGCCCAGCTCCTTCTTCATCGGCGCGCCCGACAGCACGAACTCGTGCATGCAGATGCGGTCGAAGGCCGGCGGGAGCAGGTCCGTGACGCCCAGCTCACGCAGCTTCGCCAGCAGGTAGTTGGCGTTGAGCACGGCCAGCTCCGACGCCTCCTGCAGGCCGTCGGAGCCGAGGCTGAGGATGTACGCGTAGGAGCGCACGAACACGCCGTAGTTGCCCTGGAAGCCACGCAGGCGGCCGATCGACTTCGGCCGGTCGTAGTCGAGGTCGAACGTGCCGTCCTCGCGCTTGACGACGTGCGGCTTGGTGATGTACGGCTCCATCCGGTCGCTCACCGCGATCGGGCCGGCGCCCGGGCCACCGCCGCCGTGCGGCTGGGTGAACGTCTTGTGCAGGTTGAAGTGCACGATGTCGAAGCCCATGTCACCGGGGCGCGTCTTGCCCATGACGGCGTTCAGGTTCGCGCCGTCGTAGTACAGCGTCGCGCCCACACCGTGGACGATCTTGGCGATCTCCTCGATGTTGGAGTCGAACACGCCGAGCGTGTTCGGGTTGGTGAGCATCAGGCAGGCGACCTGGTCGTCGGCCTTGGCGCGCAGGTCGTCGATGTCGACGCCGCCGTCGGCGTTCGTGCCGACCTTGACGACCTCGTAGCCGCCCATGGTCACCGTCGCCGGGTTGGTGCCGTGCGCGGTGTCCGGGGTGAGGATCTTCGTGCGGTGGTCGCCGCGGTCCTCGTGGTAGGCGCGGGTGAGCAGCACGCCGGCCAGCTCGCCGTGGGACCCGGCGGACGGCTGCAGCGACACGTGCGGCAGGCCCGCGACCTCGCCGAGCGCACCCTGCAGCTCGTACATGAGCTCGAGGGCGCCCTGGGCGCGCTTCGGGTTCGTCAGCGGGTGCAGGCGGGCGTTGCCCGGCAGCGCCGCCACGCGCTCGTGCAGCTTCGGGTTGTGCTTCATCGTGCACGAGCCGAGCGGGTAGAAGCCCGAGTCCAGGTCGAAGTTGCGCTTGGACAGGCGGTTGTAGTGGCGGACGATCTCCGGCTCGGCGATCTCCGGCAGCTTCGGCGTCTCCGCGCGGCGGAACTGCGCGGGCAGCTCGTGCTTCGGGACGTCCAGCTCGGGCGCCACGAACGCGCGCCGGCCCGGCTTGGACTTCTCGTAGATGGTCTTGGCGCGGTCGCGCTGCTGCTCGGTCTCGATCACGCTCGAGCGCTGCGGGTGCAGCTCGTGCGCCTCGATGCCCGGGTCGCCGTGCAGCTTGTTGTCGGTCACCGTGGTCATGCGAGGGCCTCCTTGAGCACCTCGGCGAGGCGGTCGATGTCCGCCTTGCTGCGCTGCTCGGTGATGGCCACGAGCAGGCCGTTGTCCTCCAGCGGGTAGCCGGCGTTGACGCCACGCTCGGAGCAGAACTCGAGCACCTCGTGGACGTCCTTGCTCAGCTTGAGCGCGAACTCGCGCACGACGGGCTGGTCGTGCCAGAGCTCGACGCCGTCCAGCGCCGCGAGCGTCTTGCGGGCGTAGTGCGTGCGCGATACGAGCAGCTCGCCGAGCTCCACGAGGCCTTCACGGCCCAGCCAGCTCAGGTAGATCATGCCCGCGAGCGCGTTCAGCGCCTGCGCCGTGCAGATGTTGTGCGTCGCCTTCTCGCGGCGGATGTGCTGCTCGCGGGTCTGCAGGGTGAGCACGAAGCCTCTACGGCCGTCGACGTCGGTGGTCTCACCGGCGATCCGGCCCGGCATGCGCCGGATGTAGTCCTGCTTGGCGGCGAAGAAGCCGAACGACGGACCGCCGAAGTCCAGCCGGTTGCCGAGCGTCTGGCCCTCGCCGACGCAGATGTCGACGTCGTCCTCGCCGGGCGCGCGCAGCACGCCGAGCGTGAGCGGGTCGGCCTGGACGATCAGCAGCGCCTTGCCCTTCTTGGCGCTCAGGGACGCGACGTCCTCGATCGCGCCATGGAAGTTCGGCTGGCCGATGAAGATCGCGGCGACGTCGTCGCCGACCTCGCCGAGCTGCGTGAGGCCGTTCTCGACCGGGAGCATCTCGATCGTCGTGCCCCAGCCGGCGGACGTGGTCCGCAGGGTCTCGACGCTGTGCGGGTGCAGGCTCTCGGACACCAGGAACGTGGTCTTCTTGGTGTGCGTGTGCGCCAGCCAGCCGGCGGCGGCGACGGCGCTCGGGCCCTCGTAGACGGACGCGTTGCTGATCGGCAGGCCGGTCAGCTCCGAGATCGCCGTCTGGTACTCGAACATCACCTGCAGCCCGCCCTGGGAGATCTCGGGCTGGTAGGGCGTGTAGGGCGTGAGGAACTCGGACCGCGAGAGGATCGAGTCGATCAGCGCGGGCACGTAGTGGTCGTACATCCCGGCGCCGAGGAACGAGATCTCGTCCTCGGCGGAGACGTTCTTCGCGGCGAGGTCGCGCAGGCGGCCATAGACCTCCTGCTCGGGCTTGCCCTTCGGCAGATCGAGCGGACGACCGAGGCGGACGCCCTCAGGGACGTCCGCGAAGAGGTCGTCGATCGACTCGACGCCGATGGCGGCGAGCATCTCCTGCCGGTCGGTTTCAGTCGCAGACGTGTAACGGCTCATAGTTGAGCCGTCCAGCTTATGACAGGCTCTGGCGGTAGCTCTCGGCGTCCATCAGGCCGTCGGCCTCAGAGGGATCGGAGAGCTTGATCTTGACGAGCCAACCCTCGCCGTAGGAGTCCTCGTTGATCTGCTCCGGCGAGTCCTTCAAGCCGTCATTGACCTCGACGATCTCGCCGCTGAGCGGAGCGATCACGTCCGAGACCGCCTTGACGGACTCGACCTCGGCGTACGGGCTGCCGGCGGTGATCGCCGTGCCGACCTCCGGCGGGTCGAAGAACACGACCTCGCCGAGCTGGTCCTGGGCGTACCAGGTGATCCCGAGCGTGGCGGTGTCGCCCTCGATCCGAGCCCAGTCGTGCTCGGTGTGGTACTTGAGGTCGTCGGGGTAGCTGGCGTCGGCCATCCGTCAGGTCTCCTTCGTGTAAAGCGGCTTTTCGCGAACTTCGGCGGCGCGCGTGCGGCCGCGGACGTCGATCTCGAGCTTGGTCCCGGGCGCGGCCTTGTCGACCGGCACGTAGGCCATGCCGATGCCGACGCCCAGCGACGGGCTGAGCGTGCCCGACGTGACCTCGCCGCCACCGACGACGGGGTTGCCCTGGCGGGCGATGCCCTGCTCGGTCACGAACGGGACGAGCAGCTCGGACGGGCCGTTGTCGCGGGCGACCTTGATCGCCTCCGCGCCGATGAAGCCCGTGTCCTCCTTCACGCACCACCCGAGGCCGGCCTCGATCGGGCCGCGCGTCTCCATCAGGTCGTTGCCGTAGAGGTGGTAACAGACCTCCAGGCGCAGCGTGTCGCGCGCGCCGAGGCCGATCGGGACGACGCCCGCGTCCAGCAGCGCGTCCCAGACCTTGACCGAGCCGATCGGGTCGATCAGCAGCTCGACGCCGTCCTCGCCGGTGTAGCCGGTGCCGCACACCAGCACGTCCTCCACGCCGGCCACGGTGGCGCGGGTGGTGCGGAAGCGCTTGGGCAGCTCGACGTCCGTGAGGCCCGCGACGATCGCGCGCGCCTCCGGGCCCTGGACCGCGAGCATCGCGTAGTCGTGCAGGCGGTCGTGGAGCGTCACGTCGAAGCCGGCGGCCTGCTTGGTGAACCAGGCGAGGTCCTTGACGTGGTTGGCCGCGTTGGTGACCGTCAGGTAGTGGTTCTCGCCGAGCTTGTAGGTGAAGAGGTCGTCCAGGACGCCCCCGTCTTCCTTGGTCAGGACGCTGTACTGCGCCCCGTTGTCGGCGATCTTGCTGACGTCGTTGGAGAGGATGCGCTGGAGGAACTCCAGCGCCTGCGGACCGGCGGTCTCGATCTCGCCCATGTGGGAGACGTCGAAGACGCCGGCCTTGGAGCGCACCGCGAGGTGCTCCTCCTTGATGCCCGCGTACTGCACGGGCATCTCCCAGCCGGCGAACGGCACGAGCTTCGCGCCCGCGGCGACGTGGCGGTCGTAGAGCGCGGTTTTCTGCAGAGTGGTGTCGGACCCGATGGCCATGCGGCCCCGGACCCTAGCGCGCTCAGGCGACGATCGGGCGGCCCGCGACGGCCTGGGCGACGATGCGCGCCGCCACCGACGAGTCCGGGCGGATGTCACGGCTGTCGGCCACGAGGCGCGCCACGGCGCGCAGCGAAGGCGCCGCGGCGATCACCCGCTCGCCGAGCGCGTGCAGCTCGGTCGCGTAGCGCACGGCCTCCCGGTCCTCGCGCTCGAGGCCGAGCCGGCGCGCTTCCTCCTCCGCGTGGTCGGCGGCGGTGGAGTCGTGCGGGGCGAGCACGGCCAGCAGCACGTCGCGTGCCTGGCGGGCGGCGGACATGCGGCCGGCGTGCTTGGACGCGTACATGCGCTGGTCGGCGATCCGGAGGGCGCTGTCGGAGTCCGCCGCCTCGGTGGGCAGCGTGATGAACCCGTACGAGCAGCCGACCCAGTAGCCCTCACCCTCGGCGCTGAGCGAGTGCGCGGCGCCCTCGACGAGCGTCGTCGGGTCCTCGCCGCGGGGGCGCAGCAGGACGCAGAACTCGTCGCCGCCCATCCGGAACGCGCGGCCGCGCGGGCCGACGAAGCTGTCCAGGCGGGCTCCCAGACGCGCGAGGAGCTCGTCACCGGCCGGGTGGCCGAACGTGTCGTTGTAGTGCTTGAACCCGTCCAGGTCGAAGAGCGCGAGCACGTGCGGGGTCTCGGGGCGCGCGTCCGGCAGGACCTCCTCGAGCATGCGCGTGAGGGCGCGGCGGTTGCCGAGGCCGGTCAGGTGGTCGGTGACGGCCTCGTCGCGGGTCGTGCGCAGCATCGAGACGTTCTGGCGGAAGGTGATCGTCAGGCGGACCATCACGAACACCAGCGCCGCCGCGGAGAGGGCGACCGCCAGCGGGTTCAGGTCGACCGCGGACGCGTAGACGAGCAGCTCGAGGCCGACGGCGCCGGACACGAGCGGGGCGATCATCAGGCGCGGGCTGTCGTCGGCGGGCCGGCGGCGGCTGGTCGGCCCGCGCTGCCAGGCGGCGAGCGCGATCGCCAGCAGGCCCAGCCACCACGCCATGTCCAGCCACCCGCCGGACACGAACGTGCCCTCGGCGGTCCGGACGAGGAACACCGAGTCGGCGAGCCAGAACGCCAGGATCCCGCCGACCAGCAGCGCCCAGGTGCGGTCCAGGCGCCAGCCGGTGGCGGCGAGCGCGCCGACGCCGATGGCCAGCAGCACGAGGTCGAAGATCGGGTACGCGAGCGTGATCGCCACCGACACGGGATCGCCCTCGGCGTGCTCGAGCACCGCCTGGACGACGATCGCCGCGCTCAGGGCGGAGACCGCCAGCGCGGCGGTGATGCCGTCGACGAGGAGCGTGGGCGTGAGCCGGACGCGGTGGCGCAGGAGGATCACCATCCCGCCGAAGACCAGCGGGGCGAAGAGCAGGAAGCCGACGTCCGCGAAGCTCGGGATCGGCGGTGAGGTGTCGTCCCAGAGGACGGCGGTGTAGTAGACCTCGCCGGCGCTCCACGCGGCGACGCCGCCGCCGATCAGCAGCCAGGCCGCGCGCTCACGGCGGATGGCGACGGCCCGCGCGAGGCAGAGCGCGGCCGCGACCGCGAGCACGACGTCGTGTGCGAACCGCGAGAACAGCGGTCCGAGGTCATGCCCGCCGAAGGCCGCCTCGTTGAGCCCGTACCCCAGCAACCACGCCACGCAGGCGAGGAGCGGCACGAGCAGCGGTGGGCGGCGCGACAACATCACCCCGCGTTATCGGCCGTGACGGCCGATAACGGGAGGTCAGCGAAGGAACGGCGGGATGTCGAGATCGTCGTCGCGGATGACGAGCGAGTCGCGCTGACGCTCGTCGATGCGCGGGTTGCGGTCGCGGGGCGCGCGCTGACGCTCCTCGCGGGCCGCCCGCACGCCGCCGTGGTCGAAGCCCGTGGCGATCACCGTGACGCGGATCTCCTCGCCCATCGCCGGGTCGATGACCGCGCCGAAGATGATGTTCGAGTTCGCGTCGGCGGCCGAGTGGATCAGCTCCGCGGCCTCGTTGACCTCGAACAGGCCGAGGTCCTGTCCACCGGTGATGTTGAGCAGGATGCCGGTGGCGCCCTCGACCGACTCCTCCAGCAGCGGGGAGCTGATCGCGGCCTTGGCGGCCTCGGAGGCGCGGTTCTCGCCCTGGGCGGTGCCGATGCCCATCAGCGCGCTGCCCGCGTTCTCCATGATCGCCCGCACGTCGGCGAAGTCGAGGTTGATCAGGCCGGGGATCGTGATCAGGTCCGTGATGCCCTGGACGCCCTGGCGCAGCACGTTGTCGGCCTCGCGGAAGGCATCGAGGATGCTCGTCCGGCGCTCGACGATCGCGAGCAGCTTCTCGTTCGGGATGACGATCAGCGTGTCGACCATCTCGCGCAGGCGGTCGATGCCCTCCTGCGCCTGGCGGGCACGCTGCGAGCCCTCGAACGCGAACGGCCGCGTGACGACGCCCACGGTGAGGGCGCCGATCTCGTTCTTGGCGATCTCGGCGATCACCGGCGCCGCGCCCGTGCCCGTGCCGCCGCCTTCGCCGGCCGTGACGAAGACCATGTCCGCGCCCTTGAGCGCTTCCTTGATGTCGTCGCGCGACTCGGCCGCCGCGCCCTGGCCGATCTGCGGGTTGGCTCCTGCGCCGAGGCCCTTGGTGAGGGCACCGCCGATGTGGAGCTTGAGGTCGGCGTCCGTCATCTGGAGCGCCTGCGCGTCCGTGTTGGCCGCGATGAACTCCACGCCGGACAGACCGGCGTCGATCATCCGGTTCACGGCATTGGTTCCACCGCCGCCGACACCGACGACCTTTATGACTGCGAGATAACCGCTGGCTTCCATTTGGGTTTTCCGTCCGGACCTCTAGTTAGGGTCGAGCGTTTTAGCATGCTCGCCGACGGCGCGGATTACGCCAAGGTACGGGGATTTCGTTCCCGATGTCAACGAGAGCGAATCCGCGCACAGATCGTTGCAAGCTGCCGAAGTCTCGACTACGGATTGAGAGTTGGGCTGTTCTCACCCTCAAGTTGAAGGTTCGGGTCGGGCGTGGGTGTGGCGATCGGCGCGAGGCCGCCCGCGGCCACCCGGCCCGTGATGCGGAGGTCGAGATAGACGGCGCCCTGGGCCGAGATCTCGGCCAGGACGCGGGCCGCCGCGGCCCATTTCTTGTCGGCGTCCTTGCCGTCCCCGAAGATCAGCTCGGGGCCGTCCTCCACCTCGGCGACCACGCCGCGCTTCTCGACCTTGACCTCACCGGTCCGGCCGCGCAGCGGTGTCGGGACGGCGCTCGCGACGGCGAGCGCGTCGAGGATCTTGCGGTCGGTGATGCGTGCCCCGGCGGGCTCCGACTTGACGCTGATGGTCGGCAGGTCGCGCTCGGCGGTCACGCCGCGCAGCAACGTGCCGTTGCTCGTGACGGGGATCCGCCGTCGTTCCCCGGCGCGCGCGACGGCCGCGACCGGGCGGCGCTCGACCACCTGGATGCGGAGCGTGTGCGGGAAGTCGGCCTTGACCTTCAGATCGCCCACCGAGCTGTACGGCGCGGTCGCCTCATGGAGCACCTGCTCGCGCACGTGCAGGGTCGTCATGTCCTTGGCCGCCCCCTCGAGCGCCGTGCGGACCTGCTCGCCGTCGGAGGCGGTGATGCCGCTGATCTGGACGTCGCGCACCGCAACCAGGCTCGATTGGCGCAGCCACAGGTAGCCGCCGCCCGTCAGCACGATTACGGCGACGACGGCAAGACCAACTTTGAGGCGCGTCATCGTCCGGGTGCTTCGCTATGCGCGACCAGGTCCCTGCCGATCGTGTTGACGTCGCCGGCGCCCATCGTGAGCAGCAGGTCGCCGTTCTGCAACGTGTCTTGCAGGAACCGGCGCGCCGCGGCGTGGGTCTTCGCCCAGAACACGGGCATGCCCGGCCGGGCGTCCAGCGTGGTCCGCACGATCGTCAGCCCGGACACGCCGGGGTAGTCCGCGGCCGTTTCCCGCGCGGGGTACACGTCCAGCACCGCGACGACGTCCGCGCCGGCGAGGGCCTGGCCGAACGCCATCGCCTCTCGCTGGGTCCGGCTGAACAGGTGCGGCTGGAAGAGCGCGACGACGCGGCCTGCGTCGCGCGAGCGGGCCGCCTCGATCGTCGCGCGGACCTCGGTCGGGTGGTGGGCGTAGTCGTCGACCACCGTTGCCCCCTGGGCCTCGCCGACCACCTCGAAGCGCCGCCCGGCACCCTGGAAGTCGGCGAGCCGGGCGGCGGCCGCGGCGACGTCCTCCCCGGCCAGCTCGATCGCCTTCAGCGCCGCGGCGGCGTTGCGGCGGTTGTGCGCGCCGGGCACGGGCAGCGGGCCGTCGAACTCGCCGAAGACGTGCGCGTCCGCGCGCAGGCGTGTGAGGTCGGGCGCGACGACGGCGTCTCTCGCGCGTGCGAGGAACGCCGCGAAGGTCTCGTCCACGTCGCGGGACGACGCGTAGGTGGTGTGGTGGTCGAGCTCGGCGTTGGTGACGACCGCGATCGTCGGGTGCAGCTTGAGCAGGCTGCGGTCGGACTCGTCGGCCTCGACGATCAGCCACTCGCTGTCGGGGTGCCAGTCGGCGTTGGTGCCGGTGCTGCGGACCTCGCCGCCGACCAGGTAGCTCTGCCCGGGCAGCGCGTGGACGAGCATCGAGCTCGTGGTCGTCTTGCCGTGGGTGCCGGAGACGGCGATCGTCGGCTTGAGCTGCGTGAGCTCGGCGAGCAGGTCGGCGCGGTGCAGCTCAGGCGCGCCGGTCGTGCGCTCCGGGTTGTCGGCCGGGATGGCGCTCGAGTAGACGACCTCGGCGCCCGCGGGGACGTTGCTCGCGGCGTGGCCGCCCTGGGCGCGGTCGGAGCCCGTGACGTCGGCGCCGAGGATGCGGGCGACCTTCGCGAGCCCGCTCATCCCCACGCCGCCGATCCCGACGAAGTGCAGTTTGCGTCCTGACCACGGCTGATTCACGCCTGTCAGGCTACGGCGCTTGGCCGACACATCGAGGATCGAACGGGTGGCGCGCGAGGCGTTCGGCTTCCCGTCACTGCGTGCGGGGCAGCGCGAAGCCATCGAGGCGGCGCTGGAAGGCCGCGACGTGCTCACCGTCATGTCCACCGGCGCCGGCAAGTCCGCGATCTACCAGATCGCCGGGCTCCTCACCCCGGGCTCGACCATCGTCGTGTCCCCGCTGATCGCCTTGCAGCGCGACCAGGTCGACGGGCTCAACGAGGTCGCGGCGGGCGGCGCGGCGCAGCTGAACTCCTCGCTCCCCAAGGGCGAGCGCGAGGAGGCGCTGCACGAGCTGGCCGAGAACGCGCTCGAGTTCCTCTTCCTGGCGCCGGAGCAGCTGGCGCGCAAGGACGTGCTCGACGAGCTCGCGGTCGCCGACATCTCGCTGTTCGTGGTCGACGAGGCGCACTGCGTGAGCGAGTGGGGCCATGACTTCCGGCCGGAGTACCTGCGGCTCGGGGCGGCGATCCAGGCCCTGGGGCGCCCGCCCGTGCTGGCGCTGACCGCGACGGCCGCGCCGCCGGTGCGGGACGAGATCGTGACGCGGCTCGGCCTGCGCGACCCGGTCCTGCTGATCCGCGGCTTCGACCGGCCCAACCTGCGCTTCTCGGTCGAGCGCTTCCACGGCGAGCAGGGCGCCGAGCGCAAGCGGCGGGCGCTGATCGAGCGCATCCGCGAGTCCACGCCGCCCGGGATCGTCTACGTGAGCACGCGCCGCGAGGCCGAGGAGCTCGCCGCCGAGCTGTGCACCGACGAGCTGCTCGCCGCCTCCTACCACGCCGGCATGAAGTCGGCGGAACGTGAGGACGTGCAGGAGCGCTTCATGGCCGGCGACCTGAACGTCGTCGTGGCCACCACCGCCTTCGGCATGGGCATCGACAAGGCCGACGTGCGCTGGGTCTTCCACGCCGAGGTCGCCGAGTCGTTGGACGCCTACTACCAGGAGGCCGGCCGCGCCGGCCGCGACGGCGAGCCCGCCGAGATCGTCCTCTTCTACCGGACCGAGGACGTCGGCCTGCGCCGCTTCTTCGCCGGCGGGCACCTCGAGGTCGACGAGCTCGCCCACGTGCTCGACGCGGTCCGCCGCGGCGTGCCGGCCGCGGAGTTGAAGGCCAAGGCCGACCTGTCGGACACGAAGCTCGCCTCCGCGCTCTCACGGTTGGAGGACGCGGGCGCCGTGCACGTCGAGATGGACGGCGAGGTCTCCCCGGTGTCCGACTCTCCGTCCTCCGAGCTGGTCACCGCCGCCGCCGAGGCCGAGGAGATGCGCCGCTCGTTCGACCGCTCCCGCGTCGACATGATGCGCGCCTACGCCGAGACCGACGACTGCCGCCGCGCCTTCA
Source organism: Solirubrobacter pauli (assembly GCF_003633755.1). Taxonomy (GTDB): domain Bacteria; phylum Actinomycetota; class Thermoleophilia; order Solirubrobacterales; family Solirubrobacteraceae; genus Solirubrobacter; species Solirubrobacter pauli. Next base: position 2,206,055 of record NZ_RBIL01000002.1, read on the forward strand.
TCCTCAGCTACTTCGGCGAGCCCTTCGAGCCCCCGTGCGGGAACTGCGACAACTGCGAGGCCGGTCGCGTGAGCGCCCCGCCCGCCGACGTCCCCTTCCCCGTCGGCGCCCGCGTCGCCCACGGCTCCTGGGGCGAGGGCGTCGTCCAGCGCTACGACGACGACATGATGGTCGTCCTCTTCGACGAGGCGGGCTACAAGACCCTCGCCCTCGAAGTCGTCCGCGAGCGCGAGCTGCTCACCTCGGTCTAACCGCGCGAGACCCTGCCGGCGGCGATTGCCGCCACGCGCGCGGCACCCGCCCAGCGCGCGGCGCCCGCCATGCGCGGGGAGTCTTGCCGGCCGCGCGCGACGTCCTGTCGTCGCGCGGCCGGCGGTCTCCCCCGAGGTTCAGCTGCCGTCCGCCGCGGCGTTCATCTCGTCCTGCGCCGCCTCGAGCTGCTCGCGCGCCTCGTCCGGGATGTTCGCGTCCTTCGCCGCGTCGATCGTCTCGTTCGCAAGGTCGTTCATGTCCTCGTTGATCTCCTTCGCCGCCTGCTCGGCGTCCTTCGTGCCGTTCTGAACGTCCTTCGCCGTCTGCTGCGCGTCCTTCTGGACCTCGGCGGCGTGGTCCCGGATGTCCTCGACCTTCTTCTCATCGACCCCGGTCCCACCGCACGCGGCGATGGTGAGCGAGACGGCGACGGCCGTGGCGGTGAGAACCTTGCGAATCATGGGAGTTCCTTTCGTCGGGGAGTGACGTGGACTCTGCCGTCCGCTCGCACCCCCGACCTCAGGGAACACCCGGAACCCGCACCCTGAACGTGCCTCGTCGGGGTGCGGCTATCCGCCCATCCAGGAATCCGCGCCATCGCCGAACCACATCAACTCACCACTCGCTTGGTGCTGGTCACTTTGCTGGGCAGAGCCCAGCAAAGCCACCACGCGCACCGCGACGCCCGACGGTGGGCTCCCGGACGCGAATCGCACCCGAGAGCGCCGCTCGGAGTGAACGCCGCGCCCGCCTACCCGCGCCCGCGCGCGGCCGCGTCGAGGACCTCACGCGCGATGTCCGCCGCCGCGTTCGGCCGGGCCAGGGCGAGCGACGCCGCGGCCATGTCCTCGCGGGCGGCCAGGACCGCGTCGGTCTCGGAGCGCAAGCGTTCCGCCGTGACCTCGTTGTCCGGGAGAACGCGGGCGGCGCCGGCGTCGGCCATCCAGCGGGCGTTGGTGGTCTGGTGGTCGCCGGTCGCGTGCGGATACGGGATGAGCACGGCGGGGAGGCCGTACTGGGCGAGCTCGAACACGGAGCCGCCCGAGCGGGCGACCGCCGCGTCCGCGGCGGCGAGGGCGATGCCAAACGGCGTCAGGTAGTCGAGCAGGACGTAGTGCTCGCCGGGGGCGGACAGGTCCGGGAAGTCGCGCGTGCCCGCGACGTGGATCACGCGGTACGGGGCGTCCTTGAACGCCTCGACGGCCGCGTGGTTGATCGAGCGGGCGCCGAGGGAGCCGCCGAAGATCAGGACGGCGGTCTCCTCCGGGCCGATGCCGAGCTGGGCCCGGGCCCGGGCGCGGTCGGCGTAGACGGCGGGGACCGGACGGCCGGTCACGTGAACCCGGGTGGGGTCCTCATGGCCCTCGAGCGGGAACGCGAGGCAGAGCTTCACCGCACGCTTGGCGAGCAGGCGGTTCGTCAGGCCGAGGTGGGAATCCGCCTCGGAGAGGACGAGCGGGATCTTCGCGCGGGTCGCAGCGAGGCCGACCGGGCCGGCCACGTAGCCACCGCCGCCGAGGACGGCGTCCGCCTGGCGGGCCTTGAGGATCTTGCGGGCCGCGCCGAGCGCGCCGACCGCCTTGCCGACCGCGCGGGCGGCCTTCAGCGGGTTCGAGCGGCTGATGCCCTCGACGTTGATCGTGTCCAGCTCGTAGCCGGCCTTGGGGACCAGCTCGGCCTCGGCGCGCTCCCCGCCGACGAAGGTGACCTGGGCGCCCTCAGCTCGCAGCGCGTCGGCGACCGCGATCGCCGGCACCACGTGCCCCGCTGTCCCCCCGGCCGCGATGACGATCCTTGGCGGCGGCGTCACGAGCGGACTTCGATCGGACGGGGACGGCGTTGAGCGCATGGGCGTGGCCGCCCGAGGCGACATTGAGCAGCACGCCCATCGAGGCGAGCAGCGTGATCAAGCTCGTCGAGCCCGACGAGATGAACGGCAGCGGGACGCCCGTCAGCGGCGCGAGGCCGAGGATGGCGTAGACGTTGAGCAGGGCTTGGCACAGGATGAGTGAGGTGATGCCGCCGGCGACGAGTTTGGCGTAGATGCCCTTGGCCTTCTTGGCGGTCTGCAGCCCGGCGTAGGCGATGATGCCGTACAGGCTCAGCAGACCGAGGATGCCTGCCACGCCGAGCTCCTCACCGATGATGGTGAGGATGAAGTCCGTGTGGGCCTCAGGAACGTAGTAGATCTTCTGGATGGACTGGCCCAGGCCGTTGCCGAACAGACCGCCCGAGCCGATCGCGATCAGCCCCTGCACGGACTGGAAGCCCTCCTCCGTGGCGTGCGCCCACGGGTTCAGGAACGTCATCAGGCGATCGCGCCGGTAGGGCTCGACGACCGCGAAGAGCATCACGAGCGTCGCGCCGGCGCCGGCCACGAGCCCCAGCTGGCGCATCGGCAACCCGGCCGTGACCAAGAGCATCGCCATCGTGAAGCAGATCACGAGGCAGGTGCCCAGGTCCGGCTGCGCCGCGATCAGCAGCACCGCTGCGCCGCCGACGCCGATCACCGGCCCGATCACCGTCTTGATGTTCCGCGCGATCTTGGGCCTCGTGGCGATCACCGTCGCCACGTGCAGCACGAGCGCGAGCTTCATGACCTCGCTCGGCTGGAACGTCAGCGGCCCGGCACCGAGCCAGCGAGTGGCGCCGTTCACGTTCACGCCGACCCCCGGCACCTTGACCAGCACGAGCATCACGAACGCCGCGAAGAGCAGCGCCTTCGTGTACCTGCGGATCAGGTTGAGATCCAGCCGCGAGACCACGTGCATGACCATCAACCCGAGCGCACCGTGCATCAGGTACTTGACGAGGTACGTCGTCCCGTCGCCCTGACCTTCGAGCATCGTCTTGGCGCTGGACGCCGAGTAGACCATCACCGCGCCACCCGCCAGCAGGCAGAACGTGGCAGTCAGCAGCAGACGGTGTTCTAGTGGCTGCTGCGATCGGCCCATCGAGCCGCTGTTCGGTGCCGGGGGCCGGTCCCCTGCCGAGAATCCCTGGAAACTCTGAGAACGGCCCCGCGGCGCTCATCTTCACCTCCTGGCCGTAGCGGACGTTCCGGTGACGAACGGCCAGCCCGGTTCGGCCGCCACACGGGCGCGCACCCGGCGCGGAGGCGTCCGCGGGCGGTGCCCGAAGCGGCCGCCCGTGGCCTGCAGGCGCGTCGTGGCGAACGTCCGCCAGCGCCCGCCGTGCAGCGACTGCAGCTGCACCCGCTTCGCGATCCCCGGCGGCGCACCGCTGACGCGCCCTTCGATCCGCCCGGCGCGGGTGATCCGCACGGCGATCTTCGGCACGACGTGCACCGACAGGGCGACCGTGCGGCCGCCGTGCGCGAACGTCAGCACGCGGGACGCGCCGGGCGCAGGCAGGAAGCTGAAGCGCCCCGCGCTGTCCGTGACCGCTCGCCCGGCGCCGACCGGAACCGCGCCCCGCGCACGCAGGAGGCTGGCGACCGTGACCACCTCGCCGGCGAGCGGCCGCCCGTCCACGCGGGTCAGCGCACCCGTCACCTTCCGGCGCTCACCCCAGCGAACGGTCACGACCGACCGGCCGGACGCGAACGCCGCGCTGAGCCGCGATTCCGTGGTCACGGGAGCGGGAGCGGGAGCGGGCGCGGGCGGCGGCGGGCCGGCCGCGACGACCGGCTCGGGTGTCGATGCGGCGTTGGGGACGGGTGTCGGCGTGGCCGTCGGCGTCACGACCGGCGCGACCGGCAGCCGCGCGGTCGGCTCGGAGACCGCCTCCGCCGCGCCCTCCGCGTTGCTCACGCGGACCTTGAAGCGCAGCCGCAGCCCGGCGTCCTCGGCCGTCGGCGTGTACACGGGGCCGTCGGCGCCCGCGATGTCCGACCAGACGCCGTCCTCGAGCCGCTGCCAGCGACGCGCGTACGCGAGGTTCGCGCCGGTCCACGCGCCGTCGTCGGCGTACAGGGTCGCGCTGCCCGAGATGCGGGGCGCACGCGTCGACGTCGGGGCCGGCACGTTGTCGACCAGGAACCGGACGGGCCCGTGGACCCCCGTGCCCGTCAGCGTCGCGTCGGCGGCGAGCAGCGTCGCCTCGTGCTCTCCCTCGGCGAGCCGCGTCGTGTCGACCGCCAGGGCGCCCGACACGCCGAGCGGGCACGGCACCGCGAGCCCGAACGAGCAGTCGCGCGCCCGCTCGGCGACCACCGCGCCGTCCACGAGCAGCTGCTCGCGCCGGACGCCGCCGCCCTTGTCGTGCGCGGCGTACGCGATCGTCCGCGTGCCCGTGAGCGCACCGGCCGCGAGCAGCGAGCCGGACACCGAGCTCACGACCGGGGGCGAGTCGTCGCGCAGGTCGATCGACGCCGAGTGCACGTGGAGCCACGAGTTGCCCGTGCAGGCGCCGCCGCCGCCGCAGTCCAGGCGGGCGGTCAGCGTGGTCTGGCCGCGCAGCCCGCCTCCCGCCTGCAGCTCGGGGCCGGCGGACGTCGCGCCGCCGAAGTTCGGCCGCGCGTCGTAGAACGCCTGGCTGGGCCCGGTGAGCGTCGTCACCACGCTGGTGCCGAAGGGCTGGTTCGCCGCCTGCCCGTAGGTCCGGGAGAGGCGGAACCCGGCGATGTCGGTGTCGGCCGGCGCGGTGAACGTCCACCCCGCGGTGCTGGCCGGCTGCGTCGAGATCGCGGCGCCCATCGCCCCGCCCGCGAGCCCGCAGGAGTTGCCCCACCCCGAGTACGAACCCCAGTAGAACGGTGCCCACCCCGACGTCGACCCGTTGGCGCACGACTCGACCGTGTACGTCCCCGCCCGCGCCGCCGCCGGTGCGACGACCAGCAGCGCCACGACCAGCAGCGCGAGCACGAGGGCGACCGGGCGCAGCCGCGCGCGGGCGCGCCGACGGGCCGGCCGTGGCCGACCGCCCCGCCGGGGACGGGTGCGCCGAGCGAGCGGCGCACGCGGCCGGCGGCCGGCCGACGTGATCGCGGACGAGCTCACGCCGCCGCCTTGGCCGTCGCGCGGGCCGGGGGCCGTGAGCCCGCCGGAGCGGCCGCGTCGAGCGCCGCGGACGCGCCGCGCACCGGGGGCCGCGGGTCCGCCTCATCGGTCGCCGCCGGCGCGGCGTCGGCGTCCGGTGGGCGCCAGGCCGGCGGGCGGATGCGGCGCGACGGCGTGGCTCGGCCGCCGTCGAACTCCAGGCCCTCCGCCTCGAGGCGGCGGCGGACCTCGGAGGGGTCGCCGAGGGCGGTGCCGCCGATCGTGCCGTCCGTCTTCAGGACGCGGTGGGCGCCGTCCAGGGCTTCGCGGATGAAGCGCTGGTTGAGGGCGCGGGCGTGGCGCTCGTTGCCGCCGGCCGCCGCGGCGAGGTCGCCGTAGCTGATCCAGTGGCCGGGCGGGATGGCGGCGACCGTCGCGCGGAGGCGATCGAGGTCCATGAGTGGCTCCTTCCAGTGGGTTGTCTCCGCACATGAAGGGGCCTGCGGCGGGGGATCAGCCGCTGGGGGCGTGGATTGGCACAGAGTTGGTGCAGATCTGTGACGGGGCGTGACGAAGCCGCGCGGAAGGCGCGGCTCAGATCACGGACTGCTGGTACAGCGTGAAGCCGATCGCCGCGCACACCGCGGCGACGATCCAGAAGCGCAGGATGATCTTCGTCTCCGACCAGGCCTGCAGCTCGAAGTGGTGGTGGATCGGCGCCATCAGGAACACGCGCTTGCGGAACGTCTGGAAGGCGAAGACCTGGATCATCACCGACAGCGCCTCGATCACGAAGATGCCGCCGAGGATGATCAGCAGCACCTCGGTCTTGGTCATCACGGCCATGCCCGCGATCGCACCGCCCAGGCCCAGTGACCCGGTGTCGCCCATGAAGATCGAGGCCGGGAACGAGTTGAACCAGAGGAAGCCGACGCACGCGCCGACCAGGCAGCCCGCGACGAGCGAGAGCCCGAGCTGGTCGGTCGTGAACGTGATCGCGATGTAGGCCAGCAGCACGATCGACGCGCAGCCCGCCGCGAGGCCGTCCAGGCCGTCGGTGAGGTTGACCGCGTTGGTGGTGCCGGCCACGACCAGGTAGATGAAGAACGGATACAGGTAGCCGAGGTCGATCGTGGCGTCGACGACGCGCAGGTTGAGCGTGTCCGGCAGGTCCGCGAGCCGTGTGGCCACGAGCCACAGCCCCACCGAGATCAGGATCATCACCACGAGCTTCGTCCGCCCGCGCAGGCCGAGCGAGCGCTTCTTCATCAGCTTCGTGTAGTCGTCGGCGAAGCCCAGCAGCGCGCACGCGACGGCGGCGCCGAAGACGCCGATCGCCCGCCAGTCGAGGTCGGTCAGCAGCAGGAACGGCACCGCGATCGCGGTGAAGATGATGATCCCGCCCATCGTCGGCGTGCCCGCCTTGGAGTGGTGCCCCTCGGGGCCCTCCTCGCGGATGTTCTGGCCGAACTCGCGCGCGCGCAGGAACGAGATGAACTTCGGCGACAGGAAGATGCAGATCAGCAGCGAGGCGGTGCCCGCGATCAGGACCTCACCCACGGGCCAGCGCCTCCGCGACCGTCTCGAGGCCGATGCCCCGCGAGGCCTTGACCAGCACGATGTCGCCGGGGTGCACGAGGCCGGCGGTGATCTCCGCGGCCTCGGCGGCGTCCGTGGCGAGGTGCAGCTCGCCGTTGAACGTCTCCGGCATGGCGGTCGTGGACAGCGGACCGACCGCGACGAGGACATCAACGCCGGTTGACGCGGCGTGCTTGCCGATCTCCCGGTGCGCGTCCAGCTCGCCCTCGCCGAGCTCGAGCATGTCCCCGAGAACGGCCACGCGTCGCCCCGTAGGCGCCTGCGTGGCGAGATCGTCAAGCGCGGCGACCATGGACAGCGGATTGGCGTTGTAGCAGTCGTTGATCACGACGACCCCGCTGGCGAGCTCGACGTGCTCGCCGCGCAGCGCGCCGAACTGCACGTCCACGGGCCCGCTCGGCTCCACGCCGACGGCCTGCGCCGCGGCCACCGCGGCGAGCAGGTTGACGAGCTGATGACGCGCCCGGAACGGCACCTCGAGCTCCACGACCAGCTCGCGCGCGTTGATGCGCACCTTCGGCGGGTCGAAGTCGTCGAGGAAGACGTCCGTGCCGAAGCGGATCACGTCCAGGTCCTCGCCCAGGTACGGGTCCAGCAGCGGGACGTCGGCCGGGATCACCGCGACGGGGACGTGCGCGAGCAGCTCCGCCTTGGCCCGCGCGACGCCTTCCAGCGAGCCCACGAGCTCGATGTGGACCGGGCCGACGTTCGTGATGACGCCCACGTCCGGCTCCGCGATCCGGGCCAGCTCGTCGATCTGCCCGAAGCCGCGCATGCCCATCTCGAGCACGAGCACCTCGGTGCCCTCGGGCGCGGCGAGCACGGCGAGCGGCAGGCCGATCTCCGTGTTGAAGTTCGCCGGGTTGGCGGCGACGCGGCGGTGCGGCGCGATCAGGGCGGCGATCAGCTGCTTCGTCGACGTCTTGCCGACCGAGCCGGTGACGCCGATCACGGCCGCGTCCAGCTCCCGGCGCCAGGCCGTGGCCAGCGTCTGCAGCGCCAGCAACGGGTCCTCGGAGACGAGCACGGCGCCACCGGACAGCCCGTCCGCGTGCTGCGGATCCACGAGCACGCCCCAGGCGCCCGCACCGAGTGCCTGCGCCGCGAACCGACCACCGTCGACGCGCTCGCCCGGCAGGCCGACGAACAGGTCCCCGGGCTCGATCGAGCGGGTGTCGATCACCGCGCGGGTCGGGCCGCCGTCCCCCGCCGCGACCAGCCGCGCGCCCGCCGCTTCCGCGATCCGCTCCGCGTTCCACGACCTCATGAGGCCGGCACCTTCGCCGCGATCGCCTCCCGCGCGACCGCGGAGTCGTCGAACGGCTCCTTGCGGCCGTTCTCGAACTCCTGCCCCTGCTCGTGGCCCTTGCCCGCGATCACGACGACGTCGCCCGGCCGGGCGAGCTCGATCGCGTGGAAGATCGTCGCCCGCCGGTCGGCGTCGCGCTCGACGACCGCGCGGGGCGCGTCCGGGATGCCCGCGACGATCTCGTCGATGATCGCCTCCGGCGCCTCGCTGCGCGGGTTGTCCGATGTGATCAGCGCCACGTCGGCCAGCCGGGCCGCGATCTCACCCATGAGGGGCCGCTTGCCGCGGTCGCGGTCTCCCCCGGCGCCGACCACGACGATCAGCTTCCCGGACGCCATCTCGCGCGCGGCGAGCAGCACCTGCTCGAGCGCGTCGGGTTTGTGCGCGTAGTCGACCACGACCCCGAAGGGCTGCCCCGCCTCGACCGGCTGGAACCGGCCCGGAGCGGTCGCCGCATGCGCGAGCGACTCCGTGATCGTCGCCGGCTCCGCCCCCAGCGCCCGCGCGGCGGCCCAGGCGCCGAGCGCGTTGAGCACGTTGAAGCGGCCGGGGATCGGCACCCGCGCGGGGAAGTCGCCCTCCGGCGTGACCGCGACGAAGTCGCAGCCCGTCGCGTCCGTCCGCACGTCCACGGCGCGGTAGTCCGCCTCCGCCTCGATCGCGAACGTGACGCAGTCGAACTCCTCGATCAGCCGGCGGCCGTACGGATCGTCGGCGTTGACGATCTTCGTCCGTGTGAGCGGTGAGGCGAACAGCAGCCGCTTGGCCTGGAAGTAGTCCTCCATCGTGGGATGGAAGTCCAGATGGTCCTGCGTGAGGTTCGTGAACACGGCCGCGGCGACGTGGATCGCGTCCGCGCGGCGCAGCTCGAGCGCGTGCGAGGAGATCTCCATCGCGCACGCGCGGTCACCGGCGTCGAGCATCTCGCGGAACGTGCGCTGGAGGTCGATCGCCTCGGGGGTCGTGCGCACGACGGTGTGGTCGACGCCGCCAATCACCGACTTCACGGTGCCCAGCAGGCCGGTCGCCGTCCCGCCGCCCTCGAGCAGCGCGCGCGTGAGGAAGGCGCTGGTCGTCTTGCCGTTGGTGCCGGTGATGCCGACCACCTGGAGGGTCTCGGTCGGGTCGCCGTAGAAGCGCGCGGCGGCCTGTGCCATCGCGGCGCGCACGTCGTCGACCTGCACCTCGGGCACGCCGAGGCCCAGGGGGCGCTGCACCACCAAGGCAACGGCCCCACGGGCCACCGCGTCGTGGGCGAAGTCATGGCCGTCGCGGGTGAACCCCGGCACGCAGAAGAACAGCGTGCCCGGACCCACGAGCCGGTTGTCGAACGTCAGGCCCGTAACGACCACGTCGGGGCCGTCCCCGAGCAACTCGCGGAGCGTCATGCGCCGGGCAGTCTATGAGGGGACACGGCAGACTCAGTGCGCGAGCGCACGGTCGACGATGGCGGCGCCGTCGATCTCGGACGGCAGCGTCCCGTAGACGCGCCCACCGCCGCCGAGCCGGGCCGCGCAGAACGCGTCGCTCACGAACGCCGGCGCGTGGCGGACGAGCAGCGACGCCTGGAAGGCCAGCGCCAGCTCCTCGACGCCGCGCCGGGCGGTCCAGGGGTCCAACGGCGTGTGCCGGAGCGCGTCCAGGTGCTCATCCAGCAGCGCGTTGCCGCCGCGCGCCGTCTCGCACTCGGCGATGAACCCCGCCAGCCCGTCCGGCTCCCGAGCGAGCGCGCGCAGGACGTCCAGGGCGATGACGTTGCCCGAGCCCTCCCAGATGCCGTTCAGCGGCGCGTCGCGCAGCAGCCGCGGCATCGGGGACTCCTCGACGTAGCCGTTCCCGCCCAGGCACTCGAGCGCCTCGGCCGCGTGCGGCGTCGCGCGCTTGCACACCCAGTACTTGGCGATCGCGGTGGCGAACCGGCGGAAGGCGGTGTCGCCCTCGTCGTAGGCGCGGGCCAGCCGCAGCGCGGTCGCCGTGGCCGCCTCGGACTCCAGCGCCAGATCCGCCAGGACGTTGACCATCGCCGGCTGGTCGACCAGCCGGGCGCCGAACGCCGACCGGTGCCGCGTGTGCCAGATCGCCTCGGCGACGCCGCGCCGCATCGACGCGGTCGACCCGATCACGCAGTCCAGCCGCGTGTGCGTGACCATCTCGATGATCGTCGCCACCCCGCGGCCCTCCTCGCCCAGCAGCCGGGCGGCCGCGCCCCGGAACTCGACCTCGGACGAGGGCAGCGAGCGGGTGCCGAGCTTGTCCTTGAGGCGCTGGAACTCCATCCCCGCCCCGCGCTCGACCACGAAGCAGGACAGCCCCGCGGGCGCCTGCGCGAGCACGAGGAAGATCGTGCACGGCGGATACGAGCAGAACCACTTGTGCCCGTGCAGCTCGTACCAGCCGTCGCCGACCGGCTCGGCCGCGGTGACGTTGGCGCGCACGTCCGAGCCGCCCTGCTTCTCGGTCATCGCCATGCCGGCGAGCTCCCCGGCGGCCAGGCGCGGCTCCCACTCCGCCGCGATCTCCGGGTCCACCCGCAGCGCGGGCACCGCCGAGTAGGTCATCGAGATCGGGCACATCACGCCGGCGTTCGCCTGCGTCCACATCAGCTCCAGCGCCGCGCGAGCGGCGTGCGCCCCGGCCTGCGGCTGCGCCCACGGCAGGGCGTGGATCCCACGCGCCACCGCGGCGTCGAGCAGCCAGTGCCACGACGGGTCGAGGTCGACCTGGTCGATCCGCTCGCCGAACCGGTTGTGGGTGAGCAGGCGCGGCTCGTTGCGCTCCGCCCGCCGACCGTGGGCCTGGGCCTCGGCGGACAGCGCCGTCAGGCCCGCCTCACGCACCCGCTCGACCGCCCACCCCGCGCCCTCGCGCTCGATCGCCTCGCCCAGGGCGGGGTCCAGCGCGAGGAAGTCGACGTCTTCGAACGGAGCGGACTGGTTCAAGACGGCGGTCATGCCGCGAAGCCTATTCCGGCGCGATCTGCTTGTAGCTGAGGGCCAGGTTCATGATCTGCTTCCACGCCGGCGCCGCGACCTGGCCGCCGTAGATGTCGCCCTCGGGCTCGTCGACGATGACCGCGGCGAGCAGCTTCGGGTGCTTGGCGGGCGCGAAGCCGACGAACGAGGCGACGTAGAACTCCTTCGAGTACTCGCCGTTGATCGCCTTCTCGGCCGTGCCCGTCTTGCCGGCGGTCGTGTAGCCGTCGATGTGCGCGCCGGACGCGGTGCCGCCGGCGCCGACGACGCCCTCGAGCATCTTGCGCACGGAGGCCGCGGTCGACTCGCTCAGGATCCGCTTGCCGGCGGGCTTCTTGGTCGCCTTGCCGCCGACCGACTCGACCACGTGCGGCGCGCGCAGGACGCCGCCGTTGGCGATCGCCGAGTAGGCGGCCATCATCTGCATCGGCGTGACGGACAGGCCCTGGCCGATCGGCAGGTTGCCCATGCTCGCGCCTGAGTAGTTCTTCAGCGTGGGCACGATGCCGATCTGCTCGCCCGGCAGGTCCACGCCCGTCTCCTTGCCGAAGCCGAACCGGCGGACCCACTTGTCGAACGGCTTGGAGCCGCCGAGCGCGGCCGCGATCTTGACGGCGCCGATGTTCGACGAGTACTTGAGGATCTCGCTCGTCGTCATCGAGCCCAGCCCCAGGTCCTCGGCGTCCTTGAGCTCGCGGTCGGCGTACTTGTAGATCGATGGGATCGAGAAGCTGGTCTCGGGCGTGACCTTGCCCTCCTCCAGGGCGGCCGCGACGGTGAAGGCCTTGAACGTCGAGCCCGGCTCGTAGTTCGTCGCCACGGCGCGGTTGATGTTCACCTCCGGCGGTGCCTTGCCCGGTTCGTTGGCGTTCACGCGCGGCCAGTTGGCGACCGCGAGCAGCGCGCCGCTGTTCGGGTCCATCACGATCGCCGTCGCGCCCTTGGGCTTCCACTTGGCGCCGACCTCGGCCAGGACCTCCTCGGCCTGGTCCTGCAGGTTCGCGTCGAGCGTCAGGCGCACGTCCTTGCCGGGCTTGACCGGCTCGGTGTTGCGGATCTCGAGCGGCTCGCCCATGGCGTCCTTGACGAGCCGGCGCTCGCCGTCGCGTCCGCGCAGCTGCTTGTCGAACGTGTACTCGAGCCCGGCGAGGCCGTCGCCGTCGGTGCCGACGCTGCCGAGCAGCTGCGACGCCATCCAGTCGCGCGGGTACTCACGCCGGTAGCGCGGGATGAACTCCAGGCCGGGGATGCCGAGCTTCTTCGCCTTCTCCGCCTTGGCGGCCGGGATGCCGCGGCCGAGGTAGACGAAGCCGGTGTCGCGGCGCGCGAACGCCTTCAGCAGGTCGACCTCGTCGCGGTCGATGACCGGGGCGAGCTCCGTCGCCGCCTTGCGCGCGTCGGTGACCAGCTTCGGGGTCGCGGCGATGTCCATCGCCGGCTCGGACACGCCCAGGTCGATGCCGTGGGCGTCCTCGATCGACCCGCGCCGGGCCGGGATGACGATGTCGGACTCCTGCTGGACGTTCGCCGCGCGCTGCAGCGAGTCCGCCTTGACGACGCCGAGCCAGGCGGCCTTCATCGCCCCGATCGCGAGCAGGGCGAGGAAGACGGCGAAGATGAAGCCGATGCGCCGCTCGATGACCTGCACGCGCCTACCCCTGCTGGGCCGCGAGCGCCGGGTCCGTCACGGCGGGCGTCGGCGTCGCCACGGGGGTGGCGACCGGGGTCGGGAGCGGCTCGGGCGTGCTGGCCGGCGTGGCCGTGGGCGTGACCGCGTTGGCGACCGACGTGTCCGGGGTCTGGAGCTCAGGTGTGACGGCGCCGGGCACACCGGTCGGGAGCGTCCCCTCCGGCAGCGGCTTGCCGCCGTTGAGCATGACGCCCTTGGCCGCGTCGCTGGGCGGCTCGATGCGCGGGAGCGCGCGCTTGGCGTCCTTCTCGGCGCCGCGCGAGCTCAGGAAGCGGTTGTTGCCCGCGGCCGGGTCGACGAGTCCCTGGTCCTCCGCCTGGGCGCGGATCCGCTCCGTCGAGCTGAGCTCGGCGATCTGCACCTTGTAGAGCTGGTTCTTGTGCTCGAGCGTCTCCTGCGTGATGTACGCGTTGGAGATGCCGGTGTTGAGCTTGAGCAGCGACACCTGCATGGCGACGATCCCGCCGAGCAGGATCCCGATCAGCCAGATGCACGCGCGGCTGCGCAGCAGGCGGTCGACCAGCCGGTAGTCGGGTAGGCGGGCGATGCGCTCGAACGCGGACGTGCGGCCGCGTACCGGCGCGCCCGCTGGGAGCGGGCGGCGGACTGGACCGGAGACGCGACGCGGAGCGTACGGCGCGGTGCGGGAGCGGGTGTACGAGTCACTGGGCAAGGCGCACCTCGGAGAGCTTGCGGGCGGCCCTGAGGCGAGCCGACTTCGAACGGGGATTGGCCGCGACCTCACCCGGCGTGGCAACGATCGAACGGCGGTGCACGAGCTCCGCCTCCGGGTTGTTGCCGCAGACGCACACGGGCAGGTCGGGTGGGCAGATGCAGCCGCGGGCCTTGTCGGCCAGGAAGCGCTTGACGCGGCGATCCTCGAGTGAGTGGAACGACAGCGCGGCGAGGCGGCCGCCGATGCGGAGGACCTCCCACGCGCGCGGGAGCGCGTCGTCGAGCTGCTGGAGCTCGCCGTTGACGACGATCCGGATCGCCTGGAACGTGCGCTTGGCGGGATGGCCGCCGGCGAACCGCGCGGGCGCCGGCACGGCGGCCGTGATGGCTTCGTTGAGCTCGAACGTGGTCGTGAGCTCCTGGCGGGCGCGGCGGCGCACGATCTCGCCCGCGATCCGGTCGGCGTAGCGCTCCTCGCCGTAGTCCTTGATCGCGCGCGCGAGGCGGCGGCGCTCCCAGGTGTTGACGACCTCTTTGGCGGTGAGCTCCTGGTCGGGGTCCATCCGCATGTCGAGCGGCGCGTCGTAGGCGTAGGCGAACCCGCGCTCGCGCGTGTCGATCTGCATGGAGCTCACGCCGAGGTCCATGTACACGAGGTCCGCCCGCAGGCCCTCCTCGACGAGCTGCTCGAGCCCGGTCGCGAAGTCGGCACGGATGAAGCGGGTCTCGCACGGGACCTCCGCGCTGAGCGCGCGGAAGGTCGGCTCGGCCGTCGGGTCACGGTCGATGGCGATGAGGGTCCCGGTCGGGCCGATCCGCTCGGCGACGAGGCGGGCGTGACCGCCTGCGCCGAGGGTGCAGTCGATCGCGATCTGGCCGGGGCGCGGGTCAAGCGCCTCGATCAGCTCGCCGGCGAGGACCGGAACGTGCGTCTGAGGCATGTCAAGAAGTGTGGCCAAGGGACTCGGTGAGCTCAGGAGCTCGCTGGGTGAGGTCGGTGTCGTAGTCCGCCCAGGCCGAGCGGTCCCAGATCTCGAGGCAGTCGCCGACGCCGGTGATCACGACCTCGCGGCCGATCCCCGCGTGCTCCAGGAAGCGTGGCGTCAGCATTACGCGACCGGCGGAGTCGAGCTCCGTCTCCAAGGCGGTTCCGTAGATCAGTCGCCGCGTCTCGCGCGCCTGCGCGGACAGCGGATTCGTGAAACCGGCGAGGGCTTGGTCCGCCATCGCCGTATAGGTCTCTGCCGGATACAGGCTGATGACCTTCTCGACCGCTCGCGAGAGATACACGCCCTTGCTCAGATCGGCCCGGAACTTCGACGGAATCGTGAGCCGATTCTTCGTGTCGAGGTTGTGTTCGAAGGTGCCGGTGAAGGCCAAGGCGCATGGTGAGTCGCGAAGCGGGAGGGAAGCTGGTCAGTCGATCCCGGATGGCGGAGTGGGAGGAGCCCCGCCATCCGGGAACGGCTTCGCGGATTCAAAGTACCCCACTTCGTCCCACTCTGCAACACAGAACCCGCTTCGCGGCCCACTTTTCCGCCGCGTCGTGAGATAAGCCCGCAATTTGCAGGGATTTCGGAAGGCGCCGAATCGGGCCGAAATCTGCACAGGTGGCTGCAGAGACCGCGGCTGCACGCGGATTTGCGGTTCAGGGGGCGTTGTGGGGCACTCCGTGGGGCGGAGTGGGAGGAATCGCGGTCTAGGCGCCGATGGCCGGCGCCATCGCGGCCGCGACCAGCAGCAACACGGCCGGAACCAGCAGCAGCGCGACGACCAGCTGGATCTTCGGTGCGGCCTTGGCGGCCTGCTCGGCGCGTCTCGCGGCCCGTTGCGAGCGCGCCTCGGTGGCCTGCGCGTGGAGCGTGGGACCGAGTGGGGTGCCGTGGCGCTCGGCCCGGCGGAGCGCCGCGACGAGCGGTGGGATGGTGTGGGACGGGCACCGTGTCTCGAAGTGGGCCAGCGCCCGGTCGACGGGTTCGCCGAGGCTCATGCGGGCGGTCAGGCGAGTGAGCTCCTTCGCCAGCAGGCCGGGGTGCCGTCGCCCGACCTCGTGCAGCGCCCGGCGCGGCGCGAGCCCCGCGGCGATCGCGACGCGCAGCAGGTCGAGCACGTCCGGCAGCTCCACCTCGATCTGCGCGCGCCGGCGCCGCGCCTGCCGCCTGAGATGGGCCTCCGGCGTGAGGTAGCCCGCGACCGGCGCGAGCACGAGCACCGCCGGGCCGAGCCGGCCGGGCGCCGCGGTCGCGAGCGGCAGCGCGAGCACCCCGGCGACCACCGCGAGCCCGCCCTGCAACGCGACCACCTCGCTGAGGCCGCGCTCGAGCCCGGCCGCGGCGATCCGCCGCGCGAGCCCGGCCGACGCGCGCACCCCGACCGCCGCCCCCACGTTCGTGACCAGCCGTGTCAGGGCCCCGCGCCGCCGGGCGCGCGGCGCGCGAGTCGCCGCGAGCTCGGCCAGCCCGAGGGTGGCGAGCGCGCCCGCGGCGCCGGCGAGCAGCGCGGCGACGCTCACGCCGCGACACTCCGCCCCACCGCGGCGTGGCCCGCCCGCCGCGCGAGACTCCGCCCCACTCCGGGCCCGCACGCGCGCCTCACCGGGTCACGTTCCGGGTCAGTCGGGCCACGCTGACCAGCGCGACCAGCTGCAGCAGGAGGGCGAACGCGGTCATGGAGGCGGAGACCGGGTTGGCGACGAGCCCGGCGAGCAACCCCGGCCGGCCGAGCTCGCCGAGGAGCGCGGCGCCGAGCGGGAGGACGAGGACGATCCGCGCGGTGAAGCGAGCCTGGGCGGTGGCCGCGATGGCGTCACGGTCCTGGCGGGCCGCGGTCTCGACGGCGGCCGCGAGGTCACGCAACAGCGTGGGCAGATCGCCGCCGGCCTCCCGCTGAAGCAGGACGCCGGCGACGATCGCGTCCCACGCGGGCGCGTTCGCGCGCCCGCGCAGGCGTTCGAGCACCTCCACGGTCGGCGCGCCGAGGGCCAGCGCGCGAGCGGCGCGCGCGAGCTCGTGCCCGGCCGGGCCCGGGATGCCCGTCGCGACCACGCCGAGCGCGCCGCGCACCGAGTGCCCCGCGCCGAGCGCGTCGGCGAGCGCTCGCGCCACGGCCGGGGCGGCCTGCGTGAGCGCCGCCCGGAAGCGCCGTCGGCGCGCGGTGACGAGCGCGGTCGCGATGGTCGGACCGGCGACGCCCGCGAGCACCGCGAGGGTGACGCCGCCGAGCAGCCCGCCCGCCGCGGCCAGCGCCACGGCCGCCAGCACGCCGAGCCGCCGCCGCTCCTGCGAGGTCGGACTCGCACCCTCCGTGCCCGCGCGGACGAGCGGTGCCAGCACGTGCCTGACCGTCGCCGCGACCCGCGTCCGCTCGACCGCGGCGAGCAGCTCCCAGACGCCGACGACGGCCGCGACCGCGGCGAGGAACGCGAGCGGGACCGCCATCACGCCGCCCCGAGCGGGGTGGGCGGCCCGTCGTCGCGCCACGCGGGCCCGACGCCGCGCGAGGACGCAGGCCCGTCGCCCGGGGCGGCGCGACCGGGCGGCACCGCTCGCGGCGCCGGCGCGGCGCTGTCCGCGGGAGCGCGGGGCGGATCCCCCGCCTCCAGGCGCGCGGCGAGCTCGTCCGTCAAGGCCGCGCGCCAGCGTGGGGCGCCGTCGCGCCAGGCGTAGAGCTCGCGGGTGGCCGGGCCCGACGCGACGCGGACGACCTCGGCGACGGAGACGACCCGGCGGGAGCCGTCGGCGGTGCGGGCCTGGCAGACGACGAGGTCGAAGGCGTCGGCGATCTGCTCGCGGATCGCGGCGTGCGGCAACCCCACGTCCGACATCAACGCCAGCACCTCGATGCGTCGCAACGCCTCGGTCGGCGAGCCGGCGTGGACGGTGCTCAGGGATCCGTCGTGGCCGGTCGAAAGCGCGGTCAGCAGGTCCAGGGCCTCGGGGCCGCGGACCTCGCCGACGATGATCCGGTCCGGGCGCATGCGCAGCGCGTTCCGCACCAGCCGGCGGATCGTCACCTCCCCGCGACCCTCGAGGTTCGGCGGACGCGCTTCCAGGCGCACGACGTGCGGCTGACGCAACCGCAGCTCGGCCGCGTCCTCGATCGTGACGACGCGCTCGTCCTCCCCCACGAAGCTGGAGAGCACGTTCAAGGTCGTCGTCTTGCCGGAGCCGGTGCCGCCGCAGACCAGCACGCTCGCGCGCGAGCGCACCGCACGCGCGAGGAAGTCGAGCAGCGGGCGGCCCATCGTGCCGTTGGCGACGAGGTCGTCCGGGGACAGCCCGTGGCGGCGGAAGCGGCGGATCGTCAACGCCGGCCCGTCCAGGGCCAGTGGCGGGAGCACGACGTTCACGCGTGACCCGTCCGGCAGGCGCGCGTCGCACAGCGGCTCGGCCTCGTCCGCGCGGCGCCCGAGCGGCGCCAGGATGCGCTCGATCGCGTCGCGCAGGTCGCTCTCGCGCTCGAAGCGCACGCGCGTGCCCTCGAGCCGCCCGCGCCGCTCGACCCACACGGGCGCGACGCCGCTGACCATGATCTCGTCGACCGACGGGTCGGCCAGCAGCGGCTCGAGCGGCCCGAGGCCGAACGCCCGCTGCGCGATCCGCGCCGCCAACTCCACGCGCCGCTCCTCGCTGAGCACGCCCGCCTCGCGGTCGACCAGCGACCGGATGCGCCCCGGCAGATCCTCCTCCCCGGCCCCGGCGCCCGCGAGGAGCCGTTCGCGCAGGTCGCCGGCGAGAGCTTCGAGTGGGTCCATGCCCTCCATAGGCGCGCACGCGGAGATCTCTCCCCCACCTGCGAGTGCGTTCGTGCAGTTACGGGCCTCGTATCGCGGGGCTTCAAAAGTGACCCTCACCGCTGGGGCGATCCGGCGCGTGCGTCGTTCGCACTTACGATCGGCCGCGTCGAGTAGGAGGAAGCACCGAGTGACTGCCCCGACGAGACCGCTTCCGCGACCTGCGAACGCGCGGCTGACGGCCGCCCACGCGTTCTTCCGCAGAGGTCAGGCGAACGCCGAGAGCTGGAGCATGCTGATCGCCAAGACCCGCGGACTGCTGCGAGAGGCCCGGCTGCGCGATCCACAGGCGCTCGGCCGCGCGCGTCAAGCTTCCTTCCTCGGCCACGGCCACGAAGTAGCGCAGGTGTCGCAGGTCCATCGGTCCTCCCGCTCGTCAGGGCGCTCGGGGACCGTACCCCCGGCCCGGAGGCGCGACACGGCGGCACCGGGCCGGCCGGCGCGCAGCCCGTCCCGAGCGGGCGCTCCGCACGCGAACGCGCCGCGCGGCCGCGTCCTCCGGCCTTACCGCGAGGTGGTTCGTGGCCTGACGCGCACGCGGCAGGCCCGCCGCGTCCGGGGAGCCTACGCCCAGTGGTGGTCCTTCTCTCCGCTCCCCGCCGCCGTCCCGCCCGCCCGTGCCCCCGGGCGGGCGGATGATCCGTGTCCTCGTGGTCGACCACCACCCGGCCGTGCGCGCGGGCCTGCAGGCGTTCCTGCTGACCGAGCCCGGGTTCGTGTACGCCGGCGACTGCGACGGCGGCGCCTCGCTGGTGTCCGCGCTGCACCGCGCGCACCCGGACGTCGTGCTGCTGGACGCGGCGCCACGGCGCGGCGGGCTCCAGCTCTGCCACCGCCTCAAGCAGGAGGCGCCGGCGGTGAAGGTCGTCATCTTCGCCGCCGAGGCGATCGACGAGCTGCTGCTGCCGGCGCGGCTGGCCGGCGCCGACGGGCTGATCGACAAGGGCACCGGGGCCCGCGAGCTGTTCGAGTCGCTCCGCCGGATCAGCCGCGGCGAATGCCTGATCGACCGCCCGCCGGCGACGGTGCTGAGGGACGCGCTGGCGCGGGTGCCGGCGGACCAGCGCGTGCTCGCCGGGCTGCTGCTCGACGGCACGCCCGAGGCCGACGCCGCGCGTGCGCTCGGCATGACCGTCCAGAACGTCCGCCACGGCGTCCACCGCGTGCTCGGCGCGTGGCACGCGGCCGGCTGGGCGTGACGCGGCGGCGCTAGGGCGACACGAGCCCGCGTCGCACGGCGTACCTGGTCAAAGCGACGCGGTCGTGCAGCCCGAGCTTCTCGAGCACGTTCTGCCGGTGGCGCTCGACGGTGTTGACGCTGATGCTGAGGATGTCGGCGATCTCACGGCTGGTGTGGCCTTCCGCGATCAACTTGACGACCTCGCCTTCGCGCGGGCTGAGCTCCCCCGGTCCGGCCAGGTCCTCCGGCTCGGTGCGGGCGAGGAAGTCGCCGACGAGCGCGCCGCCGGCGTCCGCGGAGAGGAACGTCTCGCCCCGCAGCACGGCGCGGCACGCCTCGACGAGCTCCTCCTTGGCGGCGGTCGTGGACAGGTAGCCGGTCCGGCGCGCAGCGCGTCGAAGAGCGGCTCCGTGCTGTCGTCCAGCGACAGCATCAGCACCTTGAGCTCGGGCTTGTACTGGCGCATCCGGCGCGCCGCCTGCAGGCCCGTCAGCTTGGGCAGCGCCAGGTCGAGGATCACCAGGTCGGTGGGCTGCCGTTGCACGTGGGTCAGAGCCGCCGCGCCGTCGCCCACCTCGGTGACCTCGAACTCGCGCTCGGCCTCCAACAGGCAGCGCATCCCCGCCCGGAGCAACGTGTGGCCTTCGGCGATGAGGATCTGGAACGGCATGGGGCACGTCCTCGCAGCGACCGCACACCGGACCGGCTGGAACGATCGCGCGGTGGCGCCTCGAGACGGACCCGGCCCGCTGACGCCGTGTCCATATCGTCGCAGGCCGGGCGCGCCGTGCCGACCGCGCGGGCGCGGATCGAGTGGCGGCGGCGCCAGGGCGCAGAGCACCGAATTCTTCCGCTGTCAGCGTCGAGACGACATGAGCGGTGGATGTTCACCGTTCGATCGCACTTGATGGTGCACCGGCATTTCCTCAATGGTGCGGGCCCTCCATGGACACGCTGCCACGTGTCACCGACACTCGAGGGGTGCCCAGCGCGCCCACAGTGGAGGTCGCGACCGCTTACGGCAATGCTCGCCGGCGCACGGGCATCCGCCTGATCGCCAGCCACGAGGCACCGCTCGGCCCACTGCTCGGCGTCGCGGGCGACGCGGCCCGGCAGCAGCTCGTCGGCCGGACGGTCTGGCTCGACCGCGGGCGCTGGACCGTGCCCGGCGACGGCGTCTCCACCGGCTTCGAGGGCTGGCTAGGCCTGCTGATCCTCGACGGGCTCGTCGTCCGCCATGTGTACGCGGGCGGGATGCGCTCCTGCGAGCTCCTCGGCCCCGGCGACGTCCTGCAGCCGTGGAGCGAAGGCGGCGAGCCGGGCACCGTCGACGTCTTCGGCGGCTGGCGCGTGCTCGAGCCGACCCGGATCGCGTTGCTGGACGCCGCCTTCGCGCGCCGCGCCGACCGCTGGCCGAGCATCACGGGCGAGCTGATGCGGCGCAGCCTCGCCCGCAGCCAGGCACTGGCCGTGCTGCTCGCCCTCGCGCACGCCCGTCGCGCCGACGTGCGCCTGCGCGCGCTGTTCTGGCACCTGGCCGACCGCTGGGGCCGGATGACGCCGGAGGGCGCCGTGCTCTCGCTGACCCTGACGCACAGCCTGATCGCGCAGCTCACCGGGCTCCGGCGGCCCAGCGTGTCGGTCACCCTGGCTGATCTGGAGCGCTCCGGGGAGATCCGCCGGGTCGACCGGAGCACGTGGCTGATCGCGGATCGCCGCTGACCGGCGAGGGCGCTCTCGGACGGGCGGCGCGGGAAACTTCTCCCCCACGCTGTCCCCAAACGCCCGGCGCGTTCGTCGGCACTACATGAGATACGCACTCCTGATCTACGTCGACCCCAACGCGCAGGACGGCACGTCCGAGGAAGAGCGCGCCGCGGTCACGCGCGAGTACATGGCGATGTACGAGGACGAGCGGGTCCACTCGGGCGCTCATTTGAAGGGCATCGAGACGGCCACCGTCGTCCGCGACGACCTCGTCACCGACGGCCCGTTCGCCAACACGAAGGAGATCTTCGGCGGCTTCTTCCTGATCGAGGCGGCCGACCTCGACGGGGCGCTGGAGATCGCCAAGCGCGTGCCGGCCACGCGTGCCGGCGGCGCCGTCGAGGTGCGGCCGATCAACTCGGAGCACACCCGCTGATCGACGCCGTCTTCCGTGCGGAGTGGGGCCGCGTCGTGGCCTCGCTCGTCGGCTTCCTCGGCGACTTCGACCGCGCCGAGGAAGCCGCGCAGGAGGCGTTCGCGATCGCCGCCGAGCGCTGGCCGCGCGACGGCGTCCCGAGCAACCCGGGCGCCTGGCTCACGACCACCGCCAAGCGCCGCGCGATCGACCGCATCCGCCGAGAGCAGGCGCACCCCGTGATCGACCCGACCCCGCCCACCGAGACCTCCGACTTCCCGGACGAGCGTCTCGAGCTGATCTTCACCTGCTGCCATCCGGCGCTGCCGACCGAGGCGCAGGTGGCGCTCACGCTCAGGACCCTCGGCGGTCTGAGCACCGAGGAGATCGCCCGCGCCTTCCTGGTCGCGCCGGAGACGATGAAGCGCCGCCTCACGCGCGCGAAGGCCAAGATCCGCGACGCCGGCATCCCGTTCGCCGTCCCGCCGGACCACCTGCTGCCCGAGCGCCTCCAGGCCGTCCTCGCCGTCCTGTACCTGATCTTCAACGAGGGCTACGGCGGCCGCAACGACCTCGCCGACCAGGCGATCAGCCTCACGTCCGTGCTCGCCGCGCTGATGCCGGACGAGGGCGACGTGCACGGGCTCCTCGCGCTCATGCTCATCCACGACGCGCGCCGCGCCGCGCGGTTCGCCGAGGGCGAGATCGTCCTGCTCGCCGACCAGGACCGGGCGCGGTGGGACGACGCCAAGCTGCACGCCGGCCGTCGCGCGCTCCGAAGGGCGAGCGGCCCGTACGCGCTGCAGGCGGCGATCGCGTCCCTGCAGTGCGAGGACCCGATCGACTGGCCGCGCGTCGCCGACCTGTACGCGCGGCTGCCCCAGACGCCGGTGGTGCAACTCAACCGCGCCGTCGCGATCGCGGAGGCGGGTGACGTCCCGCGCGCCCTCGCGATCGTCGACGCGCTCGACCTGCACGGCTACCGCTACCTGCATTCCACCCGCGCGGAGCTGCTCAAGCGCCTCGGCCGCCCGCGCGAGGCCGCCGACGCCTACCGTCGCGCACTCGCGCTCGACCCGCCGCCCGCCGAACGCCGCCTGCTCGCGGATAGGCTCGATGATCTCGATGACCGATCCGCTGCAGATCGCCCGTGACCTGTACGGGCTCGACGCGACCGCCCGGCCGCTGCCCGGCGAGCACGACCTCAACTTCGCGCTGACCGCCGACGGCACGCGCTACGTGCTCAAGCTGCACGCCGACGCGGCCGACCTCGCGCTCGAGGACGCCGTGCTCGAGCACCTGCGCGACGAGCCCGCGGTGCCGCGGCTCGCCGGGCCGACCCAGGCGTCGAACGGGTACACGGTGCGGCTGCTGAGCTGGCTCGAGGGCGCGGCGTGGGCGCAGGCGCCCGGCGACATGGCCGAGCTCGGCCGCACGGTCGCGCGTGTGGATCGGGCGCTGGCCGGCTTCACGCATCCGAACATGCGCCGCCCGCACCGGTGGGACCTCAAGAACGCGGTCGACGGGCTCGACCACCTCCCCCACCAGGTCATCCACAACGACGCGAACGAGCACAACATCCTCGTCGCGCCGGACGGCTCGATCGGCCTGATCGACTTCGGCGACGTCGTCTACACCGCCCGCGTGTGCGGGCTCGCCATCGCGGGCGCGTACGCGATGCATGGCTGTCCCGATCCCGCGCGTGCGGTCGTGCCGCTGGTGCGCGGCTACCACGAGATCGCGCCGCTCAGCGCCGACGAGCTGGCCGTGCTGTTCGACCTGATGGTCGCGCGGCTGAAGATGAGCGTGGCGATGGCGGACAAGCAGTTCGCCGAGCGGCCGGACAACGACTACCTGCTCGTCAGCCAGGCCGGCATCAAGGAGGTGCTGCGGCGGCTGGAAGGCGAGGACCCGGTCCTCGCCCACTTCCGCTTCCGCGACGCGTGCGGGTACGAGGCCAGCCCGAAGGCGCGCGCGGTCCGCCAGCGGCTGCTGCTCACCGACGCGCACCCGGTGATGGACGGCGACCTGGCGAACGCGCCGGTGCTCGACCTGGCGGCCGCGATGCCGCCCGTGGACGGCCTGGCGATCGGCCGCTACGACGAGCAGCGCGCGATCTACACCGCGCCCGAGTTCCAGACGCCCGACGGCCGCTGGCGCACGCGCCACATGGCGATCGACATCTTCGCGCCCGCCGGCGCGCCCGTGTACGCGCCGCTGGACGGCGTGGTCGAGCGGCGCGAGAACCGCAACCAGCTCGGCGACTACGGCGGGCTGCTGGTCGTGCGGCACGGGGACTTCTGGACGCTCCACGGTCACCTGGACCCGGAGTCGCTCGCGGAGGGCGAGGTCAAGCAGGGCGACGTGATCGCCCGGCTCGGCACGGCCGAGGTCAACGGCGGCTGGGAGCCGCACCTGCACCTGCAGCTGTTCACGGACCTGGTCGGCAACCTCGACGGCGTCGCGCTGCCCGAGGAGGCGGACCTGTTCCGCAGCGTGTGCCCGGACCCGAACCTGCTGCTCGGCCTCCCGAACGGCGTGGACGCGCGCGGGCCGCGCGTGGACACCCCGGCACGGCGGCGCACGGTCATGAGCCGCGCGCTGTCGCTCGCCTACGACGAGCCCCTGCACATCGTCCGCGGCGAAGGTGCCCACCTCTACGACGCCGACGGCCGCGCGTTCCTGGACCTGGTCAACAACGTCGCGCACGTCGGGCACTGCCACCCGCGGGTGGTCGCGGCGGGCGCGGCGCAGATGGCGGTGCTCAACACCAACACGCGGTACCTGCACGGCTCGGTGGTCGACTACGCCCGGCGGCTCGCGGCGACGTTCCCCGATCCCCTGCAGGTGTGCTTCTTCGTCAACAGCGGGTCCGAGGCCAACGACCTCGCGCTGCGGCTCGCCTACGCGCACACCGGGCGCGACGAGGTCGCCGTGCTCGACCACGCCTACCACGGGCACCTGACCTCGACGATCGGGCTCTCGCCGTACAAGGCGCCGCCCCGGCACGCGTCGGTGACGCCGCTGTGGGAGCTGCCCGCGGTCGACCGGCCGGCCGCGTTCTTCGCCGAGCCGATCCTCGGCTGCGCGGGGCAGGTCGTCCCGCCGCCCGGCTATCTGCGCGCCGCCTTCGAGGCCGTGCGCGCGGCCGGTGGCCTGTGCGTGGCGGACGAGGTGCAGACCGGGTTCGGTCGCGTCGGCGAGCACTTCTGGGCGTTCGAGCTGGGCGGCGTGGTGCCGGACATCGTCACGCTCGGCAAGCCGATCGGCAACGGGCATCCGCTCGGGGCGGTGGTCACGACGCCCGAGGTCGCCGCCTCGTTCCTCACCGGGATGGAGTACTTCAACACGTTCGGCGGGAACCCGGTCAGCGCGGAGATCGGGCTGGCCGTGCTGGACGTCATCCAGGACGAGCGCCTGCAGGCGCACGCGCGGGCGATGGGCGCGCGGCTGCTCGACGGGCTGCGCGGAATGGACGTGGTGGACGCGCGCGGGGCCGGGTTGTTCCTCGGCGTGGAGCTCTCGTCGCGGGAGGAGGCGGCGCGCGTGAAGGAGGCGCTGAAGGCGCGCGGCGTGCTGATCTCGACCGACGGGCCGAACGAGGACGTTTTGAAGATCAAGCCGCCGCTCGCGATCAGCGCCGACGACTGCGATCGCTTCCTGGAGGCCCTGTGCGACGTGCTCTAGTCACCGGCGCCGGCAGCGCCGACGGGATCGGGTTCGCGATCGCGCGGCTGATCGCGGCGCGTGGCGCGGAGGTGACGATCACGTCGACGACCGAGCGGATCTTCGAGCGGGCGTCGGAGATCGGCGCACGCGGTGTCGTGGCGGACCTGACCCGCTGGGAGGACGCGGAGCGCGTCGTCGCCGAGGCGGGCGCGATCGACGTGCTCGTCAACAACGCCGGCATGGTGCAGACCGGCGTCGACGCGCCGGACCGGCTGTTCACCGAGCTCGGGGAAGCCGAGTGGCTGCGCGGGATCGACATCAACCTGCACACGACGTTCCGCCTGTGCCGGCTGGTCGCGCCCGGCATGCCGGCCGGGGGCCGGATCGTGAACGTCTCGTCGGTCACGGGGCCGTACGTGGCGCTGCTCTATTCGGCCGCCTACGGCGCCGCGAAGGCGGGCGTGGACGGGCTGACGCGGGCGCTGGCGCTCGAGCTCGGGCCGCGCGGGGTGACCGTCAACAGCGTCGCCCCGGGCTGGATCGCGACCGGCTCCTCGACCGAGGAGGAGCTGCGTGCGGGCGCGAACACGCCGGTCGGCCGTCCCGGGACGCCGGACGAGGTCGCCGAGGTCGTCGCGTTCCTCGCTTCGCCGGGTGCGTCCTACGTGACCGGCCAGTCGCTCGTGGTCGACGGCGGCAACACGCTCCAGGAGCTGAAGCTCTAGAGCCGGACGAGCACGTCGGCGCGGTGCGCGGTCTCGGCGACGAGCTCCGCGTTGCGCTCGTCGCTGCGCAGCACCCAGGCGCGCGCGTACTCGGGTGTCTTGCCGAACTGGATGTGCCGCTGGATGAGCCGCTGCACGCGCAGCTCCTCGTCGGTCTCGACGTACCAGCACTCGTCGAGCAGCGGCTTGATGCCGGGCCACAGCAGCAGGTAGTTGCCTTCGGTGACGACGAGCGGCGTCTGGCTCGGGACCGCGATCGAGCCGGCGATCGGCTCCTCGATCTCGCGGCGGAACTCGGGCGCGTACACGACGGGCTCGTCGCCGCGCAGGCGTTGCAACAGCGCGGCGTAGCCGGCGGAGTCGAACGTGTCGGGAGCGCCCATCCGGTCGCGCCGGCCCAGCCGCACGAGCTCGGGCTGCGCGAGGTGGAAGCCGTCCATCGGCACGAGCCGTGCCTGCTCGCCCAGCGCGGCGACCACCGCCCGCGCGACCGTCGACTTCCCACCCCCGGGTGGACCCGCGATCCCGAGGATCTGGCGCTCGCCGCGCTCCGCGAGCGCATGGGCACGCGCGAACAGCTCGTCCTCGCTGGTGATGACCACGGGTGCACCCTAGGCGAGCACCGTCCGCGCGGCTGCACGGCGCCGTTCACAGCCCGTCGCCGACCGTGAGCGCGTCGACGGCCCTCGCGTCTCCGGGCACGCGCGCGAGCAGCCGCACGTCCCGCGCGTACTCCTGGGCGGCGACCAGGTAGACCGCGTCCGTCACCGGCACCCGCAGCGTCGCCGCGACCCGCGGCCCACCGCCGTCCTTCGCCGCGGCCGGCTTGGCCGCCAGCACCTCGACGTCCTGCAGCGCGAGCCGCGTCTGCTTGTCCGTGGTCACGACGACGTCGACCCGCACGCCCGCGCTCACGCTGCCCGACGCGACGACGTCGACCGCCCGCTCCCCACGCTTGACCGGCGGCTCCTCGGGCTCGCGCGCGATCAGCTCGGCCGTCACCGCGCCGCCCGCCACGACCGGCACCGCCAGCTTGCGCCCGGCGAGCGCCGCCGCGAACACCGGCTCCCCGACCGGCGCGTACCGCGCGGGCAGCGCTCGCACCCCGAGGTCCTGCAACCGCAACGTCCGCCCGGCGGGTAGGTCGACGCGCGCGACCACCACCTCCGTGAGCGGCCCGAGCTGCGCTTCGAGCGCGGCCTCACGCCGCGCCATGTGCGACGCCGACAACGCCCCGAGCACCACCGCCAGCGCGAGCAGGACCGCGGCCCGCCGGCGCCGCGTCACGAGCCCACCGACCGCTCGTCGGACGCGGCGACCGCGCGGGGCGAGCCCACGGCGAGCCCGTCGGGCGCCGCACGCCGGCGGCCAGCGTCCGCGGCACGCTCGTCGGGGGCGACAAGCGGCCGTGGCGCGCCCACGGCGAGCCCGTCGGGCGCCGCGAGTTCGCGTGGCGAGCCCGCGGCGGAGTCGTCGGCAGCGACGAGCGGCCGTGGCGCACCCACGGCGGGCCCGTCGGACCTCGCAAGCGCGCGGGGCGAGCCCGCGGCCGAGTCGCCGCGACCACGCGCCGGCCGTGCGGCGGTGCGGTTTGCGAGCCGGCGGAGCTTCACCCTCGCGCGGCCGCGGAACGTCAGCGGGACGGGCGTCGTCGCCGCCGGCAGCTCGAGCGCGAGCCGCGCGCCGTCGGCGGTGAGTCGGCCGCCGTGGTGCGACGCGATGCCCGCCGCGATCGCGAGGCCGTGGCCGCGCCGACCGCGGCGGAAACGGGCCGGTGCCGTCAACGCGGTGAGTGGCGCCGGGAGGCCGGGGCCGTCGTCGCTCACCTCGATCGTGACGCGGTCCAGGGACGCCCGCACGCGCACGCGGACCTCGCCCTGGCCGTGCTCGGCCGCGTTGGCGACGAGGTTCGCGCACGCCTGGGCGATGCGCAGCGGGTCGGCCAGGACGGTCGCGGGCGCGGCGAGGTCGCCGCCACCGATCGCGAACGGCAGCACCACCGTCGGCGACTCCACGCGCAGCCGCGCGCCGTGCCCGCCGGCGAGCACGGCCCAGCCGGGCGCGTGCTCCTGCACCAGCAGCGCAAGGTCCACGCGCTCGGGGCCGCTGCGGCTCGGCCCGCCGGCGCGGGCGGCGGCGAGGTCTTCGAGCGCCCGCCCTGCGCGCCGCAGCTCGAGCTCGATCGCCGCCAGCCGCGCGGGCTCGCCGCTCAGCCCGTGCAGCCCGAGCTGCACCGCGGACAGCGGCCCACGCAGCTCATGGCTGGCCCGCGCCACCCGCACGAGCCGATGGTGGAAGCGCAGCGCAACGGCGGCCAGCGCCGCGATCAGGAGCCAGGTCGCAATCGTCATGCCCTCTGTAGGGCGGTCGCGAGGAAGTTCGCCCCACCGGTGAGCAGGCGTCGCGAGACGAGCGGCCGCGCAGGACGCGCGTCCCCGCGACGGACCCGCGCGGCTAGCGCGCGGCCGGCTCCGAATCGGCCACGCGGACCGCGTTGCGGCCGTCGTGCTTGGCGCGGTACAGGGCGCGATCCGCCGACTCGACCAAGTCGTGGTCCGCGTCGCGCGGGACCTGCGCCGCCACGCCCGCGGAGATGGTGATCGGCACGGGGCCGCCGCCCCGTTCGACCGCCACGCGCACGCGCTCGGCGAGCTCCTGGGCGCCCCGGATGCCGGTGCCGGGCAGCAGCACGACGAACTCCTCGCCGCCGACGCGGGCGGTGACGTCGGCGCCGCGGGTCGCGTGCGCGAGGGTCTTGGCGACCCACTGGAGGACGCGGTCGCCGACCTCGTGGCCGTGCTCGTCGTTGACGCGCTTGAAGTGGTCGATGTCGAAGGCGGCGGCCGCCAGCGACGACTGGTCGCGCATCGCCCGCGCGGTCTCGGCGGTGAGGCGCTCGTCGAAGCCGCGGCGGTTGTGGAGCTGGGTCAGCGGGTCCACGCGCGCTTCGGTCGAGAGCTGGGCGACGAGGCGTTCGTTGCGGGCCGCGAGCACGCGCACGACGACGCCCGCCACGATCACCGTGACCACGACGTCGACCCAGCGGTCCGGGCTGGCGGCGCCGTCAGCCAGGGCGAGCAACGCGGCGCCGTGCACGACGCCGACCCAGCCGACGACCGCGGCCGTCGCGCGCGTGCCGTAGAAGGACGCCACCCACAGCACGGGCCAGCAGTAGACGATCGCGGCGTCCGAGTAGCCGCGCGTCGTGCCGACCGCCACGCCGACGACGGTCGCGCCCACGAACCCGAACGCCAGGAACGCGCTGCGCGGCAGCCCCTGGCCGACCGTGATCGCGATGGCCGCGAGCGCCAGCGCGGTCAGCGCCGGCCAGGGCGAGAACTCCGGTCCCTCGGGGAGCAGCTCCTCGAGCGCGCCGATCGCCCCCGCGGCGACGCACATCGCCGCCGCGCTGTAGACGAGGGGCCGCTCAGCCGGGCGCCTCGGCATCGGGTCCCCCGGTCTCCCACACACGATCGAGCAGCGGCACCAGCTCGTCCACCGGCAGCGGACGGGCGAGGTGGTAGCCCTGGCCGACGTCGCACCCGCTCTCCGCGAGCTGCGCGAGCTGGCACGCCGTCTCGATGCCTTCCCCGACCGTCCGCAGCCCGAGCGCCGCCGCCATGCCGGTGATCGCCTCCAGCAGCGCGCGGGCGCGCGCGTCCGACTCCAGCCCCGCCACGAAGCCGCGGTCGATCTTCAGCACGTCCAGCGGGAAGCGCGACAGGTAGCTGAGCGCCGAGTAGCCGGTGCCGAAGTCGTCGAGCGCGATCTGCACGCCGAGCTCGCGCAACGCCGTCATCGAGCGCGTGTACGCCGGCCGGTCGTCGAGCAGCACGCGCTCGGTGATCTCCAGCGTCAGCGCGCCCGGCGGGACCCCATGGGCCGTGAGGATCGCGCCGACCCGCTCCGCGAACGTCGCGTTGCGCAGCTGGATCGGCGCGACGTTGACCGACACCGTCACCTCCGCGCCCTTGCGCCAGGCCGCCAGGTCCTCCGCCGCCCGCTCGAGCACCCACTCGCCCATGGCGACGATCGCGCCGGTGCGCTCGGCGACCGGGATGAACTCGTCCGGCCGAACCGCACCCAGCTCGGGATGCGTCCACCGCAGCAGCGCCTCGAAGCCCTTCAGCCCGCCACCGCGCAGGTCGACCAGCGGCTGGTAGACCACCACCAGCTCGTCGCGCTCGGCCACGCCGTGCAACGCCTGCTGAAGCCGCAGCCGGCGCGTCGCGCGGGCACGTCGCTCCGGGTCGGCACGGCCCGACCGCGGCGCGGCGCCGCGCTTGCGATGGGCGAGCGCGTCGACCGCCGCGTCGATCAGGTCGTCCGCCGACACGACGCTGCTCGCGGCGGCGACGCCGACGGTCGCGGACACCGGCACCGCATGCTCGTCGACCAGGTGCGGCACACCGGCCAGCTCGGCCTTGAGCCGGTCGCAGATCATCTCCGCCTCGGCCTCGTCGTCGAGCGCGTCGCACAGGATCAGGAACTCGTCGCCCGCGAGCCGGCAGGCGGCGTCGCCGCTGCGCAGCCCCGCGGCGAGCCGCTCGGCGACCGACCGCAGCAGCGCGTCCCCCGCCTCGTGCCCGAGCGCGTCGTTGACGAGCCGGAACCCGTCGAGCCCGACCGCCAGCACCGCGCACGCCCGGCCGCCGCGCGCGGCCCGCGCGATCGACCGCGCGACGAGCTCGCCGAACAGCCCGCGGCCCGCCAGCCCGGTCAGCGGGTCGCGCAGGTCACGCACACCGGAGCGCCGCAGCTCCAGCACGTCGACGGCGAGCGCGGCCAAGTCCTCGAGCAGCCGCACCTCGCGGTCGTCCCAGCGGTGCGGCACCTTGTCGATCGCGCAGAACGCCCCGAGCGTCTCCCCGCCCGCCAACGTCAGCGGCACGCCCGCGTAGGCCATCACCCCATAGTCCCGTACGCCGGCGTTCCCCGCCAGCAGGGCCGACTCGCGCGTGTCGTCGACCACGAGCGGCGCCTGCCGCTCGACCACGTGCCGGCAGCACGAGTGCGACAGCGGCGTCTCGCGCTCGACGTCCAACGGCGGCTCCAGCCCGCTCGCGCCCGGGATGTGCTGGCGGTCGGCAGCGATCAGCGTCACGAGCGAGATCGGCACGCCCAGCAGCTCCCCCGCCAACCGCGCGAGCCGCTCCAGGGTGGGATCGGGGTCGCCGTCGAGCAGCCCCACGTCCCGCAGTGCGCTCAACCGGGCGCTCTCGTCAGCGATCTCCACCTGTTGGTCTATCCGCACCGGCTACCCGGGCGGACGCACCCCCGCGACCTCGCGGTCATCAAGGAGACCGAACAGGGAATCCTGAGGCCGGCGGTCCGTCCACCAGCCGGTAGCCGACGCCCCACACGTTGACCACGAACTCGTCCCCGTCGGCGCGCAGCTTCTGCCGCAGCCGGCACGCGTGCGAGTCCAGCGTGCGGGTCGATCCCGCCGCCCGGAACCCCCAGACGTCACGCAGCAGCTCGTCCTTGGTGAAGACCCGCGTCGGCGCCGAGGCGAGCGTCCGCAGCAGCGCGAACTCCTTCGCGGCCAGCTCCACCCGGACGCCGCGGACGGTCGCCGCGCGCCCCGCCGGGTCGATCTCCAGCGACCCGACCCGCAGCGTCCCGAGCTGCACGCGCGTCCGTGCCCGCCGCAGCACGGCGTCGATCCGCAGCCGCAGCTCCGGGTAGGCGAAGGGCTTGACCACGTAGTCGTCGGCGCCGCGCTCGAGCCCACGGACGCGGTCCAGCTCCTCCCCCGCTCCCGAGAGCAGGAGGATCGGCAGCGTCGGGTCCAGCCGCGAGGCGACGCCGTCCGAGGCGCGCACGCGCCGCAGCAGGTCCAGGCCGGAGCCGTCCGGGAGCTGCACGTCGAAGACGGCGAGGTCCGGGCGGGAGCGCTCGAGCGTGCGCCCGGCGTCTTCGACGGTCTCGGCGACGAGCACGTCGTAGCCGTCGGCGGTGAGGTTGTCGGCGAGGAAGAGCCGGATCACCGGGTCGTCCTCGAGCAGCAGGAGCGTGGCGGGTTCCATGCCCTCTCTAGGGCACGGCGGCGAAAACTATGCGGAGCGGGTGAGGCGGACGGAGGCGGGCTTGCGGATCTCGCAGCGCGAGACGACCTTGCCGCCCGCGCGGACCTCCGCCGTGCCGCGCACGGTCGCGACCGCGACGTCGCGGTCGGTGAAACGGCCGCTGAACGTCCACGTGAAGTGCCCGGTCCGGCCCGCCACGCCGCCGACGCCGCGGGTCGTGCCCGTCAGCTCGGCGTCGAAGCGACCGTCACGCACGCGCACCTCGGGACGGGCCGCGACGTTGGACGCCCACAGCTCGCCGAGCCCGCCGCCCTTGCACTTGCCGTGGAAGCCGAGGCTGACCTTCAGGCGCGAGCCGTCCTTCGCGCCCGTCCGCACGTGCATCTTCTGCACGCGCGGGAAGTCGAGCTCGCCCTTCAGGACGAGGCCCTTGCGAGGCTCGACCGGGTCCGCCGCGAACGCGGGGCTCGCGACGGCGCCCGCCAGCAGCACGCCAATGACCGTAAACCGGCAGAAAGCCATGGTTCGACCCTAGCCAGAATTCACAACTGGAACACGGTGCATTGCTGACACCCTGGCGGAACGTCCAGGCTTGCCGCGCAGGTACACTCGCGCCATGGGCCGTACAGCCCGCCGCACCGAGGCGTCCGAGTGCCGCCAGTGCCTGACGTACTGCGATCGGGTGATCGCGCCCGCGTCCTGCGTGGCGGCGAAGTGCCCCGCGCTGTACCGCTACACAGACCCGCTCACAGGCACCCGCTACATGGGCTGCGCGCAGAACGTGTTCGCGACGGATATCGACGTCGCGCTGTTCGAGGAGGCCGAGCGCGCCAAGGGCTACGGCACGCTGAAGCTGGCGCGAGCGCCGCTCGCGCAGTGCGCGTTCACGATCGAGAAGGCGCACGAGCGGCCGCCCGGCGAGGAGTGGGTGTGCCGCAACCGGCGCTTCGCCGACTTCCCCGACACCGCGGACGGCGCGATCCGCGCGTTCGATCTCCGACACGGTCTGACCGCTGGATGAAAGTTCCGATTCAAGGCGGGACGCGGGGGAGGAACCGCGCATAAGATGCAGACGCCTCAGGGCACCCCTGAGGCACATCTCGTTATGGATCAGATTCGCCGCGGCAACTACGACTCCGGCCAGGACTACGTCCTGGAGTACGGAGACCTCCGGTTCACGTTCAACGAACGTGACTTCTCCGAGCGCGTCGAGCAGGCCGCGCACAAGCTGGGCTTCGTCGGGAACCACCTCGAGGAGACCGAGCTCGAGGACCTTGTGAACCTCACCGTCAACGGTGAGGTCGTCGATCCCGCCTCCGGCCTCGGGGAGCACGTCAACGACTGCTGGCCCGACCTCGTCGGCCCGGCGGACCGCTCGCTCGTGCACTGGCTGCGCCGGCTCGTCTTCCGCTCCGCCTGGCTGGACCAGCGCGTGAAGGAAGGCGAGCTCGACGTGGTCTTCGACGACGCGACGCACACGTTCGGCTACGTCCAGCCCGAGCGCGATCGTGAGCCGATCGAGCTCTCGCCAGAGCCGAGTTGGCGCCGCGTCGCCTACGGCCCGCGCCCTTGAACCTGAAGCCCCAGGGCCTTTAGGTTTCCGCGCGGGGGCCCGAAGGCCCCCGCGGGCATGAAGCGCTAGGAGGCGGCGGGCTTCTTGCGGGCCGCCGGCTTGCGCTTGGCCGTCGACGCGGCCGGCTTCTTCGCGGCGGCCGTCTTGCGCGCGGCCGCGGGCTTCTTCGCCGCCGTCTTCGTCGCGGCGGCCGGCTTCTTGGCGGCCGTCTTCGTCGCGGCGGGCTTCTTGGCCGCGGTCTTCGTCGCGGCCGGCTTGCGCTTGGCGGCGGGCTTGCGCTTCGGCGTCGCCGCCTCGGGCGCGGGCTCGGCGACGGCCTCGACGGCCGCGGCCGCCTCGACCACCGGCTCCGCCTCGGCCTTGGCCTTCGGCTTGGCCTTGGCCTTCGGCTCGGGCTTGGGCTTGGCCTTCGGCTTGGGCTTCGGGGCGACGAACTCGCCGCCGGCGGTCGCGGAGCGGATCGCCTCCACGCCCGCCTCGCCGACGAGCAGCTCGGCGCGCAGCACGCCCGAGTCCGCGAGCGACAGCGCCGGGAACGTGCCGAGCGCGGCCAGCGAGCGGTCCAGCGCGACGAGCGTCGTCTCACCGCCGACGGGCGCCGGCGACGTGGCGACGATGGTCAGCGAGCCGCCGCCGGCCAGGTTGCGGGCGGCCGCGAGCGCGCGCCGGGCGGCGCTGGACGGCAGGTACTCGAAGCCGTCGATGAGTAGCACGGCGTCCCCGCCACGCGCGGCGACGCGGCGGCCGGTCTCGACCGCCTGCTCGACGGCCTGCGCCTGCGCGTCCGCCGAGGCGGCGAACGTCAGCACGGCGCTCGGCTCGACGGCCCAGTCCGCGGCCTCCTCCGGACGCACGCCCGTGAGGACGACGCTGACCTCGAGGCCCTCCTGATCCACCAGCGCGGCCGCGAGGCGACGCAGCGCCTCGGTCTTGCCCGAGCGCGACGCGCCGGCGATGACGACGCGCGAGCCCTTGCCGAACGGGGTCAGCCACTCGATCGCGGTGACCGTGGCGTCGTCGGAGCCGAGCGCGATCCGCTCGTCCGGCCACGCGACGGCGAGGTCCTCGAAGCGCGTGCCCTCGGCGACCTCGTCGGCCGGGCGGCCGTTGATGGTGTCGACGCGGACGAGCGACGGGAAGCGCTCGGAGCGGCGCGCGGCGCGCACCGGGCCGCTGATCTTGTCGCCCGAGACGAGCTCGCAGCGCTTGACCTGGGCGGCCGAGATGTAGATGTCGTCGTCGGACGCCTCGGTGCCGAGCACGCGCAGGAAGCCGGAGCCGTTGGCGAGCAGCTCGACGGTGCCCTCGGCGAGCTTGTCCTCGGCGGCGCCGTTGGAGCGCTCCTCGGCGACGGGCTCGCGGTCGCGGTCGCGGCCGGAGTCGGCGGCGCCGTTCTCGTCTTCGTCGCGGCGACGGCCACGGCCACCGCGGCGGCCACGGCGGGAACGCTTGGGCGAGTCGTCCTCATCAGCACCGGTGGCGGCGGCCACGGGCTCCGCGGCGACGGCCTCCCCACCCTGGCGGGCGAGGATCGCGTCCACGAGGTCAGGCTTGCGAAGGCGGCGGAAGCCGTCGACCCCAAGCTCGTTGGCGAGCGTGTGCAGGTCGGCGAGCGGGCTTTGCTCCAAGGCGGAGCGGTCCAGGACAGTCGGCATTCGATCTCCTCGAATCGGTAGGCGTCCCGGCGCGTTGAGATCAGCGCCAGGCGATCGGATCGCGCCTCAGCCTAGCGTCAAATGCGGTGGCACACCGTCCGGATAGCGCTCGGGCGACAGGCCTTCGAGCGGCTCGAGCACCCGTTCGCCGCGCAACACGGCGCGCACGTTGAAGAAGTCACGCGCCCCCGCGACGTCGTGCACGCGCAGGATCGACGCCCCGTGCTCGACGCCATGCGCGAGCGCCGCCAGGGTCCCCGGATCCCGCTCCGCAGGCGACTTCCGCGTGATCGCGCCGACGAAGTCCTTGCGCGAGGCCGCGAGCAGGATCGGGCGCCCAAGCGCCGCGATCGCGTCCAGCCGGCGCAGGATCGCGACCGTCTGCGCGGGCGTCTTGGCGAAGTCCGGCCCCGGGTCGAGCACGAGCTGCTCGTCGGCCACGCCCGCGGCGCGCGCGACCGTCATCCGCTCCGTCAGGAAGGCGACGACCTCCCCCACCACGTCCGCGTACGTCGCCGGGTCCAGCAGCGTTCCCTTGGGAGCGACCGCGGTGTGCATGAGCACGAGCCCGGCGCCGGTCGCGGCGACCACCTCGGCCAGCCGCGGGTCGCGCAGCCCGGACACGTCGTTGACGATCGACGCGCCCGCCGCGATCGCCGCCTCCGCCACCTCGGGCTTGTAGGTGTCGACGGAGATCAGCGCCTCGCCGGCCAGCGCGCCGATCAGCCCGCAGACGCGCTCGATCTCCTCCCCGACGCTCACCGCCGGGCGGTCGCCGCGCGCCGACTCGCCGCCGATGTCCAGCAGGTCCGCCCCGGCCGCGATCAGCGCGCGCCCCCGCTCCACGCGCGCCGTCAGCGGCTCCTCCCCGCGCTCCTCCGAGAACGAGTCCGGCGTCGCGTTGAGGATGCCCATCAGGAGCGGGCGCGCGCCGAGCTCGATGCGCCGCGTGCCCGCCCGCAGGATCACGACTTCTTGATCCGGAGCCTGACTTCCTTGCGGGTCACGTTGCCCGCCTTGTCCACGGCCGCGACCTTCAGCCGGAACGTGCCGCGCTTGTAGCGGTGGCGTGTCGTGGCCTTGTCGGACTTGGCCGACTTGTCGCCGTAGTCGACCGTGATGTGGTCCAGCCCCGCGCCGCCGGCGTCCTTCGCGCGCACGGTGACCTTCAGGCTCTGGCCCGCGACGCGCTTGCCGGAGACCTTCACGGTCAGCGTCGGCTTGACCGCGTCGATGCGCAGCGTCCGCAGGCGGCTGCGGCTCGTCTGCCCGCGCGCGTCGACCGCCTCGACCTGCCACGTGTGCTTGCCGGTGGTGAGCGGCACGCGCGGGGTGAGCGTCTCGTTGGGCGTCTCCCCGATCAGCACGTTGTCGACGAACACGCGGAAGCGCTGCGGGCCCCACAGCTCGATGCCGGCGCGCCAGCGGAAGTCCGGGCGCGTCTTGCGCTTGTAGGTGGTGGTCTCCTCGATGAACGGCGCGCCCGGAGCGCGGTCGAACACGGCACCCGTCAGCGCGTAGGCGCCGGGCGAGCCCTGGACCATGGCGACCCCGAAGTCGCCGAGGCGGTCGCCGCCCACGAACACGCCGGGATCGGCGACCGGGCCGAGCGCGGGGTTGGAGACCGTGAACTCCGGGCCGACCGCGGACTCGCCGTCCTTGAAGCGGGCGCGCGCGACGGTGCCGCCGACCGGGCCGGTGCGCCACGCGAGGGCGATGTCCCCACGGTCGCTCGCGGCGACCTCGGGCTTGGTCGGCGTCGCGCTGTCGGCGCTGTCGATCCGGGCCGGCGCCTGGAAGTGGTCACGCGAGAGCCACGAGCCGACGACGTTCGCCCCGCCCTGGCTCTGGGCCACCGCGTAACCGACGCCGCCGCCACCCATCTGCACCTTCGGCGTGTCCGAGCTGAGGTTGGCGTCGATCGCCTCCTGCACCTCGAAGGTCGAGCCCACCAGCCGGCGCCCGAGCGTGCGCGAGACGCCCGCGACGTCCTGCCGGAACACGACCCACGCGAACGAGCCGTCGTCCTCGATGTCGATGTCCGGCGAGTCGGCGTTGCCGCCCTCGGGCAGGTTGAGCAGCTGCGGGGCGACCGACAGGTTCAGCCCGGTGATCCGGCGCGCCCACACGCGGGTGATGCCGGGGGCGACGTCGCCCCAGGTGACGACCGCGTAGCCCTCGGCGGAGACGGCGACCTTCGGCGCGAGCCGGCCGGTGCCCGCCTCCAGCGGCACGTCGACGTCCAGCGGCTGCGGCACGAGCGTCCAGGTGGAGTCCTGCAGGCGCGCGGCGAGCACGTTGCCGTCCTGCTGCCAGGTGACGTACGCGGCGCCGTTCACGCCGAGGTCGATGTCGACGTCCTTCGCGCCCGCCCCGCCGAGCTGGACGGGGCCGGAGAAGCCGCCCGGGTCGGGCGTGCCACCGGGCGCGACGTTGGCGTACACGTTGCCGTCCGCGATCCAGGCCACGGCCATCCGATAGCCGTCACCGGTCGCGACCTTGACCTCGGTCGCCTCGCCCGAGGTCGGGTCGACGCGCTCGGGGCCGCGCCAACCGCCGCCGATCAGGCGCGCGACGAACGCGTGCGTGACCCCGCCGTCCTTGCGCAGGTACGCGACGGCACCCGCGCCGTCGCGGGCGAGGTCGACGTTGCCGACCGCGACGACGTCGGCGTTCGGGCCGTCGATCGGCGTCGCGGGAAACCAGTCCGCCCGCGCGGAGGCGGGGAACACGAGCAACAGCAGCAGTGGGACAAGCAGACGGGTCGGCAAAACGGCTCCGGGTCGATGGGGCTCCGCCCGGTCTCAACCGGTGGACGCCCGCAAAGTTACGGTGCCGACAGGATGCCTTCTTCGCGGGCCTCTTCCGCGAACGCCTCGATCTCCCGCGCGCGGCGTCGCTCGTCCCAGTCGAGCTCGTCGCCGAGCACGTCCGCCACGCGTGCGAGGACCGGCGGCGTGAGCGAGCGGGCGGCGGTCAGCGCGAGCCGCGTCCGGCGCAGCAGCACATCCCCGATCGTCCGCGCCTGCTCGCGGCGGGCGGCGTACACGACCTCGGCCAGCAGGTCCGGGCGGCCGGGGACGATCGCCTCCGCCAGCTCCGGCGCGACGGCGAGCACGTCGTGCGCGACGTGCCCGTAGCGGCCGGCCAGCTGGTCACGGGCCCAGTCCGGGGCGGCGACGAGGTCCGACGACGCGACCGCCATCCCGAGCGGCAGCTCGTGCGTGATGCAGCGCGCGTCGTTGCCGTCGCGCTCGACGATCCGGTCCACGGTCTGCTTGGCCATCCGCCGCCAGGTCGTCAGCTTGCCGCCGGTGATCGTGATCATCCCGCTCGAGGTCTCGTACAGCTCCGCCTTGCGCGAGATGTCCACCGACTTGCCGCTGTCGCCGGTCGAGATCAGCGGTCGCACACCCGCGTACGCGCCCGCGAGGTCGGCGGGCGTCAGGGTCGTGCCGAAGAAGCCGTTGACCGCGTCGAGCAGGTACGCGATGTCCTCCTCGGCCGGCTTGACGTGCACGACGTCGCCGCCGTGGTCGGTGTCCGTCGTGCCGATCAGCGTCTGGCCGAGCCACGGCAGCACGAAGATCGTGCGTCCGGAGCCCGCCGGGACGATCGCGCCGGCGCCGTGCATCGGCAGCCGGTCCGCGTCGACGATGATGTGGGTGCCGCGGCTGGGCCGGATGACCGGCACCTCGGCCTCGTCGTAGAGCTCGGCCGGGCGCAGCCGGTCGGCCCACACGCCGGTGGCGTTGACGACGGTCGCGGCGCGGATCTCGAGCTCGTCGCCGGACTCCTTGTCACGCACGCGCGCGCCGGCCGCGCGGCCGCCCTCGTCGATCAGCGCGAGCGCTTCCAGCCGGTTCGCGGCCACCACGCCGAACCGGTCGGCCTCGGCCAGCACGGTCAGGACGAGACGCGAATCGTCGGTCTGGCAGTCGTAGAACAGATACCCGCTGGTGGGCGCGCGGCCGGCGAGCGCCGGGATCCGCTCGACCACCTCCTCGCCGCTGATGATCCGGTGGCGCGCCGGGCTCCAGTCGGCCTCGTCGTGCCGGCGCCGGCGCCGGCGGATCCGGTCGACCGACATCACGTCGTACGCGTTCAACCCGAGCCCGACCACGCGGTCCAGCCGCTGCCCGTCGAAGGCCGGGACGATCAGCCGCAGCGGGCGCGTCAGGTACGGCGCGACGTTGACGTTGATCTGGCGCTCGAGCAGCGCCTCGCGGACGAGCCCGAGGTCGAAGTTCTGCAGGTAGCGCAACCCGCCGTGGACGAGCTTCGAAGACCGGGAGGACGTGCCGGACGCGTAGTCGCCGCGCTCGACGAGCGCGACCGAGTATCCGCGTGTGGCCGCGTCCAGCGCCACGCCCGCGCCCGTGATCCCACCGCCGATCACCAGCACGTCGAACGGCTCGCGAGCGAGCGTGGCGACGGCTTCGGCGCGGGGCAGCACGCGTCCGCACGTTACCGTTCTCGACCGCGATGACCGCAGGGTTCGTGCAATCGCTTTGGCGGTTTCCCGTGCTCGGAATGGGCGGCGAGCCGCTGCGCTCCTCCCAGATCGACGCCCGCGGCCTGGCCGGGGACCGCCAGCACTTCGCGGCCGGGCCCGAAGGGCTGCTGACCGTGACCGACCTGCCCGGGCTCACCGACTGGCGGGCCACGTTCCCGTTCAACCCTGACGGCGCGATCCACACGCACTACGAGCCGCCGTTCCCGGTCCTGCACGGCCCGGGCGACCGCACGTACCGGTGGGGCGACCCGCGGCTGGCGTTCGCGCTCGAGCGGTCCCTCGGCCGGCCGATCGAGCTGGTGCGTGACCTCGACGCCACCCGCGGCGTGATCGTCACGACCGTCCGGCACGGCCTCGACCGGGCGTTCGCGGGCGTCAACGTGCAGCTCGCGCTCGAGCTGCCCGGGCACGGCGGCTGGGCGGGCGCGGAGCTCAGCTTCCGCGACGGCGTGCGGCTCAGGCTGGTCGCGTCCCGCGCCGACGGGCCGGGGATCGAGGCGCGGGTCGTCGAAGCCGGTCGCATTGTGCTCGGCGAGCCGGTCTCCCTCAGTTAGGCTTCGGGTTTCCCGACCTTGCCGAGGAGGCTGTGACCGCCGTGCTGCGCATCGATGAGAACTCCGGAACGCTTGTAGCGCCACAGGCGTCCGGGCTCGTGGAGAGCCCCCCGGACCGCGAGGAGCTGCTCGGCCTCATCACGTCCTCGTGGGACGCCTTCTCCGCCGAGCTCGGGCTGAGCGGGATCCGCCTCGTCGCGCGCGAGCCGGTGCCGTACGTCGACCTGCTCGGCTACGACGAGCCGAACCAGCGCGTCGTCGTGATCCTCGTCACCGGGGACACGGTCGAGTGGCAGCTTGGCCGCGCGCTCGGCGCCGCCGCGGACGTCGCGTCCTGGGACCAGGAGCGCCTGCGGGAGATCGAGGCGTCGCTCGAGAACGTCGACGGCGCGCAGTCGCCGTCGCTCGTGCTGATCGCCGGCGGCTACGACCCGCGCGCGTTGACCACGATCGACTGGCTCGCGAGCCGCCACGACGTGCCGGTCTTCGCCTACACGGTCGCGATGGTGCGCTTCGGCAATGAACGGCTGCTGACGGTGCGCCGCGAACCCGCCGAGGACTCCGCTCCGGACGTCAACGCGATGCTGCAGCACCAGGGCACGACGCAGCGCGAGGAAGAGCCCGCGCCCGCCGAGCCGACGAGCTAGCCGAAGAACAACGAGAAGACGCCCCAGACGTTGTCCGGCCGCCAGTCGACGGCCCGGCCCCGGCGCATGCGCGTGACCGTCCGCTGCTCACGGGCGAGCAGGCGCAGGAGGTTGACCGCCTGCGTGTTCTCGTCGGGCACGGCGAGGCGCAGGCCGGGCTCGATCAGCGACGTCAGCAGCGTGGTCGCGGCGGCCGGGTCGCCGATGATCGGCAGCGCCGGCCAGGGCGGCCGCAACGCGACGGCCTTCAGGTCGGGCGTGGCCTTGGCGCCCTCCAGCGACGCCTCCAGCGCCAACGAGCGGTCCTCGCCGCTCGCCTGCCGGTCCAGCGCGCGGACGGCGTCCAGGTCGTCGGGCGTGAGGTCGCGCAGCTCGACCGTCCGCTCGGGCCGCCGGCTGCCGGAGGCGAAGACGCGGTAGGTGCCCTCGGCCTCGAAGCCGAGCTTCTCGTACACCGCGCGGCCCATCGGGGTCGCCAGGAGCAGGATCGTCTCACGGTCGCCGAGGGCGTCGATCGCAGCCTCGGTGAGCTCCCGGCCGAGGCCGTTGCCGCGCGCGTCCGGGCTCACCGTGATGCCGCCCAGCCAGCCCGTCGCGCCGAAGCCGACCGAGGCGGCGGTGCCGACGACCACGCCGCCGCGCTCGGCCACGAGCAGGGTGCCGTCGGACGCGCCCGCGACCAGCGTGTGAACCGTCGGCGGGCGCAGCTGCAAGCCGAAGGCGTCGCTGATCGCCGCCAGCGCGGGCT
Organism: Solirubrobacter pauli; assembly: GCF_003633755.1. Taxonomy (GTDB): domain Bacteria; phylum Actinomycetota; class Thermoleophilia; order Solirubrobacterales; family Solirubrobacteraceae; genus Solirubrobacter; species Solirubrobacter pauli. Next base: position 2,247,702 of record NZ_RBIL01000002.1, read on the forward strand.
CGATGTCGTCCGGCTGGGCCTCGCGGATGATCACGGCCGGTGATCCTAGGAACTGCGTCGATGAGAGTCGGATGATCCGGGTACACGCGGCCCGTGCCCCGGATCGCCCTTCACTGCTCGCACGAGCAGATCCCTCCCTCGCGCCTGCTCAACTCGATCGTCCACGCCGAGCAAGCCGGCTTCACGGGCGGCATGTCGTCCGACCACTTCGCACCGTGGAGCGAGCGCCAGGGCGAGTCCGGGTTCGCGTGGTCGTTCCTCGGCGCGGCGCTCGCCTCGACGTCGCTGCCGTTCGGCGTCGTCAACGCGCCGGGACAGCGCTACCACCCCGCGATCATCGCCCAGGCGGCGGCCTCGCTGAACGAGATGTTCCCCGAGCGGCTGTGGGTCGCGCTCGGCTCGGGCGAGGCGTCCAACGAGCACATCACCGGTGACCGCTGGCCGTCGAAGGCGGAGCGCAACGCGCGGCTGCGAGAGTGCGCGGAGGTGATGCGGGCGTTGTTCGCAGGCGAGGAGGTCTCCCACGACGGGCACGTGCGCGTCGATCGCGCGCGGCTGTGGACGTTGCCGTCGGTCGCGCCCGAGCTGCTCGTCGCGGCGGTGAGCGAGAAGACGGCGGCCTGGGGCGCGGAGTGGGCGGACGGCTTCGCGACCGTCAACGCGCCGGTCGAGCATCTGCGCCGGATGCTCGACGCGTTCGGCCGCGAGGACTGCCGGCGGGTGCTGCAGGTGCACGTCAGCTGGGCGCCGACCGACGAGGAGGCGCTGGCGATCGCGCACGACCAGTGGCGCACGAACATCTTCGACCCGCCCGTGTGCTGGGACCTGGACACGCCCGAGGCGTTCGACGCGGCCGCCGCGGTGGTCCGGCCCGACGATGTGCGCAAGTCCGTGCTGATCTCGTCTGACCTGGCGCAGCACGTGGCGTGGCTCCAGGAGTACGCCGCGCTCGGCTTCAGCGACATCGCCATCCACCACGTCGGGCAGGACCTTGACCCGTTCATCGACGCGTTCGGCGCGCACGTCCTCCCGGAGCTGGCATGAGCGTCAAGGTCACGAGCGACCTGTGGTGGAAGAACGCGGTCGTCTACTGCCTCGACGTCGAGATGTTCTACGACAACGACGGGGACGGGTGCGGTGACCTGCTCGGGCTGACCGAGCGCGTCGACTACCTCGCCGGGCTCGGCGTCAGCGTGCTCTGGCTGATGCCGTTCTACCCGTCGCCGAACCGCGACGACGGCTACGACATCACGGACTTCTACGCGGTCGACCCGGCGCTCGGGACGCTCGGCGACTTCACCGAGCTCGTGCGCACGTGCCGGGATCGCGGGATCCGCGTGATCGCCGACTTCGTCATGAACCACACGTCGATCGAGCACCCGTGGTTCCAGGCGGCGCGGTCCTCCCCGGACTCGCCCTACCGCGACTTCTACGTGTGGGTGGACGAGCGGCCGCCCGAGAAGCCGGGCGACCTCGTCTTCCCCGACGCGGAGACGTCCAACTGGACGTTCGACCGCAAGGCCGGGCAGTACTACCAGCACCGCTTCTACAAGCACCAGCCCGACCTGAACCTCGCGAACCCCGCCGTGCGCGACGAGCTCGCCCAGGTGATGGGGTTCTGGCTCCAGCAGGGCCTCGCCGGGTTCCGCGTGGACGCCGTCCCGTTCCTGATCGAGGGCGCGCTCGACGATCCGCACCAGATCCTGCGCGACCTGCGCGCCTACGTGAACCGGCGCGCCGGCGACGCGGTGCTGCTCGGCGAGGTCAACCTGCCGGCCGAGCAGGTGCGCGAGTTCCTCGGCGACGAGGACGGCGACGAGCTGCACATGGTGCTCGACTTCATCGGCAACCAGGCGTTCTACCTCGCGTTGGCGCGCGGGTCCGCCGCGCCGCTCGCGGACGCGTTGCGGTCCTATCCGCAGGTGCCGCCGTCGGCTTCGCTCGGGCGTTTCGTGCGCAACCACGACGAGCTGACGCTGGACAAGCTGAGCGAGGAGGAGCGCGCGGAGGTGTTCGCCCGCTTCGGGCCGGACGAGTCGCTGCAGCTGTACGGGCGCGGGCTGCGCCGGCGGCTGCCGACGATGTTCGACGGCGACGAGCGCGCGCTGCGGATGGCCTACTCGCTCGCGTTCTCGCTGCCCGGCACGCCGGTGCTGTTCTACGGCGAGGAGATCGGGATGGCCGAGAACCTCGAGATCGAGGGGCGCTACGCGGTGCGCGCGCCGATGCAGTGGGCGGCGGACGGCGGGTTCACGCTGCCGGGCGTGTCGTCCCGGCGCCCGATGGTCAGCGGCGCGTTCGGGCCCGAGCGGGTGAACGTGACCGACCAGCGGCGCGACGCGGGCTCGCTCCTGAACTGGTTCGAGCGCCTCATCCGGCGCCGGCGCGAGTGCCCGGAGCTGGGCTTCGGCGCGCTGACGGTGCTGGACGTGGGCGCGGAGTCCGTGTTCGCGCACCGGGTGGACTGGGACGACGCGACGATCGTCGCCGTGCACGAGCTGTCGGGCAAGCCGGTGACCGTCGAGCTGCCGGTCGAGGACGGCGAGGCGCTCGTCGACCTGTTCGGCGACCGGTCATGCTCGTTGCCCGCGACGCTCCAGCTCGAGCCGTACGGCGCGCACTGGTTCCGAGTGGCGCGCTCCGGCGTGCGGCTCCCGCCGTAGGCCCGTCGCGTCAGTAGTCGTCGCGGCCGCGCAGCTTGTCGAACTGGCGGCGGTCGCGCTTCGTGGGCCGCGCGTTGCGGTCCACGCCCTGCGGGCGGGTCATCCGCATCTCCTCGATGCGCTGCTCGCGCTGGGTCCGGCTCTCCTCGGTCTCCGTGTAGAGCTGGACCGCGGCGGACGCCGGCAGCCGTCGCTCAGCGGTGCCATTGATGCGCGCGGTGATGCGGATCACGCCTTGGCTGAACTCGATCTCGTCGCCGGGCTTGACGTCCTTGCTCGGCTTCGCGGGCGCGCCGTTGACCTTCACGCGCCCGCCGCGGATGGCGTCCACGGCGAGCGCGCGCGTCTTCACCAGGCGCGCGGCCCACAGCCACTTGTCGATGCGTACGGCAGCAGTGTCCATCGTCGTTGACATATTGAACCCGACCCGCGCGCGAATCCCGCGTTGCCGGTTCCATGAAGAGAATGATCGCGCTGCTCGCCGCGGGCTCCGTGCTCGCCGCGCCGGGAGCGGCGCTCGCGAAGCCGAAGGCCAAGGTCTACAAGGGGACGTTCGAGTACGTCGGTGCCGACGGCGATTACGTCACCGGCAAGTTCGGCAAGGTCCAGCTCGTCGACGGCAAGCGGAGCGACAAGCTCAGCGTGCACGTGCGGCGGCTCGCGTCGCGCACGACGTACGTCTACCGCTTGCAGTCGGCGCCGTCGGCGTGCGCGGCCGACGCTCCCGCCGGCGTGGACGTGGCGGGTTGGAAGTACCGCACGCTGCGCACGTCCCGCTCCGGCGTGGCGAACGCGACCGCGCGCGCCAAGCACTTCAGCGTCGACAAGACCCAGCGCTACTTCGTCGGCGTCTTCCGGGCGGAAGCGAACGGCCAGCCGGGCGAGCTCGTGCTCTGCGCGCAACTGAACACGCCGTACAAGAAGGCCAAGAAGCCCGCCAAGCCGGCCAAGCCGACCGCGCCCGGCTCCAAGCCGGGCAAGCGCGACGACGCCCCGCAGGGCAACGCGAACGGCCAGGCCGACGACAAGCCGCGCGGCAAGAGCGAGGACGCCCCGCGCGGCAAGAGCGACGACGCGCCCCGTGGCAAGAGCGAGGACGCACCCCGCGGCAACGCCAACGGCCGCGACAAGGACAAGCCCAAGGAGACGGGCAAGCCTGCCCGCTAGGGAAACCGCCGGCCCGTCACCCCTGCGGCGGGTCGGCGTCCTCCCGGGCGAACCTGAAGCGCGACGCCCTCCAGGTTCGCGCGGGCGCCGGTCCTAGCCGAGCCAGCGGTGCAGCGCGGCGGCGCCGACCATCGTCACGTCGCCGTCCGCGTCGATCCAGTCGCGCACCCGCAGCTCCCGCACCAGGCCGAGCGCGTCGCTCGGACCCGGCCCGTCGCCGATCGAGGTCAGCATGCTCGTGCCGGGCTCGATCACCCACCGGCCGGAGTCCAGCGCGGCGAGCGCACGCCCCTGCTCGTCGGTCGGCATGTCCAGCGGGTCCGGACCGGCGCCGGTCAGCGGGTCCTGCCACTTGCCCGCCGGCTGCGTGTCCGGCGCCGACGGCGTCGCCGCGGACGGCGCATACGGCACACCGCCGAGGTTCTCGGCCTGGGCGCGCAGCCACTCGCCGGCCTCGTTCACGAACCGCTTGGCCCGGTCCGCGTCCACCCCATACGTCCGCGCGACATCCTCGAATTCGCCGGACTGGAAGCGCTGGAACCCGCGCTGCACCTCGTCGGCGATCTCGCGGAGCGCGTCCTCGAAGCTCTTCGGCTTGTCGTCGTCGTCCATGGGCTCGATGATCGCAACGCAACATGTCCGTTAGATCAACGTGCCTGCTCGGAGCGCTGGCGCTCGCGATCGCGAGCTGCGGCTCCTCCTCGACGCCGGTCGCGGCCTCGTGCAAGGTCGACCGCGGCGAGCTCCCCGCCTGGGCGACGACCGGGTTCTCGGACCCGCACCCGAAGATGCCCCACGTCGTCGGTGCCGCCGGCCGCATCGCCGCGATCCTGTTCGCCGACCCGCTGCGCGCCACCGACGGGCGGGACGGCCCGCAGAACAAGATCCTCTGGGTCGCCCGGGACCCCCAGCAGGCGATGTCCGACCTGACGATCCGCGCCGTCCACGGCGACGACACGCTCGAGCGAACCGTCCCCGGCGGCCCGGGCCCGTCCGTCGTCGACCTCCCCAAGGGCTGCTGGACGCTCGAGCTGTCCTGGTCGGGCCGGACCGACCGGCTGAACCTGCAGTACGACTAGGCGAAGGGCAGCCCGCCGAAGTCCGGAGGGCCCTTGCTCCACTTCGGGAACGGCGCGTAGGCCTCCTTGGAGTGCGGCGTGTCCTGCTCGGGGCCCGCGCCGTGCTCGAGCGCCGTCTCGTTGCGGACGTAGGTGGTGTGCGTCGAGTCGTCGCCGTTCGCCCGCGCGCCGATCGCGAACACGAGGCACGGGCCGTCCCCCGCGCCGACGAGGATGTGGTCACAGCCGGGCGGTGAGTGGAAGAAGTCCCAGGCCCGCAGTCGGCGTTCCTGGCCCTCGACGATCAGCAGGCATTCGCCCTGCAGGACGAGGAAGCCCTCCTGGTTGCCCTCGCGGTGGTACATGCCGTTCGGCTGGCCGGGCTGCAGAACGCACAGCGTGTAGCCGATCTGCGGGAAGCCGACCTCGCCGCCCTCGAAGATGCAGGCGTCGCCGAAGTACTCGTTGCGCACCCACGCCGCGTCCCGGACATTGACCGTGAACCAGCCTTCGGTCGCAGCAACGCGTCCGTATTCCGACTCTTGCATCTGCGCCTCGTCCATTCGACCAGGCTATTTCTCACACCGGATGCGAGATGATCCACCGATGAAGCGCCTTGGTGTGTTCGTCGTAGCTGCGCTCGCGTTGTTGGCCGGCACCGCTTGGGCCGCGTTCGAGCAGGAAGGCGGCCCGTACGCGACGGGCGCCGAGCCGTACGCCGTGTACGCGGGGGACTTCAGCGGTGACGGACGTTCGGACGTCATCGTCATGAACGGCTCGTCGAGCAGTCTGAATTACTACGTGCGCCAGCCAGGCGGCGGCTTCGCCGACGGCGGGACGATCGATCTGGGTCCCAACACCGGGCCCAGCTTTGCGGCGGTCGCGGACTACAACGGCGACGGCCGGGCCGACCTCGCGGTGGCCAAGTTCGTCGGGCAGAACGTCAACGTCCTGCTTCAGCAGCCGTCCGGAGGACTCGCGCGCGAAGCCGACGCGGGCGCCAGCCTCGACCAGCTGAGCGCGATCGGAGCCGGCGACTTCAACAGCGACGGGCGGACCGACCTCGTCGTCGCGCGGTGGAATCAGTCGGGTGTGACGCTGCTGCTGCGCAACGCCGGCAACAACGGCTTCACGAGCAGCACGTCGTTCGCGACGGGCACCAACCCTCGCCAGATCGACGTCGCCGACTTCAACGGAGACAGCCTCCCGGACATCGCCATCACCAACGCGGGCAGTGGCAGCGTCACGGTGCTTCGCCGCACGGGGACCACGTTCACGTCCGAAGGCAACTTCTCGGTCGGCGCGGGGCCACAGGACCTCACGATCGCGGACTTCAACCGCGACGGTTTCCAGGACATCGCGGTGGCCAACAACACGTCAGGCACGGTCTCGATCCTGCTGCGCAACGCCGCCAACAACGGCTTCGACGCCGAAGCCGGATCGCCGATCACCGTCGGCACCGGCCCGAACGGCATCACCACGGCGGACTTCAACCTCGACGGGCTTCCCGATCTCGCCGTCACATCGAACACGACGAACGTCCTGCTTCGCAACGCCGGAGGTGGCTTCACGGCGGACACGCCGCTCGGGCTGGACTCGTACGGGATCGCCACTGCCGACTTCGACGGAGATGCCCGACCCGACCTTGTCATCACTTCGCTCGGTGTGAACCAGATGCGCGTATTGCGCAATCCAGGCGCGTCCCAGCCGCCTCCACCGCCCACGCCCACGCCCACGCCGCCCGTCGCGACGCCCACGCCCGTCGCCGGCACGACGGTGAACGCGGAGCCCGTCAAGGGCACGGTCAAGGTCAAGCTGCCGAAGAGCAACCGGTACGTGGACCTCAAGCAGGCCGGGTTGCTGCCGGTCGGGACGACGGTGGACACACGCAAGGGCACGATCGAGATCACCGCCGCCGGGCAGGGCGGGAAGGCGAAGTTCTTCGACGGCATCTTCCGGATCAGCCAGACGAAGGGCGCGCGGCCGCTCACCACGCTCACGCTCACGGAGGCGTTGAGCTGTCCGAAGGGGAAGAAGGCGTCGAGCGCCGCGGCCAAGAAGAAGAGCCGCAAGCTGTGGGGTGACGGGAAGGGCTCGTTCCGGACGGCCGGCAAGTACAGCGCGGCGACCGTGCGCGGGACGAAGTGGCTCGTCACGGACTACTGCGACCGGACGGTCACGAAGGTCACGCAGGGGTCGGTGCGCGTGCGCGACAACGTCAAGAAGATCAACAAGGTCGTGCGGAAGGGCAAGAGCTACACGGCGCGGGCGAAGAAGGGCCGGTAGCGGGGCCTGAATACGATCAGGCCATGATCGACCAGAGCACGGACTTCGGGCAGCGGGTCGCGCGGCATCTCACCGACGACGAGGTGGTGTGGCTGACAACGGTCACCGCGGGTGGGCAGCCGGTGCCGAACCCGGTGTGGTTCTGGTGGGACGGCGCGGAGACGATCCGCGTCTACACGTTGCCCGGGAGCCTGCGGGTGCGCACGCTGCGGGAGAACCCGAAGCTGTCGTTGAACTTCCGCGGGACGGAGACCGGCGGGGACGTCGTCGTGCTCAACGGGGTCGCGACGGTGCTCGGCGACGTCGAGCCGGCGAGTGAGCACGCGGCGTACGTCGAGAAGTACACGCGCGGGCTGCAGTCGCTGAACCTCACGCCCGAGGCGTTCGCGCAGCAGTACAACACCGCGGTGGACATCCGCGTGACGAAGGTGCGGGGGTTCTAGGCCGATGGCGACCATCCGCACCGCCACGCCGGAGGACCTGGACACCGTGACCGCGCTGCTGGTCGGCTTCCGCGACTGGTGGGAGTCGACCACGCCGTCCGAGGAGACGTTCCGCACGACCGCGGCCACGCTGCTCGAGGACCCGAACACGGAGTTCCTGCTCGCCGGCGACGAGGGCTTCGCGCAGCTGCGCTTCCGGCTGTCGGCCTGGACCGGCACGGAGGACTGCTGGCTCGAGGACGTCTACGTGCGGGACTCCGCGCGCGGGACGGGCCTGGGCAAGGCGCTCGTCCAGGCGGCGATCGACCGCGCCCGCGCACGCGGGTGCAAGCGCATCGAGCTCGACGTCAACGAGACGAACACGGGCGCGATTGGCCTCTACACGCACCTGGGCTTCAAGACCGAGCCCAAGCCGCCCGGCCGCACCCTGTTCCTCGGGCAGAAGCTCTAGTAGTCGTCCTTGCGGCGCCACCACTGGTACGGCGGCGACTGCGGCCGGCCGGGCGGCGTGTCCTCCCACTCCTCCTGGCGCCCGTAGGGCGTCAGGTCGAGGAACGTCCACACCGAGCCGAGCGCCTCGACGCCGCGCGACGTCGTCTCGTAGGTCAGGTAGGCGCGGTCGCCGTCGCGGAGGAAGACCTGAAGGCGGAAGTACTCGGTCGTCCCGCACGCCTCCTGGAAGGCGAGCGTGTCCGTGTACCAGGGGATGTCCTCCCAGCCCATCCGCGCCTGGTAGGCGGCGATCCGGTCCTGCGGCGCGCGCGAGACCAGGGCGAACGTCACGTCGCGCGCGTTCAGGTGCGCGAGCTCGGACACCTGGTCGGTGAACATGGTGCACCCCGGGCACGCGTCGCCGTCCTCGGGGAACCAGAAGTGGTAGAGGATCAGCTGGGGCCGACCCGCGAACAGGTCGAGGAAGGAGACGACGCCGGCCGGGCCCTCGAACGCGAAGTCGGTCGCGAACTCCATCGCCGGCTGCCGCCGACGCTCCGCGGCCAGCGCGTCCCGCTCACGCGTCGCCGCCTTCTCCTTCTCGATCAGCGCGGCGTTCGCGGCGCGCCAGGCCTGCTCAGTGACGATCTCCGGAAGTGCCATGCACGCTAAGACGGCGGCCGAGCCCGCAATTCATCGCCACCGCCGCCAGCACGCCGAGCGCGACCCAGCCGGTCGACGCCACGACGACGCAGAACGCGAAGTAGCCGCGCAGCCCGACGACGAGCCCGCCGAGCGCGTGCGCCCCCGCCGCCAGGCCGCGGACCCGCACGAGCAAGAGCACGAACGTCGTGCTGAGCGCGGGGAACGCGGCGACGATCCCGGCCGCCGCTGGCCCGAGCCGGTCCGCGACCACCAGCGAGACGCCGACGAGCACGAACACGATCGCCGCGCCCGCCCGCGGGTCCACGGGCCCGCCGGAACTTAAACGTCCAGGACGTTTAACTTCGGTGGCGAGCAGCAGGACCGGCACCGCGCAGAGCGTCGCCACCCACGTGGGCACGAGCGCGATCAGCAGCGACACCGCGACGTACGCGAGCGCCGCCGCCGCGAACCCGGCGACCGATCCGCGCCGCACGATCACCGCGGCGAACGCCAGCGCGAACGCCACCTGCGCGACCACGTGGGCGCCGGCGCTCGCCGCCACGGCCGGTCCCTGAGCGCCGAGCGCCAGCACGATCACCGCGATCGACAGCGGCGCCGCCGCGATCACCCCCGCGGCGGCCGGGCCGGCGCGGCGTTCGACCGCGGTCACGGCGAGCATCAGGGTGGGAGCGGCGAGGAGCGGGACGACCATGCCCCTCACCATCGACTACCCGGGTGTTCACTTCCAGCGAACGTTCACGAACGAGAACCGTTCGAGAACGCGAATGGTTCAGCTGATCGGGCAGTCGACCGCGTACGTGCGGCCCGCGACCCGCGCCCGCGTGTAGATGAAGCCGTCCAGCTCGGTGCACTCGCGCGGCCGCGAGAGCCGGACGCGCACGCCACCCGCGCCGTGGCCGACCGCGACGTCCTCGTGCCAGCCGCGCCAGGTCAGCGAGCGCAGCCGGAGTCGTCGCCCGTCGCACGCCAGCGTCAGCGTCCGCGGCTCCACCGCGCCGCGCCGGCATCCGACCACGCCCAGCACGCGCCGCTCGACCGGCAGCGACACCGTCAGGGTCCGCGTGCACGTGCCCGTCCCGAGCGTCTCCACGTAGCCGCCGGAGACCGTGTACGGCGCGCCGGTCAACCCGACGCTGAACGACTGCCGGAAGCCCAGCGACGGCAGGTCCGCCGACCAGCCGCGGCCCAGGCGGTCGAACACGCCGAGCGTCCACCCGGAGACCGCCGATCCCACCCCGGTCGAGGCCAGCCCGACCTCGTAGGAACGACCCGCGACGAAGGCCGCGGGGACCCCGTCCAGAGCCATTGCGGGCGGCGTGTCGGCCGGGCAGGCGGCCATCAGCGCAGCCGCCGCCAGAGTCGCCGCTACGTCCATTCGTCCAGACTACGCCTCGGTGTGAATATTTATCGCTCGGCGGTCTAGCAAGCCGCCCGCCGAGTCGTCATATTTCCGCGCGCCATGAGGAGAGCGCAGACGGTCGTGGTCGTCCCGTCCCGGACGATCGAGAAGTTCCACGAGCCCCCAGCAGAGACGCAGGCCTATGAGGAACGCCTGCTCTGCTTGCTGCTCACGCTGCGCGATCCGAGCGTCCACGTGGTCTACGTGACGTCCAACCCGGTCGCGGACGAGATCGTCGACTACTACCTCGGCCTCCTGCCCGCGGACACGCGCGCGAACGCCCGCGAGCGGCTCACGATGATCAGCGCCGACGACCCGTCCGTGCGCCCGCTGAGCGCGAAGCTGCTCGAGCGCCCGACGCTCCTCACCCGCATCCGCTGGGCGATCGAGGACCATGAGGACGCCTACCTCGTGCCGTACGTGACCACCGAGCTCGAGTATGCGCTCGGCCGCGAGCTCGACCTGCCGGTCCAGGGCGCAGACCCCGCGCTCGCCCACCTCGGCACCAAGAGCGGCGGCCGCGAGCTCTTCGCTCGGGCCGGCGTCGCGCACCCGCTCGGCGTCGAGCACGTCCGCAGCCGCGCCGACGTGATCGCCGCGATCGCCCGGCTGCGCGCCGTGCGCGCGCGCCTCGGCCAGGTCGTCGTCAAGCTCGACGACGGCGTCTCCGGCGAGGGGAACGCCATCGTCGAGCTGCGCGGGCTCCCGCGCTCCGGCACGCGCACCGAGCTGCACAAGATCGCCGAGCGCGTCGACGCGATGCGCCTGCAGGCGACCGGTGTCGCGCCGCACGAGTACTTCGAGCGGCTCGAGCGCGGCGGCGGCATCGTCGAGGAGCGGATCGTGGCGCGGGAGCTGCGCAGCCCCAGCGTCCAGCTCGAGCTCTCACCCGTCGGCGCTGTCGTGGTCTCCACCCACGACCAGATCCTCAGCGACGACATGTGCGTCGGCTGCCGCTTCCCGGCCGAGCCGGCCTACGCCGCGACCATCACCGAGGCGGCCGCCCGGATCGGCGCGGAGCTGGTCCGCGAGGGCGCGATCGGCCGCGCGGCGATCGACTTCATCGTCGCCCGCAACCGCTCCGGGAGCTGGAGCGCCTACGCCATCGAGATCAACCTGCGCAAGGGCGCGACGACGCACCCGCTGTACGCGCTGGAGCTCGTGACCGGCGGCGCCTACGACCCGGCCGCCGCCAGCTTCCGCCTGCCCGACGGCTCGACCCGGCACTACGTGGCCACCGACTACCTCGCCTCACCCCGGTTGTGCGCCCTCGGGAACGGCGTCCTGCTCGCCCACGTGGACCGACCGCGTCTGGATCCTGACGGCTGTGGCGTGGTGTTCCACATGCTGAGCGGTCTGACCGAATTGGGGCGCATCGGAATGACCGTAATCGGGAGAACCGCAGCGGACGCGCAAGAACGCTTCGAAGCGGTTCAAAGCGCTCTGCTGACCGCCGCCGCAAACCTCGAATCCGAGGTCGCCGTGGTGGCCTGAGCGAAGGCATAAGGATCGCGATCTGGACGCGTTATGGCTGCCAGGAGGAACGTCCACCCTGTTCCTGGAGCCAACCGTGCGCCCTCGCTTTCTTCTTGCCACCTCGCTCACCCTCACCGCGCTCGCCGGGCCTGCTGCCGCCTCCGCGGCGTGCCCGAACGAAGACCTCATGCCTACGGCGGACAACTTGCCGCAGGTCCGGGAGGCCCTGCTGTGCCTGCACAACGAGGAGCGCGCCGGCCGCGGGCTCCCGACGCTGAAGGCCAACGGCAGGCTCCGGCGGGCGGCGAGCGGCCACTCCGACGACATGGTCGCCAACGGCTACTTCAGCCATGAGCGCGGCGACCAGACCTTCGTCGACCGCATCCTGGCCACCGGCTACACCCGCCGCGACGACGGCTGGTCCCTCGGCGAGAACCTCGCCTGGGGCACCGGTGAGCTCGCCACGCCCAAGCAGCTGATGCAGGCGTGGATGGGCTCGGCCGGCCACCGCCGCACCATCGTCAACCGCAGCTACCGCGACGTCGGGTTCGGCGTGCGCCTCGGCGTGCCCAAGGACCCGGCGACCGGCGTCACGGTCACCGCCAACTTCGGCGCCAAGCCCTGAGACGCGCCCGAGGAGGCGGTCGCCTTACAGCAGGCGCTGCAGGTCGTCCCGCAGCGTCCGCAGCCCGTTCAGGTCCAGCGTCGGGTTCGTGCTCTCCTCGAGCCCGCGCTGGACCGGCTCGGGAATCATCAACGTCCCGGTGCCCAGGCTCTCCATCACCTGATCCATGGCGACGGAGATCTCTGCCTGGAGCCTCGCTCGCTCCTCCTCCATGCGGCGATCTTACGCCAGCGTGCCGCGCTCGCCACCCGGGTAGCCCGGGACGCGCCGGCCGAGGCGCAGGGTGGCGTCGACGCTGAAGCGGCCCGCGCCCGCGATGGCGATGCCCAGGGCGGCGACGCCGAGCAGCAGCACGAGCTCGTAACCGCCGTCGGAGACGAAGAAGCCGTTGCCCGTGTGGGCGGTCAGCCCGGCGACCAGCATGTCGATGGCCAGGCCGATCGCGAACAGCGGCGCGAGCGCGCCGAGGATCAGCGCGATGCCGCCGACCGTCTCCAGCACGGCCACGAGCGGAGCCATCAGGCCAGGAGCCGGGATGCCCATCCCATCGAAGCCCTGCTCGGTGCCGGAGAGGTCGCCGAGCTTGTCCAGGCCGTGCAGCAGGAAGGTGATGCCGACGACCACGCGGACGGCGAGGAGGGCGAGGTCGGTGCGTGTGGATTCCATGCTCTCGACCATGCCCCGGGCCGGTCCCGCGGCGACTGGGACGATCGTCCCGGTCGGATCGGTGCGTGGGTCGGGTACATGTGGTGGCGGGATGCGCCGTTCGGGTGAACGCTGGGCCGTGGCCCAGTTCGTGGTGTCGGGCCTCGCGGCGGTCGCGCTGGTCGTCGTCCTCGTGCTGGTCGCGTTCGCGCGGGCCGGCCGCGAGGAGGCGGCGGCCGCCGCGACCGAGGTGACGCGGATCACGGCCACCACCGTGATCGCGCCGCTCGTCGACGCGGACGTGCTGGCGGGAGACCGCGAGGCCCTCGCCCGGCTGGACGCGCGCCTGCGGACCGGCGTGCTGCGGGAGCCGGTGCTGCGCGTGACGATCTACCGGCCGGACGGCCGCCTCGTGTACTCGAGCAACCCGGGTTACGGTGCCTCGGGGCTCACCCAGCCGATGCGCGAGGCGCTGCGCCGCGACGACACGTACACGCGCGTGGGCGGGCCGCTCGAGCCCGGCGCCGACGTGCCGTCCACGGTCGAGCTGCTCGACGTCTACCAGCCGGTGACCACCGCGAGCGGCGAGCGGCTGCTGATCGAGTCCTGTCGCCGGCTGACCGCCGTGCGCGCCGACGGACGTGCGCTGCTGGACCGCTTCGCGCCGTACCTGATCGGCGGCGTGCTCGCGCTCCAGCTCGTCAACCTGCCGCTGGCGATCGTGCTGATGCGCCGGTCGCGCCGATCGCTGCAGCGGGAGATCGCCGCGTCCGACCGCGAGCGGCGGCGGCTCGCGGCCGACCTGCACAACGGCGTCATCCAGGACATGGCCGGGCTGTCGATGGCGCTCAGCGGCGCGGCCGCCGCGCACCAGAGCCCGGAGCTGCGCGCGCTGGCCGACAACTCGCGCCGCACCACCCGCGCGCTGCGCCAGGCGCTCGTGGACATCTACCCGCCGAACCTGCAGCGCGCCGGGCTGCGCAGCGCCGTCGACGACCTGCTGCAGGCGACGCCGCTGGAGGTCGCCGCCGTGCTGGACGACGAGCTGGACGAGCTGCCGCCCGACACCGCCGCGCTCGTGTACCGGACGGTGCAGGAGGCGGTGCGCAACGTGGTCGGCCACGCCGGCGCGTCGCGGATCGACCTGCGGATCGAGCGCGTGAACGGCTCGCTCGACGTGCTCGTCGCCGACGACGGCCGCGGCTTCACCCGGGCTCAGCCGCGGCCGGGCCACGTCGGGCTGGCGCTGATCTGCGACCTGGTCGAGTCGGCGGGCGGTGAGCTGACCGTGGACTCCGCGCCCGGCGACGGCACCGCGGTGCGCGCCCGGGTGCCGGTGCGGTGATCCGGGTCCTGCTGGTCGACGACCATCCCGCGCTGCGGGCCGGGCTGGAGGCGATGCTCTCCGTCGCCGACGACCTCGAGGTCGTCGCGAGCGCGGCGGGTGGCCGCCAGGGCGTCGAGCTCGCGCGCACGGCCAAGCCCGACGTCGTCCTGATGGACCTCGAGATGCCGGACCTGGACGGCGCGGCCGCGACGCGCGCCATCCTGGCCGAGCCTCGCCCTGCGGGCTCGTTCGGCTGTCGGGATCGCCCAGAGGGCGATCCCGCGGGGATGGGCTCGCCCCGGCCGCCCGCCGTGGTGGTGCTCACCTCGTTCGGTGACCGGCCGCGCATCCTCGAGGCGTTGAACGCGGGCGCGACCGGCTACCTGCTCAAGGACGCCGAGCCGGAGGAGGTCGTGCGCGCGGTCCGTGCGGCCGCCAACGGCGACGCGCCGCTGGACCCGCGTGCGGCCCGGGAGGTCCTGTCGGCGCAGCGCGAGACGCCGCTCGACCTCACCGACCGCGAGCGGGAGATCCTCGGCCTCGTCGCCGCCGGCCACGCCAACAAGGTGATCGCGCTGCGGCTCGGCATCAGCCACAAGACCGTGCGCAACACGCTCTCGGGCGCCTGCCGCAAGATCGGCGCCACCGACCGCACGCAAGCCGCGCTCTGGGCGCAGCGTTCCGGCCTCGCCTGAGGAGATTCCGTGCAGGTTCGCCGCGCTGCGCCCGGCACCACTAGCTTGGCGGGGTGCGAGCCGTCGCCCCGATCGTCTGCGCGCTCGCCTTCGCGGGTTGCGTGACGACGAAGGCCGAGTGGGACCCCGCCGCGTACCGCGCGGCCGTCGCGAGCGGCGACGCCCAGGAGATGGGGCGCCAGGCGCGCGCGGCCGAGCGGCGGCAGGCGCTGGTCGGCCTGACGCGCGAGCGCGTGCACGCGCTGCTGGGCACCCGCCCGTCCCGCCGCGGCACGACCGAGTCGTTCCCCGCGGGGGACAACGGGTCGGTCGTCGACCGCGACGCGTTCTCCCTCCTGCTCCGCTACGACCGGTCGGGGCGCGTCGTCAGCGTCGACTACACGGGTTAGCCGCGGCGCGCTCGCCAGACGCGACGCGCGTCGGTCGCCTCCAGCGCCCACGCGACGAGCACGGGCTGGAAGAACAGCCGCGCGAAGCGCTTGGCGTCCGTGTCCAGGCCGAAGGCGTCGCGGTGCTCGGTGTACTGGGCGACGTTGCCCGGGAAGATCGCGACGTAGAACGCTGCGAGCGCCGCGCCGACGAGCGCGCGGTGCGGCTGCTTCCAGGTCGCGAGCAGCGCCGCGCCGAAGCCGATCTCCACGACCCCGGACGCGAGCACCACGAAGTCCGCGTCCAGCGGCACCCACGGCGGCACCTGCGCCTGGAACGCCTCACGCTGCACGGTGAGGTGCCCGACGCCCGCGCCCGCCATCGCGGTGCCCAAGAGCACCTGGGCGGCCGCGCGCACGCGTCTCATGCGACTTCGAGCGTGACGTCGATGTTGCCGCGCGTGGCGTTCGAGTACGGGCACACCTGGTGGGCGGCCTCGACGAGCCGCTGGGCCTCCTCGCGCCCGAAGTCCGGGAGGTCGACGACCAGCTTGACCTCGAGGCCGAAGCCGCGGTTCTCGTTCGGGCCGATGCCGACGTGCGCGGTGATCGTCGACTCGCCCAGGTCGGTCTTCTCGCGCCGGGCGATCGTCCGCAGCGCGCTGTGGAAGCACGCGGCGTAGCCGGCCGCGAACAGCTGCTCGGGGTTCGTCGCGCCGCCGCTGCCGCCCATCTCGGTGGGGACGGCGAGGTCGACGTCCAGCACGCCGTCCGACGTGCGGGCGTGGCCGTCGCGGCCTTCGCCGGTGACGGTCGCTTCGGCCGTGTAGAGCGTCTTCATCGTCAGGACTCCTCGATCAGGGCTTGGCAGGCGCGGCGCAGGGCCACGAGTGTCTCGGCGTCGATGCCGGTCGCCGCGTACAGCTGCTCCGGGACGGTCTCCGCGCGCTCCCGCAAGGCGGTGCCCGCCGCGGTCAGCGCGACGAGGACCCGGCGCTCGTCGTCCGTCGAGCGCGTGCGCCGCACGAGCCCGTTCGCCTCCATCCGCTTGAGCAGCGGCGACAGCGTGCCGGACTCCAGGTGCAACGTCTCCCCCAGCTCGCGCACGGTCCGCGGAGCGCGCTCCCACAGGGCGAGCATCACCAGGTACTGCGGATACGTCAGGCCGAGCGGCGCGAGCAGCGGCCGGTACGCGGAGGTGATCGCCCGTGACGCCGAGTAGAGCGCGAAGCAGACCTGCTGATCCAGCGCGAGCGGGTTCTCCGGTGCGGCGGTCGACGACATCGACAACGAACGGTAGCGCACAACTCAGTTGTGCACGACCAAACTACTCGGACGTGTACCCGCGCACCTCCGCCCGGCCGCGCCGGCACGAGATGTCCCAGTCCGCCTCGCCGGTGCGCCCCACCTCGCACCGGTAGCCCCGGTTGCGCCGGTGCCGCGCGACGCACAGGTCCTCGAAGCAGCGGGAGCTGGCCCAGCGCGAGACGCTCGTCAGCACCTCGCGGGCGCGCCGGCAGGAGGTGCCGGTCGCCGACACCAGGCCGATCGACACGGAGTGGCTCCCGACGACGCCGTCGCAGCGGCGCGTCGGCGGCGCGCCGGGCCGCTGCGAGGGGCAGCCCAGCTCACGCACCGGGCGCGGCTGTGCGCCGTCCCCGGCGATCTGCACGGTGGCCGTGCCCGTCACGCGGTGCTGCTCGCTGAGCACCAGCGCCACCTCGACCGGCTGTCCGGCCTGAAGCGGCTCCGCCTTCTCGGGCAGGTAGAGGCTCTCCGAGTAGCACGTCGGCCGCCGGAACGTGGCCAGCAACCCCGGGACGTCGTGCAGTCCACCCGCCACCTCCAACGACGCGGGCGTGTCGTCGAGCTCGCCGGGATGGCCGACCGCGCTCCGGAGCGGCCGGTTGAGCCGCACCCACACGTCCACGCTGCCCCACTCGGGCGCGTAGACGACGACCGGCGGCTTGACGAACCGCAACCCCGCCGGGTCGGGAGTGGCGGTGGCCGCGGCCGGTGCCGCAGACTCGACGCTGCCGCACGCGCCGATGGTGACCGACAAGGCGAGCACGCTCGCCACCCGAATGCCCCTCATGCCGCGCAAGCTAGGCCGCGCGACGGGCGCCCCCATCCACCTAGGGGTGGGTCGGGCTCCACCTGCTCAGAGCGCCTGCACCTCGGTGAGGATGTCGGCCACCGAGGACTTCGCGTCGCCGAACAGCATCGCGGTCTTCGGGTCGTAGAAGAGCGGGTTGTCGATGCCGGCGAAGCCGCTGGACATCGAGCGCTTGAGCACGATCACCGACGCCGACTTGTCGACGTCGAGGATCGGCATCCCGTAGATCGGCGAGCCGGATTCCGTGCGCGCGGCCGGGTTCGTGACGTCGTTCGCGCCGATCACCAAGGAGACGTCCGTGCGGGCGAACTCGCCGTTGATGTCGTCCATCTCCTTCAGCCGGTCGTACGGGACGTCGGCCTCGGCGAGGAGGACGTTCATGTGGCCGGGCATGCGGCCCGCCACCGGGTGGATGGCGTAGAGCACCTCGACGCCGCGCTTCTCGAGCTCGGTGGCGAGGTCGGCGACCGCGCGCTGGGCCTGGGCGACCGCCATGCCGTAGCCCGGCACGACGACGACCAGCCGGGCGTAGGAGAGCTGGATCGCGACGTCGGCGGCGCTCGTCGAACGCGCCGTGCCCCCGCCCCCCGCAGCGGCCAGCGCGCTGGTCGCCCCCGTTCCCACACCGGCGAAGAACACGTTCGCGATCGAGCGGTTCATCGCGTCCGCCATCTGCTTGGTCAGGATCGAGCCCGACGCACCGACCAGCATGCCCGCGACGATCAGCGCCGTGTTGTCGAGCGCGATGCCCGCGGCGGCGGCGGACAGGCCCGTGAAGGCGTTCAGCGTGCTGATGACGACCGGCATGTCGGCGCCGCCGATCGGCACCACCGCGAGCACGCCGAGCGCCCCGGCGCTCAACAGGATCAGCCAGAACAGCAGCTCGGACTCGCTCCCGGCCGCGATCACCACGGCCAGCGCGACCGCGATCAGCAGCAGCGCGCCGTTGACCGCCGGCGGCGTGCGGATCGAGCCCTTCATCAGCTCCTGCAGCTTGAGGAAGGCGACGTTGGAACCCCAGAACGAGATCGAGCCGACGATCGCCGCGAACAGCAGCGGGATCAGCGCGTCCAGCGGCAACTCGACGTCCGCGGCGCGGAACTCGACGACCGCGATCAGCGCCACCGCGCCGCCGCCGACGCCGTTGAACAGCGCCACCATCTGCGGCATCGCGGTCATCTTCACGCTGCGCGCGGCGGGCACGCCGACCGCGACGCCGATCGCCACGCCGATCACGATCAGCAGCCAGTCGCCGACGCCGGGTTGCGCGAGCGTCGCCCCGACCGCGATCGCCATGCCGACGGCCGCGATCTGGTTGCCGCGCACCGCCGTCCGCGGTCCCCGCAGCATCCGCAGGCCGACGATGAACAGGCTGAAGGCGACGATGTAGAGCAGGCTGATGACGTCAGCGCGGCTCATCGGGCTTCTTTCCCTTGAACATCCCGAGCATCCGGTCCGTCACGAGGAAGCCGCCGATCACGTTGATCGTGCCGAACGCGATCGCGACCACGAGCAGGACGTCGTTGAGCACGCCGTCGACGTGCCCGATCAGGATCAGCCCGCCCAGCACGACGATGCCGTGGATCGCGTTGGTGCCGCTCATCAGCGGCGTGTGCAGCGTGTTCGGGACCTTCGAGATCACCTCGAAGCCGACGAACGCCGCCAGCACGAGGATCGCCAGCTCGGTCAGCAGGTCCATCAGACGACCTTCCCTCCCCGGACCACGGTCGCGCCCGCCACCACTTCGTCGTCGAAGTCGAAGCCCAGCTCGACCAGCGACAGGATGTTGCGCGCGTACAGCGAGGACGCGTGCTCGGCCATCTCCGACGGCAGGTTCAGCGGCCCGACGACCTTCACGCCGCCGTCGGTCACGAACGTCTCCCCCGGCCGCGTCAGCTCGCAGTTCCCGCCCGCCTCGGCGGCGAGGTCGACGATCACCGACCCGGGCTTCATCCCCTCGACCGCGCTCGCCGGGATCAGCTTCGGCGCGGGACGGCCGGGCACCAGCGCCGTCGTCACGATCACGTCGGACTTGCCCATCTGCACGCTCAACGCGTCGCGCTGGAGCTGCTGCTCCTCGGGTGTGAGCTCGCGCGCGTAGCCGCCCGCGGCCTCCGCGTCGCCGATGCCCTCGACCTCGAAGAAGCGCGCCCCGAGCGACTGGATCTGCTCCTTGACCGCGCTGCGGATGTCGAACGCCGTGACCACCGCGCCGAGCCGGCGGGCGGTCGCGATCGCCTGCAGCCCGGCGACGCCCGCGCCCAGGACCAGGACCTGCGCCGGCGGCACCGTCCCCGCGGCGGTCATGAACATCGGGAAGAAGCGCGGCAGCTCGATCGACGCGATCAGCACCGCGCGGTAGCCGCTCACGGTCGCCTGCGAGGAGAGCGCGTCCATCGACTGCGCGCGCGAGATCCGCGGGATCTTCTCCATCGCCAGCGCCGTCGCGCCCGTCGCGGCGATCGCCTCCAGCCCGGCCGGGTTGCCGAGCGGGTTCAGGAAGCCGACGAGGATGGTGCTCGACGACAGGCGCGTGACCTCGTCGTCCAGCGGCGGCGCGACCTTCGCGACGACCTCGCAGCCCCACGGATCGCCGATCGAGGCGCCCGCGGCGACGAACGCGTCGTCCGGGGCACCCGCCGTGAGCCCGGCGCCGGACTCGACCACGACCTCATGCTCGGCCGCACGCAGGCGGCGCACGACGTCGGGCACGATCGCCACCCGTCGCTCGCGGTCCAACCGTTCCTTGGGAACCCCGATCCGCAACCTGGTGCGGAAACCTACATGACCCTACGGACCTGAGACGGGCAACGGGACGCCGCGGCCCGCTTCGATCGCCAGCGCGAAGTGGAAGCGCAGCTGGTCCTCGGTCAGCGCGGCGGCCGCCGCGGCCACGCCGACGTCGTCCGTGCCGCTGATGATCCAGGTCGGCCGCTGCTCGAGGAACGTCGTCGCGGCGACCAGGCCGGAACCCGGCCCGAGCGTCTTCTCGACCTCGCCGTCGGCGTCGAGCAGCTGCAGCTGGTCGCCGGCGGCGTTCGGCTTGGCGAACACGCCGGACACCTGCGGCCCCTTCTCGAGCTCGCGCGCCGCGATGTCCTTGCGCAGCTCCTTCCAGGTGCCCACGAGCACCCGCAGGACCTGGCCGGGCGAGGACTCGAGGTTCGAGCGCGTGAGCCCGCGCACGCCGGCCTGCTTCAGCCGCTCCTCGACCTCGTCGCACGAGCGGTCCTCGGGCGCCATGCAGACGAGCCGGATCGGGTACTTCTTGCCGTCGATGCCGCCGGTGAACGGCTGCGGGAACGAGCCGACGACCGCCTGCACCTTCGAGCCGGTGACGTGGTGGTCGTACCAGATGCGGTCGTTCTTGTAGAGCTTGCGGTCGGCTGCGCCGTCCAGGGCGGCGATGCCGTTCACGTACGGGAACCACTGGACGGGCTTGCCGTCCTCCATGCCGCTGGAGAGGCCGTCGACCTCGTCCACGGTCGCGCCGGTCGCCCGCACCTCGAACTGCGAGCGCTCGAGCACGTCGAGCACCGTGTCCGCGTCGGAGGCCGTCTGGCCACGCGTGGGCGCCAGACGCGTCTCCCCGAAGTCCTGGGACACGGTGACCGTCACCCGGCCGCCCGTGGGGACCTCGGCCTTGGAACCGCAACCGGCGGCGAGCAGCGCCAGCACGGCGGCGAGAAGGACGGGGGCGTGTTTCATCGGCAGAGTGGTATACGACAGTCGTAGGCGATGACGGTAAATCTGACACGCATCTACACCCGTCTCGGAGACGGCGGCGAGACGCATCTCGGCGATATGAGCCGCGTCCCGAAGACCGATCCGCGGATCGAGGCCTACGGCACCGTGGACGAGCTCAACGCCCAGCTCGGCGTGACGCTCGCCGCCGGCGGGCTGCCTGCACCCTACGAGGCCTGGCTAAAGCGCATCCAGAACGACCTGTTCGACGTGGGTGCGGACATCTCGGTCCCGGAGGGCGGCCCGCGCGAGCGGCTGCGCGTGATCCCCGAGCAGACGGCGTGGCTGGAGACCGCCTGCGACGAGGCCAACGCCCAGCTGCCGGCGCTGAAGTCGTTCGTGCTGCCCGGCGGGACGCTCGCGGCGGCCCAGCTGCACGTGTGCCGCACGGTCTGCCGCCGCGCGGAGCGCCGCGTGCTGGCGTGCGGCGACGCGGTGAACGCCGAGACGGTCCGCTACCTGAACCGGCTCAGCGACCTGCTGTTCATCCTCTCGCGCGGTGTGAACCTGTCGGCGGGCGCCGACGAGCCGCTGTGGGAGCCGGGACGCTACCGCTGAGCACGAGCGCGGCCGCGGCGATCGCCACCGCGCCGAGCACCCACGTGGTGTTCGCGAGCGCGTAGTCGACCGCGGCGGCCGGGCGCGGGAGCACGACCAGCGCGGCGGCGCCGAGCAGCAGCACGCCGGCCCACGCCGACGCCTTCAGGTTCGGCGCGCGCAGCTCGGCGCGCAACGGGATCACCGCCAAGCAGGCCCAGAACGTCGCCACCAGCAGGCCACCGACGATGTCGCTCGGGTAGTGCCAGCCGAGCATCATGATCGAGAACGTCGTGACCACGGTCAGCACGCCGCCGAGCGTGGCGGCGAGCGCACGCACCCGCGGCGGGGCGATGATGACCAGCGCGAGCGCGAAGCTCATGACCGCGGTGGTGTGCCCGCTCGGATAGGCCTCCGGACCCATGAAGTGGTCCGGCGGGTAGTCGCGCTGGATGGCCAGCAGCGGCTTGAGCACCTGCGTGGTGACGTTGGCGGCGAGCATCGCCCCCACGGCGAGCAGCCCGGCCTTGGTGCGGCCGAGCAGGAACGCCGCGGCGAGGATCCCGAGCACCATCACCGCGAACGGCGCCGGGTCGAACAGCCGCACGACGTCGTCGCCGACCGCCGCGCCGGGCAGCGTGTCGAGGCCCATGAAGCCCTCCAGCACGCGCAGGTCGGCCGCGCGCAGCTCGGGCACGTGCACGAACCCGACGTAGGCGGCCACGAAGGCGACGGCGCACCAGGCCGAGAGGAGGAGCGGACGACGGGACATGCCTGAAGGAACTTACCCGGCCCGCCTAAGGCGAAGACGAACGTCCTCGAGCGGTGGCGGCGCGACCATGCGCTGCCACCCGCGCGGGGTGAGCGCGTAGGCGCCGTCGTCCTCGCGCAGGACGATCTTCGGCCGCCGTCCGCCCTCGGCCGTGGCGAGCCGCGCCTCGCTCAGCGGCCAGTCGCCGTAGTCGCCCAGGTGCGCGACCGCCCGCCGGACCATCGGCCGCGACACGCCCCGGTCCAGCAGCGCCTTCACCATCAGCGCCTCGACGGCGTCCTCGAAGGCGTAGACGTGCGGGTCCCCCGTCGACCGGGACGCGCGGATGTACCCCCAGCGCGCCCACTGGCCGATCGTGGTGCCGGAGACGCCGGCGAGCTCACCTACCGCTCCGGCGAGGAGCTCGCCGTGGGTCTTCATCGCTCACTCGGGTGAGTTGTCGAGCAGCCTCACTGCGGCGTCGCGGTCCGGCACGCGCAACTTGCGCAGGATGGCGGCGACGTGCGAGCGCACCGTGGCCGGTGACACGACGAGCGTCCGCGCGATCTGCGCGGTCGTCATCTTGCGGCGCATCAGCTCGAGCACCTCCCACTCGCGGGACGTGAGCCGCGGCTCGCCCTCCCGTGCGGGCATCAGCGCGCGGCGCCGCGGCGCGCGGTCGCGGAACTCCTCGACGAGCCGGGTGACGAGCGTGACCGGCAGCGCGGCCTCGCCGTTCATGACGTCCTTGAGCGACTGCGGGAGCCGCTCGGTCTCGGTGTCCTTGAGCAGGTAGCCGGCGGCGCCCGCCCGCAGGGCCGCGAAGACGTGGCTGTCGTCCCGTGAGATCGTCAGCATCACCACGCGCGTGGACGGCAGGCGTGCGGTGATCTCCCACGCGGCGGCCAGCCCGCTGCCCGGCATGTTGACGTCCAGCAGCGCCAGGTCCGGTTGCTCGCGCAGCGCGGCGTCCACCGCGCCCGGGGCATCCTCCGCCGTGGCGATGATCTCGAACCCGCCGTCCGACCCCAGCGCCGCCGCGATGTCCTCACGCGTCGGGCCGTGATCGTCGGCGACCAGTACTCGCACGGGCTCTATGGCAGCACCACTTGCACGAGGGTACCGGCGCCACGGACGGACTCGAGGCTGAACTGCCCGCCCACCAGCTCCGCGCGCTCGCGCATCGCGATCAGGCCGTAGCCCGCGACGCCGAGGCCGCTGTTGGCGCCGTCACGGAAGCCGCTGCCGTCGTCGATGATCCGCACGGCCAGGGGCGTGCCGGTGACGTCGACCCGCACGTGGCGGGCACCGCCGTGGTGCGCGGCGTTGCGCGTCGCCTCGGAGATGATCCGCACCAGCTCGGCGCGGACCTCGGCGGAGACGTCGGCCGCACGCGCGTTGACCTGGACCTCGAGGCCGCACTCGGTCGCCAGGCGCGCCGCGAGACGCTCCAGGGCGACGTCCAGCGGCTCCTGCGCCGGCGGGACGAGTGCCTCGATCGCGCGGCGGGAGTCCTCCAGCGCGCGGTCGGCGGCGCCGAGGATCTCCAGGCCGTCGGCGGACTCGCCGAGGCGACCGGCGCGACGGCGGATGAACGCGAGCTCCTGCGCGACGCCGTCGTGCAGCTCGCGGGCGAGCCGACGGCGCTCGAGTGCCACGGCCGCCTCGGAACGGGCGCGCAGCCGGGCACGGAGCTCGCCGAGCACGCCGACGAACAGCGCGGCCCAGGCGAGGATCCGCAGCACGTCGCCGAGGTGCACGTTCTGGGCGCCGATCGGTGGGAAGAGCGCGTAGTCGAGCTTCGCGAAGCCGCCGAGCACGACGGCCACCGCGATCCAGCGCAGCAGCGGCTCGTTGCGGCGGTTGGCGCGCCGGTTGAGGCCGAGCGCGGCGACCACGAGCGTCGCGGCGATCAGGACCTGGATCGGCACCCGGCCCGCCCCGGGGGCGGCGCCGGCGAAGAGCGCGGTGGCGGCGAAGACGGCGGCCGCGATCAGCGCTCCGGGCAGCAGGATCGTCCGTGCCCGTACGCGTAAGCGGCCGGTCGGCGCGAACGCCGCGATCGCGAGCAGCACGGTGCCCGCGAGGTTGCCGCCCATGGCGTAGCGCGCCTCGTCGCGTGACCACTCACCGGCGACGATCAGCCCGGCCACGCCGAGCGAGGTCACGGCCAGGACGACCAATCCCAGCGTCAACCACAGATGATCGGCGCGGGAGCGCAGCCCGCATTGGCGCACCAGCAGTGCGACCGTCGTGACCGCCAGCAGCGAGCCACCAGTTTCGAGTGCCACCCGTAAGCCAGGCGCCTCGAACGACATACGCAGCCAGGGGACGGCCACGACCGCAAGCGACACCGCTGCGGCACCCACCGCAGCCAGCGACACCGTAGGAAGCGCCGGCCTCCGAGCCGGTCCATGCTCCATTTGTTCCACCCTCCGAACCTCCGAACCCGGCGGGTGTTGTACCTGAACGGCCAAACCTTGCGCAAGCCCTCCAAGAGCATCCGGCGCACTCAGGGGTTCGCTCCCGCTCCAAAATCCATCTTTCCTGTTTCCGGTTTTTCGCACTGGGAGGCCGAATCCAGCTATTCGTTTGGCGAGTGACGGAATCGGCGCGCGGCCGTCAGTACATACGTCCAGTCTTGGAACGTAAGGGGTCTCGAGGTCGTATAAGGCACCGTTCGCCCGATGTCGGCGGCTCGCCTCAGGTCGAGACTGCAGGCATGTTCAAGACCGGCGGAGCCCTCATCGACGCGGAGACCGCGTTCACCCGAGCCCGCCGCGGTGCACGCCTTCGGCGCCTGCGCCGCGCCCGGGTCCAGCTGCCCGTGTACTCGACGCCGCACGTCGTACCCGCCCGCGGCGGCATCCGCGAGATCCCGCTCGAGTGCATCCACGGGACGCTCGAGCCGAGCCGCGCGACCCAGTTCGACGCGGCGTTCGCCCCGGTCCGCGCGTCGGCCCGGCGGCGCTGGGAGCGTGTGTGGATCGCCGAGGAGCGTGGCGTGATGCTCCCGCCGATCTCGGTCGTGCCGGTCGCGGGCGGCTACGCCGTGCGTGACGGGCACCACCGGGTGTCGGTCGCGCGGGCGCGCGGCGCCGTCGCGATCGACGCCGCCGTCGGCTATTGAGCCGCGTACGCTTGCCGCGTGCTGAAGGTGTTCGTGGCCGAAGACGAAGCGCTGGTCCGTGGCGGCCTGGTCGCCCTGCTCGAGCTCGAGGCCGACATGGAGCTCGCCGGTGAGGCGTCCGACGGGGCCGCCGCGGTCGAGGGCGTGCTGCGCACGCACCCCGACGTCGTCCTGATGGACGTCCGGATGCCGGCGCTCGACGGGATCGAGGCGACCAAGCGGATCCTGGCCGCGGGCTCGAAGGCGCGGATCGTCATGGTCACCACCTTCGACCAGGACGAGTACGTCTACCGCGCGCTGCAGGCCGGCGCGAGCGGCTTCCTGCTGAAGGCGCTGGCGCCCGAGCGGCTGGCGGCGGCGATCCGCACGATCGCGTCCGGCGAGTCCGTGCTCGACCCGGCGCTCACGCGCCGGCTGATCGAGGAGTACCTCGTGCGCCCGGAGCCGGACGCGCGGCTCGCCGCCCGGCTGGAAGACCTGACCGACCGCGAGCGTGAGGTCTGGCTGCTGCTCGCCGAGGGCAAGTCCAACGCGGAGATGGGCCGTGACCTGTTCCTGAGCGACGCGACCGTCAAGTCCCACGTGACGCGGCTGCTGAGCAAGCTCGGCGTGCGCAGCCGGGTCGGCGCGGTCGTGCTCGCCTACGAGAGCGGCCTCGTGCGGCCCGGCCGGCGCTGATCGCACCGATCGTCGGGGCGCGCCACACCTTTCGGTGGATGTGCGCGTGCGCCGCAGGCGGCACGCTGGGCGGCGATGATCCTCGGGACGAGCCGCCGCGCTGCTGCGCTCGTCCTCGCGCTCGCGCTGTGGAGCGCGGGCGAGGCCTACTGGCAGCTCACGGGTCCGGGCGGCCGGGAGGCATCGGTCATCGTGGTCCTGTGGGCGCTCGCGCTGCCGCTCCCACTGGTGGCGGCGCGACGCGCCCCGGGACCGGCTTCGCTGGCCGTCGTCGCGCTCGTCGTGGCGCGCGACGCGTTCGAGCAGCGCGCGCCGGGCGCCGCCGCGCAGACCGTGGTGCTGATCGTCGCGCTCTTCCTCTCGGAGGCGGGCGCCCGGCCACGCAGCTTCCCGGTGCGCGGGTTGGCGGCGGGCGGGCTGCTGGTGGGCGCGATCGTGACGATGGACCTGCTCGCGTTCGGGGTCTACGAGCGGGCGTCGATCGGTGGCTACGCGCACGCGCTGACGCTGGTGATCGGCGGCTTGGCCGCGGGGATCGCGATGCGCGACCGTGGCGCCGAGGCCGAGCAGCGCGAGCGGGAGGTGCGCGAGCTGGAGGCGACGTCCGAGCGGCGCCTCGACCTCGCGCTGGCCGACGAGCGCGCACGGATCGCCGGCGAGGTCGACAGCACGGTCGCGCTGCTGCTCGACGGCGTGCGGCCGCTCGCCGACCGGGCACGCCACGCGCCGGCGACCGAGCTGGCGGAGCTGATGGGCGCGGTGCACGACCGTGCGCAGGCGGCCATGCTCGAGCTGCGCCGCGCCGTGCGGCTGCTGCGCGCGCCGGACGACGAGCCCGAGCTCGCCCCTCCCCCGGCGGCCGCGCGCGTCCCGTCGGACGCGGCGGTCGGGTCGGCGCGCGCCGCGGTCCGCCGGACGCGCATCCAGCACGTGCTCGGGGTGGCGACGCCGGTGCTACTGCTGGCGCTGCTCGGGCTCGCGGACCAGCTGATGGTCCTGCAGGACCCGCTGCCGACCCCGCTGGAGATCCCCGACCCGGCGCTGGGTGCGGCCTCACCGTGGGTGACCGCCGTGCTGTGCCCGCTGCCGCTGCTGTGGCGCCGTCGCCGGCCGGTGACCGCGGCGCTGGCGGTGTTCGCGCTCGTGGTGGGCCGGATGCTGCTGCACGATCTGTCGACGCTGACGTTCACGCAGTTCTACGTCACGGTGGCGGCGACGTTCATCGGGGCGACGGCCGCGCGGACCGTGTTCGGTGGCGCCGTGGTGGTCGCCGCGGGGACGGCCACCTGCGTGGCTTCCCTCGCGCTCGAGCAGCAGCCGTACGAGGCCTACGCGTACAGCTTCATCCTGCTGCTCGCGCTGGCCTGCGGGGTCGGCGGACTGCTCGTGCGCGACCGCGCGGTGTCCGCGGCGCGCGCCCGCCGCGCGCACGAGCGCGCCGACCGGGCGCAGGAGGCGCGGGCCCGGCAGCACGTGGCCGCCGAGCGGATCGTGGCCGCCCGCGAGCTGCACGACGTCGTCGGCCGCGCGGTCACGATCATCACGCTGCAGGCGGCCGTCGCCGTGCGCTACGCGCCGCTGGACCTCGTCCGCGCGCGGCGCGCGGGCGCGGCGGTGGCGCAGGTGGCGGGCGACGTCGAGCGCGACCTCATCCGGCTCGGCGCGACGGTCCCGGCCTCCGACGGCCTCTCGGCGCTGGTCGCCCGCTGCGGCCTGCCGGTCCGCCTGATCCAGCAGGTCGATTCCGCGTCGCTGCCGCTCCCGCTCGCCTTGACGACGGTCCGGATCGTCCAGGAGGCGCTGACGAACGTCGGCCGCCACGCCGGCGCCGTGCCGGTGACCGTCACGATCGCCGCGACCGGCGCGCGGCTGGTCGTCGAGGTGGTCAACGCACCCGGTCGTCGGGGCGTGGGCGGCGGAAGCGGCCATGGGCTGGCGGGCATGCTCGAGCGGGTCGAGCTCTACGGAGGGGTGCTCGTGGCGGGCCCCGGGGAAGATGGCGGTTGGCGTGTCCGCGCTGAGCTGCCCGTCCCCGGGGCCGCCCGGCTCGCTGTCGCGTGAATACGCTTCGTGGCTCATGGAGGAGCTGCTGGAGCGCGAGGGAGAGCTCGCGACGTTGCGTGCGCTGGTCGAGGACGCGCGCCTGGGCCGGGGCGGGACCGCCATCGTGGAAGGCGCGGCCGGGTCGGGCAAGACGGCGCTGCTGCGGGCGCTGCAGGCGGACGCGTCAGGCGTGAAGGTGCTGCGTGCGGTCGGCGGCGAGCTCGAGCGCGAGTTCCCGTTCGGGGTCGTGCGCCAGCTGTTCGAGCGCGAGGTGCACGCCTCGGACGCGGCGCGGCGCGAGCGACTGCTCGCAGGGGCGGCGGCGCACGCGGCGCCGGTCCTCGGCGCGGCCGTGGCCGAACCCGTGGCGGACGCGTCGTTCGCGACGCTGCACGGCCTGTACTGGCTCGCGGCCGCGCTGGCGGACGAGGCGCCGCTGGTGCTGGTCGTCGACGACGCGCACTGGTGTGACGCGCCGTCGCTGCGCTTCCTGGTGTTCCTCGCGCGGCGCGCGAGCGAGCTGCCGTTGCTGCTGTGCGTGGGCACGCGGTTGAACGAGCCGGGCGCGGAGCTCGAGCTGCTGGGCGCGCTGGCCGACGCGCCGGGCGCGACGGTCGTGCGCCCCGAGCCGCTGTCGTCGGCGAGTGTCCGGCGGCTGTTCGCGGACGCGGCCCCGGACGACGCGGTCGCCACCGCGATCGAGACGACGGGCGGCAACCCGCTGCTGCTGCGCGAGCTCGTGCGCTCGCTGGCCGGCTCGCCCGTGACGGCGGCCGCCGTGCGCGCCGCGGTGCCGTCGTCGGTGACGCGGTCGGTGCAGCGGCGCCTGAACCGGCTCGACCCGCAGGCGCGCGAGGTGGCGCGGGCGCTGGCCGTGCTCGGCGACGCCTCGCTGCTGCCGGACGACCCGGTGCCGGCCCTGCGCGCCTTGCGCGAGCTGGAGCTGGTGGAGGACGACCCGCCGCGCTTCGCCCACCCGCTCGTGCGGGCCGCGGTCGCCGAGCCGGTGATCGCCGCGGAGCGCGACGCCCTGCACCACGGCGCGGCGCGGGCCCTGCGCGACCGTCGCGGGCCCGAGGACGACATCGTCGTGCACCTGCTCGCCGCGCCGCCGATCGGTGAGCCGTGGGCGGCGGACCTGCTGCGCGAGGCCGCCCGGCGCGCCGCGGCCGAGGGCGCGCCCGATGCGGCCGTCCGTCGCCTCCGGCGCGCGCTGGAGGAGCTCGCGCTGAGCCCGGAGCCCGCTGAGGACGCACGGATGGCGCTCGTGCTCGAGCTGGGGCTCACCGCGGCCACGGCCGGCGATCCGGCCGCGCGCGGATACCTGCAGCAGGCGGCGCGCGCCGACGATCCGGCCGTGGCGGCGCAGGCGATCGAGGCGATCCGCGTCGCGCCGGGGGACGACCTCGAAGCGGCGGCGGCGACGTTGCGCGGCGCGCTCGACCGGCTCCCGCCCGGTGAGCTGCACGACCGGATCACCGGCCAGCTCCTGAACGCGCTGATGATGGACCTGCGGCTCGCGCCCCGGCGCGCGGCGGCGCTGGCCGAGCTGGCCGAGAACCGGGGCGTGCTCGCGCACCGGACCTACGACGCGGCCGCCGGGGACGCCCCGGCCTCCGAGGTGCTCGCGCTCGCCCGGCGCGCGCTCGAGGGGCGCCCGTTCACGCAGCTGCGTGCGATCGAGCGGCCGACGCTGTTCTGGGTCGTGGTCGCCTTGATCGCGACCGACGGCGCCGCGCCCGCGGACGCCGCGCTGACCGACGCGGAGGCCACCGCGCGCCGGCACCGCTCGCGGCTCGGCGGCGCGTTCGTGTCCTTCCTGCGCGCCGAGTGGGCGCTGGCGTTCGGCTCGGCCGCGCTCGCCGAGGCCGAGGCCCGCGCGGCCGCCGAGGTCTTCGGCGTGGCCACGGGGAACACGGTCGCGCTCGGCGCGGCGGGCGCGCTCGTCCGCGCGCTGGTGCTGCTCGGCCGCGTCGCCGACGCCGACGCGCTCGTGGCCGAGCTGCCGGGTGATGATCAGCTCGCGCACGGCTGGGGCGCGACCCTCGTCTGGAACGCCCGCGCCGACCTGCGCCTCGCCCAGAACCGCGCCGCCGACGCCCTGGCGGACCTCGACCGCATCGACGAGGTCACCGCCGCCTTCGGCTGGCGCCACATGGTGCCCGGGCACGACGCGGGCCGGCGCGCCCGCACGCTCCTCGCCCTCGGCCGGCCCGACGACGCCCGCGCCGACGCGCTGGCGAACGCCGAGGCCGCCCGGCGCCGGGGCATCGCCACGTTCGCCGCGCAGGCGCTGTCGGCCGCGGGCGAGGGAGCGGCCGCGGTCGCCGCCGCGAACGGCGCGCCCTGGGCGCTGCCCGGCGCCGCCGGCGCGACTCCCGCCGCCGGCCCGGTCGGCACGGTCAGCGCGGCCGGCGCGGGTACCGCGGCCGGCGCGGCCGGGAAACTCGGCGTGGGCGGCGCGGCCGGGACGGCCGGCGTGGGTGGCGCGGCCGGCGCGGCCGGCGCGGCTTCTCCCGCCCCGCGCGCGCGGGCCGAGGCCTTGTTCGCGTACGGGCTCGCGCTGCGACAGGCCGGCCGGCGGACCGACGCGCGCCGGCCGCTCACCGAGGCGCGGGACCTCGCCGCGCGGCACGACCTCGTCGTGCTGGCCGGACGGGCGTCTGAGGAGCTGGTCATCGCCGGCGGCAAGCCCCGGCGTGCCGCGGAGTCCGGGGCCGCCGCCCTCACGCCGTCGGAGCGGCGGATGGCCGAGCACGCCGCACGTGGGCTGTCGAACCGCGAGATCGCCGAGACGCTGTTCGTGACGCGCAAGACCGTCGAGTTCACGCTCGGCAACGCGTACGCCAAGCTCGGGATCCGCTCGCGCACGCAGCTCGCGGGGGCGCTCGCCCTGGGGTGAACTCCGGGGTGGCTCTCGGTAGCGGGCGCCCGCCGTGCGCGCGAGCATGGCGGCCATGCAGGTCGAGCTGATCGCCGCCACCGACGACTACGTGCTCCTCGACGTGAGGACGCCCGCGGGGGCGACCCTGCCACCGCACGTGGCCAGCCGCGAGGACGTCGTCGTGCTCGTGCTGGTCGGCGAGCTCGAGGTCACCCTGGCGGGTGTCGCGCAGACGTTGATCGCCGGGCAGGCGCTCGCCCTCCCCCGTGACGTCGCGCGCACGCTGCGCGCGCTCACGGACCTGCGGCTGCTGTGCCTCGCCACACCCGCCGACGAGCGGTTCATGAACCTGGTCAGGCCGCCGCTGCCGGACCCGGAGGACCTGGCCGTGCTGCTGACCGCCGCCGGCATGGTGCGGCTCCCGGCGCCTCGCGCGTAGGCTTCCCGCCGGATGCGGCTGCTGGAGCGCGACGACGAGCTGCGGCAGCTGCACGCGCTGCTGGACGCCGCGCGGCGCGGACAGGGCGGCACGATCCTCGTCGAGGCCGCGGCGGGCACCGGCAAGACCGCGTTGCTCGAGGCGGCTCGCGGGCAGCCCGACTTCCGCACGCTGCACGCCACGGGCGGGGAGCTCGAGCGCGAGTTCCCGTTCGGCGTCGTGCGCCAGCTGTTCGAGCGCACCGTGCTCACGCTGCCCCAGGACGAGCGCGACCGCCTGCTCGTCGGCGCCGCCGCGCAGGCCGGGCCGGCGATCGGCGCGGGCACGGCCGAACCGGTCGCGGACGCCGGCTTCGCCACCCTCCACGGCCTCTACTGGCTCACGGCCGGGCTGGCGGAGACGGCCCCGCTGCTGCTGATCGTGGACGACGCCCACTGGAGCGACGCGCCCAGCCTGCGCTTCCTCGACTTCCTCGCCCGCCGCGTGCCCGAGCTGCCGGTCGCGCTGCTGGTCGGCACGCGCCCGGACGAGCCCGGCGCCGAGCAGGAGCTCCTGCACGCGCTCGACGCGACGGTCGTGCGGCCGCGCCCGCTCAGCGC
This sequence comes from Solirubrobacter pauli, assembly GCF_003633755.1. Classification (GTDB taxonomy): domain Bacteria; phylum Actinomycetota; class Thermoleophilia; order Solirubrobacterales; family Solirubrobacteraceae; genus Solirubrobacter; species Solirubrobacter pauli. The sequence continues at coordinate 2,279,873 of NZ_RBIL01000002.1, forward strand.
CGCCGCCGTGAAGGACCTGCTGGGCGAAGCGCCCGACGAGGCCGTCGGCGCCGCGTTCACCGCGACGCGCGGCAACCCGCTGCTCGTGCGCGAGCTCGTGCGCACGCTCGGCAACGCGCCGATCACGGCCGACGCGGTCCGGGCCGCCGTGCCGTCGTCGGTCACGCGCAGCGTCGAGCGGCGCCTCGCACGTGTCCCGGAGACCACCCGCCGGCTCGCCCGCGCGCTCGCCGTCCTCGGCGACCGCCGCGACCTGGAGGCGCTCGCGGCCGCCGCGCAGCTCGAGCCGCGCGCGGCCGTCGAGGCGCTCGTCACGCTCAAGGCGCTCGAGCTCGCCGACGACGACCCGCCGCGCTTCATCCACCCGCTCGTCGCGGCGGCGGTCGCCGAGCCGGTCACGACCAGCGACCGCATCCAGCTGCACCGCCGCGCGGCCGAGCACCTCCGCCACCGCCCTGGCGCGGACGAGGACGTCGTCGTCCACCTGCTCGCGGCGCCGCCGATCCGGGAGCCCTGGGCGGTCCCCACGCTGCGCGCGGCGGCCGCCCGCGCGCTCGTGGAAGGCGCGCCGGAGGCGGCGGTCCGGCGCCTGCAGCGCGCGCTCGAGGAGGACGACGGCACCGACCGCGACGCGCTCGAGTTCGAGCTCGGCCGCGCGTCCGTGCGCGCGGGTGATCCCGAGGCGGCCGCGCGGCTGCGGGTCGCCGCCCGCTCCGCCGACCCCGAGCTGGCCGCGCTCGCGATCGAGGAGCTCGTCGCGACCGGCGGCAACCGCATCGACGAGCCGATGGACGACCTCGTCACGGCCCTCGAGGCCGCGCTCGAGCGGCTGGGCCCGGCCGGCGACCGCGAGCTGCGCGACCGCCTGTCCGGTCACCTGCTGAACGCGGTGGTCCTCGACGCCCGGCTCGCCGCCCGGCGCGCGCAGCTGCTGGACCGGGTGCTCGCCGACCCGGGCCCGAGCGTCCTCAGCCACATCGTCTTCCAGGCCGCGTGCGGCGCGCCGCCCGCCGACGAGGTCCGTCGTCTCGCGGAGCCGATCTTCGCCGCCCGCCCGTTCCGCGAGCTGCGCGGGATCGAGCACCCGTCGGCGTTCTGGGCGCTCGTCGGGATGATCGCCGTCGACGCCGCGGACGTCGCGCAGACCGCGCTCGCGGACGCCGAGGCGACCGTCCAGCGCACGCGCACCCGCCTCGGCAGCGGGTTCGTCGCCTACATGCGCGCGGAGTGGGAGCTCGCGTTCGGCTCCGCCGCCCGCGCCGAGGCCCAGGCCCGCAACGCGCTCGAGCTGCAGACCTTCGCCCCGGGCACGCACCCCGAGCTGGGCGTCCGCGGCACGCTCATCCGCGCGCTGATCCTGCGCGGCGAGCTGGTGCAGGCGGACGCGCTCGTGAACGACCTGCCGACCGACACCGGCAGCTGGGGCGCGTTGCTCACCCTCCCGGCCCGCAGCGACCTGCGGATGGCCCAGGGCCGCCCGGCGGACGCGCTCACCGAGCTGGACCGGATGCAGCGGCTGCTGGACGCCTTCGACCTGCACCGCTTCCCGTTCGGCCACCAGACCGCCCGCCGCGCCCGCGCGTTGATCGCCGCCGGCCGCGCCGACGAGGGCCGCGAGCTGGCCGAGCGCGAGCGGGACGCGGCGCGCGCCCGCGGCGTTCCCGGCGACCAGGCGCACGCCCTGATCGCGCTCGCGACCGCGCTCACGCCGACCGAGGCGCTCGCGGCGCTGCGCGAGGCCGTCGCCGTCGCGGAGGGCGACGCGACGAGCGCCGCGGCGGCGAGGCGCGGCGCGAGCGGCGCGAGCGGCGCGGCCGGCGCGGCCGGCGCGAGCGGCGCGGCCGGCGCGAGCGGCGCGGCCGGCGCGAGCGGCGCGGCCGGCGCGAGCGGCGCGGCCGGCGCGAGCGGCGCCGCCGGCCCACCCGGCGCCGCCCGAGCCAGCGGCGCCCCCGGCGTGGCCGGCGCGCCTTCTCTTCGCGTGCGCGCCGAGGCGCGGTTCGCGCTCGGCACCGCGCTTCTGCGCGTTGGCGACAAGCCCGGTGCGCGGGAGCAGCTCGCGCTCGCCCGCGACCTCGCCACGCGCGTGGACGCGACCGCGCTGGCGGCCCAGGCGGCCGACACCCTGCTGCGGGCGGGCGGCCGACCGCGCCGCGTGGCCGTCGAGGGCGCCGCCGCGCTCACGCCTGCCGAGCGCCGCACCGCCGAGCACGCCGCGCGGGGGCTCTCCAACCGCGAGATCGCCGAGACGCTGTTCGTGACGCGCAAGACGGTCGAGTTCACGCTCGGCAACGTCTACGCCAAGCTCGGCATCCGCTCCCGCACCGAGCTCGCCGCCGCGCTCGTTTCCTAAAGAGGGACTGTCCCTCTTTAGCGACATCTGTCGCGTGAAGGGGTCTGACCCCTTTAGGTGGCTTCAGGTCTCGGGTGCGGGCAACCGCACCGGGGACGATTCCGGGGCGGCTCCCCGTTTCCGGGGTGCGGGCGAGCCGGGAGGCTGGATCGCATGCTCCGACTCCTCTCCGCCGCAGCCCTCGCCGGGGCGCTTCTCGTACCGGCGACCGCGGCCGCCGACTCGATCGTCTACATCGACCAGGGCAACGTCTGGTCCGCCGCGCCGGACGGCTCGCGCAAGGTCCAGCTGACCGAGGGCGGCGACTGGCACTCGCCGACGCAGGCCGACGACGGGACGGTCGCGGCCGTCCAGGGCGGCGGTCCGATCAGCGTGCTGGCGCGTGACGGCCGGCCGCTGCGCACGATCACGACCGCGTTCCAGAAGTCGAGCAACGGCGGCCAGTACCCACCGCGCCCCGTCGAGCTGTCCTTCTCGCCCGACGGCACGAAGCTCGCGTACGTCTACACCGCCTACAACTGCAAGGTCGTCGCCACCTGCGGCGTGACCACGTCGACCTTCTACACGCGCGCCGACGTCACGACGGCCACGCCCGTCGAGGTCTACGGGAACCAGTTCGACGTCGCCCACCCCGAGTGGATCACGAACGAGCGCACGCTCGTGTTCGGTGGCGCCGGCTCGCAGGTGTCGATCGACGACCTCGGCCCCGGCGACTACTCCCACACCGCGTGGATGACGCCGAACGCCGACCAGGGCGACGGCGAGCTGAGCCGCGACCTGAAGAAGCTCGCGACCACGTTCTTCTACGGCAAGGACACGCTGATCGCGTTCTTCGCCGTCAGCGGCGACCCGCGGACGCAGACCCCGCCCGCGCAGCCGGAGCTCGCCTGCCAGACCAGCGCGGGCGACGAGCGGCACGCCGACCCGTCGTGGTCACCCGACTCGAGCGCGGTCGCCTTCCAGAGCTCGAAGGGCATCGAGGTCGTGCGGTTCAACGCCGTCGTCGCGGGTGCGTGCGACGTCGCCGGCGAGCACATCCTGACCGCGACCGGCAGCGAGCCCGACTGGGGCCCGGCCGACCCGCCCGCCGCCCGCTACGCGCCGCCGTCCGGCACCACCCCCGTGCCCGCGCCCCCGGCGACCGGCCCGGCGCCCGCGCCTGTGCCGAGCGCACCGACGCTCAGGATCACCACCGCCAAGGCCACCCGCGCCGCGCTGCGCAAGGGCCTGACCGTCAAGGTCGACGTCCCGTCGACCGGCAAGGTCACCGCGAAGCTCCTCGACGGCCGCAAGACCGTCGCCACCGGCAAGGCCACCGCGCGCAGGGCCGGCGCGCTGACCCTGCGCCTCTCCAAGACCAGGTCCCGCGCCAAGCGGCTCGCGCTGGCCGTCACCGCGGGCACGTCCACCGTCAAGCGAACCCTCACGATCCGATGACCCCCACCTTCTTCGGCGCCGCCGCCGCCTCCGCCGCCCTCGCCCTCACCGCCGTGCTGCAGCTCACCCACGAGCAGTCGAGCGAGTCCACCACGATCGGCGCCACCGAGCACCTGCTGGTCGCGCTGCTCAGCGTCACGCTGCTCGCGCTCGTCCCCGTGATCCACCGCCTCGGGAAGCTCGGTGCCGCCAAGCTCGCCCGCGTCCCGATCGTCGCCCAGGTCGTCCTGGCCGCGCTCGCGACCGTCTCCAACGTCAACGGCGAGGACCCGTCGTTCTTCGCCGCCGTCGCCGCGCCCGCCAACCTGGCGATCCTCGGCGGCTGGGTCGCGCTCGCGGTCGTCCTGCGCCGCCGCGGGGCGATCCCCACCTGGATCGCCGTCGCGCTGCCGCTGGCCTACATCGGGATGATCCCCGCCTCGCAGGCCGGCGGCGGGTTCGTCAGCGCAATGATCTGGCTGGCGTTCGCGGTGCGTGAGGCGTCGCCCGCCTGGTCCTCGCGCGTCAGCGCGGCGTGATCGCTAGGCGGTAAGGGGGAGCACGGCCTGGACGGTCCAGCCACCGTCGGGCCGTGGGCCGCTCGCGAACGTTCCCCCGCACGCCCGAACGCGCTGCGCCATCGAGTCCAGCCCGCGGCCGCCGCTCGGCAGGTCGTGCGTGTGCCCGCCGCTGTCGACCACCGCCAGCTCGAGCCGGTCGGCGCGTGCGTTCAGGCTCACACGCACGACGCCGCCACCGGCGTGCTTGGCGGCGTTGGTGAGCGCCTCGGCCGCCACGCAGACGACCGTGTGGCGGAGCTGGGGCGCGAGCTCGGTCGCCGGCGGATCGAGCTCGAGCTCGACGTGCTGGCCCGTCGCCCGCGCGGTGTCGGTGACGCGTTCGAGCTCGGCGGTGAGGTCGGCTTCGTGGCCGAGCACGGTGGCGAGCCGCTGCAGCTCGACGACGCCCTGCCGCGCCGCCTCCTCGAGCGCGCCGAACGCCGGCGCGCGGCCGTGCTTGAGCTGCGCCGTGGCGACGCCAGCCTGGATCGCGACCGCCGTCAGCGCGTGCCCGACCAAGTCGTGCAGCTCGTGTGCGACCCGCACGCGCTCTCGACGGACGGCGCGTTCCCGCAACGCCTGCAGCGCTTCGGCGGCTTCGGCGAGGCTCGCGCCGACCTGCCGTTGCTCGGCGGCGACGTCGCGCAGCAGCACGCCGAACAGCCAGTTCGCGAGGTAGACCATCGCCGACGCGACGAAGGCGAGCGCCGGCCAGTCGAACGTCGGGTCCAGGCCCTGTGAGACGAGCAGGCCACCGACGACCAGCACGAGGCTCGCGGCGGCGCGGCCCGGCCGCGCCGTGGCCCCGGTGACGATCAATGTCAGCATCGCGGAGAAGTCCGCGAGGCGCGCCGCGACCGGGATGCCGCTGTCGAGCGAGCAGACGATCGCGGTCACGGCGACCAGCACCGAAGCGCTGACCGGCGCGCGGGCGGCGAGCAGCGGGATCAACGCGAAGGCGGCGGCGTACACGCTGAACGTGCCGGCGGCCAGCATCTCGATCACGGCGACGACGAGCAGCAGCGCGCACGTGATCCACAACGGCGAGAGCACGCGCCGCGGCGACCGCGGCTCGGCGACCAGCGGCAGCGGCGGTTCGGGTGCGCCGAGGGCGTGGATCGTCGCCTGCATCTCGGCGAGCGCGTCGGCCGCGTGCGCGCGGATCGCCTCCAGCCGATCGCGGACGTCGGGCGCGTCCCGCGCGGCCTCGACCTGGCCGGGCAGCGCCTCGACCACGGGCTCGATCCGCTGCTCGAGCACGCTCCACATCCGGAGCTGCTCGGCGGTGGCCGCGTCGCCCGGGCCGGTGGCGAGCGCGGCGACCAGCCGGTCGCGGTCGGCGAGGATCGCCGCGAGGCGCCCGTGACGACGGCGCAGCATCGCGCCCGTGATCAACGCGCCGGAGTACACGCACGCGTCGGCGTAGAGGACGACGAACGTCTGCAGCGGCAGCGTCGTGCGCCATGCCAGGTGCGCACCGATCAGCCCCGCGATCACCCACAGCTGCCGCGTGGGCACGAGCGTGGCGGCCGCGAACATGGCGACGTACGGCGTCAACAGGGCGACCGCCGTGCCGAGCGTCGTGACGAAGACCGTCTCCTTGAGCACGACCTGCTCGAGCAGGAGCAGCCCGACGACGAGCGTCGGCGCACGCGGCAGCGCGAGGAACGTCCCCAGCACGAGCGCGTACGTCGCCAGCCGCTGCGGTACCTCCACCCCCGGTGACCGCAGGAACAGCTCGACGATCCCGAATGCGAGCAGCACGGCCGCGATCGCCGTCGTCGGAAGCTTGAGCGTCGTCCGCAACGCGGCGAGTGTCGCACCGAAAGAGAGCGGCGACATCCACCTTTTGGTGTGGGTGTGCGGGGCGTCCGGGCGTTAGCTTCCGGCCCGTGACGCGCCTTCCCAGCGGTCCGCGGCTGACGCTCGCGGCGGACCTGAACGACCTCATCACCCATCGCGTCGCGGCCGTCCAGGTGCAGGCCGCGGCGGCCGAGCGCCTGCTCGGCACGGCGGGCGGGTGCGGCGCCGCCACCGCGATCCGGGCGGTGCGCGGGCTCACCGCCGAGGCGATGGACGAGCTCCGCCGCCTCGCCCGGCTGCTCGACGACGGCACGCCGGTGCCCCTGTCCCCCATGCCCAGCGACGTCCCGGGCGTGGCGAGGACGCTGCCCGGTGGCGTCGCGGTCTGCGCCTACCGGTGCGTCGAGCTGCTCGCCGCCCACGAGCTGACGTTCGCCGTCGAGGACGCGTGGCTCGAGATCCGCTGGCACGGGACGCTGGAGAGCGCCGTCGAAGGCAGCCTGCGCGCGTTCGTCCGGCCCTGCGACGGCAGCGTCCGGCGCCGCGGCGACGCGTGGTCGATCCGACTCCCGCTCGAGCCGTGATCAAGGTCCTGATCGCCGACGACCAGGCGCTCCTGCGCGGCGGCCTGCGCGCGATCCTCGACGCCGAGGACGACATCGACGTCGTCGCCGAGGCCGAGGACGGCGCCGCCGCCGTCGACGAGGCGCTGCGCGTCCATCCCGACGTCGTGCTGATGGACATCCGCATGCCGCGCCTGGACGGGCTCGAGGCCACCAAGCGCCTGCTCGCGAGCGGCAGCCGTGCCCGCGTCCTCGTCATCACCACCTTCGACCGCGACGAGTACGTCTTCCGGGCGCTGCGCGCCGGCGCGTCGGGCTTCCTGCTCAAGTCGGCCTCGGGCGAGGCCTTGGCGTCCGCCGTCCGCACGGTCGCGCGCGGTGAGTCGCTGCTCGACCCGGCGATCACCACGCGCCTGATCGAGCACTTCCTCGCGCGGCCCGACCTGGACGCGTCCCTGGCCGCGCGGCTGGACGGCCTGACCGCCCGCGAGCGCGAGGTCCTGGTGCTGCTCGCGCGCGGGATGTCCAACGCCGAGATGGGCCGCGAGCTGTTCCTCTCGGACACGACCGTCAAGTCGCACGTGACGCGCGTGCTCGGCAAGCTCGGCGTCGCCTCGCGCGTGCAGGCCGTGGTCGTGGCCTACGAGACCGGGCTCGTCCGCCCGGGCGCGACTACCCCAGCCGCCTGAGCAGCGACTCGGCCGTGTCGGTGGCGTTCACCCGCACGCGCTTGAGCGCGAACGGGTCGTCGGCGCCGCGCGCGACGCCCTCCTCGACCGTGGTCGCCGCCAGATAGCCCGCGGCGCGCGTGGCTTCCCGCACCCGCGCGTCGTTGCGGCCGGCCGGGTACGCGAAGAAGCGCACGGGCACGCCGAAGCGTTCCTGCAGCTCGGCTCGCGAGTCCTGCAGCTCGCGCTCGAGCGTCGCGTCGTCGAGCGCCGTCAGGTCCGGATGCGTGAGCGTGTGCGAGTCGATCTCCCAGCCCGCCTTGATCAGGCCCCGGATCTGCTTGACGGTGAGCCCGCCCGGCCCGATCGACTTCGTCGTCAGGTACAGCACGCCCGGCCACCCGAGCTTGCGCAGCACCGGCTTGGCGTGCGTGTAGTGCGACAGGTAGCCGTCGTCGAACGTGAGCACGACCGGCTTGCGCGGCAGCGGCCCACCGTGCCGCCAGCCATCCCACGCCTGCTGGAGCGTGATCGCCGTGTAGCCGGCCGCCCGCAACGCCCGCATCTCGTCCGCGAACACGTCCTTGTCGACCCACAGCTCCGCGTTCGCCACCCCCGCCGGCGCCTTCGAGATCACGTGGTACATGAGGATCGGCACGGCCATCCGACGCGCCTTGGCGCCGGTGATCTCACCGACGGCCCGTGGCTTCCTGGGCCGCGCCTTGCGCGGCGTGGCGGTGGCGGTGGCCGTGGACGTGGCGGTCGGCGCCACCGAGTGTGCGGGGTCGGGCGCGCCCGAGCGCACCGCCACCAGGACGGCGAGCCCCACCAGCACGGGGGCGCCCACGGCGATCATCCGGCTCCACCACATCTCGGTTGAGCGTATGCGTGCCATCGGAGGGAACGAGGAGCGCGCCGCCTGCCTACCGCTTCTTCAGCGTCACCCCCACCGTGGCCGTCCCGGTGTTGCGCGCGGCGTCCGTGGCGCTGACCCGCAGCACGAACGCGAGCTGCTTCTGCTTGCCCAGCGGCTTGGCGACCGCCTTGGAGACCTTGACGGTCAGCTTGAGCGTGCCGCTGCCGGTGGTCGTCGCCTTGCCGATCACGACGTACCGCTTCCCGCCGACGGTGACGGCGCTGCCCTTGACCTTGAGCTTCTTCGCGGTGGCGCTCGCCAGCAGCAGCTCCTCGGTGATCTTCGCCCGCTCGCTCACCGTGAACGACGTGGCGAGCGTGCCCTTGGCCGCGAACGTCTTGAACGCCTTGCCGGCGACCACCGCGCTGAGCTTCGACAGCTTCGGCGCGGCGGTGTCCGGGGCCGGCCCCGGGTCCGGCACGGGCGTCGACGACGGAGGCGGTGTCGGCGTCGCTTCCAACACGGGCGGCCGGTCGGCCGTGACCCGCAGCGTGTACGCCGCCGTGGCGGTGCCCACCCCGTTGCGCACGGAGAGCTCGAAGGCGAACTCGCCCGCCGTGGTCGGGACGCCGTGCACCGTGCCGTCCGGGTCGAGCGTCAGCCCGTCGGGCAGCTTCCCGGAGCCGATCGCGAACGTCGGCGAGCCGGAGCCGGTGAATGCGAACCGGTACTCGCGGCCGACCCGGGCCTCGGGCGGCGCGCCGGACGTGATGCTCGGCCCCGGCGCACCGACCGTGATCGAGAACGGGCCCTCGACGATCGTGCCGGCGGCGTTGACGATCCGGACCGAGAACGTGTGCACGCCCGTGGCGGTCGGCGTGCCGGCGAGCCGTCCGTCGGCGCCCAGCGTCAGCCCCGGCGGCAGCTGGCCGGCCGCGACCGTGAACGTCGACGGCGCCCCCGTGGCCGCGAAGACGAACGCGTACGGCGCACCGACGGCGGCGTTCGCCGTCGGCGGTCCGGAGCTGAGCACCGGGGAGGCACCGACCTGGTACGACGCCGCACCGCCGGCGGCGACCGGCATCCGCACGTCCGGCAGCTGGAACCGCTTCATCGGCTCGACCAGCCGCACGGCGTAGCTCCCGTCTTCGACGTCCGTGAAGGCGAACACGCCTTCAGCGTTGGTGACGCCGGTGCGCTTGACCTGACCGTCCGGGCCGTACAGGGCGACGAGCACACCGAGCAGCGGATCTCCCTGGCTGTCCTTGGCGGTCGCGGTCACATCCAGTCCTGGCGCGAGCTCGACCTGCACGGGGAGGCCGGCGGTGACCGGGAGCAGCTTCGACTTCGACCGCAGGGCCGCCGCGCCCAGGCGGTAGTCGCCCGGCGGTGCCATGAGGTCCACTCGGCCTTGGGCGTCGGTCTCCCCGAACGCGACCGTGCGATCGTCCTCGTCGAACAGCATGGCCGCCGCGCCCACCAACGGCTTGCCGGCCGCGTCGACCAGGGTGACGGCGGTGGTCCGCGGCCGCGGGAGCGCGATCGTCCCCGCGTCGACTGGATCGTCAGCGACGACGAGCGCGGCGCTCGCCCATGCGCCGACGCCGGTCCCACCCACCGAGGTGGCTCGCACGCGATACGTGCCGGGAGCGAGCTCGGTGAAGCTGAAGCTGCCGTCCGCCTCGACGCCGGTGTACGCCAACGTGGCGCCGTCGGAGCCGACGGCCGTGACCTGCGCCGACTGCACCGGCTCACCGGTCCCCGCCCATGTGACGCGTCCACGAAGGCCGCCCGCACGCGTGGTCGCGGATCGGGTTCCCTTGGCGGCCGAGACCGGGGCCGGCGCATCCACGCTCGGCATGTAGACGCCCTGGTTGCGCACGTAGTAGTGCGAGTCCAGGAACTCGACGAGCGGGTAGCCGGCGTCCTCCTCGACGTCCGCGTGCGACTGCAGCAGCGCGCCGTGGGCCTCGCTGCCCGACCAGCCCTTGAGCGCGACGCGCCAGACCTCGCGGTCGTCGGCGTAGTCGTTGATCGTCGCCGTCTCGCGCAGGCAGTCGTCGAAGTGGTTGGTGACCGTGGCCACCCGGATGTCCCGCGCCTGCAACATCGAGAACTCCAACCGGCGGGCCTGCACCGACGTCTTGTGCAGCAGCCACAGGTCCAGCTGGTAACGCGGGTCGAGCGAGGCGAAGTCGATCGCCAGGTCGACCGGGACCTGCCACCACTCCGAGTCGCTCGCGCAGTGCGCGTTGATCTCCGGCAGGACCATGAGCGGATGCACGGCACCGTCGACGGTGGTGATGCCGTCGATCAGATCGGGCCGTCCCTTGAGCACGGCTTCGAGCGCGATCCCGATCGCCTCGTAGCCGCCGAGCGAGTGGCCGACGACCGAGTACATCAGCGAGCGCCCGTGCTTGATCCGCCAGCACCGGTCGTAGTCGATCAAGCGGTTCGTGTAGTTCGACGCCGTGCCGCTGAGGTCGAGGACGACCTGGTCGACGAGCTCGCGGTACGTGTCGAACTTGCTGTAGGAGCTCGGCGTGAAGCGCGGACCGCCCGGCGCGTCGCAGTCGACCGTCGCGCCGTTGTAGGAGAACTCCAGCAACGTGCGGTTCGAAGCTCGCCGGTTGGGCCCGTTCTTGTAGCCCTGCTCCTGGAGCCACGCGACGAGGTTGCCGGTCTTGTCGCCGTTGCCATCACACGCGTTGGTCGCTGCCTGCTGGCTGAAGCCGTCGGTGTCGACGTGCGCCGGGCCCTTGCGGCTGTCGCAGCCGAGCTCGCTGGTCTTGGTGGTGATCTTGGTCTGCCCGGGACCGTCGAGGCTGCTGTTGAGGCCCATCGCCACGACCACGGCGGTCTCGCGGTTGCACTTGCCGTCGAAGGTCGCGCTCCACGTGCGCGAGTCGCCGTCGGAGTTCTTCGCCGTGACGTCGACCTTGACCGTCTGGTTGCCGGTCAGCCCGATGTCGAAGGGTGCTTGGACCTTGTGCCCGGTCAGGCCGGTCTGCTGCTTGACGGTGCTGCCGGACCGGATCGTGTACTCGGCGACGTCGAAGAACTCGTCCTCGAAGCTGAAGTTGATCGTGCCGGACGCCGGTCCTCCCTGCGTGACCGCGCACATGTGCTCATCGTCGCTCGGCCACCCGTACTCGGCATCGATGTCCGGGAGCGTGACGCCGTCCGCCGGCTCGCCCGAGACCAGCTTGTGGCTCATGAGCGGCTTGCCGTTGACGATCGGGCTGATCGCGTAGTAGCGCTTGGCCGCGTCGGCGAGGTTGCGGATGACCGCGCGTGGCTTGCCCGCATCGCTGGGCAGGATCTGCGCGTTCGGATCCGGGGTGGCCGGGAACTGCTCGTCCGGCGCCGCCGTCGAGTAGACCGCGTAGCCGGTGGCGCCCGGGACCGGGTCCCAGCGCAGGCCCAGCTTGTCCTTCATCGGGAAGACGCGGACCTGGGGAGCGCTGTCCGGCGGGTTGACGTCCGGGTGGGTCGTGATCGCGAACGGCATGCCCTTCACGCCGGCGCCGTAGCTGACGGCCGAGTCGTCGAGGTCCAAGCGACCGCTGAACGTCGGCACGAGCACGTAGTCGTGATCGAGTGTCGCGCCCGGCTCGAGCGTGCCCGCCGAGTGCGCGAGCTGCTCGCGCGGCTGGTAGATGAAGTTCCGCGCGCCCTGCTTGAGGAGCTCGAGCGAGACGTTGTACACCGGCACGTCCGCGACGTTCTTCAGGCCGACGGTGACGTGGAACGGGTGGCCCTCGTGCGCGGTCTCGTCGGCGTCGACGGTCAGGCGGAGCGCGGACGCGCCCCACACCTTCAGCGGGTCGTCCATCTTCGCCTGGACCGCGATCGAGCGGCCGAACGGCTCCAGCGTCGCGGCGTAGTCGGCACCGAGGGTGTACGAGCCCTCCTTGTCGCCGCGCACGATCCAGCTCACGGACGCGCTCTGGCCGCCCGCGAGGTCGGGGAACGGCTGCTGGAGGCGCTCGCCCCGCCCGGTCGGGGCGAGGCTGAGCCCCGCCTCCATCCCGAGCGTCGCCACGCCGTGGCGCAGGACGAACTGCGGGTCGGGCGCGAGGTTGTGCACCGTCATCGCCACCTCGAAGAACTCCTTCAGCCACTTGGCCCGGCCGGGGATGACGAGCGTGGTCAGCCCCGCCTGGCCGTCGCCGAGGTCGACGTGGTCGACCACCACGCGGCCGCCGCCACCACCGCCACCGCCTCCGGAGCAGCGCAGGCGCGTGCAGGAGAGGCCGTTGCCGCCACCGAGGAAGCCGCCGTTGCTCGCGTGGCCGGACAGCGACGTCGTGCCGAGCTTGATCGTGAACTCGACGACGTTCTGGTTGCTCGGGTCGTTCTCGTTGATCCCGAGGGCGCGGATCTCCGCGAGGCTGAGCGGGCGCGAGGTCACCTCCGCCTTCGCGACCTCCCCCTTGGGCAGGTCCAGCGTGACCTGGCCGGAGCCGATCACCTGCGTCACCGGCGCGCTCCCGGGAAGGTGCCCGGGAGCGTAGGCGAGCGCGGTGTAGGCGCCGTCGGGCAGCCCGCGCAGGCGGGCGCGGCCGCTCGCGTCGGTCACGGCCGCCACGCGTTGCCCCGTGCTGGCGGTGATGAGGACATCGGCGTTGCGGACCGGCACTCCGGAGGAGGTCACCGTGGCGAGGATCCCGGGCGCGTCCTCGGGGCGGATCACGGTCACCGTCGCGGTGTCCGAGTCGCTCGCCGAGCCACCTTCCACGGTCAGCGTCGCGGTGTAGGTGCCGGCGTTCGCGTAGCTGTGCGTGACGACCTCACCCGTCGCGGACTGCCCGTCGCCGAACGTCCAGGTGCGGCGCTCGATCCCGGCCGGCGGCCGAGAGCCCGACCCGTCGAACGTGACCGTCTCGCCCGCGACCGCGTACAGGTCGTCGCCGGCGTTCGCGCTCAGCGGCTCCGCCAGCGACACGAGCACCGTTCGGGTCACGACGTGGGTCGCCAGCCCGTCGCCGACCTCGAGCCGGACGACGAACGTCCCGGCGCGTGCGTAGGTGTGCGCGAGCGGGGCGTGCGGGAACGCCCCGGACTGGACCACGCCGTCCCCCCAGGCGATGCGGTAGTCCAGGTCGGTGTCGTCCGCGTCGGTCGCGCCGATCGTGGCCTGCAGCGGCTGGCCGATCGTGACCGCGTCCGGCGTCACCACCAGGCTGCCGAGCGGCGTCTCGTTGACGTAGCGGAAGGTCGTCGTCGCGGGGCTCGCGTCGACGTTGCCGGCTCGGTCGGTGGACCGTACGCGGAACGTGTGCTCACCCGGGACCAGCGCACGCAGGTCGAACGCTTGGCCGGACGTGCAGCTCGCGAAGGGCTCGCTGTCGAATGCGCACTGGAACGTGCTGGAGGCCTCAGAGGAGGTGAAGCTGAACCGCAGCTCGGCGTGCACCGGACCGTCGGGTCGGCCGGTGATGGTGGTGTCGGGAGCGGTCCGGTCGACCGTGAAGCGGCGCTCGGCCGGCGTGGCATCGACGTTGCCGGCCCGGTCCACCGCCCGCACCTGCACGACGTGCGCCCCGTCCGCGAGCCCGGGCAGCGCGAGCGGCGAGGAGCAGGCCGCGAACGTGGCGCCGTCGACCGCGCACTCGAAGTGCGCGCCAATCGTCGGCGAGCTGAAGCTCACGGCCGGCTCGGTCGCCGCGGTGACGTCGGCGGGACCGGAGTCGATCGCGGTCTCCGGCAACCCCGTCTCGACGGTGAAGGTGCGCGTGACCGTGCTCTGGTTGCCGGCCTTGTCGGTTCCACGGATCGTGAACGAGTAGGTGCGATCGGCCAGCCCCGGGAGCGTGACCGGCGAGGCGCACGTGCCGAACGCGCCGCTGTCGAGCCGGCAGGTGAACGTCGCGGTGGCGTCCGTGGAGGACCAGGCGAACGTCGCGTCGCGCTGGTTGGTGTACTCGGGCGGCGCCTGGTCGACCGTGACCGCCGGCGGGGTCCGGTCCACCGTGAACGCGAGCCGCTCAGGCGTCGGGTCGGCGTTGCCCGCGGCGTCGACGGCGCGCACTTCGAACGTCCGCTCCCCCTCGGGGACGGCGATCGTCCAGGGCGACGTGCAAGCCGCGAACGCGGCGTCGTCGAGCCGACACTCGAAGCGCGAGCCGGCCTCATCGGCGACGAAGCCGAACGTGGCGCTCGTCGTGTTGATGATCGCGGCCGGGCCGTCGGTGAGCGTCGTCTCCGGCGGGTCGGCGTCGGTGATCACCCGCAGACGCAGCGAGGTCGCCCCGACCGCCGCGCCGTCCCCCTCGAGGACGAGCCGGTACAGCTTGCCGGCTTCTATGCCGACGGTCAGCACGCGGCCGGGCGACCCGGCCGGGCATGACTGGGTCGAGCTGACCGTGGTCGCCCGCACCAGCCCGGTGAGCGTCGTGCCGGTGTACGCCGCGAGATGGACGGAGGTCGGGGAGCCGCAGCTGTCGAGCGTGAGCTGGCCGCTGTCCGTGGCCGTCCACGCGTACCAGATCGTGCGCCGGCCGCCCGCGGCGTTGTGCACGGGCTCGTTGTCCTCGGCCGAGGACCCCTCGAGCGTCCCCGCGACGGTCGTGTCGCGCCCGGTGAGGGTGACGGCCCCCGCGAAGCGGTCGTTGGCCGGCGGGTTCAGCTGCAGGCGCGCGATGCCGCCGGTGCCGCCGTAGGCGGACAGGCCGAAGTAGTACGTCGTGCCGGCGGTCGCCGTGAAGGTCACCACGCTGCGGCTGTTGCAGCCGGCGCCGAAGACGTTCTGGCCGACGCGGTTGGCGACGCTCACCGCGGTCCGGTAGACGGACAGCTGGGTCTGGTAGTCGCTGCCGCAGGCGTTCACCTCGGCGGTCCCGCTGGACGGCGCGGTCCAGCGCCACCAGACCGAGCGCGCACCTGAGCTCACGTCGGTCGGCTCGCCGTCCTGGGTCGTGGCGACGTCCGTGCGCGCCGTCCCCGAGGCGCGAGCCCCGGTGAGCGTGGTCGCATCGGCGATGTCGTCGTTGCCGGCGGCGCCGATCGAGAGCGAGAACGGGCCCGTCGCGCCTGCCTTGCCGTCGACCGCGACGAGGTAGTCCGTGCCGGCCGCGACGTCGAGCTTGATCGCCGCGCGGTCCGCGCACGGCCCGGCCCCGCCGGCCGCCGCGGCCAGCTCGCGCAGGTCGGTGTCGTAGACGCCGAGCACCGTGGCGAAGCCGCTCGCGCAGGTCTTCAGCGAGAGCTTCTGCGTCGTCGTCGCCCGGACGCGGTACCAGACCGAGGCGGCGGCGGCCTGCCCGTCGCGGCTCGGCTCGCCCGCCTCGCTCGTGGCGAACGCGGTCGTCCCGGTGATGACCTGCTGGTCGCCCACGGTGATGGCGTCCGCGCGATCGTCGTTGGTCGGTGCCAGCGCCGCCTGCAGCGTGAACGCGTCGCCCGCGCCGTCGACCGCGATGCGGTACGTCGTGCCGCTCGTCACGCGGGTGCGGATGCGGGCTCCGTGCCCGTCCGCGCAGCCGGCGACCGGCCCGCTGGAGGCGACCGACGCCAGCGTGGCCAGGGTCGAGCCCGTGTAGAGCGCGAGCCGGGTGTCCGACGGGCTCGCCAGGCAGGTCGACAGCTCCGCGGCGCCCGAGCGCGGCGGCGTCCACGTGTACCAGGCCGAGCGCGTCGCGACGGTTCCCGCGTGTGCCGGCTCGCCCGGCTCGGCGAGGCTGTGCGCGGTGCTGCCCGTGGCTGTCGGCGCCGCGCCGTTGATGGTCTGCGCGGCCGCGAAGAGGTCGTTGGCCGGCGGTAGCCACAGCAGGAACTCGCCCTCGGCGCCGTTCTTGCCGTCCACCGCGACGTAGTACTCCTGCCCGGCCGTGGCCGTGAAGGTCACGCGTGCGGCGGTCGTCCCGCAGCCGTTGTCATCGGCGACCACGGGCGTGAGCGCGGTGCCTGAGCGGGTGTAGACCGCCAGCAGCGCGTCCAGCCCGGAGCCGCACGTGTCCAGGGAGACGGGCCCGGTGCGCGCCGGTGTCCAGTGGAACCAGACCGAGCGGCCCCCGGTGAGCCCGGCGTGCTGCGGCTCGCCCGGCTCGGTCGACGCCGCCGACGTGGTGCCGGCGACCGCGCCGCTGCCGGCCATCGGCGCGGCGAACGCGATGTCGTCGTTGGCGGGGGCGAGCGCGAGCGCGAGCGTGAACTGGCCCTCGGCCAGCGGCGCCCCGCCGTCGACGGCGACGTACCGCTGGCCGGTCGCTCCACGCAACGAGATGACGCGGCAGGTGACGCCGTCGATCACGCGCGTCGTCGGCGTGCCGGACGCGATCAGCGACGGCAGCGACGTGCCGGTGTAGGCCGCCAGCGCGGGTGTGGGACCGCCGGTCGGGCAGGCGCGCAGCTCGAGGTTGCGCGTGTCGGCGAGCGTGAAGCGATACCAGACCGAGTGGTCGCCGCCGGCGCCCCCGTGGTCGGGCTCAGACGGCTGGCGGCCCGCGTCGACGAGGCTGCCGGAGACCACCGAGCCACCCGTCAGCGTCTGCGCCGCCGCGAAGTCGTCGTTGGCGGCGCCCATGGCGTAGCGCAGGCGGAAGGAACCCTCCGAGTCGCCGTGCCCGGTGACGGCGAGCTTGTAGGTCGTGCCCTCGTCGACGTGGACGCGGATACGGCTGCCGCGGCCGCCGGAGCCGCATCCGGGCGAGTCGTCGTTGAACGCCACGGGCGTCGTCGCCGCCCCGCTGTAGAGCGCCAGCGCGGTGTCGTAGTCGGTGCCCGCGCAGGTGTCCATCCGCAGGGTTCCGGACCGCGGCGCGGTCCACGAGTACCAGACGGAGGCCTGCCCGCCCGCATCGGCGTGGTCGGGCTCGTCGGGTTCGCGGCCCGCGGCACTGGTCGTCCCGTCCACGGCGTAGCCCGTGAGGTTCCCGAGGTTCTCGGCGTCGGCCCGCAGGTCGTTGGCCGGTGCGAGCCGCCCGTAGACGCTGAAGTAGCCCGCGTTGGCCGCGGTGGCGTCGACCGCGAAGCGGTAGGTCACGCCCGCGGTCGCCGCGAACCGGATGCGCTGGCCGGACGCCGTCCCGCACGTGCTGCGCGGCAGCGGGCTGACCGCGATGAGCGCCGCCAGGCCGTCACCGGTGTACGCGCCCAACCGCGTGGAGGGGTACCCGCACGTCTCGACCGTCGCCAGGCCGCTCCGCGGCGGCGTCCACGCGTACCACACGGACCGTTGCGGGGCGGAGCCGGCGTGTGCCGGCTCACCGGCCTGCGCGGTGGCCCGGGTGAGGTAGCCCGACCCGTAGAAGGACTCGCCCTGTGCCTGGTCCGCGGCGGCGAAGAAGTCGTTCAAGGGTGGGAGCGACAGGAGGAACTCGCCGAGGTCGCCACCCTTGCTGTCGACCGCGATGAGGTAGGTCGTCCCGGCGCCGGCGTCGAACGTGACGCGGCTGCCCGTCCCGCCGTTGCCGCAGCCGGCCGTGTCGTCGTTCGCGGCCGTCGCCGTCGTGCTCGTGCCCGCGTAGACCGCGAGCAGCGTGTCCAGGTTGCCGCCCGTGAGGATCGCGCAGGTGTCGATCACCACCGGGCCGGACACCCTCGGGGTCCACCGGTACCAGACCGACTGCCCACCGGGCCGGCCGGCGTGATCGGGCTCGCCCGGCTCCTTGGTCGCCAGGTCCAGCGAGCCCACGACCGTGTCGCTCGTGATCGTCGACGCGTCGGCGCGGTTGTCGTGGGTCGGCCGGGTCCGCAGGCGCAGCGAGAACGGGCCGGCCTGCCCGAGTCGCGAGTCGACGGCGACGTAGTACGTCTCGTTGGCGCTGTAGTCGAAGTCGACCAGGCTCTGCTTGCCGTTGCCACAGCCCGCGGTGTCGTCGTTGAGGCCGACCGGCGCCAGGTCCTCGCCGCGGTAGACGCCGATGATCGTGTCGGTCGCCTCGCCCACGCAGCTCGTCACCCGCGCGCGGCCGCTGTCGTACGGCCGCCACACGTACCACACCGACGCAGCGCCACCGTGTGCCGGCTCGCCCGCCTCGTGCGTGGCCGAGATCGTCGTCCCGCCCGTGGAGTAGTAGAGCGATGAGGCGTACGCGCGGTCGTCGTTGACCGGCGCCGTGCCCGTGTCGAGTTTGAAGTCGGCGTCGGTGAGGCCGGCGATGTCGACCGCGATCCGGTAGGTGCGCGTGCCGCTGTCCGGAGGGTTCCAGGCGACGCGCGCCCCGTTGCCGCCGGCGCACCCGCTGAGCGGGCCGGCGGCGGCGATCGGGGTCAGCGCCGCGACGCTCGTCCCCTCGTAGACCGCGATCCGCGTCGGAGCGGTCGACCCCGTGCAGGTGCTGACGATCTGCTTCGCGGTCGTGTTGGTGGTCAGCGTGTACCAGACCGACCGCGCGGCCGCGCTTCCCGCGTGCGCGGGCTCCCCGGCTTCGGGCGTGGCCAGCGTGGTCGTGCCGGCGGCAGAGCCGCTGAGCGTGGCGGCCGTCCCGAACGCGTCGTTGGTCGGCTGGGTGCGGGCCTTGAGCGTGAACGTGCCCTCGGCGCCGTCGCGCCCATCGACGGCGACGTGGTAGCTCGCGCCCGCGGTCGCCGCGAACGTGACCGGGGCGCACGGGGAGCCGCTGTCACCCAACGACGTGCCCGTCTCGTCGTAGACCGCGAGCAGCGAGGCGAACGTCGCGGTGCAGGCGTCCAGCCACACGCGACCCGTCGTGGTCGGTCGCAGCACGTACCAGACGGAGTGGCCGCCCGCGTTGCCCGCGTGGGCGGCCTCGCCCGGCTCCTTGGTGGCGCGGACGTTGGTCGCGGACAGCTCGGTGACGTTCGGCAGCAGGATGGCCTGCGCGCGGTCGTCGTTGCTCGGCACGGCCAGCACCGGCTGCGGGTGCAGCACGATGCGGAAGCGGCCGAAGTCGCCGTCGCGGCCGTCCAGCGCGAGCCAGTACGTGGTGCCGGCCACCGCGTCGAAGGTGACCTTGCTGGTGCCGTCGCCGCAGCCGCTGTCGTCGTCGGCGGTGAGTCGCTCGAGCTGTCCGAGGGCAGCGCCGCGATAGACGGCGAGCACGGTGTCGAAGTGGCTGCCACAGGTGCCGAAGGTGACGCTGCGGCTGGTGGTCGCGTCGTAGCGGAACCAGACCGAGCGCGACGGCGGCTGGTCGGCGTGCGCCGGTTCGCCCGCCTCGGCGGTCGCCAGGGTCGTCGTCCCGAGCTGCTCCGGGGCGGCGACGGTGAGCGCCGTCGCGGCGGCGAACGCGTCGTTGGCGGGCGGGAGCGTCGGGGTCCCGCCGCCGCTGTAGCGGACGCGGATGTCCATGCGGGCGACCGCCTCGTGGCCGGCCCGGTCACGCACCCGCAGGCGCACGCGGTTGGTCCCGGAGTACCGGAACGAGGTCGTGGCGGTCGCGCCGGTCGCGTCGTCGAACTGCCGGTCGTCGTCGAGGTCCCAGTCGTAGGCGACGATGTCGTCCTGGCGGTCGGTCGAGGTCGAGCGCAGGGTGACCGTCTCGCCCTCCAACGGACGCTCGGGCGAGGCCGTGAACGACACCTTGGGTGCCGTCTTGGACTGCACGCGGATCACCTTGTAGGCGACGCCGACGCCGCGGGCGGCGTCACGCACCTGCAAGCCCACGCGGACGTTGCCGGCGGTCGGCACCGGCAGCACGGCGCTGGCGCCTGTGGCGTCGTCGAACTGACCGTCGTTGTCGAGGTCCCACCGCTGGGCGACGAGGCCGTCGTCCGGGTCGCTGGACGTGCTCGCCAGCGTGACCGTCGCGCCCTCGTCGGGCTCGAGGTCCGACACCGTGAACGCGGCCGACGGCGGACGGCTGCCGACCTCGTAGGTGCCGCGGATGGTCGTGCTCGCGCCGGCCTCGTCGGTGATGCGCAGGCCGAGCGTGATCGACGGCGCGACGAGCGTGACGCTCACGTTCCGGCCAGTGCGATCGTCGTACTGGCCGTCGCCGTCGAGGTCCCACGCGTACGTCCAGCCCGTCGTGTCCCACTCGGTCACGCGAGCGCTGAAGATCGCGCTGCGCCCGGCGACGAGCTGATCCGCCGAGGACTGGATCCAGCCCGTCGGTGGCAGCGCGCCCGTGGCGGGGCGCAAGTCGAACGTCGCGATCGTGGTCGCGCCCTCCGAGTCGGTCGCCTTCATCGCGAGCGTCTGCGGCGCGGACGAGGTCGGCGTCCAGTACCCGCTGCTCAGCACGTCGTCGAAGTCCCCGTCGCCGTCGAGGTCGAACGTCGCGTTCGCGTAGCCGTCCTCGCGATCGTAGGCGTAGTAGTCGATGTAGACGCGCTGGCCGACGCGGGGTTCCTCTGACGGGCGGAAGCTCTGGATCACGGGCGCGAGGTTCGACGCGACCGCCGTCGTGCTGATCGCCGCCACGCTGGAGGCGCCGGACGGGTCGCTGACCCGCACGCGGACGACACGTACGCCCGGGGTCGTGAACGTCACGCTCGGGAACGAGGACGCGCCGTCGTCGAAGGCGCCGTCCTCGTCGAGGTCCCAGGCGTACGTGATCGGGTCGCCGTCGGGGTCGGAGGCGGTCGCGTACGGCATCACCGCGACGCCCGTGCGGACCACGCTGCGCAGGCTGATCGTGGCGCGCGGCGCGCGGTTGGCCTGCGTGCCGCCGACGACCGTCATCAGCAGCGTCCCGACGCCGGTCGCGCCGCCCTGATCGGTGGCGCGCACGCGGACCCGGTGGATTCCGGTGGTGCCGAACGTGACGGGTAGCGAGCTCGAGAAGTTGCTGGACGTGTCGACGAAGTCGTCGAAGATGCCGTCCTCGTCGGTGTCCCACTCCCACTTGACGATCCGGTCGTCGCTGGCGGTGGAGTCCTCCTGGGCGCGCAGCGTGACGGGGCGGCCGACCGTGGCGACGGTCGTGCCGTCGGGCGTGTTGACGTTGATCAGCGGGGCCGTGTTGCCGTCGTGGACGGCGATCACTGCGCGCTGGATCGTCGTCGCGCCGCCGTTGTCGGTGACCTTCGCCGCGATCGCGTACGTGCCCGCGACCGCGAACGTGGTGCCGACCGACGAGGTCGTGCCGTCGTCGAAGTCGCCGTCGTCGTCCAGGTCCCAGGCGTAGCCGGCGATCGTCCCGTCGGCATCGGAGGTCGACGCGTAGAACGACGTGCCGACGCCCGCGCGCGGGCTGCCCGAGGTGCTGATGTACAGCGTCGGCGCGAGGTTCCCGGTCGCGGGCGACACGGTGATCACGCCGCGACCGACCGCGGCCCCGTAGCCGTTGCTGACGCGGACCCGGACGTCATAGCTGCCCGCGCTCGGGAACGCACGCGTGACGTACGAGCCCTCGAAGTCGTCGAAGGCGCCGTCGCCGTCGAGGTCCCACTCGTACATCTGGTCCGCGACGTAGGAGGCCGAGAACGACACGCTCTGCCCCGCTCGCGCGGCGGCGGTCTGGTAGATCTGCGGCGGCCGCGGCGGGGTGCCGTCGATGCGGATCGCCCGGCGGCTGGTGGTGACCAGGCCGCCGGTGTCCGTCACGCGCACGCCGACCTCGACGGTTCCGGGCTGCGTCACCGGCAGCTGCGCGGAGGAGGACTGGTAGGAGCTGGGGTAGTCGAACTCGTCCACGCGATCCTCGTAGACCTGGTCCCCGTCGAGGTCCCAGGCGATCTGGCGGATCCCACCGTCGGAGTCCTGCGCGTAGGCGTTCGCGAACAGCCGCCCGCCGCTGACCGACGTGGTGAACGACACCAACGTGGGCGGTGCCGAGTCGGCCGAGACGTGCACCGACTGGCGTCCGATGCCCGTCGCGCCTTCGCCGTCGGTCACCTTCACGCCGACCTCGTAGGAGCCGGCGGTCGGGAACGTGGTGCTGACCGACTGCTCCGCGCCCGCGTCGGTCTCGTAGCTGCCGTCGCCGTCGAGGTCGAACTGGAAGCGGGCGATCTCGCCGTCGACGTCCGACGCGGACGCGTAGAGCTCGACCGGCTCGCCGGGCCGGGTGATCGCCGGGTAGACGCTGACCGACGTGATGGGAGCGAGGTTGCCCGTGCGCACGTCCACCTGCTTGGTGGCGGTCGTGGTGGCGCCGGCGTCGTCGGTGAAGCGCACGCGCACGGTGCGCCGCCCCTCCTGCGCGAACGTGGTCGTGGCCTCGCCGGCCGCGTCCGCCGCCGTCTCGAAGGCGCCGTCGCCGTCGAGGTCGAACGCGACCGCGGTGACCGTGCCGTCGGTGTCGTACGGATAGGAGCGCAGCGTGACCGGCGCGCCCACGCGCGGCACGAAGGGCGTGATGTACAGGCTCCCGCCGGGCGCGCGGTTGTCCACGTGGGCCTCGACCGTGCGCTCGACGAGCGCCACCCGGCCGACGTCGTCGGTGACCCGCACCGCCACCCGGTGCGCGCCCGGCCCGGTGAAGCGGGTCGTCACGTTGCGGGTCGAGCCGTCGTCATAGCTGCCGTCGTCGTCGAGGTCCCACGCATACGCGATGACACGACCGGTCGCTCCGGCGGTGAGCGTGACGTCGCCGCCGACCCGTGGCGTCGTCGGGGACGCCAGCAGGCGCGGCTTCGGGCTTGCGACGTCGCAGCCGCCGGCGTCGTAGCCGTCGTAGCCTGCGCTGGAGCAGTCCGTGAGGTCGTAGCCGCCGAGATCGTCCGGCACCGACTGCGCGCCGGCCGGAGCGGCGAACGCGAGCAGCGCGGCGATCAGTGATGCCGTACAGCGGCCAGCGATGCGCTTCCGTGCCATCCGTGCAACCCGTTCCCTCTCGGACCTCGCAGCCCTGGTCCGTCAGGCCGCCCTCTCAGGATGTGACTTGTATCACGAGAGCGAACAAGAATCCCTCTTTGCAGAGCCGTACTTTCGTCTAGTCCGCGTTCCGTGGGGCTGGCATGCTGAGCACGTGCGCACCCGTCTGACGATCCTGCTCGCGCTGGCCCTGCTGGTGTCCGCCTGCGGCGGCAAAGCTGCCGAGCCGAGCCGATCCGCCCCGCCGTTGCCGGTCGACGACGCGTTCGCCGTGCGGATCGCCGGGCATCAGCAGACCGGTCTCGCGCTCGCCCGCGCCGCCGCGACGGAGGGCAAGTCGGTGTCAGTGCGCAAACTCGCCGGGCAGATCGCCGCCCGGCGCGAGAAGACCTTGCCCATGCTGTTGGAGCGCCTGGCCGACGTCCCGTCCCGCGACGGCCTGCCCGACCTCGGCGTGTCCCCGCAAGAGGCGGCCGACGGGATCGGCCCCGACGCGCTCGACGGGGCACGACCGCTCGACACGGCCTTCCTCACGCTGATGGCCCAGCACAACCGCGGCGCGCTCGCGCTGGTCCGCGCGGAGCTCAAGGACGGCAAGGACCCGGCGACGAAGGCCATCGCGCAACGCGTCGGCGCCGACGTGGCGCGCGAGCTGGACAGGCTCAACGCCGCGCTGGCGGACGTCGCTCAGCAGACCTCGTAGGCCCGCCACGTGCCACTGCGGGCCAGCGGCCGCGCGCCTGCCGGCGCCGCCTGCCGCTGCACCTCACCGCGGGCCCCGAGCGTGAACACCCGCCGCACCCGCTCGTTGGCGTACGTCACGAGCAGGCCGGGCCGTCCGTCCGGCAGGTTGGCGACCCGCACCGGCGCCGTCACGCCGGTGAGAGCGAGCAACGGGCGCGCGCGGAAGTCGGGCACGTAGACGGCAGGGCACCCGGCGGCGGCCCGCTGGAAGGCGGGCGTGCGGGCGAGCTGGAGCAGGTCGTCGTGCACCGTCCGACGGGCGTGCGTGAACGCCCGCGCGTCGCGCAGCCCGCCGAGCGTGGACGGGATGGCGCACAGCAGCAGCGCACCGATCACGAGCGCGACCGGCAACCGCAGCTCCGCGCCCATCCCGGCCACCAGCGCGAGCACGCACGCCGGCACCAGCAGGTAGCGCAGCAGCACGGGCAGCTCGGCCACCCCGAGCAGCGCGTACGTGAGCAGGCCGATGCCCAGCACAGCCGCCGGACCGGCGAACCGCCTCGGCTGGAGTGCGAGCCCGGCGACGAGCCCCACGACTCCCGCCAGCAGCGGAAGCGTCCCCATCAGGTCGGCGAGTGACGACGGAGCCGACACGATCGCCGTGTGCAGCCCGGTCGGCCGCCCCAGGTCGGCCGCGAGTGCCCGCGTGCCGGTGAAGCTGTAGGTCGGGCTGCCGGTCACCAGCAGGTCCGTCGCGGCCCAGATCACCGGCGCCGCGACCGCAAGCGGCAGTGCCTGACGCCGTCCCAGCCAGGCCGCATACGCGAGCGCCAGCAGCCACGCCTCCGGTCGCAGCAGCCCGGCCAGGACGAGCAGCACCTGCACGGCCGCGCCCCGGCGGGGCCGCCGCACCTCCAACGCGGCCGCCCACACCAGCAGCGCCAGGTACGGGATGTCCAGCGACGCGAACGCGACCTCGCGCTGCAGCACGCTGAAGCTCGCCACCACCACCGCGGCCACGCCACCGGCCCACCGCCCGCCCAGCGCGACCAGCCCCACCAGCAGCGCCGCGAAGCTCACGTACGTGATCACGAGCACCCCCTGCACGCCCCCGTCCGCGGCCAGCGACAGCGGTACCGCGACCAGGTTGGCGAGCGGATGCGGCGTCGGTGCGAACGGCGCCTGGTAGTCCGGCAGCGCGCCACCCGCGAGCTGCCCGCCCCACACCAGCGCCCACGCCGCGTCGTACCCGGGATACCCAGGGCCGAGCGACAGAGCGGCGATCACCGCCCCGGCAGCGACAGCGAGGGCAGCGAGGGCGGCGCGCACGGCGCGGCATCATCGCAGGCCTCAGAACGACGAAAGCCCCGGGAGTCCGGGGCTTTCAAGTACCGCTACGGGGATTCGAACCCCGGTTTCCGCCGTGAGAGGGCGGCGTCCTAGTCCCCTGGACGATAGCGGCAAGGGGGTGTTACGCGAGAGCCATCTTAGCAATGGTTCTCAGTGCGGCTGAGAGGACTCGAACCTCCACGGGCGTAAAGCCCACTGGCACCTGAAGCCAGCGTGTATACCAATTTCACCACAGCCGCGAGCTGGGATCGGGAAGGATAGCGACCCGGGGGCCGGACTCGCGAAATTGTGGTTCGGCGGACTCGCGGGGCGCCGGCGGGCGATGGCGGGTTGTCTTTGCGCAGACCGGCCTGAATGTCGTCGATGGCGGCGGGGCAACGAAAACCGTCAGTCAGGGATTCGGTGATTAAGAAGATTTAGCTCGCTCTTGCGATTTCATGACGACAATGTCTCTCGCAAGGCCCTGACCACGCCCGTCCACCGGAGGTTTGCCCGTGGCCATCGCCGCCTCACGACCGCAGCAAACTGAAGCGCCGACACAAGAGACCGGCACCCTGCCGCGTCTCGAGGAGCAGGAACGGAGACGGGTGTCCCTGACGTTGCCGCGGATCGCTCCTGGCCGGTACCTGGCCATGGAGGACGGCGAGGACATCATGTTGTTCCTGCTGGCCATGGACAACATGCACATCGGCCGCAGCCCGGGCGCGGACATCGTGCTCGACGACGCGTCGGTGTCCCGGCGCCACGCGCTGATCACCAAGCGCGGGGAGCGCACGATGATCCTCGACGACCGCAGCCTGAACGGCGTGCAGGTCAATGGCGTGCGCGTGAGCGAGGCCGAGCTCAAGGACGGCGACGTCGTCCTGGTCGGCCACGTGACATTGCGCTACGTCGAGCGTTGATCGCTCCATAACGAGTTCGAACCCCCTCGAACCAGACGGTCGGGGGGTTCGGACCGCGGCGTCCATTTAGCGGTCTAAGCTGCTCCTCGTGCCGCAGCATGAGGATCACACCCGCGTCGTCTTCCTGTCCCTCCTGCTCGCGGGGATGGCGTTCGCGCTCTCGCAGACGGTCGTCTCCCCCGCGTTGCCGGAGATCCAGCGCGAGTTCGGCGCCACGCCGACCTCGGCCGCGTGGATCCTCACGGGCTACCTGCTGGCCGCCGCGGTGGCGACGCCGATCGTCGGCAAGCTCGGCGACCTGTTCGGCCGTGGCCGGGTCCTCACGGTCGTGCTGCTGCTGTTCGCGGTCGGCAGCGCCGTGTGCGCGCTGGCGCCGTCGCTCGGCCTGCTCGTGGTCGGCCGCATCATCCAGGGCGTCGGCGGCGGCATCTTCCCGCTCGCGTTCGGGATCATCCGGGAGACCTTCCCGGCGGAGCGGGTCGCGACCGCGATCGGCGGGATCAGCGCCACGTTCGGCATCGGCGGTGGCGTCGGCCTGGTCATCGCGGGGCTGATCGTCGAGGCGCTCGACGCGTCCTGGCTGTTCTGGCTGGGCCTGATGGCCCTCCCCGCGGCGTTCGCGATCCACCGGTACGTCCCGCGCGAGGAGACCAGGAAGGACGCGAAGATCGACTGGATCGGCGCGGGCCTGCTGTCGGTGGCGCTCGCCAGCCTCCTGTACGGCCTCTCGAAGGCCAACGGCTGGGGTTGGGGTGACTCGCGCGTGCTCGGCCTGATCTTCGGTGGCCTCGCGGTCGCCGCGTTCTGGGTCTGGGTGGAGACGAAGATCGACCAGCCGCTCGTGGACATGCGCGTGCTCAAGCGCCGCCCGGTGCTGATGACGAACATCGCCGCGGTGCTGATCGGCTTCAGCATGTTCGCCTCGTTCCTGATCATCCCGCAGCTCGCGCAGACGCCCGAGCAGCACGGGTACGGCTTCGGCGCCTCCGTCACCGGCGCGGGCCTGCTGATGCTGCCGAGCACGCTGGTGATGCTGGTGGCCGGCCCGTGGGCAGGGCGCCTCGCGGTGCGGAGCTCGCGGTTCCCGCTGGTGGTCGGTGCGGGCCTGGGCGCGGTCGCGTTCGGCTTCTACGCGATCTGGCACAGCGCCGAGTGGCAGATCCTCGTCGGCGGCGCGGTGATGGGCATGGGCATCGGGTTCGCGTTCTCGGCGATGGCGAACCTCGTCGTGGAGTCCGTCCCGCGCGAGGAGGTCGGCGTCGCCACCGGCATCAACACGATCATGCGCTCGCTCGGCGGCGCGCTCGGCGCTCAGCTCGTCGCGACGCTGCTCACGAGCAAGACGCTGCCGAACTCGCCGATCCCGGCCGAGGCGGCGTTCACGGACGCCTTCGCCGTCGCGGCGGTCGCGGCCGTGCTGGCGATGGCCGCCGCGCTCGCGATCCCGGTGATCCGGCGCCCGCAGCCGCAGCCGGTCGCCGCTACTGCCGCACCCGCCACCACGTAGCACTAGGTTCCTGCTCACCGGGTACTCACCCGGCGACAAGTTGGCCGCGGAAGGACCCGGGCGTGCGCTGGATCATCGGAATGGTTGGACTGTGGCTGGTGCTCGGGGCATCCCCGGCCTTCGCCGACTCGGTGACCGTGCACGACGAGGATCGCTGGCGCGGAACCACGGTCTGGCCCCGCTCGACCAACGTGGACACGGCGACGGGCGACATCGTCACCGTCTCCCAGGAGGGTGAGCGGCTGCGCATCACCGCGGACCGCCGCCCCGAGTACGAGAGCTTCGCGCTCACCTTCGACGGACCGGGCGTGTCCGGGCGCGTCGAGCGGGGCGTCTATCCGAACGCGCAGCCGACCGGGCAGCGTCAAGCGGATCACGCCGCGATGGGCTTCCAGGCGAGCTACTACTACGCGTGGTCCCAGTGCAAGCGCCCGCGCGCGAGCTACGAGGTGCTCGAGATCGCCCGCGACGCGACGGACCGGATCACCCGCGCATGGATCCTCTGGGAGTGGCATTGCGAGGGCCAGATGGGCTCGTTCTTCGGCGAGGTCCGCGTCGGGATGCCGACGTCGCCCGGCCCACAGGCGGTGCCCTCGCGGCTGCGCTTCCCGGCGGCTGAGCGGGGCGGGCACAGCATGACGGTGCCGGTCGAGGTGCGCGCGGACGCGCCGATCACGGACGTGCGCGTCGTCGGTGGGGACTTCGAGGTCGTCGGCCACGGCTGCGCGGGCAAGAGCGCGTGCGAGGTGCAGGTGCGCGCCGCGCCGGCCGCCGCGGGCGAGCGCAGCGCCAAGCTGCGCGTGACGGACGCGGCCAACGGGATCACCGACGTGCCGCTGGAGGTGTTCGCCCACGGGGGGACCACCGGCTACTCGATCGTGTCCGACCCGGAGGAGTGGGTCGGGGACGGCAAGACGTGGAGCTACGGGCCGGACGCGCGGATCGACATGAGCGGCACGCGCGAGTCCCTGCGCGGATCGGTCAATGACGGCGACGCGCGATGGACGCTCGAGTTCGGGGCGCGCGACGGCGACGTCCTGGCGGCGGGCACGACGTACCGGGTCGGTCCCAGCCCTGGGATCGGCCCCTCGATCGGGCTCTCGGCGTTCTGGCGAACCTGTGGCCTGTGGCGCGGATCCTTCACCGTGCACGAGCTCGAATTCGATGGCCATGACCTGATGCACGCCCGGATCTCGTACGTGGTCGACTGCCTCGACTCCCGCGAGCAGACCGGCAAGCTCATGCGCGGGACGTTCAGCTGGCACGCCGGGGACGACGCGGCGCCCGCGCGCTGGATGGTGCCGTCGGGTCCGCCCGTCGAGCCCGCGCCGTTGCCGGCCCGCACGGCCAGCGTCACCTTCACCCACGAGGGCCTGCCGCGCCCGACGTGGGATGCCCAGGCCGGGGACCGGATCACGCTCTCCACGAGCAACGGCGGGCTGACGGTGGACGCGGCGCCGGGAAGCACGGGGCAGCCGCTGCAGCTGCGCTTCTACACGCCGCCGACGGCGAACGGCGTCAAGCCAGGGGTGTACGCGAACGTCCTCCGCCTGCTCGACCCGCGCCGCCAGGACGGCGAGCCGGGGATGCAGATCACCCTCGACGGCACGGAGGTCGGCAGCTCCGACCCCGGCGCGGTGCTCGGGAACTTCGAGGTCCGCGAGTACGAGGAGGTCGACGGCGTCGTCACCCGGCTGTGGATCCTCTACGAGCTCAGCGAGGGCGACCGGACGCACGCCGGCGAGGTGCGGATCGGCGCGCCGCCGGTCCCCGGCCCTCGCAGCGTCCCGACGCGGCTGCGCTTCGGCGCGGTCGAGCTCGGCGAGCCGGGCGCAGCCGTGCCGGTCGCGCTCTGGCCCAAGGACGGAGCCGGGATCGCCGGCGTGCGCATCGTCGGCGCGCACGCGGCGGACGCCCGGGTGCGTGTGGACGAGTGCACGGGCACGCCCGTCGTGGCGGGGGAGCCGTGCCGCGTGTACGTGCGCTTCACGCCCAGCGCGACGGGCGTGCGGCGGGCGACCGTGCGCGCCACGGACACCGCGGGGCACGTCACGGACGTGCCGCTGGAGGCCTTCGCCCACGGCGGCGACTCCTCCTTCGAGGTGACCAGCACGCTCGAGCCGCTCAAGGAAGGGCTGAGGCCGATCCTGTCGCCGGGGACGATGCGCTTCGGCAGCACGGCCATGTACCTGGTCAAGGGCGATCCCTCCCACCTGTGGATCCAGGTCCTCGCGGACCTGAACATCATGTGGACGCTCGACTTCGCCGCGCCGAAGGGGCAGACGTTGGCGGTCGGGCGCTACGAGGGCGCGCGCTACTACTCGAGCCCTGCCGCGTGGCCCGGCATGGGCGCCGCCATCGGCATCGCGTGCCCGGGTCTCACGGGCGAGTTCACCGTCCACGAGATCGAGCGGGTGTCCGGGATCGTCAGCAGGACGAACGTCAGCTTCGAGCTCGTCTGCCCGGACTTCTCCGGCTCGTTGCGCGGGACGTTCGCGTTCCGCGCCGGCGACCAGACGCCGCCCGCGCCCTGGATGGTGTCGAGCACCGAGCCGACACCCGAGCCGACCCCTGAGCCGACGCCGACCGCCACCGTCGAGCCGACCCCCGAGCCGACGCCGACCGCCACCGTCGAGCCGACCCCCGAGCCGACGCCGACCGCCACCGTCGAGCCGACGCCGACCGCCACCGCACCGCCACTCGCTTCCGCGACCCCCGCGCCGCCCGCCGGCGAGACGCCGTTCGTCGCGCCTGCCCCTCGGGACTCCGGTGCGGCGG
This sequence comes from Solirubrobacter pauli, assembly GCF_003633755.1. Lineage (GTDB taxonomy): Bacteria > Actinomycetota > Thermoleophilia > Solirubrobacterales > Solirubrobacteraceae > Solirubrobacter > Solirubrobacter pauli. The sequence continues at coordinate 2,309,978 of NZ_RBIL01000002.1, forward strand.
TCCGCGCGGCGCTGAAGCCGTGCCTCGCCGCGGCTCGCTCGCTGGCGCGCACGCCGGCCGCCCGCCGAGCCGCGACCGCCACGCGCTTCGCCAAGCGGCTCACCCGCTGCCGGCAGGAGGTCGTGGCGCTGCCCCGGTCCTCCGCCCGCACCGCGGCGCTGCAGACGCTGCGGCGCCACGCCGCCGCCACGAAGACCCTGCGCGCGAAGCGGCCGAGCGCGAAGGCCGTGCGCCGCGCGCAGCGGACGCTCAGGACAGGCTGAGGGCGACCGCGCGCTCGGCGTGCAGGCGCGTCGTGTCGTAGACCGGCACGGGTGAGTCGTCCGCGCCGACCAGCAGGTCGATCTCGGTGCAGCCGAGCAGGATGCCCTGCGCGCCCTGCTCGGCGAGGTCGGCCATGATCCGCCGGTATTGCTCGCGCGAGAGGTCGCTGACGATGCCCCGGCACAGCTCGTCGTAGATCACGTCGTGGACGATCTTGCGGTCGCGCGCCGGCGGCGTGATGACCTGCAGGCGGTGGTCGTTGCGCAAGCGGCCGGTGTAGAAGTCCTGCTCCATCGTGTACGCGGTGGCGAGCAACCCGACGCGCTCGAGGCCGTCGCCGCGCACCGCCGCGGCGGTCGTGTCGGCGATGTGGACGAACGGGATCGTGGTCGCCAGCTCGATCTCCGCCGCGACCTTGTGCATCGTGTTGGTGCACAGGACGAGCAGCTCCGCGCCGGCGGCCTCGAGGTTCTGCGCCTCGCGCGCGAGCCGCTCGCCCGCCTCGGACCAGCGGTCCTCGCGCTGGAGGAGCTCGATGTCCGCGAAGTCGACCGAGCGCAGCACGCAGTCCGCGGAGTGCAGGCCGCCGAGCTGCTCGGCCACGAGCTCGTTGACGAGCCGGTAGTACTCGATCGTCGACTCCCAGCTCATCCCGCCGAGCAGGCCGATGCGCTTCATCGGCCGACCGCCGGGAAGACGGGCTGGACGGCCGGCGGCGCGACCCGCACGCGCGCGTCGACGACGGCCGCGCCCTCGGCGGACGCGACGACCGGGTTGAGGTCCAGCTCGGCGATCGCGGGGTGGGCGTCGGCGAGCGCGCCGACCCGGACGGCGATGTCGGCCAACGCCTCCACGTCGGCGTCGGCACGGTGCAGCAGAGCAAGTGAGCGCAAGCGCGAGATCATGTCGAGCGCGTCCTCGCGGGCCAAGGGAGCTAACCGCACCTGGACGTCGCCGAGCACCTCGGCCGTGCCGCCGCCCGCGCCGCACGCGACCACCGGCCCGAAGCGCTCGTCGGCCAGCACGCCGACCAGCATCTCGACACCCGGCTCGGCCATCCGCTGGACGAGGAAGTCGCCCACCGGTGTGCCGGACGCCTCGAGCTTGGCCGCCACGTCCTGCGCCGCGCGCTTGACGGCGGTCGGCCCGGCCAGCCCGAGCCGCACGGCCCCCGCCTGGGCCTTGTGCACGACCCCGGGCGCCACGCCCTTGAGCGCCACCGCGCCCCCGAGCTCGGCCGCGGCCTTGGCCGCCGCGGCGGGCGTCGCGGCGCGCCGCTGCTCGACGAGCGCGATCCCGTACGCCGCGAGCAGCGCCTCCACCTCGTCCGGACGCAGCCAGCCGCCACCGCGGGCGAGCGCGCCGGCGAGGATCGCGGCGGCCGCGTCGGCGTCCACGCCGTCGAGGCGCGCGGGCTCGAGCACGGGCGTGGCCCGCCACCGCCCGTACGCGACCGCGCGACCGAGGGCGCGCGCGGCCCGCTCGGGCGCGCGGAACGTGGGGATCTTGCGCTGTGGCCGCTGCGGTTCCGCAACGGGTTCCGCGCTGGTCGGACGCGTCTGTCGGTGGCCGAAGCGCGCGGCGGCCTGCGCGGCCGCGTCGCGGGCGAGCTCCGCCGCGCGGGCGCCCAGCGTCGGCTCGGGCGTCGTGTCCGCCGCGCGGCGGCCGGTCGCGCCCCGGCGCAGGACGACCGGCAGGTTGCCGGGCGTCATGAAGACCGTCAGCAGCGGCACGTCCAGCTCCAGCCCGGCCAGGCAGGACGCGACGTCGTCGGCGCGAGTGGCGATGTGCTCGACGAAGATCGTGATCACGGCGTCGACGCCCGGGTCGGCGGCGACGAGCTCGGTCACGGCCGCGAGCTGGGCGGGCGTCTCGGAGGCCACGAGCTGGACGGGGCCGGCGACGACGGACTGCTCGGGCAGGCGCTCGCGCAGGGCGGCCTGCGTCGGCTCGGACAGCGTCGCCACCTCGAGGTTCGCGTCCGCGCACGCGTCGGCGCACACGACCAGCGGGCCGCGGGCGTTGGCGACGATCGCGACGCCGCTGCCCGTCGGCAGCGGCTGCTCGCTCAAGACCGCGGCGGCGTCCAGCAGGTCGTCGAGCCCGTCGCAGCGGAGGACACCGGCCGAGGCAAACAGCGCGTCGACGGTCGAGTCCGACGCCGCGATCAGCGCGCCCGTGTGCGAGGACGCCGCCCGCGCGCCGGCGCCGGTCCGCCCCGCCTTGACCGCCAGCACCGGCTTGGTGCGGGCGACGTGCCGGGCGACGCGGCCGAACTTGCGTGGGTTGCCGAATGACTCGAGGTAGAGCGCGACGACCTGCGTGGCCGGGTCCTGCTCCCAGTACTGCATGAAGTCGTTGCTGGAGAGGTCGGCCTTGTCGCCGAGCGACACGAAGGCGCTGAGGCCGATCCCGCGCCGTGAGGCGCCGTCGATCGCCGCCGCGCCGAACGCGCCCGACTGCGACACGAAGCCGATCGTCCCGGCCGGCACGTCGGCGCGCGCGAACGTCGCCGTCAGCGACACGTCCGGCGCCGTGTTGACGACGCCCATGCAGTTCGGGCCGACCAGCCGCATGCCGCTCGCGCGGCAGATCTCCAGCAGCTCGGCCAGCCGCGCCGCGCCCTCCGCGCCCGCCTCGGCGAAGCCCGCGGTGATCACGACCAGCGCCTCCACGCCCGCGTCGGCGCACTCGCGCGCGACGCCCGGGACGGCCTCGGCGGGCACCGCGACGATCGCGAGGTCCACGCCCTCGGGCACGCGCGGCATCGCCCGCCGCGAGCCGACGAACTCCGCGTTCGGGTTCACCGGGAACAGCTCGCCGCGGAAGTCGTTGCCGAGGATGTGCCGGAACGCGGCGCCGCCGAACGAGTCCGGCCGTCGCGACGCGCCGACCACCGCGACCGAGCGCGGCCGCAGCACGCGCTCCACCGCCGCCACCGCGGCCACCCGGTCGCGGTCCTCGAAGCGGCGCCGCGCGTCCGGGCCGAGCTCGGTCGGGAACACCACCTCGATGCCGTCCGGCGAGGCGCGCACCTCGACCGGGAAGCCCGACTCGCGGAACACGCTGATCATCCGCCGGTTCTCGGGCAGGACGGTCGCGGTGAAGGTGGTCACGCCGCGCGCCGACGCGACCTGCGCCAGGTGCGCGATCAGCACCGTCGCCAGCCCGCGCCCCTGCATCTCGTCGGCGACGGCGAACGCCACCTCGGCCCGATCCGGCCGCTCGAGCTCGAACACCGCGTGCGCCACCACGCGCTCCTCGGCGCCGGTGGTGACGATCAGGCCGTACCCCTCGGGCCGGTCTCCGGCGGCCGCGCGCTCGGCCGCCTTCTCGAGGTTCACGCCGAGCGAGAAGAACCGCAGCCAGCGCGAGTTGTCGCTGAGCCCTTCCAGGAACGTGCGCAGCGCCGGCGCGTCGGCGGGCACGACCGGCCGCACGTGCGCGGTCGATCCGTCGCGCAGCGCGATGTGGACGTCGGCGGCGACGGGGACGGTCACGCCAGCCCCAGGGCGTCCAGCAGCTCGTCACCCCCGAAGCGGACCGGGTCGGCGGCGAGCAGCCCCGTCTCCGCGCGTACGCGCTCCAGCTCGGCGCGCGCCGCGTCGTCGTCCAGCCCGCGCGTGTTGACCGCGATCGCCTTCACCTTCGCGGGATGGTCCACCCACGACGTGGCCGCCTCGTAGATCGAGATCAGCTCCGGGAGCGGCCGGATCGGCACGCCGGGGTAGTCGTCGATGTCGGTCGAGCCCGCGCGGTGGCAGAGCACGAGCACGTCGGGCTTGGCCCCGTGCAGCAACCCCAGGGTGACGCCGCTGTACGCCGGATGTCCGAGCGCGCCCTGTCCCTCGACGAACAGCAGCGGCGCGCGCGAGGCGCCGTCGTGCACGAGCCGCGAGGCGGCGCCCGCGACGAAGTCGGAGATGACGTGGTCGACCGCGATCCCCCAGCCGGCGATCGCGATCCCGGTCTGCCCGGTGGCGACGAACGCCGACTCCAGCCCCCGCGCGCGGGCCGCCGCGTCCAGCTCGAGCGTCACCGACATCTTCCCGATCGCGCAGTCCGAGCCGACCGTGTGCACGACGGTCACGTCCGGCCGCTCGGCCGGCGGCACCGACAGCCCGGGCGGCGCGGCCCGCAGGTCCCGCAGCTCCACGCCCGACGCCGCCGCGGCGGCCGCCAGCTCGTCGTCCTCGGCCAGCACCGTGTGCAGGCCGGCCTCGACGCTCATCTGAGCCCGGATCGCTTCCAGCACCGCCGCGCGCCACTCGTCCGTCAGCGCGCCGCCGAACGGCGCCACGCCGATCACGAGCACGTTCGCGCCCAGCGCCGCCGCCTGCTCGACGCCCGCGACGATCGGCACCGCGCGGCGCGCGTAGGGCACCACGTCCGAGGCCGTCGAGCCGGCCGACGTCTCGTCGACCACGCACACGACCTCGCGCTCGCCGTAGCGCAGGATGCCGTGGGCGGTCTTGGCGTGCGAATCGGCGAACTGGCCGCCGGTGAACAGCGCGAGCCGGTCAGCCATCGGCCCGCTCCACGCCCAGGCCGGGCTGGTCCGACAGCACGAGCCGCCCGTCCAGCAGCCCCAGCCCGGTGAACGGCCGGGACGAGATCAGCAGGTGCCCGTCAAGGTCGACGTAGTCGACGAGCGACCCCAGCTGCGCGGCCTGCGCGATCCCCAGCTCCGACTCGATCATGCAGCCCAGCATGACCTGCAGCCCGAGCGCGCGCGCCGCGTGGATCATCCGCAGCGCCTCGCGGATGCCGCCGCACTTGGACAGCTTGATCACGATCCCGTCCGCGTAGGTCGCGATCCTCGCCACGGACGCGAGGTCCTTGCAGCCCTCGTCGATCAGCACCGGCAGCCGGTCGGGCACCTCGCGGTAGGCGAGGAACGAGTCGATGTCCTCGGCCGGGAACGGCTGCTCGACGAACTCGACGCCCAGCGCGACCAGCTCCGGCGTGAGCGACCGCGCCGTCTCGAGGTCCCAGCCCTCGTTGCCGTCGATCCTCAACCGCGCCGACGTCACCGCTCGGACCGCGCGCAGGCGCTCGAGGTCCCCCGGCCCGCCGACCTTGATCTTGAGCACTTCATAGCCCGTCGCGCGGCGCGTGCGGTCGGCCGTGCCCTCGACGCTGTCGATGCCGATCGTGTAGGAGGTCGGCGGCGTCACGCGCTCGGCACCGAGCAACCGCCAGACGGGCTGGCGCACCCGCTTGCCCACCCAGTCGTGGACGAGCCCGTCGAGCGCCATCTTCGCGCCTTGCGGGCCGTCCCAGGCCGCGATCCGCCGAGCGATCGCCTCGCCCGCGAACAGGTCGTCGCCGAGGAGCGCGGCGCCGTCGGCCTCGATCGCGGCGATCATCGTCTCCGGCGTCTCGCCCCAGTAGTCGACGGGCGCGCCCTCACCGCGCGCGACGATCCCGTCGTGGTCGAGCTCGGCGACGACGACGGTCTCCTCGTCGGCCGCGCCGCGGGCGATCTGGAACGTCTCACGCAGAAAAAGGACGTGCGGGCTGGCGCGCATCGGCGTATGCTCGCAGTTGACCCATGTCCGGCACCACGACGTTGGAGCTTCCCCGAGGGGCGAGCTCGGCCGGCATCGCCCGGCTCCTGATGACCGCGCACGGCGCGGATCTCCCCTCCGATCGGCTCAAGTCGGCGAACCTGCTCGTCTCCGAGCTCGTCTCGAACGCCCTCCGCCACGGCGCAGGACGGATCGAGCTGACCATTCACTCGGGTGCGGACGGCGTACGGGCCGAGGTCTCCGACGAGGGCACCGGAGCCAAGATCGTCAAGTCCGACCCGCGCCCCGCCCGTGGCGGGTGGGGACTGCACTTCGTCGACCGGCTCTCGACCTCGTGGGGCGTCGCCGGCGACGCCTCACGGGTCTGGTTCCACGTCGCCTAGGGACCCGTCACGCTGAGCGCTCGCATGAGGCGGGCGCGCTGCGCGCCCGTGCCGCCGGAGACGACCAGCCACCCCGGACCCTCGCGGCGCACGCGCACGCCCTCGGTCGACGGCAGCGGTGACGCGGGCGCGGCGAGGTCGCGCGGGTTGAGCAGGACCGCGGCGCGGAGCGTGCGGCTGCCGACCTTGAACGACGTGCTCGCGCAGCTCAGGTAGGACGGGCTGACGAGGTCCAGCACGACGAACCGCTCGAGCACGCGGGCGCGGCTCGGGCTCAGGTCCGAGCCGGACTCCGGGCGGATCGCGCAGCGCGTGCGCGGCGGGTCGGCGGCCGGCACGCGACGCGTCGGCAGCGGCCGTACGGCGGCGGTCGCGCGCGGGGCGAGCTGCTGCCCGCCGACGTCGTGCAGCGTGAACGTCGGCGGCTGGCCGGTGACGTCCCACGTGGCGACGCGCCAGCCGGCGGGGAGACCGGGGTCGCGTGCGGGCGTGAACGTGCGCCCGTCGCTCAGCCGCACCTGGCGCACGGCGCGGTCGACGATCGCGTAGCCCATGCCGGGCGAGCCGCCGAGCCCGCCCGCCGCGATCAGCGTCGTGCCGGGCGGCCCGGAGCGGTGGCACTGGCGGCCGCCGGTGATCAGGCCCGCGGTGTTGATGGTGATGCCGACGCACCAGCCGGCGTGCCCGGCCGTCAGGTCCGGCGTGAGCGTGAGGTCGAGCTCGGGCGGAGCCGCCGGCGTGGGCGCGGGTGCGGGCGCACTGCCGCTCGGCGGGCGGCGCCGGAACGGGTTCGTGTTGTTCGGGTCGCTGGGCGTGGCGGTCGGGGTCGGGACCGGCGGGGGTGTCCGGGTCGGCGTCGGCATGGCGCGCTCACCGGGCGGCGGCGGGTCGTCGCCGCCGATCGTGAGCGCGGCGGCGGCCACGCCCGCGCCGAACAGCACGACCGCCGCGGCGGCGGCCGCCAGCACCCGCGAGCGTGGCCGCGGGAGCTTCCCGCCCGCCGCGACCAGCAGCTGCTCGCCGAGCACGGCGAACGGGTCCCGGGTGTGCTTGGCGGGCTCTCGGCGCGTGAGCCGCGGCGACGGGCTGACCGGCGGCGGCGCGTCCTCGTACTCCTCGTCGTCGAGCAGCCGCCGGAACACGCTGATGCGCTGCGACTCGGGCAGCCGCGCGAGCGTGCTCCGGAAGTCGACTCGGCCGCGCTCGGCGATCATCCGCAGCGCTTCGTCGTCGAGCGCGATCGTGCCGAGGCCGATGCGCGCGCGGGCCGCGTCGGACACCTGGCCGCGTCGCTCGGCGTCCCCGGCGACGCTGCGCGCGATGCCCAGCAGCCACGCGACCGCGGGCCCCTTGCGCGGGTCGTAGCGCTTGCGGTGCTCATACGCGCGCGCGAACGTCTCCGCCACGAGGTCGAACGTCACCTCGGGCCGCCGGGAGCGGCGCCCGAGGAAGGCCGCCACGGTGATCACGTGACGCCCGTAGAACTCGGCGAACGCGTCGACGTCGTAGCTCCGGAGCAGCTCAGCGTCCGTGCGCATGCTCTTAGTTCTACGAGGTGCTCGCGGCCCGCGCCGCCCGTCTCCCGATCGGGACGCACATCGGTGTCCCCGTGACCGGGTCCGGGATCACGCGGGAATCGAGGCTGAACACCTGCTTGACGAGCACCTCGTCGACGATCGCTTGTGGCGCGCCGGCGGCATGGACGTGTCCGCTTTCGAGCGCCACCAGGTGGTGCGCGTACCGGCAGGCGTGGTTGAGGTCGTGGAGCACGATGACGATCGTCCGCCCCTGCTCGTTGAGGTCGACGAGCAGGTCGAGCACTTCGAGCTGGTGCGCGAGGTCCAGGTACGTCGTCGGCTCGTCGAGCAGGAGGATCGGCGTGTCCTGGGCGAGCGCCAGCGCGATCCAGGCACGTTGGCGCTGACCGCCCGAGAGCCGGTCGAGTGGGCGGTCCTTGAGGTCGTGGACGCCCGTGGCGTGCATCGCCCAGTCGACCCGCTCGGCGTCCTCGGCCGTCGAGCGCCGGCCGAGCCGCTGGTGTGGGAAGCGGCCGCGGTGGACGAGGTCCTCGACCGTGAGGCCCTCGGGCGGCACCGGCGACTGCGGCAGGAAGCCGAGCCGCTTGGCGACGTCGCGCGTCGGCAGCCGCGCGATCTCCGCCCCGTCGAGCAGGACGCTGCCGCCGGTCGGCTCGAGCAGCCGCGCGAACGTCCGCAGCAGCGTCGACTTGCCGCACGCGTTGGCCCCGACGATCGCGGTGATCTGGCCTTCGGGCAACGGGACGTCGACGCCTTGGAGGACGTCGCGCTCACCGTACCCGACGCGGAGCGCGTCGGCGCGCAGGCGGCTCACGCCGTCCGGCTCCGCCACAGCAGCACGGCCAGGTAGGGCGCGCCGATCAGGGACACGACCAAGCCGCTCGGGATCTCGGTCGGCGCGAGCACGGTCCGCCCGACGGCATCCGCCAGGCCGAGGAGCAGCGCGCCGAGCGTCATCGCCATCGGCAGCGACCGGCGGTGGTTGCCGCCGGCCAGCAGGCGCGCGGCGTGCGGGGCGAGCAGGCCGACGAACGCGATCGCGCCGCAGACCGCGACGGCGGCGGCCCCGAGCGCGGCGCCGGCCGCCAGCAGCAGCGCGCGTGTCCGGCTCGTCCGCAGGCCGAGGCTGCGCGAGAGGTCGTCGTCGAGCATCAGCACGTCAAGGCGGCGGACGGCGAGGAAGACGAGCGGCAGCAGCAAGGCCGCGGGCACGGCGAGCAGCCGGAAGTCGGCCCAGCTCGTCGCGTAGGTGGAGCCGATCAGCCACGTGATCGCGGTCGCCGCGGCCGGCTGCGCGTTGAGCAGCATCAGCATCGTGACGGCGCTGCACGCGGCGGTGACCGCGAGGCCGACGAGCGCCAGCCGCGTCGGCGAGCCGCCGCCCGCGAGCGCGAGCACCGCGCCCATCGCCACCAGCGCGCCCGCGAACGACGCGAACGGCAGGACCAGCGTCGGCGCGTCGGGGAACGCGAGCAGCACGAGGAAGGCGCCGACGGACGCGCCGCCGACCACGCCCGCGAGCTCGGGCCCCGCGAACGGGTTGCGGACCGCGGCCTGCAGGACGGTCCCGGACGCGGCGAGGCACGCGCCGCCGAGCAACGCCACCGCCAGGCGCGGGGCGCGCGACTCGAGCGCGATCTCCCCCAGCGGCGAGCCGCGGCCGAGGATCGAGCCGAGCACCTCCCCTGGGCCGATCCGGATCTCCCCCAGGCACAGCGAGCCGATCACGGCGACGGGCAGCAGGAGCGCGGCGGCCAGCGCGGCCTTCGGGCGCCAGCGCGCGCCGCCGGCCCGCGTGTCCAGCGACTGGCCGACTTCACCGCGCAGCCGCTTCGCCACGACCACGAGCACCGGCGCGCCGATCAGCGCGCACACGACACCCGCCGGGGTCTCGGTGTCCAGGCCCGTGATCAGGCGGCCGGCGACGTCCGCGGCGAGCAGGATCGCGGCCCCCCACGGCAGCGCGACCAGCAGCGCTTGCCGATGTCCGCGTGGCCGCGCGGCGCGGGCGAGGCCGCCGGCGAGGATCCCCACGAACGCGATCGGCCCGACGAGCCCGACGGCCACGGCGGTCAGCACGGCCGCGAGCGCGACCGACGCGAGCTGCACGAGCCCGGCGCGCTGGCCGAGTGCCCGCGCGGTCTGCTCCCCCAGCACGGCGACGTCGAGCGAGCGCGTGAGCAGCAGCGTCGCGAGCAGCGCGGGCGCGCCGATCAGCACACCGGCCGTCAGCGGGCCCCAACCGTTCTGCAGGAGCGAGCCCGCACCCCACAGGAACAGCCCGCTCGTCTCGGTCTCGCGCGTGAGCCGGACCGCGGCCGTGCCCGCCGCCAGCGCCAGGCCGACGGCCATGCCCGCGAGGATCAGCCGCACGCCTCCCCCACCCGCGGCGGCCATCGCGCCGATCAGCGCGGTGCCGGCGGCGACGCCGACGAACGCCACGGCGATCGTGGGCGCGCCGGGCGCGAGGCTCGCGTAGGCGGCGACGAGCGTGACGGCGAGCGCGCCGCCCGCGGTCAGCCCGAGCGTGGCGGGCTCGGCGAGCGGGTTGCGCGTGATCGCCTGCAGGATGACCGCCGCGCCGGCGAGCGCGAACCCGGCGACGATCCCCGCCGCCACCCGGGGCAGCCGGATGTCCCGCACGAGCGCGTCGTTGAGCGACTCGCCGCGGGCGAAGAGCGCGCTCCACACGTCGCCGAGCGGGACGTCGCCCTGTCCCTGCGCGACGTCGAGGACGCCGGCGACGAGGGCGAGCGCGAGGCCGGCGAGGGCGAACGCGGCGACGCGCCTCGTCATCTACGACGTCAGCGAGTTGGCCAGGCGGTCGGCGAACAGCATCGTCGAGCGCGGGCCGCCGAACAGCCAGGTGGTGCCGCCGAGCGTGCGCACGCGCTTGGCCTTGACGACCGGCAGGCGCTTGTACGCGGACGACTTCGTGATGCCCTGGACCTGGCGCTGGAATTGCGGCGGGTAGACGAAGGCGAGCCACCCGTCCACGCGCGACAGCGCTTCCAGCCCGACCGTCGCGAAGCCGTAGCGCGCCGTGCCGCTCCAGCCGTCCCGCAGCCCCAGGCGGCGGACCACGTCGGCGGTCTGCGAGTTCTGCGTGAACATGCGGATCGCGGGCGCGCTGGACGTGCCGCCGGGCGTCGCGATCGCGACCGTCGCGCCGGCGCGACCGCCCTTCTTGAGCTTGGCCTTGGCCCGCGCGAGCGTGTTGGAGAGGTCCTGCAGCACCCGCTCGCCGCGCGCCTTGCGCCCGACCGCGGTCGCGAGCCGCCGGAAGTCCGTGACCATCGCGTTCAGCTGGCTGCCGCTCGCGGGGTACGGGTGCGTGACCAGCACCGGGGCGATCTTCTTGAGCTGCGCGAGGTTCTTCGTCGACCGGTAGTCCGGGACGACGATCAGGTCGGGCTCGAGCGCCGCGATCCGCTCGATCGATGGCGACTGGCGCGACCCCACGTCCTTCATGCCCCGCGGCCGCGGCGCCGCCACCCACGTGTCGTAGCCCTTCATGTCCGCCGCTCCCACCGGCGCCATGCCGAGCATGTGCAGGTTCTCGACCGTGTCCCACTCGATCGCGACGACCCGCTTGGGCGCGGCGCTCGCCTTCACCTTCGCCGGCTTCGCGGGCTGCAGCGTGAAGCGCTTCGTGACCGTGTTGCCGCCGTCGGCCGTGACCCGCAGCGTCACCTTGCGCGCCTGCTTCAGCGTCCGCTTGAGCTTGAGCGTGACGGTGGTCTTGGCGCCCGCCTCGAGCGTGTAGCTCTTCTTGGCCGCGAGCGAGCTCGCGCCGGCCTTCAGCGTCACGGCGCCCTTGCAGTCGGCGGCCGTGCAGGACAGCGCGACCTTCACCGACCGCGCCGTGGCCTTGAGCTTCGTCGTGCGCACCGCCACGGCGGGGACGGCCTTCGGCGCGGGGAAGCGCACCGGCGCGCCGGCCTGGACGCCGACGGTCTCGAACGGCGACGGCGTCAGCGGCGTCGGCGCCGCTCGGCCCTCACCCCGGGCGGGCTGGCAGTCGAGCAGCACGCCCACCCCGCCGACCTCCGCGCGGATCAGCACGCTGCCGGCCGGCTGGACGCTCGCGCCGCCCAGCCCCGCGGGCACCGGCGGCAGGCTGCCCGGCCCGGCCTGGCGGAAGGAGAACGCGGACGCGGGCGCGGTCCACGTCGTGTCGGGGAGCGCGACGGTCGCGTCAATCGGCGTGGACGAGACGAAGGTCCCGTTGCCGTCGTCGGTGATGGTCAGGCGGGCGACGGCGTCGAAGTGCTGCACCTGCACGCCCTGCGTCGTCCCGGGCGCCTCGACCGCGAGCCACACCTTCGCGGGGATCTGGTTCTCGCCCGCCTTGAAGAACTGCAGGTTGTAGCCCGCCTCGGCGATGTAGTCCGGCAGGCGCAGACGCGCCGACGACTGCGTCAACGTCACCCCAGAGGCGGGCGCGGCAGGGTTCGGGCTCGCCACGCCGGTGAGCTCGACCTGGCTCTCCCGCCACACCTGATCGAGGTTGAACTTGCAGCTGTTCTGGTTCGTCGACGTCCCCGCCGACGCCGGGGCGGCCGCCGTGAGCGCCGCGCCCACGACAGCGGTCATCACCAAGGTCCGTCGCATACGTCAACCAACCCTAACAACTGATGGCAAGTTTGTTGAGGTCAGAGTGCGAGCACTATGCTTGTGCAGGATGAGCAAGCCCCACGGACACTCGATCGACGACTACCTTGAGGCGATCCACCTGCTGGTGTCGCCCGTGGGCGTGTACGAGCCGGCGAAGGCCCCCGCGGCGATCGCGGCGCGGGTCGCGGACGCGCTCGGCGTGTCGCGCACGGCCGTGGGCGAGATGCTCAAGCGCCTGGCCGCCGAGGGCCTCCTGGAGCGCGGCACCGGGCGCGAGCTCGTGCTCACCGCCGCGGGCACCGAGCGCGCGGAGCAGGTCGTCCGCCGCAACCGGATCGTCGAGCGCTTCCTCACGGACATGCTCGACTACGACCCCGCCGAGGCGCACGAGCACGCGTCGCGCGTCGCCGCGTCCTTCACCGAGGACATGGTCGAGCGCCTGCACGCGAAGCTCGGCTACCCCGAGCGCTGCCCGCACGGCTGGCCCGTCGCCCCGCAGCAGGACCGCGAGGAGAGCCGCGAGCTGGTCAGCCTGGCCGACCTCGCCGCCGGCGACAGCGGCGAGATCGTCCGCCTCACCGAGCAGGACGGCGGGCTGCTGTCGTGGTTCGCGGCCGAAGGCCTCGCGCCCGGCGCGAAGGTCGAGGTGCGGGACATCCAGCCGGCCGCCGGCCACCGCAAGATCCAGATCGCGGGCGACGGCGAGCAGTTCATCGCCGATCGTGCGGCGCGCGGGCTCTATGTCCGCCGCTCCAGCGATCAGTAGTTGAGGCGTAAAGGCACCTTTACTAACATCCGGCGGGTTGCTTGCACCGCCTCGCCAGGATGCTGCCGCGCTGGCGGCCACCACCACGCTGCTCAACTGCTTCCTGCGTGAGGGCGGAACCGCCCTGTTCCGTGGGGATCAGGCCGTCTTCCCGACCCTCGGCCTCGTCGCCGGGCTCACCTACCGGTCCTCGACGCTGCACCACCGGTTCGGCCCCGTCCCGATCGAGCCCACCGAGCTCGCGCGCCGGATCTCGCAGGCGCTGGACCCGGGCACGTCGCCCGAGGCGCTCCTCGACCGCGTGCAGACCAGCGTCGACGCCGTCGCCGGCTACGTCGAGGCGCGCGCCCACGACCTCGACCGTCTCTTCGCGCCCGAGCCGCTGCCGTTCATCGACGCCGAGCAGGCGCTCGTCCTCGGGCATCCGCTGCACCCGACGCCGAAGGGCCTGAGCGGCCGGCTCGCGCAGTACGCGCCGGAGCTGCGCTCGCGGTTCGCGCTCCACTGGCTGTCGGTGGACGAGCGGGCGGTCGTGCACGACTCCGCGGCCGGCATCCCGGCGCCGCGGCTCGCCGAGACCCTGCTCGGCCAGTCCGCCAAGCCCGGCCGCATCCTCCTCCCCGTCCACCCGTGGGAGGCGGGCTTCCTGGCGCGCGCGTCCGCGGAGCTGTTCGCGTCCGGAGCGGTGATCGACCTCGGTCCACAGGGTGAGCCCGTCACGCCGACGAGCTCGATCCGCACCGTGTACCACGACGACTGGCCGTACCAGCTCAAGTTCAGCCTGCACGCCCGGGTCACGAACTCGATGCGCGTGACGCTGCCGAAGGAGCTGCGCCGGGCGGTCGAGGCCAAGCGGCTGGACGAGACGATCGTCGGCGCTCAGGCCCGCCAGGCGGCGCCGCACCTGACCGTCGTCCACGATCCCGCCTACCTCTCGATCCCCGACCACGACGGCTTCAGCGTCCTGCTGCGCGAGAACCGCTTCGAGGGCGACGTCTCCGCGCTCGCGGTCCTCTGCCAGGACCACCCGCTCGGCGGCCGCTCACGGCTCGCGAACCTCGCGCACGGCCGTGAGCGCGAGTGGTTCCAGGCGTACCTGGAGACGGTGATCGTGAGCCTCGTCCGCCTGTACCTGGACGTCGGGCTCACCTACGAGGCGCACCAGCAGAACACGCTGCTGCGCCTCGAGGACGGGATGCCCGCGCACGCGCTCATCCGCGACAGCCAGGGCTACTTCCACCGCGAGGCCGCGCACGCGGACATCGCCGCCGTCCTCCCCGAGCACGGCGAGGCGAGCGAGTCGATCTCCCCCGAGGTGCTCGCCGACGAGCGGCTCGTCTACTACCCGTTCCTCAACAACGCGCTCGGCGTGGTCGACGCGCTCGGCGCGGGCGGCGGCATCGACGAGCGGATCCTGCTGCGCGACCTGCGCGACACCCTGCAGCGCCAGCGCAAGGCGGGTGGCCGCTACCCGCACACGCTGCTCGACCGCCTGCTCGACGACACGACCTGGCCGTGCAAGGCCAACCTGCGCACGCGCCTGCACGACATGGACGAGCTCGTCGGGGACATCTCGACCCAGTCCGTCTACGTGACCATCCCGAACCCGCTGACCCCCGAGATCGAGCTCGTCCCGGTCGACGAGACCCACCACGCGCTGCTCGGCCGCTGGCTGCGCGAGCCCCGCGTGGCGCGGTGGTGGGGCGAGGTCGACGACGTCGGCGCGTACCTGGCGGCGCTCGGGCACCTGGAGCCGCTGATCGCCTACGCCGACGGCGAGCCGTTCGGCTACGTGGAGACCTACTGGGTCTTCCAGGACGAGCTGGCCTGGCACTACGACGCGCACCCCGACGACCGCGGTTTCCACCTGCTGGTGTCCGAGGAGGCGAGCGGCACCGGCGTCCCGCGCGCGCTCGTCCGCCGGCTCATCGACGGCAACCCGGGCCGGACCGTGTGCGAGCCCGACGTGCGCAACGCGCGCATGCTGGCCTTCTGCCACGCGCTCGGCGGTGCCGTGCTGACCGAGCTGGACCTGGCGGACAAGCGCGCCGCGCTGGTGGTGTGGGAGCGATGAGCCGGCACGACGTCATCGGCGTCGGCCTCGGCCCGTTCAACCTCGGCCTCGCCGCGCTGCTGGACCCGCTCGAGGACGTCGACGCCGTCTTCTTCGACGACAAGGACGGGTTCGCCTGGCACCCCGGGCTGATGCTCCCGGACGCCGAGATCCAGGTGCCGTTCCTGGCCGACCTGGTGACGCTCGCCGACCCCACGAGCCCGTTCTCGTTCCTGAGCTACCTGCACGACCAGGGCCGGCTGTACCGCTTCTACTTCCGCGAGCACTTCCACGTGCTGCGACGCGAGTTCGAGGCCTACTGCCGCTGGGTGGCCGTGCAGCTGGACGCCGTGCGCTTCAACCACCGCGTGGACGCGATCCGCCCGGCGCCCGGCGGCTGGTCGGTGTGGACGCGCGGCGAGGAGCACCGCGCCAGGCACGTCGTGCTCGGCGTCGGCTGCGTGCCGACGGTGCCGGCGTTCGCGCAAGGGCTCACGCACTCGTCGCGCTACCTCGGGGTCCGCGAGCGGGCGCTGACCGCCTCCTCGGTCGCCGTGATCGGCTCGGGCCAGTCCGCGGCGGAGATCTTCGCCGACGTCCTCGAGCACGGCCGCGGCCGCGTCGACTGGTTCACGCGCAGCGCGGGCTTCCTGCCGATGGAGTACTCCAAGCTCGGGCTCGAGCACTTCAGCCCCGAGTACACGGCGTACTTCCACGGCCTGCCCGAGGCCAAGCGCGACGCGTTGCGCGCCGGCCAGGACCTGCTCTACAAGGGCATGTCGGCGGAGACGAGCGAGCGCATCTTCGACCTGCTCTACCGGCGCAGCATCGACGGCGAGCCGGACGTGCGCTACGCGGCCCGCTGCGAGCTGCGCAGCGTCGACGGGCGCCGGCTGCACTTCCACCAGCTCGACCAGGACGTCGCGTTCACGCACGAGGCGGACCTCACGATCCTGGCGACCGGCTACGAGCCCGCGCCGATCCCGGTGCCCGCGCACCTGCTCGCCCGCGACGGCGCCGGCCGGCCCGTCGTGGAGCTCGACTACCGGCTCCGGCTCGCCGACGGCACGCCGTCCACGCTGTTCGTCCAGAACGGCGAGCTGCACACGCACGGCGTCGGCGCGCCCGACCTCGGGCTCGGCGCGCACCGCAACGCGGTCATCGTCAACGCGCTGGCCGGCCGCGACGTGTACGCGGTGCGGGACCGCAACGTATTCCAGTCGTTTGGTGTCGCGGCCGCATGAGCGCCTGGGCGCGGGCCAACCGCGAGCTGATCGCCAAGCTGCTGACGGAGCTGGAGTTCGAGGAGCTGCTGCACCCCGAGATCGGGGACGAGTGGCAGCTGACGCTCGGCGAGCTGACGTTGCACTACACGGCGACGCGCCGCTCGATGGGCCACGCGCGCGTCGATCCCGCCTCGTTGCGGGCGACGCGCGACGGCGTGGAGATCGAGCTGCCCGACGCGGACATGGTCGTGGCCATCGGCGCGCCCGCGCTCGGCGTCGACCCGTCGACGACCGCGGGGCTGATCGGCGAGATCGCGTCCACGCTCGTCAGCGACGCGCAGCAGCTCGAGCGCGGCGCGCCCGTGGTGGAGCTGATCGACCTCGACGCGCTGGAGCTGGAGGGCGAGCTGCGCGGGCATCCGTGGATCGTCGCGTCGAAGGGCCGCGTCGGGTTCGGCGCCGCCGACCTGCGCCGGTACGCGCCCGAGGCGCACCGGCCCGTCCCCGTCTACTGGCTCGACGTGGCGGACGCCGACTGGCGCGGGCAGGACGTCGGCGCGCTCGTGCCCGTGCACCCGTGGCAGTGGGATCACCGCATCCAGCAGCTGTACGCGGGCGACATCGCGCGCGGGCGCATCCGCTTCCTCGGCGAGCGCGAGGGACGCTGGCTGCCGCAGCAGTCCATCCGCACGCTGGGCGACGCCGACCAGCCCGGGCGCCATCACCTCAAGCTCGCGCTCTCGATCCTCAACACGAGCGTCTGGCGCGGCCTGCCGCGCGACCGCACGCTCGCCGCGCCGCGGCTCTCCGCGTGGCTGCAGGAGCGCGCGCTGGGCGACCCGTTCCTGCGCGAGACCGGGGTGATCCTGCTCGGCGAGGTCGCCAGCGTGTCCGTCGCGCATCCCGCGTTCGAGGCGGTCGCCGACGTCCCGTACCAGCACACGGAGCTGCTCGGCGCGATCTGGCGTGAGTCGGTGGAGGCGTACCTGGAGCCGGACGAGCGCGCGATCTCGCTGGCCGCGCTGCTGCACCGCGACCCCGCGGGCAGGTCGTTCGTGGAGGCGCTCGTCGAGCGCTCGGGGCTGGCCGTCGCGGACTGGATCGCGGCGCTGCACGAGGTCACGCTCCCGCCGCTGCTGCACATGCTCTACCGCTACGGCGCGGCCTTCTCGCCGCACGCGCAGAACTGCATGCTCGTGCTGCGCGACGACGTGCCGGTGCGGCTCGTCGTCAAGGACTTCGTGGACGACATGATGGTCTCGTCCGACCCGCTGCCGGAGCTGGCGGACATGCCCGAGGACGTGCGCGCGGCGCTCGGCGACGGCGTCGAGGCGGCGATCCTCGTGCAGTGGATCCAGGGCGGCCTGCTCGTGTGCGTCCACCGCTACCTGGCGGAGATCCTGGAGGAGCGGATGGGCTTCGCGGAGGCGGCGTTCTGGGCGCTGGGCGAGCGGGCGGTCGCGCGCTACCAGTCGCGCTTCCCGGAGCTGGAGGACCGCTTCGCGCTGTTCGACATGGAGGCGCCGGCGTTCGTGAAGCTGTGCCTGAACCGCGTGCGGATGCTCGAGCGCGGCTATCAGGACGCGGCCGAGCGCCCGGTGGCCGCCGCGGTCGGCTGGATCACGAACCCGCTGGCGCCATGAGCCACCCGGAGCTGGCGGTCCACACCGAGCACGAGGCGGCGCTGGACCGCAAGCTGTGGGCCCGGCCCGCGCTGCCCGAGCACGACACCGAGCTGCTCCACGCGTGGATGCACAAGCCGCACGTCGTGCCGTTCTGGGCGATGGACTGGCCGCAGGACTGGATCCGCGACTACCTGGTGCGCCAGAACGAGGACCCGGCGCGCTCGCCGCTGCTGGGCTACGTCGACGACATGGCGGTCGGCTACATCGAGGTCTACGACCCGGCGCGCGACGTGCTCGGCGCGCACGCGCCGATCCTCCCGGGCGACATCGGCGCGCACGTGCTGATCGGCGATGAGGAGCACCTCGGGCGCTACTCGGTGGCGATCGGGCGCGCGGTCGTGCGGTTCCTGTTCAAGCGGCCGGGCGTGCTGCGGATCGTCGGCGAGCCGGACGTGCGCAACCACCAGTTCCTGTCGCTGCTCGCGTTCCTCGGCTTCCGCAAGGTCGGCGAGATCGACCTCCCCGACAAGCGGGCGGCGTTCATGGTCTGCGAGCGCGCGGACTTCGAGCGGTTGAGCGCGCGCCGCCGTCGCGTCTCGGCATGACGCTCGCGCTGACGGGAGTCGTCAAGCGCTACGGGGAGCGGGTGGCGCTCGACGGCGTCGACTTCGCCGTGGACGCCGGCTCGATCGTGGCGCTGCTGGGCCCCAACGGCGCCGGCAAGTCGACGCTGGTCTCGATCGCGGCGGGCCTGCTGGCGCCGGACGCGGGCGACGTGGTCGTGTGCGGACGGCCGGGGCTGGCGCCACAGGAGATCGGGATCTACCCGTCGCTCACCGTGCGCGAGAACCTGTGGGCGTTCGCGGAGCTCCACGGCGTGTCCCGGCGCCGCGCCGAGCGGTGGCTGTCGCCCTTCGTGCTGACGGACCTGGCCGACCGTCCCGCCGGCCGCCTGAGCGGCGGCGAGCAGCGGCGGCTGCACACGGCGATCGCGGTCGTGCACCGGCCGCGCCTCGTGCTGCTGGACGAGCCGACCGCGGGCGCGGACACGCAGACGCGCTCGGCCATCCTCGACGCCGTGCGCGGCCTGGCCGCCGACGGCGCGGCGGTCGTCTACACGACGCACTACCTGCCGGAGGTCGAGGAGCTCGGCGCCGAGGTCGCCCTGCTCGAGCGCGGGCGGATCATCGCCTCCGGCACGATCGACGAGCTGGTCACCCGGCACGCGCGAGCGCTGTTGGAGATCACCTACGCGGACGGGCGCGTGGAGCGCCGTCCGGGCACGTCGCTGCACGGGCTCGGCGACGACGTGGTGCGTGCGGAGGTCATCCGGCCGTCGCTGGAGGCCGCCTACCTCGCGCTGACGGGGCGGAGGAGCGCGGAATGACCCCGGCCGCGCTCGCCGGCGACGACCTCGCGGGCCGACCGCCGGTGCCGGCGTGATCCGCAACGAGCTGCGGCTCCTCCGCCACGATCCGGTGCCCGCGGCGGTGCTCGTCGGCATGCCGCTCGTGCTGATGACGCTGCTGAGCGACGCGATGCGGTCCACGCTCGCCGCCGGCGGTCACGCGGGCGCGCCCGGCTCGGCCCAGACGGTGCCGGGCATGGCGTGCGTGTTCGCGTCCTTCGCGATCGCGGTCGTCGGCTTCGCGATCTTCCGCGAGCACGGCTGGCGTACCTGGCCACGGCTGCGCGCCGCCGGGCTGTCGGGGCGCCGGCTGGTCGGCGGCAAGCTGGCCGTTCCCGCGCTGCTGGTCGCTGCCCAGCACGTCGTGCTGTTCGGCTTCGGGGTGCTGTTCCTCGACCTGGAGGTGCGCGGGTCCTGGCCGGCGGTCGTGCTGATCGCGGCGCTGTTCGCCGCGCTGGTGCTCGTCGCGGGGTTGGCGGCCGCCGCGGCGCTGTCGACGATCCAGCAGGTCAACGCCGTCACGAACCTCGGCGCGATGGCGCTGGGCGGGCTGGGCGGCGGTTTCGTGCCCGTCGACTCGCTGCCGGACTGGGTCCAGCCGATCGCGCCCGTCTCCCCCGTGTACTGGGCGATGCAGGGCTACGAGACCGCGATCCTCGATGGCGGCGGCGTCGGCGACGTGCTCGGCCCGCTGGCCGTGCTCGCCGCGTTCACCGCCGCCTTCGCGGGGATCGCGCTGTGGCGGTTCCGCCTGGACGCGCCGAAGCGCACCTGGGGCTAAGGCAACTCGTCGCTCGAGGTGACGACGCCTTCCGTGCGGATCGTCTGCAGCCACGGCCGGTTCACGTCGCCGTCGCGGTAGTGGACCATCGCCAGCGGCCGACCCGTGTCGGGGTTGACGATCAGCTCGACGCCGACGCCTTCGTGGATCTGCGGGTCCCCGTCCGCGGCGACGGCCTTGCCGGGCCGGCCGAGCGGATCGGTGACGTCGCCGACGAGCTTCATCCCGGGCAACCCGGAGAGGAACGCGAACACGGCGCGGAGGGTCTCGGGCGGCGTGCCGCGCGGGTCGACGATCATCTGCGAGGCGGCGAGCACGTAGTCGCGCGTGGTCGGCTCGTGCCGCGGGGCGCCGGGCGGGGTCGGCACCTGCGCGCGCAGGTACGCCTCCAGGTCCTTCGGATCGGTCGGCCAGCGCGGGTGCGCGGGAGCGGTCGACGGCACCGGCTCCGGGCCGCCGAGCGGCTTGTCGCGGACGACCTTGCCGTCGTTGAGGGTCTGCTCGCGGCCGGCCCCGTTCGCGTCGGCCCAGTAGCGCAGGTCGAGCGCGTCCGCCGGATCCTTCGCCTCGCGCTGGACGACGCGGACGGCGTAGTACTCGCCGGGAGCGAGCGTCGGCAGCGGCTGGGGATCGAACCCGCGGAGCGTGGTGGCGGCCGTGGCCTCGGCGAGCCGGGTGGGTCCGTGGCCGGGCGCGAACGCGACGACGGCGGCCGCCGCCGCGGCAACGGCGAATCCGAGCGCGGGCAGCCGGCGCGACCGCCGCGGCGGTGTGACGAGCAGGTCGTTGATGCGCTCGTGCGTCCGCGCGCGGGCGGCGGCGAGCTGCTCGTCGGTGAGGGTGTCGATCATCGGGCGCCTCCGAGGTGGGCGGTGAGCTGACGGCGCGCGCGATGGATGCGCGAGCGGACGGTGCCGACGGGGATGTCGAGCGCTTGGGCGACCTCCTCGTAAGCCAGGTCGCCCCAGACGTGGAGCAGGAACGCGTCGCGGTCGCGGCGCGCGAGGTCGGTGAGGCCCGCGAACAGGTGCGGGTCAAGCTCCTCGCGCACCTGCGCGGCGGGCGCGGGTGCGGCGAGCACCCGCTGGTAGAGCTCGAGCTGCCGGCGTTCCGCGCGGCGGTGGCCGGCGACGGCCCGCGTCGCGATGCCGAGCAGCCACGGGCGGGCGCTGTCGTAGCGGGCGTCGAACTTCGCGCGCTTGCGGAACGCGGTGACGAAGACCTCTTGGGCGAGGTCCTCGGCGGCGTCCGGGCCGACGCGGCGGGCGAGGAACGCCGCGACGGCATCGAAGTGCCGGTCCACCACCGCGTGGAAGCGCGGCGGCGGCCCGGCCAGGTCAGCCGCGTCCGATGACGCGGCCTGTGGTGGAAGTGTCACGGCCATCTACGCCCTATAGGCGCATTCTGGCCGCGAAAGTTCACGCCTTGCGCGTGACCTTCTTGGTCGCCTTCGCGATCGTCTTCTTCGTGCCCGCCTTCCAGTCGGCGCACCGCAGCGGCTCGCCGGCGCAGACGAAGCCCCAGGCGCCATGCGCCGAGGAGCCGCGCAGGAGCCAGGTGCCGTCCGCGCGGCGCGCAACCGTGCGCTCGATCACGCCGCGTCCGATCGCCGACGCGTCGACCGTGATCGTGGCCTGCTGGGCGTCGTGCCGCTGCAGGAGCCGGACCTCGTCGGCGGCGTCGCCGACGATCGCGAGGCAGTCCTCGCCTTCGGGGATCTGCGTCCACGAGCAGTCGAACGCGTGCTGGCCGTCGAGCGCGACGCTGCCCGTGACCACGGGCGCGGCGACTGCGGGCGCGGCCGCGGTGGCGAACAGCAGGGCGGTGGTGATGAGGAGCTTCTTCATGCCCTCGAGTCGGTGCGGGCAGCCCCAGCGTGACGCGGAAAAAGACGTGTCACGATTGCCGCCCGGCGCACGACTCACCACGATGACCGACCTCTTCTCCCCCCACCGCGACGCGGTCGTGCGCTCGCTCGAGCGGCGCTTCGGGAACCGCGAGCTGGCCGAGGACGCGGTCCAGGACGCGCTCGCCGCGGCCCTGGCGAGTGACGAGGCGCCCGCGAACCCGAAGGCGTGGCTGCACGTCGTCGCGCACCGCCGTGCCGTCGACGCGCTGCGCGGGACGCGGGAGGCACCGCACGCCGAGCCGCCCGAGCTGGGCACGGCCTGCGACGCGGCCGAGGTCGTCGTCATGCGCGAGCGGGTGCGCAGCGTGCTCGGCGCGCTGCACGCGATCCCCCGCCGCCAGCGCGACGCGCTCCTGCTGCGCACGCTCGAGGACCGCTCCTACGAGGAGATCGGCGCGCGGCTGGAGGTCGAGCCCGAGAACGCGAAGCAGCTCGTGTCGCGGGCCCGGCGCGGCCTGCGGCGCCGCGTGGCCGGTGCGCTGCCCGCGCCGTTCGTGGCCCGGCTCGCCGAGCTGCTGCAGGTCGCCACCGGGACGGCCGCCGGACGCACGTGCGCCGGGCTGTGCGTGGCGGCGGGAGCGTTCGCGTCGCTGTCGGTGGAAGCGCCGGTGGTGCGGCAGATGGCGGTCGCGCCCGCGGCGACCGCCGAGCCGACCGCCACGCCGACGCCGACCGCGCGGCCGAAGCCGCGGCGCGAGCGGCCGCAGCCCCGGCGCACGCCGGCTCCGACCGCGACGCCGGTCCGGACCGCGGTCGCGACCCCGGTCGCCACGCCGGTGCGGACCGCCACCCCGACGCCGACACCGACGCCGTCGCGCAAGGACGCCATCGTCGCCCCGCGCACGCTGCCGACGCCCACGCCGACCCCGGCCGGCTACGCCGCGCAGATCCGCAAGCTCAAGCGCTGCCCGCGCACGCAGGAGGCGTTGCAGGCGTGCGGCGCCGAGTTCCGCGCCTGGTCGATCGAGCAGAGCAAGCGCCTCGACGCCCCTAAGGCCGACCGCACCTATTCCAGAGGCGGCAGCAACAACGCGAGCTGACGCGACTGCGCGACCAGCGTGCCGCCGCGGGTCCAGAGCTCGCCGTCCTCCTCGAAGTAGCCGTCACGCGCGAGCTTGGCGGTGAAGCGCGCGAGCAGCGGACCCGCCACCGGGAGCGGCGCGCGGACGTGCACGGTGAGGTCGATCGTCGGCGCGGGATGCAGCGCGGTCAGGCGCGGCCAGATCGCGGGGAACCAGCCGTCGGCCAGCACGCACAGCGCAGGACCGTCGATCTCGCGCCCGTCGCGGAAGCCGATCCAGCCGCCGACCTGGGTGCGGTCCGACCCGCTCAGCGGCTCGTCGCCGAAGCGCGGCTGCATGTCCATCCGGTGCGTGAAGGGTGGCGCGCCCGGCAGCGGATCGGACTGCGCCGCCGGCGGCGCGACGTCCGGCATCGGCACCTCGCCCACGCTCGGCGCGTCGTACGGGCCGGCGAACGCGCCGAGGCCCAGCGCGACCGGCTTGCCGTCCTGCTCGAGCCGGCCCGTCACCGTGGTCAGCGAACGGCCCTGGCGCTCGACGGTGGCGCTCGCGGTGACCGGGCCGACCGCGGGCGGGCGGAGGAAGTGCACGGTCAGCGAGCGGGGCTGACGGCCGGCCGCGCGTTCCATCGCCCGCGCCAGGATCGACATCACGTAGCCGCCGTGCGGGCCGCGCGGCGTCTCCCAGCCGGGCTCGATCTCGTCGAAGCTCATCGGCGCGCACTATGCCGATACGCTCGGCGCGATGACGCACGACGTGGAGTTGCCGATCACCACCGCCCTCGAGCTGCCCGGGTACGTCGTCCGCGAGAACCTCGGGGTCACGTTCGGCCTCGTGGTGCGGAGCATGGGCTTCAACCGCAACTTCGTGGCGGGCTGGAAGTCGCTGCGCCAGGGCGAGGTCACCGAGTTCACGGACCTACTGGAGGACGCGCGCCGGCACGCGGTCGACCGGCTGGTCGCCAACGCGAAGCTGCTGGGCGCGACCGGGATCGTGGCGATGCGCTTCGACTCCTCCGAGATGGGCAACCAGCTCACGGAAGTCGTGGCGTACGGCACCGCGGTCGTGGTCGAGCGTGCCGACGCCTGAGCAGGAGCATGTCGCCACGGCGCTCGGCCGCCACTACGCCGCCGACCGCATCGACGCCGACGAGCTGGACCGGCGGCTGGACCTGACGTTCGGCGCGTCCCTGGCCGACGCGCTCGCGGGGCTCCCGCCGCTGGGGCCGGCGGAGGCGCCGCGCCGGCGGCGCTGGGGCCGACGGCACGGCGAGGCCGACGTGGCGCAGCCGACCTGGGTGCCGACGAAGGAGCGGTTCATCGACCCGGGCTCGCAGCGGGTCATGCGCGTATGGGTCGATCCCGCCGACCACCGGCGCCACTACGTTCCCGAGAGCTAGTCGAGCAGCACGACCGCGATGGCCGCGTCGCCGTCGTGGCTGAGCGAGAGGCTCGTGGTGCACGGGCCCACCGCCTGGGCGACGTGGCCGTGCAGGACGAGCCGGGGACGGCCGTAGCCGTCGTCGACGACCTCGATCTCACGCAGGTCGACGCTGCCGAGCAGCGGTGGCTGGTGCAGGCGCGCACCCGACCACGCCTTCACGAACGCCTCCTTGGCGGCGAAGCGCGCCGCGAGGCGATGCGGCGCACGGACCTTCTGCTCGCGCGGCGTGAACGTGTGGTCGACGAAGCCCGACGCGGTGTCCTCGAGCTGGTGGGCGAAGCCCGGGACGTGGACGAGGTCGACGCCGACGGTCATCGGTCGAGGAGGAGCCGCGCCTCGGCTTCGCGGTCCAGCGCGCGCGGGCGCCGGACCTGCGGGACCGTGCCCAGGCGCAGCTCCAGGCGCCGGCGGACGCCCTCCGCGCGGCGGTGCGCGGCGCGCCGCAGGTAGTCCTCGCGCTGCGCGTGCGGGATCGCGGCGTGGAACGTGTCCGGGTGCGCGACGGCGAGGATCGCGGACACGTGGCCGAAGCCGAGGCTGGCGATCAGCGCCGCGCGCAGGGGCTCGGCGAGCGTGAGGGCGCGGTCGCCGAGCGCGAGGTGGCGGTAGTCGCGCAGCAGCGGGTCGACGCTCTCCAGGTTGCGGTTGCCCGGGACGCGGCCGGTCTCGAGCATGCGCAGGACACCGTCGAGCTGCCAGGCCGCCGCGCCGCCCTTCGCGTGGCCGGTGACCGTCTTCTGCGAGACGACGAGCAGTGGGTTGCCGGGCGTGCGCTGGAGCTGCGTCTGCAGCCGGTCGTGGAGGTCGGCCTCGTTCGGGTCGTTCATCTCGGTCGAGGTGTCGTGCTTGGAGACGACGCCGAGGTCGTCGGCGGTCAGGCCGTGGCGCGCGAGCGCTTCGCCGAGCGGCCGGGCCGCGGCGAGCGCGCCGAGGCCGGGCGCGGGGATGCTCGTGTGCAGGCCGTCGGCGAACGAGCCGGCGTAGGCGAGCACGCCGCGGACCGGGAGGCCGAGCGCGAGCGCCACGTCGCCGCGCACGACGAGCTGCGCGCCGCCGCCCTGGGCCTCGACGAAGCCCGCGCGCCGGGTGTCGTTCGCGCGCGACGCCTCGTGCGGGGCGAGGCCCATCGCTTCCAGATCCTCGGAGGACGCCGTCGCGCCCATGTCCGCGAAGCCGATCATGCCCTCGGGCGTGAGGTCGTCGAAGCCGCCGGCGAGGACCGCGAACGCCTTGCCGGCCGTGATCTTGTCGTAGGCGACCTCGAGCGACACGGCCGCCGTCGCGCACGCGCCGACCGGGTGGATCATGGGGCCGTAGGAGCCGAGGTAGGTCTGCACCGTGTGCGCGGCGACGACGTTGCCGAGCGACTCCTGGACGCGGTCGCTGAGGCGTTCGGCGTCGAGCAGGTGGTCGAGCAGCAGGCGGCGCAGCGAGGCCATCCCGCCCATGCCCGCGCCCTGCGTGTTCGCGACGTCGGCCGGGTGGACGTGGTCGAGCAGCTCCTCCGGGGTCAGGCCGGCGTCGTTGAACGCCTCCACTGTGGCGGCGAGGTTGACGAGCCCCATCCGGTCGGCGGTGGCGATCAGGTCGGTCGGGACGCCGTGGCGAGCGAGGTCGAGGCCTCTCGGGAGCTGGCCGGCGACCCGCCGGGTCTGCGCGACGATCCGCGGGACGCGGATCTGGCCGCTGAGCGTGACGAGGATGCGGTCGCCGTCGCGGCGGACGGCCGCGCCCGCGTAGGTGCGCGCCTCCTCCTCCGAGGCCGCCTCGAAGGTGATCGGCTGGTCGAGCGTGACCGGCGCGAGGACGGTGTGGCCGTCGGCGTCGATCGTGCCGTCGGACTCGAGCGCGCGCACGCCGACCCGGCGCGCCACCTCGTCGGCGTAACGCGCGGCGAGGTCCGCCTCGGGCACCTCCTCCTTGGTCGCCGTGTCGATCCAGCGACCGCGGTAGTGCTCGCGCTCGTAGCCGACGAGCCCGGTCAGCCACGCCAGCTCGGCGACGACGCCCGGCGAGTCGAGCTCGTCCAGCTCGAGCGCGAAGCGGCTGCGGCCCGTCCCGCCCGGGCCGAGCTCGCCCGTGCCGACGATCACGACCATGTCCGCGGGGTCGAGGTCATGCTGGGGCGCGGTGGCCGGCGTGTGCGGTCGGGTGCTCGTGCCCGGGCTGGGAAGCGCTTCGAGCACGTCCTCCCGGGGCGGCGGGGCGAGCGCGGTGCGGAGCGTGTGCACGCGGGCGGTGCGCGCGGAGCGGTCGCGCAGCTCGTCGGCGAGCGGCTGCAGCACGGCGCGCAGGTCGTCGATCTGCGCCATCCCGCCGGACACGTCGACCTCGCCCGCGTGGCCTGTCACGAGCAGCGCGGTCAGCAGCCACGCCATCTCGGCGGACGAGTACGTGCGCAGTCCCAGCCGCTCCTCGACGAGCGGGGCGAGCGCGTCGTTGCCCGCCATCAGGCTGGTGCCGCGCACCCAGCCGATCTTCGGCGCGATCAGCGTCGTGCCCGCGCCCCAGGGCTCCGAGCGTGCGCGCTCGAGCAGCACCTCGAGCGCGGCCTTCGTCTCGCCGTACGGCCCGTCGCCGCCGAACGCGCCGTGGTTCGGGCTGAGCGGCAGCAGGACCGCCGCCGGCGCGAGCGTGCCGATCAGCCGCTGCACACCCAGCAGCTGCAGGCGGATCGCGGTCTCGAAGCCGGCGCCCGCCTCGTCCGCGGTCCCGGAGGTGGGAAGCGCCGCGAACGGCACGAGGATCGTCGGCGTGAGCGGGTCGAGCCGCAGGTCGTCGCGCCCGCGCCGCCCGCCCCCGGGGTGCCGCAGCCACTCGCCCAGCGCGTCGATGTCCTGGAACGACGCGAGGTTCGCGGGCACGACGTGCAGCTCCGCGCCGGGCCCGGCGCTCGTTCGGTAGAGGTCGCGGTAGAAGCGCCGCCGCTCGGGCGTGTCCGTCGACGTCGTGACGACCACGCGCGCGCCGCCGCGCAACAGCCGCTTCGTCAGCTCCGCCGCGATCGACCCGGGCGCGGCGCCGGTCACGAGCGCCGTCTCGCCCCGCAGGTCCGGCGACACCTTCAACGACACCGCGAGCTCCGCGACGAGCGCCTCGGGCACGTCACGCAGCATCTGGAGCAGCCGCTCCTCGTCCGGCTCGGCTCCGACGACCGGCACACCGGCCTCGTCGAACGAGACGGTCGGCCGCTCCCCACGCAGGGGCAGCGCCGGCCACGACACTCCCGACCGCTCCAGACGGGCGAATTCAGCAGCGATCTCCAACCGGCCCTGCTCGGCGGCGCGCCAGCTCAGCCAGCGTGCCGTCTCGGCGACCTGCCGCACGTCGCGGTGGGCGACGAGGCGGTCGATCTCCGTCCGCAGACCGGTCGTGGACAGGCGGTCGGCGAGCGCGTCGTGGTAGACGCCGACGAGGTCCCAGCGCGCGCTCGCCCACGCGGAGGCGAAGCGGACGTGGCGGCGGGCGTCGAAGCGCGGCGCGATCTCCGCGGCCCGGCCGGCGCCGAGCTCGGCGTCGAGGAGTGCGAGGCGGTCGGCGTCGGGGTCGGGGTCGGCGAGCGGCTCGCCGGCCGGCGCGAACGGGCGGCCGAGCGCGTGCGCGAGCGTGCGCGCGGAGTCGAGCAACGCGTCCTCCAGCGCCGGGTCGGCGACGGGGACCGGCGCGGCGATCGCTTCGGCGGCAGCGGCCCGCGCGAGCGGGATGCCCAGGTCGGCGGCGGTTAGGTCGCGCGCCCGGTCGAGCACGTCGGCGCCGGGAGTGAGCCGGGCGAGATCGCCGCCGCGTGCCGACGGACCGGGTCGCGTGTCGAGCGCGACCCGCGCGAAGACGTGCTCCGTCAGGCCGGGTGGCAGGCCGAGGTCGCTGCGCGGGACGCCGGCGCGGGTCAGGCCGGTCGCGAGCGCGTCCTTCAGGTACGGGCCCGGGAACCGGTAGGCGGCGCCCTGCTCGCGCAGGCTCTTGATCAGCTCGCCGATCGTCTGGCGCTGGACGCCCTCGGCGCCCGAGAGCCCGAACTCGCGACCGAGGTCGATCAGCACCTGGTTGCGCCGCGAGGAGACGCCCTGGAACAGCTCGTCGAGCGTCTCAGCCGGGTCGAGCTGGTCGAGCCGCACCCGCGCTTGCAGCGCGAGCACGAACGCGAGCGCGTCGCCCGCGTCGACGGGACGATCCGCCGGCGAGCCCGTCTGGGCCGGGCTCGCCGCGACGGCGGACGGCGCCGCTCGCATGGACTCGGCGCGAGCGGACGCGTCCGCCCCGGCGGGCACCGCCGCCGGGGCGGGCGCCTCCGCTCGCTCCATCACCACGTCCCGGTCCTGCTCCGCGTGGAGCAGCTCGACGTCCGGCACGGTCCTACGCGCGAGCCCGGTCAGCACCGCGGCGTGCGCGGGACCCACCTCGAGGAAGCGCGCGACGCGCTCGGCCAGCGTCCGCTGGGTCTCGATCCAGCGGACCGGCGACGCCAGCTGCGTGGCGAGCAGCTCGACCACGTCGTCGCCGGCCGCGAACGGCCGCGCGAGGACGTTCGGCACCCAGCGGCCCGGCAGCACGGACGCGTCGATGCCCGCCCGCTCGACGTGCGGCCGGAACGCGTTAACCGCCCCGCGCAGCGCCGACGAGTGGAACGGCACGTCGATGCCGGGGACGATCCGGCCCACGCCGGCGAGCGCGTCCACCGTGCCGACGACCGCGTACTGGTCGGGCGCGTTGCGGTTGACGACCTCGATCCCGTCGCCGATCCCGGCGAGCGAGTCGACCACCGCGAGCCGGTAGGACGAGGCGCCGTCCGCGTCGCGCGGGACGTGCCGCTGCATCGCGAGCCCGCGTTCCCACACGAGCGTCAGCGCCGCTTCGAGCGACAGCGCGCCGAGCGCCACCAACGCGGCGAACTCGCCGACGCTGTGGCCCGCGGCGACGCGCGGCTCGCCGACCGCGCCCGCCTCCCGCAGCTCCGCGTGCTGCGCGGCGGCCAGCGCGACGAGCGCCGGCTGCGTGAACTCGGTCCGGAACAGCACGCCGTCGGGGTGCCGCGCGACGCGCCCGTCCGCGAGCCGCAGCTCGCGCGGGTTGGCCTCCACCACCTCGAGCAGCGAGAACCCGAGCGCCGCGCGCGTGTGGGCGTCCGCTCGCGCCCACACGCCCCGCGCGGCCCGCGAGCGCGCGCGACCGTCCCGGCCGAGCCCCACTCGCTGCGTCCCCTGCCCGGGGAACAAGAGCGCCGTGGGCGGCCCGTCGATCACGGCCTCGCCGACGGCGACGTCCGCCTCCCCCACCCGGACGCGCACCTGCACGACCCGCCGGCCGTCGACGACCGCGACCCGCGTCGCCTCGAAGTCCAGCGGCGCCCCGAGCGCGACCGGCGCCAGGAACGACACGCGCCACTCCCGCAGCCGGTCGGCGTCCCCGTCGCACAGCGCGTCCACCACGAACGCGGACGCCCGCGCCGCCGTCCACGCCCCGTGCACGATCGGCCGCCGGAGCCCGGCGAGCCGCGCCGCCAAGACCGACCGGTGCAGCGGATTGCGATCCCCGCCGACCGCTGCGAACGCGTCCATCGACGCCGGTGCCACGTCCTCGTCGGTGGCGAGCACGAGCGCCGGCCGCGCCTGCCGCTCGGGCCGCCCCGTGGCGAGCAGGTCGAGCACGGCCGCGACGGGGTTGACGGCGCCACCCGCGCCACCCGCGATCGTGCCGATCGTCTCGCCCGCCCGCACGACCGTGCCCTGCGCGGTCCAGCGCGGCTCGCCCTCGCGCGGCACGTCCAGCGTCGTCTCGGCGCGCACGTGCAGCACGTCGCCCGCAGCCAACTCGGCCCGGAGCGACAGCCAGGTCTGCTCGGCCAGGAAGTCGGCGTCGCCCGCCTCGCGGAGCGTCAGCTCGACGTCGTGCACGTCGTGGCGACGGAGCGCGAACGGCGTGGCGGCGGCGTCGCCGAGGATCGCGAGCTCCGCCTCGACCGTCGCGACGAGGCCGCGCGTGCACGCCACGCGGGCGCGGCAACGCAGCCGCGTCGGCGCGCCGACCGGATCGTCCAGCTCGACGAGCCAGGCCGAGGCGTCGCCGGTCTCGCCGGGCAGCGGCGGCCAGGCCGGGCCGGGCGTGATCGCGTGCGTCGCGTGGACGAGCTCGTGGAAGCGGGCGGCCAGCTCGGGCGTCGCGAGCAGCGCGCAGACCGCCGGCCAGGCGAGCGTCCAGGCCAGGTCGAGCGGCACGCCGTCGTGCGCGGCGCCGGTCGCCGCGCGGTAGGCGCGCGGCAGCGACTCGGGACACGTCCACGTCGCGCCCGGGTCCAGCGCCGACAGCGCGAAGGCCACGCGCGCCGCCTCGCCGCCGCGCTCGAACACCGCGCCGTCGCGCACGGCGTAGCGCAGCGACAGCGCGCCCGCCGTGATCAACACGTCCGCCGCGCCGGAGGGCTCGATCACGACGCTCTCGAACGGGGCGTCGGCGGGGCGGACGGTGATCACATCGCCGAGCTGGTCGATCGCGTCGCCGGGCGCGAGCAGCCGCCACAGCGGGTTCGGCCACGTCCGACCATCCGCGCCGACCACGCACTGGGCCGCCAGCAGCTCGCCGACCGCGCCGCCCGCGCGCAGCGACGCCAGGGGCTCCGGCGCCGGGCCGGGATCGGCCAGCCGCGGCCGGTCGACCGGCACGGAGGTCACGCGCGCGACCGCCGCCGCCTCGAAGCGCGCCAGCAGCTCGGCCACCGGCTCGTCGGCACGGGTGATCCCGGCGACCGCCTCGGGCCCCGGGATCACGAACACCGCGTCGGCGTCGAGCCGGTCGTCCTGCGCCTGCCAGAGGCCGTCGGCCATGTACCAGCGGCGCACCTCGCCGTCCAGCACCGGCACGAACGGCACCGGCTTGCCCGGCCGGTCGCACACCTCGAGGAAGAACTGCGCGTCGGCGGGATGCAGCAGCGTCGCGGCGGCCACCGCCTCGTCGACCACACGCGCGACCGGCCCGGCGTCGGCGTCGGCGAGCCGCGCGGCGAAGCGATCGACGAGCGCCTCGTACCGCGCGCGCCATGAGGGATGTCCCCACTCGCCGTCGTCGTAGCGCCGCCCGCGCCCGATCGCGCACAGCTCCCGGAAGCGGGCGAGCACCGCGCCGTAGGTCATCGTCGCCACGTCGCCGAAGTACGGCTTGGCCGTCCGCGCGAGCGCTCCGACGATCTCGTCGCGCCGCGCGGCCACCGCCGCCTCGTCGCCGGCCACGCGCTCCAGCAGGTGCCCCGCGCGCGACGCCGCGTTGTCGAGCAGGTGGATGTCCGCGTTCAGGTTCGAGCGGGCCGAGGTCACGCCGCCGTCGACGCCCCGCCGCGGCACCCATGCCTGCGAGCCGGACGCGGCCACCAGCGCGGCCTTGACCTGGGGCGACGCCGCCGCCTCCGCCACGGCCATTGCGGCGGTGCCGATCAGGACCGCGTCGACCGGCATCGCCGCCACGCCGTACCGCAGCGCCCACGTCCCGTGCAGCAGGTCGGCGGCCCGCTCCGGCGTCCCGATCCCGCCCCCGGCGCACACCAGCACGTTCGATCGCCGGCGCAGCTCGTGGTACGTGTCGAGCAGCAGCTCCTCGAGGTCCTCCCACGAGTGATGCCCGCCCGCGCGGCCGCCTTCGAGGTGCGCGGCGATCGTGTGGTGTGGCGCCGCGTCGGCGATCGCCAGCAGCCGCCGCACCTGGTCGGCGGTGCCCGGCTTGAACGCGTTCACGCGCATGCCCTCGGCGGCCAGCGCGTCCAGCAGCGCGATCGCCTCGTCGACGTCCGGGATGCCCGCCGACACGGTCAGCCCCGCGAACGGCGCGCCCGCCCGGCGCGCGCCCAGCAGCAGCGCGTCCTTCTCCACGTGCAGGTCCCACAGGTGCCGGTCGAGCAGGAGCGTGTTGAACACGACCTCGCGTCCGGGCTCCAGGAGCTCCGCCAGCTCCTCGACGCGCGTCGTGAACGTCCTCCGATCCGGCTGCCCGCCGCCCGCCAGCTCCGCCATGTAGCCGGCGTTCGCGGCCGCGGCGACGATCGGCGCGTCGACCGTCGTCGGCGTCATCCCGGCGAGGATCACCGGCGGCCGCCCCGTCGCCCGCGTGTACTTCGTGTCCAGGTGCCCGCGCACCACGCCCGGCGAGAACGCCGCGTACGTGACGTCCCGCCCAGCGGGAGCCGCGCCCGGCGCGCTCAGCACCCGCCGCCCCTCGGGCGACGCGAGCGCCAGCACCCGCACGCCGGTGCCGCGCAGGTTCTCGCCGGTCAGCCGCGCGACCGCCGTGCCCGGCCCGAAGTCCAGCACCCAATCCGCGCCGGAGGCCGCGATCTCCGCGCCCACCTCGTCCCAGCGCACCGGGTCGACGAACTGCGCCCGCGCGAGGTCCTCCCCCGCGCCGAGCAGCGGCGCCCACCGCTCGCCCACCGGCAGCGGCTCGAAGCGCGCCAGCGCGTCCGCGAGCGCCGGCGAGTGGAACGGCACGTCGACCGGCAGCGGCGTCCAGTCGAACGTCAGCGGCGCTCCACCGCGTTGCCCGGCCCGGCGCGCTTCGGCCTCGACCTCAGCTTGGGCAGAGAGCCGCGCACGCACGCGGTCCAGCGCGGCAGGCGGACCGGACAGCACGATCCGCGTCCGCGTGTTCACGAGCGCCGCCGTGACGTCGTCGTCCAGGAAGGGCCGCAGCCGCTCCAGCGTCAGCCCTTCGACCGCCGCCATCGGCGAGCGCCCGGTCGCGGCCGACGCCAGCTCCAGGCCCTGGATCGCCGCTGCGCGCAGGTGGCGGGCGAGCAGCGCGTCGTCGACGACGCCGCCGGGCGCCTCGGCCACGAGCGCCGCGGCGAGCAGCCCCTGGGAGTGGCCCGCGAAGCCGACGACCGACCCCAGCGCCGGTGCCAACGCGTCCGCGTGGACGACGCGCCACAGCAGCGCCTGCGCCAGCAGCGAGAGCGGATAGGCGATCGCCGCGCCCCGCAGGTACGGCAGCGGCGGCGCGCCGTCGGGGTCCAGGACCCAGGCCGCGACGTCCGTCCCGTGACGGTAGGCGCCGCTCGCAAGTCCGCGTGGAGACGCGGCCACCTCGCCCAGCACGTCGCTCGCGAGCTGCGCGCCCGCCAGCAGCTCCGGCCGCTGGGCGACCAGCGTCGCGAGCTCGTCCAGCACGTCGACGCCCTGACCGGCGAACGTCACGACCGCGCGTTGCTCGCCCGCCACAAGGCGAGCGGCCAGGCTGGACGCAGCGGCGCCCGCGGCGCGCGAAGATGTGTCAGGAGAGGCGAGCAGAGACATGTCAAGAATGCTTGCCAGAGATCGACAAGCGACTAGGCGACTCGTATCTAAGCGTAATCCGATCCTGAGCGTCGGATTTTGTTAGGGTCCCCTAAGAGCGCACCTCGCCCCGAGGGCGCCAAGGCATCCCGGGAGGGCGGGTCGACGTGAGCAGCAGCGACAGGAACACAGCTGTGCGAAGGGCGAGCACTCTCCCCTTCCGGCTGCACGCCGCCGTCACGTGCCCACCGCCGGCCGCCCTCGCGGCGTCGATGGCGTGGGAGCTGAGCGACCTGGACGCCGAGCGCGTCGAGCACGCCTACGACGGGCTGCTCGCGGCCGCGCCGACCGAGCTCGAGCGCACCGCCGAGGGCCAGCTGCGCGCGCTCGGCGAGGCGCCGCTGCGCGCCACGCCCGGCGGCACCGCCGAAGCGCTGCTGCTGCACCGCGCGCTCGAGCGCGGCCACGGCCACCCGATCCTCGTCGCGGCGATCCTCGCCGAGGTCGGCCGCCGCGCCGGGCTGCCGGTCGGCGTGGTCGCCGGCGCCGCCGGCCACTTCGTCGCGCACCAGCGGCTCACCGAAGCGCTCGTGCTCGACCCGTTCACCGGCCGCCTGGTCGACGCGGACGCGCTGGGCGTGCTCGAGTGGCGCTGCGGGCACCAGGTGGCCGCGGAGCTGCTGGACGCGCTGCAGCCGCGCTATGAACGCGTCGGCGATCTCGTCCGCGCGCTGCACGTCGCGCGCATGCGCACCACGCTGCCCTTCGAGGACACCGAGAACGCGGAGCAGCGCCTGCGCGCGCTCGCCGCGAAGCTCAACTAGTGCTCCACGTCGGCGCGCGGGCCGAGGCCGGCTGGACGACGTCCGCCGAGCTCGCGGGCCCCGGGCTCGAACGTGCGCTCGCGATCGTCGGGCGCCAGCTGGGCACCGACCGGCGGGACATCCAGGGCCAGCGGATCGTCGAGGTCGTGGCCTGGTGGCTGGCGCTGCCGGCCGCCCACGCGCTGCTCGACGACCAACTGCCGGACCTGAGCCCGGCCAACACCCGCGTGTGGGTGGACGAGGACGAGGCGCCCGACGGCATCGGTACCCTCGTGCTGGAGGAGCGCTACCACGCCGCTTCGCTGCCGCTGCTCGACGAGTACGTGACCGCCCACGTCGACGCCCTGCTGACCGCGGTGTGCGAGCACACGAAGCGCCCGGTGAAGGCGCTGCGCCGCGGGGTCGACGACCGCGTCGCCGCGGCGCTCATCTGGGCCGCGCAGACGCGCGGCGACGAGCCGCGCGGCTGTGCGCTCGCCCGCGAGGCCTATCCCGGCCTCGACCTGCGCACGCTCGAGCTGCCCGGCCACGCCCTGACCGTGCACGTGCGGTCGGGTTGCTGCCTCTACTACCGCATCCCCGAGAAGCCGAAGTGCTGGGGGTGCCCGCTGCTCACCGACGATGAGCGGCGGGCACTGACCACCAGCGCCTAGCGGGTCAGCGTCAGCTGCTTCGTGACCGTCTTGCCCTCGCTGGGCTTGAGGGTGAGCGTCACCCGCACGCGCTTGCGCCCGCGCAGGTACGTCTTGCCCGCGCGGCTGAGCGTCAACCGGACCGTCGTGCGCTTGCCCGCGGCCACCGCGTACTTGACCGATCGCGTCAGCGTGACGTAGCGCTTGCGCACCTTCTTCGCCGTCCGCAGCGACACCGTGCCGCGGCACACCGAGGCCCCCGCGCACGACAGCGCGGCGGACACCCGGTTCGACTTGACCTTGAGCGCCGACGACCGCACCGCGACCTTCGGCGGCGCGACCGTCGGCACCGGCGCCACCGGCGGCGTCGGCACCGGGGTGGGCTGCGGAGCCGGCGGGCGGACCTCCCACTTGGTCGGCGGTGCCGCGGGACGCAGGAGCCGCGCGAACGGATAGGGATCGGCCGCTGACACGCGCGAGAGCGTGAGCCGCCGGGTCGTCGGCCCGACCGTCGCGTCGAGCACCAGCGAGCGCTCGCCGCGGACGTCGATGCCCTCAGCGCCGAGGGCCGTCCAGGTCGTCTCGGGCAGCGGGATGGTCACGGTGACGGGCCCGTCCCCCGCGACCGTCGCCTCATGGTCGAGCGCCACGTCCTGCACCTGCTCCGCGCTCCGCAGGCCCTCGAGCGCGACCGAGCCGGAGAGCGCGACTTGCGTCGCCCCGCCGAACCACGCGTCGCGCTGCGCGTCGGTCAACCGCAGCCGGAGCGCCCCGTTGCGCAGCGTCGCGGAACCGCCGGCGGCGACGCGCGGCGGCCCTTCACCCGCGAGCAGGTCGGCGTCGACGCGACCGGTCACCGGCGTCCCGTCGACCTCGCCGGTGTAGCCGGGAACGGAGAACTGGCCCAGCGCGCCCGGGAGCTCGTCGGTGTGCGTCTCCCCCTCACGCACCTGACGCCCCTGCAGGCAATCCAGGTACAGGTGGTTCACGAAGCCGGAGCCCGTGATGAGGTGCGCGTCGACGAACAGGCTGCCATGGACGCGCGTCGTCGCGCCCCCCTCGCCGACGGGCAGCGGCGGCAGGCTCTCGGCGAGCGCTTGCGTCACGCGGACCTCGCCGCCGCTCGCGGTCCAGGTCTGCGGTGGGATCGGCGCCCGGTCGACGAGCACGGAGGACCGTTGCTCGTCGACGACCCCGCCGGGGCCGAGCACGACGTGCGTGCGCGCGACGGTGTCGAGCAGGATCCCGCTCTTGACGCCCTCGACCGTGTTGGTCCCTTCGAGCGCGAGCCACGCCTTGACGGGGATCTCGCCGTCGCCGAGCGGGATCAGCTCCCCCGCGTAGGCGAAGCTCGTGATCCACGACGGCAGGATCGCCGAGACGGTGCCACCCTCGAGGCGCACCGTGTCACCGACGGAAAGCTGCGCGCCGGGCGTCAGCTCCGTCCCGGAGCCGTTCGTCAACCGCCCACCGAACACCATCGGAACCGGGCGCCAGCCGCGGTCATAGCTGTACTGGCACTGGTTCTCGAACTGCGCGTCCGGGAACGCGGCCGCACCCGCCGGCGCCACGAGGGCGCCGGCGAGGCAGAGAAGCGCAACCGCCCAGCGCATGCGGCTAGGAGCGCTTCAGCGTGATCGTCTTCGTGAGGGCCGAACCGCCGCTCGCGGGCGTGAGCGTGACCTTCACCTTCAGCGACTTGCGCGCGCTCAGCAGCGACTTGGCCGTCTTGCTCAGCGAGAAGCTGACGTTCGAGGCGCCCGGCTTGAGCGACACGGTCTTGCTGGTGGCGACCGTGACGACCTTCTTGGTCTTGCTCTTGCCGACCTTGTACTTGCCGACCGTCTTGGCCGACAGCTTGTAGCTCAGGGCGGCCGTGTTCGGGTTCGTCAGCGCGAGCTTGACCGAGCCGGCCTTGGACGCCTTCAGGCTGGTGGCCTTGGCGAACGTCGCCGGCTTGGGCGCCGGGGCCGGGACCGGGACCGGCACCGGCGGCAGCGCCGCGGTGGCGATCGGCGGCAGCGACACGAAGTCGAGCTTGAACCGCCCGCGGACGCCGACGGCCTTGCCCTGGCCGTTCTGCGTCGCGTAGGCGCCGGGCGTGGCCGGATCGCCGAGCGCCGGGTCCGGGTTCACCGGGTCGGCGTCACCGAACAGGAAGTTGCCCTGGGTGGACGGGCCCGACTTGTCCAGGATCGAGACCTGACCCGGGATGCAGTCGTTGCTCGCGCCGTAGGCCTCGGTCTGGGCGCGCACGTAGACGCTGCCGAACGGACGCACGTTGAGCGGCGTGTTGTAGCCCGTGCGGTCGTAGCCCTTGGACTCGACCTGGATGACGCCGAGCTTGCCCGGCGCCGCGATGGTGAACTCGACCGGACCGGCGCCGGTGGGTGTCCAGCGCGAGCTCGGCAGGTTCAGCGAGACCGGCGGCACGGTGACCGTCACGGCGTCGTTGTTGTAGTTCGCGGGGTTGCCCGGGGTGCCCGGGGTCGCGTCCTTGATGTTGATCGTCCAGTAGCCCTTCACCGGCAGCGTCTGGACGCCCTCGACGGTGTTGGACGCCGCGATCGTCACCCAGGCGTCGAGCGGGAACTGGCTGTTGCCCGTGTGCGAGATGTAGCGGTGGCCGAGGCCGAGCGTCGGGGTCGCGTAGTACCACGTCGTGTTCGGCGTCGTGGCCGCGTCGCGCACCTTCGGCGGCTCACCGGCGACGGTCTGCTTCTGCACGTACGTGATGTTCTGGCCGGAGCCGTAGCTCCAGTAGCTCGCGCCGTCGGCCGGGTTCGTGCGCACCGAGAGGTTGCGCAGGTCGTTCGTCGTCTGCGTGTACGGGATGAGCTGGCTGTAGCTCGAGGTCGCGCCGCCCGTGCGGCGGTACATCTGCTCGGCCACGCGCAGGTCGGTGAACGTCAACCCGAGCTGCAGATCGGTGAGCGCCAGCTTCTGGCCCGTGACCGCCGTCAGCGGCGTCGCGTCGGTGCGCGCCACCGTGATCGCCAACGAGTCCAGGATGTTGTCGAGCGCGGGCGGATCGCTCGCGTACGCGCCGTTGGTGTAGCTCGCGAACGGGCTGATGCAGGACCAGCCGTTCCCCTCCGCCGCGGACGCGGGCGTGGCGCCGACCACCGCGGCCATCGCCAGGACGGGTACAAGCATGTTGCGTCGTTTCATCACTGCTCCACTTAGGGGCCCGGAACGGCCCTCGGACGGGTAGGAACAGGAAGCTCGACGCCCGCGGTGCCAGGCGCCCTTCCCTCTCTTTGTCAAGCATCCTTGCCAACTGACGCGCGTACTGTAGTACACCTGCCCGGCGTCGAGGTGTGGGAAGTGCAGTTGGTGCAGGAGGAGCCGCTCGTCCGACGGCTGCGGTCGCTGCTGCCGCCGATCGACCGGGAACGAGCCGATCGCTTCCAGCGCGCGGGTGCCGCGGAGCGCTGGACCGTGAGCCGGGCGGCGCTGCGGATCCTGCTCTGCGCGCGGCTGGGCTGCATCCCCGAGGACCTGCAGATCGAGGTCACCGAGCACGGCAAGCCGTATCTGCCGGGCTCGCCCCTGCACTTCAACCTCAGCCACTCCGGCGACCGGGCGCTGATCGCGCTGTCGGAGGCGTGCGAGGTCGGCGTGGACATCGAGCGCCCGGGGCGCAACGTCCGAGCGGTCGAGCGCACGCTGTCGGACGGCGAGCGGGCGACCGGTGACGACCTCCTGCAGGTCTGGTGCCGCAAGGAGGCGTGGGCGAAGGCGCTCGGCGGCGGTCTAGGCTGGAGCCCCGAGCGCTTCGACACCACGCGGACGAACGGCTTCGCGCTCGCCGACCTGCCGCTGGACGGCGGCTACCGGGGCGCGCTCGCCGTCGAGGGCGCCGACGCGAGCCACGCGCTGCGCAAGCTCTCGCTCTGAGGCAGCCACACGCGGATCGGCGTCTCGCCGCGGTTGAGCCCGTACGGGACGAGCTCGCCGTCCTGCGCGCAGTGGACCAGCGGCCCGCGCTCGAAGGCGACGCACCCGCGCACGGCCGCGATCCGCGGGTCGGGCCGCGTGATCCGGGGACGGACGTCGAGGTCGAGCGTGATCTCCCCCGGGCCGGCGTCGACGTAGCCGGGCGCGACCGGGCGGCCGTCGAGCCGCGTGTCGGCCGACCACGCGGGCACGCGCAGCCGCACCGGGCGGTCGGCCTCGACGTGCACGCGCCCGCTGAACGGGTAGCCGGTCTGGACGCGGACGCCGTCGGCGATCGTCCCGGTCGCGTAGTGGTGGAGCGTGAGGCCGCGCTCGTCGTCGGTGGCCAGGTAGCGGTGCAGCGAGGCGAGCAGCCGCATGACGTTCGGCGGGCAGCACGCGCAGTCGAACCATGGGCGCCGCTTGGTCGTGCCGTGCAGCGTGTTCGCGTACGCGTACTCGGAGCGGTCCGGGGCGACGCCGACGAGGATGCCGTTGTAGAGCGTGCGCTCCATCAGATCGGCGAAGCGGGCCTCGCCGGTGGCCTGCAGCAGGCGCCAGCTCCACAGGAACGACCCGATCGCCGCGCACGTCTCGGCGTACGCGGTCTCCGGGTCCAGGTCCCACGGCTTCCCGAAGGCCTCCTGCGACCCGTCCGAGCCGACGCCACCGGTGATGTACGTCTTGCCCTCGACCATGTCCCGCCACTGGGTGAGCATGGGCTCCATGAGCCCGAGGTCGGTGGCGGCGCAGTTGAGGTAGAGCTGGCGCACCGCGTGGCCTTCGACCTGGGTCTGCTCGCGCACGGGCACGCGGTCGACGAGGTAGGTGGAGCCGCCGAAGCGCGGCGGCAGCCATCCGTGGCCGCGCCGGTCGACGAACCGCCGTGCCAGCTCGAGGTACGCGCCCTCGCCGGTCGCGCGGTGCAGCGCGATCAACGCCAGCTCCGCCTCGGGGTGCCCGCAGAACCCGTCGCGGTCGGTGAACGTGGCCACGAGGTGGTCGGCGGCGCGCCGCGCGACCGGCAGCAGCGGCCGGTGCGCGAGGCCCGCCTCGATCAGGTGCCCCATGCAGTAGATCTCGTGCTCGTCCGCGAGGTTGCGGTAGCGCTCGCGCCCGGGCACCTGGATGGCGGTATCCAGGTAGCCGTCGTCCGCCTGCGCCGCGGTCAGCAGCGCCGTCACCTCATCGGCCATCCGCTGCAGCTCGGCGGACGGCCCGTTCTGGAGCTCCCACCCGAGCGCCTCGACCCACTTGTGCAGGTCCGAGTCCTGGTAGACGAGCCCGCGGTATTCGCCCGTCCCGCTGGCCGCCGCGCGCAGGTTGTCGAAGTTCCCGGCCTCGCGCAGGCGCCGCTCGCCGTCCGGGATCAGCACCTCGCGGTTGAAGCGACGGCGCTCGGCCCAGAAGCCGCCGTCGATCGTGGCGGTCATCGCGCGCGCGGGACCGTCAGCGCGACGAGACGCGAGACGATGATGGCGAGGTACGCCAGGCCGGCGAGCTGCTCGATCATCACGAGGCTGCGCGCGAACGGGTCGATCGGCACGACGTCGCTGAGGCCGGTGCTCGTGAGCGTGGTGAAGCTCAAGAAGAGCAGCTCCACCCAGGTCCGGGGCGCCTCGGGGTCGACCGCGGCGATGAAGCTGCCGGGCTCGATCGCCTGCCACACCACGTACACGTACGCGAAGCCCCAGGCCACGAGCGTGAAGGTCGCGCCCACCGCGAAGAGCTCGTCGCGGGTGATCACATGGTCGGCCGTGATGTACCGGATCAGGCCGTAGGTGGCGTAGAAGTAGAGGATCGCCTCCAGCGCGGAGGAGTACGGGAACAGCTCGCTGGAGTCCGTGACCGCCTGGATGATCAGCAGCACCGTCGCGGGCACGCCGAGCATCAGGCCGAACCACGTCCACGTCGGCGACGCGCGCACGGCCAGCACGACGAGCGCGAGGACCGTGATGCCGAACGCGCTGAACACCGCGCGGCTCACGCCGTCGCCTTCCATGAACGGGTACAGCAGGATGCCGGCCAGCTGGACGGAGAGCAGCACGGCGGACGGTTCCCGCTTGATGAAGCGCAGCACCGGCGCACCGTAGCGCCCCGCTATGGTCAGCGCGCAACATGCCTGAGGGTCTGGAGATCAAGGAAGGGCCGTACGGCCGCGGCGTCTTCGCCACGCGCGCGTTCGCCGCCGGCGAGGCGGTGGAGCACTGCCCCACGCTCGAGCTCCCCGGCGACGAGGTCGTCGGCCAGCTCGGCGACTACGTCTTCGGCTCCAACGAGAACGAGGACGACGTGATCCTCCTGCTCGGCTACGGCATGCTCTACAACCACTCCTCCGAGGCCAACTGCGAGTACGTGCAGGAGGCGCCGCGGGTGATCATGTTCCAGACGCTGCGGGCGATCGAGCCCGGCGAGGAGCTGTTCATCGACTACGGCGAGGAGTGGTGGTCCACTCGCAACCGGAAGCCCGACTGATGAGCGACGCCGATGCCCGCCAGGACCTCCTGGACGCCCTCGCCGAAGGCATCGACGAGATGGCCAAGGCGCTCGCCACGTTCGGCGAGGCGTACGAGCTGCTCGACGAGAACAGCCAGGACCGCCTCGAGGACGAGCTCTTCGGGCCCGTCCAGAAGGCCTACGGCCGCGCCCAGCGCACCTACAACGCGTTCGCCGAGCGCCGCGGCCTGCCGACCCGCACGTTCTCCGAGGTGTCCCCCGGCACCCACGCCCGCAGCCCGCGCGAGTACCTCGAGCGCGGCGTCGAAGCCGTCGACGAGGCCGAGGAGCGCCTGATCGAGCTTCAGGACTCGATGATGCCGGTCACCTACGGCGACCCGGAGCTCCGCGCCGGCCTCGCCGACGTCCGCGCGCTGGTCGCCTCCGCGCGCGAGCGCTCGGGCGACTTCCTGCGCACGCTCGGCCGCTGAACCTAAAGGCCCTGGGCCTTTAGGTTCTGGGCGGCCGTCGTCCTACGGGGTGGTGGTGCTCAGCGTGAACGTCAGGGACTTGGCGTAGGTGCCCGTCCGCAGAGCGTCCTTGTCGCCGATGGTCTGCTTGAAGGAGACCGCGACGTCGTCGTTGGACGCCGGGGCGTCGTAGGTCTTGAGCGTGGCCGGCAGCGCGCTGTAGGCGCCGGCGGTGGTGCCGGAGACCTGCAGGGCCTGCGGGAGCGAGAACGCGCCGTT
Organism: Solirubrobacter pauli; assembly: GCF_003633755.1. Lineage (GTDB taxonomy): Bacteria > Actinomycetota > Thermoleophilia > Solirubrobacterales > Solirubrobacteraceae > Solirubrobacter > Solirubrobacter pauli. The sequence continues at coordinate 2,352,375 of NZ_RBIL01000002.1, forward strand.
GACCAGGTGGCCCGGAGCGGTCGTGCTCGAGTCGGCGACGGTCAGCGTCGCGTCACCGGCGGTCGAGATCACGGTCGCCTTGGTGGAGGCGTAGTAGTCCGTGCCCAGGCCCGGGGTGAACGCGCCGAACGAGGCCGGGCCGCTCAGGTTGAGGGCCAGCGTCGCCGGCACGGAGCCGCCGACGGTGCTGTCGGCCAGCGAGCAGACCGCGCTCGCCGTCTTGGTCGGATCGCTCTCGGACACGGCGTTGAGCGTGATCGAGCCCGCGCCCGCGCCCTTCTCGATGTAGACCGGGACGGTCACCGACTCGCCGAACTTCGCGGACGCGAACGCGTTCTTGAGGTACGCGCTGTAGCCCGTGCCGGTCGCGCTCGCCGACAGGCGGTAGATGTCGGTCGAGAGGAACTTGGCCGCGTCCTGCGGGTGCACGTTCGGCAGCGAGGCCGCGGCGCCCGTGTTCTTGAGCGTGAACGTGCAGGTCGAGTAACCCTCGGCGTTGCCGAGCTGCGGCGAGGCCAGGGACACGCCGCGCGCCTGCGGGCCGGCGCCGTCCAGCGAGCGCACGCCGACCTTGTAGTGCAGGATGCCCTGCGCGTCGGTCGAGCGGTCCAGGACGTAGAAGTGCAGGCGGTTCGCGGTGTCCCCGTACTCGTACGAGGAGCCGGAGTTCAGGCCGGCGTTGAACGACGCGTCGTTCTTCTGGCGCTCGTCGCCGACGGTCGCCAGCTTGACGGTGCCGTCGGGGTAGACGAAGTCGACCTTGTTGATGTCCTCCGGGTGCGCGTCGACGACCCACACGAAGCAGCTGTAGGAGCCGCAGGAGGAGTTGGCGTTCTTGGTCTTGGAGATCAGCACGCCGTGACCCGGGTCGAACGAGTCCGAGCCGATCTGCTGCACGACTTCCATCGTGTAGTTGTTCCACTTGCCCGACACCGTGCCGGCGGCGTTCTTGGCCACGCCGTCGCAGTTCGGCGACGTGAGCTGGCCGTTGACGTAGCACGGGGTCGAGTTGTCGCCCGTGCCGTCGAGGGCGATGTTCACGCCCGCGATCTCGTTGCCCGTCGGGGCGACCTCACGCGCGGTCACGTCCGCCACCGCCATGCCGGTCTGCTTGAGCCCATCGCGGTTCAGGCGCAGCAGCTGGTCGTCGGTGAGGAAGTTCAGGAAGCGCTTGTTGCGCACGTTGTGCTGGGAGCCGAGCGAGCCGCCGAGCGTCGGCGGGATCATCCAGCGCGTGTGCTGGCCGCCCGGGCCGTTGAACGAGCCGCGGCTCATCATGTCCCACATGCCGGTCGCGGTGACCTGCTGGACCGTGCCGAACGGGTTGTTGTAGTTGTCCGGCAGGCCGAGGTTGTGCGTGAGCTCGTGGGCGTACGTGCCCATGCCGGAGCTCTCGGTCTCCACCGACGTGTTGCCCGAGGCGTTCGGCCACATCGTCGACGCGGACGCCCACGAGGACCACGGCACGTAGCGGGAGACGGCCCAGTTGGTCTGCGACAGGTCGCCGTAGGCCTTGGGGCCGAACTCGTCCGGCACCAGGTCCTGCGTCTTCCACTTCATCTCGCCGAACTCCTGCCACGTCGAGGACTCGTCCTCGCCCGAGGAGACGTAGAAGATGTTGTCGTACTCGGCGACCTTCGCCGTGCCGACGTCGGCCACCCACGCGGCGCGCGCGTCCGTGCGGAAGTTCAGGTTGCACGGCTTGGCCGGGGTGAGCGCCGGGCAGTGCGCGGCGTTGTTGGGCACGCCGTTCGTGCTGCCGCCCTGGTCGGTCATGAAGTACTGGTACGAGTTGCCCGGCATCCGGTACGGGCCGAACGAGTCCAGCTGCACGCCGTAGCGGCCGAAGGAGTCCTCCATCCAGTACCGGTTCATCGTCTGGTAGTGGTTGATCGCCTGCGGCTTGTTGAGGAAGTCGCGGTACCAGGCCGGGACGTCCGCGCGCGGCACGTCGTGTGCCTCGGTGGTCGGCGTGCCGAAGATCGTGCTGCCGGCGGGCTGCGAGATCGCGAAGCCCTTGTCCGGGAAGTCGGCCACGACGAGCGCGACCTTCCACTTCTTGATCGTCGGCTGGATGCTGGGATCGGAGTAGTCCGTGCCCGGCAACGGCTTGTAGTCGTTCCAGGTCAGGTTGTCCTGGAACGACCAGTTCTGCGCGTCGATGGCGGCCGGCGGCCCGGCCAGGGCCGCAGCGGGTGCGGCCAGCGCCAGCAGCGCCGCAATCCCTGCGGCGTGAAGCACCTTCATGTGATGGAACCCTCTCTTTAGACCCGGTGCGGTATCCCCCCGCACCCGCCCGCGATCGTCGCTTCCCGGTCAGGAGGGGACGATGAGAGAGCGGTAAAGCTCAGACGTCTGTCGAGCGATGGCTGGCCAAGCGAAGGAAGCGACCGCCCGCTCGCGCCCCGCCTTGCCCATCCGCTTCGCCCGCTCCGGGTCCGCGATCAGCTCGTTGACCCGTGCCGCGAAGTCGCTCGCGAACTTGGCCGGGTCGCGTGGCGCGCCGGTGCCGTCGTCGCCCGGCTCGATCGGCACCAGGAAGCCCGTCTCCTGGTCGACCACGACTTCGACGATGCCGCCCGTCGCGGTCGCGACCACCGCCGCCTCGCACGCCATCGCCTCGAGGTTGACGATCCCGAGCGGCTCGTAGATCGACGGGCAGGCGAAGACGGTCGCGTGGCTGAGCAGCTGGATGACCTCGGGCTTGGGGATCATCTCCTCGATCCAGAACACGCCTTCGCGCGTCGCCTTCAGGTCCTCCACGCGCTGCGTGATCTCCGCGCCCAGCTCCGGCGTGTCGGGCGAGCCCGCGCACAGCACGAGCTGCGCGTCGGGCGCGAACTGCTTGACCGCCTCCAGCAGGTAGACGACGCCCTTCTGGCGCGTGATCCGGCCGACGAACACCACCGACGGCTTGCCCGGGTCGATCCCGTACTTCTCCAGCACGTCCGTGTTCGGGTCGGGCTGGTACTCGTCGGTGTCGATGCCGTTGTAGATCACGTGCACGCGCGCCGGGTCGATGTCCGGGTACACGCGCAGGATGTCGCCCTTGGTGCCGTTGGATACCGCGATCACGGCGTCGGCGTGCTCGAGCGCGGTCTTCTCCGCGTACGACGACAACCGGTACCCGCCGCGCAGCTGCTCCTCCTTCCAGGGCCGCAACGGCTCCAGGGAGTGCACGGTCGCCACGTGCGGGATGCCCCACACGAGCTTGGCCAGGTGGCCGCCGTACTGGGCGTACCAGGTGTGCGTGTGCACGAGGTCGGCGTCCTGCGCGCCGGCGGCCATCGTCAGGTCGATCGACAGCGACCGCAGCGCGGCGAGCTCGGGCGCGTCGCCCGACAGCGCGTCCCAGGCGGTGTGCGGCACGTCCCCCACGCCCCAGGCGTGCACGGTGACGTCCTCGAACGCGCGCAGCTCGCGCGCCAGGTACTCGACGTGCACGCCCGCCCCGCCGTAGACCTCCGGCGGGTACTCGCGGGTGAAGAGCGCGACCTTCACGATGTGCTCCTTGCCACGCCGCAGGAGCGAGCCCCCGGGCGAGTTCCTGCCGAAGTATGCGAGCGCGCAGCGCGAGTCATACGCCTCACTCGGTCACCCGCATGCCCTTGGGGATGACCACGACGCCGCCCTCGGACACGTGGAAGCGCTCCCGGTCCTTCTCCGGATCGACGCCGATCTGCACGCCCTCGCCGACGTAGACGCTCTTGTCGAGGATCGCCTTGCGCACGACCGCGTTGCGCGCGATCTCGACGCCGTGCATGAGGATCGAGTCCTCCACCAGCGAGCAGGAGTGCAGGTGCGCGAGCGGCGAGAGGATCGAGCGCCGCGCGGTGCCGCCGGACACGACCACGCCGGCGCAGACCATCGAGTCGACCGCCATGCCGCGGCGGTCGTCCTCGTCGAACACGAACTTCGCGGGCTGCGTGATCCCGGGCCAGGTGTGGATCGGCCAGTCGTGGTTGTAGAGGTTGAAGATCGGGTGGACCGAGATGAGGTCCATGTGCGCGTCGTAGTAGGCGTCGAGCGTGCCGACGTCGCGCCAGTAGCCGCGGTCGCGCTCGGTCGCGCCCGGCACCTCGTTGGTCGAGAAGTCGTACACCTGCGCGTCGCCCTGCGCGACGAGCGCGGGGATGATGTTGCCGCCGATGTCGTGCTTGGACGTCTCGTCGTTGGCGTCCGCCGACACGGTGCTGATCAGCGCTTCGGTGGAGAAGATGTAGTTGCCCATCGAGGCGAACACCTCGTTCGGCGAGTCCGGCAGCCCGACGGCGTCCTTGGGCTTCTCGCGGAAGCGGGCGATGTCACGTCCGTTCGGGGCCGTCTCGATCACGCCGAACTGGTCGGCCTGCTCGATCGGCGCGCGCAGCGCCGCGACGGTCACGCCCTTGCCGCTGGCGATGTGCTGCTCGAGCATCTGCCGCGGGTCCATGCGGTAGATGTGGTCGGCGCCGAACACGATGATGTGCTCGGGCTTCTCGTCGGCGATCAGGTTGTAGTTCTGGTAGATCGCGTCCGCGGAGCCGACGAACCAGCGCGGTCCGAGCCGCATCTGCGCGGGGACCGGCGTGACGTAGTTGCCCAGCAACGGCGACAGGCGCCACGTCGTCGTGATGTGCTGGTCGAGCGAGTGGCTCTTGTACTGCGTCAGCACGACGATCTGGTGGAAGTTCGCGTTGACGAGGTTCGAGAGCGCGAAGTCGATCAGGCGGTACTGGCCGCCGAACGGCACCGCGGGCTTCGCGCGGTCGGCCGTGAGGGGCGCGAGCCGCTTGCCCTCGCCGCCCGCCAGGACCATGGTCAGAACTCTCGTCATCCGAGGATCCTCCGTGCCTCTTCGATGATCTGCTGCAAGTGCTCCTCGCCCTTCAGGCTCTCCGCGTACAGCTTGTAGATGTCCTCCGTACCCGACGGGCGGGCGGCGAACCATCCGCTGTCGGTGACCACCTTCACGCCGCCGATCGGGGCGTCGTTGCCCGGAGCCTTCGTGAGGACCGCGGTGATCTCGTCGCCCGCGAGCGTCGTGGCCGTGATGTCGGACGGCTCGAGCGTGAGGAGCTTCTCCTTGCGCTCGGCGTCGATCGGCGAGTCCACGCGCTTGTAGGCCGGCGCGCCGTGGCGTGCGGTCAGCTCCTCGTAGTACGCCCCCGGGTCCTTGCCGGTCCGGGCGGTGATCTCCGCGGCCAGCAGCGCGAGCAGGATGCCGTCCTTGTCGGTCGACCACGGCGTGCCGTCCTTGCGCAGGAACGAGGCACCCGCGCTCTCCTCGCCGCCGAAGCCGAGCGTGCCGTCGATCAGGCCGTCGACGAACCACTTGAACCCGACCGGCACCTCGACGAGCGTGCGGCCGAGGTCCTTGGCGACGAGGTCGATCATCGTGCTCGACACGAGCGTCTTGCCGATGCCGACCTCCTGCTCCCACTCGCGCGCGCCGCCGAACAGGTAGTGGATGGCGACCGCGAGGTAGTGGTTCGGGTTCATCAGCCCCGACGTCGGCGTGACGATGCCGTGGCGGTCGGAGTCCGGGTCGCACGCGACGGCGACGTCGAACCGGTCGCGGTACTCGATCAGCCCGCTCATCACGTACGGGCTCGAGCAGTCCATCCGGATCTTGCCGTCGTGGTCGAGCGGGACGAAGCGGAAGGTCGGGTCGACCTCGTCGCTGACCACCTCGAGGTTCAAGTCGTGACGGTCGGCGATCGCCTTGAAGTAGGCGACCGACGCGCCGCCCAGCGGGTGGGCGCCGATGTGCACGTTCGCCTCGCGGATCGCGTCCAGGTCGATCACGTTGACCAGGTCGTCGACGTAGGCGGTCACGTAGTCGTGCGGCGTCGTCCGCGCCTCGGCCGTCGCGATGCTGCCCGCGTCGTCGAGCAGCTCGTTGGCGATCGCTTCGATCTGCTTGGTGATCTCGGTGCCGGCCGGCCCGCCGCTCGGCGGGTTGTACTTGTAGCCGCCGTCCTCGGGCGGGTTGTGCGAGGGCGTGAGCACGATGCCGTCGCTGCCGGGGTGCGTGAGGATCGCGTGGCTGAGCGCCGGCGTCGGCGTGTAGCCGTCGTCCGCGTCGACGCGGACGTCGAGGCCGTGCGCGCTGAACACGCTGACCGCGGTGTGGAACGCGGGCTCGGACAGCGCGTGCGTGTCCCGCGCGACGAACAGCGGGCCCGTGATGCCCTCCGCCTTGCGGTGGCGCGCGATCGCTTCGCTGATGGCCAGGACGTGGGCTTCGGTGAACGTGCCCTTGAGCGAGGTGCCTCGATGGCCGGACGTCCCGAATGCGACGGGGCCGGACGGTGGACGGTGATACGCGGCCTCCAGCTCGGCGAGATCGACGAGCTGCGAGGGGTCTGGACGGGTTCCGGCGGTGGGGCTCACGCGGCGAACGATTACACGTGTGCCGCTAGGGTGCGCGCATGCGGCAACTCACCTCCCTCGACGCGCAGTTTCTCGCGCTGGAGAACGCTCGTCAGACGGGGCATGTGGGAAGCCTCGCCATGCTCGATCCGACGACCGCGCCGGAGGGTTCGTTCGGCTGCCGCGAGGTCACCCGGCTGATGTCCGAGCGCGGCCCGCAGCTGCCGCCGCTGCGCTGGCGGCTCGCGAACGTGCCGCTCGGGCTCGACCACCCGTACTGGGTCGAGGAGGCTGAGATCGACCTCGGCTACCACGTGCGCGAGATGGCGCTCGCGTCCCCCGGGAACGACGCCCAGCTCGCCGACCAGGTGGCGCGGATCATGGCCCGGCCGCTCGACCGCGCGCGGCCGCTGTGGGAGCTGTACGTGATCGAGGGGCACGAGTCCGGGCTCGTGGCCGTGCTCACCAAGATCCACCACGCGGTGATCGACGGGCTGAGCGGTGCGGAGATCATGGCGCTGCTGCTCGATCTCACACCGGAGGGCCGCGACGTGGAGCCGCCGGAGGAGGACCTCGCCGACCCGTCGCCGACCGGTCTGCAGATGCTGGCACTCGGGCTCGCCGGCTTGCCGCGCTACCCGGTGCGGATGCTCAAGGCCGTGCCGAAGGCGTTGCCGAACCTCGACCAGACGGCGTTCGGCGTCTTCCCCGGCATGGGCACGCTCTCACGGGTGGCGGCGAAGCTCGTCCGCGACGGCGTCGACCGGCCGGAGCTGGTCGCGCCCAAGACGAAGTTCAGCGGCCGCATCTCGCCGCACCGGCGGTTCACGTTCGGGCAGCTCGAGCTCGAGGACGTCAAGGCGGCCAAGAACAAGCACGGCACGACCGTCAACGACGTGGTGGTCAGCGTCTGCGCGGGCGCCGTGCGGCGCTGGTTGCTCGAGCACGAGGACCTGCCGGACGTGCCCCTGGTGGCGCAGGTGCCGGTCTCGGTCCGCACCGGCGACCAGTTCGGCACCTACGGCAACCGGATCCTGCTGATGGCCGCGCCGTTGTACACGGACGTCGAGGACCCGGTCGAGCGGCTGATGAAGACGCACGAGGCGCTGCTGGACATGAAGGAGCGCCGCGGCGCGCTGCCGGCGATGCTGCTCCAGGACGCCAACAACTTCATCCCGCCGGCGGTCTTCGCGCGCGCCGCGCGGCTGACGTTCGCGTTCTCCACCTCGCGGCCCGGCCGCAGCGCGTGGAACCTCGTCATCTCCAACGTGCCCGGCCCGCAGTTCCCGCTCTACATGGCCGGGGCGAAGCTCGTCGCCAACTACCCCGTGTCGGTCATCCTCGACGGCATGGGGCTCAACATCACGGTGATGAGCTACATGGGCCACATGGACTTCGGGATCATCGCCGACCGCGACCAGATGCCCGACGTGGACGTGCTGCTGCCGTACCTGCGCGAGGAGCTGGAGCGGCTGCTGTGAGCGCCGACGACAACCTGCGTGCCGTCGAGGCGGGCGTCACACGCGATCTGCGCGACCGGCAGACGTACGCCGGCTACCTGCACCTGGACCGGCTGCTGTCCGCGCAGCAGCCGCTGTCCGAGCCCGAGCACCACGACGAGCTGCTGTTCATCGTCCAGCACCAGACGAGCGAGCTCTGGATGCGGCTGATCATCCACGAGCTGGACGCGGTGCTGAGCGCGTTGTCGATCGACGACCTCGGCCCCGCCCAGAAGGGCCTCGCCCGCGTCAAGCAGATCCAGCGCCAGCTGTTCGAGCAGTGGGGCGTGCTGGCGACGCTGACGCCGTCCGAGTACGTGAAGTTCCGCGGCGTGCTCGGCGACGCGTCCGGCTTCCAGTCCCTGCAGTACCGGATCATCGAGTTCCAGCTCGGCAACAAGAACCGCCAGATGCTCGACGTCTTCGCGCACTCGCCGGCCGACCAGGAGCGCCTGCGCCGCGTGCTGGAGGCGCCCTCGCTGTACGACGAGTTCCTGCGCCACCTCGCCCGTCGCGACTACCCCGTGCCGGCCGACCTGCTCGACCGCGACTTCAGCGAGCCGCACCGCCGCCGCGAGGACCTGATCCCGGTCTTCAAGGCCATCTACGACGCCCCCAAGCGCGACTGGGAGGCCTACGAGCTGTGCGAGGAGCTCGTCGACGTCGAGGAGAGCTTCCAGCTGTGGCGCTTCCGCCACATGAAGACCGTCCAGCGGATCATCGGCTACAAGCGCGGCACGGGCGGCTCGTCCGGCGTCGGCTTCCTGCGCGCCGCGCTCGACCTGACGTTCTTCCCGGAGCTGCTCGACGTGCGCACCGAGATCGGCGCCTAGCCCTTCAGCCGGGCGATCGCCGGGTACGGCTCGCCGAAGTCCTCGCGGATGGCCACGTCGTCGTTGTACGCCGTCCCGGCGACCAGGATCCGGTCACGCTGGTCGATCGCGACGTGGCTGACGGTCCAGCCGACGATCCGCTCGCCCGGGATCCAGCCCAGCCCGAAGAGCTTGCGTCCCCGATCCGCGAAGGTGCGGTCGACCTTCCCGCGGGCTTGCAGCCGCACGACGGCCGCCTTGAACCTGCCGTTGTCCTCATAGTGGGAACCGGCGAGCAACAACCGCCCGCGACGGTCACGGATGATGAGATCGGGGTCGACCCGGCCGTAGACGCTCGCGGCCGATGTCCGGCCACGCGTCCCGAAGCGCGTGTCGAGCCGGCCGCTGCTCCGCAGGCGCACGATGTATCCGACGCCATTGTTGGTCCCGGCCACGAGCAGCGTCTCGCCGGGTCCGGCTGCGAGCGTGTACCCGTGTTTGAACGTGGCGCTCACGAAGCCCGCGGCCGGCCGCCCGGCGGCGTCCAGCGCCGTGACCCGCTCGCCGTTGGTGGTGAACAGCCGGGAGTCAGGCGTCACCAAGACGCCGTTCGGAACGTCAGGGAGGACGACCCGACCGCCCGTGCCGTAGCTCGCGTCGACGGCACCGCTCGCGAGGAAGCGCATCGCCCAGTGCTCGTAGCCGGTGCCGTCGCCGCGATCGCGGGAGCCGACCACGATCGCTCGGCCCGCCTTGTCGACCCGGAGGTTGTGCGCGTACAGGCCCGCGGGCACCGTCACGGTCACCGACTGGCCGCCGCGCTTGCCCACCGTGAACTGCTGGTTCGACAGCCGCATCACCACGTAGTCGCCCTGAAGCGCCGGCGCCCCGGTGGCCGGCCGCGGGATCGGGGTCTGCTCGGCGATCCGGCCGAGCGAGGTGAGCCGCACCCAGGACGGCGCGTAGGTGCCGTTGCGGCTCGCCGAGACGCTCAGGAGCGGCCGCAGGCCGTCAGGAAGCGTCAGCCCGGCGACGGACCCGCCCGTTCCGTACGGGTTCCAGGCAAAGCGTCCGGTCTTCGCGAACGTCTTGTCAAGGTCGCCCGGGCGGGCGTGGGCCGCCGGGGCGACAACGAGCATCAGGCCGGCCGTGGCCAGGAGAGCGATTCCCTTCATGCTGATCGCAACGCTCGACGAGGCGACACGTTGCGGCGTTGCTGTCCACTCAGCTCTTGAGACGGGCGATGCCCGGGTACGGCGTCCCGAGGTCCTCGCGGATCACGGCGTTGTCGTCGTAGACCGTGCCCGCGACCACGATCCGGCCGCGCCGGTCGATCGCCAGCTGCTTGACCTCGGACGCCACGATCTCCTCGCCCTTGATCTCCCCGAGGCCGACGAACTTGCGGCCGCCGGTGGCGAACGAGCGGTCGACGGCGCCGCGGCCGCTCAGGCGGATCACCGTCGCCTGCCACGGCAGCTCGGTCTCGATCCGAGAGCCGCCGAGCACGATCCGGCCGCGTCGATCGCGGATGATCGACGCGACGTCGACCTGGGTGAGCGCCCGCGGGCTGCGCAGCACGCGTCGCCGGTCCCGCCGGCCGGTGAGCCAGCCGTCGCCGGAGAAGCGCCGATCGGCTCGCCCGTCGGCGTGCAGGCGGCCGACCCACGCGTCGCGGAAGCGGTCCGGCCCGGCGACGAGCACCGTGTCGCCCGGCCCCTCCGCCAAGGCCGACACGGCCGGGAGGTTCACGTGCGGCACCCGGACCTTGCGCCGGTCCAGACGCCGTAGGACGCGTCCGCGCGCGTCGAGGCCGACGAGCCGCCGCCCGCCGCTGGCGTAGACCCGGCCGTCCCGGCACACGAGCGCGGCGTAGACCCGCGGCAGGTTCGCGCTGGTGAGCTTGACGACGCCGTTCTGCCCGTAGCGCTCGTCGCGGCGGCCGTCGGGCAGGAAGCGCTCGGCCAGCTTGGAGCTGATGATCGTGACGCGGCCGCGGCGGTCGACCCCGAACGCCTTCGGCGACTGCGCCGCGAGCGGTATCGCGCGCGAGTCGCCGATGCGCGTGAGCACCTGCGCCACGGCACCGGGGATGACGTCCGGCACGTCGGGCGTCAACGCGTACCCCTCGGCCAGGAGCGGCGGCTCGTAGGTCGCCTGCGGCGCGGCCGTCGTCGTCGCGAGCCGGCCGAGCCCGGTGAAGCGCAAGAGCGCCGGCTCGTAGTCCTGGCAACCGGCGAACACGCTCAGCAGCGGACGGACCCCGTCGACCAGCACCAGCGAGCGCGTCGACCCGCCGCAGCCCCAGGGCTCGACCGCGATCCGCCCGCCCTTGCCGAAGGTGCGGTCCAGGTCGCCCGGACGCGCGTGCGCCGGGCCGGCGGCGAGCAGCGCGAGGGCGAGCGTGATGCGTGCGACGCCGCGCGTGGTCATCCCTTGAGCCGGGCGATCGCCGGGTACGGGTCGCCGAGGTCCTCGCGCAGCGCGAACTGGTCGTTGTAGACGTTGCCGGCGAGCACGATCCGACCGCGGTCGTCGATCGCGACCTGCTCGATCCCCGAGGCGACGATCTTCACGCCCGGCACGCGCCCGAGCGTGAACCGCCGGTTCGCGAACGTGCGGTCCAGGCGCCCGTTCGCCGACAGCCGCAGGACGACCGAGCGCGCCGGCTCCTCCTCCTGGCCGAGCTGGGCACCCACGACCACGAGCCGACCGCGCCGGTCGCGCGCGACGTCCGCGATCTGCAGTTGCGCCTGCAGCTTGAGCCCGGAGACGTAGCCGCGTGTGCCGAAGCGCAGGTCCACCCGGCCGTCTCCTCGCAGCCGTCCGATCCAGGCGTCGCCGAGGTAGCGCCGCCCGGTCACGAGCAGCGTGTTCCCGGGGCCCGCGTGCACCGTGTTGAGATCCGGCCACTTGAAGCCCGGCACGCGGACGCGCCGGGTCCCGAAGCGCCGGTCGCGCCGTCCGCGCGCGTCGAACGCGATGATCCTGCGGTTGTCCTGCATGTAGACACGACCGTCGCGGCGGATCAGCGCCGCCCAGAACCCCTTCGCCCGCGCGATGCCGTTCGTGCCGTACGTCCGGTCCGGCTCGCCGCTGGGCAGGAACCGCGCGACGCGGTCGGCGCCCGCGAGGATCGCCCGCCCCGCGCGGTCGACCGTGAAGCGCAGCGGTTCCTCGAAGCGGGGGGCGAACGTGAGCGTGACGGCGCTCGTGGACCCGATCCGCGCGAGCTGGAAATGCTTCGCGTCGAGCTGGGTGAGCGCGTACCCCGACGCGAACCGTGGCGCGTACGGCCGCGGCGGCAGCGCCGTCTTCTCCGCCAGCGCGCCGGCGGCGGTGAACCCGAGCAGTGTCGGCGCCCACGTGCCGTCCCGGCTCGCGTGCACGCTCAGGAGCGGGCGGCGCCCGTCGAGCAGCGCCAGCGACTTGACGGTCCCGCCGCTCCCCCACGGGTCCAGCGCGAACCGCCCGCCCTGCGCGAACGTGCGGTCGAGCGCGCCCGGACGGGCATGCGCGGGCGCAGCGAGCAGCAGGAGGCTGGCGGCGGCCCCCACGGCGATGACCTTCATACCGCTTGAAACGGGGGACCCGCGCAGTGGTTGCGCGGGTCCTCAGCGTTTCCCTACTTGAGCGTGACCTTGCGCGTCGCCGTGACGGTGCCCGCCTTCAGCGTCGCGGTCGCCGCGACCGAGCCCTTGTGCTTCTTGAGCGCCTTCTTGACCGCCGCGGACGGCTTGACGGTGACCGAGAACGTACCCGCCGTGCACTTGCCGGTGCCCGTGCCGAGGGTCGTCCCCTTGAGCTTGAGCTTCTTCGCCACCGCCTTGGTGACGCTGAGCGTGACCTTGCCCGAGCTGATCGACGCGCACGGGCCGGTGAGCTTCAGACCGCTCTTGGCGAACGTGGCGACCTTCGGCTTCGACGGCGCGTTCAGCGCCGCGGACGGCGCGGGCGTCGGCGCCGGCGTGGCCGCCGGCGTCGGCTGCGGCGACGCGGTCGCCTGCGGGACGACGGTCTCGACAGGCGTGGCCGTCGGCGTAGGCACGTCCGGCGCCTTCTCGACGATCACGGTGCCGGTCATCCCGGGCGAGTTCTGAGTCGGCGGGTGTGCCTGGCAGAAGAACGTGTACGTACCGGGCTCGGAGAAGGTGCAGGACCCATCCCAGCCCGGGGGCTGGGAGAAGTTCGGAAGCGGAGCCGTCCTGTCGGGGTCGATCGCGACCCCGGCCGTCTGCACGCAGTCCGTTGGCTGGGCGCCCTGGAACTGGACGTTGTGCACGGAGCTGCCCGCCGGGTACGCGAAGCGCACCTGCTCGCCGGCCTTGATCGTAACGCTGGAATCGGCGTCGCTGCCCTGCGACGCGTCCTGGAACCAGTTCTTGGCGGGCGAGTCGTGCGCTTCGATGGTCGCGGTGGGCGCCGCGGGGCTCGAAGCGAACGCGGGCACCGCGATCACCGCCGTGAGCCCGCACGCGATCAGCGTCAGGCTCTTCCTTCTCAACTGCAAGACGTCTTCCCCTCCTCAGACCAGACCGGGCGACGACGTTACACGACGGCGGTCGCCTCGATCTCGATTTTGGCGCGGGACTCGACCAACGCGCTGACCTCGACTACCGACATGGCGGGGAAGTGGCGGCCCATGACGGCGCGGTAGGCCTCGCCGACCTGGCGGAGCGAGCTCAGGTATTCGTCACGGCTGGTGACGAACCAGGTCAGGCGCACCACGTGCTCGGGCCCGGCGTCCGCCTCGGCCAGCACCGCGACGACGTTGCGCAGCGCCTGCTCGAGTTGCGGTGCGAGCTCGTCGGAGACGAACGCGCCGGTCTCGTCCCAGCCGATCTGACCGGCGACGAACACGAGCCGACCGGACGCCTCGATGCCGTTCGCGTAGCCGCGGGGCGCGGGCCAGCCCGGTGGTTGCAGGCGCCTCATCCGCGGTCCCGCAGGACGTTGCGCTGGACCTTGCCGGTGGGCGTGCGCGGGAGCGCGTCCACGAGCTCGACGCGGCGCGGGTACTTGTAGGGCGCGATCCGGGCCTTGACGAAGTCCTGCAGCGCCTTCGCCTCCACGGGCTCGCTCGCGACGACCCACGCCTTGACGACGTGGCCGCGCTCGGGGTCCTCGACGCCGACGACCGCGCACTCGGAGACCGACGGGTGCTCGAGCAGCGCGGCCTCGACCTCGAAGCCGGAGATGTTGTACCCGGCGCTGATGATCATGTCGTCGGTGCGGGCCTGGAACCAGAAGTAGCCGTCGGCGTCCATCGAGAACGCGTCGCCGGTGAGGTTCCAGCCGTCGCGTACGTACGTGGCCTGGCGCTCGTCGTCCAGGTAGCGGCAACCGGTCGGGCCGCGCACCGCGAGCCGGCCGACCTCCCCCGCCGGCAGCGTCTGCATGTCCGGCCCGACGATCCTCGCCTCGTAGCCCGGCACCGGCCGACCGCACGAGCCGGCGCGCGCCTCCTCCGCGGGGGACGCGATGAAGATGTGCAGCAGCTCGGTCGAGCCGATCCCGTCGACGATGCGGATGCCGGTCTTCTCGAACCACGCGTCCGACACGCCCGCCGGGAGCGGCTCGCCCGCGGACACGCACGTGTGCAGCGAGTCCGGGAGCGCCTCGCGCAGCAGCGCGCGGTAGGCGGTCGGCGCGGTGAACAGGGTCGTCACCCGGTGGGCATGGAGCGTCTCGAGCAGCGCCGGCGGCGAGGTCGGCGCGGTCGCCGCGCCGAAGCGGAGCGGGAACAGCAGGGACGCGCCGAGCCCGAACGTGAACGCGATCGGCGGCGAGCCGGAGAACACGTCGGTCGGCTGCGGGCGCAGGATCTCCCGGGCGAACGTGTCGCAGCAGGCGAGCAGGTCGCGGTGGAAGTGCACGCAGCCCTTCGGCACGCCGGTGGTACCGCTCGTGAAGGCGATGATCGCGACGTCGTCGGCGCGCGTCTCGACCGCCTCGTACCAGCCCTGGGTCGGCAGGTCCTCGATCACGAGCACGTCGAGCACGTCGACCTCCGCCACGAGGTCACGCGCGACCAGCGCCTTGGTGACGTTCGCCTTGGCCACGACCTTGTCGATCTCGCGCTTGCGCAGCAGCGGCATCGTGGCCACGACGATCCCGCCGGCCAGCAGGATCCCGAGCCAGCAGGCGATCGCCTCCGGCGTGTTGGGCGAGTGCAGCAGCACGCGCTCGCCCGGCTCGATGTTCAGGGCGCCGGCGACGGCGTCGGCGCGCTCGGCCAGCTCCGCGTAGGACCAGCCGCTCGCGATCGCGGTCCCCTCGTTCTTGAGCAGCTCCTCGGCCGCGTTCAGCCGCTCGGGATAGTCGAGCAGCAGCAGGTCCGGCCACTGCTCGACCGGCGGCAACCCATCACGGGCGAACGGATCCACTATCGCAACACCTCCCGGGCGATCACCAGCTGTTGCACCTCCGAAGCGCCCTCGTAGATCCGCAGCGCGCGGATCTCGCGGTACAGGCGCTCCACCACCTGGCCCGACGTCACGCCGAGCCCGCCGAACAGCTGCACGGCGTCGTCGATCACGCGCTGCGCGGTCTCCGTCGCGTGCAGCTTGGCCATCGCCGCCTCACGGGTCACGCGCGCGGCGCCACCGTCCTTCGTCCACGCGGCGCGGTAGACGAGCAGCGCGCTCGCGTCGAGCCCGAGCGCCATCTCGGCCAGCTTGGCCTGCACCAGCGGCAGCTCGGCCATCGGGGCGCCGAACAGCGCACGGTCCTTCACCCGCGTGAGCGCCTCGTCGAACGCGCGCCGCGCCATGCCCAGCGCCGCCGCGCCGACCGTCGAGCGGAAGACGTCGAGCGTGCCGAGCGCCACGCGCAAGCCCTTGCCGGGCTCGCCGATCGGCGTCGCGGGCGCGTTGTCGAAGCGCAGCGTCGCGAGCGGGTGCGGCGCGATCACGTCGATGCGCTCGACCACCTCGACGTGCTCGGCGTCGACGACGTACGCGCTGATGCCCTCCGGCGCCCGCGCGAACACCGTGTAGAAGTCCGCGATCCCGCCGTTGGAGATCCAGGTCTTCACACCGCTCACGCGCCCGTCGCGCGCGGTCGTCCTCATCGCCGCGACGTCGGACCCGGCGTCCGGCTCCGACAGCGCGAAGGCCGCGATCCGCTCGCCCGCGGCCACCGCCGGCAGATAGCGCTCGCGCAGCGCCTTCGAGCCGAACAGGGTGATCGGCCCGCTGCCCAGGCCCTGCATGGCGAACGCGAAGTCGGCGAGCGCGTCGTGGTAGGCGAGCGTCTCGCGCGCGAGGCAGAGCGTGCGCACGTCGAGCGGGTCGGCGACCGCGTGCCCGAGCCACGGCCGCAGCTCCGCGACGAACGCCCGGCAGCGCGCGTCGACGTCGCCGGTCTCGGGCACGTGCGGGACCTGCTCGCGCGCCCAGCGCGCGAACGCCCGGTGACGGTCCTCGAAGAACGGCCAGTCGAGCACGTCAGTTGCCCTCGAACACCGGCCGCTCCTTCGCCAGGAACGCGCGGTAGGCCCGCTCGAAGTCCGCCGTCTGCATGCAGATCGCCTGCGCCTGCGCCTCGGCCTCGATCGCCGCCGGCAACGACATGTCCCACTCCTGGTCGAGCATCGTCTTGGTCATCGCGTGCGCGAAGCTCGGACCGGCCGCGAGCGAGGCGGCGAGCTCCGCGGCCTCGCCCTCCACGTCGTCCGCCACGCGGTTGAAGAAGCCCCAGCGCTCCCCTTCGGCGGCGTCCATCGAGCGGCCCGTGTAGAGCAGCTCGGCCGCGCGCCCCTGGCCGACGATCCGCGGCAGCATCGCGCACGCGCCCATGTCGCACCCGGCCAGCCCGACGCGCGTGAACAGGAACGCGACCTTCGCGCGCGGCGAGCCGAGCCGCAGGTCGGCCGCGGTCGCGATCATCGCCCCGGCGCCCACGCAGACCCCGTCGACGGCCGCGATCACCGGCTTGCCGCAGCCCTTGATGGCCTTCACCAGGTCGCCCGTCATGCGCGTGAAGCGCAGCAGCTCCGGCATCGTCATCTCGGTCAGCGGCCCGATGATGTCGCGCACGTCGCCGCCGCTGCAGAAGTTGCCCGCCTCGCCGGCGATGACGACGACGTCGCACGAGTCGTCGTCGACCAGCCCGCGGAAGTGGTCGCGCAGCGCCGCGTAGGACGCGAACGTGAGCGGGTTCTTGCGCTCCGCCCCCACGAGCGTGACGAAGCCGACGCGCTCGCGGACGTCCCAGCCGAACTCAGCCATGCACACCACCGCCGTCGATCAGCAGCGTCTGCCCGTTGATCGCGCCCGCCTCGTCGGCCGCGAAGAAGCGCACGGCGAACGCGACCTCCTCGGGCTCGATCAACCGGCCGAGCGGCGTCATCGCCACCAGCGCCGCCTCGCCGTCCTGCCCGGTGCGCGCCCCGATGTTCGCGATCGTCGCGTCCGTCATGTCCGACCGCACGTAGCCCGGGCAGACGCAGTTCGCGGTCACGCCGGTGCCCGCCAGCTCGGTCGCCAGCGACCGCGTGAAGCCGAGCACCGCGTGCTTGGACGCGGTGTACGCGCTCGTGTAGCGCGAGCCGGCCACGCTCGCCACGGAGGCCACGGTCACGATCCGCCCCCGGTTGCGCTCGCGCATCCCCGGCAGGACCGCGCGCGTGCACAGGAACGCGCCGGTCGCGTTCACCCCGAGCTGGCGCTCCCACTCCTCCAGCGACGTGCGGTGCACCGGCGCGCTGGACGACACGCCCGCGTTGTTGACGAGCACGTCGACCTCGAGCCCGCCGAGCACGGAAGCCACCGCCGCCTCGTCGGTCACGTCCATGTCCGCGCTCCCCAAGGCGATGACGTCGTCACCCGCGAACGCCGCCGAGATGGCCGCGCCGATCCCGCGCTTGCCACCCGTCACCACGACCGTGCGGCTCACGCGGTGACCGCCGAGTCGAAGCGCCGCAGCGGCATCCGCCGCACGTCCTTGCCCGTCTGCGGCTCGCGCGAGCCCGACCGGTACTGCGGGATCCACTCCATGTCCACTCCTTGGTCGGCGGCGGCGTGCAGGGTCCAGTGCGGGTCCCAGAGGTGCGGGCGCGCCAGCGCACACAGATCCGCGCGGCCCGCGAGGATGATCGTGTTGACGTCGTCATAGGACGAGATGGCGCCGACCGCGATCACAGGGATGCCCGCCTCGTGGCGGATGCGGTCGGCGTACGGCGTCTGGAACGAGCGCCCGTACGCCGGGCGCTGATCGGGCACGACCTGACCGGTCGAGACGTCGACGATGTCGCAGCCCGCCTCCCGCAGCCGGTGCGCGAAGGCCACCGCGTCGTCACCGTCGAAGCCGCCCTGCACCCAGTCCGTCGCGCTGATCCGCACGGACATGGGCCGGCTGTCCGGCCACACGTCCCGGCACGCCTCCAACACCTCGAGCGGGAACGTCGCGCGGTCGCGCCCGTACTCGTCCGTGCGCCGGTTCGTCCGGGGCGACAGGAACGACGACAGCAGGTAGCCGTGCGCCATGTGGATCTCCAGCAGGTCGAAGCCCGCGAGCACCGCGCGGCGCGTCGCGGCGACGAACTGCGCGACCACGTCGTCCATGTCCGCGCGGGTCATCTCGCGCGGCACCTGGTGGCGCTCGTCCCAGGGCAACGGCGACGGCGCGATCAACGGCCAGCCGCCGTCCTCCAGCGGTTCGTTGTCGCCCTCCCACATCAGCTTCGTCGCGCCCTTGCGGCCCGCGTGCCCGAGCTGCGCGCCGATCGCCGACCGCGAATGGGTGTGCACGAAGTCGACGATCCGCCGCCACGCGTCCACGTGCTCGTCGCGGTACAGCCCGCCGCAGCCGGGGGTGATCCGCCCGTCCGCCGACGTGCAGATCATCTCGGTCATGACGAGCCCGGCGCCGCCGATCGCGCGCGCCCCGAGGTGCACGAGGTGGAAGTCGCCCGGCGTGCCGTCGACCGACGTGTACATGTCCATCGGCGACACCACGACCCGGTTCTCGAGCGTCAGCGACCGCAGCCGCAGCGGCGTGAACATCGGTGGCGACGACGCGACCGACGCCACGAGCTCCGGGTCGCGCAGCTTCAGCTCCCCGTAGGTGATCCGGCGCGAGCGCGTGAGCAGGTTGAAGGCGAACCGCTTCGGCTCCTGCCCCATGTAGCGGCCGATGCCCTCGAACCACTCGAGCGAGCCCTGCGCCGCCCGTTGCGTCGACTCCACGATCGGCCGCCGCTCGGCCTCGTAGGCGTCGAGGTCGCCCTCGCGCACCGCCCACGCCAGCGAGATCGCGTCCTCCATCGCCAGCTTCGTGCCGGACCCGATCGAGAAGTGCGCGGTGTGCGCCGCGTCCCCGAGCAGCACGACGTTCCCGCGCCGCCAGACGGGGTTGCGCACGGTGACGAAGTTGATCCAGCGGGTGCGGTTCTCGATCAGCCGGTAGCCGAACAGGTCCTCGCACTGCGCGCGGTCGAGCTCCACACCCGCGCTCTCGACGATGAACGTCGAGCGCGAGTCCGAGTACGGGTACGCGTGCACCTGCACGACGCCCTCCGGCGTCTCGGCGATGATGAACGTGAAGGCGTCGAAGACGTGGTCGGTGCCGAACCAGGCGTAGGTCGCGCGCCGGCGGTCCAGCTCCGGCTCGAAGCCGTACGCGCCGCGCAGCGTGCTGTTGACGCCGTCCGCGGCCACGACCAGGTCGCCGTCGAGCCGCGAGACCTCGCTGCGGAACCGCAGATCCACGCCGAGTGCCGCCGCCCGTCGCTGCAGGACGCCGAGCAGCTCGCGCCGACCCATCGCCGAGAACCCGTGCCCGCCGCTCGTCACCGTCTCGCCGCGGTAGCGCACGTCGATCGCGCTCCAGCGCACGAACGCGGACGCGATCTCCGCGTAGGACTCCGGGTCCGCCGCCTCGAACGCAGCCAGCGTCTCGTCGCTGAAGACGACCCCGAAGCCGAACGTGTCGTCGGGCGCGTTGCGCTCGTGGACGACCACCTCGGACGTCGGGTCCAGGCGCTTCAACAGGATCGACAGATACAGCCCGCCGGGGCCGCCGCCCGCGATCGCGATCCGCATACGCCGGGACCCTACTCCCGCCACATATCCTTCGGCCTCACATGGCTAGACCCGTCACTCTGATCAGCGGCCAGTGGGCCGATCTGCCGTTCGAGACGCTCGCCGAGAAGCTCGGCCAGTGGGGCTTCGACGGCATCGAGATCGCCTGCTGGGGCGACCACTTCGACGTCGACCAGGCGCTCTCCGACGACGCCTACGTCAAGAACCGCCGGGAGATCCTCGAGCGCAACGGCTTGAACGTGTGGGCGATCGCCAACCACCTGCTCGGGCAGGCGGTCTCGGATCCGATCGACGCGCGCCACCAGGCGATCGTGCCGCCGGACGTGTGGGGCGACGGCGACCCCACGGGCGTCCAGCAGCGCGCCGCCGAGAAGATGAAGGACACCGCGCGCGCCGCGGCCAAGCTCGGCGTCACGACCGTCACCGGCTTCACCGGCTCCCCGGTCTGGCACATGCTCTACTCGTTCCCGCCAAACGACTTCGCCGAGATCGAGCGCGGCTACGAGCGGTTCGCCGAGCAGTGGAGCCCGATCATCGACGTGTTCGACGCCGAGGGCGTGAAGTTCGCGCTCGAGGTCCACCCGACGGAGATCGCCTACGACTTCGTCACCACGCGCAAGACGCTCGACGCGCTCGACAACCGCCCCGGCTTCGGCATCAACCTGGACCCGAGCCACTTCGCGCACCAGTTCCTGGACACCGCGGAGTTCGCGATCGAGTTCGCGGACCGGATCTACCACGTGCACGTCAAGGACTCGATCAAGCGCCTCAACGGCCGTCGGTCGATCCTGGGCTCGCACATCAACTTCGGCGAGCTCGAGCGCGGTTGGGACTTCGTCTCCCCCGGGCACGGCGACGTCGACTTCGAGGACCTGTTCCGCGCCCTGAACCGGATCGGCTACCAGGGCCCGCTCTCGATCGAGTGGGAAGACTCGGGCATGGACCGTGACTGGGGCGCGCCCGACGCGCTCGCCTTCGTGCGCCGCACCGACTTCTCCCCGTCCACCGTCGCGTTCGACGCGGCCTTCGAGCGCAAGTAGGCGACAGCTCGCCCTGCGGGCTCGTGTCGCTTGGACCCGTCGCCCAGGGGGCGTCGGGTCCCGCCGCGGGTCGGTCTCGGCGTCGGCGGCGCCTCAGGCGTCGCCGCGCTGGACCCGCATCAGGTACTCGATGTGCGCGCGCATCGCCTTCTCGGCGGCCGCGGGCTGGTTGCGGCGCACGGCCCGCTGGATGTCACGGTGCTGGCGCAGGATCTCGTCGCCGTCGGTGCGGCTGCCGATCTCCTCGATCAGCTTCGGCTGCAGCACTTCGAGGATCCAGTCGGTGAACGCGCGCAGCAGCTCGTTGTCCGCCGCGCGGGCGAGCGTCTGGTGGAAGCGGGTGTCGGCGTCGTTGAAGGGCGGCGTGCCGGGCGTGTGCCCGGTGGCGTCGTCGATCGCCGCCTGCAGCTCCGCCGCCGTCTCCTCGGTCGCGTTGAGGGCCGCCAGCCCCGCGAGCGGCACCTCCAGGAACAGGCGCGCGTCGAGCAGCTCGCCGAGCGAGACGCTCTCGGTGGCCAGCATCATCGAGATCGACTCGCTGACGTTGCGGCTCATCCCCTCTCCCGGCGTGCGCGCGACGAAGATGCCGCCGGCGCGCCCGCGGCCGACGCGGATCAGGTGCGAGGAGGCGAGCAGCCGCAGCCCTTCGCGCAGCGTCGGTCGGCTGACGCCGAACTCGGCCGCCAGCTCCTGCTCCGTGCCGATCCGGTCCCCCGGCCGCAACCCCTCGCGCTCCAGATAGCGCCGGAGCTCGAGCGCGATCTGGTGGCTGGCGTCGACGCTGGCGGGGGCGAAGCGGGGTTCGGGAAGCTCGGACGCGGACGACATCTGGCGCGGCGGGATCCTAGGTCTCGAGGGCGGACAGACCCTCGCGGAGGAAGGCGAGGGCGGTTTCGAAGGCTTCGGTCGTCGCGACGTGCTCGCGCGCCGCGTGCGCGTTGACCGCCAGCAGCGTGCTGACGACCGCCTCGGCGACGATCTGCGCCGGCAGCGAGTCGGGCTCCTCGCCGAGGTCCTGCGCGATCCCGCGCGCGACGTGGCGCTTCATCGGCCGCATGTAGCCGCGCTGCAGCCCCCACAGGTCCTCGTCGCTGGCGATGGCGGCCTCGCGCAGGCGCGGGAAGTCATCGTCCTTGCTGGCTCCGTGGTGGACGAGCGCGGCTTCCGCGCCGAGCTGGATCGACTCCTCGTCGTGCAGCCAGGCACGCAGGACGTCGAACGTCTGCTCACCCGGTGCGCGCACGGCCAACCGCTGCGCGAAGCGGTCGATGGCCGCCTGGTAGACGTCGAAGACGATCCCTTCCTTGCTGGGGAAATAGGTCGAGACGGTGCGCGGCGACACCTCCGCCGCCTCCGCGATCGCCGGGATCGTCGTGGCCGCGAAGCCGTCGCGCGCGAACAGGTCCAAAGCCACCCGGGTGATCGTGGCCCGGGTGCGTTCCTTCTTGCGCTCGCGCAGATTCGAAGTCGCCACGGCGCGAACCATACCCCTACTGAGTGCAATTCAACGCAAAATTGCGAGCAATTGCAACTTTGCGAGCGCATGCAGCGTTATCCTGACCCCGCTCCCGAACCAATGACCAGACCGAGATGCTTGACCTTCATTCCAGCCACCACGGCCCATCTTTGGGGAGTAGCGTGATGGGGGAAGGTCGTCGAGGCATGGTGGTGAGCACGCACCTGCAGCGCCTGAGCGCGTACGCCGCGCTCCTTGGCGAAGCGCTGGGTGAAGACGCCGACATCCTGCGCGTCGCGAGCCGTCTGCACGACGTCGGCATGGCCGGCACGGCGGACACGGCGCTGACCAAGCCCGGCCCGCTGACGCGCGACGAGCGTCGCGAGATGCAGGAGCACGCCGAGCTCGGCCACGCGATGCTCAAGGGCTCGGGGATCGACGTGCTTGACGCGGCCGCCGAGATCGCCCTCACGCACCACGAGCGCTGGGACGGCACGGGCTACCCACGCCGGCTGGAAGGCGAGGACATCCCCTTGGCCGGGCGCATCCTCGCGGTCGCCGACGCGTTCGACGCGATGACCACGGACCGCGTGTATCGCCCCGCGGGCACGGTCGAGGAGGCGGTCGACGCGCTGCGCGCGGAGCGCAACCGCCAGTTCGACGCGCGCGTGGTGGACGCGTTCCTGGACCGGCTGGACCAGGTGCGCGCGATCCTCGCGGAGTTCCCCGCGCCGGCCGAGGCGCCGGACCCCGCGCGTGACGGCGACGGCGCGCCGATGACGCTGCAGGCGGCGGCGGCCACGCTCGCGATCTCCCCCTCGCGGCTGCGCCGCTGGGCCGACGAGGGCCGCATCTCCGCGGTGCGCACCGCCGGCGGTCACCGGCGCTTCCCGCTCGAAGCGGTCCGCCGCCTGGCGACCGAGCGCGGCGTGCGGCCGAACGTCCGCCCGGTCGAGCCGCCCGAGGAGCCGCTGCCCGTGCTCGCCCAGCAGCTGCGGGGCTACGGCGCGCAGATGGTGTCCGCGGCCTCCACCGCCGTGTACCGCGAAGGGCCGCAGGGCTGGTTCGCCTCCGAGCTCGCGCACGAGGACCTGCGGGAGTGGCTCGGCACGCTGCAGACGGCGGCCGAGCGCGGCGACTACGCGCCCGCGCTCCAGGCGTCGGACGCGCTGATGAAGCGTGCGCACTCGCACGCGGCCAGCCTGCTCGAGCGGCACGCGTTCCTGGAGCGCTTCGGCCAGGTGGCCGTGCGGGCGCTCGTGCGCGCAGGCGCCGCGCGCACGGAGATCGCCTACACGCGTCGGCTCTTCACGGCGCTCCAGCAGGGCCTGCTCGAGAAGCGCGGCTAGCCGCCGCGTCACTCGTATGGCCGCGAGTGGGTAGAGGACCCTCGTGGCGAAGAACCAGCGATTCATGCCCGTCCCTCCCACCGCGGTCTGGTCGGTGCTCGCCGACCCGCCCGCGTACGGCTACTGGGTCGTCGGCTCCAAGTACATCCGCGACGCCGACGACGCCTTCCCGGCGGTCGGGACGAAGCTGCACCACACGATCGGCGTGGGCCCGCTGACGCTCAGCGACCACACGGAGGTGCTCGAGGCCGAGCCGCCGCGGCGGCTGAAGCTGCGCGCGAAGGGACGGCCGCTGGGAACAGCGTCGGTCGAGCTGCAGCTCGAGACGCGAGACGGCGGCACGCAGGTCACGATCATCGAGGACCCCGACCAGGTCTGGACGCCGCTCAAGTACAACCCGCTGCTGCAGCTCGCGACGCGCGTCCGCAACGCGGAGTCGCTCGCACGGCTCGAGGAGCTGGCGCTGCGCTGGCAGGAGAAGCGCGCGTGAAGGGCTCGATCTGGCTGGACGCGCAGGGACCGTCGTTCCCGCGCCTGGACGGCGACGTCACCGCGGACGTCGCGGTGGTCGGCGCCGGCATCGTCGGCGTGACCGCGGCGCGGCTGCTGCACGAGGCGGGCGCACGCGTGG
This sequence comes from Solirubrobacter pauli, assembly GCF_003633755.1. Lineage (GTDB taxonomy): Bacteria > Actinomycetota > Thermoleophilia > Solirubrobacterales > Solirubrobacteraceae > Solirubrobacter > Solirubrobacter pauli. The sequence continues at coordinate 2,376,558 of NZ_RBIL01000002.1, forward strand.
TGCTGATCGACGCCAACCGCGTCGGGCACGGCGTCACCGGCCACACCACCGCCAAGGTGTCCTCCCAGCACGGGCTGATCTACGCCCAGCTGCGTGACCAGCACGGGCCCGAGGCGGCCGCCGCCTACGGCAGCGCGAACGAGGCCGCGCTCGACTGGATCGCCGAGCGCGCCGTCGACGCCGACTTCCGCCGCCGTGCCTCGTACGCGTACGTCACCTCCGAGGCCGACCGCGACCAGGTGGTCGACGAGGCGCGCGCCGCGGCGAGTGCCGGGCTGCCCGCGACGCTGGTCGACGACGTGCCGCTGCCGTTCGCCACGGCGGGCGCCGTGCGCTTCGCCGACCAGGCCGAGTTCCACCCGCTCAAGCACCTTCACGGGCTCGTGCGCGGGCTGCCGGAGGTGTACGAGCACACGCACGCGGTGCAGGTCGGCGAGTTCGTCCGCACACCCGGCGGGACGATCGCCGCCGAGCACACCATCGTCGCGACGCACTTCCCGTTCCCGGATCGCTCGCTCGCGTTCGCCCGCGCGCACCCGCAGCGCTCGTACGCGATCGTCTGCCGGATCGCCGGCGAGCCGCCGGACGGCATGTTCATCAGCGGCGACTCCCCGACGCGCTCGATCCGCGCGGTCGGCGACCTGCTGCTGGTCGGTGGCGAGGGCCACCGGACCGGCACGGGCGGGGATACCGAGGAGCGCTACGCGGCGCTGGAGACGTTCGCGCGCGAGCACTGGGACGTGCGCTCCGTCGAGCATCGCTGGTCCTCGCAGGACGTCGTGACCGTCGACCAACTGCCGCTGATCGGCCGGATGACGCCGTTCGAGGACCACGTGCTGATGGCGACGGGCTTCGCCAAGTGGGGCATGACCGGCGGCACGGTCGCCGCGCGCCTGCTCACGGACCTCGTGCTCGGACGCGAGAACCCGTACGCGGACCTGTTCGACCCCAACCGGCTCAACCTGCGCGTGAGCGGCCCGAAGCTCCTGCGCGACAACGCTGTCACCGGCGTGCGCTTCGTCGGCGACCGCGTCAAGCACCCGGGACGGCGTGACATCGAGTCGCTGGCGCCGGGCGAGGGCGACATCGTCCGCCTCAACGGCGAGAAGGTCGCCGGCTACCGCGACGAGGACGGCGGGCTGCACGCGGTCTCCCCCATCTGCACCCACCTCGGCTGCCAGGTGAACTTCAACCGGGCCGAGCGCTCCTGGGACTGCCCGTGCCACGGGTCCCGCTACACGGTCGACGGCGACGTCCTCCACGGCCCAGCCGTCCACCGCCTGGAGATCAAGCCGACCTCAACCTGAGCTAAGGCAACCTAAAGGGGTCGGACCCCTTTAGGTTGCGAAGTGGCGCTTGAGGTCGGCGAGCGAGCGGCGCATGACCGCGTCGGCGATCGCCGCGCGCACCGGCCCCGGGACGAACCGCCCGGGGTCGATCCGCAGGTCCAGCTCCGCGCGGGTGCGACCGTCGTCGAGCGCCACGAAGCGCCACTCCCCGGCGAAGTCGCGGAAGTCCCCGCCGAGGTACTCGGAGCCGATCCGCACCGGCTCCTCGTAGATCTGGCGCAGCCGGTACGTGACGCGCTTGACCCGTGCGTCGACCTCGAACTCGATGACCCGCCCGCGCCCGGCCTCGTCGCGCTCGAGCACGCGCGCGGCCTTCACCGCGCCCTGCCATGACGGCAACGCGTCGAAGTCGGTGAGCGCGTCGAAGCACGCCTGGGGCGGCGCGTCGATCACCTCGGTGCGGAGCTCCCCGTACATCTGCCGGGGCTCTACCCGCGTCCCGCCACGTCGCATTCCTCCAGCAGATGGGTAAGGCTTTCGCATGACAGAACCGCACCGGCCACTGGCGGTCGTGACCGGCGCCTCGAGCGGCATCGGGTTAGCCCTCGCCCGCCAGTTCTCCAACCACGGGTTCGACCTCGTCGTCGCGGCGCGCGGACCCGAGATCCACGCCGTCGCCGAGCGGCTCGACGCGGAAGGCGTCGAAGTCGACCTCGCCACACCTGACGGCGTCCGCACGCTGCATCAGCACCTCCGGCACCGGCCGGTCACGGTCCTCGCGCTCAACGCCGGGATCACCGCGCGCAGCGACGACCTGGAGCGCGAGCTCGAGCTGGTCGACCTCAACGTCCGCTCGCTCGTGCACCTCGCGCGGCTCGTCACGGATGAGATGCGGGCCCGCAAGCGCGGGCGCGTGTTGATCACCGCCTCGATCGTCGAGGCCTTCCCTGGCCCCCATCAGGCGGCCTACAACGCGAGCAAGGCGTTCGCGCGCTCGTTCGGCATCAGCCTCCGCCACGAGCTGCGCGAGCACGGCGTGAGCGTCACCGTGCTCGAGCCGGGCGCGACCGACACGCCGATCTTCGAGAAGGCCGACCAGGAGACCACGATCCTCGGCGGGGCGATGCCCAAGGACGATCCCGCCGACGTCGCCGAGCAGGCGTTCGAGGCGCTGATGGCCGGACGCGAGACGGTGGTGGCGGCCTCGATCACGTCCAAGGCCACGCACCTCGTCAGCCGGCTGCTGCCCGATGCGGTGACCGCACGGGTCACCGGCCTGCTCACCAAGCCGCGTTAGCGTGGCCGGACCGCGATGGTGATGCGGCTCACCGCCACGAGCCGGTCCTCGCCGTCGGTGTGGTCGACGTCCCACACCCAGGTCGTGCGGCCGCGGTGACGAGCCTTCGCGCGCGCGGTGATCCACGCACCGCGCGCGGGCTTGAGGAAGCTCGTCTCGTTCGACGAGCCCATCGCCGCGTAGCCGTCCGGGTGGACGACCGCGACCGTCGCCTCGGTCGCGAGCATCTCGGCGAGCGCCGCGTACGCCCCGCCGTGCACCAGCCCGAAGCGCTGGCGCACGCGGTCCTCGACGGGGAAGCGCGCCACGGCTTCCCCGTCGCCGATCGACACCACCTGGAAGCCGAGGACGCCGTCGAGGCAGTCGTCCTCGGCCACGACCTCCCCTCCGACCGGCGGCATGCCTACGGGCAGATGATCACCTCCGCACCGGGCTGCGCGTCGAACAGCCCGTCGACGAACGCGCTGCGCCGCTCGAGCGCCGCGCGCTGGTTCACGTACCCCTTGTCGGTGATCTCGTTCGCGTCCAGCGAGGGCGGCTCCGCCAGCAGGACGACGCGCTCCACGCGGGTCGAGGACCCGGGGTGCTGCTCGTTGTACGCGCGGATCCGCTCACGCACGAACGCGTGGATCTTGGGCGAGCCGACCAGCGCGTCCAGCTCGCCGTCCGGCTCCTCCGCGATCTCGCGCGCCGCGCCGAGGTTCAGCCAGGCGAGCAGCCCGACGTAGTCGCGGTCGTGCCCGCAGACGACGGCGTCCATCAGCAGCGGGGAGGCGGCGGCGAGCGCCTTCACGCGCAGGTTGCCGACGGACACGAACGTGCCGGTCAGCAGCTTGAAGTCCTCCACCACGCGCCCGTCGAAGACGACGCCCTGGTTGGGATCGTCCGGATCCTCCAGCTTGCCGGCGTCGCCCGTGCGGTACCAGCCGTCCTCGTCGAACGCCTTCGCCGTCAAGTCCGGCTGGCCGAGGTAGCCGGGCGTGACGTTGGGCCCCTTCACACGCATCTCGAGCTTGCCCTCGACCGGGACGAGCTTGAGCTCGACGCCCGGCACGGGCACGCCGATCACCCCCGCGCGGTCGATCGGGAAGTGGGCGGCGGTGGCGAGCGGCGACGTCTCGGTCAGCCCCCACGACGAGGTCATCATCACCGGCTCGCCGCGCGCCTCGCGCGCGACGGCCTCGAGCCGCGTCCAGAGGTCCTGCGGCAGCGCGGCGGCGGCGTAGAAGATCAGGTCCAGCCGCTCGAAGAACTTCGCCCGCAGCGCCTCGTCGCGCTCGAGGAACGGCAGCAGCGCGCCGTAGCCAGCGGGGACGTTGAAGTAGATCGTCGGCGCGATCTCCGTCAGGTTCCGCACGGTGATCGGCATCAGCGGCGGCGCCGGCCGGCCCGCGTCGATGTAGAGCGTGCCGCCGCGCTTGAGGATCAGGTTGAAGTTGTGGTTGCCGCCGAACGTGTGGTTCCACGGCAGCCAGTCCACGAGCACCGGCGGCGTGCCGGAGGTGAACGGCCAGATCTGCGCGAGCGACTGCTGGTTCGCGCACAGCATCCCGTGGGTGTTGATCACGCCCTTGGGCATCGCGGTCGAACCCGAGGTGAAGAGGATCTTCGCGACGCTGTCGGGCGTGACCGACGCGAGCGCGTCCTCGACGTCCATCGACGGCGTCGTGTCCAGCAGCTCGGCGAACGGCGTCGCGCCCGCGCCGTGCGACGACAGCACCAGCTCGGCGCCGCCGAAGTCCACGGCCGACAGCACGCCGCCGAACGGCCCGGCGTCCGACGCGTAGACGAGCCCCGGCTTCACGAGCGCGGCGATGTGCTTGACCTTGCCGAAGTCGGCGCTCATCAGCGAGTACGCCGGCGAGACGGGCACGACGGGCACGCCGGCCAGGAAGCCACCTAACGTCAGCAGCGCGTGGTCGATCGCGTTGCCCGACAGGATCAGCACCGGGCGGTCCGGTCCAAGCCCGCGGTCGAGCAGCGCCTGGGCGACGCTGTTCGCCTTGCGCCCGGCTTCACCCCAGGTGAGTTCGATCCAGTTGCCGTCGGGACCGCGCTCGGCCAGGAAAACGCGGTCGGGCGTCTCGCGCGCCCAGTGGCGCAGCAGCAGGCCGAGACTCGCCTCGTAAGGCTCGAGCTCCATCTCGGACTTCAGGATCAGGCTCCCGTCCGGCGCGTCGCGAGCGACGATCCGGGGCGGGGCCAATGCGGGTTGCACGACCGGCATCTCTCTCCTCCTCCAATGAGCCTCTCTCAGGGCCCGAACATACAGCTCCCTACGACCGGCGAACCACCACCGACTTCTGGTCCGTGTAGTAGTCGAGGGCCTCCGACCCGTGCTCCTTGCCGTAGCCGGACGCCTTGAGCCCGCCGAACGGCAGCTCGTCGTAGACCTTGGTGCGCGAGTTGACCCACGTGTAGCCGCAGTCGAGCTCCGTCGCCGCGCGCTCGGCGCGGCGCAGGTCGCTCGTCCACACGCTCGACCCCAACCCGAACGGCGACGCGTTCGCCAGCTCGATCGCCTCGTCCAGGTCCCGCACGCGCCAGATCGGGAGCGCGGGACCGAAGACCTCCTCGACGGCCATCGGCGAGTCCTTGCGCGGCTCGACCACCACGGTCGGCTCGTGGAACCAGCCGCGGTCGAGCCCGTCCGGACGACCTCCGCCGGCCACGACCTCGCCACCGCTCTCGGCGATCTGGCGCTCGAGCTGATCGCGCTGCTTGGCGCTGTGCAGCGGCCCCATCTGGCTGTTGGGATCGTCACCGAGGCCGACCCGCAGGCGCTTGGCCTTGGCCGCGACCGCCTCGATGATCTCGTCGGCGACGCTGTCGAACACGTACAGGCGCTTGATCGCCAGGCACGCCTGGCCGCAGTTGTAGAAGCGGCCCATGGCGGCCGCCGAGGCCGCGGACTTCAGGTCGGCGTCGTCGCAGATGATCATCGGGTCGCTGCCGCCGAGCTCGAGCGTGACGCGCTTGGAGCCGACGGCGGCCAGCGCCGCCACACGCTCGCCGACCGGGGTCGAGCCCGTGAAGGCCACCTTGCGCACGAGCGGGTGACGGACGAGCGCCTCCCCGGCGACCGCGCCGGTGCCCGGCAGCACGGTGAACACGCCCTCGGGCACGCCCGCCTCGGCGAAGATCTCACCCAACCGCAGCGTGGTGAGCGGCGTGCTGTCGGCGGGCTTGGCCACCACCGTGTTGCCGCACAGCAACGCCGGGCCGAGCTTGTTGCACAGCAGCGTGGTCGGGAAGTTCCAGGGCACGATCGCGGCGACCACGCCGAGCGGGCGCCGGAGCACGCGTCCGTCGACGTCGGTGTCGACGTTGTGGATCGACACGGCCCGCACCTGGCGCGACAGCCCGGCGTAGTGCTCGAGCGTGTCGGCCGCCTTGCGCAGCTCGATCTTGGCTTCGCGGATCGTCTTGCCCTGCTCGCGCACGAGGATCGGCGTCAGCTCGTCGACGTGCGCCTCGAAGGCCTCGGCCATCGCGTGCAGGACCTTGCCGCGGTCGGCGTAGCCGAGGCGTCCCCAGTCGCGCTGCGCGGCGTGCGCGGCGCCCACCGCGCGGTCGACGTCCTCGGGCGTCGCGGCCGGGACGGACGCGACCGGCTCCCCCGTTCCCGGGTTGACGATCTCAAGACTGGTCATTGACCCGCGTCAAATTAGACGATACGCTCTCGCTCGTCAACATGATGTCTCACGTTGGAGGAGCCGTGGAGGTCGTCGCGCCCCGAACCGAGGACGAGGTCCGAGCGCATCTGGCCGCCGGCAAGCTCGTCGAGGGCTTGCAGCACATGTCCCCCGAGTACCTGAAGGGGATCCGCCGCATCCTCACCGTCTCGGCCGACACCGAGCTCGTCTCCGCGCCCGCCTACCTGCGCGCCGCGTCGCACGCGCCGGCGCTCAACAACTTCGGCTCCGCGGTCTCGATCATCCAGGACGAGCTCGCGCACGCCCACATCGGCTACCGCCTGCTCGGGGACCTCGGCGTCGACATGCCGGCGCTCATCTACGAGCGCGAGGCGCACGCCTTCAAGTACCCGTACGCGTTCGACGTGCCGCTGGACTCCTGGTACGAGCTCGTGCTGGCCAACGCGCTCTACGACCAGGCCGGCTTCGTGCTCTTGAGCGACGTGCACCAGTCGTCCACGTTCGGCCCGTGGAAGCGCGCGCTGGCCAAGGTCGACAAGGAGGAGACGTTCCACCTGCGCCATGGCCGCACGTGGGTGAAGAAGTTCGCCGCCGACCCCGACCACAAGCGCAAGCTGCAGGCGTCGCTGGACTGGATGTTCATCCTCACCCTCGAGTGGTTCGGGCTGCCGGACGAGCGCAAGAAGCACGGCATCCAGCTCGAGTACGGCTTCAAGGGCAAGACCAACGACGAGCTGCGCCAGGACTGGATGGGCCACGTCGTCCCGTTCATGGACGAGGTCGGCCTCGACGTGCCCGCGCACTTCGACGAAGAGGCGCAGCGCTACGTCATCGACTGCCCGTTCCCGCAGCAGTTCGACGGCGAGAAGAAGCAGTGGGGCGGCGTCGAGATCGGCTGGGACGAGGTCATGACGCGCTGGAAGGGGCGCGGGCCGATGAACGAGACGTACGTCGCGAAGCTGCAGAAGGGCTACCGCGGATGAGCGTCGAAGCCCGGCTGTGGGAGGCCCTGACCGAGGTCGAGGACCCGGAGATCCCGATCTCCGTCGTGCACATGGGGCTGATCGTCGCGATCGCCTACGACGCCGGCGTGGTCGACCTCAAGCTCACGTTCACCGCGATGGGCTGCCCGGCGATGGAGTTCATCCAGGACGACATCCGCGAGCGGCTGCTGGCCGAGCCCGACGTCGACGAGGTGCGGATCGAGATCGTCTGGGACCCGGTGTGGACGCGCAAGCTGATCCGCGAGGAGGCGCGCGGGCGCATGCGCGAGCTGGGGATCGTGGCGTGATCTGGGAAGTCTTCGCCCGCAAGGCCTACGAGGACCCGCTGCACCACGTGGGCACGGTCACCGAGTCCGACGAGGACCTCGCGCTCGTGTCCGCCCGCTCGATCTACGACGAGCAGCCGTGGATCCACATGATCATCGTGCCGCGCGACTCGATCCGGGAGGCGATCAAGCCATGAAGACCCTCCTCGCCTCCCTGGCCGACAATAAGGCCGCGCTGGGCCGCCGCTACGCGGAGTGGGCGGTGAGCGCCCCGACGCTCGAGAGCGCCGTCGCCGCCGCCGCGATGGCGCAGGACGAGCTCGGCCACTCCCGTTCCACCTACCCCGTGCTGAAGGGGCTCGGCGTGGACGCCAACGAGGACGGCTTCGGCGGCGACAAGCGGCTCGCGCTGCTCGACGACGAGCTGCCCGACTGGAACGCGTTCATCGCCGCGAACCTGCTGGTCGACGGCGTGCTCACGACGTTCGTCGCCTCCTGCGTGGACTCGACGCTCACGCCGATGGCGCAGCGCGCGAAGAAGATCCTCCAGGAGGAGGGCTCGCACCGCGCGCACGGCGAGGCATGGGCGCGCCGCCTGTGCCGCGGCGAGCAGCGCGACGCGTTCGTGGCCCGGCTGCTGGAGACGTGGGAGCACGCGGGCCGCTGGGTCGGCCCGGACGACGACGCCGAGCTGCGCGCCGCGGTCGAGGCCGGCGAGGTCTCCCGCGACGCGGCCGCGCAGCGCGAGCTCATGCGCGCCTGGCTGACCGAGCTGCTGGCCGCCGAGGGCGTGGACGTGACCCTGCCCGAGCTGACGTTCGACGGCTGGGACGCCGAGCGCCGCCGGTGGCCGGCGTGACCTGCCCGTTCTGCGACTCGGCGCAGGTCGAGCGCGTCGCGCAGTGGGGCGGCCAGATCATCACCGCGCAGTGGCGCTGCACGGCGTGCAACTCGTACTTCGAAGCCGTCCGCGACGACTACAACGACACTCCGGCGAGCACGCCGAGCGCGAGCGAGCCCAGCACCGGCGCCGCCGCCAGCGGGCGCCAGAACGCGAACCGCCCCGAGGCGGCGTAGACCGACAGCACGAGGGCGCCCGCCAGCAGGCCGCCCTCCACCAGCCCGAGGACGATGCCGGCCGACAGCGTCTCGCCGCGCTCGGTCGCGTGCCCGGGCTCGGCCGCGCTGGCGGCCACGAACAGCGCGATGATCGCGCCGAACAGCCAGCCGAGCCACAACAGCACGGCGGCGACCCCCGCGGCGATCCGACCGGCGACGTTGTCCACACGCGGGGTTCTACACGGCGGCGAGCCCGCGCGGCGCGGCGCCCGCGTACAGCGCGGTCGGCCGGATCAGGCGGCCCTCGCGCTTCTGCTCGAGCACGTGCGCCGACCAGCCCGCCGTGCGCGCGCAGACGAACAGCGGCGTGAACAGCTCCGGCGGGACGGCGGCGCAGTCGAGCACGACCGCCGACCAGAACTCGACGTTGGTGGCGAGCACGCGGTCGGGCTTGCGCTCGGCGAGGGCCGTCAGCGCCGCCGCTTCCAGCGCCTCCGCGGCTTCGAACCGTGGCGCGCGCAGCTCGCGCGCGGTGCGGCGCAGCACGCGGGCGCGCGGGTCCTCGGCGCGGTAGATGCGGTGGCCGAAGCCCATCAGGCGCTCGCCGGCGTCGAGCGCGGCGTTCACCCAGCCGGCGGCGTCTCCGCTGCGCTCGACGGCGTCGAGCATCTTCAGCACGCGGCTGGGCGCGCCGCCGTGGAGCGGGCCGGAGAGCGCGCCGATGCCGGCCGAGAGGGCCGCGGCGGCGTCCGCGCCGGTGGAGGCCACGACCCGCGCAGTGAACGTCGAGGCGTTCATCCCGTGCTCGGCGGCCGAGACCCAGTAGGCGTCGATGGCGCGCGCGTGCGTCGGATCGGCCTCGCCCCGCCAGCGCACCAGGAAGCGCTCGGCCAGCGTGCCGTCGGCGGGCATCGGGACGATCGGCAGGTCCGCCCCGCGCGCCGACTGGGCGACGAAGTCGAGCGTCAGGGCGGAGATCGCCGCGAGGTCCTCGCGCGCCCGCTCGTCGGTGCTGTCGATCAGCGGCTCCAGCCCCGCCCCGAGCGCGGCGACGGCCGCTTGCGCGTCGGCCCGCGTGTCCCCGCTGCGCAGCGGGAGCTCACGCGGCGGGCGCGGCAGGAGGCCGGGCGCCGGCGTGCCGTCCACGAGCAGGCCCCAGACGTCCTCGAAGGGCACGCGTCCCGCGAGCTCCTCGAGGTCGACGCCGCGGTAGCGCAGCGCGCCGCCCTCGCGGTCCGGCTCGGCGATCTGCGTGGCGAAGGCGACGACGCCCTCCAGTCCCGACTGCACTGCGCTCATGTCCTGGTCTCCTGTTGCCGCCGCCGGTGCCGGCGGGCCTTCTCGACGTTGCCGCAACCGCGAATCGAGCACCAGCGGCGGTTGCCGGTGGGCGAGCGGTCGAAGAAGCGGGCGCTGCAGGTGTCGGACGCGCACACCCGGATCCGGTCGGCGGCGCCGAACATCTCGACGGCGTCGCGCGCGACGAGCCCGAGGGCGTGCGCGACCGGGTCGGCCGGGGGCGCGGGGACGAGCGCGAGCGTGCCGTCGACCCGCACGACGGCCTCCGCACGTGCCGCGTGCGGCAGCGCTGCCGCCAACGCCTCCAGCGTGTGCTCCGGGACCGGTTCGCCGGCCAGCGCGGCGACCACGCCGTCGTTGATCGCCTCCCGCAGCTCGCGCGCACGCTCGAGCGCCGGGCCCGTCACGGGTGGGACGGTGTCCAGCAGCTGCGCCTGGACCAGCCACTCGCCCAGGTCCGCGCCGGTGACGAGCGTCTCGACGCACCGGTTCCAGCGCTCACGGAACGTGTTCGTGAAGTCCAGCGCGGGCCGCCCGCCGAGCCAGTACCACCACGGCGCGCCGCGCTCGAGCGGGAGCGAGAGATCCGCGGGGAGGTCCATAACCATATGATTGCGTCTATGGGGGTTACGCGCAACCAGCACATCACCGTCGTCACCGGCGGCGCACGCGGGATCGGCGCCGCCGTGTGCACGCGCCTCGCCGCGGACGGACACGACGTCGTCATCGGCTTCCGCGCTGCCGAGGACCGAGCGGAGGCCGTCGCGGAGGCCGTCCGCGCCGCCGGCGCGCGTGCCGTCACCGTGCGGATGGACACGGCCGACCCCGACGACGTCGACCGCCTGTTCGACGCCGCGGCCGAGCTCGGGCCGGTCACCGGGCTCGTCAACAACGCCGGGATCGTCGGGCCCGTCGGGCGTCTGGTGGACCTGCCGGTCGACGAGCTCCCACGCGTGTACGCCGTCAACGTGGTCGGCGTGCTGCTGTGCGCACGCCGTGCCGCCCGGGACATGCTCGGGCGTGGCGGCGTGATCGTGAACATCTCCTCCGGCGCCGCCACGCTCGGCTCGCCCAACGAGTACGTGCACTACGCGGGCTCGAAGGCCGCCGTGGACGCGATCACCGTCGGGCTGGCGAAGGAGCTCGGCCCGGACGGCATCCGCGTCAACTGCGTCGCCCCCGGGACGATCTGGACCGAGATCCACGCCGACCCGGAGCGCCCCGCGAAGGTGGCGGAGCGCGTGCCGCTCGGCCGTGCCGGCGAGCCCGAGGAGATCGCGGGTGCGGTCGCGTGGCTGCTCAGCGACGACGCGAGCTACACGACCGGCGCGATCCTGCGGGTGGCCGGCGGGATGTAGCGGTCAGCCGGGGACGTGGATGTGACCCTCGGCGACGAGCACGGCGGTGCCGGACAACGTCACCGCGGCCCCCTCGATGCGGAGGCGAAGCCGGCTCGGCCGGCCCATCGCATGGCCCTGCTCGACGACGACCTCCGGACCGGCCACCGACCCGGATTCCACCAGCGACCACGCGAGCGGCCCGGCCGCGGTGCCGGTGGCCGGGTCCTCCCACAGCCCGACGGTCGGGTTGAAGAAGCGCGCGTAGGGGTCCGGGCCGTCCAGCGCGTAGAGGTAGCACCCCTCCGCGCCCGCTTCGGCCAGCACCTGCTTGAGCGCGGGCGCGTGCGGCGCGGCGCGGTCGACCGCCTCCCGGCCGGACGCCGGCACGAGCAGGTGTGGCGTACCGGTCGAGACGACTCGGCCGGCCGTGAGATCCTCCGGGTCGAGCGCGAGCGGCGCGGCGAGGGTGGCCGCCGCGACAGTCCCCGCCGACCGGACGGGCTCGCCCTGCCGCATGGAGACGGAGAACCGCTCACCGGCACGCTCGATGGTCAGCGGCAGCTCGTCGTCGCCGATCCGCTGGACGTGATCGCCCGGCCCGACTTGGCCGTCGTGCGCCAGCCACCACCAGGCGCCGAGCGCGTTGTGCCCGGCACCGCCCACCTCGGCGCGGCCGGTCGTGAACGACCGCAGGCGACGCGTCGCGCCCCCGTCGCCGGGAAGCACGAACGTCGTCTCGGACTGGTTGAACTCGCGCGCGATGTCCGCGAGCACGTCGTCGCTCAGGCCCTCGCCGCCGTCGACGACGGCGAGCGGGTTGCCGGTGAGCGCGACGTCGGCGAACACGTCGACGAGCGCGAAGCGGAGAGCGGGCATGAGCGCCATTCTCCGCATTCGCGGCTCAGCGCGTGTAGACGCCGCTGTCGAGGTCCTCCAGCAGGGTCGGGCCGGTCGGCTCCCAGCCGAAGCGCTCGCGGGTGACGGCGCTGGACACGCGCATGTCGGCGGCGAAGAAGTGGCCGAGCCAGCTCAGCCGCTCCGGCGCGACCGGCTCCGTCGGCAGCCCGAGCGCGCGCCCGACGGCCTCGGCGATCCGTTTCGTCGGCACGCCCTCCTCGGCGACCGCGTGGACGACGGTCGCCGGCGGCGCCTGCTCGAGCGCCAGGCGCACGACCCGCGCCGCGTCGTGCTGGTGCACGGCCGACCAGTGGTTGGCGCCGTCGCCGACGTAGCCGGAGACGCCGTTCTCGCGCGCGAAGCCGACGAGCGCCGCGACGAAGCCGGGGTCGCCGGTGCCATGGACGGTCGGCGGGAAGCGGAGCACGACCGAGCGGACCCCGCGGTCGGCGAGGGCGAGCGTCGTGGCCGCGTTGGCGATCCGCGGATGGCCACCCGGGTCCGCCTCGTCCTGCTCGGTCGCGGCCCGCCCGGTCGCCAGGCCGAGCACGCCGGACGCCATCAGCAACGGCTTGTCCGTGCCCTCGAGCACCCGGCCGAACGTGTCGATGGCGGCGGCGTCGAGCTGGGCCGCCTCGGCCATCTGCGAGAAGTCGTGGTGGTAGCCGAGGTGGATCACGCCGTCCGTGGACGTCGCGCCCGCGGCCAGGCTGTCGAGGTCGTTCAGATCCCCGCGGTGCACTTCGGCACCCAGCGCGGCGACCTTCTCGGCCGATGCGTCCGACCGGGCGAGGCCGAGCACCTGATGTCCGTTCGCAAGCAGCTCCCGGGTGACGGCCGAGCCGATCCAGCCCGATGCCCCGGTGATGAAGACGCGCATGTCGAGACCTCCAGAAGTCATGTGATGTCACAGCGCGACATCAACGTAGCACGTGATGTCACACCGTGTCATTACACTGGTCCTCGTGGCGCGATGGGAGCCGAATGCGAGCGGTCGCCTCCGCGAGGCGGCGCTGGACCTGTACACCGAGCGCGGGTACGAGCAGACGACCGTCGGCGACATCGCCGAGCGAGCCGGGCTGACCGCCCGCACGTTCTTCCGCTACTTCGCCGACAAGCGCGAGGTGCTGTTCGCGCGCGGCGACGAGCTGCAGCACGCCGTGCGCGCCGCCGCGGTCGAGGCGCCCGAAGGCATGCCGACGATGCGGGTCGTGGCGGCCGTGCTCGACGTGATCGCCGAGCTCGTCGGCCGCGACCGCGACCACTCCCGCCGCCGCCAAGCCGTGATCGACGCCACGCCGGAGCTGCAGGAGCGTGAGCTGATCAAGCTCGCCCGCCTCTCCGCCGTCCTGCGGGAAGGCCTGCGCGAGCGCGGCGTGCCCGACCCCGAGGCCGGCCTCGCGGCGGAGACCGGCATCGCGATCTTCCGCGTGGCCTTCGAGCGCTGGATCACCGCCCCGGACGAGCGCGAGCTCATCGACGTGATGCGTGAGGCGACCGCGCGCCTCGAGACGCTCGTCGCGCCGCGCTAAGCGGCCTGCAGCAGCTCGTCGACGACCCCGACGAGCTCGTTGCCGAAGAACGGCTTCGGCCGGAAGGCGTCGCGTCCGGGCCGCAGCCGCTCGAGCTGCTCGGGCTCGGGCTTCGTCCCGCTGAACATCAGGACCGGCACGTCGCTCAGGTCCCGCAGCCGCTCGAGCGTCTCCCACCCGTCCAGCTCCGGCATGCGCACGTCGAGCACCACCAGGTCCGGGCGCGTCTCGTAGAACGTGCGCAGCCCCAGACGGCCGTTGTCAGCCGTGACGACCTCGTGGCCCGCGCGCTCGAGCAGCATCCGCACGACCGTGGAGAGGTCGGGCTTGTCGTCGATCACGAGAATCCGGTGCGCCATGGACACCCATATTGGGACCGGGCGGTCCGCGTGCAACTGCACGTTCGTCCAGACCGGTAGCCCGGCTGACGTAACGTTCCGCCCGCTGCCGGACACAGACGGACCGATGATCGGCTCCACCCTCCTCGCCACCGCCGCCGTGTTCCACGGCACCCCGTTCCCGCCGGAGCAGGCGCCATGGCTCGTGTCCCTCACGACCCGCGGGCCGTACTGCGGAGGCGCGTTGATCGCGCCGGACCGCGTCGTCACAGCGGCCCACTGCGTCCAGGGCGCGGACCCCGGGCGGGTCAGCGTCCGGCTGAGCGGCCGCCGGCGGGCCTGGCGCGGCGCGATCTTCCCGACCTCGTACCGGGAGATCCCCTCGCCGGTGCACCCGGAGGACCCGAGCGCCTCCGGCACCGTCGACGACATCGCCGTGCTGCTGCTCGAGGAGCCCGTGACCGACGTCGCGCCGGTGCCGGTCGCCGCCCCGGCGCCCGCGGTCGGCGAGCCGTCGGTGACGCTCGGCAGGGGCCGCACGGGCCCCGCCCCCTCCGCCGGCTCGGCGGTCGCCCTGGCGGCGAACCAGGTGGTGAGCGACGGCTGCGCGTCCGCCTACGGCTCCAGCCTGTTCCACCCCGCCCGGCACCTGTGCACGCTCGACCCGACGGCGAACGCCGCGCAGGCTTGCGCGGGAGACAGCGGCGGGCCGGTCATGGTGCAGCGCAACGGCGGTTGGGCGCTCGCGGGCGTGGTCACGTGGGGCGGCGAGACGCAGGGCCGCGACTGCGGCGAAGGGCTCCCGGACGTGTCCGAGCGGATCGCCGCGCACGCCGGCCTGCTGACGCGGGCGGGGACGGTGGCGCCGTGGGCCGAGCGACGCGTGCGCGTTCGTCGCTCCGGTGCGGTGCGCCGGTGCGTGGTCGGCACGTGGCACCCGGCCGCCGCGACCTTCAAGGTGCGGTGGTGGCGCGAGGGCGCCCCGAAGCTCGACGGCCAGCAGCTCACCCCCGGCAAGCGCATCTACCTCGAGGGCGGCGGGAAGACGCGGACGGTGAAGTCGGGCAAGGTCGGCTGCTCGGTGACGGCACGGACCGCCGGCGGCTGGGCCACCGAGGACTCCTACAACCGGCGGTGAGTCAGGACTGGTAGTCGCGCAGACCGCGCGAGGGCGGGCCGAGCTGCCGGTCCAGGCGCAGGCTTCCGACCAGCACGGCCAGCAGCATCAACGCGTAGCCCGCCCAGCCTCCGACCGCGCGGCTCACGACGAACATGAGGACGACCGCGGTGATCCAGACCAGCGGACGCCACGGGATGGCCGGCAGCGCGAACCGGCGCCGCGGCGGCTCGGGATGATCGCCGGGCAGCCCCCACCCTGACCCGGGGTCCTTGACCAGGCCAACGAACATGCATCTCACGGTACCGCGTTCCCGTGGCGAGACGAGCAGCGCGTAACAGAACGCACACGCTGGTCAAGTTGCGTAGTGTCAAACGCTTGCGTCTGCGCAATCGTGAGCAGAACGCCTAAATTTGTTGCACGCTTCGTCTACCCAGGTACCGTTGCGACGGATGACGGACTTGCTGCATCAGGACACCGGCGTGCACGTCGATCTGGACGGTGGCTCGCTCACGATCGCCGACGCCGTGCGGCTCGCTCGTCACGGCGGAACCGCGACGCTCTCCCCCGCGGCGGCCCGCCGCGTCGAGGCCGCGCGTGCGCTCAAGCAGGACCTGATCGCGCGTGAGATCCCGATCTACGGCGTCACCACCGGCTTCGGGGACAGCGCGCACCGTCAGATCGCGCCCGAGAAGGCCGCGGCGCTGCAGCAGAACATGCTCCGCTTCCTCGGCGCCGGCACGGGCCAGACCGCGAACCCCGAGGTGACGCGGCTGACGATGCTGTTCCGCGCGAACTGCCTGGCCAAGGGCAATTCCGGCGTGCGGTTGGAGGTCATCGAGCAGCTGCTCACGCTGCTCAACCACGACATCCTGCCGCTCATCCCCGAGCGCGGCTCGTGCGGCGCGTCCGGCGATCTCGTCCCGCTGTCGTACGTCGGCCGCGCGCTCGTCGGTGAGACCGAGGTGCTCTACGACGGCGACGTCCGCGAGGCGATCGACGTGCTCACCGACCTGGGCATCAAGCCGCTCGAGCTGGAGGCCAAGGAAGGGCTCGCGCTCACCAACGGCACGTCGTTCATGTCCGGGTTCTCCGTGCTGGCGGCGCACGACGCGCGTGAGCTCGCGTTCGTCGTCGAGCTGTGCACGGCGATGGCGTCGCAGGCGCTGGCCGGCAACCACGGCCACTTCAACGCCTTCCTGTTCGAGGCCAAGCCGCACCCGGGGATCATCGAGAGCGCGGCCAACGTCCGGATGCTGCTCGACGGCTCCGAGCTTACGCACGACGCGGAGGAGATCGTCCCGCTCGACGGCGCCGGCTTCCGCGAGCTCACACGCTCGGTGCAGGACAAGTACTCGGTCCGCTGCGCGCCGCACATCGTCGGCGCGCTGCGCGACACGCTCGAGTGGGTGGACCGCTGGATCGAGGTCGAGATCAACTCGTCCGACGACAACCCGCTGTTCGACGTCCCGGGCGGCCGCGCCCAGAGCGGCGGCAACTTCTACGGCAGCCACATGGCCCAGGGCATGGACGCGCTGAAGATCGCGCTGGCCAACCTGTGCGACCTGATGGACCGCCAGCTCGAGCTGGTGGTGGACGAGAAGTTCAACGCGGGCCTGACGCCCAACCTGATCCCGTACTTCGCCCACGACGACTTCGAAGCCGGTCTCCATCACGGCTTCAAGGGGATGCAGCTCTCGTGCTCGGCGCTCACCGCCGAGGCCTTGAAGCTGTGCAACCCGGCGAGCATCCATTCGCGCTCGACCGAGGCCCATAACCAGGACAAGGTCTCCATGGGGACGATCAGCGCGCGTGACGCGCGCTCGATCGTGGAGATCGCCCAGCACATCGCCGCGATCCACCTGATCGCGCTCTCGCAGGCACTCGACCTGCGCGGAGTCGACCAGGCCAGCCCCAAGGTCCGTGAGGCCCACGCGCTCATCCGCGCGCGTGTCGCCCCGCTGGACCGCGACCGACGGATGGACCGTGACATCGCCTCCGTCGTCGAGCTGATCCGGTCGGGCGAGCTGAGTCACGTCCTGGCGTAGGAGGGGTTGCGCGGGGCGACCCTCGTCTGGGAGGGTCGCCTCGTGCGCATTGCCGTCGTCGTCGCGCTCGTCGTCTTCTTCGGAGTCGTCGGCCGCGCGGGCGCGGCGCCGTTCGTCATCGGGGCGGGCAGCCAGCCCTCGGTCGCGGTCGATGGCGCCGGCACGGCCCACATCGCGTGGAACGGGCCGGAGGTCAACCAGCACGCGCCGCGCTACTGCCGGCTGCCGCGCGGGGCGACCGCGTGTGACGTCGCGTTGACGCTGCCACCCACGGCGGGGACCGACACGACGACGCGGCCGTACGTGTCATTGAGCGGGGGCCGCGTGTCGGTGCTGGTGCATCGCTTCGGGCCGGTGACCGAGCTCACGCAGTACGTGTCGACGGACGGTGGGCTCAGCTTCACGTCGCGGACGGCGGGCGGCAACGTGCCGATCTACGAGGCTGCGGACGGCCCCGGCGACAGCGTCTCGATCGTGACGAACGCCGACGGACGCGGTGGGCTGTTCCTCAACGCGCCGTTGACGGGCACCCCGCCGGCGGGGTTCGCGGTGTTGGACACGACGCGGCCCTACTACGGATCGGTCGGGATGGACGGGGCGGTGCCGGTCGTGACGTCCAGCACCGCCGCGGGCGACGCCGTCTGGCGGCGGTACTCCGGGACCGGCGACCTCAACGCCGCGTCGAGCTGGACGCCGCCGGCGGCGATCGGGGCGGTGGACTACCCGCGGCTGGCGAGCGGCGCGCCCGGCCTGTTCCTGCTCGCCGGTGACGCGGCGGGGACGATGTCGGTGCGGCGCTGGACCGGCGCGGGCTTCGGCGCACCGGCGGCGATCGGGCCGGGTGACGC
This sequence comes from Solirubrobacter pauli, assembly GCF_003633755.1. Classification (GTDB taxonomy): domain Bacteria; phylum Actinomycetota; class Thermoleophilia; order Solirubrobacterales; family Solirubrobacteraceae; genus Solirubrobacter; species Solirubrobacter pauli. The sequence continues at coordinate 2,394,548 of NZ_RBIL01000002.1, forward strand.
CAGCGAGTCGCACCTCTCCGTGGACGCGGGCGGGCGACTGCACGCCGTCTACCCGCGGCTCGACGCGCAGGGCTACCACCTCCAGCACTCGGTCTCCGACGACGGCGTCAGCTGGCAGTCCGGCAGCGTGCTCGTGCAGACCGACGACGAGGAGGGCGGCCTGCGGGTCGCCGCAGCGGCGGACCACGTCGGCGTCGCGGTGTGGTCGAGCCGTGTGGCCGGCGCACCGGAGATCCGCGTCCAGGCCATCGGGCCGGGCGCTCCGGCCGCGCCTCCCCCACCACCGCCTCCTCCGCCACCGCCGCCGGAGCCGCAGCCGGTCGCCGGCCGGACGGTCGTGGTGGTGCCGAGCGGGACCGTGCGGGTGCGGCTCGCGGGCCGGTCGACGTTCACCGCACTCACGGCGCTCGACGACGTGCCGATGGGCGCGACGCTGGACACCAAGCGCGGCGCGGTGGTCCTGCGGGCCCGCAACGCACGCACCGGGGCGATCGAGACCGTGCGGCTCTCCGACGGCTGGTTCAAGGTCAGCCAGAGCGGGCGCGTCGTGGACTTCACGCTCAACGAGCCGCTCGCGCGGTGCGCGCGGCGTGGCCGCGCGGCGGCGAAGAAGCCCAGGTCGCGGAAGCTCTGGGGCGACGGGAAGGGTGCGTTCCGCACCTCCGGCAAGTACAGCGCGGCGACGGTCCGCGGGACGCGCTGGCTCGTGCAGGACACGTGCGCGGGCACGACCACGCGGGTCACGCAGGGCTCGGTGACGGTCACGCACGGCAGGAAGCGCGTGGTCGTCCGGGCTGGACGGAAATACGTGGCTCGCGCTCGACGTTGAAGCTACCTTGCGCGGTGTGCTGACGACCGCGCTGCTCTCCCTCGCCCTCACGCCCTGGGTCCCGGCCGATCCGCCGCGGTTGGAGCCGATCTCCAGCGCCGTGATCGACGAGCACGGGCCGTTCGAGACCCACCTGGCCGCCAACGGCGGCTGGAAGGTCGCGGCCTGGCGTGACTACGACTTCGTGCTGCACGCGGAGGTGACGCGTCCGGACGGCACGGTGCTCGCGCGCGCGCTGGACCGCGACGAGACGGCGCAGCAGCCGGCGGTCGGCATCGACGCGCGCGGGAACGCCTTCGTGGCGTGGGCGAACGGCGATCACGTGCGCACGGCGCGTGGGCCGCGGCTGGCCCGCGGCCCGGCGTTCTCGGACGGGGACACGGTGGACGTCGCGGTCAGCCCGGGCGGTCGTACGCTGCTGAGCTGGAGCGGCCGGCACGGCGTCTTCGCGCAGCTCGACGGCGGCGCGCCGCAGCAGGTCGGCGACGGTGGCGCCTCGGAGCTGCAGAGCGCGATCAACGACGCGGGGGCAGCCGTCCTCGCGAGCCATTCCTTCACGCCCGACGGCGTCTGGCTGCTCGACCGCGCGCCGGACGGCCCGTGGACGGCGGAGCGCGACGTCTCCGGCGACCACCAGATCCCGTTCCCGGCGGACGACAACGACCCGACGGCACGCTGGCTGTCCACGGCGATCAGCGCCGACGGACGCGCCGTGCTGGCGTGGGGCTCCCCGCGCGGGAAGACCGCGCAGGTGTACGGCGTGGCCGGCCGCGCGGGGGACCACTGGGACGCGGTGCAGCGGCTCTCCTCACCGGTCCTCGACGGGTACGGCGCCGACGCCGGGCTCGACGCCGCCGGCGATCCGGTCGTCACGTGGCAGGAGGAAGCACGGCCGCGCGGCGCGAAGCCGGTCGCGGGCGCGGTGCCGGACACGACGCCGCTCACCGTCGCCGCCCGTCTGGTCGAGCGGCTCGCGCCGGTCCGCACCGGCAACGTCCACGTGTCCGCCCGCGTGCGCTGCTCGAAGGCCTGCAGCGCGCGGCTGCAGTGGGCCGGCCTCTGGAACGGGCCCTGGTACGGGGAGCCAGTCGAGCTGCCGCCGGGCGTGACCAAGGCCGTGCGGCTGACCGCGGGCGACGAGCGCTTCCTCTCCCCGCGCCACTCCGGCCGGCTCCGCGTCACGCTGGTGGTCACGGACCGGGCCGGCAACGTCTTCCGGCAGCCGCGCACCTACCGCCTGAAGGTCGTCCGGCCGCCGCTGCGGTCGTTCCGCGTCGGTCCCTCGCACTCGTTCGAGATGTTCACGCGCGCAGGCGACCGGGCCGTCGGTCGCCTGGTGAACGCGCTGCTCGACGGACTGGCGGACAACACGATCAAGTCCGAGCGGGCGTTGCGCGCCCGCTGGCTGGCCGGAGCCGCGGCGCTCGAGCGGGCCGGGTACGAGGAGATCCACGACACCGAGGTCGGCGACGCCATCTACGTCGTCGTGCGCCGGCCGTTCGCGCTCGCCGGCTACAGCGCCGAGGCGGTGCTCTCCGGGTGACCGCCCGCGCGCACGCTACGGCGGTCGCGGTCGTCCGGTTCGGCACCCGCCACGCGCATCGGTGTGTGCGGGTTCGCCGGGCGGGTACTGCCCAGGCCGTGCGCCTCGTGATCGCCGCCGTCGCCTCCTGGCTCCTGCTCGCGGGACCCGCGCGGGCCGACGTCTTCGTGCCCGCCGACCCGCGGTTCCCGTTCGGTGGCGACTGCGTCGGCGCCGCGGGTGACGTCTTCGCGGTCGGCCGCAGCCTCGTCGACGGGTGGACCGTCCAGGGCACGGCAGGCAGCGACACGGTCCAGAGCCTCCTCGGCGACGACGCCGGCCGGCCGGTCACCTGTCCGGCCGTGGCCGCCGCGCCGGACGGCACCGCCGCGGTCACCTCCTTCACGACGGGCGTCGCACGGCTCGCGATCCGCCGCCCGGGCGCGACGTTCGGCGCCCCCACGCCGCTCGGCCGGGTGACGTGGCCGCCCGCCGTGGCCGCCGCGCCGGGCGGCTGGATCGCGGTCGCGTGGACGCGCCAGGCGACCGGTTCGCTCGACAGCACCTTGACCGTGCTCGTGATCCCGCCGTCCGGGCGCCCGGTGAAGACCGTGCTCGCCCGGGGCCAGGCGATCGGTCGGCCGCGCGTGGCGATCGCTCCCGACGGCACGGCCGCGGTGGCGTGGAGCACGTCGCGGCCGCGGTCGACCCGGTTCGTCGCCGACCTCCGCGGCGGCGCGTGGAGCGCGCCCGCCGAGCTGCCGGGCGGCTCGGGCTCGGGCACCGGCGCCGGCGTCGCCCTGGCGATGGCGCCGGGCGGACGTCGTCTGCTCGCCTGGGCGGCCGGCGATGGCATCCGCGTCCAGGTCGACGGCGAGCCGGCCGCGACCGTGGCGCCGGTGGGTGACGGCAGCGAGCTGGCGGCAGCACTGGCCGACGACGGTGCGGCGGTCGTCGCCTTCACGGACGGCGCGGACGTCGTCCGCGCGGTCGACCGCGGGCCCGGCGGCGCGTGGTCGGCGCCCCACCAGCTGTCCGTTCCGGGGCACGGGACGTCGGTGGACGGTGGGCTCGAAGCGATCCTCGCGCCGGGCGGGCGCGCCGTGGTCGCGTGGCCGGTGGCGCGGCGGCTGGCGGCCGTCAGCGGGCCGGCCGGCGGCACATGGGACGTCGCGGCCCTCGTGTCCCCGGTCACGCGTGACGTCGCCGCGTTCGACCTCACCCACGACGCCGCGGGCGAGCCGTGGTTGCTGTGGATCGAGCCGGACCACGCCGGTGGCGGCGGTCCGGTGCGCGGCGCGCGCCTGGCCGCGAGCGCGCCCGCCGACACGACCCCGCCCACGTTCACCGTCAGCGTGCCACGCAAGCTGCCCGCGACGCGGAACGCGCTCACGCTCGACATCCCGATCACCATCCGCTGCGACGAGCCCTGCGACGTGCGCGCCGGCTTCACCCGCGACGCCTATTCCGCGTACGCGCTGCGGGCGAACCAGCGGACGACCTTCCACCTGGACGGCCGGTCGGAGCGAGAGACGCTGCTGTCGCGGCCCGGGCAGCGCGCGCTGCGCTTCACGGTCACCGTGAGTGACCGCGCCGGCAACGTGGCCGCGCGCCGGCGTGTGAGCGTGCCGATCTCCATCCGCCCGGCGTCGTTGCGATCCTTCAAGGTACCCGCGAGCTACGACTTCGGGCTGCTGAGCCGCGCCGGCAACCGGGACGCCGTCCGCTTCGTCAACGGCTACATCGAAGCGCTGGCCGCCCGTCGGCTGCGCACCACCGGCCAGCTGAGGGCCGCGCTCGACCGTGGCTTCGCCCGCCTCGAGCGCGACCACGAGGAAGCGGCCGGCGGACCCGTCCACAGCGCGATCTACGACGTGCTCGCCGTGCCGATCCGGCGCGCCGGCTTCGACCCCGACCGAATCTTCGGCTGACATGCTCGCCGCGCTGCTCGCCACGACCCTCGCGCTGCCGATCAGCGCCACGTGCGCCGACACCGACGGGGACACCATCGCCATCACCCGCGACACGCCGGCCGGCTGGGTCATCGAGACGAGCACCGCGGGCGGCCGGTGGGAACGCGTGCTCGGCCCGACCACACGGACCGGCGCCGGCTGCGCGAAGATCGCCGCCGCGAGCGACGGGACCCTCGTCCTGGCCCGCGGTGATCAGGACCGCTCGCAGGTGCGCGTCCGGCGCCCCGGCGGGACGTTCGGCCTGCCCACGAACGTCCGCCACCGCGAGGGCGCGCTGCACCTCGCCGCCGCGCCGGGCGGGCAGGTCGCGATGCTCTGGAACGACTGGCGGGGCACCTCGGGCGACGTCTTCGCACGGGTCGGCGGCACGACGACGCGCCTCGCCCGGGTGCGCTCGTTCGGGCCGCTCGGCCTCACGCTCGCGCCCGACGGAACCGCCACCGCCGTGTGGAACGAGTCCGAGCCGGCGAGCAAGCAGGTCGCCGAGTTCCGCGCCGGCCATTGGGGTCGCCCGGTTGAGCTCTACTCCGGCCGCCACAACGGCTGGTCCGACAGCGGCGTCGCCCTGGCCCAGGCCCCGAACGGCCGCCGCCGACTCCTCGCCTGGATGGGCGCCCGCCGCCTGCGCGTGAGCGTGGCCGGCGAACCCACCCGCACGGTCGCGGAGCCTCGCGTTCGCCACTTGTCGGTCGAGATCACCGCGAGCCGCCGCTCTGTCGTCGAACCCTGGTCCGTCGAGGCGATCAGGAGCGCGCTGGCCGACGACGGCTCCGCCGCGGTCGTGTACGAGACCCCCGATGGCCTCTTCGCCGTCACGCGCGGCCCGGACCGCGCCTGGTCGCCCCCGCACGTGCTGGTCCGGGGAGCGTTGGAGCACCGGGACACCGCCCGCGTCGCCGTCGCCGCGGGCGGCCGGACGCGGGTGACCTGGCTCCCCGGTGACGGGAGCATCGTCGCCGCCGCCCGCGACGCCGACGGGCGCTGGGACACACCGGCCGTGCTCTCGCCGCCGCGCGAGGACGCAGCCACGCCGCACCTGGCCGCCGGCCACGTCGTGTGGACCGCCGACGGCACGTTGCACATCCGGTAGCTCCCGCGCCGGCGCCGCTGCCGGCGCCGATGTCGGGGCCCCGCCTCGTCGCCCACCGACGGCGCCGCGCTCGCCGGCCGCCGCGTGCGCCCGCCGTAGGCGCTTCACCCACCCGTCCGCGCGGCGACGTGCGCTACGTGGGCGGCTTGAACTGGCCGGCCGTGAAGGTCGCTCCGTCGGGGTCGCGCAGCACGGCGATCCGTTGCCAGGGGATGTCGAACGGCTCGACGAGCACTTCCCCGCCGAGCTCGCGGGCCCGCGTGGCGGCCTCGTCCGCGTCGGCGACGCTGAAGGTGACGTGCCAGCGCGGGCCGCCCTTGTCCAAGGGCTCGAACCACGCGACCGTGTCGGTGAAGCGGGGCGGCGCGCCGCCCTGCGCGTGGCGGGCGCGGACGCCGGGGTCGATGGTCTCCAGGTAGTCGCCGTACTGCGGCACGACCACAGTGATCGACGTCTCTCCGCCCACCTCGAGCGCGTCGAACTCCCACGGGAACACCGCGCCGTAGAACCGCTGCGCGGCCTCCACGTCGGCGGTGACGAGGTTCGACCAGTTCCACGTGCCGGGCGCGTTGACCACCTCGGCGCCGATGTGCGTGTCCGCCTGCCAGACCGCGAACGTCGCACCCTCGGGGTCGGCGCACATCGCCATCCGGCCGGCGTCGAGCACGTCGTGCGGCTCGACGAGCACCCGACCGCCCGCCGCGCGCACGCGCTCGGCCGCCTCGTCGGCGCGGTCGACGGCGATGTACGTCGTCCACCCCACACCCTCGACTCCGTTGTCCCAGGAGCCGATCGCGGCGACCAGCCCGCCGTCCACCTTCGCCTCGAAGTACGTCTCCGCGGACCCGGGCGGCATCTGGTCGGCCAGCTCCCAGCCGAGCACACCGCTGTAGAACGCGACCGCCGCCTCCGTCTCTGGACGAGCGCTGTCGATCCAGCAGGGCACTCCGGCGGGGTATCGGGTTCGCTTGGGCATGTGGGCACCGTATGGGTCGTCGCGGTCATGTCCTGGCCTCAATCGGGGAGCAGCGGCATCGCGATCCCGGGGTCCCGGCCGACAAGCACCCCGCGCGTGATCGACGCGCCGCCGAAGCGGTCACGCACGTCGTCCACGGCCGCGTCCAGACGTGAGGCCTTGGTCTCGTCCAGCGGCAGCGCGAGCTGCACGGCGTCGGCGTCCTCGAGGTTGGTCAACGACAGGCCGAGCAGGGTCACGCCCTCGCGCTCGATCGTCGGCATCGCGCCCGCGAGCAGCTCGCGCGCGGCGGCGAGGATGGGCCGCGTGTCGGCGGTCGGCGCACCGAGCGTCTGCGAGCGCGTCGCGCGCGAGAAGTCGTCGAAGCGCAGCCGCAGGATGATCGTCCGGCACACCCGCTGCGCGGCGCGCAGCCGGCGCCCGATCCGGTCCACGAGCGCGACCAGCGTCGCGTCCAGCGCCTCCGGCGTCTTCGGGCCGCGCCGTCCGAGCGCGCGCTGGCCGCCGATCGAGCGGCGCCGCACCCCCGTCCGCACCCGCCGGGCGTCCCGCCCGTTCGCGAGCGCGTGCAGCTGGCGCCCCGCGGCCTTGCCGACGAGCGAGACGAGCAGCTCCTCCGGCAAGGCGGCCACCTGCGCGACCGTCGTGATCCCGCGCGCGTGCAGCTTGCCCGCGGTGACCTTGCCCACGCCCCACAGCGCCTCCACCGGCAACGGGTGCAGGAACGCCAGCTCGCCGTCCACCGGCACCACGAGCAGCCCGTCCGGCTTGGCCTGCGCCGAAGCGACCTTCGCCAGGAACTTCGTGCGCGCGACGCCGACCGTGATCGGCAGCCCGACCTTGTCGCGCACCCGCACGCGGAGACGCGCGGCGATCTCGGCCGGCGTGCCCGCGATCTTCTCCATCCCGCTCACGTCGAGGAACGCCTCGTCGATCGAGAGGCCTTCGACGAGCGGGGACGTGTCGTCGAAGATCTTGAAGACCGCCTTGCTGGCCTTCGTGTAGGCGTCGAACCGGCCCGGCACGAACAGCAGGTCCGGACACAGCTCCTTCGCCTGGCGCCCGCCCATCCCGCCGGCGACGCCGAAGGCCTTCGCCTCGTAGGACGCCGCCAGCACGACGCCACCGCCGACCGCGATCGGCCGGCCCCGGAGCCGCGGATCGTCGCGTTGCTCGACCGACGCGAAGAACGAGTCGAGGTCAGCGTGGAGGATGGTTCCGTCCGCCATGGGCACGAACATACGTTCGCATCATGGGCGGACGGAACTGCACCTCAGGCAAAGGCGACGCGAGCCACCGGGCGCGTGCGGTACGCCTCGAACGCCACCACGAGCGCGAGCCCGGCGATGATCGAGCCGAAGATCTCGAACGTCGCCTGCAGCCCCAGCGACGTCACGACGGAGCCGGCGACGATCGCCGGGACCGAGATGGCCAGGTAGGCGACGATGTAGAAGGACGACATCACCGCCGCCCGGTGCTCGTGCGGGATGGCGACCGACAGCGCCCGGAGCGCGCCGAGGAACGCGACGCCGAACCCGCCGCCGCCGATGATCGCGCCCGCCCAGAACAGCCCCGCCGACTCCGCGGCCGCGGACAGGACGATCAGCACCATGCCGGCCGCGAGCGCGAGCGAGCCGAAAGCCGCGCCGGCCCACGGCGCGGTCCGCCCGAACAGCAGCTGCGCCGCGGCGCCCGACCCGGCGAGGGCGAAGATGCTCAGCCCCACCACGAGGTGGTTGGGCGTGTGGAACAGCGTCGCCGCGAGCTGCGGCCCGAGGGACAGAAACAACCCGCCGATCGACCACGAGGAGACCACGCCGAGCGCGGCGAGCAGGAAGGGCCGCCGCACGACGGGCGGGATGCTCGGCCGCTGCGGGGTGAGCCGCGGCCGACGACGGTCCGCGATCGGCTCGGGCATCAGCACCGCACCCACGAAGGCGACCGCGAACAGCATCAGCAGCGCCACGTACGGGAGCACCCGCGGCGCGGGCGCGTACTCGACGAGCGCCGACGACACCAGCACGCCGAGCCCCATGCCGCCGGCGCTCACGACACCGTTGGTGAGCCCGACGCCCGCCGGATCACGCCGGGGGTGCAGGTCGAGCAAGGCGGCGCTGGCCGCGCCGAGCGCCAGCCCGGTCGCAAGCCCCTGGAGACCACGCGCCACGAACAGCCACACGACCGAGTCAGCGACCATGAACAGCAGGGCGGTCAGCAGCAACGCGCCGAGCGCGACGATCAGGACGGGGCGCCTCCCCCACTCGTCGCTGACACGACCGGCGAGCAGCAGGGCGAGCAGGACGCCGAACGCGTACGTCGCGTACACGAGCGTGAGCACCACCGACGAGAACCCCCAGAGCGCGCGGTACTCGGCGTACAGCGGCGAGGGCGTGCTCGAGGCGAACAACGCGAGCCCGATCACGGCGGCGACCAGAGCGTACGCGAGCCGCGGCGAGAGCGTGCGCCGCGCCGGCCGCGCGCCGCCGCTCGGCTCCACGGCGGCGCTGAGCACGGCGCGATCAGGAGACGGTGGCGAAGACTGACTCGAGGTGGACATGGGACACCTGCCCTCTTTCGGTATTTCCAAAGTCATCGAACTATCGAAGTTGTACCATATGGGCATGCCCGCCACGCCGACCCGCGACCGGATCGCTCATCCGGACACGTCCGCGCTCGACCTGGCCGCGATCATGCGCGCGGCGGGCGACCCGGTGCGGCTGGAGATCGTCCGGATGCTCGGCGACGGTGGCGAGCACCTGTGCGGCGAGCTCAGCCAGGCGCTGGCGATCCCGACGTCCACCGGCAGCTACCACCTGAAGCTGCTGCGGGAGGCGGGCATCACGCGCACACGTGCGGTGGGCACGCAGCGGCTCATCAGCCTGCGCACGGACGACCTGGAGTCCCGCTTCCCGGGACTGGTGGGCGTTCTCACCTCCAGCTGAGACACTTCCCGTCGAGCGCATCCGACGGGGAGGAGAGCCCACATGAGCACCATCACCGGGACACGGGTCGACGAGGTGCTGCGCACCGCCGTCGAATCCGGGACCGTGCCGAACGTCGTCGCCACCGCCGCCGATGCGGACGGCCCGATCTACGAGGGAGCGTTCGGCCCGAAAGCCGTCGGCAAGCCCGCCCCGGTGACGGTCGACACGCTCTACCGGATCGCGTCGATGACCAAGATGGTCACGACGGTCGCGGCGCTGCAGCTCGTCGAGCGCGGGGACTTGGACCTGGACGAAGCGGTCCCGAAGTACCGCCCGGAGTTCGCGGACCTGCAGATCCTGGACGGGTGGGACGGCGACGAGCCGCGCCTACGGGACCCGAAGACGTTCGCCACGGTCCGCCAGCTCGTCGCGCACACGTCCGGGCTCGGCTACTGGTTCTGGAACGCGGACCTGGTGCGATGGGAGGCGAAGACCGGCACGGGCAACACGCTGGCCGGCACCAAGGACGCGTTCACGGCGCCGCTGGTCGCCGAGCCGGGCGCACAGGTCGAGTACGGCACGAACACGGACTGGCTCGGGCTGGTCGTGGAGGCCGTGTCGGGCCAGCCGCTGGACGCCTACTTCGACGAGCACATCCTCGGCCCGCTGGGCATGGCGCAGGCCACCTTCCACCCCACCGAGCAGCAGCGCGAGAACCTCGTCGCCGTCCACCTGCACGACGAGCAGACCGGTGCCTGGAACGCCAGCTCGGTGGACTGGAACACCGCGCCCGACTGGTGGGCCGGCGGCCACGGGCTCTACTGCCCGCCGAGCGAGTACCTGCGGTTCCAGCGCATGCTGCTCAACAACGGCACGCTCGACGGCGCGAAGATCCTCGAGGCCACCACCGTCGAGGACGCCTTCGCCAACCAGATCGGCGACCTCGACTGGCCCGCCGCGATCGCCACCGCGGAGCCGGTGACCACTGCCGACTTCAACGCCGGCCCGGGCTACAAGTTCGGCCTCGGCCTGCTGCGCAACACCGAGGACATCCCGGGCATGCGCCGCGCCGGCAGCGGCGCCTGGGCGGGCATCTTCAACACCCACTTCTGGGTGGACCGCACGGCGGGCATCACCGGCGCCGTGTACACCCAGACCCTCCCGTTCGTCGAGCCCGAGGTCTTCCAGGTCTACGTCGACTTCGAGCGCGCGCTGTACGAGGCGCTCTAGCCATTAACGACGAACGGCGCCGCTGGGGAAAGCGGCGCCGTCGTGGACGTACGGTGCCGCCTGGACGTGCGGCACCCCGAGGATCGGTCGGCGCCCACGAGCCGTGGGCGCCGACCGTTCGTGTCGGTCTTGAAAGGCTCCTACGCGTGCATGAGGACGGGCGCGGCGGTGCCGTCCTCTTCCTCGCCGTCGACGGGCTTCGGCTTCCTGCGCGGGAGCAGGAAGGCCGCGAGCAGGGCCGGGATGATCAGGGCGGTCGCCCACCAGAAGGTGTGCGTGAACGCGCCGGTCATGAGGTCGCGGACCTCGAGCGGGAGGTTGGCGCCGGTGCCACCGAGGCCGGTCTCCGCGCTGCCACCCTCGCCACCACCGGGGAGGCGGTCCTTGAGCGCCACGGTGAGGATCACGGACATGACCGCGGTGCCGATCGAGGCGCCGACCTGCTGGATGATGTTCAGCGACGTCGAGGCCTTGGCGACCTGGATCTTGCGCAGCGTCTGCAGCGCGCCGGTCATGAGCGGCATCATCGTGAAGCCCATGCCGATGCCCTGGAAGAACAGGATCGCGCTGAGGGTCCAGTAGGACGTGTCGCCCGTCAGCTGGGTCAGCCCGAGGAACGTGATGCCGATGACGATCAGGCCCGGGATGACGAGCTTGCCGATGCCGGTCTTGTCCGCGAGCTGGCCCGCGATCGGCATCGCGATCATCGCGCCGATGCCCTGCGGGGCGAGCAGCAGGCCGGAGTCGAACGCCGACTCACCGCGCACCGCCTGCAGGTACAGCGGCAGCAGCAGCATCGCGCCGAAGACCGAGATGATCATCAGCATCAGCGTGCCGGAGGCGACCGCGTAGGTGCGGTTCTTGAAGAGGCGCAGGTCGATCAGCGCATGCGGGGTGCGCAGCGCGTGCAGCACGAAGCCGATCAGCAGCGCGAAGCCGATGAGCATCGGGCCGAGCACCATCGCGTGGCCGAACCCACCTTCGGAGGCGGACTCGGCGAGGCCGTAGATGGCCAACGCGAGACCGGGCGACAGCAGCGCCAGGCCGAGGACGTCGAAGCGCTCGCCGGCCTGCGGCTCGTCCTTCGGGAGGATGCGCAGGGACAGGAAGAACGCGACCGCGCCGATCGGCAGGTTGATGAAGAAGATCCAGCGCCAGGAGAAGTCGTCGACGAGCCAACCACCGAGGATCGGGCCGAGGATCGGGCCCAGCATCATCGGCACGCCGATGATCGCCATCACGCGGCCGACGCGGCCTGGGCCCGCCGCACGCGTGAGGATGGTCATGCCGGCCGGCATCAGCATGCCGCCACCGAGACCCTGCAGGACGCGGAAGAAGATCAGCGACTCGGCCGACCAGGCGGCGCCGCACAACGCGCTGCCGGCGACGAACAGCGTGATCGCGAGGATGTAGAGGCGCTTGGTGCCGAACCGGTCAGCGGCCCAGCCGGTGATCGGGATCACCGAAGCCAGGGCGAGCGTATAACCGGTGACGATCCACTGGATCGTCGCGAGATCGGTCTCGAAGTCACGCGACAGCGTGTTGATCGCGACGTTGACGACGGTCGTGTCGAGGATCGACATGATCGCGCCGAGCACCACGACGCTCGCGATCGCGAGCAGCTTGCGGTCGAGCCCTTCTTCGGGCTTGGCTTCAGACGACATGGGGAGCTTGTTCCTTCGTGCTGTAGAGAATGGGGAGCAGGACCCGGTCGACGAGCTCCTCGACGAACGCGTCGTCGATCGCCTCGCCGCGGATCAGGGACCGGGTGAAGATGATGGAACCCGGGATGTCGACGAACAGTGGGGTTACCTCGCCATCGATCTCGCCGCGCTCGGCGGCCCGCGCGAGCAAGGATTCGAATCTCTTCTGCTCGTCGCAGATGACCTCTTCGCGGAAGATGGCCTCGAGCTCCGGGCTGGACTGCAGCTGCATGATCAGCCCGGCGGCGATGTGCGGGTCGAACCCCTGCGTGGCACGCCCGATGTAGGCGACGAGGTCACCGCGCAACGTGCCCGTGTCGGGCACCGCGTCGCCGTCCTCGTGCTTGGAGCGGATCGCGTCGACGATGATCTCCGCCTTGCCACCCGGCCAGCGGCGGTAGATCGTCGGCTTGCTCACGCCCGCGCGGGACGCGAGCGCGTCGACCGTCATGCGGTCGTACCCCACCTCGGCGACGAGCGCCATCGCCGCCATGAGGATGGCCTCACGGCGCCGCGGGTCCCGCGGGCGGCCGCGGTGGGGAGCGTCAACATCCACACTCATGTTTACGACACAGTATCGTAAATCTTGAGAGGGGTAGTGTCCCCGCTGTGACTTCCCTCACGCTCGGCTACAAGGCGTCCAACGAGCAGTTCGCTCCGCAGGAGCTGCTCGCGCTGACCCAGCACGCGGAGGCGCGCGGCTTCGAGGTCGCGGGCGTCTCCGACCACCTCCAGCCGTGGCGCCACAACGGCGGCCACGCGCCCGCCGTCCTGCCCTGGCTCGGCGCCGCCGCGGCGACCACCAGCTCGATCACGCTCGGCACGTCGGTGCTCACGCCGACGATGCGCTACCACCCGGCGATCGTCGCGCAGGCCTTCGCCACGCTCGCCTGCCTCGCGCCCAACCGGATCTTCCTCGGCGTCGGCACCGGCGAGGCGATGAACGAGACGCCGATCACCGGCGGCGAGTTCCCCGGCCGCAAGGAGCGCCGGCTGAAGATGGCCGAGGCGATCAAGGTCATTAAGCAGCTCTGGGCCGAGGAGCGCGTCGACTTCGAGGGCGAGTACTACAAGCTGCGCCGCGCCACGATCTACGACCGGCCCGAGATCCCGGTGCCGATCTACGTCGCCGCGTCGGGCCCGGTCGCCGCGAAGCTCGCGGGCCGTGTCGGCGACGGCTTCATCTGCACGTCCGGCAAGGACCCGCAGCTGTACGTCGACCTGCTCGACAACGTCAAGGAAGGCGCGGAGAAGGCGGGCCGCGACTACGAGTCGATCAAGCGCATGATCGAGATCAAGGTCTCATACGACCGCGACGCCAAGGTCGCCGAGGAGGCCACGCACTGGTGGGCCGCGCTCGCGCTCACGCCCGAGGAGAAGGAAGGCGTCGAGGACCCGGTCGAGATGGAGCGTCTGGCCGACAACGCGCTCGACCGCGCCCACACGCGGTTCATCGTGTCCGACGACCCGCAGGAGGTCGCCGACAAGATCCAGCCGTATATCGACCTCGGCTTCACCGAGCTGGTCTTCCACTTCCCCGGCAACGACCAGCGCCGGTACATCGACGAGTTCGCGCAGGACGTCTTCCCCCTCCTCAAGAAATGACCTTCGAGCAACTCGACGAGCGCTTCAAGCCGCTCCACAAGCCGACCGCCAAGCTGGACCACCTGTACGAGGGCTGCCGCTGGGCCGAGGGTCCCGCCTACTTCCCCGCGCACCGTGCGCTCGTGTGGTCGGACATCCCGAACAACCGCATCCTGCGCTTCGACGAGGCCACGAACGAGGTCGGCGTCTTCCGCCATCCGTCGGGATACACCAACGGCCACACCGTGGACCCGCAGGGGCGACTGGTCTCGGCCGAGCACGGCGCGCGCCGTGTGACGCGCACCGAGCACGACGGCACGATCACCGTGCTCGCCGACTCCTACGACGGCAAGCGCTTGAACTCACCCAACGACGTCGTCGTCCGCTCCGACGGGTCGATCTACTTCAGCGACCCGAGCTACGGCATCGAGGGCTACTACGAGGGCTTCGCCGCCGAGCCCGAGCAGGCCGGCCAGTACCTCTTCCGGCTGGACCCGATCACCGGCACGCTGAGCATCGCGGCCGACGACATGCAGCGCCCGAACGGGCTCGCGTTCTCGACCGACGAGCGCGTGCTCTACGTGTCGGACACCGGCAACAAGACCATGCGCGCGTACGACGTCGCCGACGACGGCACGCTCACCAACAGCCGCGAGTTCGCCAAGTGCACCGTCGGCGGCTTCGACGGCTTCCGGCTCGACGAGCGGGGTCACATCTGGTCGAGCGCCGGCGACGGCGTCCACGTCCTGCACCCCGACGGCACGCTGATCGGCAAGGTCAAGGTGCCCGAGGGCGTCGCCAACGTCGCGTGGGGCGGCTACAAGCGCAACCGGCTGTACATCTGCGCGACGACGTCGCTCTACGCGATCTTGCTTCCCGTGCGCGGAGCGAAGACGATGTAGCTCGATGGTCGACCTCCACGTCCATTACCCGATGCATCTGCTGGGTGGCGTGGAGGCTCCGCGTGACGTCGCCCGCAAGATGCTGCGGGTCACCGAGCGCGACGAGGGGAAGATCCGCGCGGCGGTGCTGAACATCGCCGCGCGGCTGTTCAACTTCCGCCATTGGGACGGCACGTGGCGGGTCTCCGTCCCGCTGCTGCAGCAGGGCGGCGTGACCGTCGCCTGCAGCGTCCTCTACCGGCCGTTCAGCGAGATGGACCTGGACGAGCCGTACGGCGCACCGCCGGAGAGCGCCTACTACGACCGCCTGATCGAGCTGCTCGACGCGACCGAGCGCGACGTCATCGCCCGCGGGCACGTCGTCGTGAAGACCGCCGACGACCTCGAGCGAGCGCAGCGCACCGGCAAGATCGCCTTCGTCCACTGCATCGAGGGCGGCTTCCACCTCGGGGCCACGCCGGAGGAGGTCACGCGTCACGTCCACGAGCTGGCCGCCCGCGGCGTCCTCTACATCACGCTCGCGCACCTGTTCTGGCGCCGCGTCGCCACCAACGCGCCCGCGCTCCCGTTCCTGCCCGACGCGCTCTACAACCTACTCTTCCCGCAGTCGGGCGTGCCGCCGCTCACGGACCTGGGCGTCGCGGCCGTCAAGGCGTGCGACGCGAGCGGGATCGTCGTCGACCTCAGCCACATGCGCGAGGACGCGATCGACGCCACGTTCGCGCTCCTCGGCGACGGCGCGCAGGTGATGGCGAGCCACGCCGGCTACCGCTTCGGCTCACAGCACTACAACCTGGACGAGTCCACGCTCGCCCGGATCAAGGCCCGCGACGGCGTCGTCGGCCTCATCCTCGCCCAGCACCAGCTCAACGACGGCGTGCGCCGCACCAACACGAAGCGCCTGACCGACACGATGGACGTCATCGACCGGCACATCGCCGCGATCGGCCCGGACCACGTCGCGATCGGCTCCGACCTCGACGGGTTCATCAAGCCGACCATGGGCGGCGTGGAGTCGGCGGCGGACCTCGCGCCGCTCGCGGCCATGCTGCGCGCCCGCCACCCCGAGGCGGCGGACCGCATCCTGGAAGGCAACGCGCTGCGCGTGATCAGGCGGCGCTTCGCCAGCGCAGCAGGCTGACGCCGCGCATGTCGAGCCGCGTCTCCCCCGGCGTGCGCATCAGCCGCAGCAGCACGCTGTCGCATTCAGGGCAGCGCAGCACCTCCCCCATGCCCTCGTAGACCATCACGGTGGCGACCGGGCCGCTCACCCCACAGCCCGCGCACGTGGCGACGGCGCCGGAGAGGTCGCCGGTGAAGACGGCCGACAGGTCGCCGGCCACTGCGTTCCCGTCCAGATGGGTCATCCGAACCGCTCCGTTCTGATGTTCGCCGCGTCGTGCCCGAGCGCGACGAGGTCGTTGGCGACGGATTCCACGAAGGCGGTCGGCCCGCACACGTACACGCGCGGTCCGGGCGCACCCGCCCACTCGCGCAGCATGGCGTAGTCGACGCGGCGCGTGTAGCCCGTCCACTCGCGTGGTGCCCAGCGCGTGTAGGTGAAGGTGACCTCGCTCGCGTGCTTGGACAGCTCCTCGTGGTAGAGGACGTCGTCGGGCTCGCGCGCGGACACGAGCAGCCGCGCGGGCGCACCGGCGCGCAGCATCGACATCAGCGGCACCAGCCCGGAGCCACCGCCGATCATCAGCACCTCGCCGGCCATCTCCGGCTCCCACACGAACCAGCCGCCGAACGGGCCGCGGACCTCGAAGACGTCGTCCTCACGCGCGACGCTGACCATCCAGGGCGACACCTCGCCCATGTCGACCTCGACGACGGTGATCTGCGGCGGCCCGTCCGCGGGCGCGCTCGCGATCGAGTACCGGCGCTGCGCCTGGTAGCCGTCCTCCGCCGTGAGCCGCACGTCCACGTGCTGGCCGGCGCGGTGGCCGTGCCAGTCGGGGACGTCGAGCGTCATCGTGGCCGCGCGCGGCGTCTCCGGCCGGATGCGCGCCACGGTTGCTTGTCGCCAGTCGGTCGCCGCCATGTGCGGCGGACGCTATCGGACGGTGAACGCGTGTTGGTGCGTGTCGTCGCCGACGGCCACGACGAGCGTGTAGCGACCGGCCGCGAGACGGCGCGTGGACACGCGGAAGCCCGGCATCCGGGAGGTGCGGCGGGCGACGCGCCGGTTCCCGCGCAGCACCTCGACGGAGACCGACGCGGCGCCGCACATCTGGACGTACGCGTGCATGGTGGTCCCACGGGCGAGCCGGCTCGGCGCGGTGACCGCGGACGGGCACGTGACCGGCGGCCCGGCGGTGGTGAACTGCCAGTGGTACGGCTCGGTGCGGGCCTTGATGCTCGCGTACTCGGTCGCGGGCGGCTTCTCGCCGCCGGAGCACAGCACCGGGTCGTACGGCGCGGCCTCGGCGGGCAGCCAGACCGGCTTGATGTCCCGCTCGGACGTGTAGCACCAGGACGCGAACCGCGCCGGGCACGCGGGATAGACGGGCGGCGCCCCCTCGCGCGAGCAGCGCGTGGCGGAGTGGCGCAGGTCCACCTCGGCGGTGTAGGTCGTGCCCGGCGCGAGGGCGCCCTGCGGGACGAGCGTGTCGCTCAGCGGGACGCTCCCGGTCGGGCTGCTCAGCCGCGGCGCGCGCAGCGTTATGTCGTCCTGACCAGGCGTGTAGACGCTCAGCGCTTCGCCATTTGCAAGATTTACGTCAATCGCACCCTTCCCCGGGAGCGTGAACACCTTGCCGATCAGGTCCGGACGCGGGTCGGTGCGGACCTGCAGGCACATCCAGCCGCCCTGCTCGCCGTAGCCCGTCCGCGACAGCGCGGGGTCCATGATCTGCCGCGTGTGCTCGGCGGACCCGACCCACGGATGCGGGTCCATCCATCCCAGCGGCCCGGCCAGGACCGAGCTGCGCGCGGCGGCAGCGCCCGCGGCCGTGTAGCCGGGCTTGCCGGGCGTCTCGTCGTGCGGGACGGTCTCGTCCCAGCCCCCGTTGAGCGCCATGTAGCGCGCGTGCGCCTGGCAGCCGGCGTTGAGCTCGGCGTCTTCGGTGAGCGGCGGGAGGCTGTTCGCGACGCGCAGCGCGTTGATGCGCGCAATGGCGTCGGAGGGCGGGATGGCGTGTGCCGGTGCGGCGCTGAGCAGCATCGCGAAGACACACGCCAGCAGCAGCGGCAGGCGCGTCATCGCGGGGCGACCCTATGAGGACCACCCCAATTCTCCAACTAAACGTTCGTCGAGTCAGTCGCCCTGATAACGCTGCTCCAACCACGGGTCCCCGCGGTCGTGATAGCCGAGCTGCTCCCAGAATCCGGGGTCGTCGTCCTCGGTGAAGATCAGCCGTCGCACCCATTTGGCGCTCTTCCAGAAGTACAGGTGCGGGACGAGCAGCCGAGCGGGGCCGCCGTGCTCGGGCTCGAGCTCGTCGCCGTCGTAGCTGTAGACGACCCAGGCCTTTCCGCCGGTGACGTCCTCGACCGGGAGGTTGGTGGTGTAGCCACCGTCGCAGAGCGCGGTCAGGTAGCCGCCCTCGAGCTCGACGCCGTCCAGCAGCGTGTCGACCGAGACGCCCGTCCACTGGGTGTCGAGCTTCGTCCAGGTCGTCACGCAGTGGATGTCGACCGTGAAGTCCTCGCTCGGCAGGGCCTGGAGCTCCTCCCAGCTCCACGTGCGCTCTTCGCTGATCGCGCCCGTGATCGAGAGGTCCCACTGGTCGAGCGGGGTGTGCGGTGTGGGGCCGGCCGAGAGGACCGGGAACCCGGCCTCGAGGTACTGGCCGGGCGGGAGCCGTTCGAAGTCGCCGGTCCGGCGTCGGCGGAAGCCACGCGTGACGTTCATCGTGCCGTTGACGCTACAGGGTCCGCGTGCTGCGGCCGGCGATGCCGGTGGGCAAACACCCACGTGCGCAACGCGACGTACCGCGTGATCGTCGCCGTCAGCGACGCCGCGACGAGCACCGCGAGCTCGATCCCACGGGCGGGCGTCGCGTCCAGCCCGTGCAGGACGGCCAGCGCGCCGGTCGTCAGCAGCACGGTGAGGACGAACACGACGGCGCCGCGCACGTGGTGGCGGACGAGACCCTTACGTCCCCGGAGGCGGAAGGTGAAGCGCCGGTTGGCGGCCGTGTTGGCGCCGGCCGTGATCGCCAGCGCCGTGATGTTCGCGGCGAGCGCGCCGATCACCGGGTGCAGCAGCAGGTACAGGAGCGCGTACGCGAGCGTGCTCGCGAGGCCGACGGCCATGAACCGCGCGACCGTGCCCGCGACCAGCAGCCGCGCGACCCCCTTCAGGTCGGTGATCGCCGTCTGCACGATGTGCACGCGCGAGTCCGGGTCGTCCACCCAGTCCACCGGCACCTCGTGGATCCGCAGCCCGCGCCGCTGGGCGAGCACGAGCAGCTCGGTGTCGAAGAACCAGCCGTTGTCCTGGACGTCGCCCATCAGCGTCTCCAGCACGTCGCGACGGACCGCCTTGAACCCGCACTGCGCGTCGCTGAACTTCGCGCGCAGGAGCGTCCGCAGGATGCGGTTGTACGAGCGGCTGATCAGCTCGCGCTTCGGTCCCCGCACCACCCGCGACCCGTGCGCGAGCCGGCTGCCGATCGCCAGGTCGCTGTGCCCGCTGAGCAGGGGCGCGACCAGCGGCATCAGGCCGCGGAGGTCCGTGGACAGGTCCACGTCCATGTACGCGACGACCCGCGCCGAGCTGCCCGACCAAGCCGCCCGCAGCGCCCGGCCGCGGCCCTTCTGCTCGAGCCGGAGGTGATGCACGCTCGGCAACGTCGCCGCGAGCCGGCGGGCGATCTCCGGCGTGGCGTCGACGCTCGCGTTGTCCGCGATCGTGATCCGCCACCGGAACGGGAGCCCGTCCGTGAGGAACCGGTGCAGCCGGCGGATGCTGCGCTCGAGCCCGGCAGCCTCGTTGTACACGGGCACCACGATCTCGACGTCTACGAGCGTGGCGGCGCTGGTCCGGCCAGCGGTGGGGACGGCGGCGAGATCAAGCATGCACGCAGCATCGGCTCGGCCCCCGAGAGCGCTCTGGGACGACGCTGAGAGAACCCTGGGACCGCGCGATCTACGATGCGCGCGTGTCCACCGCCTCGGTGATCCTGCTCGGCTGCCTCGGCGTCATCGTCTTCGACGCGCTCGCGGCGCTGCTGTCGCGCACGACGTCACTGCGATACGTCTGGTTCGCGCCCGGCTCCTTCGTGATCTACGCCGTCACGGGGTACTTCGCCGCGGACGCCTCCGGCTCGGTCGTGGTCGGCGCCGCTGCGGGCGCCGTCGCCGCGACGGTCGACGCCACCCTCGGCTCGATCATCGGCAAGGGCCTGCAGGGCGAGTTCGAGCCGGTCGCTCCGCGTCTGGAGGCCGCCGGCGCGGCGTTCGCGATCACCGTCGGCGCGCTCGCCGGCGTGGCCGCGGGCTACCTCGCGGCGGGATAGCCGTCGGCAGGACGTTCGCCGTTGGTAGTCGCCCCACGTCGGTGACGCGCGCCACTGTGCCTCCTCGGCTTCCCAGAGATGAAGTCAGCCCTCCCGCTTGATCGCCGCGGCGTTCCCGTGGAACCGCGCCCTCGGGCGGTCCTCCCTGACATCTCTGGCCCTTCGGTGCTCTCGGGCGCGAACCGCTTGGCATAGACCCAAGCTGGCCGGCGCGATTCCAAGCTCACCGCGACGACCGGGGGCGTGCCGATCCCTGCGCGGGCGATGTTCGCGATCGCTTCTCGCCCAAGCACCAGTCGGGCGGCGTCGTTCGAGAATGGCGTCTATCCACAATCTCGCTACTTTCGATCTTCGTCGAACTAGGCCTCGCGTCGCTGCTGGTTCTGATCGCGTTCCGCGCCGAGAAGCTTCTGCACAGCTGCGTCGATCCGGTCGAGCCAATCGCTTTGCCGTGCGTCGATCCACTGCCAGCGCTCCAATCGCATCGGAACGGGAGAATCGTCTAGCCGTACTGGGATAACGAACGAGGTGCCCTCTGGGCGCTCGTCTGCTGCCTCGAGCACCAACCTGATCTCGCGTTGAACGAAGCCGACCTTGCTCGTCGATCGCGACGACATAGCAACGAGCACGATGTCAGCACGCCAAACAGCACGCCGTATCTCCAACTCCCAGTCGTCGCCCGGCAACAAGCGCGTGGAATCCAGCCAAACGTCATAACCGCGGGCATCGAGCAATGGCTCCCAAGCCTCAACGGTTGGTTTGTCCTCCGACGCGTGGCAGAGGAACACTCGCACTGCTTTGTCGAATCGAGCGACCGCAGCTAGCTCCCCTGTTTGGAGGTCGAGCGCGTCCTCAAGCTTGCGCATCCGCTCCTGTGAAGGCAATCCCTCGCCGCCTAGCCACCGCACGATGGAGTAGCGCGTTACCCCGATCAGATGCGCGAGCTGCGCTTGCGTCAGGCCGGCCTCCCGGGTCGCGGCGCGAAGTGCGTACGCGAATGCCTTTCCTCGTGGCGGTTCCGAATCGACGCGCATCGAGTCAGCATATTGTTGGTGATGCGGAAGCACAAAGTAGTCTTCTCGACCTAAGGATCCGCCTCGGCGGCTGTCTCGTCCGAGGCAGCCCCGTCGCGTCATGACCGACGGCTGATGCCCCAGCAGCGTCGCGAGGACATCGCGGCCACGCCCTCGAAAGATCGCTGCGCTTCGCGGACCGGCTCTAGAGCCTGGTAGACGTCGGCCATGCCGATGTCCTCGTCGCGTTCAATCGGCGGGGTGCTCCAGGCGAGAGACGCCTGCTTGCCTGCACAGCCGCGTAGTGTCGTGACCAGGCTCGCGTACTGGTCACGGACGCGCGCGCTCTTGTCGGCACGCATGAGCGCTTCGCAGCTGGCGAGCTCGGCCTGGATCGCGGAGAACGCTTCGGTCAGCCGAACTCGTTCCGCTGATCGATGTTCCGACTCGTGGCGCCGGCGCCTGACCGCGAACGGCATCTCCAGGTAGGCGACAACGGCCTCGACGGCCCGGGCGTGGATCGCTTGGCGGGCAGTCCGCGCGGCCCGCCGACCGGTGACGGCGAGCGTAATAGTCACGCCAAGAAGGCCGGCAAGCGGACCGTAGTCACGGACGACGTCGGCGACGCTCACGGACCATCACCTCCGCACGTGGCGCAACCGCGAGGTCGGGGATGCTCACCTGGGGCCTGCTCGCCGGGCCACGGCAGCCCGGCCCGGCAGCAAGCCTCCTGGTGCAGGTGAATCTCGATGTAGTGGATCAGCGCCTCGAGTCCGTCTCCGAGCACCCAGCGACGATCCGCGGCGTGCCGCCGCCACCACATGCACAGCGAACCGTCTTCGTAGCGGTGACGCAGGCACTCAGGAACCTCGGCTGAGACGTCCGCCACCCAAGGGCGAGAGCGCGTGCCGAGCTCGATGCGGACGGGAACGTGCTGTGCGCCAGGGATATCAACGCAAAGCCGGTGCGTGATCAGACCGCCTCGGACCGTCGTGTTGACCGCGACGTCCCCCGATGCCAGCTGGACGTGGGTGATCATCGCGAAACGCCGTCCGACGCCGTGCGCTTCAGCGGGGTGTGGGCGCCGACGGCGGCCGCGACGCCTGCGACGTCTCGCTGCTGGAGTGACTGGTTAAGCGGGTGGCCCAGCAATGCACGCTGGTCACGGAGCCGGATCTCGTCGAGCTCGGACTCGAACAGTCCGCCGAGCGCCGCCTTCGCGCCTGCCGAAGACCGAGAGCCGACAGCCGACCACGCGAGTTCGGCGAACTCCTCTAGGCGTTGCGCGGCGATGTCCTGTGTGATCCCATCGGGAAGCTTGATCGGTCCCGCGACGCCGGCGGGATCGTCGGTGAGCGACGCTCGGATCCTGATCGCCGCGCCGGTGAAGAAGGTCGCCAACGCGGTCGCGAGCGGCAGTCGCTCGTCGACGAGGTCGAGGCCGAGCGCAGACAGGTTCCACGAGCACATGATCGGCCCGATGGCGCTTCGGGCTCCGTCCTGCTTGACGGCGCGCTTGGCGAGGCGGACCACGTGCGTGCGGTGGACCGCGAGCTTGCGCGGGTCTCGCTCGGTCATCAGCCAGGTGTGTCGCTCGGGATTGGCCGGGTCCCACCACTTCCGGCGGCGGTTCGGGATCCAGAGACCGCGGTGTTCCTGGTCGCGTCGGAGGGCGACGATTAGGTCGACGTACGGGTCGACGGGCTCGTCGTCCTCGAACTCGACGGGCTCGTTGAACTCGAACTTGATCGCGCGGTTGCCGGTGAGGTCGAGACTCAGCTCCGGGTAGCCGGCAGCTCGGACCCGGGGCTCGATGAACGCCGCGAACGAGCGGTAGAAGGCCTCGGGACCGAGGCCGGCGCCCGGGGCCTCGGGGCCGTACGCGCGGAACTCGTGCGGTCGGCGGTCGATGACGACCCCGCCGTCCGCGTCGCCCAGAGGCGAGTTGTGCGTGCCGTGGGCGATGGACCCGGAGCGGTAGCTGCGGTTGGCGGCATCGTGTTCCCGGGCGATGCGGAGAACCAGGTTGCGCCGGCGTTTCGCCTCGCCAAGAACGTCAGGCGGGACGGCGATCTGGCGGAGGATCTGCTCGACGACAAGGTCGGCCGGGGATTCGACGATCGGCGGAAACCGATACTGCGGGCCGACGGGGGGAGCGAGGTCGCGCTTCGTCATCGTGTCTTCCTTGCTCGCGGTTGAGCCTTAGAGGAGGTCAGGGAACGTTCATTAACACGATAATCCCTCGACCGGCAGAATGCGCGTTATCGCGCCGGGTCGCACACACCCTCGAACCTTTCGTGGGTTCGAGTCCTGATCGGCCTGAAGTAGCGCTTCTCGACGAACTCGCACCTCGGCACAGAGCGCGCTGACAGGATCTCGGCGTGTCCTCGATCGATGCGTTGGACGGGCTCGCACGCGAACATCTGCACCCGTTGCTTCGTGAGCGCGGGTTCAGACGTCAGGGGACCACCTGGTGGTACGGAAGCGCCCAAGAGGGGTGGGTTCTGATCGTGCTTTCGCGCTGGAAGTACAACGAACCGGCGCGGGCACAGTTCTCGGTCGACACTGTCGTGTGGCCGGTCGGGACCTGGGAGACCGAGATGGCGTTCACGGCGACCAGCGCGCAGCGGCCACGCCCTGATGCGCGGTTGAACGCCCCCTTGTTCGCGGGTCCGCGCGAGTTGATGTCGGCGCGCTATGGCGACTGCGACTGGCCGTGGTCGATACAGACACAGCCCGTGACGGGACTCGTCGACGACATTCACTGGTTCTGCGTTGAGCACGCGATCCCGTCGGCGCTCGAGCACCTGAGCGTCGATATCGCGTTGCGCGCGCTGACCGATCCCGGCTCGAGATGGACCAAGCTTGCGCCGATGTGGTCGCTGATCTACGCGTGCGGCATGCTCGCTCGCGCGGCCCCCGACCATGACCGCTTCTCAGACACGGTGATCGCACTTCGCGACGCCTGGCTTGCCGACCCCCGGCCCGATTTCCTGCAACCCACGCTTCAGCGGTGGTGCCAACTCGCTGAAGTCCCTTTCGAACCGTGACCCGAACGAGCGTCTTGACGAACTCGTCCTGTTCCGGTCGTCGACGTTGCTTGGCTCCGCCACGGTTGGAGCGTTCCCGGACATCAACCGCCCATCGTCGGGCCGCCGGGATGGTCTCGTCTACTTCGGAACTTCGTACAAGTCCCCACCGTGAGCCCTGACACCATCCGCGAGCAACGAGAGCAACTGTGCGGTGCGGGTGTCCGGCGCGCCGGCCCGGCTGTCGAGGGCGATGCGCCACGGAAGGTCGGCCAGATCCGGATGATCGGCGGCCATCTGACCGTCCAGCACGAACGCGAGATAGGTGTTGACCTTGGCCTGCAAGGTCAACAGCTGGTCGTCGGTTCCTGTCCATCGGTCCTGCTGGACGATGTGCAGGACCGCGTGCCCATTCGGACTCACGGAGAGAAAATCGATGTAGTCGGTGTCGAGCACCAGGCTGAATCATCGCTTCTCGTTCTGCACCCTGCGCCGATGCCGGACGGGCGTGATCCCACAGGCTGCCGAGAGCAGCGCTTTCGACGGTTGCGTCGGTTCTGACGCGGTGGTACGCCTCGCGGCGTCGAGCCGTGAGGAGGCGCCATGTCTGTGTCAACGTCGTCGAAATTGCCGAGCGGCGGTCGATCGCCGGCCGCAGCGCGAGGCTACCGAGCCGGTCGCTCGTCGCGCACCAGGGGACGGCGATACCCGCCCGATCCACCGCGGGTCGAGGAGATCATCGCGGTGATGCGTTGCTGCGGCGACGGGCTCTACGGGTTACGTGCCCGCGGTTTGATCGCTGTGCTCTGGCGCTCTGGTCTTCGGGTGCAGGAGGCGCTCGATCTGACCGAGCTCGACTTGGACCGGCGCCGTGGCTCGCTGTTGGTGCGGCGAGGCAAGGGCGGCCGACGTCGTGAAGTTGGGATGGACGATTGGGGCTTTGCGCAGCTCGAGCCGTGGCTGCGAGCGCGCGAGCAGATGCCGGTCGGACCGTTGTTCTGCGTGGTCAACGGCCGCTCCTGTGGTCGCCCCTGGCGTGCCTCGGCTGCGCGAGTAACGCTACACCGGCAAGCCGCCCGGGCTGGCGTGTGGCGACGATTCGTACCGCATCAGCTTCGTCACGCTCACGCGCTTGAGCTGCTTCGCGAGGGTGTGCCGCTGAACGTCATCCAGCGCCAACTCGGTCACCGCAACCGCGGCGTGACGTCTATCTACTTGCAGGGGATCGATCTCGACGAGATCATCGAGACGGTCCACGCATGCCGTCCGCCGATGATCTCGGCAAGCGCGGGCCTTCTGCTTCCGCCCCCTCGCTGACGTTCCGCGGCCGCCCGGCGGATGTGTTCTTCGACGAGCGGCATCGCGCGCCTGAATCTCAGTCGTAGGAGCCGCCGGCCCGTGCCGGACTCCTTGAGAACGTCACGCCGGGACACGAGAGCGGCGAGATCAAGCTGGTCGGCGATGGCCCGTCGATCAGCCCTAGCAGCAGCTCGGTCGCCGTCATGTCGAAACGATCGAAGATCTGCTCGGTATCGCGCATCACGACGGTGGGCCACTCGTCGGGCTCACCTTCCGTCAGCCACCACAAGCTCTCAATCTCGGCGGCGCCCCATTGCAGCAGCCCGGGCTGGTCTGGCCAGAACGCGTGAGGCAGCCAGTCATTGCGCAGATCCTCATAGATGGTCTCGAGCAGTTCGGCGGTCTCGCGTGTGAGGGTGACGATGTCGAAGACCGGGTGCGGGTTGGCAGGCGAGAGGATGTGGACCTCGGCAAAATTCTTCCGAAACGCTCCCAGGCCGTAGGTGTTCAGGAGCGCCCGGTAGTCAGTCGGCAGTGGCTGCAGGTGGCCTCGGCACTCGACGACAGGTGCCGTGGAAGGTCTCGGCGACGAGGGCGGCGCAACGAGTTGTGTGATCCGATTGAGTGGCGACACGAGGGCGTCAACCTACCTTCCGGCTCGGTCACGCGTCTGTCGAGCGCGGAAGCTCCCGTCGCGCGGCGGGAATGGTGCTTTTCGACGATTCCACTCCTTCGGCCGACCGGGAGATCGCTCTCGCTTCGCACGAGAAGCGACGCCACGCAACGCCAGGACCTGCGCTGCGTCCGCCTTCAGCTGAAGCAAGCGTGCTCGAGATCGCGCGCTCGCCGGCGTGGGCTACACGCCCTCCTGGCCGAGCTCCTCGGCTTCGGGTGGGCACCATGCCCTGTGACCGACGTGATCGGCCCGTTGGTAGGTGAATGAGACCTTGCCATGTCGGTAGTCGGTCCACACGACGCCGAAGTCTCTTTCCGGGTTGGACAGCCGCCACCCCTGCAGGACTCGAGGACGCCCACAGACCATCGGGACGGTGTCTCTCGCGCCTTTCAGCTGCCGGAGCACGCGTTCAGCCTCAGCGCAGCTGATGTGGCGGCGAAACTCGATGCGCCGGTCCCGATCAAACCCGCAATTGTTGTACTGCGCGCGAGCGGTCTCAGGCCACGGCAGATCGTGGATCGCGAACACCCCCGCACTACACGCAAGGCCGATCACAACGCGGTTTCTCCCCGCCACGAGGGGTGACCCGATCAGCAACCGCGCGCCCGCTCGGCGGGTCCGACGACAACGCACGTGACCATCGTCTCAGCGCGGCGACCGGCGCGCAGAGACCAAAGGTGGATCTGCACGTCCACCAGCCGAAGCAAGATAGTGCTTGTCGACGGACTCGCTACTCGTCACCGTGCGTGGTTGACGCGCGTCGAAGCGACGCCATCCGCGCGTGGTCGTTTACGAATCGTCCACCACGCCAATGACGACAAGCGTGATCGCCGACGCGTTCTCCTTCGTCCTTGACGCCTCCTGAGCTGGGTACCGAACCGCCAGCCATGGCGGACCATCGTCGTGGCTCTTTACCTCGTCGCTGGGGCCGCGGCGATCGCACTGCTCGTGTGGCTGGTCGCGTCTACCTGGTAGCTGGACCCTCCAGCCGTCCGAGCTGGCGGGAGGCACGGACAGCTCCAAAGTGGTTGTTGTCGACGAAGGCGCTAGTTCGCGCAAGGCAAACGGCGCTACGTCAGCAGCGCATGCACTCCCAATCAGGCCCGCGACACCGGACAACGCGAGCCAACCTTCGTCGACCTGACCGGACATGACGATGCCGACCACGCCGATCAGCCAAGCAACGAAGAACAGGCGCAGCACGTAGGTTCGATACCCGGCGCGGTATCAGCTGACGCCGCGCGAGCTTGACCGATCCTCGTGCGACAGCGCTTTCGACGAACTCGCGCCTACGGAAACACGCGCCAGCGGGGAGAGCACCAGCCGACGACGAAGTCGAGGATCTCGAGCAGGCGATCCTCTTGCTCTTCTGAGGCTCCGTCGCGAAGACCCTCGAATACCGCGATGAGCTCTTCCCGCGTCGCACCGCTCTCAGCGGCGTCGCGAGCGAGTTGCCACAGTGGCACTAGCGAATCCTCGTCCGGCTGGGCGAGAAGCTCCCGAGCTCGTGCGGCGACGTTCACGACGGCAGCCTAGTCCGCGCTTTGGCCCGGTCCGGCGCAAGCGACGTCCGCGAACGCTAGTGGCCCTCTTCGACGGTTTCGCTCTTTCGGCGGGGAGCAGGACCGCCGCATCGGAAGCAGCGGTGGCGTCCAACCGTTATCGCCGCGTGCGCTGTGCCGGCCATGATGCAACGACTGCGGCCGATGGCTGCATCGATCAGGCCGGTCGCTACCGGACGACGGCGAATAGCCCGTTTCGACGAACTCGATAGTTCCTTCGGTCCTGTGCGGGCTGTCGATCTCGTTACGTCGTGATCTTGGGCGGCGTCAGCGAAGCGCCTCAAGCTCATCGAGGAGGCGATTGGCGCGCTCAACTACTCCGGGAACGAGATCGTGGCGTCGCAGGCGAATGGGCCACTCGAGCTGCAGGAGAATCTGTGTCGCTGCGAGCATCGCCGCCCCATCCCATCCGACCGCGTCGAGGATCTTGGCGGACAATCGCATCCGGACACCGTCCAACGCATGGTGGAAGGTGTGCCATTGCAGCGTCGTGAGATCGGTCGCCCGCGTGCCGCTTCCTGCGTTCGCGATATCCACCAGCGCGACCACCGATCCGTCGCGGACCAGGACATTGCTGGGGTTGAGGTCCGCATGGACCATGTCTGGTGCTGCTTTCGGTGGTGAGGCGTTGGCACACATCAGCCGCGCGCGCTCGACCAGAGCCGACACTCGCGCGGAATACCTCGAGAGTCCGGCGACACTCGACTCCTGACCGGAAACGACCCGCCAGGCGAACAGCCAATGGTCGTAGGGTTCGGAGCCCTGGCCAGCCTGCAGTTCGACGATCTCCACCAGCTGCTCGACAAGGGACGAGGTCAACGTCCCGGCGGGAGTGCCGTCGACGTAGTCCGTCAGATGCCACACGTGCGTAGCTGTAGCCCCGACTCCGAGCCAGGCCGGGGTGGGATAGCCGCGCCCGCGCATGTGCTCGACCACTCTCTGGGCGCGCAACACGTCATGGATGTGGTCGGGGTGTGCCCGGGGCTCGACCTTCAGCACTGCCGTTGCCCGCGCGCCCAGCTGGACCCGCGTCGCACCGGCGAGGATGCCTCCGGCTAGGCGATCGAGAACCGCGACTGGTGCCCCGCTGACGCGGGCGACGTCGTCGAGGACGGCGGCCGGCAGCTCGTGGGGACGGGCGCCCTCACCCATCGGACCGACGCGCCAGTCGCCGTCCGGCCAGTGGTTCCGCTGCGGCGCAGTCGCCAGGTTCCACTGACGCATCGTGCCAGCTCATGGCGCAAGCCGGTAGTCGGACCAGCGGCCGCTAACGGTCAGACGAGGCGTTCGTCACGCACTGAGCAACCTCATGGAGGGCGTGGGCGGTCAGTCCGCTGCGCGCGCCTGAGCGGACGCGCCGCGTGCCGTTCAGGCCGGGGTGCCGAGGAGCGACATGAGGCGGCGGCAGGTGCGCTGCTCGCTCTGGGGGGCGCAGATCTGCGGCCGGAACAGCGCGATCTGCTTGATGCCCTCCATGGCCGCGATCATCAGGTCGACTGCGCGGTCGACGTCCTCGCACAGCAGCTCGCCGTTGCCGACGGCCTGGTGGGTGAGGCCGAGGAAGAACCGGTCGACCTCGTCCTGGAAGTTCGCCCAGCTCGCCCGGAGATCCGAGTCGTAGACGGAGAGGGCGATGACCTCGGTGGAGAAGATGCGGTTGGCGTCGTTGAGCAGGCAGCTGCGGACCGAGTACGCGATCGCCGCCTCGAGCTTGTCCACCATGGTCACGGCCGGACCGGTGGCCGCGGCCATCTCCTCGCGCCAGCGCGTGTAGTAGAGGTCGGCGGCCGCGAGGATCACGTCCTTCTTGGACGAGTAGTGCCAGTACAGGCTGCCCTTGGTCACGCCCGCCGCGGCGGCGATCTGATCGAGGTTGACCCCGTCGATGCCGCGGCTGCAGAACAACGCGAACGCGGCTTGCGCGAGCTCGTCCGCCTTCTGGGGAGACGGCGCCTGTGTTCTGGTGGCCATGCGCGAAAGGATAGTCCACTTGCATACCAGCGGTATCGCCCCGATCGGGGGGTTCGCGGTGCAACTCGGTCCTTGACGTTCCGTGGGTATGGCCGCAGCGCCCCCGACCCGGTCTGGACCGGAAGTGGACAGCGCCAGCCCCGCGATGCCGGAACGTACTGTCGGTGTGCGCGCCCTGGGTCGATCGAGACGACAGCGGCCCGAGGAATCGTCCGAGACACCCGGTCAGCGGCCGGCGATCACCGCCTGGAGCCGAAAAGGCTGCGAGAACGGGGTTATCGGTCCCTCGGAGCGCTGTGCCGGCGGTATGGCCCACGCGCCGAGATCGGGCCCGGCTTGGGGCGGCTGTGGCG
This sequence comes from Solirubrobacter pauli, assembly GCF_003633755.1. Classification (GTDB taxonomy): domain Bacteria; phylum Actinomycetota; class Thermoleophilia; order Solirubrobacterales; family Solirubrobacteraceae; genus Solirubrobacter; species Solirubrobacter pauli. Next base: position 2,424,652 of record NZ_RBIL01000002.1, read on the forward strand.
CGAGCAACATACCGGTAGTATGGTTCCCCGAGCACGTGAAGCCTGGCCAGCTCGACCGTCGCGCCGTACCGGCGGACGGACGCGCGGCCTCCGCACCCAGCTACCTCCTCGGTGGAGCCCGCCCGATGACACGTCCAGACCCCCGGTTCATCGACGCTGCGTCACGATTCAGCGCAGGGCATTGCCTTGCCGTGATCCGTCGCCAGAAGGACGGAGTGACACGATCGGAGCTGTGCGAGCTCGCCGGCGTCAGCCGGTCCGACGTGTCCGACCGCGTGCGCGATCTCGTCGAGCACGGCTACATCACGGTGCACACGCGGCGCCCGTCGACGGGCGGACGCCCGGCAGACGTGCTGCGCCTCAACAGCGACCGGGGCGTCGTGCTCGGCGCCTCCCTCGGGTCGACGCACCTGCGCGCCGCGGCGATCGACATGGCGGGCGTCGTGCTGGCCGAGGAGAGCCACGAGGTCAAGCTGACGACGCCGGTGGCGACGCGCCTGAAGATCGTGCACTCGTTGCTCCGCAACACGCTCGAGCAGGCCGGGACGGGCACGCGGGAGCTCATGGCGATCGGCCTCGCGGCGCCCGGGTCCGTCGTCCCCGACCCCTCCGCCGGCCGCTGGCCGCTCGTTGAGGTCTGCCGCCAGTCCCACGACTACTTCGCGGCGCGGTACGACGCGCCGATCATGGTCGAGCACGACGCGTGCGCCGCCGCGTTCGCCGAATCACGACATCCCAGACGCAAGGCCGCGGACCTGCTGTTCCTGGAGATCGACGCCTCGATCCAGTCCGCGCTGGTGCGTGGCGGCCGGATCCATCGCGGAACCAACCGGCTGGGCATCAACCTGGAGCACGTGATGGTCCCCGCCGAGGCCGACGTCGCGTGCGCGTGCGGGAACGTCGGATGCGTCGGCGCGGTCGCCGGCGGCGCAACCATCATGGAGCGCGCATCGCGCGCGGGACGACCCGTGCACGCCGTGCGCGATCTCGCCCGACTCGCGGCCGCCGGGAACCGGACCATCAACGGCCTCCTCGACGACGCGGGACACGCGATCGGTGGCGTGGTGGCCAATGCGGTGCGACTCCTCTCGCCGCAGGCCGTGGTGCTCGGCGGCGAGCTGGCGTTGTCCAGCCCGACCCTCGTCGCAGGCGTCCGCGATGTCGTGCACGACCAGGTCTCGCCTCAGGTGCGCGTCGCCGGCGCGGCGTTCGGACCGCGTGCGGGCGTGTTCGGAGCGTCGCTGCTGGCCCTGGAGTCGTCGCTGGCCCCGGCCGCGGTGAACCTGCGGCTGGGGGCCGACACGGGAGTCACGAGGCGGGCCGGCTAGAGACGGCGCTCTCGGCGCTCGCCTCCCCCACGGCGCCGTCGAGGAAGTGCTGGGTGAGCAGCGTGGCGGTGTCGACCGCCGTGGACGTGCGGCCGACGATGAACGGCGCGGCCTTCGGGCCCGGGATGGTGTGCCCGCCGCCGATCACGGTGTAGAGCACGACGGGTGGGCGGCCGCCGGCGCGGTACTCGAGGCGCTCGACGGTGGTGGCTCCGTCCGACGCGACCACCGCGGTCGTCGGTGCGACGTCGAGGCCGTTGGCCGCGGCGAAGTACGCGGCCGTCTGGGGCATCGAGAGGTTGCTGCCGCCGACCTTGAACAGGGCGCGTGCCCACCACGCGAGCTCGCCGCCTTCGTAGGGGACGATCCGATCCTTGGTCCCGTGGATCAGCAGCATCGGGACGGCGGCCGGGGTGGCGCCGTCCAGGAGGAAGTGCTCCGGGGTCGGCATCGTCGCCGCGATCACCGCCGCGCCGGCGAGCAGCTGAGGTGTCTCGTGCGCGAGGCGCATGACCATCTGGCCGCCGTTGGAGTAGCCGACGGCGAACACCCGCCCGGTGTCCACTCCGTGGCTCGACGCGAGCTGGCCGACGACCGCTCGCGTGAAGGCCACGTCGTCGACGTTCTCGCGACGGGCCTTGAAGCGGCTCTCACGGCGGGCGTCGTTCCAGTTGCCGGCGTAGCCATCGAGGTAGACGACGGCCGCGTCGTGCGTGCGCGCCAGCGCGTCGAAGCTGCCGCCCGTGAACCGGCGGTGCACGACGCCGTTCTGCCTGGAGCCATGGAAGACCAGCAGGGCCGCACGCGGGGCGGGACCCGCCACCACGGTGTAGGTGCGCTTCCGGCCGTCGATCACGAGGCTGTCGCTCGCGGCCTGGATGTCTTGGCTCATCACTCGCCCTCAATCGGATGAAGTATCCGTTTGATCGTAGCGCCGAATCGGATGAAGTATCCGGTTATCCTGGGACGCGTGACGTCGGCACCGTTGCGCAAGGACGCGAACCGCAACTGGCAACGCATCGTCGCGGTCGGTCGCCGCTACGTGGACGAGGGCACGCCGATCCAGCTCAACGACGTCGCGAAGGCCGCCTCGGTCGGGGTCGCCACCGTCTATCGGCACTTCCCGAGCCCCGAGTCCCTGATGGAAGCCGTCGCCGCGCCCGGTCTCGAGTCGCTGGAGACGCTCGCTGAGCAAGCGCTCGCGAAGGACGACCCCTGGACGGCGCTGGAGGACTTCCTGCTCGACGCCGCCCACGCCTCGATCACCGACGCCTCCATCCCGGCGGTGATGGCCGCGCCGAGCGTCCTGCCGGCGACCGCGGAACGCAAACACCGGCTCGGCCGCCTGTTCGGCGAGCTCCTTGCGCGCGCACAGGCCCACGGCGCGGTCAGCCCCACGCTGACGGCCGCGGACGTCGCCCCGCTGATGTGCGCCGTCGCCTACGCGGCGCGCCTTCGTTCCTCTGACAGCGTCGAGGCGCGTGCCGCCCACGCCCGCCGATACCTCTCCATCTTGCTCCGAGGCGTCCACCAACAGCCGTAAGCAGCAAAAGCCTCGGGTGCACGTCTCGGGTGTCCCCCGGTGTGCGGACGGCGGTCGCGCACAAGACTCGGACGATGCCTGCAGCGACCCTCCTGCGCCGCGTGCTCGCCGGCGCGCTGACCCTCTTCGCCCTCGCGGTGCTCGCCGGGCCCGCGCACGCGGCGCCGCCGTCGATCGGCCTCGCGACCAACCCGGACCTCATCTTCCGGTACCCGGTCGACAGGACGATCAAGAACACGGCGTTCATCACCCGGCAGGGGCAGTACGCCCCCGGCACGGCCACGCTGTTCGTCTGTGGGCCCCAGGACCACACCGGTGGGTGTTGGCCGGACTACCCGCGGCAGGTGGGGTCGCCGGTTCCGGTCGTGTCGGGGGTGGCGACGTTGCCGACGATCACACCGACCGCGAACGGCAACTACTGCTACGTCGTGCAGTACACGCCGACCCCCGGCAGCGGGTGGGACGCGGCGACCACCGGCCTCTTCAACGACGAACTGTGCACGTCGGTGAGCGGCTTCTCGGTGTGGGGGACGACGATCGACGTCGCGACCGAGCCCTTCGGGGCCATCTCCGCCGGGGATTCGGTGAAGGGCACGGCGACGGTGCGGAGCACCGGGTCCGGGCCGACCGGAACGGTCAGCTTCGCGGTGTGCGGGCCGCTGCCCACCAAGGCCGGCTGCATGAGCGGGGGCACGGCCGTCGGCGGGCCGGTGACGCTGTCGGCGTCGAAGGCGACGTCGGCCAGCTTCACGCCGACCGCGGCGGGCTATTGGTGCTTCCGGGCGACCTACAGCGGTAACGCGACCTTCCTCGGATCGTCCGAGGGCTACGAGAACGGCTGCGTGCCGGTCAACCAGTCGACCACCACCACGGTGGCGTTCGACCCGCCCTCGATCACGATCGGCGAGTCGACGCGGCCGGTCGCCATGGTCACCGGCTCGGGGGGATCGTCGCCGCCCGGGACGGTGGCGTTCCGCCAGGGCGGGCTCGGCGGCGCGGTGATCGAGACCGTGAACGTGGTGAACAGCAAGGCGACGGGGACGCCGGTCACGCCGACGCAGGTCGGCTCGTACTGCCAAGGCGCGTCGTTCGCCGGTGCGAATGAGCGCGTGACCAACTCGGGCAGCAGTGGGTGCGTGCAGGTCAAGGCGCGCCCGTCGACCGCGACGATCTCCGTCGGCTCAGCGTCGATCGTCTACGGCGCGACGGTCGGCGTCCGCGCGCAGATCGTCAGCACGGGCACGACGACCGGCAACGTGAGCTTCGCGGTCTGCGGACCGCTCGCGGCGGCGAGCGGCTGCACGGCCGGCGGCGCCGCGGCCGGGCAGGCGCCGCTGGTCAACGGCGCCGCGAACCTCGCGAGCTTCAAGCCGGGCTCCGCGGGGGTGTACTGCTTCCGCGCGGACTATCCCGGCGACGCGACCCACGGGCCGGCGACCGCGGGGACGGCGAACGGGTGCGTCACCGTCGGCAAGGCCGCGACGACGACCGCCTCGACGCCGAGCAAGACGTCGATCGTCCGCGGTGAGTCGGTGACCACGCTGGCCACGGTGGCGAGCGGCGCGGGCACGCCGACGGGAACGGTGCAGTTCGCGGTCTGCGGACCGCTCCCGGCGGCGCAGTCGTGCAGCGGCGGCGGCGCGTCGATCGGCAGCGTGACGCTCGACAACGGCACCGCCCGGTCGAGCGCGTTCACCCCCGGCGACGCCGGCGTCTACTGCTTCCGGGCCGCCTACGCCGGGGCGACGTCCTACAACGCCTCCGCCGGCAGCGCGACCGCGGCGTGCGTCACGGTCGCCGGGGCGGGGACGACCACGCGGCTGGTGCCGGAGTCCAGCGCCATCGGGTACGGCGCGGCGATCCGCGCCAACGCGACCGTCACCAGCACGATCGGCACCCCGGTCGGCACGGTGCGGTTCGCGCTCTGCGGCCCGGTCGAGCCGTTCCGGTGCGCCACGGGTGGCACGGACGTGGGGACCTCGCCCCTCGTCAACGGGGTCGCGGCCGCGCCCGCGTTCACACCGCGGGCGGCCGGCACCTACTGCTTCCGCGCCGAGTACCGCGCCGGCAGCGGCTACGCGGACTCGGCCGACGCCGACCGCACGCCGATGTGCTTCGACGTGCGCAAGGCGACGATCCGCGTCGACGCCGCGCCCGCGACCAAGGTCCAAGGCGACGCTGACCCGGTGCCGTCGTGGACGCTCAACCCGGCCGACTTCAAGCTCGGCGACACCGCCACGACGAGCCTGATCACGGGCTCACCCGCGTGCTCGATCGGCGCTCGTCCGGACGAGCCGGGCACCTACGCGGGGGTCATCGCGTGCGCGCCCGGCCTGCTGTCGTCGGCCAACTACGCGTTCACGTCCGGTGCGAGCGCCGATCTGACGATCTCCGCGAAGCCCGCGACGGACGGTGGCGCACCCACGCCGACGCCGACTCCGACGCCGAGCAGCGGTGGGCCGGTCGTCGTCGGCGCACCGCTGCCCGGCGGCGGGAGCACCGTGCCCCCGACCACCACCCCCGCGGCGACCGACACGCCGGGCGGCACCGTGACGATCACCAGCCTGAAGGCAACCAGCCGGGGCGCGCTCACGCTCAAGCTGCGTGTCAGCGGGCCGGGGCGGCTGGACATCGTCGGGCGCCCGTCGAAGGGCAAGCGCTCGATCGGCCAACGGGTCACGGCCAAGCGCGCGGGAGCGCTGACCGTGACGATCACGGCCAAGCAGGTCCGGCGGCTGGTCGCGCGCGGCAAGCACGGCACGATCAAGGTGTCGGTCACCTTCACGCCCGCGGGCGGGAAGCCCGGCACCGCCGGCCCACGAAGCGTGCGCGTGGTCGGCCGCTGACGGCTCAGGCCCGCCCCTCGCCACGGGCGGGCGGGCCACCGTCGATCCCGGCTCGGCCGTCTTGAACGTCAGCGTCGCGCCGTCCGCCCCGGCCGGCTGGACGGCGAGCCGGAACCGGTGGTCGGTGGCTGCGCTCAACCCGGTCACGACGGCCTGGACGGCCACGCAGGCGAGGAGACGCCCAGCTTGCATGATCGCCGCGCAAGCGAGGCACGGCTACGTTGGACGTCGGTTGTTGACGGCAGAACGGAGTGGGGATGAGCGCGCGCGAGCTTGACGGCGGCTGCTGGTGCGGTGCGGTGCGCTATCGCGTCGCCGATGACTTCAGGTACGCGAGCATCTGCCACTGCTCGCGCTGCCGGGCGGCCACCGGTTCGGCGTTCAAGCCGTTCGCCGGCATCGAGCGCGAGAAGCTGAGGATGCTCTCCCCCGGTGACGCGCTGCTCGTCGTCGGCGATGCGGTCCTCAACGACACCCGCTGCGCGACGTGCGGTTCACTGCTGTTCTCGGTCGTACGTGAGGGCGAGTACGTGCACGTGGCGCTGGGATCACTCGTGGATGCACCGTCGATCCGGCCGAGCGAGCACATCTTCGTCGGCTCGAAAGCGCCCTGGCATCGGATCACCGATGACCTGCCGCAGTTCGACCAGCACGCGGCCTGACGTGGACGACTAGGGACTCGCCAAGCGTCGCGCCGAGGCAACTCCGAAGCCGATGATCGACAGCATTGCCACCGGCACGAGCCATGCCCGGCGGTCACCACGGCTCAGGACCTCCGCCGCATCGACGCCCGCGACCTCATCGGCCGGCCCGAGGCGGTCGCGCGCGACCGTGCCGCGAGAGGCGGCTGCGAGAGGCGCGTGACGGGCGCTCGCTGCTCGGCAGCGCGGACCATCGCCCCGATCGGGTGAGCGTCCGGGTGCGAAGCGGTTTCGTCGTCGCAGTCGACGGCATCGGCTAGGCGAAGCACTGCGCCGGGACGCGCACGCACGCGGCATCGTCACCGAACGGGGGTCAGGTGGCTGGTGCCAGGCGGATGGGATTCAGGACCGCTCGCCGCCATGCGCGTCCGACCTTCGCCGGCACCGAGACCTTCACGACGAGCTTCACGCTCGCGCTGACCCCCTGCGCAGCGAGTGGGAGACGAAGCCGGCCGTTCCATACGCCTCGCGAGCGGAACGAGCGGGTCTGGCGCACGACTAGCGGCGTCGCCCCACCACGCACACGGATCGTCGCGACGGCTTCGGCGCGGCCGCGTTGCCCGATCTTCGCCCGAAAGCGGATGGCGCCGGTCTGCCGGCGCTTGGCAGTCACACCGAGGTTCAGCACGATGAACGCGAACCCACGCGCGTCGCGCGTGGTGCGGATGCCGTCGCGTCCCAGCGTCGCCGTGACCCAGGCGGCTGGTGAGTACGAGGAGTTGAAGTCTCGGCTGCCGTCGAGCGGCACGCCGTGGTCGAACCGGTACGACAAACACGCCACACGGCGCGCGGAGCGACGTGAGCATCGTCGTAGCCCGTATCCGATCCGGTATCCCTCGTCGACCTGCTCGGAGCTGGTCTGCTCACGGCGAAGTCGGGTCAGAGCGTCCGCGATCGGCAGCACCTTGCGCGTGTCCATCGCTGCGCGAGCCTCCGCCCGACCGTCCCTGGTGCGCAGCCGCAATCGCAGCTCATAGGGTCCGACGCCTGGTCGGCGGCTGAGCTCGAGCTCACCGTCCGGCACGTGGGCGTCGGCACGCACCGTGTCGACGACGCGCCCATGCGAACGCACTTCCAGCTCGATCCGACCTGGAACCGGCGCGAGATAGCCCACACGACCGTCCGCGAACGTCCGGAACGCCCGTTGCGTGAAGGCCACCCGCGCGCGTCGGCTCGCGGGCGGCACGACTGCGCGCACGCTCGTCCGCTCTTCGGCGTCTTCGCTCGCGAAGATCAACGAGCCGTCCGCCGCGTGAACGGCGCTTCCATTCACCGCAGCCTGCGGCAACCATCCGGCACCGGTGAGAGCCGGCGCCCCGTCTCCGTTCCCGTACACCCGCCGGCGCCGATCGTGGATCGCCGTCAGCGTGCCATCGGGAGCGACGAGATCCAGGCCACGTGCCCCCAGGTCACGACCGGTGACGAGGACGCGACCATCGCGGAGAGGCGTCAATGTCGGACAGCAAGAGCGGCGAGCGATCGGACGACTGCCGCCGTCAGCCTGCACCAGAACAAGCTCCTGGCCGTTCCAGACCAGGAACCGACCTCCGGCAATCGGTGAGAGCTCATCGTTGGCCACCGTGACGCCCGGGACCTCACTGAGGGCGCCGTTCGCATCGATCCACCACGGACGCCCCTCATCCCTGGACACGACCAGACGGCCGTCGTCCAGCGCGATCAGCATGCGCGAACGGCCACCGACGTCGGCAACCGAAGCGACGGCGCCCGATCGAGCATCCAAGCGCACGACACGGCCGTCCTGGACCTTCAGCAGCGAACCCGCTGCGTCGACGAGCTGACCCCCGAACCGATCACGTGTGACCAAGCCGCTCGGCCACAGCCGACCGTAGTTGGTCAGCACGCTCCCATCGGGGAAGGCGCCCTGCCTCAAGAGCGCCAAAGGCGGCGCTTCGGGGAGCAGATACGGCGGCAACGAGGGCTCGCCCTCGACCTCGACGGGATCAACGAGCGTGAAGACCCGAGCGTCAGGATCGAGAAAGGTGGCTGACGCGACGGCATGTGCCGGATACGTGAGCACCAGCAGCGACGAGACGGCCATGAGCGCCCACCAACGCCACATGAGAACGAGTCGACTGTACGCCTACGAACACCTGGGCGACAAGTCGCGAGCAAGGACCGCACGGCGGTACGACGTTGTCGTCCCTCGCTGAGATCGGGGGCAGCGCGCGCAAGCCGACGAGGCGGCCACTCGCCGGCCGTGGGGGCGTCAGTCCGTCGACAGACGCGACGTTCGCGGCTAGAGCCGCGGCAGGCGGTCGCCGTCCATCACGGTGCCCGCCTGCTTGAGGTTACGTACGGTGACCGTGACCTCGTGCTGGCGGATCGCGGTGATCGGGGCCAGGCGCTCGGTGATGTAGCGGTACAGGTCGGCGGTGTCGCGGCACGTGACGGCGACGACGAGGCTGGCCGGGCCTGAGACGGCGCCGACGAAGCCGACTTCCGGGTGCAGGGCGATCTCGCTGCCGACCCGGTGGATGTCGGCCGGGGCGACGGTGAGCCACAGCGTCGCGGCTGCGCGGAACCCGATCAGGGCGTGGGCGACCTCGACGTCGACGAAGAGCACCCCGCGCTCCAGGAGCGCCTCGACCCGGCGGGCGACCGCGCTTTCGTTGCGCCCGGTGGCGGCGGCCAGCGCCGCGAAGGAGATGCGACCGTCGGCGGCGAGCGGGGCGAGGAGCGCGTCGTCGTCGGGGGTGAGGCCGGGCTCGTGCACTGGCACGTTGCGGCGCGAGCGGGCGCCGAGCGCGGCGATCTCCTGGGCGTTCAGGCGCGCGTCGAAGCCCTGCCACTCCTGCAGGCCGGTACCGGCGAAGATGTGCAGCATCGTGGCCGTCGAGACGTCGGTGACCTGGCTCAGGCGCGGGAGGTTCTTCAGGACCAGGTCGTCGCGGTCGCGCGGGTCGTCGATGCGGAGCGAGCACAGCACCTCGGTCCCGGCGGCGGCGAGCGTGACCCACGAGACGTCGGGCCGTCCGGCGAGGGCCTTGCCGATCGGCGCCGCGGCGCCGGGCGCGGTGCGGATGCGGACGAACAGGCTCTCGCGTGACGCGCGCGGGTCCGGGAGGACGACGACGCGCAGGATGCCGGCCTCGCGCAGGCGCCGGTAGCGGCGGGCGACCGTCTGCTCCGAGGAGCCGAGCGCCCGGGCGATGCGTCGGAACGAGGCGCGTCCGTCGAACTGGAGGGCGCTCATGATCCGGCGGTCGAGCCGGTCCGTGGTGATGGTTTCCGTCTCCACAGGCATGATTGTGGCGGGATTCTGCGCGAAACGCCGTTCCGCTGGGTCGCAGAGGGGGATGCGCGACACCATCGGCGCATGACCTCTTCCGCTTCTCCCACGGCTGTCGCGCCCGGTCGCCGACGCTGGGCGCCGCTGCTGGCCGTCTGCCTGGGCACGTTCATGCTGCTCCTGGACGTGTCGATCGTGAACGTCGCGCTGCCCGACATGGCGACCGCGCTGGACGCCTCGTTCACCGGCCTGCAGTGGGTGGTCGACGCCTACGCCCTCGCGCTCGCCGCGCTGCTGCTCCTCGTCGGCTCGATCGCCGACGCCGCCGGTCGCCGCCGGACCTACCTCGTCGGCCTCACGGTGTTCGTCGCCGCGTCGCTGGCCTGCGGCCTCGCGCCGTCCGTCGGGCTGCTGGTCGCCGCGCGGTTCGTGCAGGGCGCGGGCGCCGCGGCGATGCTCGCGACGACCATCGCCCTGCTCAACACGGCCTACCACGGCCGTGATCTCGGCACCGCCTTCGGCATCTGGGGCGCGACCTCGGGTGCCGCGGTCGCCGCCGGCCCGATCGTCGGCGGTCTGCTCACCCAGGGCCTCTCCTGGCGCTGGATCTTCTTCGTCAACGTCCCGATCGGCCTGGCGACGGTCGTCATGGCCCGGCGCACGCTCAGCGAGTCGCGCCTGCCGCGGCGCCCGCGGATCGACTGGGCCGGCGGCGGCGCCTTCACCCTGGCCGCGGCCGCGCTGACCTTCGCGCTGGTGCGGGTCGCCGAGGCGGGCTGGGGCTCCCGGCAGACGCTCGGCGCGCTGGCCGTCTGCGTCGCCGCGCTGGGCGCGTTCGTCGCCATCGAGCGGCGTGTGGCCGAGCCGATGCTCGACCTGGCCCTGCTGCGCCGCCGCTCGTTCGTGCTCGTGCTGATCGCCGCGGCGCTGCTCTCGATCTCCGCCTTCGCCGGCCTGATCTACGTGTCGATCTGGCTGCAGACCGTGCTCGACCTCGGCGCGATCTCGGCCGGTCTGGTGACGCTGCCGCTGAGCGGGATCGCGTTCTTCGTCGCCGGCGGCCTGGGTCGCGTGCTGCACGGCGTTTCGCCCCGCTGGACGGTCGGCGGTGGCCTGGCGGTCATCGGCGTCGGCGACCTGCTCATGCTCGGCCTCGACGGCACCTCCGGATGGGCCGCGGTCCTCCCCGGGCTGGCCGTGATCGGGGTCGGGACCGGCATCGCGGTCCCGACGGTCGTCGCCGCGGCGATGGCCGCGGTCCCGCGCGAGCGCGGCGGGATGGCCGCCGGCGCGGTGAACACGGGACGTCAGCTCGGATTCGCGGCGGGCATCGGCGTGCTGGGCAGCATCTTCAGCGCCCGGGTCGACACCCTCCTGGCGGGCGGCGCGGAGATCGCGCACGCGGTGAGCAGCGGCGGTTCCGCCGCGGTCCTCGCGGCCGCCCCGGCCGGTTCCCGGGTGACCCTCGACGCGGCGATCCACTCGGCCGTCGGCGGCGCGCTGGGCACGACCTTCCTCGTTGCCGGACTGCTGGGCCTGGCCGGCGGAGCGGCGGTTGCGCTGCTGCTGCGCGAACCCGCGGCGCAGCGCGCGCCGGAGCCGGCGGGAGAGGCGCTGGGCGCGCGGGCGTAGGCAACCGGGCGGCTCAGAGTCGGTCGGCGCTGGGCGGCCGCGGGCTGACTCGTCGCTGCTCGAGGCCTGGCGTGGGCGGCTGAGCGACTCGCTCGGAGTACCGAGTTCGTCGAAAACGACCACTTCGCCTTCGCACACGCCAATGGTCAGAGCGCTCGCGTCGCTTGGTTCAGGGACCGAGCTCGATCGCTCGGTACGACAGCGCAAGGTCGACGATGTCGGCCGGGCTCTTCTCGATGAACGTTCCGTCGGCTCGTCACTCTGGCCAGTAGATGAGGTCTGTAGCCCTCGGGTGCGGGACGCTGTGCTCGAAACGCCGCACCAGCTCATGGTGCTCGGCCTCCGTGCCGTCCGCTCGCAAGATCTTCTCGACGAGTGCGATCAGCTCATCGCGCGACAATGCACCCGGGTGGCTGACTCGAGGCCCGTCGTCTTCGGGCGGCACGATCTTCACGGGCAGCGAGTGTCAAAGCCGGTCACCGCTCAAGTGTGCCGGGCAGCAGCGAAAGAAGCGTCTCCGTCGAAAAGGACGCTTCTCCGAGCAAGCATGACCATCGTGGGCGCCCAAGACCTGGTCCGCCCCCCCATAACGGCGCCCAACCGTCGAGAAGAACCACTCGATTCGGCCGTGTGCGACATCCGTCGACAGCGGTTGCCTCGTCGCGCAGGCTCGCGATAGTGGCGAGGTGCGGAAGGTGCTCGCTATCGCTCGCTGTGGGCGAGCAGCGACCCCAAACCCGAGCGGACCGTCAGCGCGCGCGACGAGCCCTGAGGCTCTTGCGGGAAGCCGATCCTGACGGGCGCTGGCACGTTCGTCGCGTTGTGATCGTTCACGGCACGGCATGGGTGTTCACCCGGCTCGGAACGTCCCTGCGCGGTAGGCCTTCGCTGGTGGCGATCTGCAGAGCTCTCGTCGACCAGTTCCGCTGGTCCGACAACGTCTCGGTCATCGGACAGGAACGAAGTCCCACCGTCCATTCGTGGGTCCTCGTCGAGGGCGACGCGCCGGCGGATTGCGCGGAATCGAGCGTGGGGGAATCGCATTCGCAATGACGACGGAAAGCCGCCATCCCCTCGAAAGCGTGCTGGTCCACTCGTACCGAAGAAGCGCGCGCGGTGTCGCTACGCCACCTGGGTGACCCCGGCGTGGGCGATGCTGAGAACCCGACGTCTGTCAGGGGAGACGGTGACCCGCGTCCAGCTCGTCGACACATATGCGGGTCCGAGGCGCGGCTTGCGTGAAGCGGTCAGGCGAACCCAGACGACGTCCGGCTCGTCTGGATGCACGACGACTTCGTCGGTCGTGTGGGTTCCCGGCTCGTAGCGATCGGTGGCCTTCAGCGATCGGATGTAGTCCTCGGCTTCCAGGATGAATCGCCCGGCGACGATGGCGAACTCGTCGCTGAGCAGCGAGCGCAGGGCGTCGTAGTCTTTGGCGTTGCTGAGCGCGCTCAGGTGCTCGATCAGCGGCACGTGAACCGCCGTGGCGCCGGGCGGCGGACCGGCCGAGGGATCGACCTGCTTCAGCAGGTGCTCGCGCGCACGGCGGGGCCGCAGCAACCGGTAGTACGCCATCGACCCCGCAACGGCCACCAGAGCAGGGACGACCGACGCCCACCAGGGGGCGTCGACGGCGTCAAGAACACCGTCCAGGACCACGTAGAACACGAGCCAACCAACGCAGAGGAGCAGTAGGCGCTTCATCAGCGGCGCGAGCCTACGCGACCTGTCGCTCAGTGGCCAGTGCGCACGGCAGCCAGCAAGCCATCGAAAACCGACCCCGGCATTCCCAAAGCGACAGACGAGACAGGCAGGGGTGACCAGCGAGTTCGTCGAGAAGCGCTACTTTCACTTGTGCCGTCGATGCGAATCCGTCGCTGGCAGACTGACCCGATGCGCGCAGTGGTTGCATCTGCAAGCGGAGAGACGGCGCTCCGATCGAACGGAGGGCGCTACGAGATTGGATCGCGTGGCGAATGGTTCCCGATCGAGGAGGCGCTTGTGAGTCTGCTCCCCCTGCTCGAGCGCGCGCCAGGGGACGGCGTTGCACACGTCGGCAAACTGCGAGGACCACTGTTTCCGTAGGGGACAGTCCTCACGGCGGCCCTCAGCAGCGACAGCGCCTACTGGTAGGAGCGCGCTGTCGAGTGGCTCGCCGCGCTTGGCACGGCACCGCGCTCGTGGAATACATGCCGGCGCGGTCGCCGAGCCGCTAGCCTCGCCATTTCACCTGCCACGCGCCAATGTCAGCCCAAGGGATCAGTGCACGCCACGGTGTGCACCCCTGGCAAAGTCAGGCGAGGCCGGCGATTTTCGGCACGAGGTCGGCGGGCGTCGGCAGCGTCGCGATCTCGTCGGCCACCTCGGAGGCGGCCCGGCCCAGCCCCGGGTCGGTGAGCAGGCGGTCGATCAGCTCCGCGTCCACCTGATCCGGCTCCGAACGCAGACCGAGTCCGCGCCGCACCACGGCGTCCGCGTTCATGTACTGGTCGGCGCCGTGCGGCAGCACGAGTTGTGTGACTCCGGCGTCGATCGCGGTCAGCGTTGAGCCGGCCCCGCCGTGGTGCACCAGCGCCGCGCAGGTCGGCAGCAGCGCGGACAGCGGCACCCACCCGGCCGCCCGCACGTTGTCCGGCAGTTCTCCCAGTGGCGACGGGTCCGCGTCGCCGAGGGCGAGTACGAACTCGGCGTCCAGATGCCGTGCCACGTCGACGAGTTTGGTCAACGACGTGAGCGCGCCGACCTGGGTCAGCACCGTGCCGAGTGTCACCGCGACGCGCGGGCGCGCGGGCCGTTCGAGCACCCACTCGGGCAGCACGCCACCTCCGTTGTACGGCACGTACCGCATCGGCCAGCCGCGCACCGGCCGGTCGACCATGCTCGGCGGCGCCACGTCGATCGACTCGCGCACCTCGGGAAACCCTTGCACGCCATGCCGTTCGCGTTCCTCCACCATCTTCTTGAAGATCGCCTCGGTCATCGACGCCTCGTCGCCGAACCCGAAGCCGTGCGACACGGCCGGCACGCCGAGCTTCGCGGCGACCAGCGGCCCGGTGCCCTCCATCGACGAGTACACGACCACGTCCGGCCGCCACGATTCGGCCGCCGACACGGTCAGGTCCACCGACACGCCGGACAACTTGGCGAAGATCGCGCCGATGAACTCCAACCCCTTCTCGGTGTCGACGTCCGTGCTGTAGTCGAACTTCTCGGGTTGCTCGCTGGCCGCCTGCTGGAACACCGCGCCGATGTCGACACCCGGCGCGGTGTCCACGACGTGCAGGCCGGCGTTCGCGGCCTCCTTGCCGCCCGCGGTCGCCATCAGCACCTCGTGGCCGGCGGCACGCAGCGCGTGTGCCAGGGGGATCGTCGGGAACACATGGCCAAGACCGGGGGAGGTCGCGAGGAGTGCGCGCACGATTCCCATTTAACACGCGCCGTCGATGCGCGCCATGCCGCGCGATGCTATGAGGCCGGACTGGAACCTTGCGTCAACGCGACTCGACCCTCGCCACGCGTCCCCGCCGTGTGCGGAAAACGCGGTTCCGCTCCCGGGCCCGGGCGAGCGAACGGCCCCGCGCGATCGCTCACACGCGAAAGGCTAAGCCAGGCTGCTTCCGCTTTGAGGCACAAGCGGAAGTGAGACGACGGAATCGGTCGCAACCCAGCCGAGCCCCGCCGCGCTCACCGCGACACCAGCTTTATGCGACAGCCACCGTGCGACGCGGTAGCGCCGGATTCTGCCGAAGTAGCGAAATCGTCGAAAAGAACCACTTTGGCGGGTACTCTTCGAGCGCTTTCTCTAGTCGAGATCGTCGCGGTCGTTGCCGTCTACCTTGATCCTGCAATTGCGCGGCGAGCGGCGCCACGCGGCGAGGGCACTCACGTCGACACGGGATGGACGGCATGGACTTCGACGATTTCCCCGACCACCTCCGCCAGCGACTCGACTCGCTCGGCGAACAGGCGCCGGCGCGAGCCGCGGTCCAAGAGTTCCTCGCGATGGCACGGCTCCCCATCGACGATCGGTTCCCGCGGTCTGAAGCTGACGACTTCGTGCGCGCCATCGCCGGGACCACCGACGACAGTCATCAGATCCAGCTCCTGCGCGAAGTAGCGACCTACATGGACGACGAGTTTGCTGGAATCGCGTATTTCAATCTGATCCTGGACTTTGATCGATCCACCATCGATGGCCCCGTGGAGTTCTCGCTCGACCTCGACGAGGAAGCCCCGTATCCGCTCAGCGACGTGATACCGATGATGGAAGCCGCAAACGACGTGCACCGCCTGCTCACGGTCCCACCCCGATCCTGGAAGACGTACGTCGACGGCGTCTGAGACCCGCGCGCCAACTGCTACTTCTCGCCCGGAGCAACGTGGCGATGCCCGCGCCACGTCAGACAGCGTCGTACTGGCGGCGAGACCGGGACGAACGCGTCGCGAAACACGCGCCGCCTCTGTAGGTGCCCACCGACGATGGCCAAATCGTCGAAAAGGATCCCTCCGTCGACACGATCAGGCCAGGGTTCGGGTACGTGCCCTTTGTGCACCGATTCTGGTCTAGTGCCTACT
This sequence comes from Solirubrobacter pauli, assembly GCF_003633755.1. Classification (GTDB taxonomy): domain Bacteria; phylum Actinomycetota; class Thermoleophilia; order Solirubrobacterales; family Solirubrobacteraceae; genus Solirubrobacter; species Solirubrobacter pauli. The sequence continues at coordinate 2,440,527 of NZ_RBIL01000002.1, forward strand.
GGTTCGACATCCTCGGTGCTGTCGTGTCCGTCCCGCTATTCGTGGTCGCGCTCATCCACGGGGTCGGATGGCGAAGCCTCGTCATCCTCGCCGCCGGGGCGTTCTGGACGCTGATGGCTCGGGTCGACCGTCGACGCGCTCGCGCGTCCGCCCGGCACCGCGCGCTCCGCCGCAGTAGACGAGCCCGTGAGGCGCAAGAGGACTGGGACCGACCTCGTCGAGATTGAGAGGCGCGGTTTCGTCGAATAGCGCTACTTCTGCGTCTGCCTCGAAGGGGCAGCCGAACCGAATGCCCGCTGGTGCCGGTCACTCTGACGGCCCCGGGCCGGAGGGCGAGTCCTCCTCGCGATCTTCACGGAAGAGTCCCCTCTCCCGCATGAGCTTCAGCGCACCGGCCGCGACAGGCTTGATGCGTTCCGGCCACCCCGACTCGATGAACTCCTCGTCGGAACAGATCCGCGGAGTTGCGGCACACGCCTCCAGCAACAATCGCTGGACCCGGTCCAACTCGTGCACTTCGACCGGCGTGAACGTCGACCAGTCCCGCCACTGCCAAGGCGCCTCGTCGTCGATGGTGTCGAAGAAAACGTTGACGTACTCGGCGTGTCCTACTGAGCGCACGCCGTCGTTTCCTTCGGCCAAAAGGTCGAGTGACTCGATTGCGCGGTTCCGAAGGCGCTGCTCGATGACGCGCTCGCTGGGTCGGTCGTCCATCCTGGGTAAGGCTAAATGTCCGGCCTCCACCATCGACGTGAGAGCCGTCCCGTGGGGCTCCCTCAGTGGAATACCTGCGGCAGTGAGCATCGAGCGCGATGCTGCCGCTTTCGCCTGAACGCAGAAGTAGCCAGATCGTCGAGAAACGCTATTTCGGCAATCACCTTCCGTGAGCCGCTGCGCGAGACGGGCAGCATTGCAACTTCGGTAATGGTTGACTCCGCAACCGGCTGGTAGCCTGGGACTGATCGTTCGATCCCGGACGAACTACTTCTTGTTGGAGACGTACCTTGGCTCTTGATCCGCTCTTCGCGCCGTACGAGCGCGGTGACCTCGTTCTGCCCAACCGGCTCGCGCTCGCTCCCCTCACTCGCAACCGCGCGAAGGGCACGGTCCCGGCGGAGCTCAACGCGGAGTACTACGCGCAGCGCGCGAGCGCGGCGTTCCTGATCGCCGAGGGCACGCAGCCTTCGGCCATCTCTCAGGCCTACCTCGACACGCCGGGCCTGCACTCCGACGAGCAACAGGCGGGCTGGGCGAAGGTCGCCCAGGCCGTCGCCGCCGCCGGCCCCGCGAAGCTCGTCATCCAGCTGATGCACGGCGGACGCGTCGCGCACCCCGTCTTCAACGGCGACCAGCAGCCCGTCGCGCCGTCGGCGGTCACGGCCGAGGGCACCGTGGTGACTGGCGACGGCAGCGTGCCGTTCGTGGAGCCGCGCGCGATCGAGACGGACGAGCTGGAGGCTGTCAAGGGCGAGTACGTGCACGCCGCGCAGCGCGCGCTCGCCGCGGGCGCGTACGGCGTCGAGCTGCACGCCGCTAACGGCTACCTGCTGCACCAGTTCCTCGCCGAGAAGACCAACCACCGCACGGACGGATACGGCTCCGACGTGGCGGGCCGGATCCGCTTCGTGGTGGAGGTCGTGGAGGCCGTGGCCGCCGCGATCGGCGAGCGCCGCACCGCGATCCGCGTCTCGCCCGGCCACGCGGTCAACGACGTCGAAGAAGCCGATCCGCAGACAACCTACGCCGCGCTCTACGAGGAACTCGCCCGCTTCGACCTCCTGTACCTGCACGTGCTCGACTCCTCGCCGCACGCGGGCTACGACGTGCTCGACCAAGCGCGTGAGCTCTATCCCGGCACGCTGATCGCCAACCCCGGGTTCTCCCAGGAGTTCGACTTCGAGGGCGCCGCGGAGCGGATCGCCGACGGTCGTTTCGACCTGCTCGCCAGCGGCCGGCCGTTCCTCGCCAACCCGGACCTCCCGCATCGCCTGCGGGAGGGCGCACCACTCAACGAGGCGGACGGGTCCACCTTCTACGGCGGCGACGCGCAGGGCTACACGGACTACCCGACCCTGGACGAGCTGCAGACCACGACGAACTGAGCCTCAGGCGCTGCTGCTCGTCCGTGACGTGCTCGCTGCACGCCACGGACGAGCCCAGCAGCGCTGTTGCGAAGGTGCGGCGACCCCATGCGTCGCCGCCAACCGCTGGGCGTCGCGAGCGACGACGGACTCCTTCGCGCGGGTGAAGCGCTCTGTCTCGATGAGGCCAGCGCTTCGCTGGCGGCGCTGCTCATCCACCGATCCGCACGTCCTCGCCGGACCGCTGTGACGCACAGCCTGACGGCTGCACAACGTGGCGGAATCGTCGACTAACGCTACTTCGCATCTGCCACGGACCGCCGCCGGCGATGAGCTTGCCGTTGGCGGATTGAGCGAGCGCCGCGGACCGAGCCGCACCGAAGGGAAGGCTCGCCTAGCAGGAATCAGGCGTGGCTTTGATGTGCTGCCAGCGCGCTGAACGGATGTCCTCCGGGCTTCCCCAGAAACTGATCGTCCCAGCGTCGCCGTACTCGAAGCCCAGCTCCTCATCCCAGTCGAGCTGCAGCAGACTCAGCTCCCCAGGTTCGCGAGGATCTCCCTGCAGGTACCCCGGCTCCCCGAGCAACAGATGGGTCGGCATGTCGAGCTCGCGCAAGAACGCGTCAGGCGAATCGAGCATGTCCAGCGCTTCGTACAGCTCCTCCGCGGGCGGCGTCAGCACCGGCACGAACTGCACCAGCCGCTCGTTCAAGACCACTGGAATCTCTCCCGCGTCGCGTTGCTCGTCCGGTGGCGTCGCGGCGGCCACTGCCGCACCGCCACGCACGTGCACGATCTCGATCGCGGGATGGGTTCCGTCCACTGGACCCCATCCTTCGTTGTCAAAGCTGAAGTCCGCAAAGAACACGACCGTGCCGTCTTCCGGCAGGCTCGCGCGCCACTGCCCCGTCGGGAGTTCCTCGAGCACGATCGACGCCAGGTGCGTCAGGCCTCGTCCGTTGTGGATCGGCCATGAGCCCGGGACCTCAGGGTGCCCACCGAGCTTGCTCCTGCCCGCACCCCCGCCAACCAACGCGAGCCCCGCAACCGCACGCTCGGCAAGCTCGACAGGCAGCCCGTGCTTGACCAACAGGCCGCGAAGCTCTTCGACGGTTGTCGGCGCCATGCGGCGGCAGGCTACAGACCAGACCACCTGTGGGTCCGTTCACGACCTAAGCCAGCAAGACGGATGGCTAACGCCGAATGAGCGGAACCGTCGACAAGCACCACTTTGCGGGTGCCTCGGTTGTACCGGCGAGCGGGTAGTGGCTTTCGGTCCTGACCATGAAGACGTCCGCAGTCCTGAGCAGCTCCAACGGCCACGACTCTGTGACCCTCACGCGAGTTGATGATGTTCTCTACGTGGTGGTCTGCTGGGTGCCGCAGCGGTGGGACGTGGCCGCCGCCGATCCGCCCGCTTCCGAGATCACGCTGTATCGGGAAGGCTTGCCTGACGCGCTCCGGCAGCTATCCGACGATCTCGCCGCCCATCTCCAGCGGCCGCTTCAAGACCTTGCCGGCAATCCGTTCCTGGGCAGCTATGAGTTCGGCAGCCCGCACATCGCGCTCGACAGCTCCGAGCTTCGCGCATCGCACGCGCAGCTCGCACTCGAGTTCACCGACGCTCGCGAGGGCTTCATCTCAACTAGATCCAACGGCGGCGGCTACGTCAGCGTCCGCTGGCACTTCAACGACTCGTTTCTTCGGGTTGCCATGCGGGTCGACATCACCACGCTCGACAGATTCGCCCGCGAGCTCGCGGATCTCGTGAACTGAGCTCGGTCTCGAAGCGTCCGCCTACAGCGTGCTGGTCCCCGAACCGGCTCGCAACATGCGTGAGTGCGTCGAGAAGCGCCACTTCGACCTACGCTTGCCTTGGCTGAGCACCCTGGGCCAGCACAGAGGGGCGATCGGGCAGCGGCGAACCAGGGTTTCCCGCGGCTCGCGCCCCTACCAAGCTTTGTTGTCTCTCCGCAGGCGCGAGCGACCTCGCCAAGTAGCGAAACCGTCGAGAACGCCACTTTGCGAGTCGGCTGGCGAGGCGTGGGTATGCGAGTCGTCATGAGGGATTCCGTCCGCGCTTGGCAGGCGCCACCGGCAGCCGTCTGGGCGGTTCTGGTGGACCCGCTCAGCTATCCGCTCTGGCTGGCCGGCGTCAAGGACGTGTTGTGGGCCGACGAGGATTGGCCGCAGCCAGACGCCGGCCTCGACTACAGGTTCCGCTGGGGTCCCTTCACGCTCCGCGGCCGCGCCACGGTTTTGGAGGCGCAGCCTTCCGGGCACCTGCGCCTGCGCTGGAAGCGCCGTCTGCTCGGCGACGCGATCGCAGAGTTCACGATCGCCGAGACCACGGACGGCTGTGCCGTCGACTTCCGGGAGACCCCTCGAGGACTCTTCGTCGGGCTATCGGCCAACCCCTTTGCGACGGGAGTCGCGGCCGGCTACAACACCGCTTCGCTGGCTCGACTCCGACGGCTCGTCGAGCGGCAGGAACCGACCACATGACACCCCGTCATCGCGACCGACCCTAAGACCAACCATACCTCGGAGAGCACCACTTCTTGATCAGCTGGCTCGGAGGCTTCGCCAGCGCGTTCCTCGGGGACTAAGGGGACGTGAACAAGCGGATCGTCAACATTGAGGCGAAGGCCTTCCTGGTCGTGTTCGCCACTGCGGCGAGCCTGCTCGGTGCGTACTGCGTCTTCGGCGCACTGCTCCTGCGAGGCGACGGCATCGTGTCGAGCACCTCGGGCTTTTTGTTGCTGCTCACGATCTCGACGGCCGCACTGGGTTCCGGCCTGAGCGCGCTCGTCGTGATCCTCAACGGCTACGTCGGTGCCTGGTGGCTGCTGACTTCCGCCCTCGCCACCGTGGCGTGGTTCGGCGCGGGGCACCTCGTCGCCGACTGAGAGCGTCTCGGAGCTGCTCCAAGCTCTCGAGGCGCAGCGATCACTACTGGCACAGGTAGCGAAACCGTCGAAAAGCGCCACTTTCGCGGCTCATCCGAAGCGCTAGCGAGGGTCGAAGGCGCGGGTGCGACGGTCGCTCGGCAGGAGGTTTCGCCACAAAGAGGGCGAACGACCTCGGCGTGCGTGTGCTCACTTTCAACGTCCTGACGATGCGGTCGGCGGACGGGCCGCGCCGCCACGAGGTAGCGAAGAGGCTGCTCGCGGCTCTTCGCGCCGACGTCATGGCCCTGCAGGAAGTGTCGCGCAGCCCCGTGTTCGACCAAGCTGCCGAACTGGCCGGGGACGGCTGGACGGTGCTCGACCTCCCGGGTGGCGACATCAACCATGAGGGCGAATCCCTGGCCAGCCGCCTGCCCATCGTGCGCGCCGACGAGCTCGACGTCCCGGTCGTCGACGACACGGAAGGCGGCTGGCGAGCGACGGCGCTCGCCGCGGAGCTGGCTGTGCCGACGCCCGTCGGTTCGGTCCTGATCGTGCATCATCGCGGGACCTACGAGCTTCACCGCGAGGACGTCCGCGAACGCCAAGCGGTCGCGACGGCCCGTTGGATCGAGCAGCTGATCGCCGGCCGCCCCGAGCTGCCCGTGGTTCTGCTAGGCGACCTCAACGCCGGTCCGGACAGCGCGAGCCTTCGGTTCTTGACCGGGCGGCAGTCGCTCGACGGCTTGAGCGTGCGCTACGAAGACGCCTGGGAGGCGGTGAATCCCGGCCAGCCTGGCCACACGTTCACCCCGCTCAACCCGCTGGTGCGCGCGGGAGAGATGCCGCTCGAACGCGGCCGTCGGATCGACCACGTCCTCGTGCGCTCCGGGGCGCATGGTCCGCCACTCGGCGTCGTCGACTGCCGCCTGGTCTGTGATATGCCCGTCGAGGGCGTTTGGGCCAGCGACCACTTCGGCGTCCTCGCCGAGCTGAGCCCGCCCAGCCATGCACCAGGGACTTGGCGGTCGACGACCTAGCAGTGGACGCGCGAGCGGGAGCGCCTCCCGTCCATCGACGAGTAGCGGAACCGTCGACAAGCACTACTTTCGGTCTTCGCACAAGGTGTAGTGCGGGGCGCCGGTCAACTGGCCGTTCCTCCTCGACGAGGGCGAGAGCCGCAGACGAGCGTGTGGGATGGACTACCCCGTCCAGGCGGCTTACCCCGCCACACATCGGCCGCCGCTGGTTCCATGTCCCCGAGCGGCGGCCGCGGCGGCACGCGCGGCCATCGGCGCGATCGCTCTGCTGTTGACGGCGGCACCGGCGTCGAGACTCATCGCCCGGTCCCCGCTCCGTGACGCGGCGCTAGTCGCAGGGAGAGTGCTGATCGTTGTCGAACCCTGTGCTCGAGGCGACCCCAGCGTTTCGGGCCGTCCAGGCGGCTTACCCCGCCACACATCGGCCGCCGCTGGTTCCATGTCCCCGAGCGGCGGCCGCGGCGGCACGCGCGGCCATCGGCGCGATCGCTCTGCTGTTGACGGCGGCACCGGCGTCGAGACTCATCGCCCGGTCCCCGCTCCGTGACGCGGCGCTAGTCGCAGGGAGAGTGCTGATCGTTGTCGAACCCTGTGCTCGAGGCGACCCCAGCGTTTCGGGTGCGCCAAGCACGGCCGCCCGGCTCCTGTCGAACGGGAACGGGTAGGGACGCCGGATGCAGTACATGCGCACTGGGAGCGGCCAGCCGCTGCTGCTCATCCACGGACTCGGTGGCAGCCGCCACTCGTTCGATCCGATCACAAGTGCGCTGGCGGCGGAGCGTGAGATCATCGCGCCGGACCTTCCCGGCTTCGGCAAGACGCCGCCACTCTCGGGCGCTGTGTCGATCGCGACGCTCGCTGAGGCCCTTGAGGGCTTCATCGACGAGCATGACCTCGACGGTGTCGACTGCGCCGGAACGTCCATGGGCGCACGGCTCGCGCTGGAGCTGGCGCGACGAGGCCGCGTCGGGGCCACCGTTGCGCTCGACCCGGGTGGCTTCTGGAACGCCCGTGAGCGACGCGTCTTCGGCGCGTCAGTGCGGGGGTCGATCGCGATCGTTCGTGCCTTGCAGCCGGTGATGCCGGTGCTCGCCCGGAGTCCTGTGGGACGTAGCGCGCTTTTGGCCCAGTTTTCCGCCCGCCCGTGGCGTCTTCCCGGCGATGTCGTGCTGAGAGAGATGCAGAGCTACGCCGAAGCGCGAGGCCTTGACGACGCGCTGGATGCCCTTGTGCATGGGCCGCTACAAGCCGGCATGCCGGCCGGAACGGCGCGAGGCCCGATCGCCGTCGGCTGGGGGCGGCACGACCTTGTTTGCCTTCCGCGCCAGGCACAGCGAGCGATCCGACAGTTCCCTGACGCCCGGCTGCACTGGTTCGACCGCTGTGGACACTTTCCACAGTGGGATCGCCCTCACGAGACGACGCGACTGATCCTCGAAACCACGGCCCCGGACCGACACCGCTGACGACGCCTCACGGCTGCACTTCGCCGCGCTCGGTAGTTCTGTGCCTGCCGCGTGATGGAAGAGCCGCCTGCCTGGTCGGCGAGATTCGCAATGGTTGGAACGGGTCACGTACACCGCTGGCCCAATCGGCTGAATTCGAGGCCGTCGTCAACTCGTCCAGGACCCTGCGCCCACGGTCGAATACCGGTCCTCGACCGCTCCTACGGCGCGATACCCGGCGCGTTATTGACCGGTCCCGAGGGTGTGCTGGATCTCGGCGACGACACTCGTGGTGAGGACCTGTAGCCCGTCGATCTGCTCGGGGGTCCAGGTACGGGACTTGTGGTCGATGACGCAGAGGGTGCCGAGTGTGTGGCCGGCGGCCGTGATCAGGGGGATGCCGAGGTAGGCGACGACGTCGAGGTCGCGGATGGCGAGGTTGTCGCGCACGAGCGGGTGCACGCGGGCGTCCTCGATGACGATTGGAGTGTCGGAGTCGAGGGCGTGCTGGCAGAAGGAGTGCGATAGGGGAGTCTCGCGCGTCGTGCTCCAGGGCTCGCCGAGGCCGACGCAGCTCTTGAAGAACTGCCGGTCGGCGTCGACGAGGGAGATGAGGGCCACAGGGGCGCTCGCGAGCCGGGCGGCCAGGCCCGCGATCCGGTCGTAGGTGGCGTCGGGCGGGGTGTCGAGCAGCCCGGTGCGCTGCAGCTCGGCGAGGCGCTCGGCGTCGAGGGTTGCGGTGGTCGGTGCCCGGCCGGCTAGTGCGCCGCTGGCCAGCGATTCGAGGGTTAGGCTCGCGTGCTCGTCGCCGCGATGGGCGCTGAGCATCCCGAGGCGCATGATCGTCGCGTCGCGGACGAACTGTGCGGCACTGATCCCTTGGTTGGACGCTTCGGCTTCCAGCAGCGCCCAGAGGTCGTCGCTGAAGCGGACCGTCGTGGCTCGCATCGGCACCCTCCGGATGGTAGGCGATAGCGGATACGGGAACACCAAGTCATCTAGGGGTTTGAGCGGTAGCGGTTTCGGGGATGGCGCTTCCGTCGCTTCCACCCCCTCGCCCCAGGGTCCCTCTTGAACTCCATCTCCGCCGGTGCCACTGACGCGCACCTCATGGCACTGATCCAGCTCGATCGCACGGACGCGTTCGAGGTGCTGTACGACCGACATTGCGCCGCGGTGCACCGGCTCGCCTGCCGCTACGTCGGCGCCGGCTCGGCGGCCGAGGACGTGACGCAGGAGACGTTCATCGGCGCGTGGCGGGCGCGGCAGCAGTTTGCGTGCGAGCGCGGCAACGCGCGCGGGTGGTTGCTGACGATCGCCCGCAACCGTGCGGTGGATGCGCTGCGCCGCGGTGCGCGCCAGAATCTTGCGTTCGACGAGTCCTACGACCCGGCGGGGCCGGACTGCGTCGAGACCGAGACGTTCAGCCGTGAACGGGCGGGCGAGATCGCCGGCGCGCTGCGTCTGTTGCCGGTCGAGCAGCGTGACGTGATCGAGCTGGCGTTCGCGGCCGGAATGACGCATCCGGAGATCGCGGCGCAGCTGCAGATCCCACTGGGAACGGTGAAGAGCCGCGCACGGCTCGGACTCAACCGGCTGCGCTTCGAGCTCTCCCCCTTGCACGTCGCGGCTTGACCGTCGCCGCCCGTGAGCAGCGTGACGCGCTTGTGCTCGAGCACCTGCCGCTGGCGCGCAGCCTGGCCCGGCGCTACGCGCGCCGTGCCGACGTCGACGATCTCGACCAGGTGGCGTCGATGGCGCTGGTGAAGGCCGCCGACCGCTTCGACCCTGACCGCGGGCTCGCCTTCTCGTCGTTTGCGGTACCGACGATCCTCGGCGAGCTCAAGCGCCACTTTCGCGACCGCGGCTGGATGGTGCGCGTCCCGCGCGATCTGCAGGAACTCAGCGTGCGCCTGGTGCCACTCACCGAGTCACTCACAGGCGCACTCGGCCGCGCACCGACGCCTGCCGAACTGGCCCAGCGCGCCGGCACGAGCGTCGAACAGGTGCTCGAGGCACGCGCCGCCACCAGCGCCCATTTTCCTGACTCGCTCGATCGCTCGGTCACCGAGGACGGGGAGGAGCTCGCCGACGTCGTCGGCGGACGCATCGACCCCGGGTTCGAGCGCGCGGAGAACGCCGCGGTCGTCGATCGTCTGCTGAGCGCCCTCGACGACCGCCAACGCGAGATCCTCCGGCTGCGCTTTGAGGAGGATCTGCCGCAGTCCGAGATCGGCAGCCTCCTCGGCCTTTCACAGACGCAGGTCTCTCGGCTGATCCGCGCATCCATCGGGGCGCTGCAGCTGCAAGCGGCGTCCAGAGGTTGACGGCCACCGTACGGGCGGGACGCCGCGCGTCCCGCCCGCGTGATGGACTCCTCTCTCCGCCTCGGGGCGAAGGGTCTACGCGGTGGTGTTGACGGTGATCTTCGCGACGCCGATCACCAGGCCGGCGGTGAGGGCGTCGGTGCCGAAGGTCTGGTTGAGCAGGTCCGCGGCTTCCTGCTTGAGCTTGACGGTGGTGCCTTCCAGGATCGCGGTGTCGTTCGCGCCCGTCTCCAGCGGCTTGAGCGTGCGGCCGTCCAGGAAGAACAGCGGCGCGTCCTCGGCCGCGACCTCACCGTCGACGGTCACCTTGCCGGTGAGCACGGACTGGCCGGGGTCCACGTCGAAGTCGGTCAGCTCGACCGTCTTGCCGCCGCCGGTGAGGCTGAGGCCGCTGCCGGCGTGGTTGATCATGCCCTGCACGTACGGAGACTTGGTCCCGGGCGTGTAGTAGGTGACGTTGCCGCCGGTGATCGGGAAGGACGCGACGCCGGCCTTGCTGATCTTGGCGTCACCGACCGGTGCGGGCGTGAGCTTGAGGGTGCCCAGCGCCTCGACGAACCCGGCGTCCAGGGTGACGGCGGTGTCCTTGCCGGTGAGCGTCGGGATCTCGGCCACCGGGGTCGCTTCCGGCGTGGCCGTCGCCGTTGCCGGGGTGGACGTGTTCGCGCTCGTGTCTTCGTCATCGCCGCCGCAGGCGGTCGCACCCAGGGCGAGGGCGGTCGTGGCGGCCAGGGCCGCCAGGGACTTCATATGCATCTTGTTCCTCGCTTCGAGAGAGGTTGAAGAGGAGGGTCGAGAGGTATTCGCAGCGCCGACCCCGACCGGATGCCTCTCTGCCTAAAGATCAGCTCACGATTCGCGTGGCCCGGCGGCGAGCGCGACGCCGGAGCCGGTGGACGGTCGCGCGACCCGCGCGCTGCGCAGCCAGGCGAGGAGCACGACGGCGCCGAGCGCGGCGACGGCGCCGGCGACCGCGAACGCGACGCGATGGCCGGTGCTCGGGCTGGTTGTCCCGGCGACCAGGACCAGGACGGCGATGCCGAGCGCCGTGCCGACCTGAGCGGCGGTGTTCAGCAGGCCGGCCGCGGTGCCGCGGTCGGCTTCGGGGATCGAGGACGTGCCGAGCGTGCTTGAAGGACGCCTTCGCGACCCTCACGCGACGGCCGGACCGCGAGCAGATGAGCAACGGCCAGAGATCTTGATGGGGGGAATCGTCGAGAAGAACCACTTTCACCACCGCGCATGCCGCGTCGGCCGATCCCGCGTGGGGGGCTGCGACGCACCGCCTGTCGATGCCTGAAACGCGTGCCGACTCAGACGTCGGCGAACTCCTGCGGGGCGCCTTGGATGTAGCGCAGGAGTAGCGCCTCGATCCGGGTAGCGGAGTTCGCCATCAGCGCATCCAATTCGGTGTCGAGCCGCGCCAGCTCGTCGGCGCTGGATTCGACGGCCTTCAGCATCCGGCGGAACTCGCTCACAGCCCGTTTACGTGGAGGTTCCACGAACGCAATCGCGTTGGCCTGCTCGAAGATGGCCATGAACTTGCGAGCCTTGACCAGCTTCGCCGACGTCGCCGCGGCCAACGCAAGTTCCGGCCTCTCGTAGAAGAACTGCTCGAAGCCGCCCGAGCCCACGAGCTCGACTGCCGTCATCAGCACGTAGAGGGCACGCTCGCCGGGCGTCAACGCGTCGACCTCCGCACCAAGGTGGCCGGGCTCGCCGACGCGCTCCACCAAACGGCGATACAGATCCCGCACCCGTTCGACATCGTCGTCGGATGCTTGTGGTGGACCAAAGGGCACCATCGCCGAACTCTAGATCGAGCAAGGACGCCACCTCGTCGAGATGCGCGCTTCCGTCGACAAGCGCTGCTTACGAAACGTCGCCGGCACGGTCGCTACGCGCCAACCGTCGCTGGTCTGCGGTGGCGACGGCCGCGGCCGGCGAGCTTGACCGACCGACCACGCCTACGCGTTCCAGGGCCATACGCTGCCGCCGCTGCGAACCCACTCGGCGGCGTGCCGGTGGGCCCAGACCCGGAACGGCTTTGTGTTGCGTGGGGTCTCGACGTCAAGCGCCTTCGGTGCGTGCTCGAACGGGTCTAGCTGTTCCCCTTCGCGCTTCATCCAGCGCGTCACGCGCCCATGCAGCTTCATGAGCTCTTGTGGCTGCTGTTTCGTCGGCCGCGCCTGCGCCTGCAGCAGCCCGGGGCAGAGCGCGCCGCTGCGTTCCCAGCTCGTGCGCCAGCGTAAGACCGGTGATCGTTCTTCGTCGACCAGCGAGCCGAACCCCGCGGTGGACTGCTGGTTGACTATCCGATGCACGCGCTCAGTGGCGTCCGTTGGCGCCGGCGCATCCGACCACGGACGGAGTGATCCGAGCTGATGCGCCCAGAACGTGAGCTCGAGCGGCTCGGACGGCTCAACGTTGGGCCGCGGTGGTGCTGGCAGCGGCAGAGGACCGGATAGACCGTCCATGCTGGACGGACCTTCTCGTAAGTCGATGGACGCCAGCAGCTTCAGGCCTTCGACGTCGAGCAGATGCGCAACCAGGACCAGCTCGTCTTCGGGAAGCAGCAGAAAACCGCCCATCAATGGCGCACCCTAATCGACCATGCGGGCCCGTCGGCGGTTGATCCTTAGCTCCGCGAAGGAGCCAAATCGTCGAGAAGCGCTACTTCTGGACTCGCAGCTGGCGCAAACGGCGACGGGGGCGCGACCTCCGCTTCGAGGACGTGCGACCGGTGGCATCCATCGCCACAGAAGGGCCTACCGATGACGTCCGCGGCTGCCGCGTGCTCTACGAGCGTCTGTGCGCTCTGGCCCCGACGGAAGGTGCTCGCGCGTCGCAAGCACCGCCTTGACATCGGCCACGGCCGCCTGCCACTCAGGCGTGCTCTTGAAGCGGATCGGAACCAACCGCGCGAGCTCCTCAGCCGACAGATCCGATTCCCCGGGCGACTGCTCGCACCTGCGCAGGCGCTGGAGGCGCCCCAGCACCGCCCGCGTCGGCAGCGCCTCGAGCTGCTCACGAGACATCACGGGAACATAGCTCGGCACGCGTGCCCTCGTACCCGCTCAGAAGGGTTCGATGCTCTTCGCCGTCGGCCCGACGACGCTGCTCGAATGCGCGAGCTTCTCGAAAAGCACCGTCTAAGCGGCAAAGGGGGCACGCGTCCTAACCGGTAGCTTCGGGCCCTGTGAAGCCCGCGCCTGAAGATCTCGCCGACCAGATCACGACTCGCGAGGACATGGCGAGTTTTCTCGACGCACTGAGTACCGACGCGGTCGAGCGCGGCAGTGAGTGGGAGAACGCGCAGATCTTCGACATGCTCGAATCGATGGCGGCATGGCTGCGCGACACCGCCGATACCCCGCGATTCGCCCCAGCCGGCATGACGCCAGAGCAATGGCGGTTCATCGCCGACCTGATACTCGCGGGCAAGCACTACGAGTAGCTGCCTAAAGCGCGTTCTCCTCGAAACGGACCACGCGCTTCTCCGAACGCGTCTCGAGAGCGCCGACTCGCACCCGATCTATCTTCAGGCCGGTGAAGACCATTCGCGCCGGCGAGCCGGGCACGACTGGAAAGGCGATCGGAGAAGCGATCCTCCTGCCCGCTGGGCTCCTTGTTGCTGCGCACGAGAGGGGTGTTTACCTACTCTCGCCCGACGGAGACGAGCGCGCGCATTGGGACGTTCCGGCGTTTGAGTTGAGCGTCGCCGATGACGGGACCTCCGCTCTGGCCGTCTATGGGCATCGGCAGATCGACGCTTACGTACTGCACCGCATCGACCTCGTCACGCACCAAGTCACGCCGGTGCCGCCATTTCACGCGTACGGCGCGGGCCGGAGCTTCGACGGCTCGAGCCTGACGATTGAGACCCGAGATGGGCTGCATGCGATCGATCTCACGACGGGAGCACGTCTGTGGTCCCTGCTTGATAGCCGAAGCCGAAGCGTGGACGCACACGAACGCACGGCGACACGGCTGTCGGCGATCTGCACCCGCGAACGAGGACCGTTCCAGACCGCGGAGCGTTGGACCTGGGAACTCCCATCGCTCCGGGTACTCGACCGCCGCGCGAACACCAACACCTGGGGCGAGATGTTCATCAAAGCCGTGCCGGTCGTTATCACCGGCGCGACGGCCGACGGGACGATCGTCTTCGTCGACCTCCAGGACGGGGAGCTGGTGGAGTGCGTCCAGCCACTCGAGGGCCCGTCGGTGGTGCGCCCGCTCGACAACTACGCCGAGATCGCCGTGGACGGCGACCACTCCGCGCTACTGCAGGAGAGAAGCGATCACGCGCTGGTCACGTTCCGCTGCCGGGAACGGCACGAACCGGTCGGCGCCGCTGAGTTCCCGAGCACGCGTTCGGCGTACTTCCGCGCCTACGGCGACGTCGCGACCGCGTACACGGAGGACGGACGGATCATCGCCATGGACCTACGCACCCACGCGGTGCTCGCAAACCTCAAGACGTTGTAGGTGCGGACGTGTTTCGACGACGATCGAAAATAGTGCTTCTGTGGAAACGCACCATCTTCGACGTCGCTCGACCCAGACGCTCTGGCCGCCTCAGCGGCGCGTCGGCTCGCGCCGGCCAGCTCGGGTCTATGCCGCGCGGACTGCGCCCGAGAGCACCGAAGGGCCGGAGATGTCAGGGAATGCCCGCCCGAGGGCCAGTCCTGAAGGAACGCCACCGCCGACCAAGCGGGAGGGTTGACTTGATCTCCGGGAAGCCGAGGAGGCGCAGTGCCGTGCCACCCCGACCGTGCCTCCCTCACACGCCCCGCCACAGAGAAGCCGCAACACAACACCGGACCGGCTCCTGGCGGCACGCGGCGGTCGTGGGATGGCTCGCGCGGCAACTGCTGGTCACAATCCTCGCGGTCGTTCGACGTGAGGGTTGTGAGACGAGGACTGGACCAGCTTGACGACGAGGCGCTCGTGGCGGGCTTGCCCGCCACGGCGGACGCGTTCGTGGTGCTCTACCGGCGCTACGAGGCTCCGATCCTCGCGTACTTCCGCCGGCGGACGAGCGGGCCGGAGCTCGCCGCCGACCTGGCGGGCGAGGTGTTCGCCCGGGCGCTGGAGAACTTGCGCGCCGGCCACGCGGTGTCGGGGCCGTTCTCGGCCTGGCTGTTCGGGATCGCCCGGCACGTGCTGATCGACAGCTACCGGCGCGGACGGGTCAGCGAGGAGGCGCGGCGCCGGCTGGCGTGGGACCGGATCGCGCTCACCGACGACGAGCTCGAGCGGATCGACCGGATCGGCGAGGACGGCGCGGTGCGCGCGGCCCTCGGCGCGCTGCCGCAGGACCAGCGGGAAGCGGTGCTGGCGCGGATCGTCGAGCAGCAGAGCTACGAGGACATCGCCCGCGCGCTCGAGTGCTCGGAGCTGGTGATCCGCAAGCGGGTCAGCCGGGGGCTCGCGACGTTGCGCGCGCGACTGAGAGGAGAATTGGCATGACGGTCCTGCCCGACCTGGAACGGCAGGTGCGCCGGTCGGCGCACGCGACGCACCCGGCACCCCGTCCCCAACGCCGCGGCCGCGTCATCGTGCCCGTCGCGGCCCTCGCGCTGGCCGCCGCGTCGTACGCGCTGCTCGCGCCCTCCCACGACGCCCAGCGCTCCGTCCCGCCCGCCGACGAGCGCGAGGTCACCGCGCCCCCGCCGCGCGGCGTCTTCTTCACGCCCGATCCGGACAAGATCGTCTACGTGCGCTCCCGCACGCGCGACGCCAACGGCGGCACGATCCTGGTCGAGGAGTGGCATCGCGGACGCGAGGACCACCGCGTCGAGCGCTGGCGCAACCCCTCTGAGGGCGACCGCCTGTGGGAGGCCGATCGCCTCGTGTCCGCCGACGGCGTGATGCGCCAGATCAACGAGGAGGGCGAGTACCGCGTGATCCGCCCGTCCCAGAGCGAGGACGCGGCGAACGTCAGCGCCCAACGCCAGGCGGGCTTCCTCGCGGACTTCCGCGCCAACGCCGAGAAGGGCACGCCGGACCCCACCCCGACCGTGTTCGCCGACCGCCCCGCCCTTCGCTACCACGTCCGCCAGGACGACGGCACGCGAACGGCCATCCCG
Source organism: Solirubrobacter pauli (assembly GCF_003633755.1). Classification (GTDB taxonomy): domain Bacteria; phylum Actinomycetota; class Thermoleophilia; order Solirubrobacterales; family Solirubrobacteraceae; genus Solirubrobacter; species Solirubrobacter pauli. The sequence continues at coordinate 2,456,403 of NZ_RBIL01000002.1, forward strand.
ACCCCGGAGCGGTCCTACTACGTCGACCGGGACACCGGCAGGCCGCTCGGCATGACGAGCCGGTTCCGGCTGAACCCGGACCAGGTGCTGAGCTCCACGCAGACCGTCGAGGCGATCGAGGAGCTCGACCCCACGCCTCAGAACCTGGCGAAGCTGCGCGAGTTCGTGCTCGAGCGCAGGTGACGGTGCCCTACGGTGGCGCGATGACCGATCACGTGGTGCTGCTCTCCCTGCGCGCGGGCGTCGCCGACGCCGAGCTCTCGAGGCTCGGCGACCTGCTCGCCGGCCTCCCCGAGCGGATCGACGGCATCGAGTCGGTGCGCTTCGGCCCGAGCACGAGCCCGGAAGGCCTCGAGCAGGGCTACGACTACGGCTTCCTGATCACGTTCACCGACGCGCACGCGCGTGACCGCTACCTGCCGCACCCGGAGCACGCCCCGGTCAGCGCGCTGGTGCAGCAGCTCTCGGAAGGCGTCCTGGTGTTCGACGTCGGGACGTAGGTCAGCGCGCGGGCAGGCGCACCTGGAACGCGGCGCCGCCGCCCGGGGCGTTCGCCGCGCTGACCGTGCCGCCGTGCGCGTCGACGATGGCCGCGACGATCGCGAGTCCCAGGCCCGCGCCGCCCTTGCCACGCTCGCGCCCGCCCTCGGCGCGCCAGAAGCGCTCGAACAGCGCGCCCGCGTCCTTGCCCGGGAGGCCGGGGCCGTGGTCGCGCACCTCGAGCGCGACGGTCCCGTCGCGGCGCTCGACGGAGACGTCGATCGGGGTGCCCGCCGGCGTGTGCACCAGCGCGTTGCGCAGGAGGTTCGCGAACACCTGGCGCAGCTGGTCGGCGTCGCCGGTCACCCAGCCGTGGTCGGCGTGCAGGGTGATCTCGCGGTCGGGGGCCGTCACGCGGGCGTCGTCGACCGCGTCGGAGGCCAGCACCGACACGTCGACCGGACCGTGCGGCGCCGGCCGCACCTCGTCCAGCCGCGCCAGCGTCAGCAGGTCCTCGACGAGCACGCCCATGCGCGCCGCCTCGTCCTCGATCCGGCGCATCGCCTTCGCCACGTCCTCGTCGCTGCGCGCCGCGCCCATGCGGTACAGCTCCGCGTAGCCGCGGATCGAGACGAGCGGCGTGCGCAGCTCGTGCGACGCGTCGGCGATGAAGCGGCGCAACCGCTCCTGCGAGGCCTCGCGCGCGGCGAACGCCTCCTCCAGGCGGTCGAGCATCCGGTTGAGCGCGGTGCCGAGGCGACCGACCTCCGTGCGCGGGTCCGTCGACTCCACGCGGTGCGAGAGGTCGCCCCCGGCGATCGCGGCCGCCGTGTGGCCCATGCGGTCGAGCGGCAGCAGGCCGACGCGCACCACCACCCAAGCGAACGCGCCGATCAGCGCCAGCACGGCGGCGATCACCAGCCCGAGCGTGAGCAGCAGCCCGTCGAGCGACTGGTTGGTGGCGCTCAACGAGATCGCCGCGATCGTGACCGAGCCCGTGCCGAAGCTGCGCGCGAGCACGCGGTAGTCGCCCTGCGGCGTCTCGACCGTGGTCGGCGTGCCGACGGGGATGTCCCGCGGGAGCTCCGGCGCCTCCGCGGAGTCGTCCGGGCCGAGGAACTCCTCGTCCACGACCGATCCGTTGGCGTCGCGCACCTGGCCGTAGGTGTCGATCGGCGCGGCCCCGCCGCGCGGCGGGCCGCCGCCTCCGCCCCGGTACGGGTTGCCGGAGCCGCCGTTGCGCTCCATGAACTCGTGCTGGAGCGCCGGCACCGCCGCGGCGAGCTGCTCGTCGACGCGGCTGAGCTGGTTCGAGCGCTGGGTGGCGTAGGTGACGCCGCCGACGATCAGCATGCCGACCGCGGCGAGCGCGAGCACGCCGGCGACGAGCCGCCCACGCAGCGAAGCGATCATGCCCGCGGCGCGCGCAGCGTGTAGCCGACCCCGCGCACCGTGTGGATGAGCGACGGGCCGTGCTGGTCGAGCTTCTTGCGCAGGTAGGAGATGTAGGTCTCGAGCACGCGGGCGTCGCCGCCGAAGTCGTAGTCCCACACGTGGTCGAGCAGCTGCGCGCGGGTGAGCACGCGGCGTGGGTTGAGCATCAGGTACCGGAGCAGCCGGTACTCGGTCGCGGTGAGGTCGATCGGCTCGCCGGCGCGCGCGACCTCGCGCGTGTCCTCGTCGAGCTCGAGGTCCTCGAAGCTCAACCGGCTCGAGTCCGCCTCCGCGGCGCCCGTGCGGCGCAGCACGTTGCGCACGCGCGCGAGCAGCTCCTCGAGGCTGAACGGCTTCGTGACGTAGTCGTCGCCGCCGGTCGTGAGACCGCGGAGCTTGTCCTCGGGGGCGTCGCGGGCGGTGAGGAAGATGATCGGCGTGCCCGCGCGCTCGGCGCCGAGCCGCTTGGCGACCTCGAACCCCTCCATGTCGGGGAGCATCACGTCGAGGACGATCAGATCCGGGCGGAACGCGGCGACCTGCGCGAGCGCGTCCGCGCCCGTCCCCGCCGACTCGACCGTGAAGCCTTGGAAGCGCAGGGCCATCGAGATGACGTCGACGATGTTGGGCTCGTCGTCGACGACGAGGACTCGGCTGGACTCGTTCACAACAGCAGTATCGGTTCGGTTCCTGTGGGTTTGCTGGGAGCGGCCTGAGACCGCATCCGGGTAGCGTGCCTCACACCATGCGCGCACCCTTTGAGCTCGACCTGCACGTGCCGAACTTCAACTACCCGGGCACGAGTCCGGAGGCGCTGTTCGACAAGCTCGTGGAGATCGCGACGGCGGCCGAGGCGTCCGGCTTCAGCTCGCTCTCGTTGATGGACCACCTGCACCAGATCGGCCCGGTGGGTCCGCCCGAGAACTTCATGTTCGACGGCAACACGATGCTCGCCGCGATCGCCGCGCGCACGTCGGCGATCCACCTCGGGCTGCTCGTCGGCGGTGTCACCTACCGCAACCCGGCGCTGGTGGCCAAGATCACGACGACGCTGGACGTGATCAGCGGCGGCCGCGCCGTGCTGGGACTGGGCGCCGCCTGGTTCGAGGAGGAGCACAAGGCCTACGGCTACGCGTTCCCGCCGCTCAAGACGCGCTTCGAGTACCTCGAGGACGCGCTGAACATCACGCGGCGGATGTTCACCGAGGAGGTGGCGACCTACCACGGCACGCACTTCCACGTCGAAGGCGCGTTCAACAACCCGAAGCCGATCCGCGGGGACATCCCGATCCTGATCGGCGGCAGCGGAGAGCGCAAGACGCTGCGCTTCGTGGCCAAGTACGCCGACGGCTCGAACCTGTTCGGCGACGTCGAGCGCGTCAAGCACCTGCTGGGCGTCCTCGAAGGGCACTGCGAGGACGTCGGTCGCGACCCGGCGGAGATCACCAAGACCCGCATGGGCACCGTCTACATCGCGCCCACGCACGAGGCGGCCATGGTTAAGTTCGAGCCGGCCCTGGCCGCCGCCGCCGACCCCGACCGGGCCCGCGCGGGCGCGTTCGTCGGCGAGCCGAGCGAGGTCGCAGAGCAGGTGCAGGCGTACCTGGACGCCGGCCTGGACGGCATCACCATTACGCTCCCGGACGTGCACGACATCGAGACGGTCAAGCTCGCCGGCGAGACGCTCGGGGCGGTGATCGGGACTCGCGCCAGGTAAGCCCCGAGGATGTCCGGCGGATCGCCGCGATCCGCAACCCGGTCCTGCGCAACCTCGAGATCACCTACGCCTACTCGCTGCTCGCCGCCGAGATCGCGGCGCGCAGCGGTGGTGGCGCGAACTGGTGCACGTTCGCGACCTGGGCCTCCCGCCAGGCCGGCCGGACGATCCGCGGCGAGGACGCGCTCGGCTACATCCAGGACCGGCTGGGTTGCGGGCGTTCGCTGCTGCACCCGGTGCAGTCGCTCGGTCGCTGGCTGCTGCGCAAGGGGCTGTTCGACAGGTCCTCGCGGATCGGTGCGATCATGGCTCGGCTGCGCACGCCGTTCGACGCGGTGGAGCTGGCGAGCGACGCCGTCGCGCGCGGCAACCTGAAGGTGTTCGCCGAGATCGGGCACGAGTTCGCGCGCTGGTTGCGGGAAGACGACTTCGCGGTCGACGCGCCGCTGCTGCAGGCCGCCTTCGCCGCGTACGAGCTCGCCTTCGCCGAGCCGGACCCGAAGCGCCGCGCGGAGCTGATGCTGCGCGCGAACCTCTGCATCGGCCTGCACGAGCAGACGCGCCTGCAGCCCGAGATCGCCGAGGCGCTCGACGCGCCCTACGTCACCGCCGAGGAGCTCGGCCGGATGCTCTGCGGCACCACGCGCCCGCGCCTCGCCAAGGCCGTCGGCGTGCTCGCGCTTCCCGCGCAGGGCCTAGTCGCCCGCTTCTCGCGCGAGGTCATCACGCACTCGCTGATGGTGCTCTCGTTGCCCGGGCGGATCCTCGCGCTCGGCACGCACCTGGAGGACACCTACCCGGAGGCGCTGATCGACCTGGTCGAGCCCGAGCTGGTGGCGCTCGTCTCCCAGTACGAGCCGATCCCGCCCGCGCCGGACGACTGCGGCGCCCAGGACTGGTCCTCGCTCGAGCAGCGCATGCACTACATCGTCCACCTGTTCCGCGTCTTCCACGTCGACGCGGAGCTTGCGACACCGCCGTTCAGCGAGACGCAGGTGGAGCGCTTCCTCGCCGGCGTGGTGCCCGAGGGCGACCTGTAATAGGCCTGCGCCACCGGTAGCAGCACTTTCACCCACATGGACACCCATCAGAGTGTCGGGTTCCTAACGTCTCCCGCGTCTTCTACCCCGGCGGTTTCCCTGCTTCTCTGCCCGTTGCTGAAAGCGCGCCACGTAGGCTACACCTGACCGCTCCAACGACCGTGCTTCCTCCTGAGAGGCAATAACGTCCTTGAGCGCCGCTGGCACTTCCTTTGACGCACCTGCGAGGGCACCCGCAAGGACCATTCCCCACGCGGTCGTTCCAGGGATCACGTTCCCTACGACGCCCCCTGCCCCGCCACCGAAGCCAGCCGACTGAGCTACCGTGCCCGCTCGGACGGCCAACGCCCCGTACAGCTTCTCCCAGAGGGTCGTAGACGCTGTCTCGAACTTCGCAACGTCTGCCGCCAGTTTCGTGGCGACAAACTTTTCGATTTCCGCCTCCGCCGCGGGACTCCACGGATTGGACTCGACGAGTTGGGTTACCTCTGCCAATCCCTCCGACAGGAACTGACGCCGAGACTGCTCCATTTCGGTTCGATACCGGAGGATTGCATCTACGGGCGTACGCGAGATTTCGGCGCTAACAGCCCAACGCTGCGGGCGAGCCCGCACTGTTCGAGAACACCGAATTAATAACAGAAAATCTAACAGCGCCTAGGCGCCCCCGGTAGCTGGCGCCGCCTGCCTTGCGTAGCGGGGACGGAGAGGCTTCCTGGGCTGCCTTGAACAGCTCGTAGCGGTATGAGAGCAGGTCGTTGTAGCGCACGTCGAACAAAGGTGCGGCATCCAAAAGCGCGGCGGCGTAGCTTGCGATCGAGATCTGATCGGAGGCAAACACCGACGAGGGCTCAACCGGGTTCCACCATATGTCCTTCTCGCCGGTTTCAACCGCCTCAACGTGCACGCGCCCGATCCGGAGGCGATAGTCACCCGGCTTGGTCCCGGTCATCGCGTTCCATTTGTCGTCTTTGACGTCTCGCTCCAAGATGAAGGCGCGCGCGTCACGGAATTCGAGGTCCTCGGAACCTGCTTTTCCGATCATCGGAGTACCGTCGACTGCGACTCCTGCTTCAGTGAGAGCCGATAGAACCTCTTGCAGCTCCCTGGGCAAGCTTTCTAGTGCGTACGCATGCTCTACGTCGCGTAGATAGTTGAAATCGTGAACGAGCAGCCGCTGCCCCGAGATGGTGTACCTCGACGGATCACCCAATGCCTCTGGTGAGATTGAAGCTGCTGTAGGACGGATGTAGTGAACTTCATCGAAGATCAGCGCGATGCGCTTGAGCTGATCTGCCTGACGCGCGTCATCTGAAAGGTGAACTACCGCTCGAGTCTTTATTGACACGTGGCTAGCCCAGAAGCGATTCAGCGATCATCGCAGCATGCTACAGCCTCCGTGCGCATCCTCGGCACGCGAGTCACGATTCCGTAGGGACGCGACAATCCCACCAACCGTTTCTGGCTGCGTCTTCTGAGGTTGGCGACATCAGGGCTCGATCAGGACCTTCAGCGAGCCCGGGTCGATCAGGCGCTCGAGGGCATCACGGGTGTCCTCGAGCGCGAATGCGCGCGTGACGAGCGGCTCGGTCTTCACCGCGCCGGACGCGATCAGGTCGATCGCGCCCTGCCAGTAGCCGACCGAGCCGAGGACGCCGATCAGGTCGATGTCGCGGACGACGAGGCCGTCCCAGTCGAACGGCAGCTCGGGTTGGCCGGAGAGGCCGAGCGCGACGACGGTGCCGCCCGGGCGCACGGCGGCGAAGGCCGCGGCGATCGCGCCCGGCCCGCCGGCACACAGCAGGGCGACGTCCGGGCCGTCGGAGGTGGCGCCGGCGACGGTCGCGACCGGGTCGTCCCACTCGGCCGCGCGGCCCTCAAAGGGCGTGAAGCCGAGGGACGCCGCGAGCGTCATCCGGTCCTCGCGCGTGTCGCTCACGGTCACGGACGCGGCGCCGTGGGCACGGGCGATCTGCGCGACCAGGAGGCCGATCGGGCCGCTGCCGATGACGACGACGTGCTGGCCGGCCACGCGACCGCGCGTCACGCCGTGCAGGGCGACCGACGTCGGCTCGACGAGCGCGGCCTGGCGGGCGGAGAACGGCACGACGTGCGCGTAAGCGGCAGGGAACACCATGCGCGAGGCCATCGCGCCGTCCATGTGGACGATCCCGGTCTCGGTCCGCCGGGCGCACAGGTGCGAGCGGCCGGCCCGGCAGCGCACGCACACGCCGCAGCCGATCGCGACCTCCCCCACGACCCGGTCGCCGGGCGTGAAGCCGGTCACGCCCTCGCCCACGTCGACGACGACGCCGGTCCACTCGTGGCCAGGCACGATCGGGTACTCGGCGATGCCCATCCGGAAGTAGGCGAGCGAGCCCTCGAAGATCTCGACGTCGGTGCCGCAGATGCCGACCGCGCTCGGCGCGATCAGCAGCTGGCCCGCCGCGGGCGCAGGGTCGGGCCGCTCGACCAGCTCGAGCCGTTCGTCGCCATGGAACTCGATCGCGCGCATTTGAACAGTCGTCTAACCAACTCCGGACGGGTGATGATGGTGGCAGCCCGCGACCTGCCATAGCGTCGCCGGGCGAATGACCATCGTCGCTCCGCCCACGGCTGCGCCCGCTCAGCCGGCTCCACCCGACGCCGTGGAGGCTCGGGTACGCGCGCTGGGGCGGCACATCGCGGCCGGTCAGGCGAAAGCCGGCCGGACCCGCACACGGGTGCTCGAAGACCGGGGCATGGAGCTGCTGGCGCGCGATCCTGCGCTGCGTGCGGCGCTCTTCCGCCTCGTCGACGTGGCGCCCGCCACCTCCGGCCGGCGCGATCTCGCCGCGCACCTCGCTTCTCTCCTGGGCGAGGCGCAGGCGGCGGACGCGCCGGCCGGTGGATTCCTCCGCCGGGCGAGCGTGACGGCGCGCAGCGCGGCGACCGGCCGGGCGAGCGGCCCGGCCGTCGGAGCCGTCGCCGGGCTCGCCGTGCACCGGATGGCGACCCGGTTCATCGTCGGCGAGGACCCGGCCGACGCCGTCCCGACGCTCGCCGGCCTGTGGGAGAGCGGCGCGGCGGCGACCGTCGACCTGCTCGGCGAGGCGACCGTCACCACCGCCGAGGCCGACCGCTACGCGCGCCGCTGCGACGAGGCGCTGCGCACGCTCGCGCGGGCCGCCCAGACCTGGCCCGCCCGCCCCACGCTCGACGTCGTCCCCCGGGTCAACCTCTCCGTCAAGGTCACCGCGCTCACGGCGAAGGTCAAGGCCGAAGCGCCGGAGATCGGGATCGCGGACGCGTCCCACCGGCTGCGCGGGCTCCTGCGCACCGCCAAGGCGGTCGGCGCGCACCTGCACGTCGACATGGAGTCGATGGCGTCGCGTGACCTGATCACCCAGCTCGTGATCGACCTGCTGGGCGAGCCCGAGTTCCGGACGGGGTTGAGCGCCGGCATCGTCCTCCAGGCCTATCTGCGCGACGCGGACGAGCAGCTCGACCAGCTCCTGGACGGCATCCAGCAGCCGTTCACGGTCCGGCTCGTCAAGGGCGCCTACTGGGAGCACGAGACCGTCGAGGCGCGCCAGCACGGCTGGGACTCGCCCGTCTACCTGAACAAGGTCGAGTCGGACCGGTCGTTCGAGCGGCTCACGAAGCGGCTCCTCGACCACCGGCCCCACGTGAAGGTCGCCATCGCCAGCCACAACGTCCGCTCGATCGCGCACGCGCTCGCCCTCGCACCGGACCGCGACCTCGAGCTGCAGGTCCTGCGCGGCCTCGGCGACGACCTGCAGGTCGCGCTCACCGACATGGGCCTGCGCGTGCGCACGTACTGCCCCGTCGGCGACCTCGTCGCGGGCATGAGCTACCTCGTCCGCCGGCTGCTGGAGAACACGTCCAACGACTCGTTCCTGCTCAGCCGCAGCCGCGGAACCGACCTCGACCAGCTTCTCGCCAAGCCGTGAACGACTTCATCAACGAACCGCTGCTCGAGCTGCGCCGTGCCCCGGTGCGCGCCAACCTGACCGAGGCGATGACCGCCCTCGACGCCCAGCTGCCATGGCGCGTCCCGGTGATCGTCGGCGGCGAGCGCCGCGACGAGCCGAGCTTCACCTCGCACGACCCCGGCACGCCCGACCGCACGGTCGCGCACGTCACGGCCGCCACGCCGCAGGACGTCGACGCCGCGGTGCACGCGGCCGCGCACGCGGCCCCCGAGTGGGAGGCCCGCGGCGCGCACGCCCGCGCCGCGATCCTCTCGCGTGCGGCCGGCGAGCTGCGCGGGCGCCGTCAGCGGCTCGCCGCGCTGGCCGTCCGCGAGTGCGGCAAGCCGTGGGCGGAAGCGGACGCCGACGTCTGCGAGACGATCGACTTCCTCGAGTACTACGCGCAGCAGGCGATCGCGCTCGAGCACGCCGACGGGCTGGTCCAGCTCCCCGGCGAGCGCAACACGCTCCGCTACGCCGCGCGCGGTGTGGTGGCCGTCGTCGGCCCGTGGAACTTCCCCTTGGCCATCCCCGCGGGGATGGTCGCCGCCGGCCTCGCGACCGGCAACGGCGTCGTGCTCAAGCCCGCGGAGCAGTCCCCCGCGTGTGCGCTCGCCGTCGTCGAGGCCTTCCACGCGGCCGGTGTGCCCCCGGCCGCGTTGAACTTGCTCCCGGGCGAAGGTGACGTCGGCGCGGCGCTCGTCGCGCACCCGGGCGTCCACACGATCGCGTTCACCGGCTCCGGCGCCGTCGGCCTGGAGATCCTCAAGACGGCGGCCGAGGTGCGGCCCGGCCAGCGCCACCTCAAGCGCGTCGTCGCCGAGATGGGCGGCAAGAACTGCGTGATCGTGGACGCCGACGCGGACCTCGACGACGTCGTGCCCGCGCTCGTCTACAGCGCGTTCGGCTTCGCCGGCCAGAAGTGCTCCGCGGCCGCCCGCGCGCTCGTGCACCAGCGGATCGCGGACACCCTCGTCGAGCGCCTGCACGGTGCCGTCGACCAGCTGCTGATCGACCAGGCCGAGCGCTTCGGGGTCGACGTGCCGCCCGTGATCGAGGCGGCCGCGCGCGAGCGCATCGACGGCTTCGTCCGGACCGCGCACGAGCAGGGCGCCCGCGTGCACCAGCCGGGCACGGTGCCCGCGGCCGGGCACTTCGTCGCCCCGGCCGTGATCGACGGCCTGCCCGCGGGCTCGCGCGTCACCGAGGAGGAGATCTTCGGGCCGGTGCTCGCGGTCGAGTCGGTGGCGTCGGTCGACGAGGCGGTCGAGATCGTCGCCAACCTGCCGTTCGCGCTCACGGGCGGCCTTTTCAGCCGTGACCCCGCGACGGTCGAGCGGGTCAGCCGTGCGCTGCCGGTCGGCAACCTCTACGTCAACCGCCACATCACGGGCGCGATGGTCGGACGCCAGCCGTTCGGCGGCAACCGCCTGTCCGGCACCGGCACGAAGGCCGGCGGCCCGGACTACCTCCTGCACTTCGTCGAGCCGCGCGTCGTGACCGAGGACACCATGCGGCACGGCCTCGTGGTGTGAGCGAAGCGTCTCTGCAAGAGATCGTCGACGGTCTGAGCGTCCAGCTCGGCCGGCCCGTGCTCGTCGACGACGGCGAGCTGCGACCGCTCGCCTACAGCACGCAGTTCGGGGAGCTCGACCCGCTGCGGACCGCCAGCATCCTCGGGCGCGCCGCGCCCGACTGGGCCCGCACCGTGCTCTTCGGCCACGGCATCCGCTCGGCCGTCGAGCCCGTGCACATCCCGCCCGACGCCGCCAACCAGATGGAGGCGCGGTTGTGCATCCCGATCGTGCGCGGCACGCGCCGCCTCGGGTACCTGTGGCTGCTCGAGGACAAGCCGGTCGCCGACGCCGAGCTGGAGCTCGCCCGCGTCTCCGCCGCCGACGCCGCGACGATCCTGCAGACCGAGGCCGACACCCAGCTCGATCGTCGCCGGCGCGAGCAGGAGCTGTTCGCCGGGCTGCTCGCCGGCGACCCCGCCGCGGCCGCCCAGCTCGAGGCCGACCGCTACCTCCCCCAGCGCCCGCTGGTCGTCTGCGCCGGTGAGATCGAGGACCTGCGGATCCCGGCCAAGCACGCGCTGTTCGGGCCCGGCGCGGCGATCATCCCCGCGCAGCTCGTCGACGCGCTGAGCGGCCCGGTGGGCGTCGGCGACGCGATCGACGACCTGGGCGACGCGCCCCGCTCGCATCGCCACGCGCGCGCGGCGCTCGCGGTCGCGCTCGCTGACGGCGCCGTCAGCCGGTGGGACGACCTCCGTGCCCAGCGGCTGCTGAGCGCGCTCCCGCCGTCGGCGCTGGGCGACCTGCCCGAAGGCGTGCGCGTGCTGCTCGAGAACGAGCAGCTCAGCCACACGCTCGAGACCTACCTCGACCTCGCCGGCGACGTCAAGCGGACCGCCGCCGAGCTGTGGCTGCACCGCACGAGCCTCTACTACCGCCTACGCCGGATCGAGGAGATCGCGGGCGTGGACCTCAACCGTGGCGAGGATCGGCTCCTCTGCCACGTGGCGCTACGCCTCGCTCGGAACGCCTGACGCGATCTCGAGCATCTCGCCCGTGCGGACGAGCTTCACGCGCGGGCGGCCCTGCGGCTCGCCCAGGCCGGTCTCGTGCGCGTCGATCGCGCGCCAACCGTCCCACGTGACGACGTTCGGGCACGCCTCAGCGAGGAACTTCTCGACGCTCTCGGGATCGGCGTCCTTGGGCGCGTTGAGCTTGCCCGCCTCGCGGTCCTCGAGGATCCGCGCGACGGTGTCCGTCGCGTCCTTCTTGTTCGTGCCGATCACGCCCGAGGGGCCGCGCTTGACCCAGCCGACGACGTACTCGCCGACCTCGTGCTCGCCGCTGTCGGCGTTCAGCACGCGCCCGCCGAGGTTGGAGATGAGACCCTTGCGCTCGTCGAACGGGATGCCGGCGAGCGGCGCGCCGCGGTAGCCGATCGACCGGATCACGAGGCCGCAGGAGATCACTTCCTCCTCGCCCGTGGGCACGGCGCGGCCGTCCTCGATCTTGTTGATGCCGACGCGGACGCCGGTCACGGCGCCGGTCTCGCCGTCGCCGAGGATCTCCAGCGGCGAGCGCAGGAAGCGCAGCTCGACGCGGCGCTCGTGGCCGTGCGGCTCGCGCGCGGCGTACTCGCGCATCAGCTCGACGTTGCGCTTGTTCGTCGGCTCGCCCTGCTCCTCCAGCCACTGCTCGCTGTACGGGTCCAGCTCGAGGTCGGCAGGGTCGACAATCACGTCCGCGCGGGTGAGCTCGCCCAGCTCGCGCAGCTCGGGGGTGGTGAACGCGGCCTGCGCGGGCCCGCGGCGGCCGAGGACGATGACCTCGTGGACCGACGCGGCGCCCAGCGGGCCGATCGCGTGGTCGGCGGTGTCGGTGACCGCCATCTCGTCCGGGTCGAGCACGAGCATCCGGGCCACGTCGACGGCCACGTTGCCGTTGCCGATCACGACCGCGCGCGTGGCGGAGAGGTCGAACTCGTGGTCGGCGTAGTCCGGGTGGCCGTTGTACCAGGCGACGAACTCCAGGGCGCCGTGGGAACCGGGCCGGTCCTCGCCCGGGATGCCGAGCTTGTTGTCCGCTGCGGTGCCGACCGCGTAGAGCACGGCGTGGTAGCGGTCGAGCAGGTCCTGGCGGCTGATGTGACCGCCGAGCTCGACGCCGCCGTAGAAGCGGAAGCCGGGATGCTTCGCGGTCTTCTCGTACACGCGCGTGACGCTCTTGATCTTGGGGTGATCCGGGGCTACGCCGGCGCGCACCAGGCCGAACGGCGTCGGAAGGACCTCCAGGAGGTCCACTTCGAATCCGGCCTTCAGGAGCTGATCGGTGGCGTAGAAGCCAGACGGACCAGCGCCGACGACGGCAACGCGCAGCGCAGTCTCACTCATAGAGCCTTTGATCGTAGAAGGAGCGCGATCGACGGCACGAGGAAGATGCGGATCAGGAACGTGTCCACCAGCAGCCCGAGCGCGACCGTGAAGCCGACCTGGAACAGGCTCTCCAACTCGGTCGCGAGCAGCACCGCGAACGTGCCCGCGAGGATGAGGCCGGCACTGGTGATCACGCCACCCGTGCGCTCGAGGCCGTAGATCACCGCGTCCTCGTGACTGCGCGTCTTGCGCGCCTCCTTGATCCGGGTGAGCAGGAAGACGTTGTAGTCGACGCCGAGCGCCACCAGGAAGATGAACGTGAACAGCGGCATCGCGGGGTCGGACTTGTCGAAGACCAGCGACGACACGCCGAGCGCGAACATGTACGAGAGGATCACGGTCAGCACGGCGTAGATCGGCGCGACCACGCTGCGCAGCAGGATCGCGACGATCAGGAACACGAGGCCGAGCGCGAGCGGGATGATCAGCCGCGCGTCGCGGTTCAGCGCGGTCTGGGAGTCCAGCGCCTCGGCGGTGGGCCCGCCGACGAGGCCGGTCGGCGCGATGGCGTGCAGGTTCCGGCGCAGGCGCTCGACGTCCTCGTGCGCCGCCTCGGCGAACGGGTCGGTCTTGAGCGTGAGGCGCATCAGGACGAGCTCCTGATCCACCGACTCGCCGGCGAAATCCAGCGCCAGCACCCGGCCCTCGTGCAGCTTCGGCCCGTTGGCGTTGTCCTCGGTGATGCTCTTGGGCGCGAGGACGTCGACCGGGCCGGCCTGGCCGGGCGGGAACTTCTCCTGCATCAGGCGCAGGCCGACGACCGAGTCCGGCGTCTCCCGGAACTGCTCGCGGAAGTCGAGCGTGCCCTGGTCGCGCAGCGTGCCCAGCGCGCCGACGACCAGCAGCGCGACGACCGCCGTGGCGAGCATCGCGGGCCGACGGCGCACGAGCGCGCCGATCCGTGGCCAGACCGAGCCGATCGGCTTCTTGTGGAGGAACGCCTTCGTCGGCAGCGCCGCGAGGATCGCGGGCAGCAGCGTCACGCCGGCCAGCACGGACACGGCCGTGCCGATCGCCAGCACCGGACCCATCCAGCGGGTCGCGTTGTAGTCGGCGACGCCGAGGACGAGCATCACCGCGACGACGATGCCGCCGGCGGAGACGATCGCGGGCGCGGTGCGCCGCAGGGCGATGCCCATGGCGTCCGCGGTGCCGTTCGCCAGCTCCTCGCGGTAGCGCGCGATCAGCAGCAGGCAGTAGTCGGTGCCGACGCCGAACATCAGCACGATCAGGATCGCCGTCGCCTGGCCCGTCGCCTGGTATCGCCCCTGCTTCGCGCCGTAGTAGGCGATGCCCGCGGCGACGATGTACGCGATCCCGACGACCAGCAGCGGGACGAGGGCGATCACCGGGCTGCGGTAGATCAGCAGCAGCAGGACCAGCAGCAGCACGAGCGTGACGATCAGGAGCGTCTCGTCGATGCCCTCCAGCGCCGCGGCCTGGTCGGCGGCGAAGCCCGCCTCGCCCGTGACGAAGGCGTCCTTGGGCACGATCGACCGGATAGTGGCGACGTCGCGGTTGACGCTCTCGGTGGCGTCGTCGCTCGTGATGATCGTGGCCAGCAGCGTCGTGCCGTCCTGGCTGAGCGGCTTGAGGTCGCTCGGCGGGGGCGCGCGTTCCGGCGGCAGGTTCGGACACGGGTAGTCGACGATCCGCACCAGGTCCGGGATGCGCGTGCAGAGCTGCTCGGCGTCCGCGGCGAAGCGCTGGGCGTCCGCGCGCGGGTAGACGACCACCGCGGTCGTCTCGTTGCCGTCCTCGAAGCGAGCGGCGAACGTCTCCTGGACGCGCGTCGACTCGGCGCCGCGGTCCTTGAACGCGTCGCTCTCGTCTGAGGCCAGGGCCTGCAGCTTGGACTGGAACGGAAAGGCGATCGCCGCAGCGATCAGCCATGCCGCGATGACGACCCACTTCTTCATCGTGCGCGCGCAGTGTTACAGACGCCGATGCACGAGCTTCCACCCTCTGGCGGGCAGAAGTGGGTCGAGTGTGCGGTGTTGCAGGCAGCCGAGCCACACGCCGGTGCCGTACGCGAGGTCGTCGGCGAGCGCCAGCGGCGACTTGACGAAGGCCAGGCGCGCGCGGGGATGCAGGAGCGCGAGCGGCCACCAGTGGCGCGACAACGCGTCGGCGACGACCCGGCCGGACTTCAGCGATCCGACCGTCGCGAGCTCGATCGCGGTCCTGGGCGGGACGTCGCGGGCGAGCAAGGCCGTCGCCGTGGCGAGGATGGCCGCGGCGGTGTGCGGGTGGCGGGTCAGGAGCGCGGCGTAGGCGGCGGTCGTCCAGGGCGAGACGTGCAGCGGGCGCGCGTGACCGGGATGGCGTGTGGCGATCTGCGCCGCGGTGCGGCCGTAGTAGACGCGGCGCGCAAGCCACGCGCGCGGCTCCGTGCGGTGGTCGTGCGCGACGCGGGCCGCCGGCTCGTAGCGCACGTACGGCGTGCGCCACACCAGCTCGACGTCCTCTCCCCCGCGCGTGAACGTCTCGTCGAACCGCACGTGGTTGCGGACGAGCAGCGCCGCGCCGGGCACGAACGGCACGCGCCCGTACGGCACCACGCGCGCGCCATCGGGGCCGCGGTCGAGCGGCGATCGCCGTGCCTCGTACGAAGTTAAACGTCCAGGACGTTCAACTTCGCGCGGGACGATCCGCGGGGCGACGACATCCACCTCCGGGTCGTTGAAGTGCGCGAGCAGCGGCTCGAGCCAGCCCGGCTGCGGGACGGTGTCGCTGTCGAGCAGCACGACGAGCTCGTTGCGGGCGCGCTTCAGGCCGTCGTTGCGGGCGGCCGCCGCGCCGCCGCGGGTGGCTCTCCGGAGCGCGTTCGGGATGGGCGTCGCCGACGCGTCGTCGACCACGATCACCTCGTCGACGTCGAGGTCGCGCGCGAGCGGGATGCGGTCGCGCGTGGGGATCACCACGCTGACCTTCGCGCGCAGCGGGGGTGGGATCGGTTGCGCCAGGTTCGCCATCACCAGAGCGCGGGCCAGCGCGCCGCCGTCGCCCACCGGCTCGCCCGCCTCCCAGGCGCGGATGCGCGCCGCGGACTCGGGCTGAAGCCGCACGAGCTGGAACGGCTCGCCGCCCAGCACGGTGTCCGCATCCAGTCGGGCGCTGAGCCGGAGGCGGAAGTCGCTTGGTACGTTCCGGCGCGGAGAGACCATCGAAGGGAGAGAACCATGCCGGATCCGGTCGTCGAGCCCGAGGTCGAGGTGGAGGTGCCCGTGGTGGAGGAGGAGCTGGTCGAGGAGGACCTGCTCGTGGAGGACGTGTCGATCGACGGGATGTGCGGCGTCTACTAGCGCCGTGGACGCCCTTCGCCGCGCTGCCGGTCTGAGCAGCGACACGGCGCTACGGCCCGAGCGGTTCGGCGCTCTGGCCTACGACTTCGACACGCGCCGGCTGAGCTTCATCCGGCGGCGCTCGCAGGCACAGGGCGCGCTCAACGACGAGTTCGAGCGTGGCCTCGACGCGCCGATCTGCCTGACGTGGGAGCTGACGTACGCGTGCAACCTCGCGTGCGTGCACTGCCTCTCGTCCTCGGGGAGGCGCGATCCCCGCGAGCTGTCGACCGCCGAGTGCAAGGCGGTGATCGACGAGCTCGAGCGGATGCAGGTGTTCTACGTGAACATCGGTGGTGGGGAGCCGACCGTGCGGCGGGACTTCTGGGAGCTCGTCGAATACGCGACCGCCCACCACGTCGGCGTGAAGTTCTCGACCAACGGCTCGCGGATCGACGCGACGCGCGCGGAGTGGCTGCGCGGCTCCGACTACGTCGACGTGCAGATCTCGCTCGACGGGGCGACCGCGGAGGTCAACGACCGCGTGCGCGGCGTCGGCTCGTACGCCACCGCGATGCGGGCGCTCTCGCTGCTGGCCGGGACCGGAGCGAAGCTGAGCGTCGTCGTCACGCGCGAGAACGCGGGGCAGCTCGACGCGTTCAAGGCGATCGCGGACGAGCTCGGGGCGACGCTGCGGCTCACGCGGTTGCGGCCGAGTGGCCGCGGCGCGGACGTGTGGGACGAGCTGCACCCGACCGCCGAGCAGCAGCGCGCGGTCTACGAGTGGCTGCTCGCGCACGGCGAGGAGGTGTTGACGGGCGACTCGTTCTTCCACCTCGCCGCGTACGGGCAGACGCTGCCGGGGCTGAACCTGTGCGGCGCGGGGCGCGTCGTCTGCCTGATCGACCCGGTCGGCGACGTGTACGCGTGCCCCTTCGCGATCCACGAGACGTTCCTGGCGGGCAACGTGCGCGAAGCGGGGTTCGCGCCGGTGTGGCGCGAGTCGGAGCTGTTCCGGTCGCTGCGGGAACCACAGGCCGCCGGCGCGTGCGGGTCGTGCTCGATGTACGACGCGTGCCGCGGCGGCTGCATGGCGGCGAAGTTCTTCACCGGGCTGCCGCTGGCGGGTCCCGACCCCGAGTGCGTCTTCGGGCACGGCGAGCGGGCGCTGCGAGGCACGCGGCCGACGCCCTCCCAGGATCACTCGCGCGTGCGGGTCGTGCGCCGCGAGTGCGACGAGTCGCCGGTCTGATGGCGTGGTTCGAGTCGGTCGCGGAGGCGCAGCGGCGGGCTCGGCGCACGTTGCCGCGCTCGGTCTACAAGGCGATCCTGGCCGGGGCCGAGCGCGGCCAGACGTTGCGCGACAACGCGGCCGCCTTCGCCGAGCTGGGGTTCGCGCCGCACGTCGCGGGATCCTCGGCGGTGCGCGAGCAGGCGACGTCGGTGATGGGCGTGGACATCGACCTGCCGGTGCTGCTCTCCCCCACCGGCGTGCAGGCGGTGCACCCGGACGCGGAACGCGCGGTCGCCCGGGCGGCCGCGGCGCGGGGCACGGCGATGGGGCTCAGCGCGCTGGCGAGCACGGCGATCGAGGAGATCGTCCCGCTGTGCGAGAAGACGTTCGCGCAGCTGTACTGGGCGGGGTCACGCGACGCGATCGAAGCTCGGGTCGCGCGGGCGCGGGCGGCCGGCGCGCGCGGGTTGATCCTCACCCTCGACTGGACCTTCAGCCACGCGCGGGACTGGGGGTCGCCGACGATCCCCTCCCAGCTGGACGTGCG
Organism: Solirubrobacter pauli; assembly: GCF_003633755.1. Classification (GTDB taxonomy): domain Bacteria; phylum Actinomycetota; class Thermoleophilia; order Solirubrobacterales; family Solirubrobacteraceae; genus Solirubrobacter; species Solirubrobacter pauli. Next base: position 2,474,062 of record NZ_RBIL01000002.1, read on the forward strand.
GACGATGGCCCGGTTCGCGCCGGAGGTGGCGCTGCGGCCGGTGTGGCTGGCGCGCTGGGTGCGGTCGGGCGCGTTGCCGGACCTGGGCGTGCCGAACGTCGAGGGCGCGCCCGGGTTCTTCGCGGCCTACGGCGAGTGGATGGGCACGCCGCCGCCGTCGTGGGCGGACCTCGCGTGGCTGCGCGGACTGTGGGACGGGCCGTTCATGGTCAAGGGGATCATGCGCGTCGACGATGCCCGCCGTGCGGTCGGCGAGGTCGGGGCGACCGCGATCTCCGTGTCCAACCACGGCGGCAACAACCTCGACGGGACGCCCGCTTCGATCCGCGCCCTGGCCGCCGTGGTCGAAGCCGTCGGCGACCAGGCCGAGATCGTGCTCGACGGCGGCGTGCGCCGCGGCTCCGACGTCGTCAAGGCGCTCGCCCTGGGCGCGCGGGCGGTGATGATCGGCCGCCCGTACCTGTGGGGCCTCGCCGCCGACGGCCAGGCGGGCGTCGAGAACGTGCTCGACGTGCTCCGCTCAGGCATCGACTCCGCGCTGCTCGGCCTGGGCCGGGCGTCGATCCACGAGCTCGACGCGTCCGACGTGCTGGTGCCGGAGGGCTTCCATCGCGCGCTTGGGTGATCTGGCGTCGCCGGCGGCGACGGCCCGCCTGGCCGTCGTCCCGCTCGGCGCGACCGAGCAGCACGGCCCGCACCTGCCGCTAGGGACGGACACGGCGATCGCGGTCGCGCTGGCCGAGGGCCTGGTCGCCACGCGCGGCGACGCGGTCGTGGCGCCGGCGCTCCCGTACGGCTCCTCCGGCGAGCACGCGGGCTTCCCGGGCACGCTCTCGATCGGCCAGGACGCGCTCCGGCTGGTCCTCCTCGAGCTCGCCCGCTCCTGGGACGGCCCGATGCTGTTCGTGTGCGCGCACGGCGGGAACGCCGAGCCGCTCGCAGCGGCCTTGCACGAGCTGCCGGACGCGCGCGGCTGGACGCCGACCTTCAGCGGTGACGCGCACGCGGGGCACGTGGAGACGTCGCTGATGCTCGCGTTGGCGCCCGAGCACGTCGGCGCGGCGCGCGAGCCGGGCAACGCCGCGCCGCTCGCCGAGCTGCTGCCGGCGATGCGCGCGGGCGGCGTCCGCGCGGTCGCGCCGAACGGCATCCTCGGCGACCCGACGCGCGCCTCCGCCGCCGAGGGCCGCGAGCTCCTCGCCCGCGCGATCGCCGACCTCGTCGCGTTCACGGCCGACTGGCTGGACCCGTGACGCGGCTCGCGCTCGTCACCGGCGCGGCCCGTGGGATCGGGGCGGCCACGGTCGCTCGGCTCAAGGCCGACGGGTTCGACGTGCTCGCCGTCGACCGGGGCGAGGACGACCCGCGGCTCCCGTACTCGCTCGGGCACTTCCACCGCGGGCCGGACACGGCCGACGCCGCGCTGGACGTCGTCGGCGAAGGGCGGGTCGTCCCTGTTCAGGCGGACACGACCGACGTCGACGCGCTCCGGGCCGTGGTCGAGCAGGCCGGCGGCGCGCTGGACGTCGTCGTGGCGGCGGCGGGCGTGATCGCCGGCGGCGTGCCCGCCTGGGAGCTCGACGCGGACGCCGAGACGGCCGTGCTCGAGACCAACCTCGGCGGGGTGATGGCCGCCGCGCGGGTCGGCGTCCCTGCCCTGCTGCGCCGGCCGGAGCCGCGCGCGGGGCGGTTCATCGCGGTCGCCTCCACCGCCGCGCAGCGGGCGCTGCCGCAGCTCGCCGCGTACTGCGCGGCCAAGGCGGGCGTCGTCGGGTACGTGCGCGCATTGGCGGTCGAGCTCGGCGGCACCGGCGTCACCGCCAACACGGTCTCCCCCGGCTCGACGCGCACGCCGATGCTCGACGAGAGCGCGCGGCTCTACGGCCTCGAGTCGGCCGAGACGTTCGCCGCGCAGCAGCCGCTCGGCCGTCTGGTCGAACCCGACGAGGTCGCGGCCGTGATCGCGTTCCTCGCGGGCCGGGACACGCACGCGATCACCGGCGCCGACTACCCCGTCGACGGCGGCCTCGCCCTGTGAGGCTCATCCTCGACCCGGCCGTCCGCCTCTACGACGGCGGGCGCGTCCTCGCCGCGCGCGGCCGCATCATTGGCCTCGCCGAAGGTGGCCCGGCCGCGCTCCGCGCGCTGCTCGCCGACACCGCGACGCCGGCCCAACGCCGCCTCGGCGAACGCCTGCTCGACGCGGGCTTCGCCCACCCGCGCCCGGACCCCAGGCCGCACGCGGACGTCACGATCGTCATCCCGGTCAAGGACGACGCGCCCGGCCTGGCCCGGTGCCTGGCCGCGCTCGCGCCCGCGCCGCCGCCCGCCACCTCGCCGCCGCCCGCCACCACACGGCCCGCCGCCCCGCCGCCGCCCGCCACCACACAGCCCGCCGCCCCGCCGCCCGCCGCCCCGCCGCCCACCGCCACGCCGCCCGCCGCCACGCCGCCCGCCGCCTCGCCGCCGCCCGCCGGGCCGTTCACCCCGCGCGTCATCGTCGTCGACGACGGCTCCCGCGATCCCGTCGCGATCGCGCGCGCGGCCCACCCCGCGCGCGTCGTCCGGCGGGAGCGCTGCGGCGGCCCGGCCGCCGCACGCAACACCGGGCTCGACCACGCGCGCACCGAGCTCGTCGCGTTCCTGGACGCGGACACGATCCCTTCCGCCGACTGGGTCGAGCGGCTCGCCGGCCACTTCGACGATCCGCGGGTGAAGGCGGTGGCGCCGCGGATCCGGGCCGCGAACCGGCGACGCTCGCCGCTCGACCTCGGCGCGCGCCGCAGCGTGCCGTACGTGCCGAGCGCCGCGCTGATCGTGCGGACGCCCGTCCGCTTCGACGAGACGCTGCGCTACGGCGAGGACGTCGACCTGGTCTGGCGCCTCCAGGACGCGGGTCACCGCGTCGTGTACGACCCGAGCGTCGTGGTCCTGCACCACGAGCGCGACACGCTTCGGCGGCGGTTCCGGTATGGCACCTCGGCCGCGCCGCTCGCCGCGCGACACCCCGCTCGGCTCCGGCACATCCACCTCACCCGACCGCGCCCGCTCGCGCTCGCACGCGTCCTTCAGGCCAAGCACGTCCCGCGCCACGTCGCGCTCGTCTGGACCGTCCGATCGCTCGAGCAATCGGCGGTCGGCATCGCACACCTGGCCAGCGCGTACGGGTTGGGGGTCGCCTGGGGTAAGATACGAGGACTTCCAACTATCTCAGGTCCACGTATCCCATGAGCGCGATCAAGCACGACCCCCAGACGGCCGAGCGCACCACGCTCTCCGGTGAGCCGATCAAGGCGGTCTACGGGCCGGAGGACGTCCGCGAGCACGAGGCCAACATCGGCGCCCCGGGCGCCTATCCCTTCACGCGCGGCGTCTACCCGACGATGTACCGCGGGCGGCTGTGGACGATGCGGCAGTTCGCGGGCTTCGGCACCGCCGAGGAGACCAACGAGCGCTTCCGCTACCTGCTCGACCACGGGCAGACGGGTCTCTCGACGGCGTTCGACATGCCGAGCCTCATGGGCCACGACAGCGACTCCCCGCGCAGCCTCGGTGAAGTCGGCCGCGAGGGCGTCGCGATCGACACCGTCGACGACATGAGCACGCTGTTCGACGGCATCGACCTCGGCGACGTCACCGTGTCGATGACCATCAACGCGCCCGCGGCGATGATGATGGCCTTCTACGTGGTCGCGGCCGAGGAGTCGGGCGTGCCGGCGGACAAGCTCGGCGGCACCGTCCAGGCGGACATCCTCAAGGAGTACATCGCCCAGAAGGAGTGGTGCTTCCCGGTCGACCCGGCGATGCGCCTGCTCGGCGACATGATGGAGTGGTGCACGCGCAACATGCCGCGCTGGCACCCGGTGTCGATCTCCGGCTACCACATCCGCGAGGCCGGGGCGACCGCCGCGCAGGAGCTCGCGTTCACGCTCAAGGACGGCCTCACGTACGTCGAGCAGCAGATCGAGCGCGGCATCGCGGTCGACGACTTCGCGCCGCGCCTGTCCTTCTTCTTCAACGCGCAGATCGACTTCTTCGAGGAGATCGCCAAGTACCGCGCCGCGCGCCGGATCTGGGCGCGTGAGCTGCGCGACACGTACGGGGCGAAGAACCCGCGGTCCTGGCTGATGCGCTTCCACACGCAGACCGCCGGCGTCAGCCTCACCGCCCAGCAGCCGCTCAACAACATCATCCGCACGGCGATCGAGGCGATGGCCGGCGTGCTCGGCGGCACGCAGTCCCTGCACACCAACTCCTACGACGAGGCGCTCGCGCTCCCCACCGAGGACGCGGTCCGGATCGCCTTGCGCACGCAGCAGGTGATCGCCCACGAGACGGGCGTGACCAACACGGTCGACCCGCTCGGCGGCTCGTACTTCGTCGAGGCGCTGACCGACAAGCTGGAAGAGCAGGCGTACGCGTACTTCCGCAAGATCGACGAGCTCGGCGGCATGGTCGAGGCGGTCAAGCGCAACTACCCGCAGCGTGAGATCGCGGACGCCGCCTTCGAGCTGCAGGAGAAGATCGACGCCGGGGACCGCGTCGTGGTCGGCGTCAACCGCTACACCGAGGGCGACGACGGCGAGACCCCGATCCTGCGCATCGACCCCGCGCTCGAGCGCAAGCAGATCGGCCGCGTGCAGGCCGTCCGGGCCCGTCGCGACGGCGCCGCCGTGGAACGCACGCTCGCCGAGCTGCGCGCCGCGGCCGCCACCCAGGCCAACCTCATGCCGCTCCTGGTCGAGTGCGCGCGGGTGCACGCGACCGAGGGCGAGATGGTCGACGCGCTCCAGCACGTCTGGGGCGCCTACACCGAGTCGCCGGTGTTCTAGAGAAAGCGTCTCGCGAACGGGACAGAACTCTTCCCTTCGCTCCCACGCCGGGCGTAGGGTCGCGGCAAGAGCGGCGTCACGGAGGACCGCCCGCCGTGACGACGGGCACGGAGGCCCCACCGGAGGTCCTTCCATGTGGAGAGGCTCCACCCTCGCGGCCGGCACAGTGCTCGCCGCCGTGGCCCTCGCCGGATCGGCGCACGCGGCGCCGTTCACGCTCGGCCCCGTGAGCATCGCCTCCGGCCCCAGCCCGTTCGCCGCCGGCTGCGGCGGCCCGGGCGAGGCCGCTCCCGACAGCGTGGTGTTCCAGAACGCCGAGGTCGAGACGCACGCCGCCGTCAACCCGGCCAACCCCGCCAACGTCGTCACCTTCTGGCAGCAGGATCGCTGGAACGACGGCGGTGCGCACGGGAACCTGGCCGGCGCCTCGTTCGACGGCGGCCTCACCTGGACCCGGAGCGCGCCGCGGTTCTCGCGTTGCGCCGGCGGTGCGGGGCTCGGCAACGCCGGCGACTACGAGCGCGCGACCGACCCGTGGCTGTCGTTCGGCCCGACCGGCCGCCTGCACGCGATCACCATCGGCTTCGACAACTCGACCGCGCGCAACGCGATCCTCGCCGCCTACTCCGACACGGGCGGGACGAGCTGGAGCACGCCGCGGATCGTCCGCTTCGACAACCCGCGTGCCATCGGCAACAACTTCAACGACAAGGAGACGCTGACCGCCGACCCGCTCGACCCGCGGCTCGTGTACGCCACCTGGCAGCGGATCGTCTCCCCGAGCGAGATGGCTGCGCAGGAGGCGTACGACAACGCGGCGACCTTCCGCTCGGAGGCCTGGTTCGCCCGGTCCACCGACGGTGGCGTCACGTGGGAGCCCGCACGCTCGATCTATGGCGCGCGGGGCTCGTTCACCCAGACCATCGGCAACCAGGTCGAGGTGCTCCCCGACGGCACGCTGATCAACGGCTTCAACCTCATCAACGCCGTCAGCAACCGCCACGGGACGCGGGGCTACAACGTCGCGCTCATCCGCTCGCCCGACAAGGGCGTGACGTGGACGCGCGAGACCCTCGTCGACCGCCTGCTCGTCGACGAGGTGACCGACCCGGAGACCGGCGAGGACGTGCGGACCGGCGACATCCTGCCGGACTGGGCGGTGGACCGGGGCTCCAACCCCGCGACACGCGGCAGCGTCTACGTCGTCTGGATGGACCGGCGCTTCAACGACGCCGACCACGACGACATCCTGCTCGCCCGCTCGCCCGACGGTGGTGTGAGCTGGGACGCCCCGGTCGTGGTCGACCGCACCCCGCGCGGCGTCGACGCCTTCACGGCGATGGTCGACGTCGACAGCCAGGGGCGCGTCGCGGTGTCCTACTACGACTTCCGCAACGACCGACCCGGTGACGCGGCGCTGTCGACGGACTTCTGGGTGACCCACTCGCACGACGGCGGGCGCACCTTCACCACGGAGAGCCGGCTGACGCCGACGTCCTTCGACATGCGCACGGCGCCGAACGCGCGCGGCTACTTCGTCGGCGACTACACCGGGCTCGCCCACGCGGGCACGGCGTTCCACACGGCGTGGGTCGGCGCGAACGACGGCAACCTGAGCAACCGCACCGACGTGTTCCATCGCGGCGCGCAGTAGGGCGCCTTTACGGCGGACGCGCTCATCCGTTGGGTGCGTCCGCTGTAATTAGCGCCGCAGATGTCGGACCCGCTCCCCTTCGACCCCGTCCACGAAGCAGCCCGCAACTGGGCCAAGCACTTCGGCGACGATCCGGTCCCGTCGATGGCCGCCGTGACGAGCATCATGCGCGTGCAGCAGATCCTGCTCGCGCGCCTGAACGACACGCTCAAGCCGTTCGACCTGACGTTCCCGCGCTACGAGGCGCTGATGCTCCTGTTCTACAGCCGCAAGGGCGCGCTGCCGCTGGGCAAGATGGGCGACCGCCTGCAGGTGCACCGCACGAGCGTCACCAACATCATCGACGGCCTCGAGCGCAGCGGCTTCGTCACGCGCGAGCCGCACGAGCGCGACCGCCGCACCACGCTCGCCGCCTTAACGGACAAGGGCCGCCAGACGGCGGCCCAAGCCACTGAAGTGCTCAATGAGATGCACTTCGGCACCGAGCCCCTCGCGAAGGAGGAGCTCGATGCCGTCACTCGCACGCTACATCGCCTGCGAGCCGATGCCGACGGCTTCGACTAGAAGCCGAGGTTCATGTACTGATCGACGTTCTCCTGCGTGACCGTGGTGGCGGCCAGCGTGATGCGGGAGGGGATCTCCGGGGCGGCGAAGCCCGGGAGGCCCTTCTTCTGGCCGAGCAGCGACGCCAGGTAGACGGCGTCGGCGGACATGGCCGGGTTGTAGAGGAACGTCGCCTTCCACAGGCCACCCTCCTTGATGCGCTCCATGACGGCCTTCGAGCCGCCGGCGCCCGTCATCCACATCTCGTCGGCACGGCCGGCGTTCTCGATGGCCGAGGCAACGCCCTCGCCCATGTCGTCGTCGTGCGTGTAGACGGCGTCGATCTGCTTCTGGCCCTGCAGGATGTTCTCCATGACGGAGAGGCCCTTGTCCGGGACGAAGTCGGCCGGCTGCTTGGCGACGATCTTGATGCCGTCGTTGCAGCGCTTCTTGAGCTGATCGGCGAAGCCCTGCGAGCGCTGCTCGGTCACCGAGATGCCCGCGACGCCCTGGATCTCGACGACGTTGCCCTTGCACTGCAGCTGGTCGGCGAAGAAGTTGCCGGCCTGCACGCCGATGCCGTAGTTGTCGCCACCGATGATGGTGTGGTAGGCCGAGGCGTTCGAGAACTCACGGTCGATGTTGATGACCTGGATGCCCTGGTCCATCGCCTTCTGCGCGACGGGGGTGAGCGGCTCACCCTCGTTCGGCAGGACGACGAGGACGTCCGGCTTCTCCTGGATCAGCGTCTCGATCTGGTCAGCCTGCTCGGCCGACGTCGTCGCCGAGTCGTTGACCGTCATGTCAAGGCCGAGCTCCTTGGCCTTGGCCTTGGCGTTGTCCGACAGCGCCTTGAGCCAGCCGTGGTCGGCGGCCGGAGCCGAGAACGCGATCTTGACGTCGGCGTTCTGAGCGGCCTGGTCCTCGGTCGAGGCGGCCTGGGTGGCGGTCGCCGTGGCGTTGCCCTCCGGCTCGTCCTCGCCGCCACAGGCGACGACGCCGAGACCGAGAGCGAAACCGGCGGCCACCACCGGCACGACACTCTTGAACTTCATGTTGGCACTCCTCCTCATTGCACGAGCGATCTAGGGTGAATCCGTTCGGTTACTTCTGTGTTGTGCGTCCGTTCAGGTGCTGCTGCGGCGCTGCAGCAACACGGCGGCGAGGATGATCCCGCCCTTGGTGATCTGCTGGATCTCGACCGCCAGGTTCATCAGCGTGAGCAGGTTGAACACGATGGCGAAGGTGATCACGCCGAGCACCGTTCCGACGATCGTCGCGCGACCGCCGGCGAGGCTCGTTCCCCCGATCACCACGGCGGCGATCGCGTCGAGCTCGTTCAGGTTGCCGGCCACGGGCGAAGCGCTCGCGAGCCGGCCGCACAGCAGGATGGCGGCGATGCCGACGCAGAGCCCGGACAGCGCGTAGACGCTGAACAGGATCCACCGGACCTTGATGCCGGCGATGCGCGCGGCTTCCTGGTTGCCGCCGACGGCCACGACGTAGCGACCGTATGGGGTGCGGTTGAGCAGAATCCAGCCGATCGCAGCGACCGCGAGGAACACGATCAGCGACGACGGGATGCCGATGACCTCGCCGGTGCCGAACCACCGCACGGCGTCCAGGTCAAAGAGTGAGATCGGGGTCTTGTCGCTCATCCACAGCGCCAGACCGCGGGCCATCAGCAGCATGGCCAGGGTGGCGATGAACGGCACGACCTTGCCGTAGGCGACCGCGAGGCCGTTGATCGAGCCGAGCGCGACGCCCATCAGGATCGCGCCGACCATGAACGCGAGCGAGCCCGAGTCCACGACCAGACCACCGGCGACGCCGGCGGCCGCGAGCATGGCGCCGACCGAGAGGTCGATGCCCGCGGTGGCGATCACGAACGTCATGCCGATCGCCATGACGCCCACGATCGAGCCCTGGCGGAGCACGTTGAACAGGTTGTCCGTCGAGAGGAACGAGTCCCCCTTCAGGATCGTGCCCGCGACCACGAGGAGCGCGATGACGCCGACGAGCGCGTACTCCTGGTAGTCGAAGTTCAGGCCTCGTCCACCGGCCTTCTTGTTGGCGGGAGGCGCCGCCTCAGCCGTGCTCATCGTGTCTCCTCCAGAACAACATTGGTGTCAGTCGGCGCGACGGCGTGGCTCAGCAGCTCGACCTCGGTCGCGGTTTCCCCGTCGACCTCGGCGACCAGCTCGCCCTCGCGCATGATCAGGATTCGGGAGCTCAGCCCCATCAGCTCCTCCATCTCGGAGGAAACCACCACGACGGCGATGCCCGCCGCCGAGAGCTCGGCGATCAGCCGGTAGATCTCGGCCTTGGCGCCGACGTCGACGCCGCGCGTCGGCTCGTCGAGCAGCAGCACGCGGCACTCGCGCAGCAGCCAGCGGGCCAGGACGACCTTCTGCTGGTTGCCGCCGGACAGCTCCCGGGTGATCCGGTTCGGGTTGTCCGGCACCGTGTTGAGCTCGCGCAGCTTCTCGCCCGTCAGCTTGCGCTCCTCACGCAGGCTGATGATGCCGCCGGTGGTGAAGCGGCTCAGGTCCGCGACGCTCACGTTCTTGGCCAGGCTCCAGCCGAGCAGCAGGCCCTGGGACTTGCGGTCCTCGGGGGCCAGGCCCATGCCGCGCTCGATCGCGACGGCGGGGTTGCCGGCCGGGACCTTCTTGCCGTCCAGGTAGACCTCGCCGGTGTCCGGCTTGTCGAGGCCGTAGACCAGGCGCAGCAGCTCGGAGCGACCGGCGCCGACCAGGCCGCCGATGCCGAGCACCTCGCCCGCGCGGACCTGGAAGGAGCTCTCCTTCACGCGCGGGGCGCCGGAGACGCCACGGACGTCGAGGACGACGTCGGCGTCCGCCGCGGCCTTCGCGCGGGTCGGGAAGAGCTGGTCCACCTTGCGGCCCACCATCTTCTCGACGAGCTCGGCGCGCGGCGTGTCGGCCGGCAGACCCGTGGCGACGGTGCGGCCGTCGGACAGCACCGTGACGCGGTCGCCGATGCGCGGGATCTCGTCCAGGCGGTGCGAGATGTAGATCACGCCGACGCCGTCGGCGGTGAGCTTGCGCACGACGTCGAACAGCGTCTCGACCTCGCCGTCGTCGAGGATCGCGGACGGCTCGTCCATGATCAGCAGCTTCACGTTGCGCGACAGGGCGCGGGCGATCGAGACGATCTGCTGCGCGGCGGGGCGCAGCTGGCGGACGAACATGTCCGGCTTGATGTCGGCGTGCTCGAGGCGCGTGAGCAGCGCGGTCGTGTCGGCGCGCATCTTCGCGCGGTCGAGCAGGCCGAGCCGGCGCGGCTCGTGCCCGAGGAAGATCGACTCGGCGACCCGCAGGTCCTCGACGAGGTCGAGCTCCTGGTAGATCGTGCCGATGCCGAGCGCCATCGACTGCGACGGCTCCCCGACCGGCAAGGGCTTGCCCTCGATCAGGATCTGGCCCTCGGTCGGCGCGTGCACGCCCGAGATGCACTTGATCAACGTGGACTTGCCGGCCCCGTTCGGGCCGAGCAGGCAGTGCACTTCCCCGGCCCGCACGTCGAAGTCCATGCCCTTCAGGGCCATGACTCCCGGGTACTGCTTCGTGATCCCTCGGACCTCGAGCAGCGGAGCGGTGCTCTCGCTCATCCTGTGACCCCCGCAGCTTCAATCGACACGTCGACCCAACGATCCTCACGCGCGGACCGCAGCACCGCGTCGGTGAGGCGGGCGGCACGCAGGCCGTCCGCGAACACCGGCAGGCCATCGGCGACCGCGCCCGTCTCCACCGCCTCGTAGACCTCCGCCGTGAAGGCGTCGAAGCAGTCGGCGTAGCCCTGCGGATGGCCGGCGGGAAGCACGGCGTAGCGCTGGGCGGCGGCGGACAGGTGCTCGGGGTCGCGCTTGATGATCGTCGCGGACTCGCGACGGCCGACCCACAGGTCCTCGGGCTCTTCCTGGCAGAACTGCAGCGCTTCCTCGCCACCGTCGATCTCGAGCCACAGGCGGTTCTTGCGGCCGGCGGAGATCTGGCTGATGACGGTCGAGCCGACCGCGCCCTGGTCGGTCTCGAACTGGACGACGGCGGCGTCCTCGGTGCCGACCGAGCGCTGCTCACCACTGCCGTTGGCGCTCGAGAACGCGGCGTGCGCCTCGGACTTCGTGCGCTCCGCGTTGGCGATGAGCGTGCGCGCGCAGAGGCGGACGATCCGGTGCCCCGTGACGAACTCGGCGAGATCGCACCAGTGCGAGCCGATGTCGGCGAACGCGCGGGACGCTCCACCGAGGTCCTCCTCGACGCGCCAGTTGTCGTCCGTGGACTTCAGCAGCCAGTCCTGCAGGTACGTCCCGTGGATCAGGCGCACGGGCCCGGTGCTGCCGGTGCGGACGCGCTCGCGCGCCTCGCGGACCGTGGGGTAGAAGCGGTAGACGAACGGGACGGCGGCGATCTTGCCCGAGCGGGCGGCCGCGTCGGCCAGCGTCTGGGCGCTCTCGGCGTCCATCGCGATCGGCTTCTCGAGGATCACGTGCTTGCCGGCGGCGAGAGCCGCTTCCGCGAGCGGGACATGCAGGTGGTTGGGCGTGCAGATGTGGACCACGTCGACGTCGTCCGCCGCGACCAGCTCGTCAGCGCTCTCGAACGCGCGCTCGGCGCCGAGCGTGGCGGCGGCGCGGCGGGCGCTCTCAGGGGAGGACGCGGCCACCCCCACGAGGGAAGCCCCCGCAAGCCGGGCGGAGCGCGCATGTACGGCACCGATGAACCCGGTCCCTGCGATGGCAACACGAACACCTCGTGACATGCAAACCAAGCTAGTACGACTTCATCCGAGTGTCAAGCAAAAGCCTGTCGGCGTTTGACCGAGATCGTCTGACAATCGACGTCTTATCATCCGCACTTCAGTCGATTTGACCCGAGAAGTCTGGTTAACTCAGGATCATGCTGAGCGCGGGAGAGGGCAACGGCGGCACATCACCGAACGGTGCGGGGCGTGTCCTGTCGCTGATCCGCGACGGCGAGGCGGTCACGCGCGCGGACCTTGCGCGTCGGACGGGGCTCGCCCGCTCGACAGTAGCTCAGAGGGTCGAGGCGCTCCTCGCGCACGATCTCGTCTACGAGGCCGGCGGCAGCGCGTCCACGGGCGGGCGGCCGCCGACGGTCCTGGCGTTCAACCGCTCTGCGGGGGTCGTGCTGGTGGCCGATCTGGGCGCGACGCACTCACGGCTCGCGGTCAGCGATCTGTCGGGCACGCCGCTCGCCGAGCGCGCGTACGACTCCGACATCGCGCGCGACCCGGAAGCCGCCCTCGCCTGGGTGAACGACCGCTTCCAGGAGCTGCTCGCCGAGATCGAGCGCGAGGCCGAGGACGTGCGCGGGATCGGCCTGGGCGTGCCCGCGCCGGTCGCGTTCTCGCGCGGCGAGCCGGTCGCGCCGCCGATGATGCCCGGCTGGGACGGGTTCTCGATCCCGGACTGGTTCGCCAAGCACTACGACGCGCCCGTGCTGGTCGACAACGACGTCAACATCATGGCGCTGGGCGAGCACTGGATGCACTGGCGTGACACCGACCACCTGCTGTTCGTCAAGCTCGGCACCGGCATCGGGTGCGGCATCGTCACCGACCGCCGGATCCACCGCGGCGCGCAGGGCGCGGCCGGGGACATCGGGCACGTGCGGCTGGCCGGGCACGACGTCGTCTGCCGTTGCGGGAACATCGGCTGCCTCGAGGCGGTCGCGGGCGGGCGGGCGCTCGCGGCGCAGCTCGCGCGCGGGGGACTCGATGCGAAGACCTCGCGGGACGTGGTGCGGCTCGTCAAGCTCGGGGAGCCGCAGGCGATCGCGGCGGTGCGCGACGCGGGCCGCTCCCTCGGCGAGGTGCTCGCGGAGTGCATCAACTTCTTCAACCCGGGCGCGATCGTCATCGGTGGTGACATCGCGGAAGCGCACCAGCATCTCCTCGCGGGCGTGCGCGAGATCGCCTTCGGGCGCTCGCTGCCGATGGCGACGCGCGACCTGCGCATGGGGTGCTCGCAGCTGGGTGACCGCGCCGGCGTGCTGGGAGCCGCGATCATGGTCGTCGAGCACGTGCTGGCCCCGGAGACGGTCGACCGGGTGATCGCCACCGAGATGGCGGGTGCGGGGAGAAAGCGCCAGCCGACGGCTTAAGACCAAGGGGTTGGCGCAAGTCAGCCGCGGCGCACCGGTTCGTGCGGGCGACGGCGAAACTTTCCGGCAGAAGCCGTGTTGTGCCGCCGCCCCCTCTGCTTTACTTCCGTCGATGGCGGACCCTCTACCGAACCAACTCCCATGACCGGCGCGGGATCGTTGCTGCGCCTGATCCGCAACGGGGAGGCGGTGACGCGTGCGGACCTCGTGCGCCGCACCGGTTTGGCGCGGTCGACGGTCGCTCAGCGGCTGGATGCGCTGCTGGCGCACCAGCTCGTCTACGAAGCCGGCGGGAGCGCCTCGACGGGCGGCCGCCCGCCCACGGTCCTCGCCTTCAACCAGGGCGCGGGCGTCGTCCTCGTGGCTGATCTCGGCGCGACGCACTCGCGCCTCGTCGTGTCGGACCTCGCCGGTGGCCCGCTGGCCGAGACCACGTTCGACATGGACATCGCCGACGGTCCCGAGATCGTCCTGGAGAACGTGCACGAGGCGTTCGTCGGCCTGCTCACGGAGATCCAGCGCAGCCCGGACGACGTGCGCGGCATCGGCGTCGGCGTCCCGGGTCCGGTCGCGTTCTCGCGCGGCGAGCCGGTCGCGCCCCCGATCATGCCCGGCTGGGACGGCTACTCGATCCCGGACTGGTTCAGCAAGCACTACGACGCGCCGGTCCTCGTCGACAACGACGTGAACATCATGGCGCTCGGCGAGCACTGGACCTACTGGCGCGAGATCGAGCACCTGCTGTACGTGAAGATCGGCACCGGCATCGGCTGCGGCATCGTCGCCGGCCGGCGCATCCACCGCGGCGCCCAGGGCGCGGCGGGCGACATCGGCCACGTCCGGCTCGCCGGCCACGATGACGTCATCTGCCGCTGCGGCAACATCGGCTGCCTCGAGGCCGTCGCCGGCGGCCGCGCACTCGCGTCCAACCTCACCGCCGCGGGCCTCACCGCCGAGTCCTCGCGCGACGTCGTCACGCTCGTGCGGGCGGGCGAGCCGCAGGCCATCCAGGCCGTCCGCGACGCCGGCCGCTACCTCGGCGAGGTCCTCGCCGGCTGCGTGAACTTCTTCAACCCGGGCGCGATCGTCATCGGCGGCGACATCTCCGAAGCCCACCAGCAGCTGCTGGCCGGCGTGCGCGAGGTCATCTTCCAGCGCTCACTGCCCCTGGCGACGGGCGACCTCCGCATCGTCCCCTCCCGCCTGGGCGACCGCGCGGGCGCGATCGGCGCCGCGATCATGGTCATCGAGCACGTGCTCGCACCCGAGGCCGTGGACCGCGCCATCCAGGCCGGCCTGGCCGCCTAAGCACCACCGCGACGCCGCTGCGCGCGGGCTTGCCCGCGCGCGAAGAGCCCCCGCGGCCCTGGGCGCGAAGCAACGCGCTGCGGCCGCCGCCCCGCGCCACGCCATCGCCCTGCGCGCGCCACCGCCGCGCCATCGCCCCGCCGCGCCATGGCCCGCCCCGCCATCGCCGTGGCTCTCAGCGCGCGACGCTTTGCGCTGCGCTGCCCGACGGTGTGCTCCCCGGCGCGCGACCGTCAGCCGCGCGCCACTCGAGCTGAACGCCGCGGCGTCTAGGACGCGCGCGCGGCCTCGGTCACGCCCGCGAGGTCCAGCAGCAGGTCGCGGACGTCGGTCGCGGCGACTCGGTCACGCGCGTGGGAGGTCTCGCTGCACAGGAACACCGGGCCGTCCTCGTCGCCGGGCGGGAGGAGGCCGTGGGTGCCCTTGACGTACTTGGAGGCGTCGAGGCCGACGACCGACAGGACGTAGCGCAAGCCGGTCTTCTTGCGCACGAGGGCCTTGGCGCCGCGGATCTTGGCGCCCTTCTCGTCGTCCGGGTCCCAGAAGAGCTCGGCGGGGTCGTAGCCGGGCTTGCGGTGGATCTCGACCTGCTGGCCGAAGTCCGGGGCGTGGGCGTTGTCGAGCCAGTAGTGGTAGGTGAACCAGGCGTCGCGCTCGGCGAGGACGACGAGCTCGCCCGACCGCTCGTGGTTGAGGCCCGCGGCGGCGAGCGACTCGCCTTCGAGGATCTCCCCCACGCCGTCGAGGCCGGACAACACGTCACGCACGGCCGGGATGTCGGCGGCGTTCGGGACGTACACGTGGCCGATCTGGTGGTCGCTCACGCAGAACGCGCGCGAGGTCCAGGGGTCCAGGTACTCCATGCCGGCCTGGCTGTAGACGTTCAGGAAGCCGGCGCGGCGCAGCGCGCGGTTGATCTCCACCGGCCGCTTGGCCTCGGTGATGCCGTACTCGCTGAGGACGACGATCTGGTCGCCGCGCTTGCGGCAGTGGTCGATCAGGTCGCCGAGGACCGCGTCCAGCTCGACCGCGGCCTTGGCCGCCTCGGGCGAGTCGGGGCCGAAGCGCTGGTGGTCGTAGTCGAGGTGCGGCAGGTACACGAGCGCCATGTCGAGCTTCTCGTTGTCCAGCACGATCTTCGTGGCGTCCGCGATCCACTTGGTGGACTTGATGTTCGCCGTCGGGCCCCAGTACTGGAACAGGGGGAACTCGCCGAGCGGGCCGGTCAGGTTGTCGTGCAGCTGCGGCGGGAACGTGTAGCAGTCCGGCGACTTGGCGCCGTCCGCGTGGTAGATCGGGCGCGGCGTGACCGTCAGGTCGGTGGAGGCGCCCATCGCGTACCACCAGCACACGTTCGCGACCCGGAAGTCCGGCTTCGCGCGGCGCGCGGTCTCCCACACCTTCTCGCCCTGGACCAGCTTGTTGTGCTGGCGCCAGAGGAAGACCTCGCCGAGGTCACGGAAGTACCAGCCGTTGCCGACGATGCCGTGGTCGGCGGGCGTGCCGCCGGTCACGAACGACGCCTGCACCGAGCAGGTCACCGCCGGGACGATCGGATCCAGCGCGGCCTGGAAGCCGTCCGCCCCGAGCTTCGAGGTGCGCGGCATGTGCTTGAGCGCTTTCGGCGTGAGCCCCACCGCATCCACGACCACCAGCGTCATCAGAGAACCTCCGCTCCCAGCGCGACCAGCCGGTCACGCGTCCATTCCAGCTCGGAGGCCAGCCCGGCCACGAGCCCTTCGTCGTCCGTGGGCGCGTCGCGCATGACGCTCCACGTGTAGGTCTCGACCTCGAAGTGGCGCGTGCGCGGCACGGCGCCACCGGCGAGCTGGCCCAGGGTGTCCACCAGCTCGTCCTGGGTCGTGTGCTCGTGCGTGTGCACGGGCACGTGGAAGTGCACGCGCCACTGGTCCTTCGCGGGCAGCGCGCCGTCCAGCGCCTCGGGCAGGTCGTCGGTGCCCTGCACGCCCGCGTCGACGATCTCGCGCGTCTGGTGCAGGAACTTGGGCTCGACGAACCCCGCGAGCAGCTCGCGGCCTGCCTCCGAGCCCGGGTCGTCCACGCGCAGCGCGGAGGACACCTGGGTCTTGACCACCGACACGCCCGCCTCGTCCAACGCGGCGACCGCGCCCGCCCCCGTCTCGAACTGCACGGCGAGATGGCACGCGTCCAGGCACACGCCGATCCAGTCCGGCGCGAGCCCGCGCAGCGCCTCGCACGCCTGCGCGATCGTCTCGATCGTGCACCCGGGCTCGGGCTCCAGCGCGAGCCGCACCCGCTTGCCGGTGTCCCGCTCCACGCGCTCGAGCTCCGCGGCGACGTCGGCCAGCCCGCGCAGGGATTCGGCCTGCTCGGCCGGCCCCCAACCCTCGCGCCAGCCCAGCGGCAGCGTCGAGATCGAGCCTTCCTCCACGTCCTCCGGCAGCAACCGGGCGAGCAGCCGCGCGAGCCCTTTCGTGTACTCGCGCCGCGCGTCCTGGGCCCAGTGCGGCCAGTAGACGTCCGTCTTGACGACGTCCGCGTGGAACGCCTTGTACGGGAACCCGTTCAGCGTCACGACCTCGAGCGACAGCTTGCGCAGCTGCTCCGACAGCCGATCCGCGGCGGCCTCGTCGGCCACCGCCGGCGCCGCCACCCACAGCCCGACGCCCAGCGACGGCACGTCGAGGCGCTCGCGCACACGCGCCGTGTAGCGCTCGAGCTGCGCCGCGACGCCGTCCAGGTCGTCGGCGGGATGGACGTTGGAGCAGTACGCGAGATGGAGCAGGCTGCCGTCGGGGTGACGCAGGCGCATCGAAGCCCTACCGCTCCCCGCGCAGCACGCCGCTGCCCTCGAACGTCGCCGTCAGGTCCGGCGACTCGATGTCGTCGAGGATCAGCTGGCCGCTCTGCGCGAAGAAGTCGACCGGGTTGCGCCACACGAGGCGGTCGATGTCGTCCTCGCTGAAGCCGGCCTCGGCCATGCGGTCGGCGGTCTTGCGGACCTTCAGCGGGTCCGACACGCCCCAGTCGCAGGCGGAGTTGACCAGCACGCGCTCCAAGCCGTGCTCCTGCGCGACGCGCACCATCCGGTGCTCGTCCATCTTGGTGCCCGGGTAGATCGAGAAGCCCGCCCAGCAGCCGGAGTCCAGGACGTCCTTGACCGTGAGCTCGTTGTTGTGGTCGATGACCACGAACTCGGGCTTGAGGCCGGACGCGAGGACCATCTCGATCGTCTTCAGCGTGCCGTGGGCCTTGTCACGGTGGGGCGTGTGCACGAGCACCGGCAGCTCGTACTCCACGGCCAGCTCGAGCTGGGCCTGCATCGCCCACTCCTCCGCGGCCGTCATCGCGTCGAAGCCGATCTCGCCGACGGCGACGACGCCGTCCTTGCCGAGGAAGCGCGGCAGGACGTCGATCACCTCGCGCGCGAGCGCCTCGTCGTTGGCCTCCTTGGGGTTGAGGCCGATCGTGCAGTGATGGCGGATGCCGAACTGCCCCGAGCGGAAGCGCTCCCAGCCAAGCAGGGAGTTGAAGTAGTCGATGAACGAGCCGACCGACGTGCGCGGCTGCCCCAGCCAGAACGCGGGTTCCACGAGCGCGCGCACCCCCGAGGCGTACATCGCCTCGTAGTCGTCGGTCGTGCGCGACGTCATGTGCGCGTGGGGGTCGAAGATCCTCATGCCTGGTGCTCCTGGACGTTTCGGTACGACAGGGCACGTTCGGCGGCCGCGCGGCGGTCCTCGAACGGGCTCTGCAGCTCAGCTTCGATCGCGGCGATGTGCTCCTGCGCCGGGTAGCGGTCGATGACCGTCCACACCTCGGGCGGCAGGTCGCGGCCGGCGGCCACGCGCTCGTGCACGAAGGCGGCGAGCATCCGTGCGCCGTCCGGTGTGACGCGCTCCGGGATCCCGTCGAGGCCGAGGATCGGCACGCCGACGAACACGCACTTGAGCACGGCTTGGTCGTACTGCGCGTCCGTCAGGTGCTGCGTCGCGTACGGGCCGAGGGCGGCGGCGATCAGCCGCGTGTCGTTCGTGCGGATCGCGTCGTCGACGAGCCCAAGCCCGCGGTCCCCGATGTCGAGGTACGGCAGCGCGCGCAGGATGCCACGGCGCTCGGCGGCGTCGCCGAAGCGGTACAGCTCGGCGAGCTCGGCCTCGGCGCGCTCGCCCGCGGCCTGCAGGAGCAGCACGCGCGCGGCGTCGTCGATCGTCCACGCCCACACGTCGGCGGGATCGTCGGCCGGGTCGAGCGGATCGCGCCCGACCTTGCGCCCGACCATCGCGAACTTGGAGCGCAGCACGGCCGGGTCGGCCGCCACCGCCGCGCTCGTCTCGCGCAGCCAGTCCAGGCCTTCGGGCTTCGCCCGCTCCTCCAATGCAGCAGATAGATCCTTCATCGAACCGCCTCACGCTCAGCCGCGCGCAGCGCGGACTTGGCCGCCGGCACCGTCTCGTGCGCGGCATGGGAATGTCGTGAGAGCTCGACCGCGACCATCCCGGTGTAGTCGATCTCCGACAGCACGCGAAGGCTCTCGTCCAGGTCGAGCTCGCCTTCGCCGAACATCAGGTGCTCGTGGACGCCGCGGCGCATGTCCTCGATGTGGACGTGCGCGAGCGTCGGCGCGCCCCGGCGCACGCACTCGGTCACCGACATCGGCTCCAGGCAGACGATGTGCCCGATGTCGAGCGTGAGCCCGAGCGCCGGCGGGTTCCCGAGCCGCCGCTGCAGCTCCTCGTAGTCCGACAGCCGCTCCACGAGCATGCCCGGCTCGGGCTCGAACGCGAGCGTGACGCCCGCCGCGTCGGCGTGCGTGAGCACCCGCTCGCAGCCTTCGACCAGCAGGTCCCAGGCGCGCTCGGGCGACTCGTCCGGCGCGATCGAGCCGCTCCACATCGAGACGACGGGCGCGCCCAGCTCGACCGCGACGTCGACGGCCGTGCACAGCAGGTCGACGCGCTTCTGGCGGCCATCGCTGACGAGCGTCGGGAAGTGCTTGCGCCGCGGGTCGAGCACGAAGCGCGCGCCCGTCTCCACCACGCACGACATCCCGCGCTCTTCCAGTTCCGCGCGCACGCGCGCGGCGCGCGCGCGAAGGCGCGGGGCGAACGGGTCGAAGTGGATGTGGTCCAGCGTCAGCGCGATGCCGCCGTACCCGTTGTCGGCCAGCAGGTCGAGCGCATCCTCGAGCCGGTGGTCGGACAGCCCGTTCGAGACGTAGCCAAACCGCAGGCTCATGTCACCTTCCTCCTCCTGGAGAGCTTGCGAGCCAGCGGGAACAGCGCCGCGACGCCGGCGGCGGGGCCGAGCGAGCCCGCCCCAGCCATCAGCCCGGCTTCGAGCGGCATCAGCCCCATGATCCCGGCTCCCACGGACTTCTGCAGGCGGGCGGGCGTGGGCTCGGCGATCGCGTCCACGTGCGCCCGGCCGACGAACGCGCCGTAGGCACCGGCGAGGCCGACGGCGGCAGCACGACTGAGCTTCGGCGCACGCTGGCCGAGCAGCGCGCTCGCGCCGGCCACGGCCGCGGTGCCGGCGAGGGCGCGCTTGGACACGCTCGGATCGCCGCCCGTGACCTCTTGGCGTGAGACCTCGGTGACCATCGTGATGTGCGCCGTGACCACGGCGGCGGCCGGCAGCGCGGCGGCGGCGCCGCTCGTGCCCGACCCGACCAGCACGTCCAGGCCACGGCAGGCGGCCATCGACAGCGACGCGACCGGCGTGTCCTTGCCGAACAGGTCGTAGCCCCAGACGGCGGCGGCCAGCGGCCAGGCGAGCGGCAGCGCGCGCTTGCCGTCGGCGGCGACGGCCAGCGCCAGCGAGCCCGCGGTCAGCGCGCCCGCGAACCCGAGCGCGAACTCGGGCGAGATCCGCCCGGACGGGATCGGCCGTGAGGGGCGCTCGACCGCGTCGACCTCACGGTCGGCGTAGTCGTTGAGCGCCATCCCGGCCAGGTACATCATCGACGACGACGCGACCAGCCCCGCGGTCCGCGGGACGTTGCCGAGCTGGCCGGACGCGGCCACCCCGACGAGCACGTCGCCCGGAACGGACAGCACCGCCGGTAGCCGGACGAGCTCGGCGAGGTCTCCCGCGCGGCGAATCCGAGCCCGTCGGCGAAAGCCGCGTGGCATCGCTAGGCGACGACCCGCTGGAGTACCCAGCGCTCGAGCATGTCGTACTGGGTGTGCAGGGCGTGCTCGGTCGAGCCCGCCGGATCCTTGAAGAAGAACGCGAGCGAGCTCAGCGTTCCGCGCTCACCGCGCTCGAGCGCGAGCGCGAGCAGGCGGATGAGGTCCAGCAGCAGCGGGGCGGCCAGCGTCGAGTCGCAGCCCTCCCAGGTGAACTGGAGCTTCATCCGGACGCCCATGAAGCCCTCGAAGACGACGTGGTCCCAGGCGGTCTTCCACTCGCCCATGTCCTTGACGTCTTCGATCCGGATCGGCGCCTCGACCGGGTAGCCGAGGATGTCCTCGAGCAGCTTGCCCTTGGAGTCCAGCTTGGACTGCGCGCGCTCCGGGTCGGCCAGCGCGGCACCGTCGCCGCCGCCGAGGATGTTGTACCCGGCCCACGAGCGCACCTTCAGGTTGCGCGTGCCCAGCGCGGGCGCGAGCACCGACTTCATGAACGTCTCGCCGGTCTTGCCGTCCGAGCCCGCGAGCGGGACCTCGTGCGCCTCGGCCAGCGCCTCGATGGCGGGCAGGCGGGCGCCGACGGACGGCGTGAAGTCCACGAACGCGGCACCGACCTCGATCGCCGCGAGCGCGTACAGCGCGCTCGGCGGAAGCACGGCCAGGCCACGGTCCAGCGCGTCCATCAGCAGCGCGGGGTCGGCGTGCGCCGGGTGCGGCTCGACGGGCGCCTCCGTCGACGAGACGTTGACGACGACCAGACGCTGGAGGTCGTTGCGGGTCTTGAACGAGCTGAGGTCGGAGACGATCCGGCCGAGGGCGGCGCGCGGCTCGGTGCGGGCCTCATGACCGGTGATGCCCGGGCGCTGCTCGGACTCGGCGGCTTCGATCGCGGCGCCGAGCGCGTTGGGCAGGCCGTGCGGCAGGACGCCGTCGTCGACGAGCTTCGCGGCGCGGAGCGCCAGCGGCGTCTCGACGACGTCGTGACCGCCGAAGACGAGATCACCGAGCTCCGGCATGCCGGCTTCGGTGAACGGCGGCCGCATGGTGACCATGCCCGTAGGCTCGGTAAGACCGGCAGCCACCGCTGCCGCGCCCGTCAGCGCAGTGGTCGCGACCGACCCGCGACCGCCGACGAGCCAGACGCCGACCCGGCGATCGGTACTCATGACCTGGGACCCTCCACGACCCGACGAGCGTAGCGTCGTGCCTCTCCTCGCTTCATCGCGTCCACTTTATGCTGCATGTCAAGACCAAGTCTGTTCGTTGCCCGGCAAAACAAATCTTTCGGCTAGGTGCACAGTGACCCTCCGTGTGCTCTTCCTCAGCCTGTTGCTGACGCTAGCGTCCGCTTGCGGCAGCCAGGCCAGCTCCGGACGAATAGCTGACCGCTTCCGTGTGCTCGTGCTCACGGAGACGACGGGCTATCGCCACGACTCGATTCCGGCCGGCGTGCGCGCCATCCAGAGGCTAGGACGAACGCACCGCTTCACGGTGGATACGACCGGATCGTCCAGTGGGTTCACCGCCAAGCGGCTGGCCCGCTACGACGCCGTGATCTTCCTGTCGGCGACCGGCACGCCGGTCGCCAAGCGCGCCGAGCAGCGCGCGTTCGAGCGCTACATCCGGGCCGGCGGCGGCTACCTGGGCATCCACGCGGCGTCCGACACCCGCGGGCGATGGCCCTGGTACGAGCAGCTCGTCGGCGCCCGCTTCACGCGTCACGCGCCCGGGACGGCGCGCGCGACCGTCAAGGTCGAGGACCGTCGCGCGGCGGCCACCGAGGCGCTCCCGGCCGAGTGGACGCGCACCGACGAGTGGTACGAGTTCGACCGCAACCCGCGCGGGCGCGTACGAGTGCTGGCGACCGTCGACGAGTCCAGCTACCGCGGCGGGAAGATGGGCGCGGACCATCCGATCGCCTGGTGCCACCGCTACGATGGCGGCCGCTCGGTGTACACCGCGATGGGTCACACGCGGGAGTCCTTCTCCGAGCGCCGGTTCCTTGCCCACCTGAAGGGCGCAATCGAGATGGCCGCCGGCCGCGCGAGGTTTGACTGTGCGCCTTAGTCCCGTACCGCTGATGCTGTGCCTGGTCCTCGCCGCGTGCGGCGGCAGCGATCCCGAGCCGTCACCGGACCCGTCGTCCGAGCCCACCGCGGCCGCGACGACCGACCCCGGCGGGGGCGGCGACGCGGAGCTGTCCTCCACCCCGCCCCCGGCGACGAACGACGGCTCCAGCCCCGCCGTGAACTCGATCGCGGTCGACCCCGGCGACGGCACGATCATCGTCGGCACCGGCCCGGCGCTGTTCCGCATCGATCCGGGCGCGAAGGAGGGCGAGCGGATCCTCGGCAAGCTCGAGGGCGCGGGCGCCCCGGCGACGGTCTCCGGGAACCTCGTGGTGCGCTTCACCGGCCCCGGCGAGCTGCTCGCCTCCGGCCACCCGCAGGCGGGCGACGTCGGGGAGAACCTGCCGCTGATCACCTCCAGCGACCACGGCGACAACTGGACGGTGGTGCCGAACACCTCCGAGGGCGACTACCACGAGCTCGAGCTCTTCGGCGACCTGCTGGTGGCGGTCAACGTCGAGTCGCCGGACATCCAGGTCAGCCGCGACAAGGGCGTCAGCTGGGAGAAGAAGACGCCGCCGCAGCTGCCGATCGACGTCGTCGTCGACCCCTCCGACCCGCAGCACTGGGCCGTCTCCACCGAGCAGGGCACGTTCCTGTCGACGAACGGCGGCGACTCCTGGCGTCCGCGCGACCCGAGCTCAGGCGCGCGGCTGGCGTGGCCGACCAAGGACAAGCTCTACAGCCTCGAGCGCAACGGCCAGCTGCGCGTCAGCGCCGACGGCGGTCAGAGCTTCAAGCCGGCCGGCGACGTCGGGGGCCTCCCGAGCGAGTTCACGTACGGCCCGAAGGGCGAGCTGTACGTCGCGATCGTCGGCGGGAAGATCCAGAAGTCGACCGACGGCGGCAAGTCGTGGGAGACCGCCGCGACTTTGAAGTAGGCCGACTGGTTACACGAGCATCTTTCGTACGCCAATAGAACAGAAGTCCAGTAGAACTCTCACGAAACTTCCGGTAGCTTTCTCATCGGGTTGTCACCCGGACCTGCTTACAGGTCCGTAACGAGGAGGAGCACCATGAAGGGAATCTCTCGGCGCACGCGTGCGTGTGCCGCGGTGGCGGGTCTCGCGATCTTCGCGAGCGCTGCGTCCGCCCAGGCGCAGACGCGCCCCGAGAAGGTCGGCGACGGCATCCCGACCGGCCAGATGAGCGTCCAGATGTTCAACTACGGCTCGTTCATCCAGCACGGCCTGCGGACGAGCTTCGGCCCTGAGCTGCCGATGAGCGCGGTCTCGGCCGCCTGCGTCGCGCCGGAGGGTCAGCAGACCGGCGGTGGAGCCGTCAACCCGGCCAACACCGCTGCGTGCCACGCCGAGCGCCTCGAGGCGCTCTTCGCCTTCCTGCAGAAGAAGGGCGTCACGAGCATCGAGCTCTTCAGCCACTCCGGCTTCCCGGGGCTGACCGACGCGACGGCCAACCAGAACTACCGCAAGCTGCTCGAGAAGTACGGCCTGCGCGCCGCAGGCTGGCACGGCACCATGCAGACCACGGTCAACCAGGCGTGGCGCGACCGCGTCCAGCAGGCCAAGTGGCTGGGCGCCGACTCGCTCGGCACGGGCGGCTACGGCAGCCCCGGCATCGGCACGTACGCCAACACGCTGCAGACCGCGCAGAACCTCAACGCGCTCGGCAAGTACTCGGTCGAGGCCGGCGTCGGCCCCGTCTACGTGCACAACCACACGGCCGAGTTCGACACCAAGTACATGCACAACGGCTCGATGAAGTCGGCCGTCGAGATCCTCGCCGAGCTGACCGACCCGCGCTACGTGTTCTTCGAGCTCGACGTCTTCTGGTCCTCGGACGCGTTCGACGACGAGACCGGCACGGCCACCGCGACGATCATCAACTCGATGCCCACCCGCATCAAGATGCTGCACATCAAGGACGGCATCAACGTCGCCAACCGCGCCAGCGCGACCGACAGCCGCGCCGGCCAGCCGCGCGCGACCGGCACGGGCGTCGTGGACTTCCGGCCGATCTTCGCCGCGGCGAAGAACCGCGTGCAGTACTACCACCAGGAGCATGACGGCGGCAACATGGCTGACGCCGGCGTCTCCTTCACGAACCTGAAGGGCATCAACACCGCGTCCGTCCCGGCCCTGAGCAGCTTCCCGGCGGGCCCCGCCGCGGCTCCGGCCAACAGCACCAACGCGTTCAAGGTCAACGTCTCGAACACCGGCGACAAGCCGCTCGCGATCACGACCGCGTCGATCGTCGGCGACAACGCCGCCGACTTCACGATCGCCAACAACGGCTGCCTGAACCAGACGCTCGCGGCCGGCACGCTCGCCACCGAGACGGCTCCCGCCGCGCCGCGTGGCACCTGCGAGGTCACGGTCAACTACAAGGCCACGGCCAACCTGAAGAGCTCGGTCGCCTACCTGCAGTTCAACTCCAACGCGGACGACGCCACGGAGAAGGTCCTGCTCACGGGTCAGACGACGAGCGCCTACGTGGCCGACGGCACCGTCGGCGGCTCGGTCGCCGCCTCGCTCGCGCTCAACCTCGGCCCCGCGCCGACGTTCGGCGCGTTCGTCCCCGGCCTCGCCCGCAACTACGACATCAACATGCCCGTCAAGGTGCTCAGCACCGCCGGCGACGCGAAGCTGACCGTCTCGGACGCGGACACCGTCAACACCGGCAAGCTCGTCAACGGCGCGTTCGCGCTGGCGCAGCCGCTGCAGGTCAACGGCAAGCCGCTCAGCGCCCCGGTCGACGCCATCACCTACACCGGCCCGACCGCCGGCACCGAGGACGCCACGCTGGCCCTGCGTCAGTCGATCGGCGCGAACGACGCGCTCCGCACCGGCACGTACGCGAAGACGCTGACGTTCACGCTCTCCACCACCACGCCGTAGTCATTCCCCTCTAGGGGTCGATCCGAGGGGCGCCGGCCGCGAGGCCGGCGCCCCTCGTGCTATCTGGAGAAGACATGAGGAACCTGCTTGGAGTCCTCGCGCTGGCCGCGCTGCTGGCGGGGTGCGGCTCCGACGACAAGACGGACGAGCCGACGCCGTCGCCCGTCGCGACGGCCGAGGCGGAGGCCGAGGCCGAGGCTCACGGCGGACACGACCTCGACGGATATTCCCAGGGCGTCAAGGACTTCTACGGCGAGCCGCACACGCACGAGGGCGAGGGCGGTGACGTCGAGGCCGAGTACCACCAGCCGCCGCTGCCCCCGGAGACCGCGCTCGGCGGGCCGATCACGCTGACCGGCTCCAACATCGGCGTGCGGATGGTGCTGACGCCGACCAAGCTCGGCCGCGAGGGCGACTTCACGGTCGTCGAGCTGACGGCCGAGAACACCGGGATCGCGAACTTCGAGGGCGCGTTCCGCAACGCCGAGGTCACCTACGACGACGGTGAGACCAAGCCGGTCGCCAAGGGCGAGCAGGCCGACTGCTCCAACGGCTGGGACGCCGACTACCTACGCATCGACACCTCGGCGAAGGTCGAGGGTTGCCTCCTGTTCCCCCGATCAGGTTCCGCGCGGCCCGAGCGCCTCCGGCTCGCGCTCGAAGACGTGCCAACTGAAGCCGGCGGCATCTGGAATTTGGGCTGAGCGGCCGAGTTTCGACCGCGCGATCCTTACATGAGAGTAAGGTGAGACCAAAGGCGCGGACCTTTGGATGTCATGTAACGCAAAAGTCGGTTGACTCCGACTCGGAACCTACGCTACCGTAGGCCACGGGTTGTCACTGGGCTCTCGTCCATGTCGCTGAGAGCCCTCCAGAGGAGGAGTCATATGAAGGGAATCTCCCGGCGCGCTCGCTCGTGCGCCGCGGTTGCCGCGACCGGTGTCGCGGTCCTCGCCACGTCCACGGCGGCGCACGCGCAGCGTCCCGCCAGCATGGGCGAAGGCCTGCCGGTGGGCCAGACCGGCATGCAGATGTTCAACTTCAGCCGCTACATCAGCGGCACCCCGGCTGAGCAGAAGGCCAAGGTCGAGACGATCTTCCAGATGCTGCAGTCCAAGGGCATCCGCGTCGTCGAGCCGTACAACCTGCACGGCATGACCGCCACGGAGTTCCGCGCGCTGGCCGACAAGTACCAGCTGCACATCGTCGGCCGTCACGGCACCGCGTTCACCGACGCGAACACGCAGGAGAACATCGACAACGGCAAGACGCTGGGCCAGCAGTTCGTCGGCTCGGGCGGCACCGCTTCTCCGGGCCAGGGCACGTACGCCCAGACGCTCGCCACCGCGGCGCAGCTCAACCGCTCGGGCAAGCGCTCGGTCGAGGCCGGCACGGGCAAGGCGTACATCCACAACCACACGGCCGAGTTCGAGACCAAGTACGACGTCAACGGCGTCGTCAAGTCCGCGTGGGAAATCCTCATGGACAACACGGACCCGCGGTACGTGATGGCCGAGGTCGACGCCGGTTGGGCGACTGACGCGCCGGTCGACGTGGTCGACCTGCTCACGCGCTACCGCACGCGCATCGAGATGATGCACGTCAAGGACCTCACCAACGTGGCCCCGGCCGGCCGCTCCGGCCAGCCGGTCCAGCTCGGCACGGGCGAGATCGACTACGGCCGCATCTTCGCCGCCGCCAAGAACAGCAACGTCAAGTGGTACCACTACGAGCTCGACCCGCCGAACGTGGCGACGTTCGACCCGATCCAGACCGCGAAGAACTCGTTCGACGCCGTCCGTGGTGCCGCCGCCCCGGCCCTCTACGCCTCGTCGCCGACGTTCGGCAAGGAGCCGGCGGCCCCCACGGGTGTCGGCACCGCCGCCCCGGTCGGCATCAAGGTCGAGAACCTGGGTGACGCTCCGCTGAACATCACGGCCGTGGCCGTGGCCGCCCAGACGGGTGAGCCCACCGGCGCGACCGGCTCGCAGTCGGACTTCACGGTCACCAGCAACACCTGCACCACCGGCGCCCTGGCTCCGGCCGTCGTCGGCCAGGACGCGTCGAGCTGCACGGTGTACGTGCGGTTCAACCCGCGTCGTGCCGGCACGACGTCGATCGCCCGCCTGCAGTTCACCTCGAACTCGGACGCGGCGACCAACAGCATCCAGCTCGTCGGCACCAGCGGCGCGGCCTACGAGGCCCCGATCTCCGTCGGTGGCGAGGTCCCGAGCACGATGGCCCTCGACATCACCGGTCCGGCCCCGTCGTTCGGCGTGTTCCAGGTCGGCGTCCAGCGCGACTACACGTCGACGATGGCCGCCGAGGTCACGAGCACGGTGCCGAGCACCACGCTGTCCGTCGTCGACCGCGGCACGGCTTCGGCCGGCCACCTGGTCAACGGCACGGCCGCGCTCCAGGCCCCGCTGAAGATCCGCGCGAACAACGCGGGCAGCACCACCAACGCGTTCACGGCGCTGCCGGAGACCTCCGGCACGGCCCTGCCGCTGCTCACCTACGCCGACCCGGTCCTGCGCTCCCGCGCGGACCTCGGCTTCCAGCAGACGATCAGCCAGAACGAGACGCTCCTGCGCGGCTCGTACGCCAAGACGCTGACGTTCACGCTGTCCAGCACCACCCCGTAAGCAACGGCCGCTAGGCCACTACCTTGGGAGCGCCGGTGACACCTCGTCGCCGGCGCTCCCTGTCTTTTCAGAGATGAAGCTTCGACTCACCTGCGCCGCCGCGCTTTCCGCCCTGCTGCTTGCGGCCTGCGGCGACTCCAAGGAACCCGCCGCGTCCACCCCGGCGGCCTCTGCTCCGGCCGAGGCGACCGCGACGCCCACGCCCTTCATCGAGAAGGTGACCGGCGACCCGACCCCGATGCCCGAGGTCACGCCCTCCGGCAAGGACGAGCCCAAGGTCACCAAGCCCGAGAGCGACAAGGCGCCGACGGAGCTCGTGGTGCGCGACCTCGAGGTCGGCACGGGCGACGAGATCACGCCGGGCAAGCTCGCCGCGGTCGACTACAAGGGCTGGCGGCTGGACGACGGCGTCGTCTTCGACTCGACGTGGGAGAAGGGCGGCAAGCCCTTCCAGTTCATCTTCGGCGCCAAGCAGGTCATCGACGGATGGGACCAGGGCCTGAAAGGCATGAAGGTCGGCGGCCGCCGCCAGCTGGTCGTCCCGCCCGACCTCGCGTACGGCGACCACGGCCAGGCCTCGATCCGGCCGAACGACACGATCGTCTTCGTGATCGACCTGCTCGCCGTCAACTGAGCGCCCTGGGCGCGCTCGAGCCTGTCGCTCATGGGTAGCGTGAAGGTGGTGTCCGGCCTCACCTTCCTGCGCTACGTCCTCCCCGCCCTGCTCGTGATCGCCGGCTTCGTCTCGCTCTTCGTGATCGAGGACGACATCCGCTGGGACCTGTGGGCGATGCTCGTCGGCTCCGGCCTCGCGCTCCTGCTGCTCAACGTGCTGTTCCGCTACGGGGCGAAGGGCGACAAGGAGCGCGAGGACGAGGAGTCGGCGCGCGAGTACTTCGCGCAGCACGGCCGCTGGCCGGACGACTGACGCGGCGCTCGTACCCTGTCTCGCCGTGCCGTTCTCTGTGCAGCTCGGACTCCTGTGCGCGGTCCTCACCGCGCTCGGCTCGATCGTCGGGTTCTTCCTCAAGCACAAGGGCGCGCTGAAGGCACCGCTCGTCGACGCGCGGCGGCCGATCCACAGCACGATCCAGCTCTTCAAGTCACCGATCTACACGCTCGGCTGCGTGGTGGCGACGACGTCGTGGGGCTTCCACGTGGCCGCGCTCGCGCTCGCGCCGATCAGCGTCGTGCAGTCGGTGATCGCGGGTGGCCTCGTGCTGGTCACGGTCGTGGCCGACCGCTTCTTCGGGCACCACGTCACCCGGCGCGAGTGGATCGGCGTCGCGCTCACCGCGGCGGGGCTCGCGTTCCTGGCGGCGACGCTCGAGGGCACGACCGACGAGGCGCACTCGAACTACGACGCCTGGGTGTTCGGCGTCGTGCTCGTCGGCACCACGCTGGCGGCGCTCATCCTGACCGCTCGCTCGGGCACGAACGGCCCCGCGCTCGCCGTGTCCGCGGGCCTGCTGTGGGCCGGCAGCGACATCACCATCAAGGCGGTCACCGGGCACTCCGCGGTCGACGTGCTCAGCGTCGCGTTCGCGGTGATCATCGTCGTCTGGTCGCTGGTCGCGCTGCTGATCTCCGCCAAGTCGCTGCAGCTCGGCCCGGTCGTGCCGGTGATCGCGTTGACGAGCGCCACGGCGAACGTGATCACGATCGCGGCCGGCCCGGTGATCTTCCAGGAGCCGCTGCCGGACGACACGGGCGCGCTGCTGCTGCGGCTCGCCGCGTTCGCGCTGGTGATCACCGCCGCCGCGATGACGCCGCCACCGGGTTCGACGCTCAAGAACCAGCCGGCCTGAGCGAGGCGCTCACCGCGCCGAGCGCGTGGTACACGTCGGGCTTGCCGTCCCAGATCGTCGAGGCCGGACGGTTGTCGGCGTCGAGCTCGTGCCACCACGACCCGCCTTCGCGGTCGATGAAGTGCTGCTCGGCCAGCGCCCACCAGGCGCGCTCGAAGTCGTGCTCGCCCAGCGCCGCGGCGGCCGCGATCGCCTCGCACAGCACCCAGTGCAGCCGCGCGCGGACGACCGGCCGCCCGTCGAAGTCGACGGTGTAGACGAACCCGCTGCCGTCCCAGCCGTCGTGGATGGCGCCGGAGAACAGCCGGCGCGCCGCTTCCTCGAACCCGAGCGAGTGCGCCAGCCGCGCCCATTCGAAGCCGTGGCCGGGCGTGACGCCGTACGGTCGGAAGCGGTGGGTCGGATCCTCGCGGTTGTAGTGCGGCTGCGGACGCCAGATCGGGTCGTAGTGCTCGACCACGCGCACGCCACCGGTCAGCAGCTGCGTGATCCGGCGCGCGCGATCGAGCCATCGCTCGTCGCCGGTGGCGATCATCGCCTCGACGCCGTGCATGTTCGCGTTCGCGCCGCGGTAGGCCTCGACCCGGCTCCAGTCGCGCGAGCGCACGTCCGACAACGCACCGAAGTGCTCCTCCCAGAAGTAGGTGTCGAGCACCTCCAACGCCTCTCCCAGCAGCGCCGCGTCGCCCGCCGCGGCCGCCGCCAGCACGACGAAGACGTGCTCGTACGCGAGCTTGTCCGACGGCTCGCCGGCGACCGAGAACCAGCCGCCGTGCTGGGCGTCGCGGAAGTCGGTGCGCAGGGCGTGCAGGCCGGTCTCCACCAGCTCGCGCTCGCCGGCCATCGCGAACACGTAGGTCATCCGCGTGTTGATCCACAGCTCGCGGCCGCGCGCGAGGTCGAGCGATCCATCGGTGCGCAGCCAGCCGAAGCCGCCGTCCGGGTGCACGGCCCCGCGCGCGAAGGCGAGCAACCTCTCGCGCTCACCGATCAGATCCATCGGGTAGACCTTAAGGCACGTCCGCTCCCGACAACACGTTGACGGGTCGGGCGCTCGTCCCGGTCTTCGCCGCGCTGATGCTCGGCATGTTCCTGGCGGCGCTCGACCAGACCATCGTCTCGACCGCGCTGCCCACGATCGTGGGCGAGCTCGGCGGGCTCGAGCACCTCTCGTGGGTGGTCACCTCCTACCTGCTGGCGACGACGGCCTCGACGCCGCTGTACGGCAAGCTCGGGGACATGTACGGGCGCAAGCCCGTCTTCCTCGTCGCGATCGTGATCTTCCTGGTCGGCTCGATGCTCTCCGGGCTCAGCCAGACGATGGGCGAGCTGATCGCGTTCCGCGCGGTGCAGGGCCTCGGCGCGGGCGGGCTGATGGTCGGCGCGCAGGCGATCATCGCCGACGTCGTCCCGCCGCGCGACCGCGGCCGCTACATGGGCCTGATCGGATCCGTGTTCGCGGTCGCGAGCGTCGCCGGCCCGCTGCTCGGCGGGTTCTTCGTCGACACGATCTCGTGGCGCTGGGTGTTCTACGTGAACCTGCCGATCGGCGTGATCGCGGTGCTGATCATCGTCTTCCGGCTGCACCTGCACACGCCGTCGCAGCGCCACGCGATCGACTACCTCGGGGCGACGCTGCTGACCGCGGGCGTGAGCGCGATCATCCTGCTCACGACCTGGGGCGGCAACGAGTACCCGTGGGGGTCGGCGACGATCGTCGGGCTCGGCGCGGCCGGCGTCGTGCTGCTCGTCGCGTTCGTGTTCGTGGAGGCCCGCGCGGCGGAGCCGATCATCCCGCTCAGCCTGTTCCGGTCGGCGGTCTTCAGCGTCGCCTCGTCGCTCGGCTTCCTGATCGGCCTCGCGATGTTCGGCGCGATCACGTTCATCCCGCTCTTCCTGCAGCTCGTCTACGGCGTGTCGCCGACCTCGTCCGGCCTGCGGATGCTGCCGCTGATGGCCGGCCTGCTGAGCGCGAGCATCATCAGCGGCCGCATCATCAGCAAGGTCGGCCGCTACAAGGCGTTCCCGATCGCCGGCACCGCCGTGACCGCGATCGGCATGTTCCTGCTCTCGCGCCTGGAGGTGGACACGCCGCCGTGGCTCGCCTCCGTCTACATGCTCGTGGTCGGCATCGGCATCGGCCTCGTCATGCAGGTGCTCGTGCTCGCCGTGCAGAACTGCGCGCCGCCGAAGGACATCGGCGTCGCCACCAGCGCCGCCACCTTCTTCCGCTCGATGGGCGGCTCGCTCGGCGTCGCGCTGTTCGGCGCCGTGTTCGCCGCGCGCCTGAGCCACGAGCTGACCAAGTTCCCGCCCGAGATCGCCGCGCGCTTCAGCGGCGGGCTGAACATCAGCCCGGACGAGGTGCACAGCCTGCCGGCGGCCGTGCAGACGGACTTCCTGGAGGCGTTCGTCAACGCCCTGCAGCCGGTGTTCCTCGTCGGCGCGGCGTTGACCGCGCTCGCGTTCCTGCTCTCGTGGGCGCTGAAGGAGGTCCCGCTGCGTGGCTCCGCCGGGCCGCCCGCGGAGCTGGCCGCCGAGCAGGCCGTCGTCGGCGGCACCGGCTCGGAAGCGATCATCGAGCCCGAGGCGGGCACCCGCCGCTAGGCCGCGCGCAGGTTCTCCGGGTCGATCGCGGCGCGGATCAGCGGTCGCAGCACCCGCACCGCGGCCCGGGTGACGAGGGCGAAGGCCAACCACGCGACGACGGCCACGCCGGCACCGGTCAGGAACGCGCGCCCGATGTACGGGATCACCTCGGAGTCGGCGCCCGCCGCGATCACCAGCAGCGCGCCGTAGCCGAGCAGCGCGCCGACCGTGAACGCGGGCGCGGCCGTCGCGAGCAGCTGCCGCCGGAGCACGCGCGCGAGGCCGCGCTCGTCGAGGCCGAAGACCGCCAGCGCGGCGAGCGGCCGGCGCGCGGCGAGCAGGCCGTCGGCGGTGCCGAGCAACAGCCCGAGCAGCGCGACCGCCACGGCGACGAGCATCGCTCCGGCTGCGAGCGCGAAGCCTCCGAGGTAGTACGCCATGTCGTCGGACGAGTCCTCGATCCAGAACTGGAACATCGACGCGTCGATGCTGAGCGCCGCCCCGCAGACGACCAGCACGGCGGCGATCCGGCCCGCCCCGCGCGGATCCGCGCGAAGGCGCCGCGCGGCCAGCAGCGACTCGGCGTCGGCGCGGCGCGCGAGGAGCCGCGCGCAGCCGAGCACGAGCCATGGCCCTCCCGCGAACGCGGCGATCAGCAGGCCGAGCACCGCGAGGAGCAGATGGACGTCGGTGTCGCTGCCGGAGCTCTGGGCGAGGCGGACGCTGCCGACGACGAGCGCGACCCCGGCGGCCAGGACGGCGACGCTGAGCTTCCCCGGCCGCGGCGACACGACCCCGCGTGCCTGGAACACCGCACCCGCGAGCGTCCCGGCCAGCGCGAGCCCCGGCACGAGCACGAGCCAGCCGACCGCGTCGAGCGCGTCGGGCTGGTCGACGAGCCGCGCGCCGACCGGCGGCAGCACACCACCGGCGATCCACAGGCCCAGGTACACGGGCGCGGCGAGCAGGGCGCCGAACGCCGCCGCGCGACCGGCCTCGACCGCGGCCACCGCGCGCTGCTCACCCGGCGTGACACCCGCGAGCCGCAGCGCCGACATCCGGTGCTCCCGCGCCGTCGAGCCCGTCCGCAGCGCCTGCACCGAGAGCGCGAGCACCGGCACGACCAGCAGCAACGTCCCGATCACGACCCCACCGCGCGTGCCGTCCTCGAGCACATACGGCGCGAGGTCGGCGTCGTCCCACCCGAAGGTGGCCCGCAGGAGATGGATCGCGTGGATCAGCAACGCGCCCGCGACCGCCACGGACCCGGCGACGAGCGCCCGCCGCCGCGCCTCCCCGGGCGCCGACGACCGCGCGAGCCGGAGCGCGGTCCGCGCCGTCACCGGAGTGCCGCCTCGGCCTCGACGCGGCCGTCCCGTAGGCGGACCTCGCGGTCGGCGTGCGCGGCCACCACGTTGTCGTGCGTGACGACCACGAGCGCCGCGCCGCGTTCGCGGGCCGCTCCGAGCAGCAGGGTCATCAAGGCTTCGCCGCCGGCGGTGTCGAGGCTGCCGGTCGGCTCGTCGGCGAACACGATCGCCGGGCCCGTCACCAGCGCGCGGGCGACGGCGACGCGCTGGGCCTCGCCGCCGCTGAGCTCGGCGGCGAGCGTGTCGCGCTCGGCGGTGATGCCGACGCGCTCCAGCCACTCACGCGCGGCGGTCAGCGCGGCGGCCCGGTCGTGACGCTCGAGCAGCAGCGGCAGGGCGACGTTCTCGAGGGCCGACAGGTCCGGGACGAGCTGGCCGAACTGGAGCACGACGCCGACGCTGCGGCGACGCAGCCGGGCGCGGGCCGTCTCGCTCAGCGTCGTCAGCGCTTCGCCGAGCAACGTCACGTCGCCCGCCTGGGGGCGCAGGATGCCCGCGGCGACGTGCAGCAGCGTCGACTTGCCGCACCCACTCGGCCCGGTGATCGCGACGACCTCCTCGGACTCGACGGCCAGTGACACGCCGCGCAGCGCGACGGTGCGCCGGTACGCATGCTCGACACCCCGCAGCTGGAGGATCATCCGATCACCTCCGCCGCACGCTCGAGCCAGCGCAGGTCGGCGTCCAGGTGCGCGACGAGGTGGTCCCGTGCAAGCCGCGCCGCCGGGTCGCGGTCCGGGGCGTCCACCGTCAGCTCACGCATGCGTCGCAGGTGCGCGGTGCGCTGGCGCGTGAGGAACTCGATCGGGCTCTCCCCCGTGCGCAGCGCGGCGATCGTCTTGCGCACGATCTCGTCCGTCGACGCCGTCGCCGCCCCTGCCGGCTCTGCCAGCCAGTCGCGCAACTGATGCTCCCCCTGCTCGCTCAGCGCGTACACGGTCCGCTCGGGACCGCTCTCCGTCCGAGTCTCGACCCGCTCGACGAGGCCGGCCTTCTCCAGCCGGCCGAGCGTCGCGTACACCTGCCCGAACGCCAGCGGCCGCGCGTCCGGGAACCACGCGTCGTGATCGCGCTTGAGGTCGTACCCGTGGGCCGGCCCTTGGCGCAGCAACGCCAGGACGACTTCGTTCGTGGCCACGGGCTCGACTATACACACTGTGAATAGAGGCGCTAGAACGTCGCGAGCCGCAGCACTTCCTCGTTGCCGTCGCCCGTAAGCTCGTTCCACGCCGCAGTGACCGTCCCGCCGGGCGCGGCCGCGAGGAGCAGCTGGCCGTGCACCGTGGTCGTGAGCTCCACCGCCGGCAGCCAGGTCCCGTCCACGGTCAGCTTGCGTGCCCCGACGGCGGACCCCCCGTACCAGCCCACCACGCCGCTGCCGTCGGCGGCCAGCGCCGCCTCGAGCGGTGACTCGCTGACCGGCCCGAGAAGCGTCGTCGGCGCGAACGGCGCCCCCGGCCGGGCGATGCTCGCGCCCAGAGCGGACGGTGTCCGCCGGCCGTTGACCGGGACGGGCGCGGTCGGCAGCGACGCGCCGGTCGTCGTCAGCGCCAGCAGGTCACCGCGCGGCCCGGCCACGAACGCGGCGAGGCCCACGTCACGCGCCGTCGTCAGCTCGACCGGCGCGTACGTCGGGCCGGCGACCATCCGCAGCACCCCCGAGTAGCTCCGCCACGCGAGCACCGGCTGGCCCGCCGGGGTGAGCGCCAGCTCGGGCGGGACGCCGCGCTCGGGCCCGAACGTGCGCTTCGACCATGCGCCGGCGGCCGACCGATGGGCGAGCCGGACGACGTCATCCGGCCTCGTGTAGCCGACGGCGGCGGTTCCGTCCGCGGCCACCTCGACGTCGGTCGGCCAGGCCAGGCCGCGCGTGAGCCGCGCGGTGCGCCCGACGGTGCCGTCGACGGCCACGGCGACCGAGCGGATGGCGTGGGCCCGTCCTTCGGTCCAGACGAGGACCGCCGCGCCCGTGTCGCTGACGCCGCAGCTGAGGTCGTCGGCGTAGGTGCGCAAGCGGGCGACGACCCGTCCGCGCGTCCAGCGTCCGCCGGGCGCTCGCGTCGCCACCCGGAGCTGCGTGCGGTTCGAGCGCCGCGACCGCGACTCCGACCAGCACGCGATCGCCGCGCCCGAGCGCGCGACGTCCAGGTCGTCGAGCGACTCCGTCGCCGGTGCCAGCCGGTGCGGACGGCCGACGAGGCGGCCGCCGCGGACGTCGGCGACCTCCGTGACCCGCTCTTGACGCGTCCAACGGGTCCACGCGAGCACCGGCTGCCCCTGCGCGTCGGCGTCCATGTGGACGCCGCCCGCGAGTGCCCCGGCCACGACGATCGAGGTGACGAAGCTCATCGCGCACCGTCGTCTCCGCGTTCACGGCCGACCAAACACCGGGCGCTTTACGCGCGTTCGCCACACACTCGAATCGAGGCAGCCGGAAGGAAACCGGCACGCTGCGCCGGTTCAATCGCCGACATGCACTGGCGCCCGATCGCTCTCGCCCTCACCCTGCTCGTGTGCGCCGCTCCGGCCGCGCACGCGTCCTCGCTCGCGGACGAGCTCATGCCCGACTCGACCGGCGTCCGCCTGGAGCGGATGGGCAAGCGCGACCTCGCGATGCGCTTCCCGGCGAAGCGCTTGCGCGCGCTCGCGGGCGAGCGCGCGCGGCTGCACTGCGGTGTGGTCGGGGAGCGCGTGGGCCAGTTCGTGGTCGAGCGCGAGGGCGGCGGTGGTGACCGTCGCCTCGCCGCCGGCGACCGCAGCGTCGTCATCCCCGGCTCCGCTCGCTTCGACTTCTGCGCGCTCGCGACGCGCCCGGACGACACGACCAACTGCCTGCCGCTCACCGCGGAGGAGCGCTGGTGCGCCCGCGCGCTGGTGGCACGGACCGCCGCGGGCCGCGGCTACGTCGACCAGCTCGCGCGCACGATCGAGCTGAGCCTCCTGATGAGCTTCGCGGTCGACTCGTTCATGACCGACCCGGCGGACCGCCAGGCGGCGTTCGTACGCGACTTCGGCACGACGCTCGTGGGGATGTCCGATCCCGACTCGGCGCTCCCGACCGGCACGGTCGGCTACTGGGCGGGCGAGACGAGCGACGTGTTCGCGGCGACGCTCACCAGCGGTCACCGCATCTTCCTCCGTCGTGACGGCGACGTCTTCAGCACCAACAGCCGCCGGATGCTGCTGCCGGCGCAGGTGCACAAGGTGTCGGTCTTCTAGCCGAGCTGGAACGGGTCGCGGGTGGCGCCGGTGAGCTCGATCCAGACCGTCTTGGTCTCCGTGTATCCGGTGATCGCCTGGATGCCGTTCTCGCGGCCGATGCCCGAGTCCTTGTAGCCGCCGAACGGCGCCGCCGGCCCGACCGCGCGGTAGGCGTTCACCCAGACGGTCCCGGCCCGCAGCGCGCGCGCCATCCGGTGCGCGCGCTGGACGTCGCGCGTCCACACGCCCGCGGCCAGCCCGAACGCCGTGTCGTTGGCGAGCGCGACCGCCTCCTCCTCGGACGAGAAGCGCAGCGCCGCCAGCACCGGCCCGAAGATCTCCTCGCGCGCGAGCCGCATGTCGTTGGTGACGTCGCCGAAGATCGTCGGCCGCACGAAGTAGCCGGGGCCGTCCCCGCGCGTGCCGCCCGCGACGAGCCGCGCGCCCTCGTCCGACGCGGACGCGATCGCCGCCAGCACCCCCTGCAGGTGCCCCTCGAACGCGACCGGTCCCATCTCGGTCTCCGGGTCGAGGGGGTCGCCCATCCGGATCGACGCGGCCCGGGCCGCCAGCCGCTCGACGAGCTCGTCGTGCACGGCGTCCTCGACGAGCAGCCGCGACCCGGCCATGCACGTCTGGCCGGTGGCGGCGAAGATGCCCGCGACCACGCCGTTCGCGGCCGCGTCCAGGTCGGCGTCGGCGAAGACGACGTTGGGCGACTTGCCGCCGAGCTCGAGCGTGACCCGCGCGAGGTGCGAGGCCGCGCCGCGCATGACGGCGCGGCCTGTCGCCGTCCCCCCGGTGAAGGCCACCTTGTCGACGCCCGGGTGCTCGACGAGCGGCGCGCCCGCCTCCCCGCCGAACCCGGTCACGACGTTCATCACGCCCGGCGGGAACCCCGCCTCCTCGAACAGCGCCGCGAACTCGAGCGTCGAGCACGGTGCCTGCTCGGCGGGCTTGACCACCACGCAGCAGCCCGCGGCGAGCGCCGGCGCGATCTTCCACGACGCCAGCAGCACCGGCGAGTTCCAGGGAGTGATCGCCGCCACCACGCCGAGCGGCTCACGCACCGTGTAGACGAAGAAGTTGTCGCGGTCGGCCGGCAGCGTCTCGCCCCCGACCTTGTCCGCCGCGCCCGCGAAGTAGTGGTAGTAGTCGGCGAGCCCGCGCAGTTGGCCCTCCATCTCGCGGATCAGCTTGCCGTTGTCGGTCGTCTCGACGCGGGCGATCGACGACGCGCGCTCGGCGATCAGGTCGGCGAGCCGGCGCAGGAGCTTCCCGCGCGCGACGGGCGTGGTCCGCGACCAGTCGACGAACGCCGCCCGCGCCGCCTGGACCGCGGCGTCCACGTCGGCGGCCCCGGCCCGCGGCACCGTCGCCCACGGCGTGCCCAGGTACGGGTTGACGCTCTCGAAGCGCTCCCCCGAGCGAGCCTCCACCCAGGAGCCCCCGATGAGCATGCGGTAGTCCTTCACCCCGCAACCAGGCTAAGTCCCGGGTCAACATCCTCCACGTATCTGCGAATCCGGTGTAGCCTCACGCTTGTGAGCGAAAACTCGTGGCTTGCCGTCAATGCCGGCACCACGCCCCTCGTGCGAGCGCAGGAGCTGCGCTTCGCGTGGGAGCGGTTCATCGCCGACGACGACGGCGACCCGACGCTCGTGCGGGAGGCGATCACCGACTCGTGGCGTCGCTCGTCCGCCGCCGGTGTGGACCCGCTGGGCAGCCGGCTCGCGCCCGTCGTCGCCGACGAGAGCGAGACGCACGACCGCTACGAGGAGCACCTGCTGCACCGGGCCGCGCCGCTCATCCACGACTGCCTGTCGGCGATCGCGGACGAGGCCGGCTACCTGATCGTGATCAGCGACGCCGACGGCACGCTGATGAGCATCGAGGGCAGCGCGAACATGCGGCTGCGCGCCGCGGGCGACATGAACTTCGCCGAGGGGACGCTGTGGAGCGAGGGCGGCGCGGGCACGAACGCGATCGGCACCGCGCTCGCGCTCGACCACGCGGTGCAGGTGTTCGGCCCCGAGCACTTCTCCGACCCGGTGCAGCGGTGGACCTGCAGCGCGTGCCCGATCCACGACCCGGAGACGGGCGAGGTGATCGGCGTCATCGACCTCACGGGCGAGCTGTCCACCGTGCATCCGCACAGCCTCGCCGTCGCGACCGCCACCGCCCGCGCCGTCGAGGCCAGCCTCCAGCTCGCGCTGCAGGAGCGCGACGCTCGCCTGCACGCACGCTACGGCGCGCGCGTCTCACCCGACCGCAGCGCGCTCGTCACCCGCTCGGGCCGGGCGATCGGGCCGGTGCCGCGCGGCTGGAACGTCCAGGGCCGGCTGGTGATCCCGCCCGGCGGCGGCGAGCTGACGCTGCCGTCCGGCGCGCTCGCGGTGGCCGAGCCCGTCTCCCCCACGCACGAGGCGTTCGTCGTCCACGCGCTGGAGTCCAAGCGCGTGACGAGCATCGCCCGCCCGCTGGTGAAGCTGCGCTTCCTCGGCCGCGACCGCGCCGAGCTGGAGGTCGAGGACCGCACGACGACGTTGCGCCCGCGCCTGGCCGAGATCCTCGCGCTGCTGTGCGCGAGCCCGGACGGGATGAGCGCCGAGCGCCTGTGCGCGGACCTGCACGGCGACGGCGGGAGCGTGTCCAGCGTCCGCGTCGAGGTCAGCCGGCTGCGCAAGCTGCTCGGCCCGTGGATCGACACGGACCGCTACCGGCTCACGTGCGACGTCGAGTCGGACGTGCGCCGCGTCGAGGGCCTGCTCGTCGCCGGGCAGACGCGCGCGGCCGCAGAGGCGTACACCGGGCCGCTGCTGCCCAGCAGCGAGGCACCGGGCATCGTGCGCGAGCGTGAGCGCCTGGACCGCTGGCTCCACCAGGCCGTGATGACGGCCGAGGACGTCGAAGCGCTGTGGGCGTACGTGCAGATCACGCGCGACGACCTCGGGGCGTGGAAGCGCCTGTTGACGCAGCTCGAGTTCCGTGACCCGCGCCGCCCACTGGCGGCCGCGCGTGTCGGCGAGCTGCGTGCAGCGCTCATGTAACGCGCCGGTGGTCAACTCCTCGGTGAGGA
Organism: Solirubrobacter pauli; assembly: GCF_003633755.1. Classification (GTDB taxonomy): domain Bacteria; phylum Actinomycetota; class Thermoleophilia; order Solirubrobacterales; family Solirubrobacteraceae; genus Solirubrobacter; species Solirubrobacter pauli. The sequence continues at coordinate 2,514,343 of NZ_RBIL01000002.1, forward strand.
GAGATGCAGGCTACCCGAGCACATCGGGGACTCAGCACTGCGCGCGCGGCCCTCCACGTCACGTGGTTGCTGGCCCGTGCGCCGGACGGGGTCCGCGCAGACGAAGTGGCCGCGACGCTCGGCAAGAGCGTCTCGACGGCCTACAACCTGCTCGCGTCGCTGTGCGACGAGGGTGTGGCCGAGCGCCACGCGGGTGGCGTCTACAAGCTCTCCCCCGCGTTCCGCGAAACCGTCGCCGAGGAATCCGACCGCCACGACCTGAGCGGCGTCGTCGACGACCTCCTCGCCCGGACGCACAAGCGCGCGTACCTCGCGGTGCTGCGCGACAACCAACTTCGCGTGGTCCTCGAGCGCGGGCTGCAGGGCATGCCGAAGCTCCCGGGCATGAACCCTGAGATCGCCGACAACGCGCACGCCCTCGCGCTGGGCAAGGTCGTGCTCGCGCTCGGACCACGCGATGCCGTCGACCGCTACGCCCGCACGGGCCTCAAGCGCTTCACGGCGCACACGATCACCGAGCCCGGCGCGTTGCACGAGGAGCTCACGCGCGTCCGGCTGAACGGCGTCGCCACCGAGCGCGAGGAGTTCGAGCGTGACTTCTGCTGCCTCGCCGCGCCGGTGCTCGACCACGACCGGCGCTTCCTCGGCGCCGTCGGCATCTCGATGTCCCGTCGCGCCTTCGACCACGAGCGCGAGCAGCTCGAGGAGACGCTGCGCGACGTCGTCGGATTCCAACGATCTGCAGAGATCCGGGCTGATCTTGATCACGGCCCGCACGCCCACGTAACTGCACTCCAGGGACGACGTTTCCAAAGGAGGCGGCCTTGAGCCGAGCCAGCATCACGAAGGCCCATCAGAAGATCCAGGAGCTCTCCTGGGAGCCGACGTTCGTCGAGCCGGTCGACAAGTACCCGACCGACTACACGTTCGAGAAGGCGCCCAAGAAGGACCCGCTCAAGCAGGTCCTGCGCTCCTACTTCCCGATGGAGGAGGAGAAGGACAATCGCGTCTTCGGCGCGATGGACGGCGCGATCCGCGGCAACATGTTCCGGCAGGTCCAGGAACGCTGGATGGAGTGGCAGAAGCTCTTCCTGTCGATCATCCCGTTCCCGGAGATCTCCGCCGCGCGCGCCATGCCGCTGGCCATCAACGCGGTGCCGAACCCGGAGGTCCACAACGGGCTCGCCATCCAGATGATCGACGAGGTTCGCCACTCGACGATCCAGATGAACCTCAAGCGGCTGTACATGAACCACTACATCGATCCCGCCGGGTTCGATCTGACGGAGAAGGGCTTCGCCAACTGCTACGCCGGCACGATCGGCCGCCAGTTCGGCGAGGGCTTCATCACCGGTGACGCGATCACCGCGGCCAACGTCTACCTGACCATCGTCGCCGAGACGGCGTTCACGAACGTCCTCTTCGTCGCGATGCCGGGCGAGGCCGCGGCCAACGGCGACTACCTGCTCCCCACCGTGTTCCACTCGGTGCAGAGCGACGAGTCACGCCACATCTCCAACGGCTACTCGATCATCCTGATGGCGCTCGCCGACGAGCGCAACCGGGCGCTGCTCGAGCGCGACCTGCGGTACGCGTGGTGGAACAACCACGCCGTCGTGGACGCGGCGATCGGCACGTTCATCGAGTACGGCACCAAGGACCGCCGCAAGGACCGCGAGTCCTACGCGGAGGCCTGGCGCCGCTGGATCTACGACGACTACTACCGGTCCTACCTGGTCCCGCTCGAGAAGTACGGCCTGACGATCCCGCACGACCTCGTCGAGGAGTCGTGGAACCGGATCTGGAACAAGGGCTACATCCATGAGGTGGCGCAGTTCTTCGCCACCGGCTGGTTCGCCAACTACTGGCGGATCGACGGCATGGACGACAAGGACTTCGAGTGGTTCGAGTTCAAGTACCCGGGCTGGTACGACAAGTACGGCCGCTGGTGGGAGAAGTACACCGAGCTCTCGAAGAAGAACGGCCACAAGCCGATCGCCTTCGAGGCCGAGGCCAACTACCAGTACCCGCACCGCTGCTGGACCTGCATGGTCCCGTGCCTGATCCGTGAGGACACGGTCATGGACGAGGTCGACGGCCAGGTGCGCACGTACTGCTCGGAGACCTGCCACTGGACCGACAAGGTCGCCTTCCGGCCCGAGTACGAAGGCCGCCCGACGCCGTCGATGGGCAAGCTCTCCGGCCAGCGCGAGTGGGAGACGCTCCACCACGGCAAGGACCTCGGGGACATCATGCAGGACCTCGGGTACATCCGCGACGACGGCCACACGCTCGTCCCGCAGCCGCACCTGAACCTGGACCCGAAGGAGATGTGGACGCTCGACGAGGTCCGCGGGATCACGCTCAACAGCCCGAACGTGCTGCTGAACGAGATGTCGCCGGAGGAGCGCGAGCAGCACATGGCCGAGTACAAGCGCGGGGGCCCGGCCGGCCGGCCGGCGGCCGCCTAGGAGCGCGGCGAGGATGGGCAACACGCACACCGTTCGCTTCGAGCCCGTGGGCATCGAGATCGAGGTCGACGAGGACGAGACGATCCTCAACGCCGCGTTCAAGCAGGGCATCATGCTCATGCACGGCTGCAAGGAAGGTCAGTGCTCGGCGTGCAAGTCGTTCATCCTCGACGGTGAGGTCGATCTCGACCGCTACTCGACGTTCGCGCTGCCCGACTTCGAGGAGGCCGAGGGGTGGACGCTGCTGTGCCGCGCCCACCCCTACTCCGACCTCGAGATCGAGCTGATCAACTACGACGAGGAGATCATCCACGGGGGCGTCCCGCCGCGGACGATCTCCACGTCGGTCGAGGCGGTCTCCAAGCTCACCGGGGACATCTACTTCCTCAAGCTCAAGCCGGCCGAGGACTTCGAGTTCAAGGCCGGCCAGTACGTGGACATCCAGATCCCGGGCACGGAGCTGCACCGGTCGTTCTCGATGGCCAACACGGGCTCGGACGCGCTCGAGTTCATGATCAAGCACTACGAGGGGGGCAAGTTCAGCGGCCTGCTCTCCAGCGGCGCGATCAAGCCGGGCGACGAGCTGTCGGTCACCGGCCCCTACGGCGTCTTCACGCTGCGCCCCAGCTCTCCGCGCCGGCTGCTGTTCATCGGCGGCGGCGCGGGGATGGCCCCGATCCTCTCCCTGCTGCGCGCGTTGAAGGCGGACGCCTCCCAGCGGGAGCGCGCGTACTACTACGGAGCCCGCACCGAGGCCGACCTCTTCCACCTGGAGGAGCTCGCCGCGCTCGACTGCGGCTTCGTGCCCGCCCTCTCGGAGGACAGCAACGGCTGGAAGGGCGAGAGCGGGCTGATCACGGACGTCGTCTCCCGGCTGGAGGGCGACATCACCGAGGTCGACGCCTACGTCTGCGGTCCGCCGCCGATGGTCGAGGCGGCGATCGCGCTGCTCGAGGCCAAAGGCGTCCCCGAGGCGCACATCTACTACGACAAGTTCACCACCACCGCGGACGAGTGAGGAGACCGGATGGCCACAGAGGTCAAGGAACGCAGTGTTCCCAAGCCCACCTTCACGGACGCCGAGGCGGGCGCCAAGGAGTTCCCGTCCTGGCAGAGCCGGAGCTACAACTACTTCACGCCCCGCAAGCGCCGGGCGACGGTCTATGAGGACGTCACCATCGACGTCCAGCCGGACCCGGCCCGGCACCTGAGCCAGGGCTGGGTCTACGCCTTCGCCGACGGCGTCGGCGGCTACCCGCAGGAGTGGACGGCGCTCAAGTCGTCCAACTGGCACGAGTTCCTCGACCCCAACGAGGAATGGGAGCAGACGATCTATCGCAACAACGCGAACGTCGTCCGCCAGATCGGCCAGAACATCGAGCACGGCCGGCTCGCGCACGCCTACGCGGCGTTCGACCCGGCGTGGGTGAAGGTGCTCGAGCGCCACGTGTTCGCGTGGGCGCACGCCGAGCACGGCATCGGCATGCACGTCTACACGCCCGCCCAGCGCGACGCGCCGACGAACATGATCAACAACGCGATGGCGGTCGGCGCCGTCCACAAGCTGCGCTTCGCGCAGGACCTGATCCTCTACAACCTCGCGCTCTCGGAGGAGATCGACGGGTTCGACGGGTCGGTCCACAAGGCGACGTGGCAGGAGGATCCGGTCTGGCAGCCCACCCGCGAGTTCGTCGAGAAGCTGACGGGCACACGCGACTGGGCCGAGCAGTGGTTCGCCACCTCGATCGTCTTCGAGCCGATGATCGGCGAGCTGTTCCGCTCCGGCTTCGTGATGCAGGTCGCGGCGCTGCACGGCGACTTCGTCACGCCGACGATCATGGGCGCCGGCGAGTCCGACGCCGCCCGCGAGCAGCGCGGCGCGCGCGTCCTGTTCCGGATGCTGACCGACGACGCCGAGCACGGCGCGGCCAACCGCGAGGTGCTCAACGGCTGGCTCGCGGAGTGGAACGCGGTCGCGGAGAACGCCGCCCGCACGCTCCAGCCGATCTGGTCGCAGATCTCGGAGAAGGTCGTGCGCTTCGAGGACTCCCTCGAGCGCTCGCAGACGCGGCAGCGGGCGCTGCTCGAGGACATCGGACTGGCCCAGGAGGTCACCGCATGACGCAGTTCCAGTCGGACGCGACGCCGTCGAACAAGGCCGGCGTGACGCTGATGAACAACCAGGTCGGCTACGTGGTCGCGAACGTCATGCGCGACAAGGAGAACGTGGTCATCACCGAGCTGCCGTCGATGATCCGGGTCGACGGCGTCAACAAGATCGACTTCGACTACGAGGAGATCGCCGAAGCCCTGGGTTGGGACGACTTCGGCAACGACGACTTCGAGGAGATCATGTCGACCCACTACGGGCGTATGGTTGTCCTCGACGATCGCGTGTTGTTGTTCGCCAACCCGGAGGACGCTGCCGAGTACATCGACTTCGACCTCCAAGTCGTCGAGTAGGAGGAGAGCGCGGATGTACGAGAAGAACGGCGAGAAGTACTACATCGTCGACAGCCATCTGCACTTCTGGGACGCCTCACCCGCGAACTGGGTGAAGGGTCACGAGGAGTACGCGAAGGGCTGGATCGAATGCTTCCACGCGTACCAGGGCCTCGGCCCCGCGGAGACGCATTGGACGCTCGAGCACTTCCAGAAGTACTCGGTCGAGGACTTCGAGAAGGACGTCTTCACCAACGGCTACGTGGACAAGGCGATCTTCCAGTCCACGTACCTGCGCGAGTGGTACACGAACGGCTTCAACGACATCGAGCAGAACGCCTCGCTGCTGGACCGGTTCCCGGGCAAGCTGCAGGTCAACGGCCGGTTCGACCCGCGTGACGGCGAGGCGGGCCTGGAGCAGCTCGAGGCCGACCACGCCAAGTACGGCATCAAGGGCCTCAAGCTCTACACGGCCGAGTGGAACAACGGCTCGCGCGGCTGGAAGCTGACCGACGATGCGGCGCGGCCGTTCTTCGACAAGTGCGTCGAGCTCGGGATCAAGAACATCCACGTCCACAAGGGCCCGACGATCTGGCCGCTGGACAAGGACGCGTTCGACGTCAGCGACGTCGACCACGTGGCCACCGACTACAACGGCGAGCTCAACTTCATCGTCGAGCACGTCGGCCTGCCGCGGATCGAGGACTTCTGCTTCATGGCGACGCAGGAGCCCAACGTCTACGCGGGCCTGTCCGTGGTCGTCGGCGGCCTGATGCACGCCCGCCCGAAGTTCTTCGCCAAGGTCATGGGCGAGCTGCTGTTCTGGGTCGGCGAGGACAAGATGCTGTTCGGCTCCGACTACGCGATCTGGGAGCCGAAGTGGCAGATCGAGGGCCTCGTCGACTGGGAGATGCCCGACGACGAGGCGTTCTCGGACTTCCCGCGCCTCGGCGTCGAGGGCAAGAAGAAGATCCTCGGCCTCAACGCGGCGAAGCTCTACGACATCGAGGTCCCCGAGGAGTGCCGGATCCCGGTGCCGCCCGAGGAGCCCGCCCGCGAGGACAGCGCCGTCGGAGTGTCCTGAGTTGAACCTGCAGGCCCGAGTCCTCGAGGCGCTCGGGACGGTCTACGACCCGGAGCTCGACGAGCCGATCACCACGCTCGGCTTCGTCGGCTCCGTGGCCGTCGCCGGTGGCGACGTCGCCGTCCGCTTGCGGCTCCCGACGCCGCAGTGCGCGCCCAACTTCGCGTTCCTGATGGCGGCGGACGCGTCCCGCGCGGTGTGGGACGTGGCCGGCGTGACGGCGGTCGACGTCACGTTGGAGGACCACTACACGGGGGCGGAGATCAACGCGACCGTCAACGCCGGCGGGTCGTTCAGCGACGCGTTCCCCGGGGAGACCCGGGGCGAGCTGGACGCGCTGCGGGCGTTGTTCCAGCGCAAGGCGCTGCTCGCCCGCCAGTCCCGGCTGCTGTCGGAGGTGCCGCGGCGGCTGGGTGACCTGCAGGGGCCGGAGGCCGAGCGCTGCCGCGAGCTGCGCCGGGCCCTGGGCATCGACGCGTCCGACGACGCCGCGCCGTTCGTCACGGGCGACGGGGTTCCGGTGGACGCGACGGACGTCCGCTTCCGCCGGATGGCGTCGATGACGGCGCTGTCACTGGAGACCAACGGCCACATGTGCCGCGATCTGCTGCGCGTTCGATACGGGGAGGAAGTAGCCGCATGATTGCCGCTCGGTTGCACAACTATCACGAGGCGCTCAAGGTCGAGGAGATCGACGAGCCGAAGATCGTCGGCCCGTTCGACGTGATCGTGAAGATCGGCGCCGCGGGCCTGTGCCGCACCGACCTGCACATCCAGGAAGGCCAGTGGGCGGAGAAGTCGGGCGTCGCGCTGCCGTACGTGCCCGGGCACGAGAACGCGGGCTGGGTGCACGAGGTCGGCTCCGGCGTGACCAACGTCGAGGTCGGCGACACCGTGATCGTCCACCCGTTCATCTCCTGCGGGCTGTGCCGGCCGTGCCGCAAGGGCGACGACATGCACTGCCAGTTCGGCGAGTTCCCGGGCATCGGCCGCGACGGCGGCTTCGCGCAGTTCCTGCACACGAGCGCGCGGTCGGTGATCAAGCTCGACCCGTCGCTGCACCCGACCGACATCGCCGCCCTGGCCGACGCCGGCCTGACGGCCATCCACGCGGTCAAGAAGGCGATCCCGATCCTGGGTGCCGGCACGAAGACCGTCGTGATCGGCGCGGGCGGCCTGGGCCACATCGGCATCCAGTGCCTGAAGGCCTACACGCCGACCGAGATCATCGTCATCGACCCGTCGGAGAAGGCCCTCGAGCTGGCGAAGGAGACCGGCGCGGACCACACCGTGAAGGTCGACGGCACCCAGCGTGACCTGGTGCGCGAGCTCACCGACGGCTTCGGCGCCGACGCGATCATCGACTTCGTCGGTGAGAAGGGTGCGATCGAGGACGGCGTCGAGATGGTGATGGACGGCGGCTTCTACTACGTGATCGGCTACGGCGAGAACATCAACGTGCCGACGATCGACATCATCTCGCGCGAGATCTCCTTCATCGGGAACCTCGTGGGGACCTACGTCGACCTGCAGGACCTGATGACGCTGACCGCGCAGGGCAAGGTCAAGTTGCACACGTCGCAGTACCCGCTCGACGCCATCAACGACGCGATGGCGGATCTGGACAACGGCAGGCTGCAGGGCCGAGGCATTCTCGTCCCCGCCTGAGAGGAGACCGATAGCGATGGGCAAGCGCCTCTACTTCAATCACGAGGCTCGTCTTCTCCTGCAAGCAGGCGTGGACGAGCTGGCGAACACGGTCAAGGTGACGTTGGGTCCGAAGGGCCGCAACGTGGTGCTCGAGCGGCTCGCGGGCGCACCGACGATCACCAACGACGGCGTGACCATCGCACGTGAGATCGAGCTCACCGACCAGTACAAGAACATGGGCGCGCAGCTCGTCCGCGAGGTCGCCAACAAGACGTCCGACCAGACCGGCGACGGCACGACGACCGCGACGCTGCTCGCGCAGGCGATCGTCCGCGAGGGCATGAAGGCGCTGGACGAGGGCGCGAACCCGATGCTGCTGCGGCGCGGGATCGAGGAGGGCACGGCGGCCGTCGTGGCCGAGCTCGCCCGCGTGGCGCGTCCGGTCGAGGGCGCCGACCTCGTGAAGGTCGCGACGATCGCGGCCAAGGAGGACACCGGGATCGGCCGCGTCGTGGCCGAGGCGCTCGAGCGCGTCGGGCCCGAAGGCGTCGTGACGCTCGAGGAGGCCGAGGAGCCGGGCGTGACCGTGAAGTTCGTCGAGGGCATGGTCGTCGAGAACGGCTGGCTGTCGCCGTACATGGTCCGCGACCAGGAGCGGATGGAGACGGTCTTCGAGAACCCGCTCATCTTCATGACCAACCGGGCGCTCAAGCACCCGAACGACCTGATGCCGATCCTGCAGGCCGCGGGGCGCGAGCCGGGACGGCCGATCGTGATCCTGTGCGAGAACGCCGAGGCGGCCGCGCTCGGGATGCTCGTGCACAACAACTCGGCCGGCACCGTGCAGGCGGTCGCCGTGCGCGCGCCCGGGTTCGGGCACCGGCGCATCCAGCACCTCGGCGACCTCGCGGCGTTCTGCGGCGGCACGGTCATCGCCGAGGAAGCCGGCCTGACGCTGGACAACGTGGCGCTCGAGCACTTCGGAACGGCGCGGCGGGTCGTGTGCACCGCCGACGACTGCACGTTCGTCGAAGGGGGCGGGACCGCCGACGCGGTCGCCGGGCGGCTCGCGCAGCTGCGTGTCGAGCTGTCGCGCGCCGTCCACGATCGCGACGTCGAGATCCTGCAGGAGCGCATCGCGCGGCTGTCGGCGAACCTCGCCGTGATCCGCGTCGGCGCCCCGACCGAGCCGGCGCTGAAGGAGCGCTTCCGGCGCACCGAGGGCTCGCTGGCCGCGACGCAGGCGGCGGTGTCCGAGGGCGTCGTCCCCGGCGGCGGCACCGCGTTGCTGCGGTCCGCGACGGCGCTCGACAGCCTGTCGCTGTCCGGCGACTACGCGCGCGGCGCGGAGATCATCCGCTCCGTGCTCTCCGAGCCGCTGTACTGGATCGCCTCGAACGCCGGCTACGACGGCCAGGCCGCGATCGACCAGGTGCTCGCGGCCCCGGCCGGGCACGGCCTGAACGCGCTCACCGGCGAGTTCGGCGACCTGACGGACAAGGGCGTCGTCGACCCGGTGCGCGTCACGCGGATGGCGCTCGAGCACGCGGCGTCGGTGGCCGCGCTGCTGCTCACCACCGAGGCGCTGGTGGCGGAGGAGCTCATCGCCCAGCCGGGCGCGATCGTCGCGCCGGGCTTCGGCGACCTGGCGGAGGGCCTCGCGCGGCCGTCCTCACCGATCTAGGGGGTCGGGTAGGGTCGGCGGGTGCTGCCCGCCGGCCCTGCGTACTCGACGTCGCTGCAGACCGCGCGCTGGCTCGCCCGGCCGATCCGCTTCCTGGAGGACAACCGGCGCGCGTTCGGCGACGCGTTCACCGTGATGTTCCGCGGGTTCCGCTCGCCGCTGGTGATCGTGTCCTCGCCCGCGGTGATCCGCGCGCTGTACGGGGAGCGCGGGCACCGGATGCCCCCGGGGCGGCAGATCACGCTGAAGCCGCTGGTAGGCGCGCGGTCGTTGCTGCTGCTGGAGGGTCCGGAGCACCTCGAGCGGCGGCGCGTGATGCTGCCGCCGTTCCGCGGCGACCGGATGCGCGCGTACGAGCCGATCATGCGCGAGGCGTCCGCGCGGGCGTTGGCGGCGTGGCCCGCCGGCCGCCCGTTCGCGGTGCATCCGAGCATGCAGGACATCACGCTCGACGTGATCCTGCGCGCGGTGTTCGGCGTGGTCGACGACGCCCGTCGCGCACGACTGCACGAGCTGCTCGGGTCCCTGCTGGCGGCGACCACGTCGATGTCCCTGCAGGTGCAGGTGCTGTTCGGTCGCACCGCGCCGCTGGAGGCGCTGCAGCTGCGCGCGCGAGAGATCGACGCGCTGCTGCTCGAGGAGATCCGCGCGCGCCGCGCCCAGCCCGGCGAGGACATCTGCTCGCTGCTCGTCCAGGCCGTGTTCGAGGACGGCAGCGGCATGAGCGACGGCGAGATCCGCGACCAGCTGATGACGCTCCTGATGGCCGGGCACGAGACCACCGCCACCGGGCTCGCTTGGACCCTGGACCTGCTGGTGCGCCATCCCGACGCGCTCGAGCGGGCGCGGTCCGGAGACGAGGCGTACCTGCGCGCGGTGGTCAGCGAGTCGCTGCGGCTTCGCCCGGTCGTGCCGCTCGCCGGCCGCCGCCTGGCCGTCCCGCTCGAAGCCGACGGGCTGTCGCTCCCGGCCGGCACCGACGTCACCCCCGCGATGTGGCTCACGCACACGCGTGCCGCGGACTACCCGGAGCCCTACGCGTTCCGGCCCGAGCGCTTCCTGCACGACCCGCCGTCCACCTACACGTGGATCCCGTTCGGTGGCGGCGTGCGCCGCTGCATCGGCGCGCCGTTCGCCGAGCTGGAGATGCGCGTCGTGCTGCAGGAGGTGCTGGACCGCTTCGACCTGCGCCCGGCGAACCGAACCCCCGAGGGCATCGCCCGCCGCAACGTGACCTTCTCGCCGCGCCACGGCACCCGCGTCGTCGCCACACGACGATAAGCAGGAAACAGGTTGTCAGCGCGCGAACCCTCTTCGGGTCGTGTCGTCGTACCGCACCGCCATCGCCGCGCCCGCCCGCGTCGCGCGCCTCTCCCCCGCCGTGCTTCTCGCGCTCGTCGCGTGCCTCTTCGCGCCCCTCCCCGCCCAAGCCGCCAGCCCGCGAGTGGCGGCGCTGCAGGTCGCGCTGCGGCACCACGGGGTCTATTCCGGCACGGTCGACGGGCTCTCGGGGCCCGGCACCGCGGCGGCCGTGCGGCGGTTCCAGGCGCGGCGGGGCCTGACCGCCGACGGCGTCGTGGGTCCGCGCACGCGGCGCGCGTTCGGCACGCTCGGGCGGCATCCGATCGGCAGCCGGCCGCTGCGCGCGGGGCTCGCCGGGTGGGACGTCGCCGCACTGCAGTTCGCGCTCGGCGCGAAGGGGTTCGCGGGTGGTCCGGTCGACGGCGGCTTCGGGCCGCGCACCACCGCCGCGGTCCAACGGCTGCAGCGCTACGCCGGGCTGCGCGCCGACGGCGTCGCCGGGCCGGCGACGATGGCCGTCGTGCGCCGTCCTCCACCCGCCACCCCACCGGTTCGCAGGCCGATCGACGCGCCGATCGGCGACCGGTACGGCCCGCGCGGCAACACCTTCCACGCGGGCCTGGACTTCCCGGCGCCGTTCGGTACGACCGTCCGCGCGGCCGCACCCGGCCGGGTCACGTTCGCGGGCTTCGCGACCGGCTGGGGTCTCGTGGTGACGGTCGACCACGGCGGCTGGAAGACGCGTTACGCGCACCTGTCCCGTGCCACCGTCTCCCCCGGCGCGTCGGTCGCGGCGGGCGAGCGCGTCGGCCTCGTCGGCGCGACCGGCGTGGCCACTGGCCCGCACCTGCACTTCGAAGTGGTCGTGCGCGGGGCGAACGTGAACCCGGCGAACGGCCTCTAGCCGGGGAACCGGGCAGGCGGACCGGCCCGGCAGGGCATCATCTCGGCGGTGCCGGTCCACTCCATCGCCGACGCCGCCCTGCGCGTGCACCTCGAGGCGTTCTTCGCCGACCACGCGGTCGAGCTGCGGACCTGGCCGCACGGCCCGATCCACGAGCGCGTCCCCGGGTTCGGCGTGTACGCCATCAGCCCCGGTCCTCGCCTGAAGGCCTGGAGCTACGTCACGACCGGGTGCTGGGACGCCGCCCACCAGGGCGAGCACGGGCTCGAGTTCATCCTCAGCTGCACGCGCGACGACGAACGCCACGTCGAGCGCCTCGCCATCCTCGCCCACTACCACGCCGGGCCGCCCGGGCAGCGGCTGGACCTCGGCCACACGACCTACGCCGGCGAGCCCTGGCTTCCGGGCTCGGCGCTCACGCACGACCTGATCGCGCTCCCCTACGCGTTCGGCCCGGACCTCGAGCGCTGCGACTGGCGCAACGGGCACATCCGCATCCTCACCGTGCAGCCCATCACCGAGGCCGAGCGCGACTTCAAGGTCGCCGAGGGCGTCGAGGCGCTCGAGCAGCGCTTCGAGGACGCGGGCATCGCGTGGACGGACCCGTTCCGCCCGTCGGTCGTGTGACGTGGAGAACGGCTAGGTTCGCGCGATGGACTTGGACCGCCTCGACGACGCCTCCAGGGAGCAGGTGCGGCCGCTCCTCGACGAGATGGCGGCTTCGCGCGCGCTGCTCGAGACCGCACCCGAGCCCTGGCTGCGGTGGTGGCGGACCAGCGGCGAAGCCGAGCTGAGGTGCATCCTCATGACCGGCTGGGATCCCGTCGGGGCGATCGACGCGTGCTGGGACGAGTACGACGACTACCTGGAGGGCATCGTGAACCGCGTCCGATCGCCCGCTGATCACGAGCACATCGCGCCTGGGCTCGCCGACCACCTCGACCACCTCATCCGCGACTACATGGGCACGCTCACCGACCGCCAACGCCACACCAACCGCTGGATCGCAGAGGTCATCGTCACGTGGCATCGGTGGACGCAGGACCGCGGCCGCATCGGCGGCTCGAGCGCCTGAGCGCAGCCGACGGCGAACGCTCTCCGCGCCGGCGAACCGCCGTCACCCCCGGTGGGTCAGACGGGCTCGATGACCGGGTCGGTGATCACGTCGTCATCGATGCCGAAGGTGAACGCGAACGACAACGGGCCCCCCGGGAAGTCTCCGTCGCCGGAGGCCACGAGGCGGCCGTCCTCGTACGAGGTCGGCGTGAGGACGATCTTGGGGTTCACCAGATGGACCTGGAAGAACTCGCGGAGCTCGGCTTCGGTGGCGAAGGTGGTGCCGGCATCGACGATGGTCGCACCGGGCGCGAACGCCGCCTCCAGGGCCTTTGCGTCGTGCGCGTTGGTGGCCGCGACGAAGGTCTCGATGGCCCTGGGCAGGGTGATGGCGGTCATGGCTTGCGCTTCCTTCGATCGGGGGTTCCGGGGATTGAGCTTGAGCTCGATCGTAGCAAAGTCCTGTCCTACAGGACAGTACTTTGCCTCCGGAAGCCCGTAAGGTCTCCTGCATGGCCAACGCGCAACCAGCCAAGGATGTTCGCCCACGGGGAGCGAGCGACTTCCCCTACCGATCGCCGCTGCTCGCGAACCTGAGCGCGTTGATCCTGCTGTGGGAATCGCCCTCGATGCAGGGCGAGATCCTCGCCAAGAGCGGCGAGTCCCTCGACCAGCCGGCGCACCAGACGCTGCGGCTCCTGCTGGCCTGGGGCTCGATGCGCCCGACGGCGCTCGCCGACGCGCTGGGCACCGGTGCCTCGTACGTGAGCAAGATCGTGCGGCGCCTGGAGCAGGACGGCCTGGTGGAGCGCGCGACCGACCCCTCGGATCGCCGCGCCAGCCTGATCACCCTCACGGAGGCCGGAGAGACGGCGGCGCGCGGCGTCTACGAGCTCGGGGACCGGATGATCGCGGAGGTGCTCAGCGGCTGGTCCGCGGCGGACGTCCGCCGCTACACCGAGCTGACCGAGCGCTTCGTCAGCGACGCGATCAGCTCGGCGGAGCGGATGCGTGAGCGAGGACTGCTCTCCCACGTGCCGTGATCGGCGGCTCAGACGGTGGCGACGGTGCCGCCGTCGATCACGTACTCGGCGCCCACGATCGCCGAGGCTCGGTCAGACACCAGGAAGCCCACCAGGTCGGCGACCTCGTCCGGGTACGCGAACCGGCCCAGCGGAATGCCGCCGAGGGAGTCGTAGACCTTCTGCTCTGCCGCCTCTCGGGTGAGCCCCTCGGGCTTGGCGATCAGATCGACGAACCCCTCCCACGCCTCGGTCATGATCCCACCGGGGCTGACCGCGTTGACCCGCACGCCCCTCGGCGCCAGCTCGTTCGCCAGACCTTTGCTGTACGTGCGCAGCGCGGCCTTGGCGGCGGCGTAGGGCAGCGTGGCGTCGAACAGCGGCATCTGGTTCTGGATGGAGGTGACGTGCAGCACCACCCCCGAGCCTGCCTCGATCATCGAGGGCACGAGCGCTCGATCGAGACGCACGGCGCCCAGGAGGTTGAGCTGCAGCTCGGCCTGCCACTGGTCGTCGGAGATCACCGCGAACCCGCCGGCAGGCGTCGAAGAGCCGCCGACGTTGTGCACGAGGATCTCGACTCCCCCGGCCTCGAGCAGCCGCTCCGCGACGAGCGCGGAGCCTTCGGCGGTCGAGGTGTCGGCCGCGATGAACCGGTCGGGGAACGCGTAGCCCTCCGGCATCGATCGCGCCGTCACGTAGACATCGGCGCCCAGCGCTCGCAGGCGGTCCGCCGTCGCCTTGCCCGCCCCCTTGGACCCGCCGGTGACCAACGCGCGGCGGCCGTCGAGCCGATCACGTTCTGAAGCTGCCATGAGTTACCTCGCTTGGGCTGTCGCCCCGTCGTGAGCTGAGTGGACGTCGAAAGCGAAGCTAGCAGATTTACTGTCCTGCAGGACAGTATCTTGGAGACGTGTCCCGCCGAGCCTCCCAGAACGGCCGGGTTCCGGCACGACGATCGGCGAGGGCGGCGGGGTCCTCACGGGGAGGGTGTTGAGAGACTCCCACGCTGTGTAGTTGACAGGTTCTCGGGGGGACCTCTACTGTCGGTCGGAGTCTCCTGAGGCGCAGAGGACTGGTTCTGCGTCGACGGCTACATCACGGAGGGGTCCATGAAACACGCGCTACGCATGGCGACCACGACGGCCGCCATCGCTGCGTTCGGCATCTTCGCCGGTCCTGCGACCGCGCAGACGCCCAAGCCGAGCTACTACGACGAGCTCGTCGGCAATCTCGACGCGGCCAACTCATACGAGACCGTCCGCCACCTCGCCAATGACATCGGCGGGCGCTTCTCCGGCACGCGCCAGGAGGACCAGGCCGCCGAGTGGCTCAAGCAGCAGATGGACGGGTTCGGGTATCAGACCAAGATCAACCAGTACCACGGGTCGGCGACGACCTCGTCGGGCGTGGTTCGCTCACCGGACACCAAGCTCTATCCCGGTCCGACCTGGATCATGCGTGCCGCGAGCAACTCGAAGATGACCGGGTACGACACGCCCATCAGCGGCGAGGTCATCTGGATCAACAACAGCGGCGCCACCGCGGCTGACTTCCCGGCTTCGACCACGGGCAAGATCGCGGCCATCAACAACGTCACGGGCGCCGCGCTCAACACGGCGGTCGTCAACGCCACGGCCGCGGGCGCGATCGGCGTGATCAACATGGGCACCGGCAACTCGCCGCAGGGAGCGTTCACGCTCACCACCGCGGCGACCATCCCGGTGGTGTCCTCCGCCGACGTGCAGTCGGACACGATCAAGGAGCTGGTGTGCGCCCCGGGTCCTGACGGCTCGGTGTTCGCCCCGCACGCGGGCGGTACCGTCGGGCCGACGCAGAACGGCCCCTGGTGCGCCGATCAGAAGAAGTTGACGCTGACGATCGCGACGGAGACCGTCACCGCCAACTCGGCGGCCACCGCCGACGCTCCCGGCCTCTCCACGCGCGCGGTCATCACCGCGGAGAAGCAGGCGGTCAACGATGTCTTCGACACCGCGCCGATCGTCGGCATGGGCGGGCACATCGACTCGACGTTCGGCTCGCCGGGCGCGCACGACGACGCTACCGGCGAGGGCATCTGGCTCGAGGTCGCGCGCGTCATGAAGGACCTGCGGCTCAACAAGGAGATCCGCTTCGGCGGCTTCGGCGGCGAGGAGCAGGGCCTGACCGGTTCCACCGCCTGGGGCAACGATCACCTCTACGTCGGCTCTGATACCGACAACAACCCGCTGACGGCGAACGTCCCCGCCACGCCGCGCACGCCGAGCGCTGAGGCCAAGCGCTACATCGGCCAGTGGCAGATGGACATGACCGGCACGACGTTCGCTCCCGCCAGGCTGTGGGCGCTCACGGTCGACGGCAAGCCCAACCGCGTGACCGATGAGGCCTTCAAGGCTGCGCAGCGCAGCGGCATCTCAACCGGTGACGGCAACTACTTCGACCAGTGCAAGCTGTCGCAGTCCGACCACGTGCCGTTCCACAACGCCGGCATCCCGGCGGCGCTGTTCATCCACCTGAACTACATCAAGTCGGCCAACAAGGACTGCACGACCGGCGGCAGCAGCTCGAACTGCACCGGGTGCAGCTACAACATCGAGCCCGTCTACCACACGTCGCGTGACGCGATGGACAACGTCTCGCAGGTGCACCTGCAGGAGCAGCTCGACATCATCGGCGCCTCCTACATCTGGAACGCGCTGAACGCGGTCAACATCACGGCCACCAACGCCGCGGGCGCGCCGGTCGCCGGCGCCGACGTCACCGGCGACTGCGGTGACGGCGTGCGCGGCTTCGGCAAGACCGACGCGGCCGGCAAGATCGAGGTCCGCGTCCCGTCCGTGACCTGCGACTTCAAGGTCGGCAACGGCGTCGCCAAGGGCGTCGCGGTCGCGGGTGACATCCAGCTGCCGCTCGTCGCCACCAGCGCCGACGGCTCCGCGACCGGCACGGTCCCCGCGACCCTGTCGCTGACGCTGGGCACCCCGGCCAAGTTCGACCCGTTCATCCCGGGCACGACGAAGACCTACGAGTCCTCGACCATGGCCACCGTGATCTCCACCGCCGGTGACGCGCTCCTGAGCGTCGCCGACCCGTCCAGCACGGCCACCGGCCACCTGGTCAACGGCACGTTCTCCCTGCCGCAGCCGCTGCAGGCCCGTGCCCGCAACGCCGCCAACACCGGCACCGCGTACAACAACGTCGGCTCCAGCGCCTCGCCGCTGAACCTGCTGATGTACAACGGCCCGGTGTCCAACGACAACGTGACGCTCGGCTTCAGCCAGCTGATCAACTCGGGTGACGCGCTCCGCACGGGCACCTACAGCAAGACGCTGACCTTCACCCTCAGCACCACCAACCCGTAGTCAGACGGCGGGAAGGAGGGGCGGCGCCTCATCGCCGCCCCTCCGCTCGTCACGACGTCGCGGGCGCCAGCGCGTCCGCCGCGTGCTCGATGAGGGCCGCGACGTCGTCCGGACGCGACACCATCGGCACGTGGCTCGACGGGATCTCCAGCGGCGACGTGCTGCGCTTCGCGGTCGAGCCGCTCAGGGAAGGACCGCGCCGGTGGCGGCGAACGCGCTGCGTGCGCGCTCGGAGCGCAGGAACGTGACGTACCGCTTGACCATCAGGCGGTCGAGCGCGCGACGGGAGCGCTTCTTCGACATCGCGAAGTACACCGGGAAGGCGCCCGGATAGGTCAGCGACCGCACCGTGTCCTCGCTCGGCGTGACGCCGTCGAGCGGCACGATGCACGCTGCCTCGGCCGGAAGGGCACGGACGGACGAGAACGGGACGACGGAGGCCGAGCTCCGGTCCTGCATCGTCGCGCCGAGGCCCCCGTTCGAGGACAGAGCCGCGCCCGGTGGCAGCTTCTCCACGCCGAACAGGCCGTACGGGAAGCCGTCGCCGGTCAGATGCAGGCTGACGCGTCCGGCGTCCGATCCGACCTGGGACCAGTCGGTGATCTCGCCGCTGGCCACGCTCTTGGCCTGCGCGTAGGTGAGCCCGCCGCAAGCCGGGTTGGCGCGATTGAGCACGAGGACGTCGGCGTCGCGGGCGACGTCGGCGAGCACGTCGGCACGCTTCTGCTCGGCGGCGGTCAGGGGCCGGTCGATGAACAGCCCCGCGTCGGGGTCGAACGCGAACGTACCCGCGGCCACCGCCGCTGTGGGCGCGTTGGCGACCGTGTTGTTCCACTGCGCCCGGTAGGTGCGCTTGCCGACCTTGACGTTGAACCACCCGCGCGGCCGGATGCCCGCGACCGGGATGAACCCGAGCTGCTGCGCGAACCGGGGCGCGACCGTCGCGTTGACCTGCCAGTAGACCTTCTCCGGCTTGGGCGCGCCCTGGGCCGTGGCCGCGGGCAGGAGCAGCGCGACCAGCGTCGCGACGGCGAGGCGAGACATGTCCCAACAACGAACGGCAGCCGGCGTAACTCGCGCTGGGGCGCAGTCGACCGTTGCGTCACCAGCCACGACGGACACGGCGATCTGCCCCGCCTGGTACGTCGACCCCACCCGCGTCATCACCGACTAGAAGCCCAGAGGCGGGTTCACCAGCAATGCGGCGCAGCCCAGCGCGCCCACACCGACCGCGACGGCGAGCAGCTGAGCGGAACGTCGTGTGGCGACGACCCATGCGAGCGCATACAGCAGCGCCGCTTCACACAGCAACGCAGCGGCAAGACCGAGCGTCTCGGCCGGCGGACTCCCGAAGTCCTCGACATATCCGTTGAACAGCAGCGCCAACAGCCCGAACAGGCCGACGACCGATCCCGCCAGGCCGGCGATCACGGCGACACCGGTCCGGCGGCGCGCCGGCCACGCGAAGCGCGCGATCAACGCAACGGGTCCTACGGAAAGTGCCAAAGCGACGAGCCAGAAGGTCATCGGTGAGCGCTCCGTCGAGGCACCTGAACGTATCGGCACCCGCTCCCCCGATCTGAACCGGCATCGAGCCACGCAGCGATCGTGACCGGCGGCGGAGTGGCGGATCGTCGACGAGGGCTGCTCGTGCCGACGGTCAGGTGACGCGCTCTGGGCACCGGAAGCGACACAGCGCGGCCGCGCCGATGTCCTTCCTGTCCGCGCCGGACAGCACGCTCGGGGCGATGCGGGAGACGGCCATGTAGGCCCGAAGTCGCGGCTGGACGCACGGCGGAGTCGTCGAACCGCGATGCTTTGGCGATGTTGACGCAGAGCGAAGTCCGTACCTTGGCGGACGACCTTGGGCTCGGGCATCTCGCTGAAGGTCTCGTTGAGGCGCTGCGCCCGGTCTATCGGCTCGAGCTCTCCTCGGATGGCGATGTGGTGCGGATCGGAGGGACGCCCGACCTTGTCGAAGGCGAGCAGTGGCCGTGCAACCCGCGCGGGGTCGCGTTGACGTTCATCGCGCAGTTGGAGCCCTCACGGTTGCCGACGCTTCCCGCGGCCGACACGTCGGCCGCCGGCTGGCTCGGCGACCGGCGATGCATACGCCTCTTCGCGGATCTCTACGACCGACCGTTGGACACCACAGCGCTCGTGGCGCTGGTCGCCGACGCGGCCGCTCCGTGCGTCAACGCGGCACAGCCGACGCGCCCACCAAGCCTGTTCGAGGAACGCGCGGTCGGCGCTCTCGACCAGTGCCCTGTCGACGCGGTTCCCGCCTGGGCGCTGGACGGGTCACATCCCGCTGTGGCTGCCGCCGAGCGGATCGACCACGGCGACATGCTCCGCGACGCGCCTCTGCTGGAGCTCAGTCACCGGCTGCACACGACCCAGGAGCTGCTGCCGGGTTGGCAGCTGCTGCCACGACTTCTCGGCCCTCTGGACGAGGAAGCCGCCGAACTGTCCATCACGTTTCCAGGGATCGATCCCGAGCTCGAAGACGCACGCGCCTGGACCGTGCTGCTGCAGCTCGGAGAGCCGTTCTTCAGCTACCCCGGGGGTCTGTACGTGCTGATCCCCAGCGCCGATCTCGCAGAGCACCGCTACGACCGCGCGCTGGCCGGGTGCGGGCCTGTCGGCTGACGCGCAGTCGACGTCAGAGCCGGCCAAGAGGAGGGCACCGGCACGCAACGTCTCTCGAATCCGCCGTACCGGACGAATACTCGAGCATGGCTTCCATCGGTGTGCTGGTCCTCGGCGCGGTGGCGCTTGCTCCCCTCGTGATCCTCTGGCGGTGCCAGTGGGAAAGAGCGGCCCTCGGCTTTGCTGCCGTCGCCGTGCTGATCGGGATCGCGACCGCCGTCGCGTTCGTGATCGTTGACGACTCGCCCACGTGCGACGACGTATGCGAGGAGCTCTATCCGCTGATGCTCGGCGCCGCCGCCGTCACGGCACTCGACGTCGTCGCTTGGGCGCTGGCACTCTTCGCAGCGTTGCGACGGCGCCTGGCCCACCCGTAGCGATCGCGAGCGGACCGAAGTACGCGACGGTCCGAATCCGGGCCCGGACGGCATAGCGCCGCGATTTCGGACCGCTTTCCGAGGTCAGCCCGGGAGGACCGCTATCGCCTC
This sequence comes from Solirubrobacter pauli, assembly GCF_003633755.1. Classification (GTDB taxonomy): domain Bacteria; phylum Actinomycetota; class Thermoleophilia; order Solirubrobacterales; family Solirubrobacteraceae; genus Solirubrobacter; species Solirubrobacter pauli. The sequence continues at coordinate 2,534,457 of NZ_RBIL01000002.1, forward strand.
GATCGAGACGAGCAGTCCGCGCGGAAGCCGCACGTGAGCCGGGGCCGAGCGCGCCGGAGGCGGGTCGGGCATGTGCCGCGCGTACACCTCGTTGAGACGGCCGAAGTCCTCGACGTCCGCGTAGAAGATCGTCGTCTTGACCACGTCGTCCATCGACGCCCCCGCCGCCTCGAGCACGCTCGCCAGGTTGGTCAAGGCCTGCTCGGTCTGCGCTTCGATCCCCTCCGGGATCGTCCCCGCCGGGTCGATGCCGGCCATCCCCGAGCAGAAGACGAGACCGTTGGCGACGATCGCCTGGCTGTACGGACCGAGTGCTGCCGGCGCCTGCTCGCTGGACACTGCGCGTCTGATCATCGACCAAGTCTCCTCCACCAGCCGGCGCCTACCGCACCCGCACCTGGCGCCTGACCGGTCCCGCGGTGACGCGATAGATCCCGGGCTTGACCGTGCGGCGGACCGTCCGACTGGTCGTGAGGGTGGCCGTGTGGACCCAGCGCTTCCCGGCGCGGCGGTGGATGGTGATTCGGGTGCGCGCGGACACGGTGACCACGATGCGGCGGTTGGACACCGACACGCGCGGGCGGGCGGGCGCAGCGGACCCGCGCTCTGCGGGCGCGGCCGGGCCGACCGTGACCGGTCCGGGAAGCGCGGACGTGGCGAGGATGGGTCGGCCGCCGGCGTCGGGCGCTGCCGCGGAGGTGGGCTCGGCGCCGTGTGACGGGCCGGCGTCCGGGGGCGGCGATGGGTCGGACGAGGCCGTTGGCTCCGGGCTGGGCGACGGCGTCGGCTGCGGGCCGGGCTCGGCCGCGCCCGTGAAGGGCAAGACCGCGGCGCCGCTGCGCGCGACCACGCGGCCGAAGCCGTTCTCCGCGACCACGCGGTAGTGGTACTGCTTGCCCGGCTCGAGCCCGGTGACGAGCTCCTTCACCGAGCGCTCGCTCCAGTCGAGCACGGGGATCTCGCGCGGCGGGGTGGTGCGGCCGAGCTCCTGCGTCTCTCCCCACTCGAACCAGTACCGGCCCGTGCCCTGGACGGTGGCCGCGAATGCCGCAGCCGTGCCGGTCCGGCCCAGCGGCTGGTGGGTTTCGACGCTGAGCCCCGGACCTTCGCCGTACGGCTGGGTCGTGAAGGTGGCGTCGGGGCTGTAGGCCGGACCCGCGGGCGTGTTCACCACGAGCCGGTAGTGGTAGGTCGTGCCCGGCGCGAGGTCGCGCAGCGACTTCGTCACCCGCGTCCAGCCGCCGCCGGCGCTCGACGTCGAGCCGCCCTCGTCGAAGCGCCCGTAGGACGTCGTCGGACCGTATTCCCAGCGCACGGCGTAGCGGGCCCCGTACGGGTTGATCCGCGCGTTGAGGCCGACGGTCATCTGGGTCGCGCCGTCCGGCGCTTCCAGCTCCACCGACGCCCGGGTTCCCGTCGGCGTCCCCGAGCCGAACGTGCAGCCTGGCGCGGAGGTGAACCCGGAGCAGCCGGCGTACACCAGCGCGCCGTCGGTGCCGAGGGCGAAGCGCGTGATCGTGTCCGAATAGGGGCCGGACTGGCCCACGGCGAGCCCGCCGGCGTCGAAGGCCAATCCGGTCAGCCGTCCTTGCCGGTGCTGGTCCGTGTCGACAGGCGTCGGCGAGCAGCCGCTCGTCTCGTTGCCGATGCAGTCCGCGAAGGTCAGGGTGCCGTCCGCCGCGGCGCGGAAGTGCGTCACGGCTTTCGGGCCCTCGAAGGCGTTCGAGCTCCCGGTCGAGCCCGTCGTGTACACGTGCCGGCTGTCGGCGCTGACCACGATCGCGTTCGCCCCCGCGGTCGAGACCACGCCCGCGGGCAGCGCCGGGCAGCCCGTGCCGTAGCGGATGTCCGCGCCGACGCACCCCGCGTAGGAGTGGGCGCCCGTCTCCGGGTCGCGCCGGAAGTGGACGATTCGACTCTCGGTGAACGGGTTCTCGTCGCCCGACGCGACGTACGCATTGCGCCCGTCGGGGCTGAGCGCCAGGGCGCGAGACTCCCCGAGGCGCCCCTCGGCCCGGCCGACGTAGGTCAGCCGGCCGTCCGCCGCACGCCGGTACTGGCCCAGACCGGGGGCCAGGACGTAGACGTCCCGCCCGTCCGCGCTGACCTCGATGTCCTTGGGCCAGGTGAACTCGTCGAACCCGGACGGCCCGCACCCAGCCGGCAGCCCGTAACACCCGACATAGGTCAGCGCCCCGCCCGCACCGACCTTGAAGTGCGACAGCGCGCCGTCCTCCTCGCCGTCCTGGGAGATCACGTACAGGTCCTGGCCGTCCGGAGACAGCGCCTGGCCGCGGACCACCGAGGCCGAGGCGGGAGCGGGGACCGCGGCCACGAGCGCCGCGCAGATCAGCCACCGGTGAAGACGCACGTAGTGCGTGTACCACCGCGGGCCTGAAGTTACTCGATGACTTCGCTACCGCGGTGGTGGTGTGTAGGACGCATCGCTGGTCGATGCGAGCGGCCAGTCGAGGACCAGCCCTTCGTCCGTGCCGCCGACGGCCAGCTTCCCCGCGGCTGGCGAGATGGCGACATCGAAGGCCGGGAAGGGCAGGTTCATCAGCCGGGGCGGGCTGCGGATGTCGTCGAAGACGCGCACGCTGGAGTGGTGCGCGTGGATCAGCTCGTCGGCGGGTCCCCAGCAGAGTCCGTGTGCGGCGCCGTCCCAACGTGCGGGGAAGGCTTGATGCGAGGCGCTCCATGTGCCGTCAGCTCGCTGCTCGGAGACTTCGAGCCCGGCGCTGATGCCGGCGACGCGCGTGCCATCGGCAGAGAGCGCGACCGAGAACGGAGGGCCCCAGAAACCGATGCCGTCCTCGGTGAAGCGGATCGGCGTGCCTTCTCCCAGATCGCGGCCGGACTAGTAGCGGTCGAAGACGCCGCAGGCGCGCTCGAAGCGGCCGGCCTGCAGGTCCGCCGGTGAGATCAGGAACTGGACCCGTCCGAAGCTCTTGATCGCAAAGCCCAGCGGCTTGTCGTAGCCGAGCGTGAACAGATGGCGCCAGGTGTCCTTCGGGCGCTCGGCGCGCAGCGAGCACGGACTGCCCCCCACCGGCGCCGCGCCGTACCCGAGCACGCGGTGTGGGCGGTACTTGTCGCCCTCGAGGAGGTTCTGGACGCCGCTCCAGGCGAAGAAATCGACCTTGACCTCCTGGAGTGGTGCCATCAGCCGGTCGCCCCAGTCGAGATTCGGGAGGTCGGGGCGCACGTCGAAGCGCGGGGCGGCCGGACGCAGCCGCAGTGCGTGCCGCGGGAACGCGGCGCGACGGAGCGGCGTGCCGGGGCGAGCGTGGATGACGGTCGCGCATTCGCCGTTGAACGGCTGGTACCAGCTCCCGTTCGCGCGCTCGATGTGGGCGAAGAACAGGATCGTGCCGTCATGCGCACCCAGCTCCGCGAGCTCGGGCGGGAGGTCGCGGGGCCGCAGCTGACCGAGGAAGGTCTGGGCGTAGCCGCGGCAGCGCGGCCACTTGGTGCCTGCCGGGAGATCCGGCCGCCCGCCGAGACGTGACGTACCGAGCTCCTCGGGCTCTGTCGAGAGCAGTGTGCGGTCGACGATCGCCACGGGACGCGCCGCCGGCGCGATCGTGTCGGCCAGTGCGCCGAGCTGGCGCGCCGCGAGTGCGGCACGCACCTCCGACTCGCGGAAGCCCTGCGCGGACGCCGCGGGCGCGGATGCGAGCAGCGCAAGCGCGGCCAAGGTCGTGGCGAGTCGGATCATGCGCTGTCGAAGACGCCGCAGACGCGATCGACGCGTCCGGCGCGCAGGTCCGCGGGCGCGATCAGGATCTGCAGGGCACCGGCGTCCGCGACGTTGAAGCCGAGTTTGTCGTCCGGGCCGATCGTGAACAGATGGCGCCACGTGTCCCGCGCGCGCTCCGCGCGCTCCGAGCAGTCGTCGCCGCCGTTGGGCGCGCGGCTGTAGCCCAAGAGCACGTGCTCCAGCCTCGGCTTGCCACGAAGCAGGTCACGGACCTCGAACCAGCGTTCCCAGTCGGCGACCTTCACCTTGTGCAGCGGGCCCATGAGCGTGTCCTTGTCGAGCGCGAGGTCGGGGACGTCGGGCCGCGCCGTGAAGCGCGGCCGCGAGGGGCGCATCCGCAGCGTGTCGCCCGGCAGTGCGGTGCGCCGCAGCGTCGTCCCGGCGCGGGCGTGCAGGACCGTCGTGCATTCGCCGCCGTAGAGTCCGTAGTCGCGCTCGCCCTCCTCGAACTCGACGTGCGTGAAGAACAGCAGCGTCCCGCCGAGCCGGCGCAGCTCGCGCGCGCCACCGGGTAGCTCGCGCACGCGGATCTGGGCCAGGAAGGTCTGGTGCTCGCCCTTGCACATCGGCCAGGCGGCGCCCGCGGGGAGGTCGGGCCGGCCGCCGAAGCGCGACGTCCCGAGCGCGGCGGGCTCCCGCTTCCGCTGGGCGAGATCGACCGTCACGACGGGCCGGGCGGCACCGGCGACCCGGGACGCGATCTTCCCGAAGCCCGCCGCGGTCAACGCGTCGCGGACCTCGCGCTCGCGGAACCCGTCGGCACGGGCGGAGGGCGCCGCGAGGAGCAACAGCAGCAGGAACGATGAGAGGACGCGCAGCACGGCGCGCCACCCTAGCCGGTCAGTCGGTGGAGCATGGCGCGCGTCGCCGACGATCCCTCCGCGACACCTGCACGAAACGGTGGACGTCGTGGACGCTGGACACCTAAGCCGCCGGGGCGCGAACCCCATCCGCCAGCTGTTCCGCCAGAGGGCTGAAGTACGGGCGCAGCCGGTCGTAGGGGATGGTCGCGATCAGCCACTGGCAGTTCCCGCGGGAGAAGCCGAGGGCCATCCCGGCTTCGAGCAGCGCAAAGTGCCGGTAGTTGTGCGCCGTGGGGCGCAGCCATGGCCAGCCGGTGAGGCAGACGGCACGTGACGGTTCCTGGCGCCTGAACGATTCCTCGAACTCGCGTTCGAGCACCGACAGCGCGCGCACCGGTTCGGCGAACAACTCGGCAAGGCCGACACGCCGGCCCGAGGGGACCTGGACCGTTCCCGAGACGACGACGGCACCGTGGTTGCCGCCCGGGAAGCGGTGGATGGACGGCATGAGCACGCTGACCACCGTCGAGCTCGCTGAGACCAGACCCGGGTCGACGCTGGTCTCGTAGGACCCGCGCAGCTCGTTGCCGGCGTTGCGCGCGGCCTCGTTCCCGGCGTCGCGCGCGGACTGCTCGTACGCGGCCTGGTCGGAGATCACGACCCGCCGCAGCGCGGCGTTGACCCGATCGAGGCCATCCGCGCCGCCAACCTGGGCGAACGTGCCCTTGGTCGCGTAGTTGGGCACGTCGAACAGCGGCGTCGGCGCCTCGACCAGCCGCAGGGCGACCACAGATCCCGCGCGATCTTGACCGGCGCGTTCGCGCGGGACGTCACCGCCGCCGCCGCACCCGACCAGCGCGCCGGCTGTCATCGCCGCCGCGATCACGACGCCGGCGCACGTCCGCAACGTTGACTCGCTCAGCCCTGCTCCACGCGCGCCGCCGACGTTCAACCACCGCCTGACCGAAAGCACGACGCACCACTTGCCAACCTCCGTGTGCACCGCTAGCCCAACACCGCGATCGTCGCCTTCGCCGCCGCGGCCACCAGCGCATCGTCGGGTTCAGCGTCAGCGGCACGGCCGCGGGTCATGATCGCCAGCACGATCGGGTCGCGCTCCGGCGGCCAGAGGACGGCGATGTCGTTGCGGGCGCCGTAGGTCGCGCCCGTGCCGGTCTTGTCGCCGACGGTCCAGTCGTCGGGCACGCCGGCGCGGATGAGCGCGCCGCCGGTCGTGTTGGTGCGCAACCACCTCGTCAGCTGGGCGCGCTCGGGCGCGTCCAGAGCGTCGCCGAGCACGAAGGTGCGGAGGCTCCCGGCCAGCGCGCGCGGCGTGCTCGTGTCCTTCACCTGCCCGGGTTCCCAGACGTTGAGGTCGGGCTCGGGACGGTCCATGCGGGTGACGTCGTCGCCCTCTTCCGCGAGGATCGCATCCAGGCCCTTCGGCCCGCCGAGCTCGTCGAGCAGCAGGTTCGCCGCGGTGTTGTCGCTGTAGCGCACGGCCGCCGACGCGAGTGCGTTCAGGCTCATGCGCGTGCCCAGCCGCTGCTCGGTCACGGGTGAGTAGGCGTTGACGAGCTGCTCGACCGGCACGGTCTTGCGCAGCCCGTCCACGCCCACCTCTCTCAGCAGCGCGGCCGCGGCGAGCGCCTTGAAGGTGGAGGCGAACGGGAAGCGGTCGTCGGCGCGGTACGCGAGCTCGCGGCCGGTGCCGGTGTCCAGCGCGTAGACGCCGAGCCGCGCATCGTGGCGGCGCTCGAGCCGGCGCAGCGCGGCCGTGGACGGGGCGCGCTCCGCGGTCGCGGTGGGCGTTGCCACGACGGTCGGTGACGGCGACGCCGCGACCGGCGGCGACTCGTCCCCGCAGCCGGCGGCCACGAGCAGCATCCCCACGCCGAGCACGGTTGCGCCTCTCATCGCGTCAGGGATAGCGAGTCGCGTGTCACACGTGACCCGCGGGCGGTGTCTGGATGCCGTGAGGCAACCCGACGAAGGAGGCGACATGGCTCCCCGCATCCCCCCGACCGAGATCGACGGCGTCTACGGCGCGCTCGTCAAGCGCATGGCGCGCCGGATGCTCGGCGACGTGCCCGAGTCGCTGGGCGTGGCGTGGCACAACAAGCAGGTGCTGAACTTCGGCTTCGGGCTCGGCCGCAAGTCACGCAAGTGGAACCGGTGCGACGAGAGCCTGAAGACGTTCGCGCACATGGCCGTCGCGAGCTACGTCGGCTGCAGCGCGTGCCTGGACATCGGCTACTTCCACGCGCACCAGCAGGGCCTGGACCTCGACAAGGCGCGCGAGGTGCCGCGCTGGCGGGAGTCGACCCGGTTCACCCCGCTCGAGCGGGACGTGATGGAGTACGCGGAAGCGATGTCGCAGACCCCGCCCACGGTCACCGACGAGCTGTCCGCCCGGCTGCTGGAGGCGCTCGGCCCGGCCGCGCTGATCGAGCTCACCTCGTACGCCGCACTCGCGAACTACTACACGCGCATGAACACGGCGCTCGGCATCGAGGCGGACGGCCTCGCCGACCGCTGCGAGCTCAAGCCCCTCGCGATGCCCGCCGTCGCCGCATGACCGAGGACCCGTTCGTCACGCACCGCAGCCTGCTGTTCACGGTGGCCTACGAGCTGCTGGGCTCGGCCGCCGACGCCGAGGACGTCGTGCAGGAGACGTGGCTGCGGTGGGCGGACGGGAGCCGCGCGGAGGTGCGCGACCCACGCGCGTACCTCGTCCGGATCGTCACCCGCCAGGCGCTCAACCGGCTGCGGACGATCGCGCGCCGGCGTGAGGAGTACGTCGGCGAGTGGCTGCCCGAGCCGCTGCTCACCAGCCCAGACGTCGCCGAGGACGTGGAGCTGGCCGAGAGCGTCTCGATGGCGATGCTGACCGTGCTGGAGACGCTCGCGCCGACCGAGCGCGCGGTGTTCGTCCTGCGCGAGGTGTTCGACGTGCCCTACGACGAGATCGCCGCGGCGGTCGACAAGTCCCCTGCCGCCGTGCGCCAGATCGCCCACCGCTCACGTGAGCACGTGGCGGCGCGACGGCCACGCGTGCATGTCGACCGCGCCGAGCGCGAGCAGGTGGTGCGGCGCTTCCTGCTCGCGCTCGACACCGGCGACCTGCAGCGGTTGCTGGAGGTGCTCGCGCCCGACGTCGTGGTGGTCGCCGACGGCGGCGGTGAGGCGACCGCGGTCCGGCGGCCGATCGTCGGCCGTGAGAAGGTGGCGAAGCTGCTCGGCCGCTTCCGCGCGATCGTGCCCCACGCCGAGGTCGGCACGCTCTGGGTCAACGGCGAGCTGACCGCGCGGATCGACCTCGACGGTGCGCTGGACACGATCGTCAGCGTCGAGGTCGCGGACGGCCGGATCAGCCGGATCTACGCCGTCCGCAACCCGCGCAAGCTCGCCCGCCTCGACGAGGAGGCGACGCTGCGCCGCTAGCTCTCGCGCGGCGCGTAGCGGCCGTGCAGCATCAGCGGGTTGCCGTCGACGTCGGCGAAGAACGCCATGTGGCACACGCCGGTGTCGACGGTGTCCCCGAAGAACGTCACGCCGCGGCCTTCGAGCAGCTCGCGCATCCCCTTCACGTCGTCCGTGTGGAGCGCGACCGCGTTCGTGTTGGCGTTGAACTCGAGCCCCGCCGTCGTCGGGTCCCACACGCTGAGCGTCGTCCCACCGAGGTCGAACTCCGAGAACGGCTTGTCGACCGTGTGCGCCGACTGCTCGAGCCCGAGCGTCTCGGCGTAGAACGCCGTGGCGCGCTCCCCGTCCTGCGTGGGGATCGGGACGAAGTCGACGCGGCTGATCACAGGGTTGCTCATGGAGCGGAGCCTACGTCGCTTTGCGGTCAGCTCACGTCCGCAATCAGCAGCTTCCACCACACGCGTGCCTCTTTGGTTCCGAGGCACGCGCGCGGTCAAACCATCAGCAGCCCATGTGGCGGATCGGGTCGCACACCCCGCCGTCGCGCATGATGATCCCCTGCGACGTGGCGGCGGGGCCCACGAGCACGGTGTGGTTCGCGCCGGCCTGCGGCAGCGTCGTGGCGGCGGAAGCGGGGCCGGAGACCGCGATGGTGGCGACGATCGGCAGCGCCAGCAGGGCGAACGTACGGCGGAGGACGGCGGACATGCGTGGGCCTTTCGGAGCGGTGAACGGGTCCAGTGCACCGTCCCAGCGCGTCCGTCGCGCAACTATGGGGGAAACCCCTCGACCCGCGATCAGGGGGTGCGGGACGTCAGCCGCGCGACGAAGTCGCCCAGCCGCGCGAGGCCTTCGCGCAGCTCCTCGCGGGAGGCGGCGTAGGACAGCCGGACGTGGGTGGCGGCCGTGTGCGTGCCGAAGTCGGTGCCCGGCGTGAAGGCGACGTGCGTCTCGGCCAGCGCGCGCTCGCAGAACTCCCACGCGCCGAGGCCCGTGCCGGCGACGTCGAAGTAGACGTAGAACGCGCCGTCCGGGACGGCGGGCACGGGGATGCCGATGCGCTCGAGCTCGGCGAGGACCAGCGCGCGGCGGGCGGCGAGCTCGGTGCGGCGCTCCTCGGCGACGGCGAGCGACTCGGGCGTGAACGCGGCGAGCGCCGCGTGCTGGGCGGGCGCGGACGCGCAGATGAACCAGTGCATCGCCAGCTTCTCGATCGCGGGGACGAGCGCCTCGGGGAGCACGGCCCAGCCGAGCCGCCAGCCGGTCATGCCGAAGTACTTGGAGAAGCTGTTGATCACGATCGCGTCCGGGTCGACCGTCAGGACGCTGCGCGGCGGCTCCCCGTCGGGCCCGTGGTCGGACAGGTCGAGGTAGATCTCGTCGACGATCCGCCAGGCGCCGCGCGCCCGCGCGAGCTCGCAGATCGCGGTCAGCTCGTCGAACGGGATCGACGTGCCCGTGGGGTTCGACGGCGACGCGACCATCACGGCGCTCGTGTGGTCGCTCCACGCGCGCTCGACCGACTCGCGGGCGAGCTGGAAGCGCGTCTCCGCGGTCGCCGGGACGGCCACCACCCGTCCACCGAAGCCCGCCACCATCTCGCGGTTGCACGGGTACGACGGGTCGGCCAGGATGACCTCGTCGCCGGGGTCGGTCGTCGCGGCCGTCACGAGCAGCAACGCGGTCGACGCCCCCGAGGCGACGAGGATCCGCGCGGGGTCGACGTCCACGCCGTGCCGGTCGCGGTAGAAGCCCGCGATCGCGGCGCGCAGCGCCGGCAGGCCGAGCGAGGACGTGTACGGCAGCGGCCGCCCGTCCATCACCTCACGCATCGCGTCGCGCACCGCGGGCGGTGCACCGAAGTCCGGCTCGCCGATGCTGAGCTTGATGACCCGGTGCCCCTCGGCCTCCAGGTCGGCAGCCTGCTGCCCGAACGCCAGCGCGTGGAACGGCTCGGCGCTCTGCGCGCGGTGCGAGAGCTTCAACGGATCTCCTTGTGACGGATCGGCACGCAGCACGTAGTAGCAACATGCGCTGGCTGATCCTCGCCCTGACGCTCGCCGTCGGGTTCACCACGTTCGTCGTCGTGGCGGCCCTGCGCTCGGGACCGGCAAGCCACAGCGACCAGTGGCGCCCGCACGAGCCGGAGACCGACGCCGAGCGGGCCGCGGCGCGCGTCGTCCTCACCTACATGCGCGCGCTGATCGAGGAGCGTCCGGCGGACGCCTGCCGCCTCGTCGCGCCGCCGCTGACGAAGACGCTGCGCTGCGGGACGCGTCCGCGCATCCCGCACCGGCTGCACGTCTACGCCAGAGGCACGCCGTCGATCGAGCACATCGCGCTCGAAGGGCGGGAAGGTCACGCCTGGGTGGCGGGGATCGACCCGGGGCCGCTGCAGGGCGTGGCGTTCGCGCGCGTCGGCGACACGTGGCGGCTCATCGCCGACGGCGGCGGCTTCGCGCTGCAGTGATCGCGTCTCTCAGCGGCAGCCGCGTGGGCGCAGCGCCGGCGGGAGCGCGTCGCGGAAGGCGTCGGCCTCGTCGCAGCTGAAGCGCCGCGTCGCCGCGAGGCGCGCACGTGTGCGCGGGAACGGGCGGACCGCACGCGCGACCACGTCGGGCGTCTCGTTCACGGCGAAGATCGACACGCGCACGGCCCCGACGTACAGGTCGGCCGTCTCGGTGCTCTCGCACCAGTCCAGCCAGGCCCGCCCCAGCGCCCGCCAGCAGGACGCTTCGGTCGTGTCAGGGCGACGGTCGAGCGACGTGTCGACCGTCAGCTCGGAGGTGCACCCGCTGTCGCCGGAGCAGACGTCGGGTCCGTACGAGAGCCCCACGCCGTCCTGGGTGGGCTCGGCTCGGCTGAGCCGCGCGCCGCGGAAGGACTCGCCCAGCCAGAACAGGTAGCCACCGGCCTGGCCCTGCAGGCCGCGGACGTCCTCGACGGTCGCCGGGCGCTCGGCCGGCGGTGGCGGAGGGTCCGGCGACCTGCCGCCGCACCCGGCGACGACGCAGGCGACCGCGACGCTAAGCGTCCACCGGCGCGCGATGCCCATGCAGCTCGCTCGCCGCCACGAGCCGTGAGGCACGCTCCGCGCGCAGGTCGGTGATGCGCTCGAAGCGCGTCTCGAGCACGGTCAGGTCGAGCAGGATCAGGCGCTCGTAGCGGCGCTCGGCCCACGCCACCAGCGCGGTGTAGCCGCCCGCGCCGACCAGCGAGGCGAGCACGGCCAACGGGGTCGGGAAGCCGAGCAGCGCGCACAGCCAGAGCGCCATCAGCGCACCTGCCACGGGCGCGGTCGCCCACACGCCGGTGCGGTCGCCGCGGAGCCAGAACGGCGTGCCCGCGAGCGCGTCCTTCAAGAGACGCCAGCGGCCGCCGAACGCGAAGATCCAAGGTAGGCCTCCCAAAGCGATGACGACCGAGGTCCCCAACGCCCACCCACCCGCACCCGCTCCGACGGCCGCGAACGTCAAGCAAGCCAGCGCGCCATACCCGAGTGCCAGTGCGACGCGCCGATCGGCGGTCTGACGGGCGGGATCGAGCGTACGCAGGTCGAGCATGGCCGCGCCAGGGGTTTCGGTGAGCGCGACCACGCTCCTCTTGTTGCAATCAGCGATTCAGAAATCGCTGGACGTTCCTGCGGAAGCCCTCCGAGCCGTAGGCCTCCCGGATCAGGTCGTCGCCCTCCGGCACCACGCGTCCGCGGCGGAGCGCCTCCTTCGTCACCCACAGCGTCGTCGGCGAGTGGTCGGCGAGCGTCTCACACAGGTCGCTGACGTAGCGCTCGGGGTCGTCCTCGACCACGGCGCTGACGAAGCCGATCGCCAGCGCCTCCTCCGCCTCGATCGGCCGGGCGCGGAAGATCACGTCCTTGAGCCGCGGCACGCCCAGGGCGGACGCGAGCCGCGCGTAGTTGCCCATCGAGAGGCAGTTGCCGACGGTACGGGCGATCGGCATCCCGAACGTCGCCGACGGCGTGATCACGCGCAGGTCGCAGCACGCGGCGATCGCGAAGCCGGAGCCCATCGCGAAGCCGTCGACCAGCGCGACCGTCGGCTTCTTCACGGCCTCCAGCCGGTCCAGCACGGCGTCGATCCGGCGCTCGTACTCGACGCCGTCCTCGGGCGTCTCGAACGCCGTGAACTGACGGATGTCCGTGCCCGCGACGAACGCGCGCCCGCCCGCGCCACGCAGCACCAGCACGCGCACGTCGTCGTCGGCGTCGACGCGCTCGCACGCCTTCACGAGCGCGTCGTACATCGCGAACGTCATCGCGTTGTGCGCCTCGGGACGGTTGAACGTCAGCCACGCGGCCGGGCCGCGCACTTCGTAGTCCACGGTCACTCGCCCAGCTCCGCCAGGATCTCGTCCGTGTGCTGGCCGAGCGTCGGCGCCGGCCGGCGCACCGAGCCGGGCGTCGCGCTGAGCTTGACCGGGATGCCGAGCCCGTAGACCGTGCCCGCCTCGGGATGCTCCATCTCCACCACCATCTCGCGTGCCTGCGTGTGCGGGTCGTCCACCACCTGCTGCACGTTATGCAACGGGCCCGCGGGCACGCCCGCCGCGAGCAGCGCTTCCACCCATTCGTCGGTGGTGCGCGCAGCCAGCGCCGCCTCCAGCTCCACGACCAGCTCGGGGCGGTTGCGCATCCGGTCCGGGTTCGTCGCGAAGCGCGGGTCCTCCACGAGCTCGGGCCGGCCGATCGCCTCGCACAGCCGCGTCCACAGCCGTTGCGTGTTGCCGCCGACGGTCACGTGGCCGTCGCGCGTGCGCAGTGCCTGGTAGGGCGCGCTGAGCCGGTGCGCGGAGCCGAGGGGCTGCGGGACGTTGCCCGTCGACCACAGCTCGGCCGTCTCCCACACGGTCAGCGCCATCGCGCCCTCCCACAGGGACGTGTCGATCCGCTGCCCCTCCCCCGTGCGCTCGCGGGCGTGCAACGCGCTGAGCACGCCGATCGCGCAGAACAGCCCTGCGCCCAGGTCGCTCACGGGCACGCCGGCCTTCACCGGGTCCCCGCCGGGCTCGCCGGTGACGCTCATGATCCCGCTCATCCCCTGCGCGATCAGGTCGAAGCCGGGGCGCTGCGCGTACGGCCCGGTCTGCCCGAAGCCGGAGATCGACGCGTAGATCAGGCGCGGGTTGACCGCGTGCAGCGTCTCGTAGTCGGCACCGAGCTTCGCGGCCACGCCCGGCCGGTAGTTCTCCAGCAGCACGTCCGCGGTCTCGACCAGCCGGTGCAAGGTGCCCCGATCGGCGGCGTCCTTCAGGTTCAGCGTGATCGAGCGCTTGTTGCGGTTGACCGCTCGGAACGCCGGCTCGCCCATCGAGCGCCGCGTCTGGTCGCCGGTCTCGGGCGGCTCGACCTTGATCACGTCCGCGCCCATGTCCGCCAGCACCTGCCCGCAGAACGGCCCGGCCATGATCTGCGTCAGCTCGATCACGCGCACGCCCTCGAGGGCGCTCATCCCTTGAGCACCTCGAGCGCCGGGGTGAGCCCGTCGCCGACGTCGTGGCCCGCGACCTGCAGGCCCATCTGGACGCCGGCCAGCGTGCCGGCGAGCATCAGGTCGTTGAAGTCGCCGAGGTGGCCGATCCGGAAGACCTTGTCCTTGAGCTTGCCGAGCCCGGCGCCGAGTGACATGTCGTAGCGCTCGAGGATCACGCGCCGCACCTCGTCGGAGCCGTCGAGCAGGACGGCGGTCAACGCGCCGCTGAGCTCGCGCTCGTCCACCGCGAGCACCTCGAGGCCCCAGCCGTGGACGGCGGCGCGGGTGGCCGACGCGTGCCGCGCGTGTCGCGCGAACACGTGCTCCAGGCCCTCCTCGCGCAGCATCGTGAGCGCCTCGCGCAACCCGTAGAGCAGGTTGGTCGCCGACGTGTACGGCCAGAAGCCCGCCTCGTTGGCGGCGATGATCGGCTTCCAGTCCCAGTACGAGCGCGGGAGCTTCGCGTCGCGCGAGGCGTCCAGCGCCTTCTGCGACACGGCGTTGAAGCTCAGGCCTGCCGGCAGCATCAGGCCCTTCTGCGAGCCGCCGACGGTGACGTCCACGCCCCACTCGTCGTGCCGGTAGTCGATGCTGCCGAGCGAGGAGATCGTGTCGACGAGCAGCAGCGCGGGATGGTCGCCGAGCGCCGCGCGCACGTCCGCGATCCGCGACGTCACGCCGGTCGAGGTCTCGTTGTGCACGACCATCACGGCGCGCACGTCATCGTCGAGGGCGTCCGCGATCCGCTCCGGCGAGGCGCCGTGGCGCCAGTCGCCTTCCAGCCACACCACGTCCAGCCCGAGCCGCTCGGCCATCTCGCGCCAGAGCGTCGCGAAGTGACCGGTCTCGCTGGCGATCACCTTGTCGCCGGGCGAGAGCGTGTTGACGATCGCCGCCTCCCACGCGCCGGTTCCGGAGGCCGGGTAGATCACCACCGGGCTCTCGGTGCCGAACACCCAGCGCATACCCTCCAGCACCTCGTGGCCGAGCTTCGCGAAGTCCGGTCCGCGATGATCGATGGTCGGCGCGTCGATCGCCCGCAGCACCCGGTCCGGCACATTCGTGGGACCAGGGATCTGCAGGAAATGACGACCGGGCCGATGCACCAGACGTTTGACACCGTAGCGAGACCGGGGATGGGACGATTCATGGGGGAGTTGGTGGCGGCGCTTGCCGCCGAGCTTGCGGGCGAGGTTCGAGACGACGCCTACACGCGGCACCTGTATTCAGCGGACGCGAGCGCGTACGCCATCGAGCCGGCGGCGGTCGTGTTCCCGCGCAGCGCGGACGACGTCAGCGTCGCCGTGCGCCTGGCCGCCGAGCGCGGCGTGCCGATCGTGGCGCGCGGCGCGGGGACGAGCCTGGCCGGGCAGGCCGCCGGCGGGCACGGCCTGGTGATCGACTTCAGCCGCCACATGAACGTGATCGACGAGATCGACCCGGTCGCGCGGCGCGTGCGCGTGCAGCCGGGCGTGGTGCAGGAGGACCTCAACCGCGCGGCCAAGCGGTTCGGGCTCGGCTTCGGGCCGGACACGTCCACGTCGAACCGGGCGACGCTCGGCGGCATGATCGGCAACAACTCCAGCGGGTCGGAGTCGATCGTGCACGGCACGACGGTCGACCACGTGGAGGAGCTGGAGGTCGTGCTCGCCGACGGCTCGCAGCACACCTTCCGCCGCGGTCTCCCCCACGCCTTCGACGAGCCCGTGAAGGCCATCCTGCGCGAGCACGCGCGGGCGATCGCCGAGGACTACCCGAAGCACTGGCGCCAGTCGGGCGGCTACCGGCTGGACCGCATGGACCCGTTCGACCTGTCCAAGCTCGTCGTCGGCTCCGAGGGCACGCTCGCGATCGTCACCGCCGCGACGGTGCGGCTCGTGGAGCTGCCGAAGGCGAAGATGTTCTCCGTCGGGCACTTCGACTCGGTCGCCGACGCGATCGCGGCGACGCAGGACGCGCTGGACCTGCAGCCGTGGTCGGTGGAGATGATCGACCGCAAGATCCTCAACCTCTCGCGGTCCAAGCTCGAGTACCGCAAGCTCTCCGACCGGCTGGAGGGTGACCCGGGCGCGCTGCTGTTCGTCGCGTTCGCCGGCGACAGCGACGACGAGGTTCGCGGCAAGCTCGACGCGCTGGCCACCGTGTGGGCCGAGCACGGGCACGGCTACCACGTGCTGCGCGCGGAGACGACGGCCGAGCAGAACGAGCTGACCAAGGTCCGCAAGGCCGGGCTGGGGCTGCTGATGGCGTCGTCCGACGGCAAGCGACGGCCGGCCGCGTTCGTCGAGGACACGGCGGTCGCGCCCGAGCGGCTCGGCCCGTACGTCGAGCGCTTCGCGGCGATCCTGGACAAGCACGAGCTGGAAGCCGGCTTCTACGGCCACGCGTCGGTGGGCTGCCTGCACATCCGGCCGTTCGTCGACCTGTCCGAGGACGTCGAGACGTTCCGCACGGTCGCCGAGGAGATCCGCGACCTCGTCGCCGAGTTCGACGGCGTGAACTCCAGCGAGCACGGCGACGGCCGCGTGCGCAGCGAGTTCAACGAGCACATCTTCGGCTCGGACCTCTACGGCGCGATGCGCAAGGTCAAGACGCTGTTCGACCCGCACAACCGGCTCAACCCGGGCGTGATGGTCGACGCGGCGCCGATGACGGCGGACCTGCGCGATGCGAAGCTGCCACGCCCCAACCCGCTCGTCACGCACCTGGACTTCGGCCCGGGCGGCATGCACGGCGCCGCGGACCGCTGTCAGCGGATCGGCGCCTGCCGCAAGACCGGGCAGGGCGTGATGTGCCCGAGCTACATGGCCACGCGGGAGGAGGAGCACGCCACGCGCGGCCGCGCCAACGCGCTCGTGAAGGCGCTGGGCGAGCCGGATCCCGCGCGCGCCCTCGGGGACGAGCGGTTGCACGACATCCTCGACCTCTGCCTCGAGTGCAAGGCGTGCAAGAGCGAGTGCCCGCTGTCGGTGGACATGGCGAGCATGAAGGCCGAGTTCCTCAGCCACTACAACGCGATCCACGGCACGCCGCTGCGGTCGCGCATCTTCGCCTCGATCCGCACGCTCAACCGGCTCGGCAGCGCGTTCGCGCCGCTGTCGAACGCGTTGCCCGCGCCGACCGGCCTCGTCGGCATCACCACCAAGCGGCCGCGTCCGC
This sequence comes from Solirubrobacter pauli, assembly GCF_003633755.1. GTDB lineage: Bacteria > Actinomycetota > Thermoleophilia > Solirubrobacterales > Solirubrobacteraceae > Solirubrobacter > Solirubrobacter pauli. The sequence goes on from NZ_RBIL01000002.1 coordinate 2,551,097, forward strand.
GGTTCGTCCGCGAGAACCTGATCCGCTGGAACAAGACGCGCGCCCGCACGACCGGGCGCCCCGTCGTGTTCCTCGCCGACTCGTTCACGACCTTCACCGAGCCGGGCATCGGCCGCGCGTCGATCGAGCTGCTGACGGCCGCGGGCTACGACGTCCAGCTCGAGCAGGCCGGGTGCTGCGGCCGCGCGTCGATCTCCAAGGGGCTGCTCGACGATGCGCGCGCCAAGGCCGAGAAGCTGACGGAGCGGCTGCAGCGGACCGACGGCCCGATCACGGGCTGCGAGCCGTCCTGCCTGATGACGCTGCGCGAGGAGCACGTGCAGCTGCTCGGCGACCAGGGCATCGCGGACCGCACGCGGCTCGTCGAGGAGCTGCTGCTCGACGCCGACCTGCCGCTGCGCAACGACACGCCGCAGCGGATCCTCTTCCACGGCCACTGCCACCAGAAGGCGCTGGCCGGCACCGCGTCCACGGTCGCGCTGCTGCGGAAGATCCCGAACACCGAGGTCGTCGAGCTCGACGCCGGCTGCTGCGGCATGGCCGGGTCGTTCGGGTTCGAGGAAGAGCACTACGAGCTGTCCATGCGCATCGGCGGGATGCGCCTGTTCCCCGCGGTCAGGAGAGAGCCCGCGGAGACGCTCGTCGCGGCGACCGGCGTGTCCTGTCGCCAGCAGATCGAGCACGGCACGGGGCGAACGGCGCGCCACCCCGTGCAGATCGTCAGAGACGCGCTGGAGGTCTAACCCCAGGGGGAGAGCCGGGACATGTCCCAGGAAGTCGTATCGATACTCGTGCTGATCGCGATCTTCGCGATCGGCACGCTGCGCCCGATCAACATGGGCCTGCTCGGCATCGTCGCCGCGTTCGTCGTCGGCACGGCGATCGGGACCGACGAGGACACGATCTTCGCCGGGTTCCCCGGCGACCTGTTCATCATCCTCGTCGGCGTCACCTACCTGTTCGCCATCGCCAACAACAACGGCACGGTGGACTGGCTGGTGCACGCGGCGGTCCGGGCGGTCGGCGGGCGCGTGGCGATGATCCCCTGGGTCATGTTCCTGGTGACGTCGATCCTGACCATGGTCGGGTCGGTCGTCCCCGCCGCGGTCGCGATCATCGCGCCGATCGCGCTGGGGTTCGCGGTCAAGTACCGGATCAACCCGGTGCTGATGGGGCTGATGGTCGTCAACGGGGCGACCGCCGGCGGCTTCTCCCCCATCTCGATCTTCGGGTCGATCACCAACGGCGTCGTCGAGCGCAACAACCTCGAAGGCAACCCGACGCTGCTGTGGATCTCCAGCTTCGTCTTCAACCTCGTGCTGTCGGTGATCGTGTTCTTCATGTTCGGCGGGCGTGAGCTGATCCAGCGGCGCGTGGACACCGACGCCGCGGCGACCGACCGCTTCAAGCGCGAGACGACGCCGGCCGGGCAGCCCGTGATCGGCGGCGGCGCAGTCGACATGGCGGTCGAGAACCCGGGGCTGAACCGCGACCGGGTCCTCACGCTCGCCGGCATCCTCACGCTCGTCGGGCTGGCCGTGTCCGGCGTCGAGTGGGACATCGGCTTCATCGCCGTCACCGTCGCGGTCGTGCTCTCGCTGGCCATGCCGCACGCCACCAAGGACGCCGCGAACAAGGTCGCCTGGGCCACCGTGCTGCTGATCTGCGGCATCGTCATGTACGTCTCGCTGCTGGAGGAGATGGGCACGATCGACTGGCTGGGCGAGAAGGTCGCCGACGTCGGAACGCCGCTGCTGGCCGCGTTGCTGATCTGCTTCATCGGCGGCGCCGTGTCCGCGTTCGCCTCGACCACCGGCATCCTCGGCGCGCTGATCCCGCTCGCCGTGCCGTTCCTCGCCCAGGGCGAGATCGGCGCCGTCGGCGTGATCATCGCGCTCTGCATCGCGTCGTCGGTCGTGGACTCCTCGCCGTTCTCGACGTCGGGCGCGCTGGTGGTCGCGAACACCCCGGAGGACCGCCGCGACCGCGTCTACAAGCGGCTGCTCCAGTGGGGCATGAGCATGATCATCATCGCGCCGATCACGGCGTGGGCGATCTTCGTCCTACCGGGCTGGCTGTAGGACGACCCGGGTGCGCACCGCGGCGACGGTCCTCGTCGGCACGGTGCGCACGACGATCGACCGGACCACCCGGCGAGACGCGACGATCGTGCTGAAGCGGCAGCGGCGCACGTTCGCCGTGACCGCCTTCACGCGGGCCAGCTCGACGCGCACGCGGCCGGTGCAGCCGGTGTCGCGGACGGTGCCGGTCACGCGCCAGCGCCGGGCGCCGCGAACGGCGCTCAGGCGCTTGACGGCCACGGCGACCGACGCCGCGCGTCGCGGGGGCTGCCGGTGGTCCGCCGGCGCGAGGGCGCCATCGCCGGGCACGGGTGAGCGGGTGGGCAGCGGCGCGACGGAGACCGCCGGCGCGGGCGTGGCCGTGGCGTCCGGCGTGGCCGTCGCGTCCGGCGTGGGCGTGGGCGTGACGTCAGGCGTGGGCGTCGGCGTCGGCGTCTTCCCGTCACGGGCGACCCATGGCTCGCCGTTGGCGGTGAAGAGCAGGAAGTCGTCGGTGGCGGCGAGCTCGGGGCCGGCGGCGACGTCAGCTTCGACGCGGGTGCCGGCCGCCGTGCCGTCCGTGCTCCACAGCTCGCCCGCGGAGAACCAGACGCGGCCGTCGAAGGCGGTGAAGCCGACCGGCAGCGTCTCGAAGCGGCCGAGGACGACGGTGCCGCCGTCGGTGCCGTCGGTGCGGGTGAGCACCGACTGGTTGTCCTCGTAGTGGATCGCGTAGGCGTGACGGCCCACGACGTGCGGCGGCGTGGTGGCCCGCAGCGCGGGGAGCAGGCGCAGGTCGCCGCCGGTGAGGTCCGTCGAGTACCAGCGCGGCTCCGAGCTGGAGGTGTCGCCCTGGAAGATCACGCGGTCGGGCAGCCGCGCGAACCAGCGCGGCGCGTCGATCGGCGCGACCGGCTGGGGGTTCGTCCCGTCCGCGTCCAGGCGGAACAGCTCCGCCCGGCCGTCATTCCCGGTGCCGCGTGTGAGGAAGCCGCCGGGGATCGTGGCCGCGTCGCGCGCGGCGCCCTCTTCCACCGCCGTGGTGCCGTCGGTGCGGTAGAGGAAGTAGCGGGTCTTGACGAGCAGGGTCCGCTCGCTCGCGGCGGCGACCTCCGGCATCCACCCCCACGTGTAGACGTCCAGCGACCGCGTGCCGTCCGCCGTCCCGTCCGTGCGCCAGAGCGTGAAGGAGCCGTTCGCCGTGGCCGGGCGGGCGAGGAAGACGTACGCCGGGCCGACGCTGGCCAGGCCCGCGAACGACGTGTGCTCGATCCCGGTCTTGATCGGCTCCACCGCGGTCCCGTCCGTGCGGTGCAGCGTGTGGTCGTTGCCGGTGAAGTACGCGGTCGTGCCGTCGGAGTGGAGCGCGTGCGGGTCCAGCGTGTCCTTCAGGCGCGCCGTGCCGGCGGACGTGCCGTCGGTCGTCCACAGCGCGCCGCTCTCGGTCGAGAAGACGGCACGGTCACCGACGCGCGCGATGTCCTCGACGGGCGAGCCGACGGGCGCCAGCAGAGCAAATGAGGCAAGGATGAGCGCACGCACCCGCAGCCATGATGCCGCATGCGGAGGATGTCTGCGTCGATCAGCGGTCGTCGACGACCGCGCGCTCGAGGTACGCGACGTCCCCGACCACGGTGCCCGCCGGCGCCGCGATGTCCGACTTGGTCGGATCCACGAGCACCCGCCGCTCGCCGAGCAGCATGGAGGTCTCGGGGTCGAAGATCAGCTCCGTGCGCGTGCCGACCTCGGTGAACGCGACGGCGGTGCCGCTGCGGCCGACGCGGTCGGTCACCGTCCCCGCGAGCGTCACGCCCGGTGTGAGCGCGAGCGCCCCGTAGAGCGCGGCGCGCAAGGCGGGCGGCGCGGGTTGCTCGCGCAGGGCGGTCGCGATCGCGTCGAACACCTGACCCTCGGGCGAGTGGCCGCCCTGGCCGATGTGTGCCCGCAGACGCTCGTACACCGCCTGCGGGTCGGTCGGGAACGCGAGCAGCTCGGCGCGGGAGAGCTTCTCGCCGCCGATCAGGTAGTGGTGCTGCGCGCCAAGGCGCCCACCGCGTCCGTCGCCACCCGGCACCGCGACATCCGGCCCCTGGACGCGATCCGCGTCGGCGGGCGTCAGCGGCCGTCGCTCGACGACCCGCGCGACCAGCCGCCCCGGCCGCTCGAGGCTCGACCAGATCTCGCGCTCGGACTCGACCACCGTCACCGCATGCTCGTGTCGGGGATCGACGCCGGCGAACATCGACAGCCCCATCGTCCGTGACCGCACGTAGAAGTACTGGTCGTCACGCGGGACCGGCGCGGGCCGGTCCTGCGCGACCGCGGCGACGGCACGCAGCACCTCGCCCGCCGTGGCCGGCGGGGTCGAGCGCGTCGTGAGCACGAGCACCGCAACGGCGGTCGCCGCGAGCGCCGCGATCGGCACCAGCAGCCGCCAGCGCCGCCGCGGCCGCTCGGCGCGCGCGAACGCCGTGTCCAGCTCCACTCGCAGCTCGTCCAGGATGTCAGGCACGGTGGGGCTCCTCGCTGAGATGGCGGCGCAGCGCGCCGAGCGCCCGGCTCACCCGCGCGCGGGCGGTCTGCTCGGAGATGCCGAGCGCACGCGCGACGTCCGCATAGTCGCGCTCCTCGACGATCCGCAGCTGGAGCGCGTCGCGATGGTCGTCGGTGAGCTGCTCGAGCCCTGCGGCGATCACCTCGCCGATCCCCGCGAGCGCCTCGATCCGGTCGTACTCGTCCTCGGTCAGCGCGCGCCGCTCGACGCCGAGCTTCGCGAGCGCGCGCCGTTCGACGTGCGACCGGCGGCGCCAGTCGGCGAGCAGGTTGCGTGCGATCCCGTACAGCCACGCGGCCTGCTCGGCATCGGTGTGCGCACGGCAGCGCCGCCGCTCCACGAACGCCCGCGCGAACGTCTCCGCCACGAGGTCGACCGCCACCTCGGGCTCGAACGTGCGCCGCGCGAAGAAGCCGAGCATCGCGCGCGCGTGCCGGTCGTACAGGCGGGTGATGTCGTGACGTTCGAGCACGCACACCGACAGTCGCGCAACCCGGGCGCCGTGTGACCGGCTACATGCGCGCGGGCACGGTGATGCCGAGCAGGCCGAGGCCGCGCGTGAGCGTCTCGGCCGTGAGCGTGCACAGCGCGAGCCGCGAGGAGCGCTGCTCCGGCGTGTCCGCCTTGAGCACCGGGCACGCCTCGTAGAAGCTCGTGTACTGGCCGGCGAGCTCGTAGAGGTACGTGCAGAGGAGGTGCGGCTCCAGGGTCGCGGCGACTTCGTCCAGCACGTCGGCGAACGCGGCGAGCTTGAGCAGGAGCGCCTGCTCGACCGGCTCGGTGATCGTGGCGACGACGGTCGAGGTCTCCCCCGCGCGGGTGGCGATCGAGCCGGCACGGACCGCGGCGTACAGGAGGTACGGCGCGGTGTTGCCGTCCAGCGCGAGCATGCGGTCGAAGCTGAAGATCAGGTCGCGCTGGCGGGACGTGGACAGGTCCGCGTACTTGACCGCGCCGATCCCGACGGCCTGGGCGATGTCGGCACGCTCGGCGGCGTCGAGGTCGGGGTTCTTGGCGTCGACGATCGCCTGGGCACGTTCGATCGCGCTGTCGAGCAGCTCGGTCAGGGCGATCGTGCCGCCGCTGCGGGTCTTGAACGGGCGGCCGTCGTCACCGAGCATCGCGCCGAACGGGACGTGCTCGACCTGGCGGCCTTCGGTCCAGCCGGCGGCGGCCGCCGCGTCGAAGACCATCGCGAAGTGCTGCGCCTGGCGGGCGTCGGTGACGTAGATCATCCGGTCCGCGTCGAGGTCGGTGGTGCGGTAGCGGATGGCGGCCAGGTCGGTCGCGCCGTAGCCGTAGCCGCCGTCGGACTTGCGGATGATCAGCACGGCGGGCGTGCCGTCCTGGTTGGTGAAGCGGCTCGAGGCGACGACCACGGCGCCCTGGCTCTCGGTCGCGACGCCCGCCTCGAGCAGCGCGTCGACGGTGGCCGCCAGCAGCGGGTTGTAGAAGCTCTCGCCGACGACGTGCTCGTCGGTGAGCGTGACGTCCAGGCGGCGGTAGATCGCGTTGATGTGCTCGAGCGAGACCGCGACGAGGTCCCGCCACAGCGCGAGCGTCGTCGGGTCGCCGGCCTGCAGGGCGACCACCCGCAGGCGCGCCGTCTCCGCGAACGCCGGGTCGGCGTCGAAGCGCTGCTTGGCGTCCCGGTACAGCACGCCGAGCGCCGCGAAGTCCGGCAGGTGCTCGATGCCGCTGTCGAGCATGTGCTGCGTGAGCATCCCGAACTGCGTGCCCCAGTCGCCCAGGTGGTTGGCGCGCACGACCGCGTGCCCCTCGAACTCGAGCGTGCGCACGATCGCGTCGCCGATCACGGTCGAGCGCAGATGGCCGACGTGCATCTCCTTGGCGACGTTCGGCGCCGAGTAGTCGACCACGACGGTCTGCGGCTCGGCGGCGGGCGCGACGCCGAGGCGCGGGTCGGCCAGCGCGGCGGTGCCCCAGCGCGCGAGCGCGTCCGGCGCGAAGGCGAGGTTGAGGAAGCCGGGACCGGACACCTCGGCGCTCGTGAGCAGCCCGCCGGCGTCGCCCAGCGCTTCGAGCACGCGCTCCGCCAGCGCGCGCGGCGGCTGCCCGAGCTGCTTGGCGAGCTTCATCGCGAAGTTGGCCTGCAGGTCCGCGCCCGGCTGGCGGCTCGGCACCAGCAAGGGGTCCACGTCGGCCTCGCCGAGCGCGCGGTCGATCGCGCCGGTCAGCGCGGCGCGGAGGGCATGGGTCGGGGCGATGGCAGTCACGTGCGGGGCAGCATAGGCGCGCGACCGGTGCGTTTCCGGGCGCGGCGCCTGCGTGCCTCAGCGATCGCCCCGCAGCACCTCGATCAGCGAGGCGTCGTCGAGGTGGCCGAGCCCGGCCCGGCGGCCCGCGAGGTACAGCTGCTCGGCGGCGCTCGCGAGCGGCGCCGGGTAGGTGGCGCCGCGCGCCGCATCCGTCACCAGCCCCATGTCCTTGACGAAGATGTCCAGCGCGCTCTTGACCGCGTCGAAGTCGCCTTCGACCATGCGCTCGCCGCGGTCGTCGAGCATGAATGACGCAGCGGCGCCCTCCCGGACGACGTCGCGCACCGCGGCCGCCTCCAGCCCGAGCGCCTCGGCGAACGCGAGCGCCTCCGCGGCCGCCGCGATGTGCACGCCACACAGCAGCTGGTTGACGAGCTTGACCTTCTGGCCGTCGCCGGGCTGTGCGCCCACCACCGGCGCTGACCGGGCGAGCGCGTCGAGCAGCGGCCGGACCCGCGCGACCGCGTCCTCCTCCCCGGCGACCATGATCAGCAGGTCGCCGGCTTCCGCGCGCGCGACGCCGCCCGACACGGGCGCGTCGACGACCGCGCACGGCAGGCGCTCGGCCCACGCCTGCACCGGCGCCGGCCCCACCGTCGACATGACCACGAGCACGGCGTCATCCGCCGGCGCCGCCGCTTCGAGCACCGCGTCCAGCTGGTCCGGCGTCGCCACCATCACGACGACCACCGGGGCGCCCGCCGCCTCGGCCACCGAGGCCACGCGCGTGCGCGACGGATCGGCGTCGAACGCGAGCACCGCGTGGCCTGCGCGCTCCAGGCACGCGACCATCGGGGCACCCATCGCGCCGAGGCCGATCCAGCCGAGCTCCATGCCTACCTCTGTGCCCCCTCGAGGGCCGGCGTGATCGCGAAGTTCTGGCGGAAGACGTTGTCGGGGTCGTACTCGGCCTTCAGCTCGCGCAGGCGGCTGAAGGTCGGCTCCGGGAACGCGTCGTGGATGCGCTCCTGGCGCGGGTCGGTGTCGAAGCTCAGGTACAGCCCGTTCATGTGCGGATAGACGAGCTCGTCCCACGCCGCGTTGATCCGCTCCATCGTGCGGCCGACCGCGTTGACGCTGAAGTTCTGCGTGCGGTGGGCGTACGCGGTGGCGTCGCCCGGCAGGTCGTTGACAGCGCCGCCGACCGTGCGGATCTGCAGCCAGCCCGTCTCGCCCGACTGCACGAGCGCGGCCAGGCCGCCGGCGGTCGCCTCGTCCAGGTGATCGGCGAGCCCGGCGCGGATCGCGGTCGGCGAGCCGCCCATGTGCACGCCGCCCTGCGGCGCGACGATCGCCGGGTAGGGCACGAGCTGCGCCTGCTGGTCGAGCACGGGCGCGATCTCCAGCAGGGGCGTCAGCGCGTCGATCGCCGCCTCGGCGTCGTCGCCGGCGAAGACGGAGTACAGCTGGATGATCGGCACGCCCTGCTGGACGACCAGGTTGAGGAAGCTCGTCAGCTCGCGCGGCGCGTGCTCGAGCCGGTAGCCCCAGCGGGTCAGCGCCTGCGCGGTGTCCCGCGCGTCGAAGGCCATCGTCGAGAACACGACCTTGTCGACCGGGTACGCGGTGAGCTCGAACTCGGTGACGATGCCGAAGTTCCCGCCCGCGCCGCGGATCGCCCACAGCAGGTCCGCGTCGGCGCGCACGATCGAGCCGTCCGCGAGCACGACCTGCGCGCCCGTGATGTGGTCGATCGTCAGGCCGTGCTTGCGCGCCATGAAGCCGACGCCGCCCGCGGTCGCGAGCCCGCCGACGCCGACGTCGCCGAAGTCGCCCGAGCTCATCCCGAGCCCGTGCTTGCCCAGCTCAGCCGCCACGTTGCCCCAGCGCGCGCCCGGGCCGAGCGTGACGGCGTCACCGTCGACCGCGACCCGGTCGAGCTTGCCGAGGTCGATCACGACGCCGCCGTCGTTGGTCGAGCGGCCGCTGATGCCGTGCCCGCCGCTGCGGACCGCCAGCGGCACGTCCTGCTCGCGCGCGTAGATCAGCGCCTGCGAGACCTCCTCGGCGTTCGCCGGCCGCAGCACCAGGCCCGGTGAGCCCTTGCGCATGTAGGTCGAGCGGACCTTGCCGTACGCGCGGTCACCGGGCTCGACGGACTCGACCGGCGCCGCGTCGTAGTCGATCCCGGACATGCGCTGCGCCTTGACCGCCGCGTTGCGGCCGACCGGGCCGGTCGTGGTGCCGCGCTGACGGCGCGCCTCCGTGACGATCGCCCGGACGGCCGGCGCGACCTCCTTGCCGAAGCGCTCGATCGCGTACGGGTCGTCGCTGCCGAGGATGAAGGTGGAGAAGCCGTGCTCGAGCGCGAGCTGGGCGATCTCGTCGATGTCGTCCGTGTTGAGGTTGAGCAGGCGCCGGATCTCACGCGGGTCCCGCCCGGCCTTCTCCGCCGCCTCGTCGATGCGCGCGTTCGACGGCGCGTAGTCCTCCGGCTGCATGTAGGCCTGCGAGGGCAGCCAGCCGTCGGCCTTGCGCCCGGTCAGCCGCAGCATCCGCGGCTTGTACGCGCCGAGGTGGATCGGGATCTCGTGCGCCGGCTCGGGGCCACGCTTGGCGCCGATCACCTTGTAGTGCTCACCGTCCACGCGCACGCCGCGCCGGGTCGTCACGTCCCACATCTGGCGCAGGACGTCGATTGCCTCCTCCAGCGCCGTCACCGACTCGCCCGGCGACCGTCGCGGGCCGCCCATCGCGACGATCGGGTCCCAGAACGCGCCGGCGCCGAGCCCGAGCTCCACCCGGCCCTGCGAGAGCCGGTCGAGGCTGGCGGCGCTGCGCGCCAGCACGGCGGGCTGCCGCAGCGGAAGGCTGAGCACGTTCGGGGAGACCTTCAGCGTCTCCGTGCTCGCGGCGACCCACGTCATCAGCGTCCACGTGTCCAGGAACGCCGACTGGTACGGGTGGTCCTGGAAGGTCGCGAGGTCGAGCCCCGCGCGCTCGGTCAGCTGCGCGAGCGCGACGACATCCGCGGGGTTGGCCGCCTGCGGCGTGAGGAAGGTGCCGAAGACGAGGTCGTGTCCATAGTCGGCCATGGCTAGAGGTGCTCCTGGGCCCAAGTCGAGATCTGTTCGAACGCCGGCATCAGCGCGGCGCCGCGCTCGCTGAGCGCGTAGGTGACCGAGATGGGCGGACCTGGATCGACGGTGCGGGTGATCAGGCCTGCCTGCGTCAACTCGGTGAGGCGGTCCGACAGCACGGAATCGGAGATCCCGCCGACCGCCCGCGACAGCTCACGGAAGCCGGTGGGGCCACCGGTGCCGAGCGTGCCGAGCACGACGGCGGTCCAGCGCTTCCCGAGCAGGGAGAACGCGCGGCTCAGCGCCGCGTCGGCGCCGAGGCACTGCTGTTGGGTGAGCTGCTTCACGCACGTAATGTTAGCGACTAGGAATTTCGAAGCGACTCGCGCATTCGCACCGATGAGTTCCGGGAGACGGGGACGTCTACGCCTTCGTGAGCACCTTCGTCTTGATCCCCGGCGCCGGCGGCGCCGCCTGGTACTGGCACCGCGTCGTCCCGCGGTTGAACGCCGCGGGCCACACGGCGATCGCGGTCGACCTGCCCGGCGCGAGCCCGACCGCGGGCCTGCGCGAGTACGAGGCGTTCGTGGCCGCGGCCGCCGCGGGCGAGGAGCGCGTCGTGCTGGTCGCGCAGTCGATGGGCGCGTTCACAGCGCTCGGGTGCTGCGAGCGGCTGCCGGTCGAGCGCCTGGTCCTGCTCAACGCGATGATCCCCGCGCCGGGTGAGACGCCCGGCCAGTGGTGGTCGAACACCGACTGGCCCGAAGTCGACGACATCGACGACATCGACGCGCTGTTCCTGCACGACGTGCCGCCCGAGGTCGCGGCGGCGGGTGCCGCGCACCAGCGGCCCGAGGCCGACGTCGCGTTCGGCCAGCCGTGCGGGTTCAAGCGCTGGCCGTCGATCCCGACCGCGGTGCTCGTCGGGCGCGAGGACCGCCTGTTCCCGCCGTCCTTCCAAGCGCGGGTGGCGCGGGAGCGGCTGGGCCTCGACGTGATCGCCGTGCCCGGCGGCCACCTCGCGGCCCTGAGTCAGCCCGAGGCGGTCGCCGAGGCGATCCTGGCGCCTACCGCTTGGACTTCTTGGTCCGCGCCTTGATCTCCGAGCGCAGCGTCGGGCCGCAGTCGCTGTACTCCTCGAGCTCGGTCGGGAGGTTCTTCAGCGCCTTGCGCAGCGCAGCCACCGAGTAGCGGCGGTCGATCCAGCCGTTGTCCGCGCAGTCGCGCAGGATCGTCTTCGTCGACTTGCTCTTGCTGCTCAGGCGGCCGTCGCCGCCGCTCTTCAGGACGCGCTTCAGCCGCTTCTTGCACTCCTTGCCCTTGCTGCTCTTGGGCGTCTTGGCGATCGCGCGGCGCAGCTCGCTCTTGCTGTAACGGCCGTCGACGCGACCGTCCGCGGTGCAGTCGCGAACGGGTTTCGGCGCCTTCGCGGCGGACGCCATCGAAGGCGCTGCAAGCAGGGAGACGAGCACGACGACTGCGGTTACGAGCTTGGTCATGGAGAGCTTCAACGGGTGCTTCGCGCAGAAGTTGCTCTCCAGTACGGTGCGTCCGTGGCGTTGCGCTACCCGTCCCCGGCGCTGACCGACGGCGCAGTCACGCTCCGGCCGTGGCACGACGACGACCTCGCCTGCGTCGAACAGGCCGCCACCGATCCGCGGATCCCGGCCGGGACGACCGTGCCGGCCGTGTTCACGCGCGAGGCGGGGCTCGCCTTCATCGAGCGTCAGCGGCGGCGGGTCGAGGACGGCGAGGGCGTCTCGCTGGCGATCTCGGCGGACGGGCGCGCGGTTGGCCTGCTCTGGCTCGGCGTGCGGCCGCAGCCGGAGGTCGTCGGCGTCGGCTACTGGGTGGTCCCGGCGGCGCGCGGGCGCGGCTTCGGCGCGCGGGCGGTGCGACTCGCCGCGGGCTGGGCGCTCGACCACGTGGGGGTCGCGCGGCTCGAGGCGTGGGTCGCACCCGTCAACGTCCCCTCGCAGCGACTGCTCGTGTCGGCCGGCTTCCAGCTCGAAGGCCGGCTGCGCAAGTTCCTCGACGGCGGCCGCACGGACGCGCTCGTGTTCTCGCGCGTGGTCGAGGACGAGCACCGCGGGACGACCACCGGCGTGCCCGTGCCGCGGCGTGAGCTGCTGCGCGTGGTGCAGGACCTCAACGGGATCGTCGTCTCGCTCGACCGGCTCGGATCGGCGATGGCCTTCGACGAGCTGGAGGCGCTGGCCGTCGCCCAGTACGTCGAGCACGGGGACGTCTTCGCGCGGCTGGCGGTCGCCCGCGGCGTGCTCGCCGACGCGTTGTCCGCGGAGCTGGAGACGGGCGACGAGCGCGTGGCGCTCGACGAGGAGATCAGCGCGCGGAGCACGTACTGGCCCGACGTCGGCGAGCCGGTCGTCCTCGCGCTGTCCGACGGCGTGCGTGACGTGCTGCAGCGTGTGCTCGAACGCGCGCTGGAAGAGAAGGGCGGCGACGTCATCGACGACATCGAGTGGGGTGACGTGCGGGCGTTCATCGACGAGGTGACGGACCCGCTCCGAGACGGCCGGTCCGCCGCCGGGAACCTGGTGGTGACGCCCTACGAGGTGCCGTCGATCTTGGCGGTCATCGACGGCGTCGGCGAGTCCCAGGCTGGCGGCGTGGCGTGGTACGAGCTCGATGCCGTCGAGCGGTACGCGGTGCAGCGCGTGCTCGACCGGTTAGGCAGTCGGCGCTGACAGTCGGCCCGCGTCGGCACCTCCCTGCGCTCGCCCCTGAACTCGCACTTCGGTCCGCGTCCGTCGCGGCCATTCGCCCCCTTGGCTGCCCAGAGATCGACATAGACCCAAGCTGGCACGTTTCGGTGGTGATCGCTGCGGCCAACGGGCTTTTCGCGGCGTAGCACACGTGCTACATTCCGACCATGGGACGGGCTATCACGCAGCGCGAGCTCCGGAACCAAAGTGGCGACATCATGCGCGCACTCGACCGAGGCGAGAGCTTCACTGTAACCCGCAACGGTGTGCCGGTTGGTGAGCTGAGCCCAACGCGCCCGCGTCAAGTCGTCGATCGCGACACTGTCCTGGCCGCCTTCGCCGGCGCACCCCCGGTCGATCACGCCCGCCTGCGCGAGGACCTCGACCGCTTGAGCGAGCAAGACCCTGCTCCTCGTGTCTGACGCCACGGTTTCACACGGGTTGCTGGACACGTCCGTCGTCATCGATCTCGGACTGATCGATCCTGCGCATTTGCCCGAACGCATCTCGGTGTCGGCACTCACCATGGCCGAGTTGGCGGCCGGCCCGCACGCCACCGACGACCCAGTCGAACGCGCCCGCCGTCAGGACCGTCTGCAGCGAGCGGAGAGCACGTTTGATCCGTTGCCGTTCGACGCCGACGCCGCACGCGCGTACGGCCGCATCTACGCGTCTGTCGTCGCGGCGGGACGCAAGGCTCGCGGACGTCGAGCCGTCGACCTCCTGATCGCCGCGACCGCGCTCGCACACGGCTTGACCCTTTACACCCGCAACCCGGACGACTTCGCCCATCTAGACGACGTCCGAGTGATCTCCGTCGAAGCGGCGTAGCCGTCCTGGGATATCGGCTTCGCGCAAAGCAGGAGAGCGGTCTCCGCGCGGACGGCCAGAAAAGTGGTGTCTGCTTGACGCTCTGCTGCTTTCTCGGCAAAGCACCTGAGCGCCCAACCGGGCGGAGCCGTCGCTTCGCTGCTGGGTGTCGCATCGCGCCGCGACCTCGCCAAGCGCGTGTGGGTCAAGCGCCCCGGCGTTGACCGTCGGTTGCGCGCAAAGCGAAGTGCGCACAGCACCACTGCTCGCTTCGTTAGACGCTCGTCGAAAATCGCGTCTATCCACAATTGCACTAATTTCGACCGACATCGAAGCAAGCACCTGGGAAGCGCTTCGCCCGCCAACGGCCTGATACTGCGGTCGATTCCTGAAGAACCAACCGAGGTCGACCGCGCGATCGCGTTGCTCGTGCTCAACCACTGGGTCACGGTCGGAGGTACCGAGGTCGATGTCGCGTTGCTCGTTCGCGACCGCGACGTGCGCCCGCTTACAGCGCCATGGTGGACCGGCAAACAAGTCAGCGTGGTTGCCGTCGACGTCAACGGCAACTTCTTCCTTCGGCACCCCGGAGGATCGGTGCTCTACTGGCATCACATCAACGCCACCGAGTTCGTCGTCGCCTCAAGCGTCCGCGAATTCTTGCGGAGCCTGCATCCCCGACGGTGGTAGACGAGCAAGCGCTGCGTCCAAGGGGGACACAACGAGAGTGCCGTTCTTCGACGATTCGGTCCCTTGTCGCACCGCAGCTGCGCCGCTCTGGAGACCGCACGAGCGCGGCTGGCCGAGCTCGGGGTACAACGTTGAGCATGAGGCTGGCCGCTGGAGCTCCGACGCGTTGGACCGTCTTACTCCGCGACGGCTCCAAGCTCGTGGTGTGGGCCGATGGCTACGTGCTGGCAGACGAGCACTACGTGTTCAGCAGCCTCTTCGACTTCGACGAAGAGGACGAAATGCCAGACGACGACCTCGTCGTTGCGGTCACGCCCTCGAATCCGCGTCGGTTGATGCTGGCGATAGCGCGCATTCCCAGGCTGGCCGTGCTGCTGGAAGGAGGCGACACGGACTGGCCGGCGATCGAGAGCCGGTAGGAATCAGGAGGTCGGGCAAAGAAGCGCTTATCGACGAACTCGCGCTTTCGACGCCGATCAGTCCGCGGCTGACGTCCTGAGTCAGCCCGGCTGTTACACGCCGCAGATGGAGGAGCGCTCTGTATAAGCCTCTAGTGATGCGCGCGGTCGAGGACTTCGTCGTCGGTGCTGAGTCCGGCTGCGGTCAGTGCTGCCCGAAGTCCGTCGTCGTGGCGCTGGTAGCTGGCGACACGACCGTCTCGGATTACGAAGCGCGACGCGATGCATGCCCGTCCGAGCTCATCGTTTGAGCTCACCTCGGTCCACCGGGCGTCCTGTTCGACCACGACCGAGCCGTCCCCGCCGCAGAACCAGCGCAACTGGTCCGCGGAGAACCCGGCTCGAGCGAGCCAGTCGGCCAGCACCGCCCGATCCATGATCCCGTTCCCGCGCGGTCCGGCGATCTGGACCTGCGTGTGCGTCAGACGCTGCAGTGCATCAGCGTCTCTGCGGTTCACCGCGTTCAACCACGCGTCCACCACAGCCAATGAACCGGTACCCATGCCGCGACTCTACGGGACACGACGGCGCCGACAGCGCCGCAGAAATAGCGCTTGTCGGCGTTGGCGCATCGCGAGGTGCGCTGAGACCCTGGCGAATCCCATGTGTTCGTTATCGCGACTCGCAACGCAAGCTTGCATGCACGACGGACGCGCTCGGGATCGCCTGCCTCAACCGCGATCGCTTCCGTGATCGAGTGGCTCGCGGGTGCCAACGCGCGCGTCCTCGGTTGCAGTGATGATCTACGCTGAGACGGCGTCCGAGACGTTTGGTGAGCATCAGGATCTCGTGGAGCTCGGGGAGGGTGGGGCGCGTCAGGCGAGATCAGGCATGTGACCACGTCTCGGGTGCAACGGTCGCCGGCGACGAGGCGGTAGCGTCGAGGATCAGACGGCTGCACTCGTCGGGGACATCCCATTGGGGGAAGTGCCCGCAGCTCTCGAACCAGTGCACACGCGCGTCCGGGAACAGCTCGCCGGCCCGCGCCGCCTGGCTGGGCAGGCAGACGAGATCGCGTCGTCCCCAGCCGATCACGATCGGGCCCCGAGCGGTGCCGGCGGCCATCCCGGCCTGCGCGGGCCCGTGGACGAGCGCCTGGAACGCCGCATCAAGCGACGGTGAGTGGGAATAGCCGCGGAGCTCACGCAGAACGATGTCGCCGTCAAGTGCCCACGGCCGGGCCGAGAACTGCCCCAGGAGCAGCGTGCGACCAACCGGGTTGCTGACCAGCAGTGGCAGCACCGGCGCAAGCGCGCGCACGAGTTTCACCGACGAACCGATCGTGGCGCCGAACACCCGCCGCTGACGGTCGGTCCAGAAGCCGCCGGGGTCCAGCGACACGACGGCTCCGACTCGCCGCCGCCGGGCGAGCTCGAGCGCGAGCCGGGCGCCCATCGAGCTGCCGACTACATCGACACCGTCGAGGTCGTGACCATTGAGGAACCCCTCCAGAGCGTCCGCGAGGGTGCTGATCGTGACCTCGCCGACGAGTGGCGGCGTGTCGCCAAAGCCGGGGAGATCGACGGCGATCACCTCGCGTTCCGCCGACAGTGCCGGAAGCACGGGGTCCCAGCTACGCCACGAGCTCCCGAGACCGTGAATCAGCAGGAGCGGTCGCCCGCTCCCGCGGTGGACGTGGTGAAGGTCAGCCGCCGTCATTTGACGGCGAGTAGGTCAGCGGGGAGGATCTCCGGTGGGGAGGCGAGCAACTCTGCGTTGGCGTTCAGCGCCGCGACGATCTCGCCCTCGGCGTGTGCTTGGCGGTCGTCCTCAGTGCCGAACGTGTCGAAGATCCAGAACGTGGTCGGCGACGTCCGCGCGGCGTACCAGTTGACGGTGCCCTTCTCGGCCTCGGCAAGCGGTAGCGCGCCGGCCAGGAGAGCCGCTAGGTCCTCGGCCTTGTCCGGCTTGGCCTCGATCCGGGCGACGAATGCGTATGGCGTGTTCATGGTGCTTCTCCTCGGTAGCCCTTTGAACCCCTCCTCACCGTACGCAGGGCCAGCTCGCATGACTACCGCAGCCGCGACGGATCTGATACCGATTGCGACATGTTGTTCGCAATCGTCGTCGCAGATGGCGTGTTTGCCTCCGGTTTCACACTGCTTCACGACACGCTCAGCGTCGCCGAGGTCCTCCGCCGCACGCATGATCCCGCTGTACCGGAGATTCGCGTTGCGATCGCCGGCGAGCAGCCGATCGTCCGAACCGGGTCCGGGCTGGCAATTCTGACAACGGCCCGCCTCGACGACCTCGCCGGCGCTGATGTCGTCGTGGTCCCCGCACTAGGAGCGCTCGACGAACCCGGCGTGCTCGATGCGCTCGACGCGCCGGCCACTATCCGCATGGTGACTGCGTTGGCCGATCTCGGCAGTGGCGGGCTGGTTGCCGGGGCGTGCACCGGGACGTTCGTCCTGGCCGAGGCGGGCCTGTTGCGCGGGCGTCGCGCGACGACTTCGTGGTGGCTGAATTCTGTCTTCGTCCGCCGCTACCCGGACACCGAGCTCGACGCGGACCGCATGGTCGTAAAGGACAAGGACGTGCTGACCGCCGGTGCCGCATTCGCTCACATCGACCTCGCCCTGACGCTCGTGCGCAGCGTGTCCGTCGAGCTCGCCGACCGCGTCGCGCGTCATCTCCTGATCGACGAACGCGCGACCCAGAGCATGTACGTCCCGCTCGACCACGTCGGTCGCGACGATCAGCTCGTGCGCCTGTTCGAGCAGCACGTCCGCGCCAATCTCGCTGCCCCACTCCCAATCACAACCGTCGCCCGCGAGCTCGCCACCACTCCCCGGACCCTCGAGCGGCGCGTCCGAGCGGCGGCGAACATGACCCCGCTGGAGCTGATCCAACGAATCCGCGCCGAGCGCGCCGAGCACCTGCTCGCCACGACCGAACAGTCGATCGATCAAATCGCGCTGGACATCGGTTACCGCAACGGCTCGACCCTCCGCGCCCTGCTGCGGAAGTACCGCCGCAAGCCGTAGCGCCCTTAGTAAGAATGAGGCCGGGCGCGATCGGTCGGCGCTGGATCCCAGCAACCGAACCCGCGGCACACGCGGCAACAGCCGAGCAGGACGACCCGGACGGCGCTGGCTAGTCGAAACTGAACCAGATCGCGTTGCGGCCGCGGGCCACCAGTCGGTGGTTTGAACGGCTCAGATCGGATCCGATGGTCCCATCGTCCCCGCCATCCGGCCGATGGACGAGGACCCGAGGGCCGACTCGTCTGAGTCGAGGTCCATCGCGGTCTTCCGTCCCAGCGCCACATCAAGCTCCCCTACGCGCCAACCTTCGTCAGCCGGCGGCATGGATCGGGGAAGGCGCCGCAGCGCGTGACCCCGACGGCTGGCGGTCGCGACGCTTCAGGTAGCCGACGACATGAACCGGCCGAGAGCCTCAGACTCGGCTAGTCCGGCGTCAACGAACGAGCGACAAAGAGTCGTTTCTCGACGATTGCGTCCTTCTTCGGCATCGAGCGTGCGTGGCGCGGGCACAACGACACCGTGGTCACCGACGAGTTGCTGCGGCGCGCGATTTTCGACCCTGCGGTCCGTAAGCGCCGCCTGTCCGGTCGCCAGGCCGGGCTCCTGGTCGATGTCGAGGATCTGCACCGGGCGCTCGCGGAGCTGACGTCACCGCGGAGCCCCAGTGCCGAAGCGATCGAGGCAGCTATCCGCCGCCACGGCGGCCACCGAGTCGATCGGCTCCTCGGCCAGGCAGTGCGATGGGCACTGAGACGCTTGGCCAGGGGGCGTTGGCCGGGGCCAGCGCGCCACCAGTACTGGCTCGACATGTACTCGTGGCAGAGACTGCGTCAGCAGCGGCGCTGATTGCCCATCGGCCACCCCATGCGCTACCTCGAAAAATAGTCCTTCTCGACGATTCCGTGCCTTTCGGCCCGCTTCACTCCTGGGGCGCTTCGCCATTGGTGCCTTCAGGCATAACGGGCGCGTGGCGCTGGACGCCTGCCGCGGCCGACCGCTCGGGTCACTCGGCGTTGTCTCGGTGATGCTGACTCGCCCGGAGTAGCTCTCCCCACTGCACCAGGGCAACTGCGACGGCGGCCGTCAGGAGACGGTAGAGCAGGACCCTGCGCCAGGACTGTCTCACCCACCACTGATCCAGACGCCGGGTGCCGGGCAGAGCACCAAGCAGCGTGGCGACGGCGAACTCCAACGCATAGTCGCGGACGGCCGGACCGGGACGACGCTTAGCTTCATCACTGCTCGACGCTGGCTGACGGCGCGTTCCCATCGCTCCGGATTGTGCCCGGTTTCGACGAGGACACTCATTCGGTCCGGCTACGCCAGGCCGGCAGGGGTTACGGTCGCTCTCTTTAGTGGTACTGAGACCTCGGTGCCTCGGTCGTCAGCAGTAGCCCTCGTTGCGCTCGTCGCGTTCGGCGTATCCGTTCTGGGGGGTGGTGCCGTTGGCGCTGTCGCGCTGGCGCTTGGCGGCGTTGCCCTTCTCGTTGCCAGCTGGCTGAGTCGACGGGAGCCGCACGGCCAGTCCACGCGAGGTCCTGGGTCGTATCCGTATTGGATGTGGAGCTGGGGGTCGTTGGCCCTCGGGGTGCTCTGGATTGGCTTTGCGATGGTCGAGCTTTTCTAGCTTGATGTGGCGCTTACGACGTTCCGCTACAGGCGGGATCTGCTCCACTTCAGCGGCTGCGCATGTGCAGCCAGTAGTAGGCAGCCGCGGCAAATAGGTTGAAGCTCCACAGCCAGTTGCGCCAGGAGACTCGCTGCGCATCAGTCCAGTCGCTGCGTGTCGCGATGTCTTGCAGCGTCCCGTGGACGACACCGAGCGCGATCAGCACGACCGCGACGTGGCACACGGCGAACCACGAGGGCTCGTCGATCAGAGAACTCAGAACCAGCATCGTGGCGGCGTACGCGAACACGCCCATGCACGCGGCGCACAGCGCGTCTCGGCGGCGCAACTTTCTGCGCTGGGTCATGCGACGGGTTCGCGGTCGAGAGAAGGCATCGCGCTCAGGCGCATCAGTGGCGAGATGCCCCCCGGAGCTGCTGCGCTACACCACCCTCCCAGCGTTCGGGGGAGATTGGCGGTTACCGTCGTCGCATCATGCCCGCTCGCGGCAATCGTGTCGACGTTTGGAGCGTCGCGGGATGTGGCACACAGCGAGCGTGATCTCGCGCGCGACCACGCACCCGATCGTCGGGCCGTTCGGCTCGGCGCTCATCCTGCCCGCGGGTGCCTTCGCGCCTCGCACCGACTCTCGGAGCCTTGCGTTGCTCGTCGTTGCGGGTGCGATCACGTTGTGGGTCGCGTTCTGCTGGGCCGCCAACCGTGACAACGCTTGGGACCGTCTCCAGGTTTTTCACGACCTGCACCCGCTGATCGCCGGACTGCTCTACGGCTTCGCCGTACCTCGCGAGAACGGCAAGCGGCCAAGCAAAGAACGGATCCCGTCCGCGATCGCGATCGCCATCTGGGGGCTGCTTCTCACGGTCGTCGGAATCGTCGGGCTCACTCGATTTTGACCGCTACGGGAGTTCGGAGGTGACCGTCTGAGACGGTCTCAGTCGACGAGCAAGTGCCCCGTCCCAAACCACGCCACCGTGGCGAGGGCCGAGGTCAGCAGCCACCAGGCACCGACGTGGTTCTTCAGGATCACGGCCAGGGCGATCAGGGCGGAGCCCAGAGCCGCCAGCGAGATCGTCAGTAGGAGCAAGAAGCCCGTGGTGCTCGACACGATGCCGTCACCGCGCATGAGCAGAGTGCCGAAGACGCCGTAGGCGCCGAACAGGCTCGCCGCAACGGCGAACACGACCAGGAAGGCCTTCGCCTCGACGTTGACGATCCGCTTGTTCATGTCCCGCTGATGCCCGGGGGACGCGCTGGCGAAGCCGACGAACCTCTCGTCACAAGGGTGTTTCGACGAGATGGTGCCTCCAACCGAGCCGCTCAATGGCCGGATAGGTGGCGGGTGCTGCCGGCAAGACCGAGAGTGTGGCGTAAGTGGCGGCGGCTCCTTATTGGTCTGATCGCCGTTGCCGCCGCCGTCGGGCTGCGTACTCAGTCGTTCCCGTCCGCGGCGCGCAGACGACTAGCTAACGAGGCGCACCACGCGCTTCTGCTGGACGCAAAGAGCGTCTCCTGGCGCCCAACGGAGGTACTGATCCTCAGCCGGCACCCGCGACGGCGGACTGCTCCATCCACGGCAGCGGTGGTCTTCGACGGTCGGTGAGGGCGCCGCAAGACCGACGAAGAACGCGATGAGTTTCAGAGAGCACGACGCTGAGGTCCTGCAGGTGCCTCTGTGCGTCGAGCGTGGAACGTTTCAGAACTCGTACGGTTCGGCTTTCTCCAGAAGTCGAATCCACGGCTCGGCACGCTCGGGCGGGTTCGCCGCTCGGAGGGACTCGACCTTCTCGGCGTAGCCCTCATCGTGTTCAGCGATGAACGTCACGAAGTCGTCGGTGGGCGTGAAGATCCCGGTCCAGTCGTAGCGAGCCAGGATGGCAGCGACCGCGTTCAGCAGCGTCCGGTTTGGCAACTCGATCGAGTTGAGCGCGGCGTTGCTCATCCAGAGTGCTTCAGTGGCTTGGTCGACGCCGCTGTCGATTTCCCCGATCGGCCACTCGCGCCCGTATGGGTAGAAGACCGAATTGTGATCGCGGGAGCGGTTGAGCGAAACGGAGTCGAGCACGCCTCCTCCGTCCTGCACGTACCCGAGCGTGAGCGAGACGACCCCGTCGACGGGCTCCTCGATCACGCGTTTGATGTCCTCAACGACCTTCGCGGCGATCTCCGTTGCACCGCGCGCAAGCGCGTCAGGCCAAGGCTCGTCCAGCCGTGTCCAGACGCCTTCGATGGCTCGCAGCCCGCGGTCGTCATAGCTGATCTCTAGCCGGCCGCCGGTGTCGTAGCGCGCGCTGCCGATCGCTGTGTCCCAGAGCGTGGGAGCCTCGTCGATGGCGACAAGTCGTTCGCCGTCGTAGTGGTAGCGCTCTTCTTCGCCGTTGGTGTACACGGAACGCACCGGACGGCCGTCGACGATGAACGTAGTGACGATGCCCTCGACCACAACTCGGTCGGCCTCGTAGGTGGTTCGTTCCTCGTAGCCTCCGTCCTGGCGATAGACCAGGCCGCGGCCATGCTCGTCGATCAAGCCCTGATACGGGCCGTCGCCGATCAGCGGGCACGCCCACAGGCGCTCGTGAATGAGGGGTTCCGGCCGATGTCCCAGCCACGAGGTGCCGATGGGTACCCACTCACTCATGAGCCGCCGAGCGTAGTGCCTCGCGCATGCGCCTGATCCGTCGGGCACTGCGGTGGGACGGGACACCGCCTCGACACGCTCGGCTGGAAGGTGCAGCCGGCTCAGTCGTCCATCCAGGACGTCCAAGGAGATTCGCCGCGGGGCTCGGTGCCGTCCTCGTCGGGCAGCCCTGCCTGGATCTGATCCCAGACTTGTTCGAGCTCGTCGCCAGGTCCGCGCAGCGAGAGTCGCGTCACGCGCCGCAGTCCCAATACGCGCCCACGCTCGACGAGCGCAAGCACCTCGACTTGGGGATACTGCGCGACGACCCTTTGAACGAGCGTCGAGACGTCAAAGCCCGAACGGGTCCGGACATGGTGCTCGACCGTCGGCATGGGCAACGGCGGCGCTTCGATTGGACGCTCATCAGACGTCATGCGCGCGAGCGTAACCGCTATGTGCGCCGGCGCGGCTACGCGGTGCGGACGCTCGCGCCTTCGAGCAGCCGTGAAGTACGCCTTTGGACGATCTCGCAATACGTGATGTTGGACGGGTGAGACCGCTTATGCCCAGCACCAAGCGCGAGCTTATGAGCCACCGGATCAAAGTACCCGGGATCGCGCTTACCGTGGCGCTGTTGGCTCCGTGGTTTGAAGCCACAAGTGACGGCGACGACTCTTGGGTTGCCGGCTGGGACACCGATCCGTGGTTCACGATCCCGATGTTCTTTGCCGGCATGGCGGTGGTCTTTGGGGGAATCGCGTTGAACAGGCTCTTGGTCGTGTTGGGCGCGATCGCTGGCGTCGGTTTGACGGTCTGGATGCTGCCGCGCGGCGAGGAGTTCAGCGGGTACGCGCTGGGCCCGGGCGGATTCATCGCGGTCGCCGCGGGGGTTGCGGCGATCGGTTCGGCGCTGTGGCGACGGCCGACTGACGCGCCAGCACAAGATCGCCACTCAAGCCCTCGACGCCTTGATCGACCCGGGGCGACCGAAGACGCCCGCAACTGACGACTCATGACCCGCTCCCGGGCCGCCACGCCCGCCCGACCAAAGCTGCGTCCGATGCAACACGCAGAAGCAGGTCTCTTGACGGGATGAGCCGCTAGAACCGCGGACGTGGTCGCTCGACCGTGTCCCGGCGCCCGGAACTTGCGGCTGCCGTTTGACGCTCGGGCTATCCGAGTTCGAAGGACTCGAGGGTGCGCCCGACGTCGAGCGTTTCGTTGCCTCGTGCGTTGACCTGAAGGTACACCGAGAAACGCATGTTCTCCGAGAGGGCATAGACGTGGCTGACTAGGCCGCCGTCGCGATAGGCATAGCTCGTACTTGCTCCGGGCACGTCGATCTCTAGAGGTGCCACTGGGTTCGGCGAGTCCTTGGCGGCACCGATCTGCGCTTCGTAGCCACTGCGGCCGCCACGGCTATACGAGAGTTGCACGAAGAGCTCCTGCTGGTCCGGGGCTAACGACCGTGGCCGCATCACAACGCTCTGATCCCAACCCAGGCCGTCGAGGGGCTCTTGAACCCACTCGCCCGGGTATTGAACGCGGGCCGGTCCGAGTTCTCCAGTGGCGAAATCGTCGCCGCAAGACATCATCGCCAACGCGACGAGCGCGGCTGGCAGGCAGCGGAGGCGCACGACGAAAGCGTATGCCCGCGGGCGGCGCTAGGCGCCAGCGACTCGGGCTTGAGGCTAGGGCTGCCCAGACTTCACGGGTACCACTGCGAGACGGACCGCCGAGACGCACCGGCAGTGGCACTGTTCGACGATCTCGTATCACTGGACCGCCCGCGACGACGGTGACTTCCTGCCGGCGGGGCTACTGAGGGAGCTCCCACGCTCCGAGGAGCGCCGCAAGACCCATAAAGAGCGCGATAAGCCCGGAGAACACGGCGAACCCGTAGCGGAGCATCCGGTCTTCCAAGCTTTCGCCGGTTCCCCGCCGCATCCAGATCGAGATGACCTCACGGACGTTTCCCTGCTTCGGCAGCATCCGCTCCACACGCTCCGCCTCCGCCCGGTCGAATGCTGCGAAGAAGTCAGCGACCCGGCGGCAGTTGGCGATGAGCAGCAGCCCGAACACGATGCCGCGGATGCCCATCCACTGGTACTCGGTCAAGGCAATCGCCGTGCTCACGGTGGCCTATTACCACGCGGGCGGCGTCGCGACACCATCTCCGAAGCCGCGCCGCAGTCGAGACCAGAAGTAGCGTTCGTCGACGATTCCACTACTCGTCGAGCGCCGGGCCGCGCCGTCGGCTTGTATGGACGCACATACAGGCGCCGTATCGCGTACGTTCCAGGTTCCTCGCTGCGTCAAGGAGAACCATGCGGAACCCCCAGAACACCACGGAGAGCATCCGGCAGAACATCGCGGCTCGGAAAGCGCGCGAGGCCGCTCAACAGCAGGCCGCTCAGGTGCTTCCAATCGTCGGTTCCGTAGACGGCTGGATCCGGGCGGCGGAGTTGTCGCCGTCGACTCTGGTCGTGTCGAGAGCCGGGATGCTCCATCGGGCGGGTTGCCCGCACCTGACGACCGACACCCAGGGCGGCATCAGCATGGTTCGGCTTGCGACCTCGGACGAGTTCGAGCCCAAGTGCGGCAATAGATACTGCTGGGGCTAGCCTTTCGTACCGCGGCGGGAATCCGAGATCCGCTTTGTAGATCTGGCCTCAAGTTCGCCGCGCCCTGCCGCGGAGCGCCCGTGTCGTTTCGAGGCTGAGGCGAAAGCAGTGCTTTTCGACGAACTCGCTATCCGCCCGGGTCAGGAACGGGCAGGTCGCGGCGTCGCGCCGGCGGTACAAGACAGACGGAGCTGACCCGTGGGCTATCGATCGGGTTTTGAGCATGGCAAGCTGCACGGCCGTGGCCAGCAGACGGCGTTCCGAGTACGCGGGATTTCACATCTTCACGCACGCGAGTAGGCAGGGAGCGATCGAGGTTCAGGTACCCGGAGATGTCCGCGACCGGGACGCGCGCCGATTCGGGCTTGGCGCTGAGCCGGAACTTCAGCCGTGGCCCTTCGTTCAGGCGAGCGGCACGAAGTTGCTCGACGTTGTGTTCAGCCGGTCGCTGCTTCCCTTCCTGCTCTCTCCGCGAGCGCAAGCGATACTTGTCGACGCGGAGGTTCGGGGAGTGGCATTCCGCGAGGTTCAGATCGCGCTCAGGGGCGGACGTCAAGTGGACGACTATGCGGCGCTTGCGGTCCTCGGTCGCGCAGGCGCGATCGACAGATCGCTGAGCGAGCCCGTCACGATCGATGCGCCGATCGCCGCCGGCACAGCAATGAAAGGGCTTCGCGGGCTCTACTTCGGTCTCGACCAATGGGACGGCTCAGACGTGTTCTCGCCCGAAGGCGCGTTCACCGTGATTGTCACCGACCGGGTCCGACACGCGATCACCGCCGCCAAGCTGACCAACGTCCGGTTCCTGTCCGTGCTCGAGTTCGAGCAGCTGGCGGTGTAGGAGCCGGCGCGCCTAGGCACGCAGCGGCGCTCAGTCCGAGAAAGGAGTGCTTTTCGACGTTTCCGCTACTTCGTAGAGCGATCGCGACCCTAGGTGAACGGCGTGTGGCGCACCGCAGCGGTGCGCGGCTCATTCGCTGCGCTGCTCGGCGACGAGAATGACCTGGACGGCCGCGACGCGCTGGACGAGCGCGTCGCGGCCGCCGGCGATCACGGTGTTGTGGTCGACAGGGTGAGGGTCAGCGTCTTGTTGTAGGTACCGCGGAGGAGTGGGTCGGTCGCCTTGATCGGCTGGCTGAAGCCGAGCGTGACCGGGTTGTTGGATACCGGACCGTTCCAGGTCAGAAGGGGCAGTGGCGAGGCGGAGGAGCCGACGTTGGCGTACGTCGTGGCGGTGTTGGCGGCGTTGCGGGCCCGGGCCTGGAGCGGCTCGGGCAGTGAGAAGGCCCCGTTGACCAGGTGACCGTTGGCGACGGCGCTCGGGTCGCTGATGCTCAGCGTCGCGTCGCTGTAGCTGCTGGTGACGCTGGCGGGCATCGAGGCCTCGTAGGTCGTCGTCGCGCCGGGCGTGAACGTGCCGAAGCTGGCGTGCGTCCCGAGCGTGAGCCCTAGCGTCGACGGGACGGCGCCGGAGATGTGGCTGTCGACACTGGTGGCGTCGGTCCCGAAGCTGTAGACCGTGGTGGTCTTGTACGTCTCCCCCGGGCGTAGGACCGTCGAGGGGAACTCCGGGTGGTTGGGCGAGTCTGGGAAGTGCTGGGTCTCGAGCGCCACCGCGTTGCCGTTGCTCGAGTAGAACTGGATCCCGGGCTGATCGGTGGAGACCGTC